>JBBQWQ010000001.1:0-352064 GCA_038210445.1 Polyangiales bacterium
CGTGCTGTCGCTTGCGCACTGGGACCGAATCCTCCAAGCCGAGCTTTACGCGACGAGCTCGCGAATTGACTGGCGCACCCGTTTGAAGCGAACTTTTGACGTTGACCTTCGTGTCTGTGTCCGATGCGGAGGCAAGCTCACCGTCCGCGCCGCCTTTACCGACCCGGCCTCCGTGGCCAAGCTCCTCGCCGCCCTCCGCAGTCCTCGCGCACCACCGACCGCAGCCTGACCCCTCAGGAGCTGGCGCGACACGTCGCGCATGGGCGGAGCTGCGCCCGCGGCCGCCCTGACCAAGTAGACCATTCCAGTGCCGATGGCCTTTGACCGTACTCTCGACGTTCGGGCCCCTTCCGCTCGCCGCAGGAAACGCCAGCCTGATGACCACCGAGCTGCGAGTCACGCTCGCCGACCACGCCGCAGGAAACTTCCGCGTCCTCATGAATCTCGCCGACGAGCTTCTCTCCGTCGCCACCGACCGGGACCTCTCCCGCCTCGACGAGAAGCTCTACCTCGAGGTCTTCGCCCAGACGCCGAAGCCGAAGGCCTCTGCAACCGCTGCACGAAAACGATAGCGAGACTCCCCACACGGACCGGCGGGTGTGACGCAATGCGCCCCGCTCCTTTCCTGCTCGCGGACCCCTCAAACTACGTGCTCATGCTCACGGTGTCGTTGCAGGGCATGCCCCAGTGCGAGCGCTTCTATCGAGCGGTGGTACCAATGGCCGGGAACAGGGCGCGCAGGGCGTGATCACCCACTTCTCACCGTGGCGCATTCGGGGCAGTTTCGGGGCGACGGCCGATGGACCGCGGTGTGCTTCCTGAGAGGTCGTGCGCACCTTCCCCCGCCGTTGCTCTCTCGATCCGTACCTGGGTGCGAGCGGGTGCGCGGCGCGACCGAAGAGACCCGGGGCTTCGCATCGATGGCCACGAAGGCGACAAAGGATGCCGCGATCGTGCCGGACACCCACGTACCCTTGCTGGCCCCTCGACGCAGCGCTAGCGCTCGCTTTGGTCGCACCAAAGCTCAACCACGATATGCCTCGCTACCGATACACAGCATAGCCCACGCTCACCACGAAGGTCGTCCCCATGCAATCGTTCGAGCCACCGTTCGCCTCTTCTCCTGTTCCATCGCCTCCGAGCGCCCGAGGCGGAGATGCGATTGTAGGTCCCCACCTGGTGGTGGTGTTTCCCGACGAACGGACGACGATGGTGCGCGCCAGCGGCCGCGTCGACGAGGCCGACGCAGAACGACTCGAGGAGGTAATCGTGAGCGCCGAGAAGCACGGGCGGGTGCCGCAGCGCGTGCTCTTCGACTTTGGTCGTCTTCGGGGCACCGATCCGCGCGACCTCGATCGCATCCTGGCGCTCTATAGCCAGCACCGTACTCTTCTCGAGCGCTTGATCGACACCGCCGCGCTCGTTCCCCCCGCGGGCATATACGGAGCCGCGGTTCATGGCCTTTCGTCGTTTCTCGGCACCCGCGAACCGTGGCTGTTGCGAGCGAACGAAGTCGAGGCCTGCCTGGCGCTCGGCGCGCGGCTCCAAGACCTCGAGAGCTGCCTGGCTCCGGAGGCGCTGCGGGCGTGGCAAGGCGTGGAAGAAGACGCCAACGTCAGCGTGGTCGACGCCCTCCGCGAGCTCTTGCGCGAGAATGTGGCCGACGCTTCGGTGGAGTGGGCCGCGCGCGGCCTGAGCTCGTCGAAGCGCACCTTGCAGCGCGCGCTACAGGCACAAGGCAAAACGTTTCGTGAGCTGGTTTGCGAGGCCCGGGTCGAGCGCGCCAAGCACCTGCTCACCGAGACGACGCTCAAGCTTGCTGCCATCTCGCTCGAGGTCGGCCTGCAAAAGCCTCAGCACCTCCGCAAGATCTTCCTCACCCAGGTGGGGGTGAGCCCACTCGAGTACCGCCGCGCAGGGCACGCGAAGGTGGAGGGTGAAGTGGATTCCGTCGAGGGGTCGGACCGACTGGTAATGCAATCGGGGTTCTTCCCTGCAGCGACCGCCGCCGCAGGGCCCGCCCAAGAACGCTGCGGGTGAGGTGCCTCGGAGAAGCCCAGGGCGCGCGTGCGTTGGGCGCGCCGCCCTGTGAGGTCGCGGGCGCGCATTCCGGCGTCCCGCGCATCTCTCCAACTAAGGTTGCCGGCGAACGAACACGTAGCCGCCCTTGGTGGCGCCCCATACTTGCTTGTCGCTTGCGTCCCAGCCGCGGTCCCACGATTTCAGGCCGTCGCGGGTGAGCGACACGTCGGTGGTCGCGTAGGTGGCGCCGTTGAGCGTGCTCTGACAACGAATGCCCTGGGCGTCGAGCGCAAACTGCCGGCCGTCCCAGCGCCGCTCGCCGGTGGCACCTTCGAAGTGGTCCCCTGTCCAGTGCATCTGCACGCCGCATCCGGGCCGCGGCGTTGCGATGGCGGCGTCGGTGATGGGCTCGATATCGCGCTTGCAGGCGCCAATCCACGGCTTGGGGTCGGCGAATTCGAGGACCCGCGAGATGGCATTGTCGTCGTCGACCGGCTCGATCACGTAGAGGCGCTGGCGGTAGGGCGCGGAGAGCGTTTCCATGCGCGCCTGCTCCACGTAGATGATCCGCGTGCCGAAGGCCTTGGCGTCTACCGGGCAGGTCTGCAACTGAATGGCAAAGTAGGTGGGGTCGGTGATGGACTGGTCCTTGGAGTCGAAGCGACCGAGCAGATATTCGGTGAGCCGATCGGCGGTGGCCTCGGCCTTGGTGGGCTGCGCCGCGGCATCTACGCCGCCGCCATCCACCGGAGTCACCGGCGCCGGTGCGGCAGACGAGCAGGCCATTGACGAGAGAACCAGCGTAAGTGCAGAAATTCGAAGTTTCATCTTCACTTTCCTCCGCAGAAGACCGGGCCGCCACAAACGCGGGTGGCGAAGGTGGGGCCGGCGCAGGTGCCGGTGTGCAGGCTGCTGCATTCGCTATCGCCCTGACACGAGGCACCATCGGCTTTGAGGGCGTCGCAGGTACCCGTGGGGCCGCAATACGTGCTCGCGTTGCAAATTTGCAGCGGCCCGGTGAGGGCGTCGCAGCGATCGCCCAGCTTGGAGTCGATGGAGGGCCCGGTGCACTTTCCTGGCGCTCGCAAGGTCGAGTTGTCGCACTGGTGGTCGGGCTCGCAGAAGAGCAGGGTGAGCCCGGCCTCGGGTGAAGCGTCTGCTTGCAGGTAGGTGCCACACGACTCTCCGGTCTTGCGCCACGCGGTGCAGACTTTCTTGTCGCTGCAGAATCCCAAGTTGGGGTCACAGTCGCCGTAGAACGTCGAGTCGCCCGTTTGGCACGTCGTTCCGATGGGGGTGACCTTGGTGAAAACCTCGTTCCGGCGCACGCCCTGACACTTTTCGTCGAAGAGGGCTGCCGTGAGCGACGTCTCGCCGCAGGTGGCAGCCTTCACGGTGGCGATGCATGCGGCGCCCTTGGCGTCGTTGAAGCGCACCGACCCGCGCACGGCCCACGCGCCCCACTTCTGATGCAACTTTCCGAGCGTGGTCGCCAGCGTGGCTGCGCACGCGGCCGGTTGGGGAGCCGAAGGCAGCTCGAAGGGCTTTTGCATGAACTGCCCGAAGTACCGTTCGTAGTCGCCCGGGTTGCAGCAGTTCGCGATCTGGTCGCAGATGGCCTTGGCCATGTCTGCGTCGAACTGCGTGATGCGCGCCGGTGCAGTAGGGTCGGGTACGAGGCCGGCGGTAGACGCCTCGGGTGGCGCGGTCTGGTCTTGCGGTGGCGCGGCAGAGTCTTCGATGGGGGCGCTCCCCGAGTCTTGAACGACCGGGCCGTCGGCCGGCGGGGCAGGATCCGACGAGCAGGCGATGGCTGCGCCGATGGCGAGGGCGGGGACAACGAACACTGCGAGCTTGGGAAGGTGTGACTGCACGGCGAGCCTCCTGCTTCGAACGAAGCGATGCGTCGCCCCAAGCAGTGTTCGTGCCCGGCCTGCCATCGAATGGTTTCCGCACCTTCACACCGAGCAGCTATGTATCGTTATGAGACATGACTCAGATTGATGCACATTGGGTAGAGGGCATTCGCCTGGCCATCGCCGCCGGGCGGTGGACCGATGCGGAGCGCGATCTCGCAAGGTGGCCCCACCCGGGTGGCCAAGGGGATCCTTCGGTGCTCTCGTGGTGGCGCGAGCTCAACGACGCGAGGGGAACTCGCCCCAAGACGCTGGCCGTGGTGGCCGACTTTCTTCAGGCCTTTCCCGGGCTCGCGACCGATCCCCGGGTGCGCCTGGAGCGGGGTCTTGCGCTTCGACAAGCGGGAGAGCGCGAGGCCGCGCGCCGCGAGCTACTGGCAGCGCTCGATCAGTTCGACGCCCAGAGCGCGCCGCGCGAGGTGGCTCTGGCAGAAAATGGGCTCGGCGCGAGCTATCTCTCGCCGCTCGACGCGCCGCGGGCCAAAAGGCACTTCATGCGGTCGCGGGAGATCGCCGAGCCCGCGAAGCTGTGGGATCGCGTGGCCGCGTCGGATATCAACCTCGGTCTCCTGGAGATCCAGACCGGGGAGATGGCGGCGGCGGCGGGATTGTTTCGCCGTGGGCTGGCCATGGCGGAGCGCGCCGGCGATCGGGCCCTGATGTGCCTGGCCGCCTACAACCTTGGCAACTGCCTTCACGATCTCGGACGCAACGCCTCGGCACGGCGCTTTCTGGTGCGCGCGCGCGATCTCGGTCGCGAACGCGGACAGCTGTGGTTCGTGGCGTGGACCGCGCTCGAGCTGGGGGAGCTCGAGCGCAAAGCGGGCCGCCGCGAGAGCGCCGAACGCCACTATGCAGAGGCGCATCGCACCTTCACCGCGCTGGGCGGGCCCACCGAGACCGAGAGCGCGTGGGTGGCGTTGCGTAGGGCGGAGCTGGCGGTAGATGGCGGCGATACGACGGCCGCGCGCAAGCTCGCCAAGGCCGCGCTCAGCCCCAAGGTGGCAATGGCGCCGCGCCTGCTCATGCGCCTGCTGCTCCTGCAGCTCGCCGCCGAGGAGAGCCCTTCGGCCAAGACCGCCAAGAACCTGGAGGCGCTGGCGCGGGAGGCGGAGTCGGCGGGCCTGGTCGACGTTGCGTGGCGGGCGCGCGCTGGGGTTGCCCGCACCCTGAGCCGGGAGCTGCAGAGCCGTTGGCTCGACGGAGAAGTGCCTGCGGCGCAGCCGAAGATTGCGGAAGAGGCGGCGCGGGCGCAGGGCCTCCTCGAGGGCGTGATTCGCAACGCCCCGCGCAGCGCGCGCCGGGCGTACTTGCGCGATCACGTGCGGCGGCGCGACACCGAGTGGCTGGCACTGGTCCGCGCCATCGCCTCGGCGTCGGGCCCGGTGCGCGCCGAATCACCCCGCCCCGATGCCGGCGGACGTCGCGATTGGCTCCGCCTGCTCTTTCACGTGGGAAGCCTCGCCGAGGCCGCCGACCCGCCGCAGATTCTCGCGCGCGCGGCCGATGCGTTTCTGGAGCTTACGGGCGCCGAGCTGATGGAGCTGGTGCTCGACGCCGACCAAGACCGCGGCCCGGCCGACGTCGTGATTCGCGATGCCGACGGGCAGTCGCGCCTGGAGCCCCCCAATACGCGACGCATTCCGCTGCACCACGGAGACCGGCGCATTGGCCACGTGCGCCTGGCGCCAACACCCATCGGCAAATCGGACGTGGAGGAGATGATAGCTTCACTCGGGAGCGTGCTTTGGCCGCTGCTGCGCGGCGCCCGGGCACGTGAGGCCTTGCGAGAGGGCACGCGCCTGCGCGATTTGGAGGCGCAACGGCTCGAGGTGGAGCTCGCCCGCGCAGAGGCCGCCCGGGGCGCGACGGACGACGCCGCGCGGCCCGGGGAGCGCGGCGGGATCATCGGTCGTAGTCCGGCCATCCACGAGATGTTTCGTCGCCTCGACCGCATCGCGCAGAGCTCGCTCTCGGTGCTGATCACCGGCGAGAGCGGAACCGGCAAGGAGCTGGTGGCCCGGGTGATTCACGACGAGAGCCCGCGCAAGTCGCGCCCGTTCGTGGCCGTGAACTGCGCGGCCATGCCCGAGGCGCTTTTGGAGACCGAGCTCTTCGGTCACTTGCGCGGCGCGTTTACCGGCGCGGAGCGAGACGCGCTCGGACTCTTCGCGGTGGCCGACGGCGGAACGCTGCTCCTCGACGAGGTGGGCGACATGTCGCTCGCCATGCAGGCCAAGCTGCTGCGCGTGCTCCAAGACGGCGAGGTGCGCCCAGTCGGGGGGCGCACCTCGCGCAAGGTCGACGTGCGCATTCTTGCCGCGACGCACCGGCCCCTGCGCGAGCTGGCGTCGCGCGGATCGTTCCGCGAAGATCTCTTCTTTCGTCTCGATGTGCTCTCGGTGCATGTGCCGCCGCTGCGCGCGCGCGGCGACGATATCGTGCTCCTGGCACGGCACTTTCTTCAGGCCATCGCGCCCACCAAAGCCTTCGGCCCGGATGCCGCCACCTGGCTCCTCGCACAAGCCTTCTCCGGCAACGTGCGCGAGCTCAAGGCGCTGGTAGAGGCCGTGGCGGTTCTCACCGAGGCTCGCATCATCCATCGGAGCGATCTCGCCGCCAAGAACGAGCGCAGGCCGGCGCGCTCGGTGCCGCGCGACGTTCCCGAGCGCCTGGAAGACCTGGAGGCGTGGGCCATTCAGCAGGCGCTCCATCGCGAACAGGGGAGCTTGGCGCGGGCGGCACGCTCGCTGGGCATCGCGCGCGCAACGCTGTATCGAAAAGTCGCCCTGTACGGGCTCACTGTGGAGCGAGCGAAGTAGCAGGGTCTCCTACCAAAACGATGCCCGGCGGCGATTGCGATCAGAAGCGCGCGCTCGAGAGCGCACGCACTCGATGTTCGCGCACGCCCTTACGGAGGTCATCCATGCTCAACCGTCGTCTTGCCATCTTTGCTGCCATCTCCCTCTCGCTCTTCGCGTTGCCCGGGGCCGACACCCAGGGCTGCCAATCGCAGCCCTCCGCCGACGTCGCCCAAGACAAGATTCACACCACTTACTGGCTCTACCGCGACAGCAACACCGACAGCACCTTCGCGCGCGCACAGTTTCGCTTCGGCGGCGCCACCGGCACCTCGCTGGAGCTCACCGGGGGCGCATCGGCCTCCGAGGGTGGCACGCCCCTCGCCTGGGGCGCGCTCCTCGACTGGTACGAGAACAAGCATGCAGGATACACCAAGCAAACCACCTTCACGTACGTCGACAGCCAGGGAAAGCGCCGCGAGGTGCCGGTGCCTGCGATCCGCGAGGTCTCCTTTCCCGACGCTGTGCCTGCCAAGCTGCCTCGCAGCGAGAGCTTCGAGCTCACCTGGGTAGGCGAGCCCCTGGTCGACGGCGAGACCATGGAAGCGGTGGTCGCGCGCGATGCCAACCGCCTCAACTTCGCGGTTTGGTACGAGACGAAAGTGGGCGCCCGCAGCGTGGTGCTCACCAAAGACGGTATGGCCAAGGTCCAGGCCGGTGGATGCATCATCACGCTGCGGCGCCACCGGAACTATCCGCTTCCGGCGGGCGCCGACACCGGCGGCGGCGGCCGCGTGACCACTACGTTTCAGCCGCTCGATCACTCCTTCGTGCTGGAGTGACTCACTGGCAGGTGTACACCGCTTGATTGAAGCGGCGCACCGACGAGCGCTGGAGCTCCTCCGGGTCGCGCTGGCAGAGGTTGGAGAGGCTCTTGAGCTTGTTCTTGCACTCTGCGAGCAGATCGTTGGCGACCTGGATGGGCTTCTCGTGGTTGGTGCCATTGGGGTCGGTGGCGTCGCCCTGACAGATGCCGCGGCGTATGAAGTCTTGCATGATGCGCCGGCCGTGGAGGCACTGGGCGTTCTTCTCCACGCGATTGACCAGGGTGTTGCAGGTGCTCTGGTCGCGCGCGGTCGCGATGCTGATGCCGCGACACGAGGTCTCCGAGCGCTCCGGCGATCGAAGGTCGAGCGAGCCGCACGACTGCTTGTAACGCCTGTACAGGTTACTGCAAAACTTGGGCGCCGTCGTGGCGCTGGTCGTGGAGCAGGTAGACGAGCCGGTCGAAGTGAGCGGCACGCGCTGGGTATTGCCCGAGCTGCTCGTGCACATGAGATACGAGGCGCCGCCGGTGAGGACGGCGCCAATGGCCGCCAGCGATCCGCCCGCTGCGGGCGCCAGGCATACCAGCTCGCCGCCCACCGTGACGGCCATGGCTCCGGCGCAAGCAGCGGTACCGAAGAAGGCCTGGGTGGCCACCGCGCCCAGCCCGGCCGAGGCGCCGGCGATGAGCTGACAAGCTTGCTGCCCGGTGAGATCCGACTCTGCGACCTCGTCCTGCGGCGCTTCTTCTTCCACCGGCGCGGCGCAGGCGCCGGAGCTCGCTGCGGCCAGCACGAGCAGCGAGCAGAGCGTGATGCTGATTCGGGTGATCGAGGTGCGCGAAGAGGGGGCTGTGGACTTCATGTCCGCTCATTACGCACAGGGTGTGCCCAGCTCCGTCGGCGGGACGCCACGCGGGAACTTGCAGCCCCTCCACGGGGTGAGAAGCCGCAGTTCCCGGGTGCACGTCGCGGTTCCCGGGACTTTGCCCACCCTTCGCCGCCGATTCACTTGGGTCCGGTCGATTCCTTCTCGCAGGCCGCGGAGCACCCGTCGCCATTGAGCCGGTTGCCATCGTCGCACTGCTCGTTTGCGGCTTGCAGCACGCCGTCGCCGCACCGAGCGCCCAGCACGCACTCGGTGGTGCATGCGCCATAGGTTCCTGCGTTGGTGTTGGCTGCGCCGTTGTCGCACTGCTCGAAGGGGCGGTCGAGCACGCCGTCGCCGCAAGAGCTCGGCTTCTTGCAGGTGGGCGCGCAGTCGGTGGCGGTCGGGTGCGCGAGGTACGTGGTGATGTTGTAGCCGTTGTCGCAGGCCTCGCCGTCGCTGCTCTGAAGCAGGCCGTCGCCGCAGCGCGGACCGAAAGCGCAGTCGGAGCGGCACTTGCCGTAGGCGCCGGTGTTCTGCGCCGCGCCGTTGTCGCATTGCTCGCCGAAGCTACCCTGCACCATGCCGTCGCCGCAGTAGGTCGGCGCCTTGCAGCCGGGGCCGCACGCGGCGCTTCCTGCTACCGGCGACCACGAGGTGAGGTTGGTTCCGTCGTCGCACTGCTCGGGCGGCATCGACACCAGCGCGTCGCCGCAGTGGGGGCCGAGCTTGCAGTCGAGTCGACATGCGCCGTAGGCGCCAGAGCCGGTGTTGGCGGCGCCGTTGTCGCATTGCTCCGACGAGGTCTTGATGCCGTCGCCGCAGACCTCGGCGCACACCGAGAGCTTCTTCTCGAAGCCGCGCAGCGTGAGCTTGAAGTTCGAGCCGGTAGAGTGGCGCTCGGCGTGAAAGAGCGCAATCTCGTAGAGCTGCTTGTCGTTGAGGCCCAGCGCGGCGGCCTTGGCGGCGTCGAGGGTGAACGAGCTCGCCAGCTTGGAATGCAGCCCACCGAGATCGAGCGCCAGCTTGCCGTTGACGAAGACCCATACGTCGTCGTCGCCGCTGAACTGCAGTTGCGGCGCGCTTGCGGCGTCGTAGTTGAACCAGTAGCGGAGCTCGGTGGTGAATGCCCAGTTGTGGGCGCCGCTCTGGTTGCCCCAGCCCTTGCCATCGAGCGGGAAGAAGCCGCCGCGCGTCTTGTAGGGCTCATCGACGGCGCTATCGAACACGTAGGAGCCGTCTACGTTCTGGGTGAGGCGCACGGTGGTGTCGTCGATGCGCTGGCCACGCGACTTGGTGTTCACCTGCACGTCGGAGTACCAGTCGGTGAAGTCGAGCGCCGAAGTGAGCTGCGTGCCGCAGCTGCCGGCGCCGGGCGACTTTGCGAACACCGGAACGCGCCACGGCGAGAGCGCGGTGGGGAGCGAGAGATCGGCGAGCGTGAGGTCGGTGCTGGCCACCGAGCAGCCATAGCGCTCGAAGTCGGGATGGCTCTCGGCGTCGCTGGCGTTCCAGTACTTGAAGTCGCGAAACACCACCGGCACGTCCATGAACGAGGGGTTGGTGGCCACCTGGGCTGGGCACTGGTAGCCGGTTTCGACCTTGCAAGTGGCAGAGCAACCGTCGCCGCTGCGGGTGTTGCCGTCGTCGCAGTCCTCGTCGTTCTTGCCGTCGAGATCGGCGTCGAAGTCGAAGAGCAGTCCGTCGCCGCACACCGCCACGCAGGTACCGTTGGGACAGTTGGGCTCCAGGCGGCAGGTGGGCGAGCAGCCATCGAAGGCCTTTACGTTGCCGTCGTCGCAGCGCTCGGTGCCTTCGCGTACGCCGTCGCCACACACGGTGGGTACGCAAGGCAACCCCGGCGTGGGGCACGCGTAGTTGACCACTGTGGTGTAGCCCGGCGCGCTGGTGGTGGAGGCGGTGCTGGTGGTGGTGGAGCGCAGGCGGCAGCTCGCGGAGCAACCGTCGCCATCTGCCAGGTTGCCGTCGTCGCACTCTTCGGTGCCCGCCAGGTATCCGTCGCCGCAGGCCGCAGCCCCGCACGCGGTATTGGGAATGGAGCAACTCCACCCGGGCTCCAGGGCGCACGCCGAGGTGCAGCCGTCGCCGGAAGCGGCGTTGCCGTCGTCGCATTGCTCGGTGCCGGTGATGGCGCCGTCGCCGCACACCATGGTCGAGACGCAGGGCGAACCCGGGGTGGGGCAGGCGAAGTTGGCTTCGATGGCCTTGCAGTCGAGGGCGCAGCCGTCGCCCGGCGAAATGTTGCCGTCGTCGCACACCTCACCCGGGTCGATGGTGCGATCGCCACACACCGCGGCCTTGGGGGGCGCGATGCAGCCCGCGTCGCCGCCGGCGTCGCAGTCGCGCACGTCGATGCACGCTTTGCCGAAGGCACACGCCCAGTAGGGCGCCTCGACCTGGCAGGTGGCGGAGCAGCCATCGCCCGGCGCCGTGTTGCCGTCGTCGCAGCTCTCGCCCACACCGGCCAACATGTCACCACACACCGCCGGCGGAAGGCAGGCCGTGGGCGTGGCATCGCAATCGACCGGCGCCGCGTCACGAACCGACGTCTCGGGGGCCATCGCGTCGGGGTTGGAGCCGAACGAAGGCGGCACCGTGCCCCCGTCACCTTCGCCACCGCCGGGCGTATAGACGCTGGGTGGCGGCTCCGTCGAGCACGCGGCCAGTACGCGCAGCGCCAGCGCGCCGCTACAGAAGACCACCGCGAACAAGGGTCGGGTACGCATGTCTCGGCATAAAACGGTCGCCGCGCGAGAACCTGAAGTCCCTGCCGTCGAGCTGCCACCGATCGACGTCGGCGCCGCGCCGGGTGCGCTGGGTGCGCTGGGTGCGCTGGGTTGCCGCACCGAGGCACGAGCCCCCAGGCCGAAGGCTACCGAAGCTTGGCGCGCAACATATGAAAGTATCGCCGCGTGAGGCCGGAAGCCGCGGCAGCTCGCGTCATGTTGCCGCCGTGCTGCTTCAGCGCCATATCTACGTATCGTCGCTCGTAGTCGGCAACGAGCAGCGATCTACCTTGCTGCAGCGACACGTCCATCGTGAGCAGGCGTGACATCAGATCGCCGTTGGCCGGTTCTGCGGTGGCCGCGAGCTTAGAAGCGAGCGCCAGCTTGTAGTCATCGCCAAAAGCCACCGCGCGCTCGACCGCGTGGCGAAATTCGCGAACGTTTCCCGGCCAGTGATAGTCGTGCAGCTGCGCCAGCAAGGCCGAAGGCGGCTCACCGGAGCCTCCGCCGATGCGCCAAAAGTGG
Organism: Polyangiales bacterium; assembly: GCA_038210445.1. Taxonomy (GTDB): domain Bacteria; phylum Myxococcota_A; class Polyangia; order Polyangiales; family Polyangiaceae; genus JABFRG01. Next base: position 11,704 of record JBBQWQ010000001.1, read on the forward strand.
GAGGCCAGCAGTGAGATATCACCGTGTCGGCGGCGCAGCGGGGGTAGGTCTATGCGCCCTCCGCCCAGTCGGAACATCAGGTCTTCTCGCAGACGACCAGCCTGCGCCTCACGATCGAGATCGCGCTTGGTCGTGGTGATCACGCGCACGCGATCGCCGTAGCGAGCGAGCATGAGAAGGAGGCGCGATTGGGCTGCGAGAGAGAGCTCCGCCGGCTCGTCCAAGACCAGGGTTCCGTCTACCGACTGGGCAAAAATGCCGTCATCTTCCAACAGCTCGTCGATGTGCGACTGCCCATTGGCGCCGGCAAACGTAAAAAAGGGACCCTGCGACCGCGCGCTTGCCTCGTGCAGCGCTTCTGCAAACAGCTCCTTCCCGGTGCCGGTTTCGCCCTCGATCACGACCGGCAGTGTGGTGGTCGCGAGGCGGGAACCGAAGACGAAGACCCGTTGCATCTCTGCGCTCCGGCCCAGTACTCGCCCGAACGACTCGCTCTCCTGCCGCATCGTATTGTGGGCATCTCCCATGCGCAGCAGCTTGATTCCCGTGTCGCCGACGGTCACCGTCTCCCCGCCTCGGAGCAAGGCTTCGGTGACCTGAACGCCGTTCACGAATGTCCCGTTGCTCGAGCCCTGGTCGACCACCCGAACGCGCGACCCCTCGGGCGAAAAGGCTGCGTGCCGCCGAGACACTTTCGGGTCTTGCAGGCGCACCCCGCACGCCACGCTCTGACCCACCAAGATGGTCGAGCTCTGGGTCCAGTCCAGAGAAAACATCGCCCCGGCTCCGCCCCCCGTGATCACCTTCAGCACGAACACGGGCAATACGTCGGCCTCGCTCGAGCTGGGGTCGGTTCCGATGATGGTGCTGAACGTATCTCGATTCATCGTGGCTCCGGGAAGCTGACGGACTGCTCCGTTGGTGGAGCATACACGTATCCGAGAACGCCTGCTGCGCCCCGAGCTCTCGGGTGCATCCAAGCGACCACACTACGAGCTACTTCGCCTTGATGGCGAACATCCAGAGGTCCGGCTGGCTGGGGCACAAATGTACGGCGCGCCCGGCCTCTCCGCAAACCACGTTTGCCTGCCTGTAAGCAGACCACGAGATGAGGTCGCCGCTGGCGTTGTTGCTGCCCCCCGAGCATTTGTCGTACGCCGACCCGCTGTTGCCGTACGAGGGGTGCCACACCCCAGCCGGGTCGTTCACGTAAATGCCCAGCGAGTCGTACCCGGTGACGAGAATGACGTGGCCGTTGAAAAGGTTGGCGCCCACGACCACCAGGTAGCCTTCGTCGAGCGCCTTCTTGAGGTCGGCCGTCGATCCGCCCTGGCCCGCGGTCAGGCTCCGCGTCACGAACTTGCCCCGAGTCTCGGGGATCTTCTCCAGAATGCGCGGAATGACCGAAAAGTCTTTGGCATCGTTGTAGGTGTACCCGAGCGAACGATAAGCCTTGTAGTAGGCGAGGGCCTTGAGATTCACCCCGAAGTAGCGAAGCGCCATAGACGTCGACGTCGTGGCGCAAGTGTTGGCTCCGTAGGCTTCGCCCTCGTCGATGCCGTTGGTGTATTGGCACTCGTACGGCACGTTCTTTCCTCCTGCACCCCCCGTGGTCTCTGCGGCGTCGAGCTTCTTCAGGAACTTGCCCTCTACCCATCCAGTCTTGCCTGCTTTGGTCACCCCATACCAACCGTCGCGAGGTTTTGCCGAAGCAGACTTCACGACGGTGTCCTTGGCAATGGTGGCTACCACGGCTCCGCTCGCGTTGGGCTCTGCCCGCTGCTGAACGTCGGCGAGCGTCGTGAAGGCGGTTCCCACGGTGTAATTGCCGGTGAGGTCGTCGCCTTCCTTAACCGATTCGTCAGATGCTGGAGCCGTGCACCCTTGAAGTGCTGCCGTTGTCCCATAGAGGCCGACCAACATGAGGGCGAGAGAGTTCTTCATGATCACCCTTGGAGCAACGGTCGTGCCGTCGGTCACTGCATGCTGAACCAGCGCGTTTCCCGCTCAATCCTGCGAGCAGGGAGCTGCGACTTCTCACCCGGCAGCTGCGGCTGCTCGCGGCGCTGATCCGTGGCGCCAAGCAAGGTGGCCCGAGTGCATCCGTAGAGCACTCATCGAACGTCGAGCGCCGACCCGGCGCGCAGTTCAGACTCCGGCACGGGCCCCTGGATATTGGCCTTTCCGCTGACGCCACGTGCGGCCAGTGTACATACGATGCCAAAGAAAATGCACGACAGCAGAACCGCCAGCACATCTCTTCGAAGCATTCCTGCCGGTGCGCGCCCCCGCTCGTGCGCACGCCGGCGGGTCGTGGCCTCCGATGGGCGCGCGGCCTGGATGGCCTGGATGATGGCTGGTCCGCCGCAGGAAGGCTCTCGTTCTACCTTGTAAACGAAGCACGTACGACGAAGGCGTACCAATTCAACCAAGGCCAGCTCTCTCTCGTAGAGACTGCTCCGTGCCAATCCGCCGACCCAGTCTCCAACCTCGCGAGCCGATGCGATGCGGCCCGCGCCCCGAAGGCCGTACGCCATGGCGGTGGCCGACGAATATCGATGTCCAGGCTCTCTTGAAAGGGCCCGAGCAAAGACCAGGCCGAGCTCGGAAGGTAGGTCGGGTACGATGCCGGAAATTCTCGGTACCCGACCGGCGAGCACCTCGGCAATCACCGATGCTTCGTGCTCGCCGTCGAACAAACGGCGACCCGCTAGCATTTCCCACAAGACCGCCGCAAACGCGTAGATATCGGTGGGTGGCGTGGCGTCGTCACCACGAAGCTGTTCCGGCGCCAGATAGGGAAACTTGCCTTTGACGTCACCAGCTTTCGTGGTCTGGAAGCGAGTCTTGCATCGCGCGATACCGAAGTCGATGACGCGAGAGACGCCGTCTACGCCCACCAGAATGTTGTGGGGCGTTACATCGCGGTGAACCAAACTCAGCGGCCGTCCCGCCTCGTCGGTTGCGCGGTGCGCGGCGTCGAGCCCTGCAAGTACATCCAACGCGATACGCAGCGCCAGCGCGGGGGCAACCCTGCCCCCGCGTTTCAGGAGCACCGAGAGCGCCTCGCCGTGTACGTAAGGGCTCAAGAGCACCGGCCGGATGGGGTCGCCATACAGCGAGAGTGGGGCCAGGACGTTCGGATGTCGCACCCACCCACCGATTCTGACCTCGTCCCGGAGCGTCGCGACCATCTCGGGCAGTCCCGCAAGGTGGGGGTGCAGGCGCTTGATGGCGACCGGCGCAACTCCGTACAGACCCAGGCAGACGGTCGCCATTCCGCCGCTGGCCATCGAGGGGCCGACCGACAGCTCATGCGTCGAGAGGGGCACGGCAGCGGCCACGATGCGATCGCTGGCTTGCACTCGAGGCCGTCGGGTCCGGGCGAGGATACGCTTCATGCAAGGGCGGGGGAGCAACTGCGATGCCAGGCCATCTCTCGTTCGCCTGCCGGCCGGATCGCCGGCCGCTGAGAACTCGCAGAGCCCAAGCCAGGCGGGCCCCTTCCGCCTCCCGCGATCCACGTGCGGTCCGCGCCCGCCTTGCGTCGGCCCAGCTCTCGGCCACTCTTCCCACGTCGCTCCCCGCTCGCGACCATTCACCCGTGGGCGGGGGCGTCGAGCTCCGTGAGCATCTGGGGCCCATCGATGGTCGTCGCAGACCGCCCCTGCATGTAGACCAAAAGTCCTGCAGCTTCGTATCGAGCGAGCATTCTCGGCGGAATGAGGCCCAGTTCTCGCAGGTTGGGTACCAGCCGACTGAACATCGTGGTGCGAAATGCCCGCATGCCCGGCGTTCGGGTGACGAATTCGCGCCACGTCTTCCTGGTCATCGTTCCGCTGAACCACTCGTCGTACACCTCATCCACCAGGAATCTGTTGCGCATCAGCAGCGCGATCTCGAATGCCCACTCCTCGCGCTCCCGCCGTTCCCGGTCCGACAGCTTCGAAAAGTGTTCTTTGAGCGCGATCACGCCGTAGTGCACATGGCGCGCTTCGTCTTGAATGATGAGGCGCAAAAGGTTCTTGAGCAGAGGCTCTCGGGTCTGGCGATAGAGAGTTCCAAAGGCCCCAAGGGCCAAGCCCTCGATCATGATTTGCATCCCCAGGAACTTCATGTCCCATCGGGAGTCGCGCATGAGCGCGTCGATGATAACGAACAAGTTGTCGTTGACTTGGTAGAGGTTCTCGAGCTTCTCGCTCAGGTAGCGGTGGAACACCTCGACGTGACGACCTTCGTCGACCACTTGGGTGGCGCCGTACAGCTTCCCGTCGAAGAACGGAACCGCCTGGGTGACCTGGGCCGCGGCGAACAGGGCCCCCTGCTCTCCGTGCAAGAACTGGCTAAGCATCCACCCGCAAACACTGTGAAGCAGCCGGGTACGCTCTCGCTCGTCGAGGCGGGCGCCGCAGGTGGCCAGGTCGTCGAAGTCCAAAAATGTCTCGGGCAAGAGGGGGCGCTCGGGGTTGTGTGGGTCCACCGAAGTCGACCAGTCGAGCTCGGTGTCTGGGTTCCACTGTGCCTTCTTGGCTCTGGTGTAAAGCGCACGCATCTCCGGGTGATCGGCGGGGTAGGTCCAGTCGAACCGGCTCGGGTGCTTCACCAGCGCCTCCGACTGGCCCTCCCTCCCCTGCTGAAGAACGATTCCCCGAATGCCCGAAGGGAGCAGCGACACCAGCACGCGGGGGTCGCTGAGCTCTCGGCCGAGGTCTATGGCATCCATGAAGCGCCGCGCCTGCTCGCGCATCTTCTTGGGGAGGAGGTTGGTAAGGAGCTCGGTTCTCATGGCGCGATACCTTGATGGTGCGGGGAAAAACTTCGGGGGGGAGGGGAACTACTTCGCAATGTAGTCGACCTCAAACGTGCAGGCCCTCGCGCCTTTGTCGATACACGACAGTCGGGTCAACGACGCGCCAGAGTAGCCAATTTTTTCCAGGATCTGCTCGAGGACGAGCGAGGTCATGACGCAGAGTCTTAGGTGGTGCTCGCGGGTTTCGCTCACGCTGAAGAGAAGCTCGCCTTCTCGTTCCGAAGTGACGGTGAGCGTTCCATCGTTGTAGTAACTGCGCCATACGCGCTGCCCGTGCGCTATGAGCTGTGGGCGCGTGGCGATCAGCCGAAAGAGCGACTGGTACACGCCCTTGAGGTTGTCCCTGGCGATCGCTTCCGCCATCCCGGCGAGCGCTTCTCGGCCGTCGTTCGGCGCCTTCGTCACGTGAACGATCACGTCGAGCAGTTCCCCGATCAGCGTCGCCTCGTACCAGCTGCTCGAAACGATGCCGAACGAAGAGAGCCCGGGCACGATGATGCTACGCAGCTGCGTAGAGGAGCGCGCGTAGACCCCCTCCACCGCTTGCATGCCGTGCTTCTCCGCCACCCATCGGAGGCCCGCACGCACAGCCACCCCTTTGAGGCTGAGCGTCATGAGGCGAACGGGACGTAGACGTGCATGCGATGACCATCGGGGTGAACGGCTCGAGCGCTCGCATCGTGAGTGGCTCGCCGTGACGCAGGTTGACCTGGAGACTATTTGTGGGCGAGCGCCGCCACAAGAGCATGCGCGGGCCATTGGGATCTTTTGGGTGAGAAGCCACAGTTCCCTCCCTCCCGTTCCTGCATCACAGCCGCTCCCACCGACCGAGCGCATTGCGGAGGGCTCGTTGGCGCGCTCTTTGCTCTTCCGTGGAGGATGCGCATCTTTGTCGCTGCAGTCGTTTCTCTGCTCGTCGCTGGGCCCGTTGCGTGCGCGCCCGCCTACGACTCGATGGTCACCGATGACATCCAAGAGCAGCCCCGCGCGAGCCGCGGCAGCGCACTCGAGGCGGGGTCGCCGCCTGCCGCCCGAGCCGAGGCAGGGGCTCCCGAAGTACTGGCTCCGGCTCGGGTTTCGGTAGCTCTCGCCGACGGCGAGGACTGCCAAACCGTGAAGTGTCCCGCCGAAGCTCCGTTTCCGGTGGCCTGTGACGTGGTGTTCGAGGGTGGCGACGCTCGGGGCTGCGTGGCCGCCGCGGCGCGCGCTACCGAAGTCTTCTTCAAGGAGGGAAGCTCGTGCGGGAGCGGCACGGTGCACGGCTGGGTCCAATGCAGCGCGGTCCAGGGGCAGCTCGACGCCGCGAGCTGCGTTGCCCACGGCAAGAGCGAGCTCCTCCGCGTTTCTGCGCCGAGCGCCTGTCCTCAGTAAGCCGCTATCGTGAGCAGTCGTCAACGCCCCCGTCGCAGCGCAAGTCCAATGCGTCTACGACGCCGCTGAAGCGAGCGGCCACTGTCTGGAATCCGATGGTCAAAGAAATACCGTCGCATCGTGCCTTGCCTGAGGTGGCCAAGTCTGCATTCGCGCACAGGGTGGCGCGAGCCAGCTCGTACACGGCGTCCCGCCTGCACCCGGTTGCGCTCTCCGCGAGCGAAAGTGCAGAATCGAGCGTCCACTTGCCCGCCAGAAACCCTTCGGTGACAGCAGGCCCAGCGTCGGTAGGCTGCACTCGGGCCACCAAGCGCGCCTCGGTGAGAACGAGGCCGGCTGTTCTCAGTTTGGATCCACTCAAGATGCGAAACCCGATACGGATGGGATTGTCGAATGCAGCCACCAGCGTGCCGTTCGCGACGTACGCTCCACGTTTCGAGTAGATCGAAGCTGCGATTCCGCCGTCGGGGCTGCTGGTGCTCACCGTATCGCGCTCGAGTAGCCAGGAGTCGGTATCGTCGAAGCGGGGTGGCGGGTCGCCAGGGCCGCCGTCGCCCCCCGCAAGATGAACGCCATTCAAGAGGTCCACCTTGACGTCGGGATCGTCGCGTTCGTTGTTGTACCCCGTCACCTGAACGAGGAGCGCAAGGCGTCCTGCGCGGATGGCATCGTTCAAGGGCGCGTCTCCCAAAATAAAGCTGGTGGCGACGTCTCGTACCAAGGCGCGAGACTGGCGATCGACGCCGCCGGGGTCGTCGCAGAGCGAAGTGGTCGCGCGTGGATTCTCGCACGCGCCGGGGTCGGGCAGGGAGAGCGGCGAGCACGTGCAAAGGCCGTCTAGATCGAGGCCGGTCGGAGCTCCACCATCCTCGGGGAGCTCGATGCTGATTCGCGAGAGAATGGCCACCGATTGTGTGGCCTCCAAACCTGCCGCGCCGCTCGGTCGTGGCGGCGGCCGCGTGAGCACGCACCCCGGGGTCCGCGCGTCGCCTGTCGCTGCATCACCTGCGTCCAAGGGATCCGGAGATGCAGCGTCGGCGGCTTCGCAGGGGGCGGTGAAGCAGTCGAACGAATTCAGCGCGGAACAGCTGGTAACTACCCCGGCCGAGAGCGCACAAACCAGCCCGATGCTTCGAACCAGAAAAGAGCGCGAGCGCGCAGCCATCAAAAGGTTCCCCAGCGCGCCGCGTGCGACGTGTGCGCCGCGTGCGACGTGGTGCCGCTCGACGACAAGCTTCGCGCGACGAAGTAGATGCCGACGGCAGCCAAGATGAGGCCTACCGGCACCAGCACATCGCCGATCACCAACTGCGTCTTGGCCCTGCGTACGTCGGCCTCTGCGCATCGGTTTTGCTTGGCGCAGCCGTCTGCCAGATCGTCGTGGCCAACCTGCCCCAGCCCCCACGAAACGGCACCCGCAGCGGCGGTTCCCACTCCGCCCATCGTGAGCAAGAGACCGGGCCAGAGGGGTGGGCTTTTCGCCGGGGGAACGGTGAGCGGCGGCGAGGCGCTGGGTAACGGAGCAAGGCGCACCGTCACGGCTTTCCTCTTTTCGCCCTGCACGACCACGAAAGTCTGCGCTTGCTCCTTGCCGTCGACCCTCATGACCACCCGATGCGCCCCAGGGTCGAGTGCGATGGGCATGCCGTCGAAGGGAGTGACCGCATTGCCGTCGACCTCCGCCTCGCCCCGAACCACCTCATCGCCGTTCGCGCCGAACACCCGAAAGAGCACCGAAGGGGTTTCTTCCTCCACCTGAGAGAGCCACGAGAGGCAGTCTGCGCGAATCTGCGCGGGGCACACAATTTGTGCACACTGCACGAATCCCTTTCGGGCTTCCTTGAGCTTGCCACTCGAGCGAGACCTTTGCGCTTGCTCTGCGCTCTGCGCGCAGGAGCTCTTGGCCGTGGGGTTTGGCTCGGCGGCGCCGGTAGAGCTCGCCCAACCCAGGCCCGCCAAGAGCGAAAGCCCGCGAAGCGGCCGCATCATTCGAAGCATTCCAATCGGTATACGCGAACCCCTGTGGAATCCACAGTATATGGAGGATTGCATCCGGCGACCTGCCGCGCGGGTTCCGTCGGGCGCGCGCGTACGACGCCGGTCCGGGGCGCCTTTCGCCCCGCGCTCGTCGCCAGGGGCGCTAGAGGCGCCTCGGCTCCCTCCGCGCCCGAGGAAGACGAAGCCGCCACCGGAGTTGGAACGGGCTCCGCCGTTGCTGGAGCCTCCGCCGCCGTCGCGGCAGCGTCTGCGCGCGCGCCCGGCTGCAGCAACCACAGCACCAGCGCTGCGGCGGCTGCGACGGCCGCCGCCGTCAACATCGTCCGAGATCGCTTGGCCTGGGGCGGCACCGCGCTCAGCATCACCAGCGTTCCGGTGACGGGCGTCGTCTGCGAGCTCGGCGGGGGCGCAGGAGCTTCTACCCCCGGCGCGGCCGGCGCCAGGCATGCGTCTGCTTCGTGTGCCGCGAGCTGCAGAGCGCGCTCCTCCAGGCGAGGGCCGCACGCGCCGTTCAGGTACGCCGCAACTGCCGTGTGCGAGGCCGGGACGCCCGTTGCCATCAGCGCCTCTCGCATTTCGCCCGCACTCCCGAAACGCGCATCGGGGGCTCGCGCCAGCGCACGCATGACCACCGCGTCGAGCTCGGTCGACAGCCCCGAGCGAATCGTACTCGGCGCAACGATGTTTTGGGAGATGAGCTGCGAGAGCACCGTCGATTCATGCTCTGCGTCGAACAGGTGGCGTCCGGTCAGGCATTCCCAGAGCACGACGCCCATCGCAAACACGTCGCTTCGGAGCGACGTCTCGCCGCCGGCTTGCTCCGGCGCCATGTATCGTAGCTTGCCTTTCACCACCCCGGTCGCGGTGACCTGCCCCCTTCCGAGCGCTTTGGCGATCCCAAAGTCGGTGAGCCGAGCCAGCCCGTCGGTGCCGATGAGGATGTTGTCGGGAGCAACGTCGCGATGAACGAGTCCAAGGTGCTCGCCGCTGGGCCCCCGTGCCTGATGCGCTGCCTGAAGACCCGCCAGCGCGTCGCTCACGATTGCCGTGCAGATTGGGAGCGGCAGGCCACTGCTCGACGTCTTGAGCACGCCCGCCAGTGACTCCCCGTGAATGTATTCCATGACGGCAAAGATGTTGCCGTCGGACGCCACGAGATCACGGATGGGAACGGCATGACGGGACTCGATGCGCGCCCCGAGACGAGCCTCCTCCGCCAACATCGACGCAAATCGAGGGTCTGTCGCGAGGAACTCATGAAGCTTCTTGATCGCAACGCGGCGCCCGCTCTCAAGGTCGGTCCCGGCGAATACCGTCGCGGTCCCTCCGCGCCCGACTTCACAGTGAATCACGTAGTGCCCGAAGTGGCGAGACATCAGGCCCTACAGTAGCTCCATCGCTTCGGGCGTGCGAGCAGGCCTGCCCCTACACCTGGCCTGGCAGGACCGACGGATGGGCCTCCCAATCTGTGAGCGCATGTGGGCAACGCCTCGCGACCGCGTCGCTCACCCCCGCAGCGCGCCATTCTGCGTTCACTGGCAGATGAAGCAAGCCTGACGGCAGTCGGAGATCGACGCGCACGCGGTACCAGCGATCACGCTTCGACCATTCGGCTGCGTTCCCGTTGCGGTGCACTCACAGGCTCCGTTGGTGCACTGGAACGATTGCTGATAGCCGCCCGCGCAGTCTTCCGGCCGGTTGCTCGCGCCGCCCGCGCCGCTCGACGAGGATGAGGATGAAGAAGACGTTGGCCCGCCGCTGGTGCTGCTTCCGCTTGCGGGCGGCTTCGGATCTCCGCTCGGTGCCTCGGCGGGGGCGCTGCCGCCCGAAGACGTGGAAGCGCCGCCCGCGCCCGAGATGTCGGACCCAGCACCCCCTCCCGTCGGTGCGTCGGCAGAGCTGCAGGCTACCGATGAAGATGCGAGAGCTCCCGACGCCAGCAGACCGAGGATGAGGTTTTTCATGGTGACAGGCTCTTTCAAGCCTCGTGCCACGAACTTCGCACGTACCGATGCGTGCGTGGGCCGTGCCTCCCACGCGCGCGGCTGGGGCACGGCGCAGGTGAGAAGCATTGCTTCCCGCCAGTCCGACCGCCCGGATTGCCGCGCAGCTTGGCCGGGGCGCCCGACGAGGTCTGCGCTTCGTCGCTTCCCTGCTGCCCACGGAATGTTCGTACCCGGCGACTGTCGAGCACTTCCGTACTCGGTAGAACGGCGTCACCGGCGAAAGGATCGTTGCATGGATCCGATGGGAGAGAAGCTCGCGCGAGCCGCTGGGAAGATCGCCTTCTCACGCGGTGAGGGCGAGCGCAACGCCATGCACACGGTTGGCGCGGCGGCGACTTGGATCGCCTCTTGCGGAAGGACATGTCATGCCGCGAAGCAATTACCGATCTCTGGTCCTCACGGGTACGCTGGTCCTCGGCGCCCCTGTCGGGCTCACCCTCGCGGCCTGTACTCTGGGTAGCGACACGTACATTTATGCGAGCGAGGCCAACAGCACCGGAGGCAAGTCGAAAGATGCCTCGGCCGGCTCCGAGGCGGCGGCGACCACCCCAACAGCCGACGTCGCATGCTTCGAGAAAGTCGACTTCGGGGCCCTGACCCCGTGCGGGGGCGGCGCCGGCCACTGCTTCGAGGCCGCCCGCGCGCCGTTGCAGGGGCTCCTGGTTCCCTGCGCCAAAGCCGGTGAAGTCTGCGTTCCCGACGAGGCGCTCTTGGCCACCGGCGGCACCCTCAAGGCCTGCACCTCCATCATCGGGCCTGGCGGCTGCATTACCTCGGCACTGTTGCCCAAGCTCGACGAACAGAAGTCGGTGCTCACGCGCGACGTTTGTGAAGTGGGCCAGTTGTGCGCTCCGTGCACCGACCCTACCAATGGCAACGCGCCCACTCCCTTCTGCCAGCCCATTGGCGCTTACAAGACCAAGAGCGGCCAAGCCGGCTGCGCAGGAACAGGGCCGAGCCCTAGCGGAGGGAACGACGCCGGGAGGCCGCCCGAGGGGTGCTGCACGACCGGCGGAACCAGTCGAGGTGTATGCGTGCCGCCCGCAGCAATTTCGCCCGCCGGATACCAGGGAACAGCGACCCGAGGCAGCTGCAGCGATACGACCAACCGCTGCGAGCCGGCTGCTCTGGCAAAGAATGCTCCGGTGCGCTGCACGTCTACGTATCCCTCGGCAAAGGCGGGAAAGGCCGGCGTCTGTCTCGATACTTGCTTTTTCGACGCCTTCTTCGATGCGGCCTGGAAGCCGCTGGTTACGCAGACCAAAGACTGTGCTGCGAGTGAGCTGTGTATTCCCTGCGACGCGCTCCTCGCCGGAACGCCCGGGTGCGGACCGTGACAGCTCGGCGCCTACGAGCCCCCTTCGCTGTCGCGGCGCACGGGTTGCTGATGCTTGCTTGCTCGGTCGGCGAAACCAATACCGAGCTCCTCGAGATCGCCGCGCGCAAACCAAAAACCGATACGCAGTGCACGTCTCCTTTTGCATCGCCCGACCTGAGCAAGCTCACCTCCTGCGGTCAGGGAAGGGGGCACTGCTTCGACAGCACGAAGACCTCCTTCGGAAACGTAGATGCGTGCGCCGACGGAAGCGCTTGCTTGCCCAACAAGGTTCTCGTCGCCAACGGGCGCCCCCTCAGAGGCTGTACCTTCTACCTGAAGGACCAGCCAGGCGCGTGCGTGAGCCTGCTGAAAGTGGATGTTCGGAAGAACAAAGACTCTTTGAAACAGGACGTCTGCGACGCCGACGAGCGATGCGTGCCGTGCGTCAACCCCACCAACGGGGAAAGCACCCAGGTGTGCACGCCCACCGGCGTTCACGAACGCTCTTGCGCGTCGTCTGCGGCGGAGGACGACACCGCTTCGTGCTGCGGCGGCCTGGGCACCTGCATTCGCGAAGACGCCGTCCCCGGCGGCTCCGAAGGCAAGCTCGATGGCCTTGGATGCCCGAGTGAACAAGTCTGCGCGCCTCGCTCGCTGGTCGACGGCGAGCCGGTAAAGTGCCATGCCGCGGGCCTCTCGGGCGTCTGCTTGGGAATCTGCTTCGCCAAGCAACTCGCCGGCGCAAAATCCGTTTTTCGCGGCGACTGCGGCCCTGCGCAGGTTTGCCTCCCTTGCGCAATCGGAAGCAGCCAAGACGTTCCCGGATGTTGAAACGTCATTCTCACAAGAAAGAAGCCCCAATGCATCATCACCGTTTTCTCCCTCTCGCCGCTTCCGTCCTCGTGGTGGCCGCACCCATCGTCGCCGGATGCGCTACCGACGTCGAGGAGGACGCCGCAGCCTCCGCCAGCGCGCTCGACTCGTGCTTCACCGCCGTCGACCTTACCAAGCTCACCGCTTGCGGCGACGGGAAGGGCCATTGCTATGCGAAAGATCGCGCGCCTCTCGCCGACAACTTGACAGCCTGCGCCAACGCGGCAGACGTCTGCGTGCCCGACGAAGTTCTGAACGCCGCAGGGAAAACGCTGAAGGGTTGCACCTCCATCGTGGGGGCCGGGGGTTGCGTCACCTCGGCGCTCATACCGGACCTGGAGAAGAACAAGTCGTACCTCAAGCAAGACGTTTGCGATGCAGGCCAGCTGTGCACCCCGTGCGCCGACCCCACCAAGGGAAATGCGGCCACCCCGTTCTGTAAGCCCATTGGCGCCTACAAAACCGCCGACAAGGAGCTGAGCTGCAGCACCGGTGGCGTCTTGCCCAAGCCTCCGCCGCCGCCCGCTGCGCTCTGTTGCACATCGAAAGCGGGTAGCAGCAACGGAACGTGTTTGGCCGAGACCGCAGTTCCCGAGAAGAACCGCAAAGACGCGAAGCAAGACACCTGCTCGAGCGGCGAAAAGTGCGTCCCCACGGCGTTCCTGGCAGGCAAGCCGGTCGCATGCAAGCCGGGGCTCGTGGGCGGAAAAGGCGTTTGTCTCGACAAATGCTTCAATGGCATGCTCGGGCTCGCTTCCGTGGTGCTCGGTCGCGATGTCTGCGAAGAGACCGAAGCTTGCATCCCCTGTAGCTTCGCACCCTCCGGTACCCCCGGCTGCAGCTAACCAACACTCCAAAGAGGTGTTTATGAATATCGAAAATCCGTCGGCGGCGAGCTCGTCGCTCGCTTCACCTGTGGTTATCGCTCACTTGTACACCGCAATCGGGACCCGAAATATTTCTGCGGTAGATTCTTGCTATGCGCCCAATGCGACGTTTTGCGATGGAATGTTCGGGTTGCTCGAGCGTCCAGAGATGCTTGCAATGTGGGAGCATCTCTTCGCCACGTTGCTCGCCCAGGCTACGGTGCAGGTAACGGATGCAGCTACCGTTCATACCGATGGGCGCGTGGTCTGGACTGCCGCGTACACGTTTCCCGGAACCGGCCGACCGGTCCACAATGTCATCTACGCGGAGCTCCAGTTCGAGAACGGACTGATCTCGTCGCACCGCGAGCAGTTCGACATGACGAGCTGGATTCAGCAGGCGATCGGCATGGATGCTGCCTTGGCCGCTGCGCCCCAAACGCAGGCTCACATCCGCCATCAGGCGCGCGCCCAGCTCCTGGGTGGTCGCCCCCGCTGACCTTCCGCTGACCCCGCGTCCGTTGGGAGGACCGTCGCCCAAGGGAAGTGCTTGTCAGGCACTTCCTCGAGCGGCTCCGGGCCTTGGTAGCATCAGCAGAATGCTCGGCGGACCGAAGCATGGATGTGGGTCGGCGCGTTCTCCACGAAGCTGCACTTGGTAGCAGAGCTGATGAGACCCCGAAGCGATACATAGTCTCCGGATACTCCGACTTCGACGAAGTACGGATTCTGATTGATGAGTCGCAACATGGCGGCGTCGTCGCCAGAGTTGTTCGCGAAGATGTCAATCGCGAAGCCGCCCGAGTGTGCCGCAGGGTCCAAGTGGTGACCGGTGTTGATCACACACCAGCCCCAAGAAAACGAAGTGTTGGCGGCGACCCAACCCACCGCATCGACGAGCTGCTGGGTCGTTAGCCCGGGATTCAGCAGATCGCTGGCCGACCCTCCGGAGCAGGTCTTTCGACCTTTCGCGGCGTCATATACGTTTTGTCGAGAATAGTGGCCTCCGGCGGGGGCTGAACCGCCGGCGGTGGGGACCTTCAGGTAGGTGCCAGACACCCAGCCGGTCTTTCCGCTCCACGTGACACCATAGAAGCCTCCCGACGGCTGCGCCGCCGCGGAGACGACGCGGGTTCCGCGCGGGATGACATCGAAAACGCTGGCGGTCGTCGAGGGGCCGCCGCGGAGGTTCACGTCGGCTGTCGTCTCCAGAGCAGTGCCCACCTTGTAGGCCCCGGTGAGAGCATCTTCAGAAGTGGCTTGTTCCTCTTGCAGAGTGTCCGCGGTGCAGGCCCCAACGGAAATCGAGATCGCAACGAGAGCCGCAAATGCGTTTCGTGTGTTCATGGTGTCCTCTTTCTGGCCTGCCGGAGCGCAGAACGTTGCACATCAAGCCGCGAGAAGGAGAGAGGCACGCATCGTGCCCGGCGAGCCGCACGGGTCAGCGTCGAGAACTATCGATCGACTTGCTCGAGTAGGAATTGCGGCTTCGCAGGTGGGAGCCCGCCTTCCCACCGATCTCGCTCAGGGCCGCGAGGCCCTCGCAGCACCGCGCGATTTCATCCACGTGTAGAAATACTGTGAACCCGGATGACGATCACGGATTCTCGGTGACTCCCGGCGACCCACCCGCGGGGGTACGGGCTGCCGCGAGCAAAGCGCTACGAAGAGCCACCACAGCCAGCTCGGCTCGTGGATGCCAGGGGCGCGGAATGGCGGGTATGCCCGAAACCAAGTCGGATACCTCGAGGCAAAACGCCTGGGAGACGGTGAGACCCCTTGCCCGCGACGCCAACCATTCGCAGTACGCAACAAGTGCAACGCACGCCGAGACTCGAAAGCTAGCACCAGCGATGATCGGCGATCCCGAAGTACTCGCGACCACCTCGAGCTCGAACGCCGCCCTCATGCCGGAGCCATAGTGGGTCATCCCCAAGATGGGCAGGCCCGACGTCCGTGATTCTGCGTCTGCAAGCAGCTCGCTCACCTGGTCGCCCCGCGGCCGCCGGCGTGGCTCTGTACGTGAATCGAGCCACACGGTGTCCGAGGACATTCCCTCGCATGCATCGCGCAATTTCGACAGGGTGTCGTGGGGGATGGGAAGGGTAGGCTCAAGCTCTTGAAACATAGGTTCGAGGTCGCTAGCGCCGCGCGCCCAACGTCGCAAGCCGTCTTCCCTTAGTGGCGCGAGCGGGCCCCTCGTTGTCGTGCCCCGGACTCGCTGCGGTTCCCAAAAGGGGGCCGGTCGACGCGCAGACGCGGCACCGGAAGCCTCCCACGTTCTGATGCCCACTCGGGTGCGGGCTCTCAGCGCGCAGGTTGAAGCCGTCAGCGCGGCGGGTTGACGGTCCCGCCGCCTGGCTTGCAGCCGTCGGCGGACTCCTGAATCGCCGCGAGGGCAGCGGTAAATGCGGCGGGCTCGCCGTCGCCTACGTTCCAGTGGACGCAGGGCCCAGGCCCGTCGCCGCACGCATCGGTCAGGCCACCAACCGCGTCGGGGTGAGCCGGACCTTTGCCACCTTGGGCGATCTTCTCGAGGTTCGCAAAGTTCGCGCCCTGCATTCCGATGACGTAGGTGCGCACCGTGGTGGCTGCGTGGTGGGCCGCCAGCAAGTCGGAGAGAGCCGCCAGCGCTTGGTTGCATCCGTTCGGGTCGCCGTCGGTGATCAAGATGCCAATGGTGACACGCCCGGGACGGCGGTTGGCTGCCGTAAAGCGGGTCATGCCGCGAATCGCAGCTTCGGTCGGGGTGCCGCCGTTGCCGCCGGGCCCCTCGGCGTTCAGCTTCGTGTCGAAGGCTGGGCTGGGCAACGTTTGGAAGTCGACCGAGGGTAGGGCGGCCACGGCATAGTTGTCGCCGGTGCTGCAGAGCGCATCGGAGTGGTTCAGAAGTGGAAAAAACTGGAGCGCCGCAGCCTGGTTGGTCGCGCCGGTGGACTTCAAGTATCCGGACAGCGCGTTGATCGATCGACACCACTTCGATGAGGTCGTGTCACCAATGTTGCAGTCTGCACCCATACTGCCGGAGCGATCGAACATGATGTACATGTCGATGGGGGCGATGCAGTTGCCACCGTCGCCTTTGGCAGACGCGTCGGAGGTGGAGCCCCCGCCGTCGCCCAGCAGGCTCCCGGAGCTGCTGCCTCCGCTCGCGCCGCTGCTGCTTGTTCCTCCGTCGGGGAACGTCGCTTCGAGGCCGTCGGTGCCGCACGCGAGGGCGAGCACAGAGAGCGTGGCGGAGATGCAGCAGAGTCGCTGTGCCGTTGTACCGATTGCCATGGACCCAGGGTACCCCGCGCCGGTCGGCGTCGCATCACTGCTCCTACCTTTTTGTGAGTGCCGCACCCACTCCCTGGCGCATTCGGGTCCTTTCCCTGGCGTGCTGCCGAGCTACGGCCAATCGCTAGACCGTGAGAACCGCGTGGGCGTCATGGTTCGAACGAAGAGCAACTCCTGCCACTGCGTCATGGGTTGTACCTGAGACGGAAACTGGGAGCCCTGGTACGACGTCCACGACGCGTCGAGATCCAGGCCCGGGTACGGGCTCCCGTGATTCGGGACAAGCGCCAGGTCTACCGACGTTGCCTTCGCAAGGGCTAGCGGCAGTGGCGGAACGCGCAGCGCCGCAGTCGAGCCGCTCGGAAGCAATTCGGACCCGCTGGCACCGACCATCATGAGCACCTGGTATCGCTCGCCTAGCGCTGCACGCGCCAGCGAACCAGCATTGGGCGATGCGCCATTCTGTTCCGCCCCTTGCGCGGCCTCGGCCTGCAGGCAGTGCCCGTTGTGAGCAAACACCACCACGGCTCGGCCCGGGTACTCCCTCACGAGCGTCTGCATCCTCGTCGCCATGAAGGGCTCTCGATGCATTGCGTTCGCAGCGGTGAAGCCGGAGCGAAAAAGTTCGCCGTTGAAGCTGTATCCTCGAAATAGCGCGTCGGCGAGCGCAGCCGCAGCGTCGAGCGATGCCTTGTCGGCGGCTTCGCTCGACTGTGCACTCGCGGCAACCAGCGCGTCGCGGAGCGCCGAGGCCTCGTTGGCGGCTGCAAGAAAGGCCTCCAGCGACGACGCTGCATCGGGCAGCCTGGTCGCCCTCGCGAGCAACGCCGCGTCTCGACCCGTCAGCGCGTTGCGCAGGAGCTCGAGTGCCGATGCCGGAGCGATGCTTGCGTCGATACCGCGCAAAGGTATCGGGCGCTCGACTTCCACCCGCAGTGCGCGCAGCCCGTCGAAGAGCCTGCGGTTCGCCTCTGTCGCGAACAAGGTTCCGGAGTTTCTCTGGAATGCGAGCTTGGCTCGGAGTGGACTCCCGGTCTCTATGTAGTTATCGAGACTCTGCATGGTAGCGTCATCCGCCTCGAAAGCGATGATGGGAGATTCGCCTCGCACCATCGCCGCGCGTACCAGTGCCAGCCGCGCACTTGTCGACTCTGCGATGCCGTGCGATGGCTCACCCATGCACATTACGTGGCCTGCGGTCACGCCCTTCGCGAGCTCCTCGACGAAGCATGCGTCGTCGAAGCCGCTGGCGGACGCAAGCGCGGCTGCTGGAGCCCGGGGCGAACAGCCGGAAGCGGCGTCGCGACCGCTCTCGACTCCGGGCTTCGTAGCCGCGTCTCCGCTTGCGTCGCTGCACCCGCTCCCCAATGCGAATATCGCTGCAAATGTCACCATCGTGATGGCGCCTGCGGCCGCGCGCTTCACGTTGCGCTCCGTGCGCGACGGAGCTCGCGCCTCGGGCGGGACTGCGCCCGCCTCTGGAGCCCTGGCGCCGTGGGCTCTCCGCTCGAAGACGCGTTCAGGTCGGTCTTGACCTCCACGACCGAAGGCCGAATGACCTTCCCCAGCGACGTCGAAGTATTCAAGCACTGGCCGCCTTCATCCACACATCGACTTGGCGTTTGGATGGTCTTCCGTATGAAGTGCTTGGCCGTGATGACCACGGCCTCGACGCCTGCTCGAACCAGGTCGACATCCCTGGCCTCCGAGCAAGCGGCCTCGCTCGCAGCCACCAACACGACCAACGTTCCTCGCTTGCTTTCCATGGGTTCACCTGTCGACGCGCTTCCGCACGCCTCGTGCCAAGGCGAGCCAGAGATGGCCACCGCGCGATTCCGCTTCACCACGTTCAGGCCGACGGCATTGGGCACAAGTGAGAAGAAGCCGTTCGCAGGGGGGTGATCCAACGCGGCCGCATCGACAACGCCGGTAGAAACGAGGTCTCCGTCTTCATCGTGCGCGGCGAAGCGCGTTACCTCGGCGATACGGTCGCCAGTCAGCCAGCTATGGTCTCGGCCCCGTGAGCGTGAGGGAGCACCATGGCCTCGTGTACGTTGCCCACGCAGGCGACGGCAAGAACCACATCAGGGGGTTGGCCGGGGGTTGGCCGGCGGTGCGCTCGCTGCGCTTCACGGCTCGACGCAAGGCCTGAGTGCGCCCTGGTTCGGGCCTGCGCAGGCTTTTTTGGTTGCAGTCGCGCCGCGAAACGACGGGAATCTTCGCGATCTCGCAGTGGGAATCGAGGGCTACTTTATGCTTCCGTCTGCGATCCGCGCGATGATTCGTTGCACGGTTTGGCCAAGTCTACGGTCCGTTTCCCGATCGGTGCCCACGGGCGCCGCGAGGCGTACCGAAAGGACGAACTCTCGACCCGCGTCGGGCACCGGATTGCCTGCCGCATCGAGCACAGGCAGGCACGTATACGAATTGTGAACGAAGTTGGTCGTTCCGTCGCGACTTTGGCCGTAGCCGAGCTTGCCAAAGCTGCGCCATTTACCTCGCGACGCTCCTTCGACTTTGGTCACATTGAGGCCGCTGGTGACGAAAATCGCAGGATCGGCGCTGAGGCCGCCGGGCCTTCGGGGGTACAGGGTCGGGCTTGCGGCGCCATAGAAGAGCGCCTGAACGTCTTGCGCCTTGAGATCGGGGAGCGAAGTCTCGGGCACATCGACGTGGGTGATGAGCCGCTTCAGAAATTCAGCCATGGTCAAGGTCGACAGGCTGGTTTCGCCGACCGTGGTGTCGGGAACGACGGTGACCGCGGAACCGTCGGGCGCGGCGAACGTGTAGGGAAGTCCTTGGTCGCCGGCGCCGTAGTTGGCACCGACCGACTCTGTCGAAGGCCGTTTGAGCCATGTGTGAACCAGTGAGCGGCCCAACGAACGTCCTCCGACATTCCAAAAGTACTTTGCACTCAGGTTCGAGGAGAGCCCCTGCGTCTCGTCGTAGTTGGCAATAGCAGTAATGACGTCGCCCAACGGGACAGCGCGCCCTCGGTACGCGACGCTGGCGTCGAGACCCGCCCTGCCCCCGCTCACGTGGCGGAGATTGGCTCCTGCCGTGGCAGCAGCCATGAACTTGGTGGCGCTCCATGGGTAGAAGGTCTGTTCCTGGGTGCCGTTGCTAAGGTAGTGTGCATACACCTTGCCAGAGACCCGCCTCAGCATGATGAGCGTGACTTTGACGTCCGTTGGGACGATGCGTGCGAGGAGCTTCGTGTCGACGACCGGTGCGGACGCAGCCAGTGTGTACGATACGGTCTCTTGGGAACCTGCCAGCAGCGGCGTCGCAGTCGTGGCTACGTTGGGGCATCCAAGAAAGCGAGACGCGTCGGTTGGTTGCCGCTTGCGTGCACACACATCGTCGAGAAACTCGTAGTGATCCCCTGTCGTCGCGGCGGAGCATCCGGCGGTGACGTCCTGATCTCCCTCGCCTCCTTGTGGCGATTCCTCGGCGCAGGCGAAGGCACCCAGACTCAGAAGAAGAAGGCTCCACCGTCGACGATTGGCCATAGTGGCGACGCGGATTTGCAAGGCCCGTGCCGCGCACAGACCGCGAGCCCCTGACCA
This sequence comes from Polyangiales bacterium, assembly GCA_038210445.1. Lineage (GTDB taxonomy): Bacteria > Myxococcota_A > Polyangia > Polyangiales > Polyangiaceae > JABFRG01. The sequence goes on from JBBQWQ010000001.1 coordinate 31,794, forward strand.
GCTCTCGCGCGTTATTTTGCGTGTGTGAGAACTGCGGCTTCCCTCGCCTTTGATCCGGGGGGTCCTGCGACGGATCCAGTCTGGCGGGTGATGGCGAAAGGCGGCGGACAGGAGATGGTGGGGCTTGCCCGGCCGCGCGTCAGCTCTCGCCGACGCGCTCCAGCGGATACTCGTATTTCTCGATGACGTTGGGCTCCGCCGATGCCTCGGCGCGCCAGGCCATGTGCACGGGGAGCGCCTCTACCTGCGCCGCGTACACCTCGCTTGTGGGGGTGAGGTCGATGCCGTAGGTGCGAAAACGCGAGAGCACCGGCACGAAGTAGGCATCGACGTACCCGAATTCGCCGCACAAGAATGGCCCGCCGGACACGTTGAGCAGAGTGGCGAAGAGCGTCTCGATGCGGCGCACGTCGGCCAGCACCAGGCCCTCGATCTCCGGTCCGCCGGCCACCCGCCGCCATTGGTCTTTCGCATAGCGGCGGCGCGCGTTGCACGTGAGCACGCGCCGCATATCGGCAAAGCCGGCGTGCATCTCTGCGCACGCCGACCACGCCAGGCGCCGGAGCCGCGGCGCAACGGGAAACGCGTGGCTCTCGGGAAAGAGCTCCCCCAGCGTGAGGCCGATGGCGAGGCTGTCCCACACCACGGTGCCGTCGTCGAGCTCGAGCACCGGCACCCGCGCCGAAGGCGAAGCCTTGGCCACTTCGTCGCCGAAGCCTGGCTCGTCGAGTGGCATCACCCGCTCTTCGCAGGGAATGCCTGCCTGCCGCACGAAGAAGTAGGGCCGGATGGACCACGACGAATAGTTCTTGTTTCCAAGCGTGAGGCGCATGCCCTTTGTTACCCCGAACCCGGGCAAACGGCTCACCGAAACGTCACCTGCCGCGGGTGGGCTGAAATACTGTGAAATACCCCTGAAAGACTGGCGAAGCCCTGCGCCTCCATCGTGAGCTGACCGGGCGCGATGCCCGACTTGGAGGTGCCTATGAAGAAGGGGTTTGCTGGAAGTGTACTGCTTGGCGTGTCGATGGCCGTGGCAGGGGTGGTCGCGTGCTCGAGCGACGGCTCCAGCGTCGAAGCGAAGGACGGCGGGCAAGCAGACGGCTCTCTCGCCGCTACGGTCCACCCACTCGATACCGCAATTCTGTTTCCGCTCCCGGAGACCGCCGCCCAAGACGGCCTGCTGCGCGCCGGCTCGGCGGGCGCCAAGGGAGCGCTGATACCCGCCTACGCGTGGGAAGCGCTCCCCGCGCTCGCGGCAGGCAAGAACGCCGACATCCTTCCGTTGCTGCGCCTGGTCTCGGCCAACGTCGACCCGTGCTTCCCCAGCGGCGTCGAGGGCAAGGTCGACGACAATGGCGGATCGCTCTGCCGCTCGCAGCTTCGCCTCATCTTCCAGCCGGTGCACGACGACGGGGCCGGTACGCTCACCACCGACGACGTTACGGTGCACACGTTCTACGAAATGGACCGGGCGACCTTCAAGAGCATGGTCGAAGCCATCGTCGCCGCCCGCGGGAGCGCACCGCTGGGCGACGGAGCGATCGACGTGCACCCCCTCATCAAAAGCCAGGGCCGCGGCGGTGCGTTCGCAGGCGCCGTGCAGAACCTGTTCTTGAAGTACGCGGGCGCATCCAACCTGGTGAAGGTGACGTTCTTGGGGCTCCGCGGCGCCGGCGTGGGCTGGCAGATGGGCGGCGTCGACTTCGTGGGAACCAAGGCCACCGACATGACCGTGCCCGAGACCACCGGGACCCGAGAAGAGCTCACCAACCCCAATGCCGCCGCCGGCGACTTCGACTCGGTGGTCGACCCGCCGACCAAATTCTCGAAGGGGCTGGGGGTGCTGCTGAAGTCGACCGACGCCCGCGCCGCGAGCGACGACGTGGTGAAGGCTGCCTTCAAACAAGCCCTGCAGATCGACAATCCCGATACCGAGCTGAACCCCGGCACCGTCGATTGCGCGAGCTGCCACCTGGCCACGCCGACCGCGCTCTGGGTAGAGCGAAACCGCGGGCTGAAAGCCTCCGATTTCAGTGAATCTTACACCAATCCCCGGTGGAACCTGACCAACCGCAGTCGAACCAAGGAGAACACCCAGTCGTTTCGCTGTTTCGGATACTACGGCCGTCAGGTGTCTATCAGCCAGCGCACCATCAACGAAGCTGCGGCAGTGGCCGACTTCATCAATGCCAAAATTCTCGGAGGTGCAAAATGAGACAGCTTTCCCTGGTCGACCTCGGCGGCTGGGCCTTCGCCCTGGTCGTGGCTGCTGCCGCATGCAGCGAAGACACCAAGACCGCCGCAGACCCCACCGACGCCGGCGTGCTCACCGACGCTTCGACCCTGGATGCGGTCGCGCCCACGACCGCCCTTCCCGCGTACATCGTGCCCGGCAGCGAGGCGATGGCGGCCATCGCCATCGACAAGACCACCGGCATCTTCTTCGTCGATAGTTCGGAGTCAGGGAAGATTTATCGAGGCACGGCGGGCGCCGACCAGGAGACGACGCTCGCGCTCTTCGCCGACCTCTCGAGCGCGGGCATCGCGCGCGGAGGGCACATCGCGCTCAGCCCCGACGGCAAGACCATGGTCATGGCCTCGGGCCTCGGCGAGCAGCCCCACGTGTACGTCATCGACCTCGAGACCAAGACCCTGCGCAGCACCATCGCTACGCCCGGTAGCGGCAGCGGCCTGGCTGCGCTCCAGGACGTTGCCTTCGCCGTCGATGGCAAAACGGCGTACGCCACCAACTCGTTTGAAAACGTGATTCACGCGGTGGATATGGCGAGCGGAAAGGCCACTACGTTCCCCATTTCGAGCGAGTTTCCCTTCATCTCGAATGCCAATCAAGGGTTCATCAATGCTACCGGCTTGGCCGCTTCCAGCGACGGAAAGTTCCTGCTCGTCGTGCACATCATCGACAAGCACGTGTATCGCGTCTCGCTGGAGGCATCCACCCTGGGAAAGGCCCAGCAGGTGGACACCACGCCGTACAACGTGTCGGGCAACGGGCTGTGGCTGAGCGCCGAAGGAGACGCCGTTGAGGTCGCTGGCGACGAGCTGCGCATCTTTCGCTTCAAGATGAATAGCGACTACAGCAAGGGTGCCTACCAAGCGAAATACCAAGGTGACGTTCTCGAGCAAGGGCTCACCTACGCGGTTGGCCACCGCGACCGACTCTTGGTGCTCAACGGGAGCGGCGTGGGGTTGGGCGGCGGCCCCGGAGGCTTTCCCGACGGCGGCGCCCTGGGTGAGGGCGGCCTTCCGCCTTTCGGCGACGGCGGCGGGTTTCCCCCGCCCTTCGGCGACGGCGGCGCCAAGAAGCTGCCCATCAAGGTTCTTCAGCTTCCGTGGTGAACGCTGTAGCAATGTGAAATGAGCAACACGGCCATCACCGTTCTGTTCGTCGAAGACGATGCGCGTCTCGCGACGTTCACCACGAGCTATCTGGTCGAACGTGGGCTCGCCGTGGTGCACGTGGCGGACGGCGATGCTGCCCTCAAACAGCTACGTCTCCGCCACTTCGACGTCGTCGTGCTCGACGTGATGCTCCCCGGGCGCGACGGATTCTCGGTGTGCAAGGCCATTCGAGAGCGCTCCGACGTGCCCGTGCTGCTCGTCACGGCGCGCGGCGAAGAAACCGACCGGGTGCTGGGGCTGGAGCTCGGGGCCGACGACTACGTGGTAAAACCGTTCTCGCCGCGTGAGCTACTGGCGCGGCTCCAGGCGTTCGTCCGCCGACACCGCGGCGATCTCGCGCCCAAGGGTACCGAGCTGCGGGCCGGGCCGCTGACGGTCGACACCGCGACCTTTACGGCCACACTCGATGGCCGCGCAATGGCGCTCTCGCCCACCGAGTTTCAACTGCTCGTCACTTTCGTGGAGCGACCCGGTCGGGTTCTCTCTCGCGAGCAGCTCCTCGAGCTCTTGAAGGGCGGCGCCGACGAGGCATTCGATCGCGCCATCGACGTGCAGGTGTCGCGCCTTCGGCAGAAGCTGGGCGACGACAAGCGCGGTCATGTGCTCATCAAAACAATTCGCGGCGTTGGCTACATGCTGGTGGTGGGGGCCGAACGATGAGGCTCACAATGCGCGTTCGGCTCCTTCCTCGGGTGGTGCTCCACGGCGTCGTCTTGCTCGGCGTATCGGCCATTGGGTTCGTGCTCATCGCTGCCGGTCTCATCGCGTCGGTGGTCGACCGCGACATGCAACACTTCATGGGCTGGTTCGGCGAACAGGCGTGCGCCCCGTTCTCGGATGCCACGACTGCGGGCGAAGCTCCCGCGCGCCTCGCCCGGATACCGGGGGCGGTCGCGGTGTTCACCGAGAACGGGGAGCGCCTCGGAGCCTCGAGCGAGTATCAGGTCCCCGCGCTCTCCGAAGGCGACTGGGCGTCGATTCGCGGCGGCGCGCCGCTTGCACCCGACTCCACGCGCTTTGCCGTCGTGAAGTGCGCCGGGGCTCCCTCGCGCTACGCCATCGTCGGTCGCCCCCGGGTCGGCGTTCCGTTCGGCCGTCTCGGCGGGCTGGTGGCGCTGCTGGTGGCGCTCATCGCGGTCGGGTCCATCCCTCTCGCGCGTTCGCTGGTGCGCCCGATTCGCGAGCTGGCGGCCGTGGCCAACACATTCGGCAAGGGCGATCTCGGGGCGCGCGCCACCACCACCCGCACCGACGAGATCGGCGACCTGGCCATTGCCTTCAACCGCATGGCTGCCAATCTGCAGGCCCACCTGCTGGCGGAGAAGGAGCTGCTGGCGAACGTTTCGCACGAGCTTCGAACGCCGTTGGCGCGGGTCCGCGTGGTGCTCGAGACGGCCAAGGAAGACCCGGCGCGCGCCGCTTCGCTGCTCGACGAGATCGCCCGCGATCTCACCGATCTCGAACGCCTCACCAGCGACGTACTGACCACCATCCGCCTCGATTTCGCCGACGCCGGCCCCGAGTCGGCGCGAATACGGAGCAGGCCCGAGCCGGTCGATCTGGTGTCGATCGCGCGCCGCGCGGTGGTCCGCTGCGTCGAATCCAACGTCGAGCGTGACGTCGAGCTCGACGCGGCCAACGAAGTTCCGCCGCTGGAGGGCGATCCGGCGCTGCTCTTGCGCCTCTTGGAAAACCTCCTCGAGAACGCGTGCAAGTACTCCTCGAACGCAGTCCGCCTGCGCGTTCGCGCTTCGCCCGCCGAAGTGACGATCGAGGTCGAAGACGAGGGAATCGGCATCGAGCAGGGCGATCTGGCGCGCGTCTTCCAGCCCTTCTTTCGCTCGGAACGGAGTCGCGCGCGCGGCACCGGCGGCGTCGGAATTGGCCTGGCCCTCTGCCGCCGTATCGTCGAGGTTCACCGGGGCACCATCGAGGTGAAGAGCGCGCAGGGCCAAGGAACCACCGTCACGGTGCGACTCCCGCTGGGCGCCGCCCCCTGGTCGGCAGACCGGGAAGTGGCCCTTCACACCAGGCACTGACGCGCGCGCCTTGCGCGGGTGCGCCCCCATTTGGCGCAGTGCTGCACCCGCAGCCCCGGCATGCCCATTGCTCCAGATCACCTCGATGAAACCGAAGTCTCTCGATGCATGGACGCGGCGCGTGGTCACCGTGGCGAGTGCGACGATGGCGGGCCTCTTGGTGGCGACGATGCTGGCTTGCACCAGCATCGGCGATGGGCCGCCCACCGCCGGTGGGGCAGCCGCGGCGTTGTGCGCGCCGGCTCGACAAGCCCGGTGCACCTGCGACAACGGGCTGACCGCCGGCTTCGTCAACTGCAACGCCGACGGAACCGGCTACGAGGGACGCTGCAGCTGTGAGGCCGCGGGGTTTGCGCAAGATGGCGGCGCCGACGGCACTGTGCGCGACTCCGGCGCGCCTCGGCCCGCGGGGCCGACCGCCGCCGAGCGGTGCGCCGACCTAACCGTCGGTTCATCGCCCATCGACCTCACCACCCGCAATGGCTGGACCGCCACCTTCGCCGTCGATCTGTCGGATGCCCAGAGCGACACCGTGTCCTCCTTCGCCATGGCCGACGGTCCGGACCGCGTGCTCCGCCTGCGCTCCGACCGCGCCGGCGTGGCCTACGTGACGGCCCTCGGCATCGAGCCGCCGCGGGCCGGCAACCTCGACCTCATTCTCTACGCGCGCGACACTTGCGGCGCCACCAAGGAGCTCGGCGCAACATCGGTATCGGGAAGCGACATCGAGAACTATCCGTTCGTGAGCTTCTCGGTGCAAGCAGGAAAAGACTACTTCGTATTCGTAGACTCGCGCAAAGGCACCGGCCTCACCGGTATCAACTTCAAAGCGGAGCTCTTCGATCGATGAGCGCGCGCCGGGCGATGCATGGGACGGCGGTCGCGGCGTTCGTGCTCCTGGGCGCCGACGCGGCCGAGGCCTTTTGTCGAAAGACCACCTGCACGCCAGCGGACAGCTGCCCCCGATCGGAGGAAGGCTGCCTCTCGTCGGGTCTTCCCATTCGCTGGCCCTCGAACGAGATCGAGGTCGCTTTTCACGAGGATACGGGGCTCATCAACGCGCGCCCTGCGGAGGTACTGGCGGCCCTTCGGCAAGCGTTCAACGTGTGGGCCGACGCCTCGTGCCCCACGCCCTCGGGGGCCATGCAGCGAACGTCGCTGCGGATTCGCGAGCGGGAGCGCGCAACGTTTCCTATCAACCCGGTGCTTTCGGAGCCCGAGAGCTACCGCAAGAGCAACGTGGTCTTCTTTCGCGATGCCGGCTGGCCCTATCGAACGCCAGACTCGACCATCGCCACCACCCGCGTACAGTTCTCGGTGGAAACGGGCCTGGCCCGGGCGGCGCAGCTGGAGCTCAACAGTGCCAACTACGTGTTCACGCTCCCCGACGAGATCGCGAAGAACGGGAGTAGCCGCACCTACGATCTGGTGGCGGTTGCGACGCACGAAGTGGGGCACTTCATCGGGCTCGACCACTCCCGCGCCCCGGAGTCGATCATGGCCGAACGATACTGCGAGCAGGCCACCCGCTGCACGCGGCCTCCCATCGAGGCCCGCCGGCTGGCCGACGACGACGTGCTTGCGGTGTGCACGCTCTTTCCGCCCGGCGGTCGCGGCGCCAGCGGGCCTGCAGGCGACGCCCATGCGGGCTGCAGCGCATCGGGCAGCCGCGCTCCCTTTCACGCCGGTTGGGCGGCGGTTCTCTTCGCCGGCGGCGCTTCCCTCTGGTTCCGCCGTCGCAGCGCGACGCGCCCGCGCGGCGGCACCGCAGCCCTGAGGTGAGGCGAGCGGGCGGAGGGGAAGGTGGAAATCGTGAGCTGACTGGCGCGTCAGCCGCGGACCACCACCACCTTCGGCCCGGCATCGAGAAACGCGCGCGGCGCATCTTCCCAGTCGGCGAGCCGGGTGGTCACGAGCTGTGGCCGGAGCTTCCCCGCGGCCACCAGCGCCAGCACTTCGGGCAGCAACGCCCTCGAGCGCACACGCCCGGTAACGAAGGTGAGCCCGATGCCGTACGCGCCCAGCAGAGGAATGGGCGTGCGCTGGGTGTAGTAGATTCCCACGCTGGTGCAGGTTCCGCCGGGCGCGGTGGCCAGCACCGCCGTCGCAAGCCCGTCGGCATGCGCGCTGGCGTCGACGGTGATGGGATATGCTCGCGCGGTCTTCACCGGATTGGCACCCAGCCGCATAGCCACTTCGAGGCGCGCAGCATTGGTGTCGAGATAGTCCACCCGCGCGGCGCCCAGCGCCACCGCCGATGCCACCGCGTAGAGCCCGACGCTCGAGGCCAGGCCCCCCACCACCAGTACCGCCGCGCCAGGGTTTTGCGCGAGCGGCCCCGCCACGGTTCGGTAGCCGTCCACCACGTTGTCGCCCAGGCTGGCCACTACCTCGGAGCCGACGTGCTCTGGCACCTTCACCAGCATGGCATCGGCGAAGGGAACCCGCACCCGATCGGCCAGGACGCCGCCCCAGCTTCGGCCCCCGAGATCACCGAAGCCGTACATCGACCGCGGGGGCACCGCATCGCAGTGGGAGGTGAGGCCGGCGCGGCACGCGGCACAGGCGCCGCAGGAGATCTGAAACGGAACCACCACGCGATCGCCCACCGCCACGATGGTGACCGCGGAGCCCACCGCGACCACCTCGGCCACGCACTCGTGACCGAAGGCGAAGGGCCCGCGAAACGGCGCGTTGCGGAAAATGCCCTGTTGACCGATGCGCTCCGGAAGCCGGTTTCGCAGCCAGTGCAGGGCGCGCCCGCGAAAGGGTGCCTCGCCGCGCAAGATGCCGGCATCGAGGTCGCAGCGTGCGACCGCCAGCGGCCGTACCAGCGCTTCGGCCGGGCCTCGGAGCTCCGGCGCCTCGACGTCGCTCCAGCGCAGCTCTCCCGGTCGTTCAAAGACCAAACCGCGCATGGTGCTCATCGGCCCGCCTCGGAGGCCGCGCGGAGCTCCGCGTCGATGAAGACGGGCACTTCGAACGCCGTGGTTTGCGCATCCGAGAGAACCAGCCCACGGGCAAGCACGGCCACACCGGTATCGGAGAGCGCCCGTCGCGCATGTGCCGACGATGGCCACACGCCCAGAATGCCCATCCGGCGCTCGGCGCGGTTCGTGGTGGTGACCACGTAGGCGCGCATGAACGCAGTTTCGTCGGCTTCACCGAGGGCGCGTAGATTGCCGAGTAGCTTTTCCGGCGCGTCGTCGTCGCCGCCGCTCCAGGTGATCAGTGCGGCGGCCGCCGGGTAGCGAAGGGCCCGGGCACCCAGCGGTGCACCGTGCGGCGAAGCGCGTCCGGCGAGCGAGAACGGCGCATCGAGAATCAGCAGATCCGGGTCGACGCCACGTCGTGCTCGAATTGCGCCGCGCCAGCTGTCCGAATAGTATGCTTCGGCGAGGGCCCGCGATTGCCAATCGTAGATGCCGCCGAAGTACCGCTGGTCGGTCAGTACAAAGTACTTGTTATCGAGCCCTGCCACCTGCTCGTACTCGGGTATCGCATCGCGAAACTTTCCGACGATGGCGAAGCGCGGCGCGTACCACGGCGCGTGCACCCGAACGATGGCGATGGCGTGCAGGCCGGGCCCCGGGAGGGGCGGTGCTTCGTGGAGCGAGAAATGGGCGCCGCTGCATCCAGCGCCGAACCATGCCAGAACCGATGCCCAAATAGCCTTGCTCATAGTCCGAACCTCCAGCCGAGTTGAATGGCGCCACTGAGGCCCAGCGGACGGCGCTCGATGGTGCGGCCATCGATCGCAAAGGCTTCGGGCGCAATGCCAAGAACCGGCCCCACCCAGGGCGCCACGAACAGCTCGGGCAGGGCGCGGAAGGGCACGATGGCCCAGCCGAGCCGCATCGTCAGCTTGAACGTATTCGTGAGCTGCGTGCCGCCGGTGGCCTCGAGCTCGAAGCGCGACCGGACCAAGCTCAGGCCGAGCGAGGCAAACGGCCCCTCAACATGCCCGAGAAAGAAGAGCTGATAGCCCAGCGCACCCAGGAGCCGGCGCTCGTGAAAGCGGCGGTCTTCGGCGAGAAATTTGGGTACTTCGTAGGCAATCACCGTGGCGTAGAATCGGTGGCGACCCAGCGAGAAGCCGACCTCGGGCGCGAATCCCTGAAGGAAGAACGGCGTGGGGTCCAGCTGGAGATCGACGGACCGAAAGCCGTGCGCGGGGAGCAGCGGCGCGGCGCCCGGTGACGAGCCTGCAGAGGCCAAAGCGACGTTCCCCCACAGCGGCAACGCCAGAGCCGCCACCCTCGTCGAGAACCTGCACCAACCTCTCGCTTGCATGACGCCACTGTGGGCTCGGCGCGCGCGCAGCGGTATTCCCTCCCTGCGCAAACCCGCTTTGCGTTGTGCGCAGGTGCCGGCGTAGGCTGAGGCCATGGTGAAGACCAAGCCCGCCGAGCGCAGGAGCGAGCCCAAGGAGAGTGATGGCGCGCAGCTCCGGATGTTCGCCAGGGCGGCGGCCGCGCGTTCGTTCAGCGGCGCGGCGAAGGCTATGGGGGTCGACGTCTCCACCGTGACCCGCGCGGTGGCCCGGCTCGAGGCCGAGCTCGGCGCCAAGCTCTTCTTTCGCTCCACCACCGGGCTCGCCCTCACCGAGGCCGGCCAGCTCTACCACAGCCACGCAGAGCGCACGCTCGCCGAAGAGTCGCGGGTCCGCGCATCCATCGCGGACAGCAATGCCCACGCGGGCACCCTGCGCGTCTCGATGCCGGTGTTCGTTGCGGAGCACGTACTCCCGACCATGATGCCCTCGCTGATGGCGCGGCACCCGGAGGCGCGGCTCGACGTTCACGCGTCCGACGATCGCGTCGACCTGCTCGCCTCGGCCTTCGATCTCGCGGTTCGGCTGGGGCCCCTCCCCAGCTCTGCGCTTCACGCTACCAAAATTACCGAGTTTCGGCGGGTCACCTGCGCGTCGCGCGCATGGCTCGAGAAGAACGGCCCGATATCGCGTCCCGAGGACCTGTCGCGGGGGTCGGTCATCGCCTATGGCAACGGTCCCGCGCCGGTTCGCTGGACGTTCTGCAGCGACGCCGCCGAAGAAGTGACGGTGCAGCTCGCGCCTTCGCTTCGGAGCAACAATCTCGACTTGCTGGTGGCCATTGCGGCGCAGGGCCTGGGCGTGGTGCGAATGCCTTCGTGGGCCGCGGCGCCCTCGGTGGCGCGCGGTGATCTGGTGACGATCCTCGACGACTGGGAGGCCAATCGACCCGGCGAAAGCCTGGTGCTGTATGGCCTGTATCCCGACGATCCGGGCAAGGCGCGGCTGCGGAATGCCTTCTTGCAAGCCCTGGTGGCAGCGGCGCGTTCGGGGCCGGCGACCTCGCGGCCACCGGCTCGCAAGCGACGATAGTCAGCGACCGAGCGAGAAAGTTGCCGCTGCGGGTGACCACGCCCTGGTGCACGTGCTTGGCGAACCGAAGGGCGAGGCCTACTCGCGCGACTGCGAGACCTCGAGGAATTTCCGCCATTTCGACGGACACGTTCGGACCCCTCGCGCCCCGCCGCCGCGGTGCCGCGGTGCGACTGCAACATACATGCGAATCTGAAGCGCACCTCTCGCAGTAGAACCAGGGCTGCTCACTCCGCGGTGAAGCGCAGACCGCCCAGGCCCACTGCATCCTTCTTGAAGGCGTCGAACACGATGCCCGATTTGCCCATGGAAATGTGGGTCCGAACGGCGTTCACCGGCGAGAAGTCGAAGACCCGGTGGCGCGCGCCGTTGACCGGAATGGTGTTGAGCAAGAAGGTCTCCGCGAGCGCGTTCGCCTCCGCGTTCTTCATGAACACCGAGACCGGCACCGGCGCTCCGGTGCTGCTCGAGCGCAAGAGCGAGAGGCAGCCTTGGGTCCGCGCCTGGCCATACACGTGATAGGTCGCGGCTTTGGCGTCGCAGTCTTCTGCGAAGACGTCGGTGCCGTCCTTCATTCCGGTCTCCACCGGGTCTACCAGACCTACCCACGTTACCTTGGCGCCCAGTCCGTAGCCGCAGGCACCGGCCAGAATGCGAAAGGCGGCCGCGTGGGCCAGCACCGCGCCGCGACTGTACCCCACCAGGAACACCTTCTTGGCGGTGGGCTGGCGCACGACTTTGCACACCGGGCTCTCGATGCCGGCGCCGAGCGCGGCGTTCATCACGAACGATGCGCCCGAGTCCGAGAAGCGCGTATCGGTCGGTCCCTCCGGTGGTCCGTTGAAGTAGAGGGCGCGCACCTGGTCCTGGTCGTCGCTTCGCGTGTACGACAGGTAGGCCCAGCTCGCCTGCGTCTGGGCGCCCGCGCTCCGTGCGCTCTCCGCGTGCGAGCTCTTGAGCAGGTACTTCCCGGTGGTGACCACCTGCTTGAACGTGCGCGCCACGATGGTCTCCGAGGGCTCCCCCAGGTAGTTCCCGGTGCCGTCGAAGGCGATGAGCACCGTGCCCTGCGGCGTCACGTCCGACCGCACGTCGTCCTCGCTTTCCCCGGCGCCACCCGGCTCGTCGGCGCCCGAGCACGCCGTGAGTGCCACCACCGAGAGCGCGAAGACCGATCGAAGCAGGAGAGGACGCATGGTTCACTTCCGGTGAGAGCCCACCATCGGGCGCAGGAACACCTCCGCAATGCCCATGCCTGCGTCTGCCGGCTCAACGCCTCGCAACCGATCGCTTGGCAAACCCGCAGAGGGCAGGGCCGCTACCCGGTGAGAACCGAAGCTTCCCACCCACCCGATCCACCCACGGATCCACCGCCGAGGCTCGCTTTCCGCGGGCCTGGTGTACCTTGGTGGGAGCATGAGCGACCGATCCCACAGCACCCTCATTGGCAGCGACCCCAGCACGGTAGCTGGGCTTTCCGGCGGCGACGAACGCACCGACCGCCTGCCCGTCTTCGTCCTGAAGGTGATCGGCGGCGACGACGATGGCAGTCTCTATCCGCTCGACTGGACGCGATCGTCGCGCGTCCTGGTGGGCACCAGCGCCGCCTGCGACATCAAGCTCACCGACGCGCTCGTATCACGCCGCCATCTGGCGCTCGGGCCGCAAGGCGGGTACCTGCAGCTCACCGATACCGAGTCCACCAACGGGACGCAGGTCAACGGCCTGCGGGTGGTGGAGGCGCTGCTCAAGGGGGGCGAGACCATCACCATCGGTGGCACCGGCCTTCGTCTGATGCGCACCGGCGACGCGCAAAACCCCATGCAGCACGCGGGGAGCTCGTTTGGACGCGTGCTCGGCCGAAGCACCGACATGCAGCGGGTGTTCGTGCTCGGAACGAGGCTTTCGAAGACCAACCTGCCGATCGTCGTGGAGGGCGAGACCGGCACCGGCAAGGAGCTCTTCGCAGAGGCGTTGCACGAAGCCAGCGACCGTGCCGACGCACCCTACGCCATGCTCACCGCGGCCTCGGCAGCGGCAGACCTGATGGCCGACCTGGCGGACGACGGGGTCTTCGCCCGCGCTCACGGCGGAACCTTGGTCATCGACGAGCCGGCCGAGCTGCCGCTGCCGGCGCAGGCTCGCCTGCTCCAGCTCATTACCCGCAGCGGCGACGCGGTGCGCCTCGTCTCGACCACCAAACGGAACCTGGACCGTGAGGCCGAGGCCGGGCGCGTGCGCGAGGACCTGCTGTTTCGCCTCACCGGCGCTCGCATCGAGCTCCCACCGCTGCGTCGCCGTCACGGCGACATCGCGCTCCTGGCGGCCCACTTCTGGACCATCGGCGGCGGTCCGGCGAGCCCGCCCGAACCCCTCCTGGCCAAGCTCCACGACTACCACTGGCCCGGCAACGTCCGGGAGTTCCGCCACGCGGTGGAGCGTGCGGTCGCGCTGGGAGAGCACTATGCCCTGGCCTTCACACCGCGCGGCGAAGGCGGCGCAGAGGCGCAGGACGACCTCACCGGGCGGCTGCTCACGATGGACCTTTCGCTGCAGCAGGCGCGCGCGGTGCTGGTGGCGGACTTCGAGCGCAAGTACACCGAGGCGGCCCTCAAGCGCCACGGCGGCAACGTCACGCGGGCGGCTGCCGCCTCTGGCCTCACCCGTCGCTATTTTCACATGCTCCGCGCCAAGCAGAAGTAGCCTTGAGAGTGCATGCGCGCGCGTTCGGTATTCCTTGGCGCCCTCGGCATGGGCGCAGCGGCGGCGACGACCATCGCCAGCTGCAGCCTCGTCACGAGCTACGACTGCTTGAGCGAGCCCTGTAGCCGGGGCGATGCCGCGACCAGCACCGAAGCAGGTGTAGGATGCACGTTGCGGGTGCCGCCGCCCCGGCCCTCGGGCGGCGTCATCGAGACCGACAAGCGCATCGTCCTGGCCATGAACGTGGCGCGCATCGACCTCGTGCCCACCGACGCCGGCGCGAGCAACGTCGGCTTCGATCTCGACGGCCTCTGTACGTGCCAGCCCGCCCAGCGACCCGACCCCGGCTCGTGCGTCAACGCGCGCACCACCGAGCCCGCCTGCGACGGCCCGGGCGGTATCGATCGCCAGTCGACTCGCCTCTCGAACACATTCTCGCGCATCTTCGGGGACCGCAACCTGCAAGAGGGCCTCGACCAGGGCAGCTTCAGCTTGCTCATCCAGCTTACCGGCTACGACGAGAGCCAGAACGACGGCTTGGTCGGCGTCTCCCTTTTCAACGGTGTCGGACTGCACGCACCCGATGGCGGCACGTCCGACGGCGGGGCGCCCACCTTCGATGGCGGCGACGACTGGATTCTCGACTCCACCTCGGTGGTCGGCGGCCTAGAGCGCGAGTTCGTGGCCAGCGCGCGCGACGACGCAGCCTACGTGACCGGCGGCCGCCTTTATGCGCGGGTGCGGAGCTTCACCATGCGCTTCCGGGTGGCCTTCGTAGTGGGCGCGCAAACGCTATCGTCCACCCTCGACTTCGACCTCGACGATCTCATCCTTTCGGGCGATCTGACGCCGCTCGGCAACGGCGCCTTCAAGCTGGAGCGGGCGGAGCTGGCCGCGCGGTTTCCCATGCGGTCGGCGCTCGCCCTCGCGTCGCGCGCGGGCGCGTGTCGCGGCACCAAGAGCTACGAAGACACCCGCGAGAGCCTCTGCGCGTTGGCCGACCTGGCCGGGGAACGGCGCGCCGACGCCGCCGCGCCCTGCGATGCCATGTCTTTCGTGCTCGGGCTCTCCGCGGTGCCCGCTCGCTACCGAGGCACCGCGCAAGCGCCGCCCTCGTTCGCCTTGTGCGCCGACGATGGTGGCGCCGACGACTGCGTTCGTTGAATCAGAACGAGAACGAGAACGGCGTGCGCGCCCCTGCGCGCTCTTGCTTCGCGGCGTGGGTCGGCGGCCGCACCAAAAAGTAGATGCCGAGGCCCAGGGCGACCACACCGGTCACCACCAAAACGTCGCCCACCACCAGCTTGGTCTGCGAAGCCCGGGTCGAGCTCTCGGCGCAGGTGCCGGTTTGACCGCACGACGAGGCCAGCGCGTCGTGCTCCGACCGGCCGAGCCCCCACAGCACGCCGCCGGCGCCGCCCAGCGCCACGCCGCCCAGCGCGAGCGTCCACCCGGGCCAGCGAACGGGCGTGACCCACGGAGCAGGCTGCGTTGGCACAGCACCCGCCTTTGCGCGAGCCGGCGCAGGGGCCATGGTGAGCTTCACCAGCTTTCGCTTCTCGCCCTGTACTGCCACGAAGGTGGTCGACGTGGTGGCGCCTCCAACCTCGGCCTCGAGCTTGTGCGGGCCAGGGTCGAGGCGGATGGGCAGCCCATCGAACGGGTGAATCGGGCGCCCGTCGAGGCGCACGTCGCCGCTGGTCAGCTCCTCGCCTTCGGCACGCGCCAGGCGCACCACCAGCGTGGGCAGGGCCTCGTCGGTCTGCTCCAGCCAGCGAATGCAGTCGGTTTGCACGCGCCGCGGACACGCCGACTGCGCACACGATACGAAGCGCTCGCGGGCGTCGAGGAGCTTGCCCGACGTTTGCAGCCGCTGCCCGTCTTCGGCGGCGCTGGCGCACTGTTCGCTGCGCGCTGTGGGCGGGGCGGCCGCACGGGAGCTCGACGCCGCGAGCGCCAGCCCGAGGGCGAAGCAGGAGACCACCCAGCGCTTATTAATGTATACTACAGGCATTCGCGCCGGTAGATGCGTACGCCCTTGGCGTCGACGGTGTACGGAGGATTGCAGTCCGGGGCCGGCGGTCGACCGATGGGTCGCGGCGTGCCCGGCGTGGGGCGCGATGGGTGAAGCGGAACGGTCTGCAGCGGCACCTGCAAGGTCGGGGTGGGCGCGCTTCGGTGCGCCTCCGGATCGTCTAGCGTCAGCGAGGCCGATGTCGCGGGTGGGAGCGGCGACGCCGTGCTGGTTGAGGTGACCGAGGCGGCGCGGGGGGCCGCGGGAACGGGCTTGTGCAACGCCGACCACGCGACGCCGGCGACGATGCCCAGCAGCGCCAGCATGAACATCACCGCAGAGACCGCCCGCCAGGGTTGCCGCGCCGGGGGCGGCATGGAGAACACCAGGGTGTCCGCGGGCACCTGCGAGCCTGGGAGCCGAACCGATTCGCCGGCTGGCGCCGGCCAGCTTGCCAGCGCCGTGCGCGCGTCGGCTTCGTCGGCCTCGAGCGTTGCCATTCGCCGAGCGATGGAAGCACCAGCGCGTTCGTGGAGCCACTCCGCCACCCGCGCGGGGCTCGCCGGGGCCTGCGGATCGAGCGCGGCCACCAGCGCGTCGCGCATCTCGAGTGCGGTCGCAAAGCGCGCCGCGGACTTACGCGAGAGCGCGCGCATCACCGCGCTGTCGAGCGCTGCGGGCAGCGCGGGGCACACCGAGCTCGGCGTGGGAATCGGATGGGAGATCAGCTGGGCGAGGATCGTCGCCTCGTGCTCCGCATCGAAGAGCCGGGTGCCGGTGAGCAGTTCCCACAGCACGACGCCGAGCGAGAACAAATCGCTCCGGCGTGAGGTCTCGCCGCCGGCCTGCTCGGGTGCCATGTAGCGGAACTTGCCTTTGACCATTCCGGTGGCTGTCACCTGACTGCGGCCCACCGCCTTGGCGATGCCGAAGTCGGTGATGCGCGCGACGCCGTCGACGCCCACCAACACGTTGTCGGGCGCCACGTCGCGGTGCACCAGCTCCAGCGGCGCGCCATCGGGCGTGCGGGCCTCGTGGGCCGCGTGCAGCCCCGCCAGCACGTCGCACGCGATGGCCACCGCGACGTCGGCCGGGACCGGCGCCGACGATGCCTTGCGCAGCCCCGAAAGCGACTCGCCGTGGACGTAGTCCATGATGGCGTACACCGCGCCACCTTCGCGCACCAGATCTCGGAGCGGCACCGCGTTGGGGTGCCGGATGGCAGCGCCGAACTTCACCTCGTCGGTGAGCATCGCGGCGAAGGTAGGGTCTTCTGCCAAGAACTCGTGCAGTCGCTTGGCCGCCACGCGCTTGCCCGAGCGCATGTCGGTTGCCACGAACACCACCGAGGTGCCGCCGCGGCCGATCTCCCGATGGATCTCATAGCTTCCCACGCGGCCCATTTGCGTCTCCCGAGTTTAGCCGACGTTCCCTCCCGCGCGAGGTCAAACGTGGCGTCCCGAGGCACGCAGTGACAGAATTGGGCGACGTTTGACGCATTCGTGGCAGCGCCTGGCGCGCGGGTGGAGTGAGAAGCGCCGCTTCCCGGCCTTTCGACCACGGACTGCGGTGGCTCGCCCTCGTACGCGGCTCCGCGATTCGGCCGCCTTTTATCAATCCGTGCGCCCGCGCCGCGTGGCATGCACCGTGCTGCTCGTCGAAGTATGAAAACTCTCTCTCCTCGCTCGTGGATGGGCGCGCTCGGCATCACGGTCCTCGTTGCAGCTTGCGCGGCGCCCACCGGCGACGCTGCGAGCGAGAGCGACGGCCAAGAGGTGTCTTCCGATCTCACCGGAGGCTTCGCGGTCGGCACGCGCTACGTCACCACCGCCGACGTGAATTTGCGGAGCGGTCCCGCCACCACCAACGCGGTCCTTCGCATCATCCCCGCCGGCTCCGTCGTGCTCTCGGCCTCGGCGCAGCCGCGGGGCGTTTGGTACGGCGTCTCCTTCGAGGGCGCCACCGGCTGGGTGCACGGCGCCTACTTGCAGCGCGACACGGGCACGGGTACGGGCACCGGCGCCGGTACTGTCTCCGCCGCGGGGCAGGCCCAGATGCGCGACGTCCTCGCCTATGCGCGGAGCCACAACAGTGGCGCGTCGCGGGGCCGCTGCTTCGAGTACGTCTGGCGCTATCTCGCCGCTTCGGGCTACGGGCTCATCAACGATCCCGGTGACGCGCCCGACATGCCCAGCGCCTACGCGCGCAACTTTGCCGAGTACATGAACGAGAACGGCAACGCCGCCCGCTGGGGTTTGCAGCGGCTGGCCATCACCAACCCGTACGACGCCCCGGTGGGCGCCGTGGTGGTCGTCGCTGCCGGCTCTCCCGGCACTGCGCACCCCACCGCCGGCGACATCTCGCTGGCCGCCGGCGGCGGCATCTTCATCAACGACGGGCCCGCCATGGGCTACGGCGGATCGCGCGCCGCGTTCACGTCGGGCGGGGGCCGCGTGCTCGGCATCTACGTTCCCCGCTGAGCGACGCGCGTTAGGGCGCCGCTCGGGGCGATGCGGAACAGGAATAGCCACTCGTTGCCCACCAGGTTGCGCACCAAGGCGTGCCGGGCGAGCACCCCGCGAATGGCCTCTTCGGGCGCCTCGATGAGCACGCTCAAGCGCAGCGGCACATGCACCCAGTCGCGGCCGTCGTGCAGCGACTGCATCGGAAGCCCGATGCGGAGATCGCCGCTGGCGCCCTCGAATACCCCAATACGCCCGCCCACCACGTTGTGCAGCACCTTGTTGCCGCTGCCGTAGCGCAGGTTGTCGACGGTCGAGGCGTAGTACTGCATGTTGATCCAGTGGGTGACGATCATGGGGGCGGTCATGATCGCCTCCAGCACCTGGAAGCCTTCGTCCGCTTCCCAGGCGTAATCGTGCAGGAACGCGCGGCCATCCAAGTTCACGCCCCGCGTGCGCGCCCGCGGCGCCACCACGAAGGCGGCGTTCCTCGCCAGGCCCCACTCCGGTCGCACCTCGGACCAGTCGCGGGCGCGCTTTCGAACGTCGGCCTCTTCCTTGGCGGTCATTCCCATCGAGGGGGCGCGTTCCTTTCGCGTGAGAGCGCCGGCGCGGGCGAGGCGCTCGCGAAAGATCTGGAGCTCGGCTCGATGCGAGAAAGGCGCCAGGTCTTCGTCGAACAAGGTGACGTCGTCGGTGGTGGTGTCGTGGAGACCCGGCACGAACCACGTCGTGCTCGGTATCTCGATTCCCCGCGGCGCCAGGGCGGCGCGCACCGCCTCGTCGTTCAAGAGCGCAGCCAGTGTGCGGGCGTTGATCTCACCGTCTTGGCCGCCGCATGCTCCGCAGTGCAAGCCTGCCACGAGCGGGTTGTTCGCCGCGCTGGCGCCGTGGCCCACGAGAGCGACCAGGCGGGGAAAGCTCGCGATCATGCTCATCCCGCGCAGCACGCCTGCTGCCAGGTCTGTGCGCCGCTGCACGTCGGTTTCGACGAGCCGCGGACGAAGGTCGGAGCTGGGCTCCGGGCGCGCCGGGTCTCGCGCGGCGCGGCGAAGGCCCAGGCCATCGGCGAGCAACGAAGGCAAGGCCGCGATGCCTGCCATTTCCACGAACGGCAAGCTCGAGATCGCGCCGCGGGCGAGGCTCCCCAGGGCGCCCGCCACATCTGCCGAGCGCTCTTTCTCCACGGTCGCCGCGTCGGCCCAGGCGCCCGTCTCGCGCACCCGGAGCGAGGGCGCCAGCAGGCCTGGGAGCTGCCGCCGCGCCGGGCCCACCAGTGGCTCGTAGGCGAGCGAGAGCCCAAAAAAGCCGGCGAAGCCCGCGGTTTCCAAATCGTCGCCGGTGCTCTCCAGCGCCCGCCGAAACCGCTCCGATCGGACGTCAATGCAGAATACAGCCTTTGCGCTGGGCGCCGTGGCAACCGCCTTCGGGCGCTCTGCGCTCAGGGCCGCCGTGAGCTCTTCCTGATAGGCGATCTCCATGCTGCGCTGAAGGAGCCAGTCGGGCTTTTGCACCTGGGCCGCTGTTTGGGCCTCGCTCTCCGCCTCGCGCACCCACGCTTCGCGCGCGGTCGCCCAGGCGCGCATCAAGACTTCGTCGCGCCCAAAGAGCAGGCGTTCCCAGGCGAGCCTGGCGGCCAGCAGGTGCACGATCTCGGCGTCGTCGCCGCCCTCGAGCCGCGCTTCCCAGCGCCGAAACGCGCAGGCCGCGGCCCATCCGCCCATGCTCATAAGGAGCGCCGTCAGGTAGGCCGTGCGCAACGACGGCGGCAGGTCCAGGGTCGCGCAGGTGGTGTCGATGAGATCGTGAGGGTCGTTCGGAAGCCAAGACACCGCGGCGCCGAAGTCTCGAAAGTCCATGATCAGCCGCGGGCTCGCGTCGCGCGTTGCAAGGCCTCGCCACACGCCAAACAAGCCTCCCTCGCGCGAGGGGCCGTAGCTCGCCTGGCCTTCATCGAAGTAGGCCGCGCATGCCTGGCTCAGGTGCCGCGTCACGAACGACGTCCAGGTGGTGGTGGCGGCGCCGCCGCGGTCGCCCCGCATCGCGTCCGCCAGGTCGGTTATCAGCGGGCGCCGGCGCGGTCGCAGCGAGCTCCCTTCGAGCGCTCGTACCACGTCGTCGGCGTCTACCGCTTCTCCGCTCTCTGCGATGGCCTGGCGCAAATGTCGGGGCCCGAATGCGCCCTTTTGCCACTGGGATCGGTAAAAGGCGCGGGGCATGGTCAGCGCGGTGCCGCCCAGCACGCCCAGCTCCGCCGCCGCGCGCTCCATCGGCGTGCCCACGAAGCCCCAGTAGGGGTTCACTGCGATGAGCCGATCGAGCGGCCACGCGGGCGCAATGCGCGCGCACGCCTCGTTCACTGCAGCGTGGATGCTGGACTCCCCCTTCGCCGTCTCGCTTTCGTTCACGAGGCACCTCGCTCGGCGAGAAGCACGCCCTGCGAAGCCTGCGGAGCCTGCGGAGCCTGCGGCGGAGAATCCGGCCGCGGCGGGTAGAGCATGAAGGCCACACGGGTCACCGCGTCGTCCAGGTAGAAGCCCGCATACGCTGCCGGGTAGAGCCCGCGCGCCAGGCGCCCCGCCGGCCTTCGGGCGATGATCCACTGGACCACCGTCGACGCACCGAAGCCGAGCACCACCAATCCGCGCAGGAGCGCCGGCGCCGTCGGGCCGTCTGCCACCAGCACATGGAAGAGCCCATGGGCGACCAGGTACAGCGCCGCCAGGCCCAGGCCCATCGCCAGCGTCGCAAGCCGCACCGCGGCGGCGCCCGGGGTCAACGTCCGGAGGTAAAGCGGCGCCAGCGCCAACGCCACCAGGAGCAGGGGCGTCTCCGCGCCAGGCAGCACCAGCGCTCGCAGCCCCAGCGCTGGCGCTAGGAGCGTGTATACTGCACCAAGAGTGACCACCGAGAGGGCAGCCGCCAGCCCGTTGCGCGCGAGGCCGGCCGGCGAGCGCACCGGCCCCATCGCCGCCCTGCGGTGGGCCTCGACCGCGCGCCCGGACGCCAGGAAGGCGTGCGCCTTGTACAGCGAGTGCGCGACCAGGTGCAGGAGCGCCAGCGAGTACGCGCCCAGCCCGCACTCCACCAGCATGAAGCCCATTTGCGCGCAGGTAGACCAGGCGAGCGACACCTTCACGCTGATGCGGGTGGTCATCACCAAACCCGCTCCCAGGGCGGTCAATGTACCCACGCAAACCAGCAGCACGCGGGCCCACTCCAGGTGCGCCATCAGGCCCGCCAGGCGTATGACCACGAAGCCCCCGATGTTCACCACGCCAGCGTGGAGCAGCGCCGAGACCGGCGTTGGCGCTTCCATGACCTGGATGAGCCACCCGTGGAAGGGGAGCTGCGCCGACCGCAGCGCCACCGCCAATACCAGCAGCACCCCGGCCACTTGCGCGCTGGCCGGCACGCGTTCTGCGGCCCCCAGCCGTGCGCCCAACGTTTCGATGTCGAGGGTTCCGAACCTCTCCCACAGGATGGCCACCGCAGCGTACAGCGCGACATCGGCCACGCGGCTCGCCAAGAACTTCTTGTGCGCCACCACCCGCGCCTCCGGACGGTCACCGTAGAACAACAAGAGCTGGTGGAGCGCGACGCTGGTGGCGGTCCAGGCCACGGCCAGCAGCAAAAGGTTCTTGCTCCCCACCAGCAGGGTCGCCGCGCTCACCGTGGCGAGAAACCAGCGGACGAAGCCCCGTTGGCCCGCCTCGCCGTCGAGGTAGCGGCGCGAGAACCGCAGGATGATGGCCGCGATGGTGGTCACCAGCAAGAGAACTACCAGCGCCGGAAGGTCGGCTCGGCTTGCGACCAGCCCTTGCAGGGCCGCCACGCCGATGTTGGCGAACGCCGTCCACAGACCCACGTCCCAAGCGCGCCGGGTCGATATCCGCTGCGAACCCGCCAGCGTTGCCGCCACGGCGTACACCAGCGGTACCGCCCACCATCCGAAGCCCGTGTTCCACATACGCTTGTTCTACGGCGCGCCCCACGTTCTGTATAACGGATAGAATCTATCAATACGTTCGCTATAATAGATGAATGGACCCCGTCGTCTCGCGCATCAACTACCACCACCTGCACTACTTCTGGGCCGTGGCCAAGGAGGGCAACCTCACCCGCGCCGCGCGCCGGCTGGGCGTAGCGCAGTCGGCGCTCTCCTCGCAGATCCAGAAGCTCGAAGAGCAGATGGGCCAGGCGCTGTTCACGCGTCAGGGGCGCGCCTTGGTCATCACCGAAGCGGGCCGCATCGCGCTCGAGTACGCCGAGACCATCGTGCGCACCGGCAACGAGCTGGTAGCAACGCTCCGCGAGGGACGTCCGCGTGAGCGTCAGGCCCTGCGGGTGGGCGCCACCGCCACGCTCTCGCGGAACTTCCAACGCGGCTTCCTCTCGCCGCTGTTCGGCCGCACCGATGTCGTTCTGGTGCTGCAATCAGGCTCGTTTCGCGAGCTCTTGCCCCGCCTCGAGGCGCACTCGCTCGACGTGGTCCTGGCCAATCGAAGGGTGCACGAAGACGAAGAGAACGCCTGGAGCTGTCGGCGCATCGCCCGGCAGCAGGTGAGCCTGGTCGGCCCCAAGCGTCGTCGTCGCTTTCGCTTTCCCGACGATCTCGGGGGCCTTCCGCTGCTCTTGCCGAGCCGCGACAGCGAGATTCGCGCGGCCTTCGACGTGCTCTGCGAGCATCACGGGATTCGTCCGACTATCGCCGGCGAGGTCGACGACATGGCCATGCTCCGCGTGCTCTCGCGCACCACGGGCGCCGCGACGCTGGTGCCGGCCGTGGTGGTGCAAGACGAGCTTCGTGCGGGCGAGCTGCAAGAGTACTGCGTGCTGCCCAACCTGTTCGAAGAGTTCTACGCCATCACCGTGCGGCGCCAGTACCAGCACCCGCTGCTTCGCCCGCTCCTCCAGCGCGAGAGCGCCGACGTGCTCTCCATCGAAGAGTGAGCCGGGGACACTTCACCGAGAAGGCGCGGTTCCCAACGGCCTCGACATTCACGTGTAGGCGGGCGCCGTGGGCTGGAACGGCGGGAAGGGCGACGGGTGGGTGGTATCGCGCGTAACGTTCAACGACGCCTTCGGCGCCGAGCCCAACCTCGAATGGCAGAGCCGCGGACCCATCGGCGAGGGCCTCACCCGCGCGCCGGGCAGCAGGCGGTCGGCAATCCGTTCCTGGTGAAGAGGCGTCGTGCAGTCGAGCCGTGAACGCAACCTGCGTCTCTCTCGGCAATGTTCCACCTTGTGCGCGCGCCTCGGCAACGGCTGCTGAAGAGTCGCTACGGTCTGGTCCGGTCCCCCCCGCGACCTCGTGGACGCGCGTCGGTGATCTGGCCGATTCCGTAGAACCAACCTTGCATGGGCGCGCATCGCGCCGCCCTGCCGGGCCACCGTTTCCCCGTGACAGCCCAGGCTCGTTGAGGCTTCATGATGGTGTGCCGACATCATCGGGTAAAATGGCAAAGCGAGCCCAAGCGCCGGCGTGGAAGTACCGCTTCGAAGCGCCCATCGAGATGATCGACTATGGCCGCATGGTGTACTGGGCCGTATTCCTACCTCCTGCGCTGGCCAAGCTCGCGGCGTTCGACGGAGGCCGCCCGCTGCGTATGCGGGGGGTCGTGGGTGGGCCGAAGGGCATCGAGGTCGCCCTTGCGTGGCAGCGAAAGGGTGGAAGGCGGTACATCCTGGTCTCGCAGGCGCTCGCGCGCGCGATCAAGGTCTCGGCGGGCAGCTCGGTGCAGGTCGCTTTCGACCTGGTGAGCGCAGACCACGTCGTCGTTCCCGACGAGCTCGCGGAGGCGATGCGCCAGGAGCCAGGATGGCGCGCACTCTGGCGCAAGCTATCGCCAGGCGAGCAGCGCGGCGCCGCACATCGGGTAGCCTCGGCGCGAACCGCGCCGGTTCGCGCCGATCGCGCCATCGCCATCTTTCGGGCCCTGGAAGATGGACAGTCGCCCTTGCCGACCCGCCCACCCCCCGGAGTAGGGCCGCGGAGCTAAGGGCGCAGGTTCAGCGGACCGGGAACTTCACCGACGAGAGCGGCCGACTTCCCTGGCCTGCCGGATACCCATAGCTCGAGTCTTGGCCCCAGCCCCACACGTTGACTGTGAACGGGCCATCGCTACGGGCGTGCTGTGAACCGTAGCCGCACGGTGCAATCGGTTGACCTCCGCGCGAGACGTCGAGCCACAGGTACTCGAAGTCGGGGGCACCTTCGATGGGTTGCCACCCGGTGAGCACGCCCTTGCAGTCGAGCGTCACGTCGCGAAACTCTCCGCGCTCGCGCCTTCGTACGAAGGTGAGCGAGCTCTCGGGAAAGGTGTAGTCCACATAGAACTGGTAGTCGTCGAGGTACTGCTCGGCGGCGACCGAGTTCACGAACTCGGGGTCGCCGCTGCCACGAACATAGGTCGACCCGGTCATGTAATTGGCCATATAAAACGGGTGATCAGCGTCCTGGCTCTCGACGGTGAAGATGTCGGTCGACATGAACGTGAACAGCTCCCCTGGCCCCAAGGTGTCGGGCGCTCCCAACGGGCGCCGGGGATGGTAGGTGAGCGTGGTGCCCTTCGCCGCGCCGATGACGCGGTAAGGAATCGACTCGGGATTGCGCTCGGTGGTGGAGCCGAGCAGCAGCCCGAGCCGGCTCCGGTAGGGCACCGCAGCGTACTGCCGCCCCCACTGCGAGAGCGGCGGGGTTTGCTGGTGCCCTGTCTCGCAGTAGGCGAATCCGTCGGGCGCGGCGAAGCAGGTGTTGCCGCCGAACAACGCGACCGGCTTGGTCGACTCCATGGCGCTTCCGATGACGTCGGCCACCTGCGAGATCTGCAGCACCTGCCCTCGCGCCAACTTGTAGGTGCGCACCGACCCGGCGCCCACTCCGACTACGCCCACCCCGTCGGCGATGTCCACCGAAGGGCGAATGGCCACTTCGGTATCGTCCTCGGTGGCCACCACCTGCACGAACGGACGACTTTGCGCACTCGGATCGCCGTCGATGGCGGGCCAGGCGGTGATGAATACATAGTTGGTTGCCAGCGAGCCCTCGGGCAGCAGGAGCGTCGCCGAGGGGAGAAAGCTCTGGAAGCCGCCGTACGGGAACATGCTGTATGCGCTGATGGGCAGCGATGTCTTTAGGTGAAATGCCTTCGAGAGCCCGGTCCGGTGGGCAGTCGGGTCGACCTTGATGGCGGGCTCCACCTCGGAGGGGCACGGTACGAAGAGCTTCCCCTCGCCGAAGTCGGCAGCGGTGCCCTTGCGCCCGGAGAGAAACACCACGGCCACCTGACCCGGGGGGAGCTTTCCGTCGAGTCGCTCGTACACCGGACCCTTGTTGCCCAGGGTCACGCGGTACACCGAGCGCGCGATGTCGAGCGGCGCGCCCCCGAAGTCGGCTTCGATGCTGGCCGGTTCGCTCCACGCGTTGGCCACCACCGCCGCGAAGCATGACCCTTCGACGTCGTTTCGGTAGGGGTCCGGCGGAAGCGTCCAGAAGGAGCAGCCGATGGACCCTTTGGAAAGCGTCGAGGCGGCGCAAGCCTCCAGGCATTGCCCATCGCCGCACGCCATTCCCGTTTCACATTGTTTGACCACGGTGCCGTCGCACTCGCGCACGACGCTCCGCAAGTCGCGCGAGCACCGGGTGCCGCAGGCAACGTCGGGTAGGCTGGCGTCGGGGCCCAGCAACACTGGGTCGAGCCTGAAGCCGTCGCCGCCGGTGGAGCAGGCGGCCACCAGGCTGGCCAATGCCGAGGCAGAGAATGCGAAGGTGAGGATATAACGCATGGGGTTCATCGAGCTCTCGATCAAGGTGCCAGATGGCGGTGAAGGGCGATGCCGTCGCCGACGATCCATGCCTCGGTTCCGGCCGCGCTGCGCGTCCCAGAGACAGCGAACAAGTGACGGGCGATGGGCACGTTGGTGACGGTCAGCCGGGCGGCGCGCCACTTGGCGCCGTCCCACTCCTGCGCCAGGCCGTCCTCACCCACCGACCAGCCCAGCCGCGCCGAGCTCATCCAGACTCCGCGTTGGCGGGAGCAGACGCCGCTCTTGGACCACATCACCTGGGCGTCGGCGCCGGCATCCGCCGGAACCAAACCCGTTACTTGGCACCCGTCCGGGAAGAGGTTGCCCACCATCACCACGCTGTTGTCGGGCGTGACCGAGCCTCCCGAGATGGTGGGCGGAAAGATTCCGACGTTGATTCCCGACCACTTCGCCCCGCCATCGGGCGAAGTACCATATCGAATTACCCGCGATAGGTCGTATTCGCAGACCGCCCCGGTATCTAGGCAGGGATTGGGACCTACCAGCCAAACGTTGTTCGGGTCGGTGCCCCACACCCGGTAGAGCCCGGTGAGGCCGCCGGTGAGCGCCGGGGGGATCGGCGTGCGCACGAAGGAGAAGCCGGCCGTTCCCGGAGTGCCGCGGGAACGCAGGGCTCCTTCGACGCCGACCACCCACAGCTGCCCCGGCGCCGCCGCCCATACCGACTGCAAGTTCGCAGTGGTTCCGCTCGGCGTGGAAACCCAGCTCACGGTGCTTCCGACGACCGTGCGCCGCAGCACCACCCCCGCGTCGCCCACCGCCCAGAGATCGCTTCCGGAGGTGCCGCCGACGGAGCGGAGCGCCACCGGCGCCCGATGCTCCAGGCCCCAGGCGCCGGCGGAGAACCGCAAAATCTGGCCCGATTCGGCCACCGCCCAGGCTTCTTCGCCGAGCACGCGCACGTCGCGCAGCGAAAGCGGGGCACCGGCGTCGCCCGCCGGTAGCGCGGTATGACACCACCCGTCGAGCGAGCACGTCGCGGGCGGTCCGGCCTCGATGGCGCCGTCGCCCTGCGCCTCCAGCGGCCCATCCACCGGAGCATCGAATCCCGCCTCCAGCTGCGTGTTGACGGGAGGCGGCGTGAGCTCGTCGGTGCTGCTGCACGACGCCATCGCCAACAGGAAGAAACCGCCGCTGCATGCGGCACCCAGGGCTACGTTTCGCATGAGCTCAACCTTTCCGCGGGCGCCGCAGCAGGGCGCCGTCTCCAACGATCCAAACGTCGCCACCCGCGGTGCCCCACACGCCGAACAGGTCGATATCTCCCCTTCGGTCGTCGACGGGCTGCCGAACCCAGGTGAGCCCGTCGTAGTGAAACACCGTGCTGCCGCTCCCCACGACCCAGATGTCGCTAGGGCCCGAACCCCAGATGGCTTGCAGGTTCTCCTTGGTGCCGAGCTCCACCGCAGTGGAGGTATAGCCGTCGGAGCGGAGCAGCGTACCGCGGTCGCCGACCACCAAGAAGCTGCTGGTCGAGGTGCCCCAGATGGCCGTGAGGTTGGCCTTGGTTCCGGTGGGAATGTTCGACCAGTACACCTCGCTTCCGTCGCCACCCGGCGTCATACCGCCCACGCGGCGGAGCGCGCCGCCCTCGCCGACCACTACCAAGTCGGAGACCGACGAGCCCCAAACGCCGCGCACGTTCATATCGTAGCAGTCGGCTTTGCGGCCACCCGACGAGGTATCGTCGCGACACTCGAGCGGCCGCCACAGCGAACCGGCCGCCCCGCCGTCGGCTTTTCCGGCATCGGCGCGGCCCGCGTCGGGTGCCGGCTCCAGCGAGCGCAAGCTGATGGTATATTCGTAGAACTCGGTCTGCTGAGGATTGGTATAGCGAAAACCCCGAAGCGCTTCGCCCACCGCCACCACTTTTCCGCGGCCCTCGCCCCAGATGGACCACACGCGCCCCTCGTAGATTCCCCCCTTGTTTTCTTCCTCCGAGGTCCAGCCCGCGGGCATGTAGCTGGCGCCGCCGTCGGCCCAGCCGGAGGTGTGAAAGAGTCGCCGACTCGTGCTCGCGAGGTAGACGTCGGTGCTCGAGCTACCCCATATCGTGAAGATGGCATTCGGAATGCCGAGCGAAGAGGCCTTCCAGGCCGTGCCATCGAAGTGGGCCACCGTTCCGCGGGCGCCGGCGGCCCATACGTCGTTCGCGGCCGAGCCCCAGATCGCATAGAGCGCAGCGCGCGAATCCAGGTTTACTTCAACCGGACAGATGTCCGACGAGCACGGCCGGTTGCCCCCATCGACCGCGGCTGCCTCTGCTGCGTCGCGCCCTGCATCCTTCGCCGCCGCGTCCCCCTCCTGGGCCTCCGTGGGCTCGCCCTCGGCGCAGGCAACCACCCAGCCAATGGCCGCCACCGAGGCCGAAAGCTGCGCTACGAGCAGGCCGCGCAGAAGCCGACGGCGCGTCGAAGGCTGCTGCGTTGTCACGGTGGGGCTCATCGTGTCACCCCGGCTTCGCACTCTTGGGTGGCGCACTTGCCATCGAGACACAGCTGGCCCGGGGCGCACTTCGCGCCGCATGCGCCGCAATTGTTGGGGTCGAGCTGTACGTTCGATTCACACCCATCGGATTCGTCGCGATTGCAGTCGGTCCAGGGCGCCCGGCATTCGAACGAGCACCGCGAGCGTAGGCACTCGAACTGGCCGTGCTTGCCCTCCTCGGTATATGCCAAGTTTGGATTGCGCCCGGGGCAGCGGAAACCGCACGAGCCGCAGTTGGTCGGGTCGGTCTCGAGATTCGCGCAAGTGTAGGTCCCCGCGCCGTGGCAGGCCTCGAGCCCAGCCCCGCAGATGCACGCGAGGGGCTGCCGGAACGGGCGAACGCAGAGCTGATTGGGCCCACAGGTGACGCCGCAGGCTCCGCAGTTCTTGGGGTCGTAGAGGTCGCGGTTGACGTCGATCTGCTTCTCGACGTTCACCTCGCAGCCGTCGGCGAGGACTCCATTGCAATCGGCCCAGGGCTCCACGCACTTGGGCTTGGGGCACTTGGCGTCTTCGCAGCCGTAGTACATGTGCGGGGGCAGCGGTGGCAAGACGCCAGCGTCGCTGCCGAAGGGAGGCTTGCACGCGCGACCGCAGGCGCTGCAGTTCTTATCGTCGCTCTTGAGGTCGACGCACTCACCGTTGCAGTCGGTCTTGCCCGGTGGGCACCCGCAGGCCCCGGCGACGCAGCGCACGCCCGCGCCGCACGCCCGACCGCACGCGCCGCAATTCGCCGCATCGGCGTTGAGGTCGGTCTCGCAGCCGTCGTCGACGGTGGCGTTGCAGTCGGCGAAGCCGGCGTTGGTGCAGGCGGCCCGGCACACGCCCTTTACGCAACTCGTCTGTGCGTTGAGTTGAAGCGCCAACGTGGGGCAGACGTTGCCGCACGCCCCGCAGTGCTTGCTATCGGAGAGAAGGTCTACCTGACAAGGCAGCCTCGCCTCGCCGAGCGGCGCATCGGGGTCGGCGCAGGTGGCGTAGGGGGCCGGGCAGTCGGTGCGCGCGCATGCACGGATGGTGGCGTCGAGCGTCGCCGCCTCGCTGGCGTCGCCCTCCGCGGGTGCCACCAGGCCCACCGAGGCGTCGCGATCTTGAAAGCCGATGGGCTCGGAGGTGCCGCAGGCGCCCAGCAGGACGACGTAACCGAGCGCACCGAGGAGGACGGTTCGACTTTTCACTCCCGTGACTGATTCTTCGCGCGATTGTCTTCAAACAAAATGCGCATTGGCCACAAATAAGAAGCGGCCCGGCCTGGTCAAGGCACGACGTACCTCCGCATGGGCTCTGCAAGTGGGCTATCGGGAAAGTCGTGGACGAAACGTGCGGCGCGGGCAGAGGCCGCCGTGGTGCGGTCGGCGCGCGCCAGCGCCCGGATGGCCACCGCTTCGCGCTCCTGATACAGCACGCCGCCGCGGAAGCGCCGGTGGCCCTCGTCGCCCATGCGGGCGGCACCGGCCGGGTCGGTGGCCTCCAGGGCTCGCATCCGGGCCAGGTGGTCGATCTCCTGACGAAGCATCGACGCGCGGTCTGCACTCGCCGTAGGGCTGGGCGAACGTGCGTCGCCGGAAGCTTCTACGCGCGGCAATGAATCGATGGAAACGCTTGGAATCTGCAGCTCGTTCGCGGTGGGCGCCGGCGCCGTCGAAGCGATGGACGTGGGCAGCGGCGCAGTCGGCGAAGGCGTCGTCTCCGGGGCGTGAGCCCCGCGCAGTGACAACGCGACGACCGCCGCCACCGCCACGGCTCCCACCAGCCCCGCGATCTTGAGCATGGTCCCCGCTTGCGCGCCGCTCTGCACCGCCTCGGGCGGCGGGAGCGCAGCGACCAGGCGAGCCAGCGAAGCCGCGTGGTCGAAGGCCGGGTCGGGCGCGTTCCTCGCTTGCCGAAGCAGATGCCCGGCGTCGGTTGGCGAGGCCTCGTCGGCCAACGGTAACGGGTCGGGTCCGCTCACGCGCCGTCCCTCCGCGGTTGCTGGGTGAGCCGTCCGAGCGCTGCGGTGAACTCTGCCCGCGCATGAAACAGGCGCGAATATACCGTTCCCCGAGGCACCCCCAGGGCCTCGGCGATGTCTTCGCCGGACTCGCCCTCCAGCTCGAACAGCACGAACACCGCTCGCTTCTCCAGGTCGAGCGTCGCGAGCGCGCGTCGCACCAGCTCGAGCGACTCCGCGGCGTCCAGGCGCGCCTCGGGACCGGCGCGCAGATCGCGCACCTCGTCCGCAGTGTGCAGAGGATCGGTCTCGTTGCGCCGGTTCTGGCGGCGCCGTGCGAGGGCCGTTCGCAGCGCAATCTCGGCAAGCCAGGTGGTCGGGCTCCCGGTGCCCGGTCGATAGCCACCCTTTCGATGCACCACGAGAAAAACCTCCTGCACTACGTCTTCGAGATCGGCATCGGGAAGACCCAACCGGTTCAGGAAACGCACCACGAATCGCGAGTGATCGCGAAAGAGCGTCGCCGTATCCCGAGCCTCGTGGTTTCCATCGTCACCCATCGTGAATGTCGCGGCCCTCGCAGATCTTCAAAAATATCGGGTCAGAATGTCCAGCGAAGATGGAGACCCGATTTTGCCCACAGAATCGACGGTTTGCGCCGAAGTACACTGCCGTCGGAATACTCCAGCGTGAGCTCTGACCGAGTGAGCACGAGCCCGGCCTGCACGCTCGCGCCCACACTCCAATGGGCGCTCAGCCGAAAGTCTAGCGAAGGGCCCAGCGACGCGCTGCTCCACACCCTGGAGAGGGAGCCATTGCGACTATACCCGGAGCCTCGCCCCGAAAGGAGCCCCACGTCGAGCTGGCCGCACCCCGCACCCTGAAGGCGAGGCGCGAGCGACCACACGCCGCAAGCCCCCGCGTGACCGGTCACCAAGCCCATCGTGATCTCGCCTCCGCCGAAGGCTCCCCGCGCGGGGATCAGGATCGTCGAACCGAGAAAGAGTCGAAGGTGCGGGGTGGGCTCGACGCGCACCGAGGGTTGGAGGTACGTGGAGGGCCGCGGCAAGACGCCGCCCGCCACGCCCACCTCGGCCTCCACGGCAAATGGGAGGGCCAACCCGCGCGCAGGCGCCGGCGAAAGAGGCCGCGCAGGGGGCGGCAAGAGCCGAGGCGGGCGGGCGGCGGGCGAGGGCGACGGCGAGGGCGAGGGGCGAGACGCTGCGCTGCCGGAAGAAGCGGAAGGGAGGCGCGGCTCCGCTTGCGGCGGTGCTTCGGACGCCGGCGAGGCCTGGTCGAGAACCAGCGCGATGGCCGCGGCCACCGCGTCGAGGGCGTCGGCGCACCGGGCTCCCAGGTGCTCGAATCGGCGTTCGCCTATCACCGTTGCATCGCGCGCCACGAGCACCGACACGTACCTCCGCGGGCCTCCGTGAGCACTCACCACCACGCGCACGCGCGGCTCCAGTCGGTTGCGTTGCAGCCAGTGCACCACCCGTGCACGCAGCGCCGTCGGCTCGAAGCAAGCGTCGTCGCTGTCGACCGCCATGGCTTCTTCGATGGAGCTGGCTTCGGGCTCCGCGCGGGCTGCACGCGGACTTCCCATTCCGAGCGCCCACGCAACGAGGGCGAACGTTGGCAAAAGGCGCCGGAGGGCGCGCGCGGAAACGACCATGGCCACGTGAAATGGCTATCTGCATTCGCCGAGCACGTAAACTCCAGCGGGCGCGCGCGGCGCATCGCGACGTTACCTCGGCCTGCAGCTCACCCGCCTCGCGACCTGACGACCGGGAGGGCTCACTTCTTCGGTGGGGCGGGGGCACCTTCTGGCCGGAGCTCACCCAGGATGTACTGCGAGGCGTTCAGATACCTCTTTGCGGCGGCCTTGATGCGCTCCGACGACACCCGCTCGATGAGCGCGCCGAGGTCGGCGATTTGCTTCGGGTCATCGCCGTACACGTAGGCGCGCTCGAGCTCGCGCATCCAGAAGCCATTCTCCTTCGATTCGGTCTCCAAGCCCCTCCTGCGCATCTCCTTGATCTTGGTGATGTAGCCCTCCGAAACCCCATTGTTCTGGATCGACTTCATCTCGTCGAATACCGCCTTCTCGAGCTTTTCCACGTTCTCGGGAGCGCAGTCGAAGTCGACGCTGAACGTGTACGTCACCCGCGGCCGTCGAATGATCTGGCCGGTGACGCTGACGCCGTACACGCCGCTCATGTCCTCCCGCAACACCTCGCGCAGCCGGAGGCGAACCGCCTCGACCAGCATCTTCATGTCATTGTCGGCGTCGCGGCTCCACTTCTCGTTGCCGTGGAACGTCAACACCACCGCGCTCTTTGGCTCCGTTCCCCCGCGCACGACCTGCTTCGCCACGCCGGTCCGACGCGTGATCTTCAGGTCCCTCCAAGTTTCCTTTCGACCTCGCGAGGGAAGGCTCCCGAGGTACGTCTCGACGAGCGGCTGAAGCTTGCCAAGGTCGACGTTGCCCACGAACACGAAGGTGAAGTCCCCGGCGTCCCCGAAACGATCCTCGTAGATCGTCAGCGCCTTGCCGAGCTCGACCTTCTGGAGCAACTCGGGCGTAGTCGGTTGGCGCCTCGGGTGGTTCTTCCAGGCGAATATCTGCATATCCTCGTAGAACGCAGCCTCCGGTGAGTGGCGCCGGTTCTTCACGCGTTCCAGCTCTCGGGCCTGCCAGCTGGCGAAGGCATCGCCGTCCTTGCGCGGCGCCGTGAACGTGAGATGCACCATCTGGAGCATGGTCTCCAGGTCTGTCGGCGACGCGCTGCCGGAGAGGCCCTCTTCGAGCTCGGAGATGCGCGGCGTAACGCTCGCAACTTTCCCCGCGAGCGACTTGCGGAGCTGCACGGCATCGAGCGGCCCCAGCCCTCCCTGGCCAACCAGCGTGGCGGCGACCTTCGCAGTCTCGGCGTCGGCGTCCTTCGAAAGCGACGAGCCGCCCGGGGAATAGGCCGACACTCTCACGACGTCGCTAGCAAAGTCGGTGGGCTTCACCACCACACGAACGCCGTTGCCCAGCGTCCACTCGGTGACGCCGATCTCCGGAATCGTCCGCGTCGATGCGACACGCCCAGGGCTCGGCTTGTGCGCCATGAGCGGAACGCCCGCACCGTCGTCGTGGGGCTTCACGTCCTTTGCGGTCAGGGCCTTGTCGACAGTCGCGAAGCTTTCTGGCGTGGGCTTGACCAGCTTCGGACCGCCCGCCACCGTGATCACGTGACTCCCCTGATTCATCGTCGTTCCGAGAATGTTCACCTCGTCGAGGGCGATGGACGGCAGGAGCTCTTGGGCGAGAGCGAGCTCCTTGTCCGGGCCTGGCATGGCCTCGTCGGTCAAGAAGTTGCGCACGATTTCTGCGGCCAACCCCCCGGAATCCTGTTTGTCGTACTCCTTGGCATTCTGCTCGAAGAAGCGCAGCGTGGAGACCTTCGCTCGGTCGAGCTCGGTCTTCACGAAGCCGTGCTTTTCGACGCGCAACAGCTCCTCGCGCAGCGCGGAGTAGCCCGCCAGCAAACCATCTTCCTTGACGGTCGCCGTTTGGCTGAATACGTCCATCGACCGGACGCCCTGGGCGGAGCGTGCGCTCGCGCTCAAAAACGGCGCATTCGACGCGCGACGAAGCTCGTCGAGGCGGGCGTTGAGCATTCCGGTGAAGAGCTGCTCCGCGAGCACCCGGCGATAGTCTTTCGCGCTGCGGTGGGGGCGCCTCGGGAGCTTGGTCATGAGGTCCACCGTGGTGTACGTCATCTCGGGGTCGGTCTCGATGCTGTAGAGCACCTGCGGGTGCGAAGGCACTGGGACCACCACGCGCGGCTTCGAGCTTGCGGGCGCCGCGGGAAGGCTACCGAGCTCGGCCTTGATTCGCCGCTCGATATCGGCTGCCGTGAAGTCGCCCACTGCTACAACAGCCATGTTGTCAGGGCGATACCATTCTTTGTAGTAGCGATAAAGCGTGTCACGCGAAGCAGATTTCAGAACATCTGGCTTTCCGATGGGAATGCGCTCGGCATACTTGGAGTCGTGAAAGAGCACCGGTGCGCGCTTGTCGAGGAGGCGCATGCCTGCGCCGCGGCCACGCCGCCATTCCTCCAGGACCACGCCGCGTTCCTTGTCGACCTCTGCCGGGTCGAAGGTCACGTCGCCCGCCCAGTCGCGAAGGACCTCGAAGGCCTTTGCTACAGTCTCGGGGTTGTCGGTGGGAACTTGCAACGTGTAAACGGTCTCGTCGAAGCTGGTATAGGCGTTCAGGTCGGCCCCGAAGCGCACGCCAGCCTTCTCCAGAAAGTCTACGATCGCGCTCTTGGGGAACCGCTTCGTTCCGTTGAAGGCCATGTGCTCGCAGAAGTGGGCCAAGCCGCGCTGGTCGTCGTCTTCCAGCACCGAGCCCGCGTTGACCGCCAGCCACATTTGGGCGCGACCCTCCGGCTTCTTGTGAGGAAGAATGTAGTAGGTGAGGCCATTCGCCAGCTTCCCCTTCGTGACGCGCGTGTCGAGGGGCAAGGGCGGGTCGTTCTGGCTGGGGGTGGTGCGGGCGGCACCCTTCGGTTGCTCTGCGGGCTGCGCAGGGTGCACCGGGAGAGCGCCGCCGCAGGCGGCAAGGAGCGCAAGGCTCATCATCGAGAGAAGGCGTCGCATGCGGATAGGATATTCCCTTCGGTGGCTCGTGTCTCGGGCGCGCAGCCTTGTGGAAACACTGCACTCCACAAAGACATTCCGCACATATTTCGCGCCGTGACCGAGTGTGCAACGCGCCAGGACCCTCCGGCATCTCTCGGCGGACCCTCTGATTCTATTCGCAGGTAAAGAGCACTACGCCGGGGCGCGCTCCGCCGCGAAGCTCGGTTGTGGTGCAGGGCGGTTGGTAGAAAAGCCTTGCATCGCCCTGGCTCCCTGCGTGCGTGGCCTTGGGCGCGGCCGGTGGATTGACGGCGGGACGAAGCACGTAGGCTTCGGCGGGCAGGGGCCGTGTGGGCGGCATGGCTCGCGCATGATCGGCGTCGACACCATGAAGGGTCCTCATGCAGCCTATGACGCCCACGAGAACCAGCGACATGAGTCCCGTTGTGCAAAGTAGAAGGCTGCGCTTCATGTCGCTCACTCTCCCGGTTCGAATTGGCATGCTCGCTAAGCTCGGACGACTACCGCTACCGCGAGACCTCGAGGACTCACCGTCCATTTCAACGGACACGTTTTGACCGTCGCGACCGGCCGCTTCGGTCTCGCCGCCACGGTGCGACTGCAACATACAGGCGACTTGGACGCGCACCTATCGTAGGAGAACTACGCTGAGCACATGCTGTGCGCCCATCGCGAGGGCCACCAGAAGCAGCGGCGCGAGCAGCGACAAGAGGGCCGCCAGGTGCGCCATCAGGAATGCCCGAAGCACAGAGAATGTCGGGCCATTCGCCGGCCCCTTCATTGCCCACTCCCGGCAGGCTGTTCACCCACGATGCGAAGGGTTCGACGGTGGACGACGTCGTGTTCTTTGACAGGATAGTTGGCGTGGAGCCGTAGCTCGTACTCACCCGCCGGTAGCCGATCGAGACGCGACGATGTGGCGCCGCGGGCGAGGTGCTTTCTGAATACGTACTGTCCGTCTGCGTCGGAAGGGCGAGCAACCGCAAGCCAGTACTGCTTGGTTGCGCGGCCTTCGACCGGGCGGTCAAACGTGACCACGACGTCGTCGCCGGCGGGATGTTGAAGAGACTCCTCCGCGCGCAGCTGAGGGTGGGAGCTCTCGCATCCGCATGCGAGCGCTGCGGCAAGGCAAAGGAGGATGGCTTGGACGTTCATAGCGTCCAAGGAGTGCAACCACCGTGCCGTCGAGAAAGCGCTGGAATCCCGCGAGTCATGGTTGGCGATGCCGCGTCTTGCAACAGGCCGAGGGAGGGCGATGCGTTTTCCCACGGATTGACCTGACGCCATCGAGCTGCCGCACTGCGGCGCTACACCTGAAGAGCTTCCAGCGCCACGGCACGAGAGTTGCTGGACGTGTGAACGACACGGAGCTGGTGCGCTCGTGCTCGCGACCACCACCGTTGATACCCATCGCCGAGGGCCACAAAACACGGTCACCAATGAATACAAAAATGCGAAACAACCCTGCTCTTCATGACGCACTGCGCCTCGCCATCCTCCCCGACTTCACTCGCATCACGCATCTCGCGTCACGGATCAATACTTGAAAACACTGTTCTGTGCGACGGCGGTCGCGGCGCTGCTCATAACCAAAACGGCATCGGCGCAGTCCGTCATTGCCGGCGTTCCGAACACCGATGTCACGCATCCGGGTGGCTTGATGATCGCGCACGAATCTCAGGTGAATCCCAACTATAAGAATCGGCCTTACTGGAACAGCTTCACGTTTGCGACGCTCGGTATCGGACACAATATAGAGCTCGCGGCAACGCTCTATGGCCTCGGCAGCCCTCTCGGCAAAGTTGCAGCCGCTGCAGGCTACAAGCATCGGGTGCAACTCGCGAGCGAATCGCCTTGGGAGCCAACCGCGGCCTTTGGCCCGATGTTTCCCGTCTCGTTCTCGGGCGATGGCGTAGGAATATGGACCTATGCAGCGTTCAGTATTCGGCTTCCAATCCTCAAAAACGCGGTTTACCGCCGGCCCAAGCTACGGCACCAAGCAGATCTTCGGTTCTACGACCCTGCACGCGATGGGAGGGGTCGAGCAGCCTTTCACCAAGCATTTTTCGCTGATTGCGGACTATTTCTCTGGGAACCACGATCTGGGCGCGCTCATCACCGCGGTGCAGATCACGCCAGTGAGGCAGTTCATCATCATCGCTGGAGCGAAGTTTCCGAACGATTCTTCGCGCGCGGGACCGATCGCAGGACTCCTCGAACTAACCTACGAGTTCGACCTCATCGGGTACCACGCCAACAAAGCGCACAGAGCGAGCAGCGGGCGCTGAGGTGGGGCCTCAATGCCGATAGGCTGCGCCGCGAATGGTCTTACGTTCCCCCGCCTCGGCCCTTGCCCTGTGAAGCCGCGGTCGCGGTGCCCACGCGGGCGGCCTTGGCTCGGCCCGTCTTCGCGGCGGAGGCGCTGCCATTCTCGATGAGCTCACGAACGAGGACGTCGCGGAAGCGGCCGCCGGGGGTGACGGCGAAGAAGGTCTCCTCCACCTCGGCCAACCGGTGCTTCTCCACCAGCTGGCCGCGCTCGATCTCGTCCTTCACCACCACTGGAGGCACCAGCGCCAGGCCGCGACCCTCGCGCGCGATCAGGCGGAGCATGGCCATGTCTTCCACCTCGGCGGCCACCAGTGGCCGCACGCCGGCCCCGTCCATCAGGCGGTCGAACGCCACGCGCATGTTGCTCTCCAGACTCGGGAGCGTGATGGGCACGGTCGCGCAATCTTCGGGGAAGCGGAACTTCTTGCGCCGCCACGACCGTGCGCCCACCAGGCTCACCGGTTCTCGGGCCAGCAGGTGACTGTGCCAGCGGGTGTTCGCGTCGCGCGGCGCCGGCTGATTGGCCAGCACCAGGTCGACCTGGTGCGCGTGCAGGAGCACGAGTAGGTCGCGCAGCGTTCCCGACCGCACCACCAGCTCCACGTCGTCGCGACCCAGCAGCGGCCGAAGCACTTCCATCTGGAAGTTGCGCGACAGGGTGGCCACCGCGCCCACCCGCAGCACCCGCCGGCCCTGGCGTATGCCGTGTTCCATCAAATCTGAGAGCTCCTCGCCCGCGCGAAAGATGGTCTCTGCATAGTCGAGCGCTACCCGGCCCGCCTCGGTGAGGGTAACGCCGCGTCCGCCGCGGTCGAACAGTCGATGGCCGAAGCTCTCCTCGAGCTGCTTGAGTTGAATGCTCAGCGCCGAGGGCGAGAGGTGCAGCTTCTCGGCGGCGAGCCGCATGCTGCGCTCCCGGGCGATGGCGCGGAAGTAGCGCAGGTGGTGGTAGTTGAGGAAGGTCATGGGTGTTGATAAATATAGAACACTCGCGTTGAAAGTGTGAAGTCGCGTCAATGTACCCCGCGGGCTAGGTTCGTCCTCGGAGCCGGCCGCGGACTTTTCCGCGCGCTCCCAATCCTGGAAGGCCGAGCTATGCACTACGAAGTGGATTCTGCGGGACGGAAGCGGGTGACGCTCATCGCCGGCGACGGCATCGGACCCGAGGTCGTGACGGCAACCCAGCGCATCATCGATGCCACCGGCGTTCGCATCGCCTGGGAACCGCAGGAGGCCGGTGCAGAGGTCTTTCGCCGCGGGCTGCCCAGCGGTGTACCGCCGGAGACCATCGCCTCGATTCGCTCCACCCGGGTCGCCCTCAAGGGGCCGCTCGAGACGCCCATCGGCTTCGGCGAGAAAAGCGCCAATGTCACGTTGCGCAAACTGTTCGAGACCTACGCCAACGTGCGTCCGGTTCGCGAAATGCCCAACGTCAAGACGCGCTACTCTGGAGCCGGCATCGACCTGGTGATTGTCCGCGAAAACGTGGAGGATCTCTACGCCGGCATCGAGCACATGCAGACCCCTGGCGTGGCCCAGTGCCTGAAGCTCATGTCGCGCAAGGGTTGCGAGAAGATTGTCCGGCTGGCGTTCGAGCTGGCGCGGTCCGAGGGTCGCAAGACCGTGCACTGCGCCACCAAGGCGAACATCATGAAGTTTACCGAGGGCTTGCTCAAGAAGACCTTCGAGGAAATAGCCCCCGAGTACCCGGAACTGAACGCCTACCACATCATCATCGACAATTGCGCGCACCAGCTGGTGCGCTCACCGGAGCAGTTCGACGTCATCGTGACCTCGAACATGAACGGCGACATCATCTCCGACCTGGCGTCCGGTCTCATCGGCGGGCTGGGCTTTGCCCCGGGCGCAAACCTCGGAAACGAAGTGTCGATCTTCGAAGCCGTGCACGGGAGCGCGCCCAAGTACGCGGGCAAGAACGTCATCAATCCTACGGCAGTGCTGCAGTCGGGCGTCATGATGCTTCGGCACATCGACGAATTTGCTGCCGCCCAGAGCATTGAGCAGGCCCTCATGGTCACCTTGGAGCAGGGGGTTTACACCCGCGACGTGCGCCCGGAAGGCAGCGTATCTACCACCGAGTTTA
This sequence comes from Polyangiales bacterium, assembly GCA_038210445.1. Classification (GTDB taxonomy): domain Bacteria; phylum Myxococcota_A; class Polyangia; order Polyangiales; family Polyangiaceae; genus JABFRG01. Next base: position 71,144 of record JBBQWQ010000001.1, read on the forward strand.
CCGAGCACGTAATTGCCAACCTTGGCAAGCACTCGGAGGCGGTTCGGGTGCGCGACCATAAGCCATTGAAAATGAGCGAGCTTTCGTCGGCGCCGGACTTCGTGCATGCAAAGTCTCGTCGTACCCTGGGCGCAGATATATTCGTGGAGTCCGCGCTCTCTGCCGAGGAGCTCGGAAACAGCCTTACGGCGCTGTCGGAGGAGTCGCCCCTGCGACTGAAAATGATCTCCAATCGGGGGACCAAGGTGTTCTCCCACAATGGCGCCATGACCGATTGCATCGACCAGTGGCGATGCCGCTTCGTTCTTCGCGATACCGAGGGAGACCTGAACGACCAGGTCCTGCTCACGCACCTCACCAAGGTTGCCGAGGTGCACCGCTGGATGCATATCGAAAAACTTCAGGAATTCGACGGCAAGCCGGGCTACTCGCTCGCCCAGGGAGAAGACTGATGAGCTCCTGGCATGATGCGCTTCGAACCTATCGCCGAAGTGCGGCCGAGCCAAGGCTCGCCGGCGGCAGCAGCGTACTCTTCGTTCTTTGCACCAAGAACCGCGCCGCGGCCCAACTCATCGCCGGCTGTCCGACCGCGATGGCGCTGCAGCAGTTGAGCGCCGGCGCGGATTGGTCGGAGCCGGGAACGCGGGCGACACTGGAATATGCCATCGAGGTCGAGGGTGTCCGCAAGATCGTCGTCTGTGGCCATCTCGAGCGCGGCAGCGCCCCGGTCGCGATAGGCCAGAGCGCTCGCCAGGCCTCGCAGAACTCGGTCGCCGAGAAGTGCATGCGCCTGCGAAGGGATGGCCACCTTGCTCGCCTGCTGCGCGAGCGCCGCGTCATGGTTACCCCCATTTGGCTCGACGACGAAGAGGGCGACCTCTTCGAGTGCGACGTCGAGGGAGGCGACGCACGGCTTCTGAGCGACGAGGCCTTCGGGCGACTGGTCGCCGACCGCGATAGAAGCGAGCTTTGAACATGAACGCGCTCAGCGAAGTGAACCTCGACCTGCGCCGGGTGGAGACGATCGGCTTCGACGAAGCCATTCTCTGCGCCGGCAAGACCGACGAGCACCTGCAGATCATCCTCGACCGCGCCGAGGATGCCGGCGTGCGGCTGCTGCTCACCCGCATGAGCTCCGCGCAGGTCGGGGCGTTGCAACGTCGGCATCTGCCACGTATCGACTACGAGCCGGTCTCGCGGACTGCCTACTTCGGGCCGGTGCGCGAGCCGAAGCATGCCGCCCGGGTGTGCGTGGTGGCTGCCGGCACCTCCGACGCATTTGTCACCCGCGAGGTGGAGCGCACACTCCGCTACTACGGAGAGTCGGTGGCATCCTTCGTCGACGTGGGCCTGGCCGGCGCCTGGAGGCTCCTCGAGCGCATCGACGAGATCCGCCGTTTTCCCGTGGTCATCGTGGTCGCCGGGATGGACGCGGCGCTGCCCACCGTGGTCGGGGGCTTGGTGGGAAGTGTCGTCATCGCCGTCCCCACGTCCAACGGCTATGGCGTTGCCGCGGGCGGCAGCACTGCGCTTCATGCCATCTTGGCGAGCTGCGCGCCGGGTCTGACCGTGCTCAACATCGACAACGGCTACGGCGCCGCCTGCGCTGCGCTCCGCGTTTGCCGCCTCCTCGCCGCCCAACCTTTGTGAGCCCGGAGCCCCAACACTACTGCGAGACCTCGAGGGATCACCGTCCATTGCAACGGACGCATGTTGACCGTCGCGACCTTCCACGAGTTCCGGCGGTCTCGCTGCCGCGGTGCGCCTGCAACATACAGGCGATTTGGATGCGCACCGCTCGCAGTAGAACCAAGTGCGGTGATCAAACCGGCGCAGCTTCGGAGAGCGTTCGCGCCAGCTTCTCGGTAGCCTCGTCCAAAGGGAAGTAGCTCTCGATGCGCAGCTCTTGCGCTGTCACGTCGAGCGGGGTGCCCAGCGTGGTGAGCGTGGTGAAGTACCGAAGCTCCTGATCGCCCCGTCGCAGGTGAACGGGCATGGCGACGGGATTCACGCCCGCGGAGACGGCGCGTGCCCGGTGGGGGCCGCGCAAGCGCTCCAGGTCGCGCAGCAGATCGCTGAGCGAAGGGTCGACGTCGGCTTCCGTTCGCAGCCGCTCCAGCGTCGCATCTGCGAGGTCTTCGAAGTTCACCACGCAATCGCGAAGCCCCAGCGCGGGGTCGAATGCCGCCCGTAGCGCGTTGATGGGACCGCCGCCCGAAGGCAGGGTGAGCCCGCACCAGGCGAAGATCCGCATGGCACCGTTGTTGAGCCGCAAGATGTTCCAGGCGCGATCCAACAGGATCGCCGGGTGCGGCTCGTGGAGACGCAGGAAGTGCGATACTGCCTGATGCACGTGGGCCATCGCTGGATCTTCCAGTGGCGAGATGCGGTATACCGGCGCGAAGCCGGCGGCCACCAGCAGGGTATTGCGATCGCGAAGCGGCAGGTCTAGCGCCGAGCCCAGCACCAGCAACATGGTGTGCGACGGCTTCGCTCTTCCGCTCTCCAGGTACGAGAGGTGCCGGGTGGAGATCTCCGCGCGGTCTGCCAGCTGCTCCTGGCTGAGCCTTCGCGCCTGGCGCAGTGAGCGGATCATGGGTCCGGGGCTGAGCGGCGCGATCACCCGGTCAAGGTAGCACGGGGTTTGCCGGCCCACCTTGACCTCGAAGGTTATGGCGGAGCCGCAAAGCGGCCCCAGAGTCGTGACCATGAAGAAGAATCTCTGGCTCCTCCCAGCCCTGGTCTCCCTGGTGTTCCTGGCCTTCTCGATCCGCGTCATCGCCGCCGAGGGGCTCTTCGGCTTCGTGGACGACCACGTGCGTTCCGGGTGGGGCATGCAGGTGGGTATCGATCTGGTGCTCTCGGTGACGATGGGTCTGTTTCTAGCCTCCAGCGTGGCGCGGAAGTACGGCATCCGTCCGCTGCCGTGGATCGTCCTCTCGTTGCTCACCGGGTCTATCGGCCTCTTCGCCTTCGTCGCCCGCGTGCTCTACGCGCGCGAAAACGCGACTGCGTCCCCGGCTGCCGACTCGCCTCCAGTAACGTCGTGAGCGACGCCGGATCGTCGGCCACCGCGGTGCGTCCCGCGCAGACGAGCCAGCCCAAAACGACCACCAACGCCGCTCGAGCGACCCGCCAACCAGCTTCTTCTATCTACGCGCTGCAGCGTCTCCGGTTCGCCGGCACGATGACGCCGGAGGTCACCGATGATGACGGCGCCGGTCATCCGTTGGGGCGATCGCTGCCAACGGCGCCCACTCCGGGAAGCGCGAACGAGGCGGCATCGAAATTGCTGGGTCACCCGCCATGAACCTCAACTTGCTCGGACTTGTGATCGGATCCTCGCTGGCGATCGTCGCGATGGGCGCGTGCGCGGCGCCTGGAGACGTGGGACGCCGCGCCCATGCCGACGCCGACGCCGACCCCGACGTCGTGAGCGTTAGCGAGGCGGCGCTCATGCCGGTCGCCCGCGGCACACCAGGGATCTGCGGAGGCGCTACACCAGGCATCGACTACGGTCGCGAGCTCGTGATCCGAGATCTGGCGGTGGTCGAGGACCGTCTGCGAACACGCTGGCCGAGCGGTAGCATGACCCCGACCGATCCCGAGGAGGGCGTCTGGCACCTGGGCCGGCTGATGGCCGGCATGGTCGGCGACGGGACCGACAAGGGGGTCGAAAACGAGCCTTACGTGCCGCTCGCGCCCCCGCAGTTTGTTCGCGACTGGCTCGGGATGTGGGAGCGCGACGATAGCGTCAATTGCGATCTCGTCGCGGCCCGGCCCCGCATCGAGGAGATCATCGCCAGCTGGCCGAAGAAGGACGGACAGCTCGATCTCACCCAGGCACCGTTCCGTCTCCTCGCGATCGTCCGGCGCGCCGATCTCGTCGACCTGTCACCACCGGGCACGAACGTGCGGAACAATGACAGTCTGCGCCGCGATCAGGCGGGCGCCGGCGAACTCCGGTTCGTGTTCGGTCTCGTCGATCCGCGGACCAACCAGCCGAGAGACTTCACGGTCATCCTCGAGTACAACGTGCCGGCGGAGACCGACGCGGAGGTCGGCGACCAGCTCGCCCGCTGGCATGCGCTAGCCGGCAACGCGCCGCAGCAGCCCCTGGGGCCGGTCGCCTACCGGAAGCTCCTCGCGAGCCTCACCTGGGACATCACGCAACCCGAGGGAGCGACACGATGCGCGGGCTGCACGGTCGGCACCCGCGCGCGACCGAAGGACAGCAACCTCATCCGGCTTCGCACCAACGACCTCGGCGTCCTCGGCATCGGCCAGGAGTTTCGCGAGTTCCGCCTTCCTCTGAAACCCACCCACCGCGACCTGCAGCACTTCTACCTCACCCAGACCCCCGCTGTCCGACACGACGAGACGACGAAGCTCGGCGACTACCTCGTGCAGTACTGCGCCGAGATCCGGGACGAGCATCACAAGGTCCCCCAGGAATTCGAGCCGTACCGCGGTGCCGGCCCGCGGGAGTGCGACAATCAGGAGTTCGACGCCGTGCAGTTCCAGGCGGGTCGGAGCGCGAACGACATGCGAAGCTATTGGGACGCGCCGAACCTCCCGCCCGAGGTCAGCGCGGCCTGCGGGATCACCGGCAGCGAGCTCCGCTTCCGGTTCTCGCGCAACACGTGCAATGGCTGCCACGGCCGCGAGCAGGGCATGCACGCGCCGACCGCGCAGTTTTTCCACATCGGCCCGCGTACCGAGGGGGCCGAGGCGCCGCTGTCGCGCTTCCTCGCAGGCCCCTACGCGTTCATCGACGCCAGGGGTGGGCTGCGGGACCACGACGAGCCGAAGCGACGTCTCGTCGACTACGAGCGTCGACTCTGCGCGCTGCGCTGATCGACGTTGCGAGTGGCAAGAAACAACGAGGCAGCTCCGACTGAGCTTCGGAACAGTCGAAAAGCAACGGGCGCGAGCCCGTCAACGCCGGAGCTGCTGAAGGGTACGAGTACGTGGTGGACCTGGATTTGAAGCACTTCATCAACCGGGTCAGCCACCAGCGCTCATGCGATGGTCCGGAGCAGCGGGGTGTTCCCGGCGATCGTCGCGGCGCTCGTGATCGCCGCCGTCTAGTTCGGGGTCGGCGGCGAGCGGGCGGTGACACGCAAGTACCCGGTGGCCACTTCTCCCACCAGGAGCACGACCGGGTCTTCGCGCAGCGCGTCGCGCCGACACGATGCGAAGTCCACCGCGTCGTGCTCGATCTGCCGTCGCCGCACGATGCGAGGTCCAACCCAACTAACGCGGGCCGGCTCAGGTCTTCGGAAACGGCTCTCGGCGCGAGCCCTTGGGGTTCGAGGCGTCGCGGGCGTAGCCGAACTCTTGCTTGCCGCGCGTGCGCACGAAGGGGCCGCCCACCTCTTCTTCGGTGATCGCGTCGCGGATCTCGTTGCCCTCGTCCTCGCCGCTGGTCACGGTCTCGAGGAACTCCTTGCCCATCTCGTCGGCGAGCGCATCGTTCTTGCGCTTACCGCGGAGAAAGCCCCGTGCGTCGCTATCGACGACGGTGGCGCTCTTGCTGCGGCGACGAAGGTCGGCCGCGTACTTGGCATTCAGGTGACCCGAGCCGTCGCGGCGTGCCATGGGCTTCTTGGCCGCCGAAGTAGCCTTCTTTGCGGGTGCCTTCTTTGCGGGCGCCTTCTTTGCGGGTGCCTTCTTTGCGGGTGCCTTCTTCGCGGGCAACTTCTTTGCGGGCGCCTTCTTCGCGGCAACTGCGGGCTTACGGGGGGCGGTCTTCTTCTTCGATGCCTTCTTCGCGCTCATGCGCGCAGCCTACGCCGATGGAACGAGCTTCGAAAGAGCAAGCGCGCGCCGAGCCGCCTACGCATGGATTGCGCGACGGCTCGACGCTCACGCCTCAGGCGTTGCGAAGGCGTTCGGCTTCGGCCACCACGTGCTCGGCGGTGATGCCGAGGGTCTTCATCACCAGCGCGCCGGGAGCGGAAATCCCGAAGCGATCGATGCCAATGCTCGCGCCGTCGAGGCCCACGTACTGCGCCCAGCTGGCGGTGGTCGAAGCCTCGATAGAAACGCGGCGCCGGCACGACCGGGGCAGCACCTCTTCGCGGTACGCAGCGGGCTGGCGGTCGAAGCGCGCGAAGCAGGGAATGCTCACCACGCGCGCGCCGGCACCGAGCTTCTCTGCCGCCTGCATGGCGTGCTGCAGCTCGCTTCCGGCCGAGAGCAAGATGACCTCGAGGGGGCCCGTCTCGCGCTTGGCGATGTAGCCGCCCTTGAGCACGCCTTGCCGGCGCGTCTCCACCGGGATGCTCGCGAGGAGCGGCACCGTCTGGCGGCTCAGCGCGATGAGCGTCGGGCCGTCGGTGCGATCCAACGCGGCCACGTAGGCGCCCGCGGTCTCTTCGGGATCGGCCGGGCGAATCACGTCGAGGTTGGGAATCACGCGCAGGCCGGGCACGGTCTCCACCGGCTGGTGCGTGGGGCCGTCTTCGCCCACACCCACGCTGTCATGGGTGAAGATGTAAATGACCGGCAGGTGGCTGAGCGCCGACAGGCGAATGGCAGCCCGGCAGTAGTCGGCGAACACCAGGAAGGTGGAGCCGCTGGGGCGGAACACGCCGTGGGCTGCGATGCCGTTGAGGATGGAGCACATGCCGTGCTCACGAATGCCAAAGCGAATGTTGCGCCCGGTTCGGTGCTCGAACTTGCAGTCGTCGTCGCCGGCCTTGAGGTCGCCGATGTAGTTCAGGGTCGAGCCGTAAAGGTCGGCGCTGCCGCCAATGAGCAGCGGCACCTGCGCGGCCAGCGGCTGCAACACGTCTTGCCCCGCCTTGCGGGTGGCCACCTTGGTGTCGGCCGCGAACGCGGGAATCGCCGCCAGGAGCTTCGCCGCGTCGGGCGTCCTTCGGGCGGTGTCTTGCGGAAGGGTGTGGGCGAAGGCGCGCGAGGTGCCCAGTTCCTCGGCCAGCTTGGGGTTTTTCTCCTGCCAGGCCGCGAAGGTTTTCGACCAGGCATCGAACGCCGCATCGAGGGTGCTCTCGTGCTCCCGGAAGAAGGCGCTCACCTCGGGAAACACATGGTACGGCTCCGGGGGCAGGCCCAGGTTCGCTCGCGCCGCTTCGGCGAACTTGGCGCCGCCCTCGCCGTGCGCTTTCTGGGTGCCGGCCACTTCGGGAATGCCAAGCCCGATGAGGGTCTTGGCGATGATGAGCTGGGGTTTGCCGCTGCCCGCGTGCTTGGCGCGCTCGTAGGCGCTGGCAAACACCGTCATGTCGTTGCCTTCGACCGTTTGCACGTCGAAGCCGGTGGCCTCCATGCGCTTGGCGGTGTCTTCGCTCTGCGTCTCCTTGGCCATCGCGTCGAGGGTGACGTTGTTGGCGTCGTAGATGAGAATCAGGTTGTCGAGCTTCTGGTGCCCGGCGAAGGCCAGGGCTTCCATGGCTACACCCTCTTGCATGCAGCCGTCGCCGGCCAGGCACACCACGTGGTGGCCGAAGATCGCGTGCTCTTTGGTGTTGAAGCGCGCCGCTGCCATCTTGGCGCCAAGGGCCATGCCCACCGCATTGCCGATGCCCTGACCCAGCGGCCCAGAGGTCGTCTCCACCCCGGCCGGCGCGTGGGTGAGCTCCGGGTGCCCGGGGGTCTTCGAGTCGAGCTGACGAAAGCGCTTCAGCTCGTCCATGCTCATCTCGCGGTAGCCAGCCAGGTGCAGCCAGGCGTACAGGAACATGGAGCCGTGGCCCGCCGAGAGGACGAAGCGATCGCGGTCGAGCCACTCCGGGTGCTTGGGGCAGTGGCGGAGGGCCGAGCCGAACAAGACGGCGCCGATCTCGGCGCAGCCCAGCGGCAGGCCCAGGTGGCCGCTCTGGCTGGCGTGAATGGCGTCGATGGCGAGGCCTCGGGCAACGGATGCGGCGCGGGCGAGGGTCGAGACGGGAAGTGCGGTCATGTTCTCTCCGGTTACGTGCGGTGCGCGAGGGTAGCAGCCACCAACACCCGAGGCGAGGGTGCTTACGCCGGTGTGGCGCGCCGTTCACGCAGGCACCGCCAACGCTCGACCTCGTCGGCCCGGGTCGCTGCACCGGAATGCGGCGAGGGCCCGGGCACGGCGTCTTCTTTATGATGACTAAGTGATTGAACCAATGGGGCGTCTTCTCGGTGTGGGCCGGCGCCATCGCCCAAAGGCTCACGGGCCCCTACTCGCTCGTGTCGCTCCTGGGCTTCGCATCCACCCTCACTTGGGGGCGCGCCGCGCTCTTCGCGCTGGGCGCTGCGCTCGCCGCAGGCATCGGCTCGCGAGCTCTGCGCGGGCCCCGCTGAGGCGGCTCACGGCGCCCGGGCGCAGGTTCCGGCGCGCTCGGGGTTGGCTGCCTTGCACTGGCACGTGCCGGATCGGCACTCCTGGCGCCACCCCTCGTCGTTGCGCGCGCAATCGCCGCTCGTCTGGCACGCGCCGTGGAGCGGCGAAATGCGAACGCACTGGCCCTGACGGCACTGGCCGCTCGCGCCGCACGCGTTGCCGCACTTGCCGCAGTTGGCGGGGTCGCTGTCGAGGGTGGTGCAGGTGTGGGCCGCGCCGCAATGGGCGCCTCCGTTCTTCGGATCGCAGGCGCGACACACGCCCGCGGGGCGCGACATTCCCGACCCCCAGAAGTAGACGCAGTGCTGATCGTCGGCGCACGGAGTGTCGCAGGCGGTGCAGGCGTCGTTATTGACCGGCACGCAGAAGCCGCCGCAAACGCGCTCGGTGGGGCCGCTCGGGCAGGTGCACGTGTGGTTGTCGCAGCGCGCCGGCCTCCCGCCGCAGTCGGCCACGCTGTCGCACGCCTGACCCACCTGCTTGCGGCCGGATACCGCGCCTCCGCCTCCGCCTCCGGCATCGAGCGATCGCGCGGGCGTCACGAGCTTGGCCGAAGGTCGGGCCGCAGCGGGTGAGGCCGCCGAAGGCGTGGTGGTTGGCGCATCGGCTGCGCTGGCGGAGGCGGTCGCCGTCGGTGCTGCGATCGTTGCCAACTGCGCGGAGCCCGCGCCCGGCGGCGTTGCAGGAGCCCGAGCTCGGGTGAGTGCCCAGCCGCCCGCCGCCGCCACGCTGCCCAAAAGCGCCAGCGCACCCAGCCCCAGGAGCAAGGGTAGGGTAGAGCTGCGCCCCGGGGGGAGCGAGCGGATGGGTGCATAGTCCACGCGAATATCGCGAGGGACCGGCGAGCTTCGCGTGGTGCCCGCGTCGCCGCCGGCGGCGAGCAATGTGGGTGCTTCGCCGAGCGCCGCGGGAACGGTGAGCGTCGCTGCCGCGGCGGGAACGCCCAAAGCCGCCGCGAAGGCCGCCGCGCTCGGGAACCGCGCGTCGCGATCGCGCGAGAGTGCGCGGTCGAGGGCCATCACCAGGGCGGCCGGCGCGTCCGGTCGAAACGCGCTCACCAGCGGCGCGCGCTCCGAGAGCACCCGGGTCATCAGCGTTGCGAGCTGATCGTCCGAGAAGGGCTTCCGGCCACACGTCATCTTGAAGAGCGTCGCGGCTGCGGCATAGATGTCGGCGCGCGCGTCGACGTCGCCGGTGCCGTATTGCTCCGGCGCCATGTACCCGGGCGTGCCGGCCCACTTATCCTGCGAGCTCGCGCTCACCGCTACGAAGCTCGCCTTGCTGATGCCGAAGTCGAGGATCTTCAAGGTGCCGTCGGGGAGAACCACCAGGTTCTGCGGCTTGATGTCGCGGTGCACCACGAAGGCCCGATGGGCTGCCTCGAGCCCGCCCAAGAGTTGCTGGGCCAGGTCGAAGATGCGGTGAAAGGGGATCGGCCCCGAGGAGTCGATCCAATCGGCGATGGTGGCGCCCTCGACCAGCTCCATGGCCACGAAGGCCGTGTCGTCGACGATGCCCGCATCCATGACCTGCACGATGTTGCGGTGGCGCACCCTGGCCATGATCTGCGCCTCGCGAACCAGGTGCGCGGCGGTGTGGCCTGCCTGGATCGCCGACGAGCGGAGCACCTTGAGCGCCACCAGCTGCCTCGTGTGCGTGTGCCGAGCGCGGAACACGTTGCCGAAGCCGCCGCGGCCGATGGGCGCCTCGATGGTGTAGCGATCGATGGTCGCCGGGGTGGTTCCCGTGAATTCCATGGAATCGCCGGGGCGCATGGGGCGAAGGTACCGCGAACCGTCGCTCGCCACCACGCCGCCGGTGAGAATCAGGGTTTCTTTCTGGGCGCCTTCGAGCCGGAGGACGCCGCAGCAGGTGGCGCGCCGTACATGATGCCCATGGGCATGCCGGCGTCGGGCACCTCGGGCTGCGCAACGTCTGCTGCGCCGGCGTCGAGCTGCGGACTCGGCTCCGGCGGCGGGGCGCCGTAGGCCTGCGCGATGGTCTCGGTAGGGCGGTTGCACCCGGCGACCGCCAGCGCCAGGAGCGCAGCGCGCGAGAGCGCCCCCAGGTTTGGGCCGGCGATCGCGATCGATGCCGAAAGCGCACCCCCGCAGAACGCGCACGAAGCCTCGGTGGCGCGGGTGTGACGGCGGCAGGCAGAGCAAGAGACGAGGGCCATGCGCCGCATCACAGCGTCCATACACACCGCAGTCAACGAACCTACGAGATTGCGTAGCCGACCAGCCCGAGAATGACGACGACCACCACGATGACGATCACCACGATCATCGCGAAGGAGCCGCCGCCCTTCTCGGCCGCGCGCGGCACCGGCTTCGAGGTGAGCAGCGCCGGTTGCGAGCGCGAAGGCGGCTGCGGCGGCATGGGCATGAAGGCGGGAAAGCCGGCGGAGCTCTTGGGCATGTAGGCGCCCGGGCCGCCCGGCGTCTGCGCCTCGAGCGAAGGCGGGAAGGGCGATTGGCTGCGCGCGGGCATGCTCGCGGCCAGCTCGCGCAGCTCGGTGAGCGCGTCGAGAAACTCCTGCGCCGTGGGGTAGCGTTCCTCGGGGCGCCGCTTCACGGCTTTGGCCACCACCTTGGCGTACTGCAAGGTGAGCCTGTCGATGCGCCCGAGGTCGAGCTTGGGCGCTTCTTCCGAGAGCTTCTTCCGGGCGATCTCGCGCTCGTCGCCTTCGAAGGGAAAGCGGCCACTCGCCGCCACGTACAGCACCACGCCCGCGGCGTACACGTCCGAGGCGTCGGTTGCCTTGCGGGCGTCGAGAATCTGCTCCGGCGCCATGAACGCCGGCGTGCCGAGCGCCACCTTCGAAGCGGTGGCGGTGAGGTCCATTGACGAGTTTTCGTCGCTCTCGGTGCTGGTGATGCGCGGGTTGAAGCGCGAGAGCCCCAGGTCGAAGATGACCGCGCGCTGGAGGCCGTTTTCGAGCGGCCGCACCATGATGTTCGAAGGCTTGATGTCGCGGTGGATGACGCCCGCAGCGTGCATGTCGACCAGACCGCTCGCCAGGTGGATGCCCAGCTCGATGGCCTCGGGAATCGAGAGCGACGTGTCGGTGAGAATGTCCGAGAGCAGGTCGCCCTCGATGAACTCCATGACCAGCAGGAACCCGTGCTCCGAGTCGGCTACGAAATCGATGATCTTGCCCACGTAGTCGCTCTGCACCCGGCGCAAGTTGGTGGCCTCGCGCTTGAAGCGGTTCACGTGGTCGCCGGGGCTCGAGGCGGGCCGCAGAAGGGTCTTGATGGCCACCGGCTCGCCGGTTTCCACGTGCTGGGCCAAGTACACCGCGCCAAAGGCGCCGGCACCGAGCTTGCGCCCGATGATGTAGTTGTCGACCCGCAGTCCCTCCGAGAGCGCCATCCGCTCCGGAGACTAGTAGCATAGGGGCGCCCGGCGATACGCCCCCGAACGGGTGACGCGCATCTCCGGGGTGCGCGCAAACGTGAGAATTTTGTTGCCTACGCTGTCGCCGAAGGCCCAGGATTCATGGTTCTCCACGAACATGGCCGACTCCGACCACGGCGAAACCCATCGCGACGTCTCCGTAGCGTTCCGAAACGCGCTGAAACTGGGGCTATCGCTCATTGCGACCTGGGCCGTGGCGCTCGGCGTGCGCTTCATTTTGCCGCGGTATCTGGGGCCCGAACGCTTCGGACAGTACAGCTGGGCCGAGAGCACGGCCGCGCTCGCGTTCCTGTTCGCCGGCCTGGGGCTCGACACCTACATCCAGCGCGAAGTGTCGGTTCGACCCAAGCACGCCTCCGACTTCTTCGGCGGCGCGGTCATGGTGCGGGCCATCCTCTCGGCGGTGCTGCTGCTCGGGCTCTTCGTCTTTGCCGCCACCACCGATCCCGATCCCGAGATTCGCCTGGCTTTGGTGGTGTTCGGGCTGACCCAGGCGCTGGTGGTGATGAACGCGTCGCTGGCGGCGCTGCTGCAGGCCTCGACCAAGGTCAGCGGCCTCGCGGTGGCCAACGTCGTCACCAAGTTGGTGTGGGGCGTGGGCGTCATCGCGGTGGTTCAGGGAACCTCGCGCTACGCCATCCTCGCGCTGCCGCTGCTCGTCGGCGAGCTGCTCAAGTCGGCGCTGCTCTGGCCCACGGTGCGCCGCGAGCTCTCTCTCAAGATGGTCGTCAACCGGCCGGAGACGCGCCTGGTGCTCGCGGCGAGCGTTCCGTTCTTCGTGAACACCATCTCGTACACCATGGGGAACAAGCTCGACATCACGCTGCTCAAGAGCTTCTCGTCCAAGGAAGAAGTGGGCTACTACAGCGCGGCTCAGAACATCGCGTCGCTGGCCATGCTGCTGGCGCCGCTCGAGGGCTGGGTCATCACGCCGCTGCTCACCCGCGCGGTGAAGCGCAGCGAAGACGAGTTCTTCGCCATCTTGCGCCGGGCCATCGAGGGCATTCTGGTGCTGGCCATTCCCGCCACCATGCTCATCAGCTTTGGCGCCGCGTTTTGGATGCGCGTCGCCTGTGGGCAGAAGTACCTGCCCGGCGCCGGAAGCCTGGAGCAGCTCGCACCTTCGTTCGTGTTCACCTACGCGGCGGTGCTCCTGGCCACCGCGCTCATCATCCTCAAGCGCTCCTGGACCGTGACGCTCATCTCGCTCTCGCGTGTGGCGCTGCAGCCCCTTCTCATGTGGCTGGTGGTGCCGTGGGCTTCGGCGCGCTGGGGCCTGGGCGGGGCCGGCATGGGCGACGCCTTGGTGTTCACGTTTCTCGAGATGTACGTGACCGCGATGTTCCTGTTCTTCCTGGGGCGCCGCGCCTTCGACAAGCGATCCATCGTCGCGCTCCTCAAGTCGATGCTCGCTCTGGGCGTCACGTACGGCATTCACCACCTGCTCGAACGCTTCGGGCCGCTGCGCCTAGCGGTCGACGCCGTGGCCTACGCGGCGCTGGTGCTGGTGCTGGGCGCTGTGAAAATCGGCGATGTTCGCTGGGTTGTCGACATGGTCCGCAGACGCCGCGCCACCGGCGCCGGCGAGTAACTGCGCTCGAAAGAACGCACCCGAGCGTCATTGCCGAGCTGTGCGCCCGTGATACTCAGTAACAATGGGCAAACGTTTTGTGACACTTGCTTTCTTGGCGGCGGCCGGGTGCGGAGCTTTCGTGGCTTGTTCCAGCGCAGACCGCGCTCCCGTTTCCTTGTCGAACACCGGCGGCGGTGACGGCGGCAGCGTGCAGCCCGACGGCGGTACCGCGCCGAGCGACGCGAACGTCCCCGACGGCAAAGGCGCGGGCGGCTGCGTCGTGACCCTCTCCGGGGCCCGCTCGGGAACCTTCCCCTGCAAGGCACTGGCGATGGAGCGGCAGGCCGGCGATCAGCTCATTCTCGACATTCTCGGCATCGTCTACGCAGACCCCAACGTGCCCACTTCGCTCACCAAGACCGCCGGCTTCCGATGCGTTACGACCGGCCTCCTCAAGGCAGGGGTCTACACCGCGACCTGCCAGGGCGGAGGCGGCGAGGTCATGGCTGCGCCCGACGGCGGCCAACCCATTCAAGTTTCCGGCTGGCAGGGACCCGCCACGCTGCGCATCGATAGCTTCACGCTCGACCCCGCCTTCCCGGCCAACGATGCGGGCATCAACGGCTACATTCTCAGCGGGAGCGCCGAATCCACCGCGCCGAGCTTTTTCGACGCCGGAGAGGGGCCGATCAAGGTCACCTCCACGTTCTGAGCGACGCTACGGCGCAAGCGTGGCGGCAGCCATCGTGATGTTCGAGTCGGGGTCGGCAGCGCCAACCATCTCCCATCGAACGTCGAGCTTGGCGCCCAGGGTTGCGGCGCCGGCGGCGATGTCGAAGCGCGCGTAGTCGCTCTTGCTCTTGTTCTCGAGCGTGGCCTCTGCGGAGACCAACGAACCGTCGGGCGCTGTCAAGGTGGCGCGGAGCTGCCCTCGCGCGCGAAAGACCCCTGCGTACACCACAAGGTGAAAGCTCGCGACGCCGACCGTGTGCTGCATTGCGAACGACGGCGCTTGCCCCAATGCGTACACCGCGGTGCGATTCGCCGTGTCCGCTTCGTTGGGCGCGCCGTTGGTCCAGCGGAAGGTGGTGAAGTTGTCTCCGAGGGTCCGCAGGTCCTTGGCGCCGATCGCTTCGAACGTGGGAATGGCCCCGGGCATTGACGCCTTCTCATCGAACGCCTTGGCGTCCTCGTCATCGCCCCAGTGAATCCACCCCAGGCTGCCTTCCTTCTCCAGCTCCACCTGCGCAGGCGGCTGGGTCATGGTGACGGCCAGCGTCGGCTTGTCGCCGGCGCCCGTCTCGGAGCCGGCGCCCCCGTCCTCCCTGGCGCCCCCATCGCCGCCGGTCGCCGCCCCGCCGCCCGATAGCTGTATTCCGCACGCAGCCGTCGCCACCGTGAGAGCGATCACCCGACCCAGCATGGAGAGCGCGCGATGCATTGCTCTCAACGTACCACGCTCCGCTCCCGCCCGCCGGAAGGGGCCCGCGCGCCGGTCGCCCGGGAGGGGCCGGGGGGGCCGGGGGAGGGGACATGCCCCATCCTTGGCGCGCACCCGGTGATGGCGACAGCCTATGGTTTCATCGCACATCAGACCTGGGGGCACTGTGATCCACATAGCGCACCGATTCCCCAACAGTTTCGTGGCGTACCCTCCGGCCCGGCTCTTGCGAAACCCACTTCCATGAACAGCCGCACGCTCTGCGCCCTCGCCCTCGCGCTCGCTTCCACCTCGGTCGCTTGCGCCGTCGACTCCGGCAACGGCGAAGCCTCGGCGGACCAGACCTCACGGCGCACGAGCATCCAGCGCAAGCTGAGCCCGGAGGTGGCGATCCCGTCCGCCACGCCCATCGGCCGCACCATGGACGCGGTGACCGCCGAGCTTTCGCAAGGCCTGCGCGCCCTCGAGCCGCGCCAGAACGGCGACTGCGTCACCCGCAGCTTCGTGGGCGCCGACGGCCGCGAGACGTTCCAGCGGCAGACCTGCGCAAGCTTCGACGTCATCCGCGTGGGCTACCGCGGCCCGAACGACATCGACCGCGTCTACGGCGACCACGCCAAGGGCACCACCGCCAAAGACGGTCGCGTCGACTCGTACTCGCAGAAGACCGGCGACTACCTCTCGGTCGAAGATCAGAACCGCGACGGCAAGGCCGACCTGCAGATCTTCAAGGCCGCGCCCGGCACCGATCTCGCGCCCTTCGGCCCCTATCGGCTCACGGTAGACGGCAAGCTGGCCAACCGCATTCTCGAAGACAACGACTTCAACGGCCGCTTCGAGCTCGAGTCGCTCACCGCCGAAGCTGCGAGCAACTCCTGGTTCCTCAAGGACGAGTAGTCGGCGCGCTCTCGAGAGCGCACTCGCGCACTGCTTGCCGCGCGGTTGACACGGGCTGTCGACGGCTTCAGAACGTCGTCCAGCCATGCGTATCGCTCTCCTTCGCTCGCTCGGAATCTCGGCTCTCCTCGGCACTGCGTTCGCCTGCGGGAGCAGCGGCTCCGGTGACGATCCCGGCGGCTCTTCCTCGTCGTCTTCATCGGGCACGCCTGCGCCCACCTCGACCGCCACTACGCCCACCACGCCCAGCACGCCGCCCGGCCCTCTCAACGCCCTCGGCGTGTGGAAGGTCGCCGGCAAGGACGACCGCGGCGCCTTCACGGGGCTGGTAGAGCTGCGAAAGAGCGACGACGGCGCATCTGTGCAGTTTGCACGCACCGTGGCTTACCAGGGCATCACCGTGGAAGACGGCCGCGCCCTGCACCTGGCGTGGACCGGCGCAGCCAAGGACCTCGACGCCGACAAGGCCACCTTGCAGGGCACCCTCGACCCGCGCGGTTTCGTGAAGCAACGCGGCGCCCTGGTGCGCTCGGTGGCCGACGCGCCCGTGCCCACCTCGGCGGCGGTCGCCCGCACCAACGCCGGCATCACCGTGAAGTGGACGGTGGGCGGCAAGGCCTTCGAAGAAACGTGGAGCGCGCGCACGGAGTCGGCGAAAGACCCCATCTTTCGCCTGGAGCGCACCCTCACGCCGGCGCACTCGCCGCCTTCGGCCACCGAGAAAGCCGCCTCCTTCGCCACCTTCGCTTCGTATCAGTCGCTGCCGGCGGTGGCGCCCTACGCGTCGCGACCAGAGTTCAACGCCGCGGTGTTCGGGCACGTGTACGACCGCACCGACTTCGACTTTTACCGCGCCAACCCCAAGGCGCTGCGGGTGGTGAACAAGCCGGTCGACGACATCAGCCTGCAGGAAACGCGGGTCCGCGCCGACGCCTACGGCCTCACCCTCGAAGCCAAGGCCAAGGCCTTCGACAAGGAGATGGAGACCGACTTCATGGACCCCGGCGTGTGGTTCTCGCCCGACAGCCGCCTCGACGACGGCTCCATCGAGGCCAGTGGCGACGGCTCGCTGTGGACCGGTACCTACATCGCGAGCCAAATTTACCGCTTCGAGATCACCGGCGACGCGCAGGCCAAGGTGAATGCCAAGCGCAGCCTCGACGCGCTCATCAAGCTGCAGGAGATCACCGGCGACTGGACGCAGTTCGCGCGCACCCTGCGCAAGTCGAAAGCAGGCGTACCGGCCACTGGCAACTGGCATGCCGGCACTGGCGCCTTCACCGGCCTCGACTGGCTCGAGGGCGGCAACAACGACATGATCAAGGGGCTCTTCCTGGGCTACACGCTGGGCTTCCCCTTCTTCTGCGAGGGCGCCGACAAGGCAGACCACGCCGATCTGTGCGCGCGCTTGCGCGTCGCCGCCGACCACCTCATCGACACCAACGTCGCGAGCAGCGGCGGCAACGCCCTCGAGGCCAACTGGATCTCCGCCACCATCAACGGCAACCTCTCGCGGCGCCTCCAGGCTGAGCAGAAGTGGCAGCAGACGCGGCTCGAGCTCCAGACCTACGCGGTGGAGTACCAGCAAGGCATTGCCGACTGGAGCGGCACCCACCTCACGTTCGTGGGCAGCCTGGTCGACATGCTGCTCTCCGAGCGCATGGAGCTCGGGGGCAACTCGAAAGACGGCGTGGGCGACTTCATCGACCGCAGCCAGGAGAACGTCAAGGACCAGCGCCTCATCGTTTGGGCCTTCTTGCGGCAGCGCTTCGGAAAGACCAAGCCGGCCGCGCAGTGGGTCGACGACGGCAAATGGAAGCTCCGCGAGATGCCGTTTCCCAAGCCGAAGATTGCCATCGATCACCGGGTCGACCCGGCTTTCTGCATGGGCCCCTATCCCTCGCTGCCGTGGAAGAACGACTGGACCACGGGAGACCGCACGCAGTCACTGGTGGGCTATCCGCTCTTCGAAGACGAGACCGGCGTGATGGTGTGGAAGAACGGCATGAACTACCGCTTCGATTCCACCAATCGCCGGTTTCCGGGCACCGACTACGTGCACCTCTACTGGTTCGCCCGCAAGCACGGCATCGTCGCCGCCGGCGAGTGACCCTCGCGCCATCCGGAGAGATCTGCGCGACGCGGCGTCAGCGTGCCCAGGAGACAACCAAGGTCACCACCATCTGCGGCATGCCCTCACGTTCGATGGGGCCGAGCGAGATTTCGTAGCCCTGCCACTGCTCTTTGAGATGCGACGTGTAGCCGGCCGAGAGCTTGGAAAAGTGGAGCGTGCTCCGTGCGCTCCCCTTCTCCACCACGAAGCGGAACGTGGTGCCGCTGCCGGCGGGGTAGGCCGAGGGGCTCGTCGGCGACGCGGCGATCTGCTCGACCTCGAAGCCGTCGAAGGTCACGCGCAGCCCCTCTTCGGTCGTCGCGCTCTTGCCGACCTCGAGGCGAATCTCTTGCTTCATGGTGCTGGCTCGCGGCGCCGTGGGTGGGGATATGTGCGAGGCGGCCGGGGCCGCACAGGCCCCCACGACGGCTGCGACCACGGCTGCGACCACGGCTGCGACCACGGCTGGGGGCAGGGTCGTGAGCGGGGTCAGCATGGTTGAAGCGCGCATGGCTCAGCCTTCGGTTCGCGGCGCTATCCAGGCGCCGCCAATGAGGGTGTTTGCCACCTTGGCGCGGGCGAGGGTGTGAAGGTCGAGCGGCGTATCGAGCACCACCAGATCGGCCCGCTTGCCGACCTCTAGGGTGCCGCAGCGATCGAGCACGCCGCACACTTCCGCGGCGGTGCGCGTGTACATGAGCAGCGCCTCGTCGAGGTCGATGGCCTGGTCGGGCTCGTGGGCGTGACCGCGCACGGTGCGGCGATCGATGGCCGCCCGCACGCCCTCCAAGGGGTCGAGCCCGGCCACCGGGTGGTCGGAGCTGCCCACCAGCTTCACCTTGGCGTCGAGGAGCCAGCGGTGCGGCATGTAGCGCATGCCGGGTATCGACGCCGCGTGGGCCAGCGTAGGCAGCCGTACCAGCTCCGGTTGCGACACCACCGCCGCGCCCACGTCGGCGATCTTGCGCACCAGCGCGAGGTCGAGAAAGCTGGCGTGCTCCAGCCGGCGGAGGCCGCGCAGCCCGGCAGGTTGCGGCACCTCGGCGTAGGCTGCGACCGCGATCTCCACCGCCTCGTTGCCGATGGCGTGGGTGGCCACCCCGAAGCCGCGCTCGCTCGCCGCCCGCACGATGCGGGTGGCTTCTTCTGTAGGATACATGCGAATGCCGGTGCGTAGCTTGAGGTCGGCGCCCAGCTGCGGCCCCAGCGAGAGCGCGGTTCGCAGCGGCTCGAAGGTGCCTCGCTGCACCGCCAGACCCCAGGCCCGCAGCGTGGCGCCGAAGGCCTGCCACCAGGTGAGGCACATGGCGCAGCCCGGCACGCCGTCGAAGACCAGCTTGATGGGCCCGGTGGTGAGAAGGTCGTCGTCGGCGTCTTGCGGGAGCGGTCCGCCCACGACGTCCCACGGTGGTTGCAGGTAGCTGAGGTCCGACACCGGGAGCATCATCGTCGGCACCAACACCTCGCCGCGGCGCGCCGACTCCCGATAGAGCGCCATCACGTCGGGGGTCACCGTTGCATCTACCACCCGCGTGATGCCGGCTTGCGCCATGGCGCGGTAGTGGGTTGCCAGGCGCCTCAAGAACCCTTCGGGATCGCGCGCGATGAGGCTGCGCCGGGCCAGGGTTTCCACGCCGCACAGCGCGCGCTCCACCAGCACGCCGGTCGGCAGGTGGCCTTTGCCCCGGAGAATCGCCCCGCCCGCGGGCTCCGGCGTGTCTTTGCCGATGCCCGCCGCCTCGAGTCCGCGGCTGTTGGTGGCAGCCCGGTGGCAGGTGTAGTGCATGGCGAAGAGCGGGTGATCGGGCACCGCGTCGTCGAGCTCGGCGCGGGTTGGCGCGCGGCCCTCGGCCAGCAGGTGCTCGTCCCAATTGGTGGCCACCACCCAGGCGCCCGGTTCGGTCACCGCCGCCCGCGCCGCCAGCGCCTCTTGCAAGCTGCGAATGTCGGTGATCAGCGGTGGCACCAGGCGCACCACGCCGCCGTAGAGCGCAACGATGCCCGGGTGGTGATGCGCGTCGATGAAGCCGGGGAGCACGGTGGCGCCGCCGAGGTCGACGCATTCGGCCTCGGGACCCGCGGCCAGCTCCACCTCGGCGCGGGTGCCCACCGCCGCGATGCGCCCAGATTTCCAGGCGATGGCCTCGGCGCGATCGCCCCGTTCGTTCAGGGTTCGCACGTCGCCGTTCACCAGCACCCAGGCCTGCGCGCGGCTCATGGGTCTTTGCGTGAGCGACCGGCGCGGCGATCGCGATCGCGGCCTTTCTCGATGGCCCGGCGATCGTTTTTCTTCTTGCGCAGGCCTTCGTCGCTGCCTTTGAGCGAGCCGAGCGGCCAGAGCGTGTGCTCGATCTCGGCGAGCCCCGCTTCGACCACCACCGCCACCACGTCGCGCGCCGACTTGTAACATGCACCGGCTTCATCGAGCGGCACCTCGCCGTCGAGGTTCACCAAGATGCCGTCGCGCGCGTACTGCTCGTTCACCTTCTCTTGCGAGAGCACACGGTTCGCCTCGCCGCGGCTCATGCGTCGCCCGGCGCCGTGATTCACCGAGTAGGCAGAATGCACCGCGCCGGCCCTGGGCCGCAGCACATAGCTGAAGTCGCGGTTGCTCCCGGGAATGAGCACCGGGTGGCCGGTGTGCTCCCAGCGGGTGCCCGAAAGCTCCGGATGACCGGCCGGGAAGGCGCGCGTGGCGCCTTTCCGATGCACCCACACCGAGCCGAACTCCGGGTGCTCCTCGGCCTGCACCAGGTTGTGGCTTATCTCGTACACCAGCTCGAGATCTTCTTTGAAGACCTTGCGAAACGCCTCGGCCACCGCCTCGAAGATCACCAGCCGGTTCACGATGGCGAAGTTGCCTCCGGCGGCCACCGCGTTCTGGTAGGCCTCGTAATGCGGCGATTCTGGGGTGAAATAGCCAAGGTCGATGTCGGAGGCGAGCGCCGGGTTCTCGTCTTTCGCCATGGCAAAGTAGTTGGTGGCGAGCCCGTGGCCAAAGCCGCGGCTCCCGGTGTGCACCTGAACGAAGAGCGTGCCGTCCTCTTCCTTGCGCTGCAGTTCGATGAAGTGGTTACCGCCGCCCAGCGAGCCAAGTTGCGCCTTGCCGCGCTCGGGTCGCCCGGGGCCGCCCCAGGGAACATCCCATGTATCTTGCACAGGAATGCGATGTCGCTCGGCGGAGCTGCGATCGACCGTCTCGCCGGCGCGGCCGGCGTGGGCCGCCACGTAGTACTCGGCGCCGCCGCGGATGACGTCTTGCATCTCCTGGGTGGAGACCTCGCCGAAGCGCTTGCTGGTGCCGCCAGCGCCCAGGTCGACCCGCTTCATCACCTCTTCATGAAAGGCCAGCTTGCGGTCGGGGCTGGCGCGCCCGGAGTCGACCGAGCTTCGGGCGCTCATCATGCCGCAGCCGATGTCGAAGCCCACTGGGCCCATGGCGATGGCGCCCGACTCGCGATCGGTGAGGATGACGCAGCCTACCGGAACGCCGTAGCCGAAGTGCACGTCGGGGGTGATGATCACCGCGCGCGCCCCGAAAAAGCGCGTGGCGTTGACGATCTGCCGGTAGAGCGTGGGCTCGGCCTCGCGAAGCAGTACGTCGCTCAGGAACATGCGCACCGGCACGTCGCCGGTGTCGCGGGTGGCCAGCGCATAGAACCCTCGGGGGTCGCGAATCGCGAGGCGCTTCCACTCCGCCTCGTCGAGCAGCTCCCGCGAAGCCATGGTTCAGAGCACCGCTTCGACGCGCTCGATGGCCACGTCGGTTTCCACGTAGCCCTCGAACACGCGCTCCAGTTGCGCGCCGCGCTCCACGAACACCGCCGGATACTCGCTGATGCCGTGGTGCCGCCACAGGGCGAAGGCTGCGCGGGTCGAGGCCTTGGCGTCGTCGGTGGCCCATGCGGCCAGGAGCGCCTCGGCGTCGATCTCGGCGTCTTGGGCGCAGCCGCGCAGGGTGCTCGGATCGTCGGGCAATAGGCCTTCGTCCCAGAAGGCGGTGCTGAGCGCCTCGGTGAACTCGAAGACCTTCTCGCCGGCCTGCTGTTCGGCCACGAACATCGCGCGACAGCCGGCCTCGGAGCTCAGGCGCCACGTGCCCTTGTTTAGAATGTTCTTGCGGAAGGCCTCGCCGAAGCGCGCGCCGGTGCGTCGCTCCACCTGGCTCATGCCCTTCTCGAGCGCGGCTGCGGTCTCGCGAATCGGACGCTCGCGATCGCCGGTGACGAGGCCGGCGCCGGCGATGGCCCAGCTGGCGCGATCGCCCACCGCGCTGCGCAGCGCGCGAATCGCGGGCCGAAAGCCGTAGCACCACCCACAAAGGGGATCGAACGCGTAGATCAAACGAACAGGACGGTCGGACACGGGGCCACGATACCGCATTCGCCGCGGGCCCTCAGCGGCTTTTCGCTAGCGAACCTTCAGGTCGGTGCGCACGTCCCACAGCTCGGGAAAGAACGTGAGCTCGAGGGCGCCCTTGAGGAACGCCACCCCGGAGCTGCCGCCGGTGCCGCGACGGAAACCGATGATGCGCTTCACCGTGGTCATGTGGCGAAAGCGCCAGAGCTGGAAGCGCTCTTCCACGTCCACCAGCTTCTCGCACATGTCGTACTCGTCCCAGTGCTGCTCGGTGTTCTCGTAGATCTTCTGAAACACCGCGCGCACCGCGTCGCTCGCTTCGTAGGGCTCGGAAAAGTTGCGCTCCAAGCGGTCGTGCGGAATGGCGAAGCCCTTGCGCGCCAGGAGCCGAAGGAACTCGTCGTAGAGCGAGGGCCGCTGCAAGCGTTCGGTGAGCCACGCGTGAATCTCCGGTGTACCCACGTGCGCGCGCACGGTGTTCGCGTCCTTGTTGCCGAGGGCGAACTCGATGGCGCGGTATTGAAACGACTGAAACCCGCTCGACTGCCCCAGCGCGTCGCGAAAGCCCAGGTATTCGCTGGGCGTCATGGTCTCGAGCACGCTCCACTGCTCGAAGAGGATGCGCTGGATTTGCCCCACCCGCGCCAGGATCTTGAAGCAGGCGCCGAGCTCGTCGTGCTTCACGCGCTCCACCGCGGCGTCGAGCTCGTGCAGCATCAGCTTCATCCACAGCTCCGACGTTTGGTGCTGGATGATGAACAACAGCTCGTCGTGGTGGCCCTTCTCGGAGCGGGGCTTCTGCGCGCTCAGAATGGCGTCGAGGCAGAGGTATCCGCCGTAGGTTGCGTCTTTGCCAAGCTCGAGGACGATGCCCTCTTCCAGATCTCGCCGTGCCATCGGGCGGACCCTAGCACCAACGGGCCCCGAGAAAAACCGCACCCACCGCGTCACGCCTTGCCGCATGCCGCGTTGACTCCTTCGAAGGCCGCGGCAAGGACGCCTCGGTCGCCTCGAATTCGGAGCCCGCCATGTCGTTTTCCAAGCCCTGTCTCGCTGCTTCTCTCGCCGCTCTCCTCGTCGCCTGCTCCGCCGACGGCGGCGTCGCATCGTCGCCAGAAGCGGCGCCCAGCACCCCAAAGGCCACCACGGCTGCCTCCGTGGCCGCGGTGCTGGCGCGGGGCGAGCACTACGCGTTCGCCCTCGCAGAATCGCCGCAAGCCGCCGAGGGAATGCGCAAGCGCTGCGCCTCGGAGGTCAATCCGGCGGCCTGCTTCCGGTCCATTTGCGAGGAGGTGACCGATGAGCAGGTGCGCTTCGAAGGCCCGGCCGATGCGCTGGTGTTCGTCTCCTACGTGCTCGAGCCCCAGGGCGAGCGCGTGCTCGACCGTTTGCCGACTTCGGTGCTCTCCGACGACGGCACCTCGCTCCAGATGGCCTCCAAGGACGGCCGCTTCAATGTTCGCGTGCAGCTCCTGGGCGACGGCGTCATCTCCATGGACGACGCGAAGAAGGGCCGCCTCTTGTTTCATCGCACGCCCTGAGTGCCTCGGCGCCCGAGCGCATGGTCCGCGCGTGGAATACAGCTCGGCGCGGCGGCGTATCTCTTCGGTGCCTCCCGGTCGCCGCCACGGTCGTCGCCGCCGATTCGTGCTCGCCGCGTTCGCGTGCGCCGCGCTCTACGTCGTCGTCGCCAACGCAATGGTGTGCCGTGGCGCGCGGGTGGTGCCGGTGGCCGAAGCGGCCCAAGCCCCGGTGATCATCGTGCTGGGGGCGGGGCTACGGGCCGACGGCTCGCCCACCGACATTCTCGCCGACCGGCTCGATACCGCGCTCGAGCTGCACCGGCTGCGCGGGGGCCGCATTCTTTGCTCCGGCGATCACGGCCGTGGCGATCACGACGAGCCGTTCGCGATGTCGCGCTACCTCGAGGCCCGCGGCGTTGCGCCGGAGGCCATCTTCCTCGACCACGCCGGCTTCGATTCGTTCAACACCGTGTCGCGGGCCCACCGGGTGTTCGGTGTGACCCGCGCGATCTTCGTCTCGCAGGCCTACCACCTGCCGCGCGTTCTCTGGACCGCCAAGCAAGAGGGCATCGAAGCCGAGGGCGTCGCCGCAGACCGCCACACCTATCCGGGCATTCGCTGGTACCAAGCGCGCGAGGTGGTCTCCCGCAGCAAGGCCGTGCTCGACGTCGCCGTGGGCCGAAGCCCGCATTTTCTCGGCGCCGCCGTGAACCTCGACGGCGACGGTCGCCTCACCCGCTGACCGCTTCCGGTCCGATGGGCACTCAAAAGTCGTAGGCCAGCTCCAGGGAGGGCGTGTACGCAGCGCGACCCGGCTTGGTGTAGTAGGAGAGCCCGAGCGGCAAGAGGCCGAGCCACAGGTTGGCCACCGGCCGCAGTCGCACGCCGGCGCTGGGCGCCACGAGAAACTGATCGTCACCCGCGAAGCCGAGCTGGGTTCCCAGGTAGAGCGCCACCGCCGGTGCACCCGGAAAGGCGCCGTGCATGCCCAATCCCAGTACGCCCCAATACGTGGTATCTGCACCGTTCTCCACGCGAACGCCGCCGGTGACGTCGACCAGGTTGGCGAAGATGGCGCCCACCCGGGCCCCGCCCGCAACGCAGGTGGGCGCGGTGACGCATCCGGTGAGCTCGCCGCGGATGAGCGGCCGCACCATGGCGCGGCGTTCGGATCGAACCGAGAAGAGCGGCGTGGCGTCTTTGGCCGAGAGCTCGCCGGTGGCGTCGCTTGCCGCCGGGCTGGGCGCCGCGATCACCTGAGTCGGCGCGGGAACATCGGTTTCGGTGCTTTCGTAGCTTCCGGAAGACGACGATCCAACCCCGCCCAGAAACACCACGGTCGTTCCTCCCCCATGGTGTCCCGAGTGATGGTGATCGCCTCCGCCCGCCACCACCGGCCCCCGGGTGTCGCCGCGCGGCGCAGGTGTCGGCGCGGGCGCGCCGTTCACGCCGGGCGCAGCAGGCGTTCGTCCATTGACCGCCGGGCTCGCCGGTTGCCGGCCACCCGAGGGCTCCTTCTCGGCGGCGCCCTTGCTCTTGCTGGTGAACGCGCCGGCCGCGAGCGCCACGCCGACCACCAGCACACCGGCAGCGACGGTAGAGAGCCCCACGGTGGCCGCGCCGTCGAACTGCTCCACCTGGATGGACGCGATGTCGGCCCAGCGCGCGAAGGGCGTTCCGGTCGCGCAATCGTCGCGCGTGGTGTTGACCGCGCGGAGAATCACGCCGGCCTCGCTCCGGCACAGCTGCGACCCTCGGGCCCGCGTGATCTCCCCGTCGGTGCGGGTGAGGGTCACCGTGTCGCCCGGATGCACGTGCACGCCCTCACCGTTCTCGGCCTGCAAATACAAGCTGCCGTCGGCCTCTTCGGCGCCGCGCAGACCCGTGGCCGCGCCGCTCGAGAGGTTGGTGGTGGAAGAGCACCCGGAGAGGGCGAAGAGCGCCGCGCTCACGAGAAGCGCGGCAGAAGAAGACGCGAAAAAGGAAGGTGGAATCACGTGTACTTGCTGGGTGCACCGAATATGCCACGCGAAATGCCGCAAAAACGCGGCTCCGCGAGCCTCCGTATGGCGCTTCGTGAAGGTCCATTCACAGGCCTCGTGGTGACCGCCGTCCGCGCGTAGCCCGCGACGCGCCCGCGTGCTACGTTCTTCGCATGCGATTCGTCGGGGGCGTGGTGGTGAGCCTGGTGCTCGGGGCAATGGCGGCATGTGGCACCGTGCAAGCGGTGGCGGTCGACGGCGGCGTCGACGCGGGTGACGCAGAGGCGCCGCGCGACGTATACGTGCGGGCGACCTGCACGTTCGACGGCGCCACCTACCGCGAAGGTGATCGAATGCCGGACGACGAGTGCAGCCCCTGCACCTGCAATGCGTATGGAAACCGTGTCTGCGCCGCAAACAGCTGCGAATGCGAGACCGATGGCGGCGTCTATGCATTCGACGAGCCGATGCCCTCGGCCAATCCCTGCGAAGCGTGTCGCTGCGCCGCGTCTCCCGTTGCGAACTGCACGCCCATCCCCGGTTGCATCGCCGACGCGGCCGCCGAGTAGCATCGATCGGCAGAAGGCGAAAACGGTGGCAGAGAAGGAGGGTGGATGAGGCCTACGCCAAGGCAGCGCCGCGCGCCCGACTCACATCCAGCTGTCGCACACCAGCACGCCGAAGCACACCGCGAGCACGAGCCAGGCCACCACGCGCAGTCCGACCTCGAGGTACGAGGCGGTATTGTCGCCGTTGTGGGAGATGAAGCGCCAGCGCGGAGGTCGCCACGTCGTGAGCGTCACGGCCTCCAGGCGGACCTGGACCGCGCCATCACGATAGCCACCGTCGTCCTGCGGACGCCGCCCCACCAGCACGCCCACGACGCCTTCGGTCTCGCCCGCCGCCCCGGCCGTCCGAGCCAGCTCGAGGACGGGGCCGGTGTCCACGTGCGCACGCGCCGCTTCGGGCAGGACCACCTCACCCCCTTCGATGCGCGCCGGCAGGTACCCTTCCTGCACCGACCCGGCCAGCAGCGCTTCCAGCGGAACCGTCTTCGGAACGTCGGCCGGCGGCGCGGGACGGCGCAGCTCGGGAAGGATGCGCAATACACCGAACTTGCCCCGGCCCCCGAGTCCTACCATGCCCACGCCCCACCCGAGGCCGAGGGTCACCTGTCCCGCCGCGACCACGCCGACCGCGACCTGCCCGACCGCGATCACGCCACGCGCCACTTGCCCGAACGCGATGACGCCGTAGGAAATCTGCCCGAAAGCAATCACGCCCACCGCACGCTGGCCCACGGCAATGAAGCCCGGCTCACTGGGGTCGGTGGAGAGCCATCGCATCGTGCCAGCGTATGCGGTCCGTCTCACCTCGCCAAGCTGCTAGGGGGGCTCATAGCTGAGTACGATCCGCGGGAAGACACCTCACCCCAAACCCCTCTCCCTGAAAGCCCTGAAAGGGAGAGGGGCCTCTGCATTCCGGGCTCCCTCGCGAGAGATGCCACGAGCTCCAAGGTCTCGCGTCACAGGCTCGGATCAGCCCCATGGCGTGCACATTCGTGGCAGGGAGCGCAGGAGCCGGGCGGCGAGGGGTCTTCGCAGCGGAGGCGGGCGTACGTGGACGCCGCCTTCCGTACGCGCAGCTCAATGCGGCGTTTGATGCTGTCGCCCAAACGGCTCCCGCCTTGAAACTCACCTTCAAGCACTTGGTCGCCGCTACCTCGGCGCATCACAGGCGGCTCGCGTAGCCCGCTCTCCGCGCGATGCCCCCGCCGCCCGGCGCTCCGTACACGCACGTCCGCAGAGCCGCTACCTCGGCGCATCACAGGCGGCTCGCGTAGCCCGCTCTCCGCCGCCCGGCGCTCCGTGCACACACGTCCCTCCGCTTTGGTCAGCCGCGGGTGAACGATTTGACGAACGATCGCGGGTGCCGGATCAGCTCGCGGACGTGCTTGGCGGCGTCGACCACCCGGGGGAGCGCGTCGCCCTTGGCGCGCACGGCGTCGGTGAGCCGCGGCCGGTGCTCGCGGGCCCAGGTTTCCCAGTGCTCCGAGCGCCCGCGGCCGAGCTTTTCGTTCACGGCTTGGCCGGCCATGACGATGCCGAGGAGGAGCTCGTGGCAGTACACGTAGTCGCCGTCGGCGCTCCAGGCGTCGGCCCGCTCCCACTCCCGGGCGAGCTTGTCGTGCTGGCCGGTGGCGCCCAAGTAGTGCAGGTAGGGCAGCGGCAACCCGCGCGACACCTCGAAGGCCATTTGACTGTAGCCGCGGGGGTTGAAGTCGATGAGCAGAAAGTCGCCGTCGTGCTCGATGAACTCGATCTCGAACATACCGTGGTAGCCCAGGTCTTTGCAGAGTGCACCCACATGCGCGCGCAGCGAGGGCAGCACTTCGGTGCCCTCGAAGCACAGACCGATGCCCAGCTTGCGCGGCCGCTGCAGCACCTTGCGCGAGGCCCGTACCAGCGGCAGCTTGCCGGAGCCGTCGGAGAACCCTGCCAGGCTGTAGATGCCAAAGGCGGCCTTGCGGTGATAGGCCTGCACCATGGGCCACACCACGTCGGGATCGTGCGCGGTGAGCTCCGGCCCGTAGGGGTTTTCTTTCACGAAGGTGCGAAACGACTCTACCAAGTCGCCACCCTTGGGAATCTCCGCCGCCTTGGCGCCGCTGCGCAGCTGTATCTGCGTCTTGGGCTTGAGGATGACCTCCACGTCGATGCTGGCCACCAGCGCCCGCAGCTCGTCCTCGCCTCGGGGAAACCAGGTGGCGGGCACCGAAACGCCGGTGCGCACGCAGGCCTCGCTCAGGCGCTGCTTGTTGAGAATGCGGTAGATGCTCTCGAAAGGCGGCAAATACAGCGAGAAGTGGCGGCTCAGCGCCTCACGGTGCTGCGCGAAGAGGAACACCAGCTCGTCGCTCGCGGGGTAGAGCACCCGGCCCGCAGCCTCGCCCCCGCGCTCGCCTTCCTCCAAGAGCCAGCCGACAAACGCCGTGGCATCTTCCAGCGGCGGCGCCTTGACGAAGTGCTCGACGTGGCGCGAGGCCGCGGTGCGCACGAAGCGCGACGTGTCCGCCAAGGCCACGTCGACACCGCGCGCGCCCAGGCATCGGGCCGCCGCCAGGGTTCCGTAGTAGTCACCGAGAAAGAGGAGGGCGCCGCGGGGCTTTGCGTCTTGCATGGGGGGCGAATGCAGCATCCCGAATTGCCCTCGGAAAAACAAGACATGGTAGGCTCCACCGGATCCGTGCCCAACGTTCCGCCCTCCTCCCGCCACGAGGTTCCTTCCGTGTCTTCTCCTGCCCCCAATGCCACGCCGAGGCTGCTGCAAAGGCCGCTAATCTACGTGGTGGGCGCCGCGGCCGTGTTCTACGCGCTGTTCATCGCGCGCACCAGCTTCTCGGCCTTGGGAGTGCGGTACTTCGTGCTCTTCGAAGACGCCATGATTTCCATGCGCTATGCACGGAACTTCGCCGAGGGCAATGGGCTCAACTGGAACGCCGGTGAGCCGCCGGTCGAGGGCTACACCAACCTGCTGTGGACGCTGTGGATGGCCTCGCTCCACAAGATCGGCATCACCGAGTCGAAGATCTCCCTGGTGGTGATGCTGACCGGTGTGGTCATTCTGTTCGCTCTGGCCGCCGTGGTGCGGCGCCTCTCGGTGCTGCTTGGCGCCTCGCCCACCGCCACCATCGCCGCGGTGACCGGCACCCTCTTTTGCTACCCGCTGGTGTTCTGGACGCTCCGCGGCATGGAAGTGGGCGCGGTGTCGCTCATCATCCACCTCATCTTGCTCATGGCGATGGAGATCGAGGACGACTTCTCCTTCGGCAAAGTCTTGCTCATGGGCTTTCTCGGCGCGGCCTCGGTGCTGCTACGAAGCGACTCGGCGCTGGTGGTGGGCGGCCTCGGGCTCTACGCCGCGGTGTTCGCTCCCAAGGGTCGCAAGTTCCTCACCCTCACCACGGTGGGGCTCATGGTGGGCGGCACGGTCATCGCGCACACGCTGTTTCGCCTCGGCTACTACCACGAGAAGCTGCCCAACACCGCCTACCTCAAGCTCCAGAACATCGGCATCAAGGCCCGGGTGCGGCGCGGCTTCTTCGTCGCCTTCCAGGTCGCCGCCTTTCACCTGGCGGTGCCCATCGCCTTCCTCGCGGGCGGCCTCTGGTCGAGCTACCCGGGCGGCGCGCTGGCGCAGGTGTTCAAAGACGCCATGGCCAACGGGCCCCTGCGTCGTCGCTGGCTCTGCGGCGCGTTCGTGCTCCTTCAGGTGACGTACGCCATCTACGTGGGCGGCGACGCCTGGGAGTGGATGCTCTACGCCAACCGCTACATGAGCGCGGCCATGCCGGCGTTCATCTTGCTGGTCGCCACGGTATTCGCGCACGTGTTCGAGCTTTCGCGCACCGACAAGGTGGTGGCTGCACGCATCGTGCTCCCGCTCGCGCTGGGGCTCATCGCGTGCGGCGCCATCCTGTTCATTCTCAACGGCCTCGCCTTCCGCGCGCCGGAGACCGGCATCGCGCGCACCATCGTGGTCAGCAAGAAGACCGCCGGCGGCGGGGCGCTGTTTATGCTGCTCGGCGTGGTGCTCATCCAGTTCCGCGTCCGCCTGGCGGCGGTTCTGGCGCGCTTGGCCGAGGGCGCTACGCGCTGGAAAGCGGCCCCGATCGCGCTGGCCGCGGTCATCTTCCTCCCCGGGCACTTGGAGCCGCTCTCGTATTGGGCGCTGCACAACGCCGCGCAGTTTCACGACGAGGCACGCTACGCCCGGCTGGGCATTCTGCTGGCGCGCACCACCCCGAAGGACTTCCGCATCGCGGTGGTGGCGGCCGGCGCAACGCCGTACTTCTCCATGCGCCCCACCGAAGACCTGCTCGGCAAGAACGACAAGATCATCGCCAAAGAGAAGCCCCGCGGCGTGTTCTCGCCGGGCCACGACAAGTGGGACTACGCGCACAGCCTAGGCGATCGCAATCCCGACCTCATCGTCGAGCTCGCCGACGTCACACCGGAGGACGACGGCTACGTGAAGGACCTGGGCTTCCGCGACATTGGCAACGGCCTCCTCTTTCGCGAGGGCGGCAAGCCTTTCCAGGGCGGTCTCGGCTTGCCCTACGACACCGACGCCGAGCTTGCGGCCGCGCTCGACTTCGTTAGTGGCAAGGAGCAGCGCCGGCCGTGAGCGAGAAGAAGAAGACCTCGCATATCGCGTCCCTCGACGGTCTGCGGGGGCTCGCCGTCATCCTGGTGCTCATGTTCCACTTCAGCTGGAGCTTTCCCGAGCACACCGGCGTCACCGCCACCATCAAGCACTACCTGTGGTCGGGCTGGATGGGCGTCGACATGTTCTTCGTTCTCTCCGGCTACCTCATCACCCGCGGGCTGGTGAAAGACTCGGTGTATTCTACCGGTAAGCGCCTGAAGCTCTTCTGGGCGCGGCGGGCGTTCCGCATTTTTCCGCTCTATTACATCGTGCTCATCGTGGGCGCGGTGGTGTGCCTGGCGCTGGGGCAGCGCGAAGACATTCCCGGCGCCGGCTACTGGTTCTACTTCCAAAACTACACGCTCGCTTTCGACCCCAACGTGCTGCGCTGGACGGCACACTTCTGGTCGCTGGCCATCGAAGAGCAGTTCTACTTCGTGTGGCCGCTCATCGTGCTGCTCTCGGGCCGGGCGCGGCGCCTGGCGGTGGCGGTGGGGCTGTTCGTCTTCTGCGTGGTCTTGCGCACGGCGCTCATGTTCGCCATTCCCAAGCTGCTCCACTGGGACATGGATCAGACCGCCAAGCTGGTGTACCGCGCCACGCCGACCCACATGGACGGCCTTCTGGTGGGCGCCATTCTGGCGATGCTCCACGAAGACCCGACCCACGCCTGGACGGTCTTGCTGCGGAAGTTCCGCGGCTACGCCTTCGGCATCGGCGTGGTGGTGCTCTTGGCGCTCATGGTGTTCACGCACGGCTTCGGCACCTACGATCGCCGGGTCATCATCGTGGGCTACCCGCTGCTTGCGGTGGTGTTCGGCTCCGCGGTTTCGCTCGCGGCCGATGGCTGCTTCCCCGATGCCGTGCAGCGCGTGCTCTCGGCCGGCGTGCTCCCGGCCTGCGGCAAGGTCAGCTACGGCATGTACATTTTCCACTGGATTGGACTCATCTTCTTCGTCCACCGGCAAGAAGCGTTCGTATCCACGCTCGGCACCGGCGCCGCGCTGGGGGTTGGTTTCGCGGTGATCGTGGGCGGAATCCTGCTCACGTACTGCGTGGCTTGGCTCAGTTATCGGTTCGTCGAAGCGCCCTTCCTCACCATCAAAGATCGCTTCCACGATTGACGCGCATCGCGCGGCGGTCCAAGTACGAAGCATGTCTTCTCGCTGGCTCGCGCTCGCCCTCGCCCTGGGAGCTGTCGCTTTTTCCGCAGCGGCAGGCTGCTCTTCGTCGTCGCCCTCGACCCCCAAGCCGAGCGACGCTGGCAGCAGCGGAAACTTCGATCTCGACGGCTTTTCCGGGATAGACGCGGCGGAAATCGATCTCCTCATCTTGCCCAACGAGAGCTTCACCGGCTTCGACGGCCAGCACACCTTCAAGGTGCCGATCTCGGTGTATCGTGCAGACACCGACCTGAAGGTTACGCTCTCCGACTCGACCGTGGCCGACCTTCGCCCCGCCACCTACGCCGACCCCCAGGCCGACGACGGCAAGTACTACGTGCTCACCGCGAAAAAGCCGGGCGAGGTGACCATCACCGCCACCTCGCGCGGCAAGACCGTCATCTCCAAGCTCACGGTGCAGGCGTACCCGACCGCCCGCTACACCGCCGGCGAGCGCCGCTACCAGAACGCCTCCGGAGCCGATCCCGCCTGCGCCTCGTGCCACCAGAAGGCGGGCGGCGCCGACCACTCGCCCACTGCGCTCTCCTCGGCGGCCGATCCCGACATCGCCAGCGTCGTCACCACCGGCGTGAAGACCTCGGGCATCCCCATCACCGCGGTGCAGCACACCTGGACGGTGACCCCCACCGAGCTCGACGGCCTCATCACGTACCTGCGCGCGCTCCCGCCCCGCGGCTACACCGAGCAGTAGGCGGCCGGCAGTAGGCTGCGGGCCACGAGCCGCTGGCTGGATCGAACCGAGGTTTGGACGGGCAAACGCAGCCCCTGCGTGCATGTAGGTATCGGTCCGCAGACCGGAGAGAAAAAGCGTAGCGGCGGCACCCTTTTCCGCGCCGGCCGTACGGCCTTGGGCCTCACACCGGTGAATGCGCCGGACGGGGACGTTGGCACCGGCGTTGCGTAGTGAGTCGGCATGAAGCGCATCGTCCTCGCTGCTGGTTTGGTGCTCCTGTCCAATGCCGCTTGTGGTGGAACGGGCGCGAGCGACCAGAGCTCCGCGGAGATTCCCGCCGACGCGACCGCCGAGCAGGGCGCGGCGCTGCAAAAGCTTTCGGCCGCCACCGGCGAGCGCTGGGCCTTCCGCCAGCACGATCTGTTCGCCACGCCGGCGCACGTCGAGGGGCGAACGGCGAACCTGCTCGCCGGTCGCACGCCCAAGGCGGCGACCCTGGCGTTCCTGGAGGCCAACAAGGCGCTCTTCAAGATGGTCTCTCCGGCCAGCGAGCTCTCGGAAACCCGCAGCCGCACCGACGCGCTCGCGATGACCCACGTTCGCTTCGAGCAACGCACCCACGGGCTGCGGGTCCTTGGCGCCGAGCTCATGGCCCACTACGACGAAGGCGGCGCGCTGCGGGTCATCGACGCCAACTACGTCGCCGGCCTCGAAGGCATGGACCTCTCGCCCGCCATCACCGCAGCCGAGGCCGAAGAGAAGGCCTTCGCAGAGCTAAGCGCCCGCTCGCAGTCGAAGACCGCGACTGCCACGACGCCGGAGCTCGCGGTGTACGCGCCCGGCGACCGCGCCCCCGCACTGGCCTACCGCCTCACCATCGAGGACACCAACCTCGACTCGCTGGCCCGTGTAGAATACACCATCGACGCCAAGTCCGGCATGGTGCTCGAGGCGCTCTCCAACCTGCAGGAGCTGGCGGCGCAGGGGCTCAGCTCCACCGGCAAGACCTTCGCGTTCGAGGCCTCGCAGCAGGGCGCGGGCTACGCGCTCGTCGACACCACCCGCGCCGCCGGCGGCATTCGCACCTACTCGGCCAACAACGGCCAGAACGCCCCGGGCGCTCTCGTGACCTCGACCTCGCTCACCGCCAACTGGGACCGCACCGGCGCCAAGCCCGGCTCGGCGGTCGACGCCCACTACTACGCCGGCAAGGTGTACGACGTGTACAAGGCGAAGCTCGCGCGCAACGGCCTCAATGGCCAGGGCGGCGCCATGATCTCCACCGTTCACTACGGTCAGAACTTCGCCAACGCGTTCTGGACCGGCAACCAGATGGTGTACGGCGACGGCACCGCCGCCACCGCTTCGTTCGCCGCGGCGCTCGACGTGGTGGGCCACGAGTTCACCCACGGCGTCACCCAAAGCGAGTCGAACCTGGTCTACCAGAACCAGTCGGGCGCGCTCAACGAGGCGCTCAGCGACATCTTCGGCAACATCATCGAGCACGAGGTGTTTCCCGACGCCACCAAGAACTGGCAAGTGGGAGAAGGCCTGCTCGGCGCGCAGTTTCTCCGCGACATGCAAGACCCCGCCAAGGGGCGCCAGCCCGGCCACATGGCCGAGTTCGTGCGCACCTCGCAAGACAACGGCGGCGTGCACATCAACTCCGGCATCGTGAACAACGCCGCCTTCCTCATGACCATGGGCGGCACCCAGGCCCGCTCCAAGATTCAAGTGGCGCGCGGCATCGGTTGGGAGAGCCTGGCCAAGGTGTTCTACCGGGCCAACACCGAGTACCTGATGCAGTCGTCGGACTTCAAGGCCGCCGCCAACGCCACCGCCAAGGCGGCCACCGATCTGAAGCTCTCGGAGAACGACGTGAAGGTCATCGACTGCGCCTGGAAGGCCGTCGGCGTCCTCACCGGCACCTGCGCCACGCTCGCGCCGGAAGCCTCGGCGGCCGACGCCGGCGCCGGCGACGCAGCGGCGGTGACGTCGAGCAGCAGCAGCAGCGGCGCAAGCAGCGGCGGCAGCAGCGGCGCCCCCAAGCTCGAGACCGAGGAGCCGCCCGCCGAATCGGGCTGCTCCACCAGCGAAGCCTCCACCTCGTCCGGTCTCGGCCGCGGGCTCTTTGCCACCGCGCTCATCGCCTTCCTCTTCCGCCGCCGTCGCAGCAGCAGCAGCAGCAGCGCGCAGCGCACCTGACAGCGCAAAGAAGAATCACAATTTAGTCGTCACAGCGCTCGGCATCGGCAACCATCCCAGCGAAGGATGGTGAAACCATGAGCAAGCCCAGTGAGAACGAGACCAACGCCCCGAGCAGCCCGGACCAGCCCGGGCAGATCATGCCCTCGACGGTTGCGGGCATGTTCGCGACGTACCGCTTGGAACAGAACGGCAAGGAAGTGGGCTTCGTGCTGGTGCATCCGCTGGCGGGCGGCACCGAAGAGATCTGGCAGCTCTACGGACCGCAGGTTTCGGGCGGGCACAAGGCTCCGTACACCTGGCCAAGCAGTCAGAACCTCGGTGGTGGCGTCGGCGTGCCGGCGCAGTCCGGATCCATCGCGACCACCTTCACGTTCCACTCGAATCAGCCGGCGATCATCGACGTGGGCGGAGTGGGCGGGCCCAACTACACTCAAATCAGCGCCATCTGTTCGGTGATGCAGCACTGATGTTCGCGTGCGACATCATCCGCCCGTCGACAGCCAAGGTCGTGGGCGTCACCTTCGCTCTGGCCGCTGGCAAGGCCGCGATGGGCGTCGTCAAGAAGCCGGCCGTCGAGGGCGCGATGCCGTTCAAGTTGGTGCCCACCGACGACCCGAACGGCTTGGTCGACAACAAGGACAAGGACTGGACCTACGACGACACCGTCAGCGGTCCGGTGCGTTTGTCCGTCGGCTTCCTCGATCTGGGCGTCGGCGAAGCGAAGCTCGCCGCCCGCATTCTCGCCCACATGAACCGCTGGTCCGAACACGCGGACGTGCGCTTCACGAAAGCAGCCGATGCCGCCAACGCAGACGTTCGCATCACGCGCACTCCGGGCAAGGGCTTCAAGTCTTGCGTGGGCCGAGACTGCCATCTTGTTCCCGCTGGTCAGTCGACCATGAACCTCGCGGGCTTCACGCTCGCGACCACGGACGAGGAGCTGGAGCGGGTGGTGGTTCACGAGGCGGGCCACTGCCTGGGCTTCGAGCATGAACATCAGCGCAAAGCGATCGTCGATCGGATCGTCCCCGACCTCGCCTACAAGTACTTCAAGGCCACGCAAAACTGGACCAAGGCACAGGTCGATCTCAATGTGCTCACGCCCCTGGAGCAGAGCTCCATCCGCGGAACCGCGTATGCGGATCAGGACTCGATCATGTGCTACCCGCTCCCGCAGGTCATCATGTCCGACGGCAAGGGCGTGAAGGGCGGCAGCACGCTCGACCCTAGCGACATTGCCTACGTCGCCTCGCGCTATCCGCTTCCATAAGGGTCGCAGGCGAAGGCGGGCTGCACCGACAGACCGCTAACGGCTGCGTGCCTCCGGCGACATGGGGCCAACGCCACCCGGCCTCGCCGTGTCCGGTGATGTGGGCAGATTCGGCGGCGTTGCGCGCGCCTTTCCGCGGAAATACCGCGTGCTATGAAATTGTACGGTGGGAAGGCAACCATCACCCACGCGATGGCCCGGCGCTTGCTCTCCCTGGGGCATGCGGCACGTGCTCGCCCTCACGGTCCTCGGACTCGCCGCCTGTGGCTCGTCCGAAGGTGGGCGTGCGTCGCCGGCTCCGCGCGCCGCGCTTCCCCTCTCGGCATGGTCGGCCCATCGAGGCGCCAGCGGCATGGTCACGCATTTCGAGGGCCGCAGTGAGCGCTACGCGGGCGAACCGGTGGAGTCGGCCCTTGCGTTTCTCACGGGTGCGCGCGAGGCGCTCAACCTTCCTGCGCCGCGCGCGCAGCTGCGGGCGATGCGCGTGAAGAAGGACGAGCTCGGCATGACGCATGTGCGCTTCGCGCAGGTGCTGCGGGGCGTTCCGGTCATGGGCGCCGAGCTGCTGGTGCATTTTGCGCCCGACGGAGCGGTCGTCACAGTGGACAGCACGCAGGTCGCCAGTCTCGCAGTCCTCGAGGGCGTACGACTTTCGCCCTCGCTCTCTGCCGCCCAGGCTGCGGCGGCGGCCACCGCGCACTTTCGTGCATCGCGCACAGGCGCCCTGAGGGAAACGGAAGTGGCAGAGCCTACGTTGGTGATCCGCGCCCGAGATGCCACCGGCGGCGCGCTGGCGGCTGCCAAGCTGGGCTACCACTTCGAGGTACGCGACGACCGCGTCGACTCCATGGCCCGTGTACAATACACCATCGACGCCCAGTCGGGCGCGGTCCTCGAAGCGTACGACGATCTGGAGACCGTGATCGCCACCGGCAAGGGCGTGCTCGGCGACGCCAAGGCCTTTCAGGTCGCGCCCCAAGGCGGCGCCTACCAGATGCTCGACACCACCCGCACGCCCGCCGGCATTCGCACATATACTGCGGCAAATTCCCAGGCTCTTCCCGGCAACCCGGTGACCGCCAACGTGCTCGACAATGCCTGGGACGCCTCCGCCTCCGCCGCGCCTGGCTCCGCCGTCGACGCCCACGCCTACGCCGGCGCGGTGTACGACTTTTACAAGACCGCGGTCGCGCGCAGCGGCATCGATGGGCAGAGCGGCGCCATCGTCTCCACCGTGCACTACGGCACGCGCTTCAACAACGCGTTCTGGAACGGCCGGCAGATGGTGTACGGCGACGGCGACGGCCTCATCTATCGCGGCCTCGCCGGCGGCGCCGACGTGGTGGCGCACGAGCTCACCCACGGCGTGACCCAGAGCGAATCGGCGCTCGAGTATCAGAACCAACCGGGCGCGCTCAACGAGGCCCTGAGCGACATCTTCGCCGCCTTCTTCGAGGCTTCGGTGGCGCCCGATCCGGTGAAGAACTGGCAGGTTGGCGAGGCCATCGGCGTGGGGGGGCCGCTCCGCGACATGGCACACCCGGCGCAGGTGAGCCGCCTTCCGCAGCCCACGCACATGTGCGAATTCTTGAA
The DNA here is from genome assembly GCA_038210445.1 of Polyangiales bacterium. GTDB lineage: Bacteria > Myxococcota_A > Polyangia > Polyangiales > Polyangiaceae > JABFRG01. The sequence goes on from JBBQWQ010000001.1 coordinate 108,929, forward strand.
CATCACCCAGGACAACGGCGGCGTGCACCTCAACTCGGGCATCGTCGACAATGCCGCCTATCTCATGGTGCAAGGGGGCGTGAACGACCACTCGCACTTGGTCGTGCCCCGCGGCCTCGGCGTCGCGCAAGGCGTGAAGCTCTGGTACCGCGTCGCCACGCACTACCTGATGGCCACCTCCGACTTCAAGGCCGCCGCCGACGCGACCCGCAGCGCGGCCCGCGATCTCGGCTTCACCGAAGAGGAGATGGGCCTCATCGAGGGCGCGTGGGTGGCGGTGGGGGTGGTCGCTGGGAACTGCAACGATGCGCTGCCGAAGGAGGAGACCCCAAAGGGCGTGACGTCGAGCAGCGGCGGCGGCTATTCGGGCAAGGCCGACGCCGGGCCCACCTTCGCGCCCGAGGAGCCCAAGGTCACGAGCGACGCGCCGAGCGCAAGCGGTTGCGCGTCGGCGCCGTCGGGCCGCGCCGATCTCACCGCGCTCGCCCTGCTGATGGTGCTCGCGGTCCGTCGAAGCGCGCGTCGTCGCTGAGCGTTTGCCTACATTCGCTACCCCCAGGGGGCAGCGAAAGTCCCCGATAGGGCTCCGCTTTCTGGCGCAGCACGGCGATTGTAAACACGACGCGATGCGGCGTAAGATGTACCTTCGGCGGAGTGCCGAAAGCGCCATGAGCAAGTCTCTCGAAAGCTCCACGTCTACCACGGGGAAGACGTCGGAATCGTCCAAGCTCACCCAGGAGCCGAGCATCTCGGCCACGCCTGCGCTTCCGATTCCGGCGCCGCCGCGCAAGCGCGTGCGCAATCAGCTCTGTCAGATTCTTCTCCAGAACGGCGACGTCACCGCGGCGAACGTGCGCAAGGCGCTGAAGATCCAGGAAGAGCACGGCGGGCAGATCGGCCGCATTCTGGTGGCCATGGGGGCGTGCAGCGAGCGCGCCATCTCGCGGGCGCTACTGGAGCAAGTACGCCTGCGCGGCCTCCAGCAAAAGAGCCTGTCGCAGTCGGCGCGCGACAACCCGGCGCTGGCCGGCCTCTCGGTGAGCTGCAGCCCGGTGCGCACGCGCTTGGTGCTGGCGGCGGCCGATGCCTTCGCGTTCTTGACCGCGTTCCTCATCGCCTTCGCGGTTCAGTTTCTTCGGGAGTGGACGCCCCATCGCGAAGCGTTCTACCTGCTGGTTTCGGCGGTCACGCTCTGCGCCGCGGCGTACCCGGGCGCGGGCCTGTATTCGCCCATGGCGAACAGCACGCCCGACGAGCTGCGTAGCACCACCTACGCCACCACCGTGAGCTTGCTCGGGGTGTGCGCGGTCGCCATCTTCGGCGAGAAGGCCACGCGCCTGTGGACCTTCCTCTCGCTGGTCATCTGGTGGGCGGTCACCATTTTCCTGGTGCCGGTCACCCGCGCGGTGGTGCGCTACAAATACGCCACGCGCGCCTGGTTCGGCCACCCGGTGGTGGTGCTGGGTGCGGCAAAAACCGGCCGCCTCATCATTCGCACGCTCAAGTCGCAGCCGAGCCGCGGCCTCAAGCCGGTGATGCTCCTCGACGACGATCCCGCCAAGCAGGGCACCCTGCGCGCCAGCCTTCACAACGAGGGGGTCGAGGTTCGCTCGGTGCGCATGGCCGCCAACGAGCTCATTCGCGGCTCCATGCTCAAGGCCGCCAGCGACTTTCTCGGCGACTCCGACGCCCCGCCCCCGAGCACCCGACTCTCGCTCTCCAGCAGCCTCGCGCCCAGCGCAATGCCGCCTGCAACGCCCAGCACCTCGGCCCTCAGCAGCACGACCGCGCGCATGAGCGTGGCCAGCCTGGGCGCCCCCAGCAGCAGCACCGATCGGCCGTCGATGACCGGCAGCATGGCGGCCGCGCCCAGCATGTTCGCCGAGGTCGAGGGCATTCCCATCGTGGGCGATCTCGCGCTGGCGCCCATTCTCGCCGAGCGTCTCAAGATCAAGTACGCCATCTTGGCCATGCCCGGCCTGGAGGCGAAGAAGATGCTGCGCATCACCGAGCGGGTGGGCGGCGCCTTCTCGCACATGCTGGTCATCCCCGACCTGTTCGGTCTCGGGAGCATCGGCGTTCCCGCCAAGGACGTGGGCGGCATTCTCGGCATCGAGGTGCGGCAGCAGCTGCTCCTTCCCGGGCCGCGCTTCGCCAAGCGGGTCATGGACCTGACCCTCACCATTCTGGGCGGCATCTGCATTCTGCCCATCATCTTGCTGCTCACGCTGCTCATCATGATCGACTCGCGTGGCGGGGCCTTCTACCAGCAGAAGCGCCTGGGCCGCGACGGCCGGCAGTTCGCCGCGTACAAGTTCCGCTCCATGCACGGCGACGGCGAGGCGCGGCTGGCGCAGGTGCTCGAGGCCGATCCCGCATTGCGTGCAGAATACAATAAGTTTCACAAGCTGCGGAACGATCCGCGGGTCACCCGGGTGGGGCGCATTCTCCGCAAGTACAGCCTCGACGAGCTGCCCCAGCTGTGGAACGTGCTCAACGGAACCATGAGCCTGGTGGGCCCGCGCCCGTACCTGGAGCGCGAGCTCAAAGACATGGACGCCCAGGAGGGCTTCATTCTGCGCAGCGTGCCCGGCATGACCGGCCTGTGGCAGGTGAGCGATCGCAACGCCATCGGCTTCTCGGGCCGCGTGAAGATGGACGTTCACTACGTGCGCAACTGGTCGCCGTGGCTCGATATCTACATCCTCGCCCGGACCTTCGGCGTGGTCATCAAGGGCACCGGCATGTAGCCGGTCCGGGCGCTTGTCAGCGCTCGGCCTCGGCGGGTCTGTTCGGTGGGCGGAAAAACCTGCGAGGTGTGGCATTTTTGTGCAGCGGACGGGGCCTGGGCGGGGGACCGAACGATGGTATGAAGAGCACATGGGTAGCGAGAATTTGCATGAGCCGTGGGACGTCCTTTCGGACGATACGAAGAACATTCATCGGGCCATCGTGTCGCTCATGGAGGAGCTTGAAGCGGTAGACTGGTACGGCCAGCGCGCCGAGGCCTGCACCGACGAGGAGCTGCGCGCGGTGCTCGTTCACAACAAGAACGAGGAGATCGAGCACGCCATGATGAACCTCGAGTGGATTCGCCGAAAGGTGCCGGAGTTCGCCCAAAACATCGACACCTATCTGGGCACCAGCGGGCCCATCACCGAGGTCGAGAAGGCCACCAAAGCCGGCGGCGGCGAGGATGAAGCGCCCGCAGCAAAGAGCGGCGCGAAGGGCGGCAGCAAAGATGGATCACTTGGTATCGGCAGCTTGAAAGGCAGCGTCTGAAGATGGATATCCTGAAGCGTACGCTCGCGCCCATCGTGCCCGAGGCCTGGTCGGCCATCGACGAAGAGGCCATTCGCGTCCTCAAGCTCAATCTGGCGGCGCGCAAGGTGGTCGACTTCAAAGGGCCGCTCGGCCTCAAGTTCGCTGCGGTGAACACCGGGCGCTTGGCCAACGTGGCGGAGCCGCCGGTGGTGGGCGTGACCGCAGGCGTTCGTGTGGTGCAGCCGCTGGTGGAGCTTCGCACGCCCATCACGCTCGACACCGCCGAGCTCGACTCGGTGGTCCGCGGCGTGGCGCCCGATCTGGCGCCGGTGGTGAAGGCCGCCGAGCTCATCGCCCGGGCCGAAGATTCGGCCATCTTCAATGGCTACAAGGCTGGCAACATCACGGGCATCATCGAGGCCAGCCCCCATGCGCCGCTCGCCGTCGACCAGCCGGAGCGCTGGCCGCAAGTGGTGGGCGCCGCCAAGGAAGTGCTGCGCCAGGCGGGCATCAGCGGGCCCTACGCGCTCGTTCTCGGCCCCCGCGCCTACGACGAGCTCACCTCCGGCAGCGAAGATGGCTACCCGCTTCGCAAGCGCATCGAGAAGACCCTCATCGACGGTCCCATCGTCTGGGCGCCCGCCATCGAAGGCGCCGTGCTCCTCTCGGTGCGCGGCGGCGACTACGAGCTCACCGTCGGCCAGGATCTGGCCATCGGCTACACGTACCACGACCGCCGCTCGGTGGAGCTGTACCTCACCGAGTCGTTCACGTTCCGCGTCAACGAGCCCGCCGCGGCCGTCGAAATCCGCCGCTGACGCGTGCAACCTGCACGCACTAGTGAGTTAAGCCGCCTCAGCTAGATCAGCGCTAAGAGGTGGATCGGGAGCCGGCAAGCAGGCTGGTCGCGCCGCGTTCTGGTGGCTAGGCGCCTCAGCTAGATCAGCCCTAAGAGACCTCACCCCAAACCCCTCTCCCTGAAGGGAGAGGGGCTTTGCCTGCTTTTCTGGGCTCCCCTCTCCCTGAAGGGAGAGGGGCCAGGGGGTGAGGTGGATCGGGAGCCTGGGTCATCTGGTCGCGCCGCGTTCTGGTGGCTAGCGCTTGCGCCCCGCCCGCCGCGGCCGTCCGCCTCAGCTAGATCAGCCCTAGGGTGGATCGGGAGCCTGGGTCATCTGGTCGCGCCGCGTTCTGGTGGCTAGCGCTTGCGCCCCGCCCGCCGCGGCCGTCCGCCTCAGCTAGATCAGCCCTAGGGTGGATCGGGAGCCTGGGTTATCTGGTCGCGCCGCGTTCTGGTGGCTAGCGCTTGCGCTCCGGCGGCGCGGGGTTGCGCAGCGTTCCGCCCCGCTCCACCCGCACTTCGCCCCGCCCGCTGCGAGGACCATCGACCGTCCCGCGTACGGTGAGGAGCCCATCGTTGTCGATGCTCCCGTTCAAGCGCCCACCGGGGTCCACCACCAGCCGCCCTCCCTGGGTGATGTATACGGCGCCATCGAGCGTTCCGGTGACGATCACCAGCGCGCCGCCCGCTACCGCCACCACGCCGCGGTGCCACCCCACGATGAGCGCCGTACCCGTGGCGCGCACGTCGAGGCCACCGTGCAGCGTGCCTACCATGACGAACGAGCCGCTCATCACCCGAACGCCCCCGTGGTGTACGCCGGTCAGCGTGTGATCTCGATCCAGGACCAAGTCCGTCATGTCCCCCATCCCTCCGGGGCATCATCATAGGATGGGTCGCCGGCGAATGGCATGGAAATGACAGCCCGGCGCACCGGCGGGGAACCCTTGCGCTCAGGGCAGCCGAACCACCGCGATCCGCTCTTCCGGAGAGAATGGCGAAACCCGGTACTCTACACGCATTTTCTCATCGGCGGTGCGCCCCACGGTGTCGCCGTCGGGAATCGGCTCACCGCGCTGCACCACGTAGCCGCCCAGGTCGAACAGATAGGCCAGCGCCTCGTTGCCAGCGGCCGGCGCCGCCACCACCATGAGCTCCGGCAAGTTGAACTGCCGCAGGCCGGTGGTGAGCAGGCTCACTTCTTCCGGGCCGCGGGCGATGCTTAGCCCCGACCACAGCAGCAGCGGCAGCTCTTCCTCGGCGCCGCTCACGAAGAAGGCCGCGTCGTGGGCCACGTTCCCGCTGCCCCAGTACACGCCGTAGGCCTCTGCGGCCTGGGCCACCGCCGCCACCGCTCGGGTAAAGCGCGTGACGGTATCGAGCGGGGCCTTGCCCTCGATGCCCGCCAGCGCCACCGTGAGATGCGCCACGTGGGGCCGCCACTTGGCCTCGCTCCCCAGTGCGCCCAGGCTGTAGCGGGCCGCTGAGTCGGCCTCACCGTCGGGAATGGGTGCCGGCATGTACGCCACGAACAGCGTGCCGAAGTCGGTCGCGAAGCTCATGCTCTCGTCGGTCCCTTGGGCCGCCTCTGCCTCGAGCCCCCAGGCCTCGAGGCCCTCGTGAACGACCGTGGTGCGCGGGGCGACGGGGGCGCCCAGGAGAACGAATGCGACGAGCATGCAAAGCCGCTATCACGCCGCAGATGTCCATGGCCAGACCCCTCATGGGCGTACGCGCATGTATGCAGTCGATGCACCGAACAGATCTCCAGAATGCGCGAGCGGCCTCTGCAACATGGCCACCAACACGTGTCGCTGATACGGGCGCAGTTGACGCTGCGCGTCGGAGCGCCGCATACTGCTGGGTCCGATGGCAGAATCGCCGAAGCCGGCACACGGCACGTTCCACATACCGTCCCTCGATGGGCTGCGCGCCATCTCCTGGGGCATCGTCTTCGTGGGGCACGCCTGGGAGGGGAGCCACTTTCCCGGCGGGCTGGGCGTCACCATCTTCTTCTTCCTGAGCGGCTACCTCATCACCACGCTCATGCGCATGGAGCTCGAGAAGAGCGGAACCATCTCGTTCAAGGAGTTCTACCTCCGGCGCGCTTTCCGCATTCTGCCCCCCTTCTACCTGACGCTGGGCGTGGCCTTCTTGCTGGCCCGGTTCGGCGGATTCCTGCAGCCGCCGGAGGACCTCACGCTCTCGGTGTTCGCCCAGGGCATGCACGTGGCCAACTACTGGATGCTCACGCACCCGGGCCACTTCATGGACGGCACCGGGGTGTACTGGTCGCTGGCCATCGAGGAGCACTTCTACGTGGTGTTCCCGGCGCTCTATCTCTTCCTCATGAAGACGCCTTCGCTGCGTCCGCGGCTGCCCTCCATCCTGGTGGGCATCTGCATGATGGTGCTGGCCTGGCGCCTGTATTGCACGGTGGTGATGCACCGCACCGACGAGTCGGTGTATGTTGCAACCGATACCCGCATCGACGCCATTCTCTGGGGCTGCGTGCTGGCCGTGCACCGAAACCCCATGCTCGACGAGAATCCGGTGGGCAAGACCCCGGTGTGGCGCTTCGTGCTTTTGCCCCTCGGCATCGTCACCATTCTGGCCTGCCTGGTGCTGGGCAACGAGCACCACGGCAACGTCTTCTTCCGCCAGACCATTCGCTACACGCTCATCGAAATGGGGCTCTATCCCATCTTCGCGGTGGCCATCTCGCGGCCCGACTTCTTCCTCATGCGGCCGCTCCAGTGGGCGCCGCTCCGCTTCGTGGGCACGCTCTCGTATTCGCTCTACCTGGTGCACCACCTGGTCATCTACATGGTGGGCGGCCCCGCCGACAGCGCCCGCAGCGCCGTCAAGATCGGCGGAATCTCGCTGGTGGTGTCGTTCGTGCTCTCGTACGCCATCTACCGCCTCGTCGAGAAGCCCGCCGCCGAGCTCCGCAAGCGCATCACCGCCCGTAGCCGCGCCAAGGCCAAAGCCGCAAAGGCCGCCGCGGAATAGAGCTGGGCGTGTTGAGTCACGCAAGTGAATGGATCGGACGTTCATGACGCAACATAAAGACTTCGTCGTTCTGGACATGAACGCTTGTCGTGATAGGCGACTTGTGATGCCACTTATCGAGCGCTACCAGACGAAGGGCACTCCGATCTACCTCCCGGCAATTGCAAACTGGGAACTCCTCAAGGGATCGCCCGAGACTCTGCGTGCATCGCTCGAGCTGATGTCCGAGATGCCAGAGGCGTTCGGCTTCGCTCGCGAGACGATGTACCTCAAGTCTGCGGAGATGAAGTACAGGCGCCCTATCGACGATTTGGTGTGCGACAAGAGACTCACCACGAACTTGCGCGCCGTCCTTCGCGGGATTCGGGACGATACGCACGCCATCGACTTGGACACGGTCGAGCGAGCACGCACGTTTTGGAAGAGTAGAGTTGAGAACAGTGTTAATATTTTGCGCCAACTCGAGGCGGTTCATCGCAAAGAGCTCTCGCAAGCGCACGCGAATGAAATCCGCGCCGCGTTGAACCAGACGCCCTCGAACAGGTCCCCGTTTCGCGCGTACCTCGTCGAAGCCATAGGCGGCAGAGATGCCTTGGCCCCATTTCTTGTTTCAATGGGCTACGGGTTCGCGACGGCTCGAAAGGCTGCGGCGTTTCCAGGGTTCTCAGTCCTGCACCTGTTTGGCCTGCTTGGTTTGGCTCTCCGCTGGCGAGTCCTGGGGGGCGCAGATACGGCAAAGGAATCAAAACTTGAAAACGACATGGCCGACGTCGAGTACGCAACTCTCGCTGCGTACGGGGGAACGCTGGTAAGCTTCGATGTTGGCGCACTTGCGACCTTTGAGGACATCAGAAGCGTCGTCGCACGAATGTGGCCACCAACAAGCAGCGTACTCGACCTCGGTGGATAGATGCTCCGACGAACGAAGCCTGCCGGGCACCTTCTCTATCGCCGGGAGCGGACCGCGCCCGGACGGCGAGACCTGTGGAGAACAGCGACTACCACCACCACGCCGCGTCCGATCCAGAAGTAGGTCGAATACGGAAAGCGGTTAGTTCTAGTGTTCCTGGGCGGCGCCTGCAGCACACGGCGACGTCAGCACACGGCGGAGGCGAAGAGGGTCAATATTGGGCCGAGGAAGGGCGCGGCCAGGGCGCCAGCAAGAGCGGGTGTTTGCTCGACGGAAAAGTCGAGGCCGGCGCGCGTCGGCTCCACGCAGAGAAGAGAGAAGACGGGGAAGAGTAGGAGCACCGCGCGCCGCCGAGCGAAGGCGTAGGCAGGCCGCCCAGCGCGCCCTTCACGGACGCGCCGAGCGAACGCGCGCTCAGCCGGCGTTGTAGAAGAACTCTTCGCGAACGATCTTGTCGTTGGCGACGGTGAAGAGAGCGGTCTCGTCCATCTGGATGCGCCGGCCCGAAGGCTTGTTGGTGACGTCGTAGGTGAAGCGAACGATGAAGCGATCGCCGTGGGGCCACGGGCCTTCCATCGAAGACTTGTGAATCTCGTGGTTGTCCATCCAGGTCTTGCCCTTGGCCATGATGGCCGGAAGGCCGCGGGTTTCGGCGTTTGCGCCCGGCATGGCGGCGGCCTCGACGCTCACGGCGTCGGTCGAGAACAGGGTCTCGAGGGCGATGTGGTTCTGGTGCTTCTGGCAAAGCTCGAAGTACTTCTTGGCGATCTCGAATGTCGTGCTCATGGTGGTCTCCCTTTTGGTTGGAGGGCAGCCTGGACCTCCGGGATGGAAGCGTCAACGCACGCGTTTCCGCAATGCTGACAGCTATATGTCAGCATTCGACCGAGCACCTCGCCGGGGCTGGTCACCGACGAAAGAACGAGGCTTGCTGAAAGCGTAGGCCCGCCAGGATCTGCTCCACCCGCGCCTCGGAGAGCGCACCAATGCGCTGGCCCAGCTGGGTCTTGAGAATCGACGAAACCTGCGAGACCACCACCACGCTCTCCTTCTCGAGGTTGCCCTCGGCCGGATCGAGGCGCACGTTTCCTGGCTCGGTCGCCCGGTTCAGGTTCGAGCTGAGCGCGCACACCACGACCGTGTGGATGCGCGAGTGGTTGAGCACGTCGTCTTGCACCACCACATGCGGGTGCGCGTGGCCGGGCACAGAGCCGCGAGACTCGTCGGGCTCTACCCAGTACAGATCGCCGCGGTAAATGGGCGGTGCCGTGTCGTTCACCCGGCCACTATAGCGAAGCTGGTCGATTTCGTGACGACTCCGAGCGGCCGTTCCCAAGTGAAGGGCATGAGCTCTTTCGTCATGCGTTTGGGTGTTCCCGCGATCCTGATCCTCGCTGCAGCTTGTGGCGGCACCGTGAACGGTAGCACCTCGGGCGGCGCTTCGTCCTCGTCCGGCGGCAGCTCCAGTGGCGGCAGCTCCGGCAGCTCCGGGGCATCTTCGGGAAGCTCGGGGACCACCCCCATTCCCCCGCAACCCAAGGGCCCGTACACCGGCCTGGTGGGGACCACCGACGTGTCGATTCTCTATCCGCTCCCGGGCGCCGGCGAAATTGCGACGTTCGTGCGACCGAGCGAGGTGGGCAATCATGGGCCGCTCTTCGCCGCGACCGACTTCACCACCGTTCTTTCGGGCCACACCGCCCTCGAGCGAACCAGCTCTTCACCCGCTTCCGGCTACGCGAACCTGGGGCTGGTGGGCGTACGCCTCGACCCGTGCTCGGCGCGCCGCGGACCGCGCACCTGCACCAGCGAAGTGCGCCTGGTGCTGCAGGCGCTGGATACGACGATGACCGGAACGACGGCGCTCGATGGGGCTCTTCACATTGTGTACGACGTGCCGGAGGCGGAGCTGCTCGACATGGCGCAGGAGATTCTGACGCTCAAGAAGGCCCATGGCGATCTCGCGCTGCAGGAGCTGGCGCCGCATCCGATCCTGGCCTCGCAGGGGCTGGGCGGCGCCTTCGCCACCGGCCTGCGTTCGATTGTGCTGTTTCACCTGGGCAGCGAGCGCGTCGCCCGGGCGACCGCGTTCGACCACAATATGGACCCCGACTCCGACGGCTGGAACTTCGTTTCCTTCGAGCGCGTGGGCGGGGCCCTTTCGCCGCACATGATTCCCTTTCACAAGTCGAACCAGCAGACGGTCGCCGGGTCGCCCGCGACCACCGAGAACCTGGTCACCGAGTCGCATGCAACGCTGTTCTCGGCCGGTGGCCCCGACGACGTACAGGCCATTCTGAGCCCGGCTCGCACCGAGACCGGCATCACGCCCGATATGCGCGCTTCGTTCGCCGCCGCCCTGCGCGTGGAGGACCCCACCGTGCACAACGCCGAGACCACCACCTGCGGCAACTGCCACCTGGCCGAGGGCGCCACGCGTATCGGCAAGGGATTCGGCCTTTCCGACGCCGGCGCCTTCACCAGCCCGCGCAGTCTGGCGCGCGTCGACCAGCGCACCAGCGTCACCAATCTGCACGCATTCGGCTACCTCGGAAAGCAGGTATCCATCATGCAGCGCACCGCCAACGAATCGGTGCAGGTCGCCGACCGCATCGCCACGCTCCTCGCCGCGCGCTGAGTCACGACCTTCGGCGAAAGCAGGTGCTGGCGTGGTCGTTCACCATGCCCACCGCCTGCATCCAGGCGTAGACGATGGTGGGCCCCACGAACTTGAAGCCGCGCCGCTTCAGCTCCTTGGACGCCGCCTCGGATAGCGCGGTCTTGGCGGGCAACGTACGGCCGTCGCCTTTCAGAACCTTGCCCTTGGTGAACGACCAGCAGAAGTCGGCGAAGTCCTCGCCGCGCTCCTGCATCTCGCAGTAGATGCGGGCGCCGCCGATGGCCGCCTCGATCTTGGCGCGGGAGCGGATGATCGCCGCGTTGCCCAGAAGCTGTTCGATGTCGCGCTCCGTGAAGCGGGCCACTTTGGCCGGCTCGAACCCCGCGAACGCCTTGCGAAACGCCTCGCGTTTGCGGAGCACCGTGATCCACGCGAGGCCCGCCTGAAAGCCGTCGAGGATGAGCTTCTCCCACAGGGCGCGGGAATCGCGCTCCGGCACGCCCCACTCCTGGTCGTGATAGGCAATCATCTGCGGGTCAGACCCGGCCCAAGCGCACCTCATTTGACTGCGATTGTATCACAACGTACGGTACGGCACGCGCGTCGAAGATGCGTGCAAGTTGCACTCGTTGCCGAGAGCATGTCGCCTCCCCGAGCCTCAGCACTTTGCCCTTGGTGAATGACCCGAAGAAGTCGGCGAAGACCTCGCGGAGATCTCCGCGTTCTTCAGCAGCCGCCGCATCCACTCCATTGCGGCGTCGCGATGCGTTCGCTCGTGCCAGATGAGGCGGTACGAGAATGAAGCGACGGACGCGGCCAGCGGAAGCACCAGGAGGTCGGCCACCTTGGCCATTCTGCGTGCGATCCGCAGCGGCACGCACATCACCACATCGGTGCGCGCGATCATCCACGGCGCGGACATGAAGTGCGGCGTGCGGAAGGCGATCGGCGCCTCGACGCCCAGGTCTGCCAGTACCCCGTCGGGCACCAGGCGGCTGCCCTGCGTGAACATCAGCACCGCCTGCGGGTAACCCGATAGCTCCTTCACGATGTTCTTGCGAAGCTTCCTTTTTGCGACCGGATGCCCAGAACGCATGATGCAGGCGTAGGTATCGACGAAGAGGTGGCGAAAATGGAAGTCTGGCGGCAGCGCGACGTCGGCATAGAGCGCCAGGTCGAGCTCGCCATCCTCCAGCTTCTTGAGAGTGTCGACGTCGAACGGGCTCACGTCGATCTGGGCGCGCGGTGCGTCGCGGGCAAAGTGTGACGCCACGTCTGCGATCACCGTCGCTGCCCCGTAGTCGGTCGAACCGATGCGAAAGACGCGTGTGGTGCTCGCAGCATCGAAAACCGCGGGCGCGAAGACCGCCTCGATGGTCGCGAGCATTTCGCCGACGCGCGGCGCCAGGGCGGCCGCCCGCGACGTCAAGCTGTAGCCCTTACGGGTACGCACCAGGATTGGGTCACGCAGCACGTGGCGGAGCCGTTCGAGCGCGCGACTCGCTGCAGGTTGGCTCATGGAGAGGCGTTCAGCGGTCCGGGTCACACTCGCCGTCTCCAGCATCGTCGCCAAGAGCCGCAGCGTCTTTACGTCCAGGCTGTCGATCGCAGTATCCACTTCGTGCATACCCAGAATGCTCGCAGCGCCATTGTGCGAATGCAAGGCAGAGCGCAGAGTCCTCTCCATGAGCACGCCCGAGCATCTGAGTCGAAGCAGTACCGAGCCCCTTCCAGTGCACCGAACCGTTTGACTTGGGACCTCGCGAGGCTGGCGGCGGCGGTGGTGGCAGTGGCGGTCGCGTCCGCGTCCGCGTCCGCGATGTTGGCGGGATGCGCGACGACGCCTGGAGCCAGCCCCCCGCATGAGCCCGCCCTGGCGACTGCCCAGAAAAAGACAGCCGTCGCCGCCACAACGGCCAAGAAAATGAAGGTCGTGATCGTCGCATCCAACCAGGTCAAGTCCGAAACGACGGGCTATCCAATCGGCTTTTGGCTTTCCGAGCTTGCCCAGCCCTTTGCCGTGTTCATGGACGCTGGCTACGAGATTACCATCGCCTCGCCCGACGGCGGCAAGATCGCCTTCGACAGTTGGAGCGATCCGGAAGGTCCGAACGCCCGGGACCTCGATGTTGTCAGTACAGGCTTCAAGCACCATCCGAAGACCGCGGCGTTGATGGAAACCACGGTGGCCTTGAAGGACATCAAGGAGTCGGAGTTCGACGCGATCTTCGTCGTTGGCGGCCTGGGCCCGATGCAGACCTTTTACAAGAACGACACGCTGCACCAGCTTTTTGCGCAGTTTTACCAGGCTGGCAAGGCATCGGCCACAATCTGCCATGGGTCCTCCATTCTGCTGAAAGCAAGGCTGAGCAACGGGAGATTGATCTCCGAGGGCAAGACCTGGACTGGGTTTTCCAACGCCGAGGAGGACATCGTGGACAAGGGCGCGGGCAAGAAGATGCAACCCTTCCGCATCGAGGACGAGGCGACGAACATTCACGCCAAGTTCGTAACTGGCCCCGCGCCCTACAAGTCGTTTGCGGTCGCCGACGGGAACCTCATCAGCGGCCAGCAGGGAAGCTCCGGCACAGAAACCGCAAAGCTGGTTGTCCAGTTTGCATCGAGGGCGCTATGAACCAGCGAGAGCGGATGATTGTTACGAGGCGAGCCTTTCTGGCAGGGTCGGCGGCGGCGGCGGCTACCGGATGCGCTCGGCCTCCCGCGGTCCAAGGCGCGGCCGAACGAGATGGGGCGCCGCGCCCTGTGCCCCCAAGCGTCCCAGCGAGCGTGAAGGTCGAGCGCGTGCAGATCGAGAGCAACGGCGTCGCGCTGGTAGGAGACATCTACGTGCCCCGAGGCATCACCAGACCGGTGGCGGCGGCAACGTTCCTCGGCCCCTTCTGCTACGTACGCGAGCAGTCGCCTTCCTACTATGCCGCGCGCCTCGCAGAGTCGGGCAGCGTGGCGCTGGCATTCGATTGCCGCGGGCACGGCGAGAGCGGCGGGGCTCTGCGTCGGTACGAGAACCCCACAATGAAGGCAGAAGACGCCAAGGCAGTGCTGGACTTTCTCGCGCGTCGCCCGGAGGTGGACAAGGATAAGCTGTTCGCCGTCGGAATCTGCCAGGGAGCTTCGCCCATGATGAAGGTGGCCTCGGAGCATCCCCGCGTGCGGGGAGTCGCCACCGTGGCCGGCGCCTTCCTGCGCGGCGGCACCTGGCGGGTGGATCGAGGGAAGGAGGCGCGCAAGAAGTTCGAGACCACGGGCGTGGTCGACTACCTCCCCATCATCGATGCGGAGCGGACCGACGTCGGCCTGCCATCGCGCTACATTTGGGCCTGGTACCGGAAATGGATCAACGCGAGCCGCTGGGAGAACCGCTACGCGGTCATGAGCGACGCAGAGGTGTGGGCGTTCGATATGTCGGAGGCGGCGCGCCAGCTGGCGTGCCCCGTGCTCATGGTGCATTCGGAGGAGGCGCACGACCCTGACGATGCCCGGAAGGTCTTCGCGACCATCGGGTCGAAGGACAAGAAGATGTTCTTTCTCGACGGCGCTCCCGACCACGTGAAGTTCTACGACGATCCCGCGACCGTCGATCGCGCCGCCGCACGGGTCGCCCAGTTCATCAAGGAGAGCTCGTGAAGGGGGCGACGCGTTTCGACGCGAGCCAAAGTAGGGACGCGCAGATCGGCGCGTTCCTGCGAGAACAGCGCGAGCAGTGGCGCGACTTCAATGTTCCCTACGAGGATGGCGAGGAGCTCGAGCGGTTGGTGAGCCGCTCCGAGAGCAAGCAAATCCTCGAGATCGGCACCTCGACGGGACACTCGACTATCTGGCTTGCAAAGGCCGCCCAGCGCACTGGGGGGCGGGTGACGACCATCGAGGCCGACCCCAACCGACATCGGCGCGCAAGGATGAACTTCGTGGCAGCAGGGGTTGACGATATCGTCGACGCGCGTCTGGGCGACGCAATGAAGGTGATCCCAACGCTGGTTGGAACCGTCGACTTCGTGTTCTCGGACGCAACCTGGTCGACGCAGCCCGCCGACGGCTACACCGAGTTCTTCCGCCTGATAGAGCCGAAGATCGCGGTCGGTGGACTCTTCACCATGCACAACGTCGCGGACGGCTACGGCGACGACGGCCGATTCTTCCGCTACCTCGAGGGGCTCGGGACCTACGAGACCCGCTTCGTGCATACGAGTCACGCGGGAATCTCGGTCAGCCGCAAGCTTCGCTGACGCCCTGCCGCAAACACGCACCGTTTGGGGCGCAAAACCTCAGTGGGTCTTCGCTTCGGGAGGAGCAGCCTTGCGTGCGCGGAGCTCGGGTTCGGGGGAGGTGACCACGGTGTTCGGGGGAACATCGTGGGTGAGCGTGCAGCCGGGCATGATCTTGGTGCGCGTCCCCACCACGATTGGCCCGATGAGGGTGGCGCCGACGCCCACGTGGACGTCGCGCTCCAGGCGCGGCGCGCCGGCCTTTTTGGTGTCGGCATGGTTGCCGCGCCCGAGGGTGACGTGCTGGAACAGAATGCAGCCTTCGGAGACGTAGGCCTCGCCGCTGATGGCCATTCCGAAACCGTGCACCACCACCACGCCCGGCTCGAAGGTGGCGTCCCAGTGAATGTCGGAGCCGTACAGGTGGCGGAGCAGGCGCGAGCAGAACTTGGCGGCCAGATTTTGCCCCGATTCGCGGAAGGCGCGCATGACGCGATAGAGAATGAGCAGCTGGAACCCGATGTTGTTCACCGCGTCGGCGCCGAGCGACCTTGCGCTGCCGTCTTTGCCCCCATACTTGCCTTGCGTCTTGGCGAGCATTGCGTGGTCGGCGCGCACCGCCTCCATGAGCGACGCGTGGCGGACGCTCTCGGCGTTCTGTAGCTCCTTCACGCCCTTGCGAAAGGCGCGATACTCGCGAAAAACGTCGACGAGCGAGCCGGTCTCGCTGCGCACGCCCTCGAAGTACTGAATGCCATACACCAGCGTGGTCCCCGCCACCGCAATGCGCCCCAGGCCCAGCGAATCGGCCGCCTGCGATGCGGCAAATGCCGTCTTCGCCAAGGGTCGCGCCAGCTTGGGCAGAGCCACCACCAACGCCAGCACCGGGCGCGAGAGGGGATTGACCGCCGTGAGGTGCCGCCAGGGATTGGCATGTACCGCCTCGGGGTGCTTGCGCGAGAGGCGCGTCCAGAACTTGCCGTCTTTCACCGTGCGCGCGAACCAGCGATCGCGCGAGGTGTGGTCCGAGGCGTGCACCGTGTAGGCCTCCTCGGAGAGAATGAACGATGCACCCAGCTTTTCCAGGCGCACCCCCAGCTCGGCGTCTTCGATTTGCCCAAAGCTGGTGTCGAAGCCGCCCGCGGCGAAGAAGAGATCGCGCCGCAGCGAGAGGTTGCCGGTGTAGAGCGACGGGCCCCGCAGATCGAACGTGCCCGCCTGCACCTCGCCCGCGATGCGATCGAGCATGAGCGCGTAGAAGCGCTCGAAGAGTGGCATATCGGCCAGCTTCTGGTCGGCCCGCAGGCGACCCATGACCACGTTCTTCTTGGCGGTGGGGCCCAGGTGCCGCGAAAGATGGCTCTCCAAGAACTCGGGCGGAAGCACCATATCGTCGTCTACGAACACCAGCAGGGTACCCCGAGCGACGTCGGCGCCGTGCTGCCGCGCCGCCGCAGCTCCGCCGTTCTTCTGGCGCTTTACGGTGAGCGCCAGTCGGTTCGCGAAGGCCCCCAGCCGCGGCGCCACCTCTTCCTTCGAGCCGTCGTCGACCACCACCACCTCGAAGCGATCGGCGGCTACCGTCTGCTTCTCGAGCTCGCCGAGAATGCGCAGCAGTGAGTCGGGGCGGTTGTAGGTGGCGATGACGACGCTGGCTTCCGGGGCGCTCACTCGGGCTTCTCCTTGGGCATGCGCGCGACCCCGGGAATGCCGGTGACGATGGCGCCCGCGGGAACGTCGCGAACGACCACGGCATTGGCGCCGATGGTGGCGCCGCGGCCCACGCGAATGGGGCCGAGAATGCGCGCGCCGGCGCCGATGGTGACGTCGTCTTCGATGGTGGGGTACCCGTTCTCTTTGGCGGTGCCCACGGTGTTGCTCCCCATGAAGCGCACGCGATCGCCCACCTTGGCGTCGCCGCCGATGACGATGCCCACCGGGTGCACGAAGTCGATGCCGTAGCCGAGCTCTACCTCGTTGCCCACCTCGAGCCCGTACACCGCAGTCATCACCCGTCGCAGCACGTGGTTCAGGCCCGGCACGTGGTAGCGCCGCGCCCGCTCCCGAAGGCGCACCAGCGTGAGGAGCTGGAACGAATCGTTGGTCGCCACCTGCCGCACCACGTTCTTGGGCTCGGGCGCTTTGCCGAGCCCGCGTGCGCGTGTGAGCTCGACCGCGTCCTTGATCAACTGGCGAAGGAGAGACACCGGCGCGAGCATACCTCATCCCCCGGACGAGATCATCTCACGGCGGTGCCCGGTGCAATGGGGCCCTGCATGTGGACGATGTCCATGACCACCCGCGCGCCCTGGGCAACCAGGCGGTCGGCGAGCGCAGCGTGGTTCTCGATAACGAGCTGAAGGTCTGCGTGGAGCGGTGAGCGCCGCGGGCGCATGGCTTCGAGGAGCGAACGCGCCCAGTCTTCGTGCGCCAACTTGAAGGGGAACGCGCCGGGAAAAGGCGGATTGAAGGCGGCCACGCCGAGCGGCGCGCCGCCTTCACCAGAGAGCCCGATGATGCACATGCCTTCGCGTGCAAGCTGCGCCGCCAGGAGGCCGTTGGGCATGCCGAAGCGCGCCTCGAAGGGCGCGTGCTCCTCGCGTGATAGCGCACGACCATGGGCGCCGCCCTTGGCCGGCAAGCGATCGACCAGGCTCCAGTCGAAGCGCACCGCGCGCGTCGCGTAAGCCACGCAGAGCCCCAGGCTCTCGTAGAGCCGCACCGCGGCAGTGTTGGTGGGGTCGACGTTCAGATGCATCTCGCGGGCGCCGGCCGCGCGAAACGTGCCGAGCGCCGCCTGCATGAGGGCGCGCCCCAGGCCCTTGCCGCGACCCTCCGGCGTCACCACCAGGTGGCGGACGTAGCCGGCCTCGGCCAGCGTCTGCACGTAGCAGTACCCGCACACGGCGCCGTCCACTTCGACCATCGAGGTGGTGGGGACCAGATCTCGCTCCCACGTTGCAGCCGTGGGCGTGGGGTCCGGCGTCTTCAGCTCCGGGAACATCGCGGCGAAGGCTTGGTAGTCGGCGGCGGTCGCAGGGCGAATCGTGTGCATGAACGCGTCCATCTTCGGCAGGAGCATACCAAAGCCGCGCTTTCCAGGCCGCAGCCCAGGCACTTTGGACGCCGAACCGTGGGCAAGGTGAATGGACCCGGCGTGCGAGCCGTCCTTCGCGCATGAAACGTTCTTCGCCTTTGCTCCTCGCGAGCCTCTTCGCGTTCGCCTGCAGCTCCACCGACATCGCGTCGCCCGTGGCGTTCGACGCCGGCGGCGAGACCCCCGACGCGGCCGAGGAGCCGGAGGACGCAGGCACGCAGCCGGATGCGAGCAAGCCCAAGGACGCGGGGCTAGACGCCCCATCGCAGGAGAGCTGCTCGAGCGATGGCTGGTGCGAGAGCCTGGGCGCGCCGGTGGCGCCGGGGGGCGCGGCTGCGATGCACGTGACCGCCGCGGGCGATCCGTGGATCGCCTCCGATGGCGCGTACTTTCGCACGGGCACCTCTTGGGGGCACCTCGAGCTGAAGCGGACGCGCATCGCCGACGCCTTCAAGTTCACCACCGAAACGTACGGCGTCACCAGCGTTCCCAGCGGAGAGGTGTGGGTGGTCGGCCAAGAAGGCTATGCCGCCCGCGTGAAGCCGGGCCTCACCGAGTTCAAGTTCGCCGGCGGCTCGTCGAGCCTTGTGGGGATCTGGGGCTCGACGGCCAACGACGTCTGGGCGGTGGGGGGCTCGGGCCTGCGCCTTCGCTGGAACGGCACCGCCTGGGCCTCTGCCGGGTCTTCGAACGCGACCTTCCGCGGCATCACGGGCTTCGGCGCCAGCGACGTGTGGGCCTACGGCTCGAGCGATCTGTCCAAACCCTACATCGAGCGGTGGACGGGCGCAGCCTGGGCGCCGGTATCTGCGCCCTCGGCGAGCGGCGCCGCAGGGAGCATCAGCGGCGTCTCCTCGCTCTGGGGCAGCAGCCCCACAGACCTGTACGCCATCGTCGGCGAGAGCGCTGGGTTGCCGCGCGCGGTCCACTTCGACGGCGCCACCTGGACGACCATCGCGGCCGTCACCGGACGCCTTCGCAGCGTGTGGGGCTCGGCGGCCAACGACGTGTGGATCGTGGGCGGCGCCGGGAGCGTTTTCCACTTCGACGGAACGCGCTGGAGCACGCAGACCTCGGGCGTTCGCTACGACCTCATCTCCGTCTCCGGAAGCAGCAGCAGCAACGTGTGGATCGCCGGCTCCGGCGGGGTCCTTCACCGTCGCTGAGCCTTCGCGTCGGCGCAATGAGCCCCGTCCGGGCCCCAAAAACCGCAGGCGGCGGGCGAATCGCCGCGCGGGAAAAGTCTCGTATTTCGTGGAGGTTTGCCCTTCGAGTATAGTGCCGGGTCTTCCCCTCGGGCCTTCGAGGGGCTTTCCATGCTCCCGCTCTTCTTCGATATCTCCAGCACGCTCGCGGTCGAGGACCGAACCGAGACCCGCGTCCGCTATGTGGACCCGGACGCGGTGCTCGATATCGAGACCGATCCGAAGCTGAGCTACCGCGGGTCGATTCGCCACAACCTCGACTCGTTCACGCTCAGCTACGGGCCGCGCATCGTGCTCACCAACCTCACCGGCGACTCGGCTCCGGTCAATGGTCTCGAGAGCGACGCGCAGAAGCTCGACTTCATTCACCAGGGCAACGCGCTGCTCGAGTGGCAGTGGGGTCCGCGCACGCGCTTCATCTCCAACAACGTGGTGCAATACGGCACCGCCAGCGTGGGCACGTTGCTGGTGCAGCCCCGCTGGAATGGCGAAGACCGCCCGCTGCCAGCCCGGCCGTTCTCGCCGAATGCGCGCGCGCGCTTCGACTTCCTCTCGCTCAACCTGGAGTCGGGGTTCTTCCACTTCGTGAGCCCGCGGCTGTCGATTGCGCCGTCGGTGTTCTACCTCACCTACGGTGGCCCCGACGCCGAGTCGCGCAAGCGCCTGAACTACCTGCAAAACCCGGGTATGAAGGTGGCCATCAACTATTCGCTGTGGCCCACCGACGACCTCATCTTCGAGGTCGCGCCGCAGGTGAATATCTTCACCTCGACCACCCAGGCCCTCGACACGCAGCTGCGCCCGCTCGATACGAACGGCCAGGTGGTGGTGCTCGACGGCGAGGGCAAGGTGCCCACCGGCGTCACCCCGCAGTTCGTGAGCCGCGACGCCCCGCCCATTTACCAGGGCTACGGCGAAACCCGCTGGCGCCACCGCTTCAGTGCGCTCACCAGCACCGAGCTGGCCGGCGGCGTCAACGCCACGTTCCAGGATCGCAGCACCAACCCCGACGATCCGTTCAACTTCTCCAAGGGCCCCACGTCGCTCGACGCGCGCGTGTTCCCCATCGCCGAGGCGCTGGTGAACGTCGGCTTCAAGACCTCGTTCGCCAAGGGTCGCCTCATCGCGTACTCGCGCCTCGCGCCCTGGCTCAACCTGCTCACCGGCGACAACCAGGAGCGCTCCGAGAACGTACTGGCGGCAGCCTTCGTGTTCGGCCTCAACACCGTGCGCGCCCAGGCCGGCTTCTACACAACCCTCCCCGACGAGCAGCTCCCGTTTCGGCAGATCACCGGCGAGGTGAGCTACGAGCGCAAGCTCACCAAGGCTTGGTCCTTCGACATCGGCGCCCGCGTTGGCCAGCAGACCGCCAACGTGCCCGACTTCGTCAACGGCGGGAGCCGAGAGATCTCCACCCTTCAGCCGGGCGGCTTCGTCGGAATCGCGTTCCAACCCCAAAACGTGAAGTTCTAGCCGTGTCGGACCTGAAGCGCCTGTACGAGGACAGCTTCTTCAAGGAGACGTGGATCACCATGGGGGTGGTGTTCGTCGCCTCGGTGGTGGCGAGCTTTCTCGGGGGCGCCGCGCCGGCGCTGGCGCTCGCGTGGATTCCGCTCGGGTTCTACTACGCCGTGCGCGCGCCGCTCCACATCGGCCTCCGCATGTTTCTGGTGCTCTCGCTCTTCATCGAGCCGCCGGAGATGATGCCCGGCGCCGGCTACTGGGTGACGCCCCTCGAAGCCGCCAACAACACCTTCTACGGCAGCCTGAAGATGCTCACCGGCTTGCCCGGTCTGTACTTCTCGCTCTTTCTGCTCATCGCGTTCATCTTCTGTGTGCGCGCGCGCAAGGCCGCCAGGCCCGAGACCAAGATGCCGGCGGCGCGCCTGGCCCGTCGCACCCTGGGTATCACCTGGTTCGCGGTCATCGGCTTCGAGGTGTACGGCATCCTCCGCGGCGGCAAGCTCGAGCCCTCGTTCATCCAGGTGCTGCCGCTCTTCACCATGCCGGTGGTGGGCTACGCGTTCCTCATGGGCCTGCGCGGCCGCGAGGACCTGTACGCGCTCGCCAACATCATCGTATCGGTGGCCATGGCGCGCTCGGTGCTGGTGGCCTGGGTGTTCTTCATCATCTGCCTGCCGCAGGGATTTCGCCCGGAGTACGCCACCACCCACGGTGACTCGGTGACGTTCGCGGCGGCCTTCCTCATTCTTCTGGCGAACGTCATCGAGATCCGCAATCGGCGCACCTTCTGGCGCTTCGCCATCGTGGGCGGTGGCCTGCTCATGGCCATGGTCATGAACAACCGGCGCCTGGCCTTCGCCAGCATCGCGGTGGGCGCCATTGCCATGTACGTCACGCTGCCGCAGAGCAAGACGCGGCAGAAGGTGAATCGCTACCTGCGCATCATCATCCCCACCTCTGGCCTGTACCTCTTCGTCGGCGAAGGCATCGATCACCCGCTCTTCGCCCCGGCGCGACTTGCCTGGTCGGCCTTCGCGCAGAAAGACGAGTCGTCCAACTCGCGCGTGGTCGAAAACGAGAACTTGATGGCCACGCTCAACGACTTTCCGGTGCTCGGCCAGGGCTTCGGCCACGAGTACAAGGAGCTCGAGAAGCACGGCGACATTAGCGAGTTCATGCCGCTCTACAAGTACGTGCCGCACAACAGCGTGCTCTGGCTATGGACGGTGGGCGGCCTGGTGGGCTTCGTGCTGCTGTGGATGGGCTACGTGGTGGCCACCTACCTGGCGGCACGCGCCTACCGCTTCGCGGAGAACCCGGTGGAGCGCGCGTCGACTTTGGCCTGCGTGGGGATGGTGGCCATTTGCATCTCCAACGACTGGGGCGACGTCGGCGCCCAGAGCAACCTGCGCATCGTGATGTTCGCCGTGGCTTTTGCGGTGGGCGCGCGGGTGTGCGCCGATGCCGAGCTACGCGCCCGCGGCGGCTAACCCGCGGCTCCGTGCGGCTCGACCGCGCGCAGCGCGTGGGCAAACTGTTGCGCCAACGCCCACCGCGTAGCGGCGTCGTCCAGGCCAACCGCCGCCAGGTCGCCCGCGTCCACGCGCGCCCGCCGAACCTCGCCGGCCTCCAACTCGTTGACCGCGTGCTCGAGGGCGCTGAGCACGGCGACTCGCTGCTCCGGATCGAGCTGCCCCATCGCCCACGCTTGGATATCCCAAGCGAGCTCGGCGTGGTTGGCCTCGTCGCGAGCGATGCGCGCAAACGTGGCCCGGAGCTCGGGCGTGGAAGCGGCCGTAGCCTGGTAGCCAGCCAGCAGCGCACCGAACGATTCGCTCACGCACCCCTCGCGCGCGTTCTCGCACGCAAGCTCCACCAAGGGTCGAGCGCCGTCGCGCGGGCGTCGCCGCAGCGGTTCCGCCTTCAAGCCGTGCTTCGCCAATTCCTTCATGGCCATGGCCGCGTGCTCCACTTCCTCGCCCGCGGCCTCCCTCGCGCGCCCCATAAGCTCGCCCGGTGCCCCGTGCTGCGCGAGCTCGAGGGCCAGCTCCCGAAACGCAGGTACCGAGGCTGCTTCCAGGTACTGGAGCTCCAGCCAGTATCGTCCAAGGGCATCCGTCGAGCCTCGTGCAGTGAGCGGTTCGAGGCCTGCCGGGGCGCGCCCGGCGCCACCGCAATCACGGACAAACGTTCCTCCTGGAAACGAGCAGCGGATGAGCGAGCTGCCGGACGCCGCCATCGTGCACTTCGGGTTGTTCTCGGCGAAGTCGGCGCCCTCCTTGCACAGGAGCTGGCAGTCGGCGCTCGTGGCGGTTGGGGTGGAGGACGATGCAATCGCGGCAATGGCGCGCAACTTCTTCCACGCCGCGAGGGTCATCGCGTCGCTGCCGACCGTGACATCGTCGACCACCTCCCGGGTCCCCGCATCGCCCGCGCCTGCATCGTCGCCGGGCCCCGCCTCCTCGCCCGCGTCGACGCCGGAGCCGCCATCGAGCAGTGCGTCGCGGTGGTAGCAAGGTACCGACGACGGAGCGAGCGGATCGCCCCGGTAGCTGGCCGCCGGGTCGGCCTCCGCGCACGTCGAACCGGCGCGCCGACATACCTCGTTGCAGAGCGCCCGCCGCGCCTCTCGCGCCACCGACGCACCGTCTACCGTTCGCTCGGTCGCGTCGACGGAAGCCGGGGGACACGGGCCGGGGCAACCGTGTAGGGCCTGACCCACTGCGGGAAGACTCAAGAGCCTGCGAATAAGCTTTTTGATATTCAAGGAGCTAAAATAGCACAGCCCGGCGCCTGCACCAGCGCGCCCGGGGCCGTTCACGCGGCGACGCGGCTGCGGGTGAATGCTACGACCGGACGATGAAGAATCTCGAAGTCGATGTGGCCATCATCGGCGCAGGCACCGCGGGCATGGTCGCGTACCGAGCGGCGCTCGCGCACACCGAGAAGGTGGTGGTCGTCGAGGCGTACGCGTACGGCACCACCTGCGCCCGCGTCGGCTGCATGCCCAGCAAGCTGCTCATCGCCGCCGCCGACGCGGCCCATGCCGCGCGCGAGGCCGAGGGCTTCGGGGTTCGTGTGCCCTCGGTCGAGGTCGATGGTGCGGCGGTGATGCGGCGGATCAGGAGCGAGCGCGACCGCTTCGTCGAGCTTACCCGCCAGGTGGTGGAGAGCTGGCCCCCGTCGCACCGGGTATGGGGCCACGCACGCTTCGTTGACGCATGTACCTTGCACGTAGATGACCACACGCGCATTTCCGCCAAGCGGGTGGTCATCGCCACCGGTTCGCGGCCAAGTGTGCCCGAGGGCTGGCGCGACAAGCTGCGCGAACGGTTGCTGGTGAACGACGACGTGTTCGCTTGGCACGATCTACCGGCATCGCTCGCGGTGGTGGGCGGCGGCGCCATCGGGCTCGAGCTGGCGCAGGCTCTGCATCGGCTCGGCGTGCGCGTGCGCGTATACGCCCAGGACGGCAAGCTCGGGCCCCTCACCGACCCCCAGCTGCGTGCCCTCTCGCTCTCGGTGTTCGCCAAGGAGATGCCGGTGTGGCACCACGCAGCGGACCTCGAGCCTGCGCGCGACGGCGACGGCGTCGTCGTGCACGCCACCGTCGATGGAGCCCGGGTGACCGAACGCTTCGACGCGCTCCTCGCCGCCACCGGCCGCAAAGCCAACCTCGAGGGGCTGGGGCTCGAGGGGCTGGGGCTCCCGCGAGACGAAGGCGGCACGCTTTGCTACGACCGCCACACCGGAAGGGTGGGCGAGACGTCGATCTTCATCGCAGGCGACGCGACCAGCGATCGGCCACTGCTTCACGAAGCCGCCGACGGCGGGCGCATTGCCGGCGACAATGCCGGGCGGCCCGGCCAACCCGAGGCGCAGCCACGACGCACGCCATTGGGTGTAGTATTCACAGATCCGCAGATGACGGTGGCCGGCGCCTCGCACGCCGAGCTCACCCGGGCCGGCGCGCCCTTCGCCACCGGCGTGGCGTCGTTCGAAGACCAGGGGCGAAGCCGCGTCATGCGCAAAAACCGCGGCGCCATTCACGTGTACGCGGAGCGCGGCAGCGGGCGCTTGCTCGGCGCAGAGATGATAGGCCCCGCCGCCGAGCACATCGGGCACCTGCTCGCGTGGTCGGTGCAGCGCGGCGACACGGTGGCCGAAATGCTCGCGTGCCCCATTTACCACCCGGTGGTGGAAGAGGGCGTACGCACCGCGCTCCGCGATCTCGCGCACGCGCTCGAGCAGGCGGTGGAGCCCGAGAGCGAGTGCCTGAGCTGCGGCCCTGGCACCTGA
This sequence comes from Polyangiales bacterium, assembly GCA_038210445.1. Lineage (GTDB taxonomy): Bacteria > Myxococcota_A > Polyangia > Polyangiales > Polyangiaceae > JABFRG01. The sequence goes on from JBBQWQ010000001.1 coordinate 133,861, forward strand.
GGCGTCTCGGCCCGATCCGTCGGTGCTCTAGCTCCGTTGCCGCCGTCGGACGACGAGGCCTGCGCCCAGCAGCAACCCCAGCGCGAAGAGGCTGCCGGCGGGATTCCCACGCGGAGCGAGTGCGCAGCCGGTGGTGGTGGTCGTGGTGACCGGCCCATCGCCCGGCGTCGCGCCCGGACCGGTCGAAGCGTCCTCGCCCTCGCCGCTGGAGCCGCTGCTGCTGCTGCTGCTGGTACCGCCGTCCTTCGGGTTCGGCTTCCCTGCATCGGTGCCCGGCTTGGTACCGGAGTCGACGGGAGCGCCCGCATCGGGGATGGTGGGCGCTATGGTGAGGATGGTCAGGGGAGCGGCGGCGCTCGGAGCCGGCTGCGGCCCCGAGAGGTACGCGTTGACGGCGCCCGCGCTGGTGCGCATGACGAAGTCTGGTCGTCCGTCGCCGTTGAGGTCCTTGGTGGAGAGCAGCGTCGCGGTGGTGGGCACGGTGATGCCCAGCGTGCGCACCGCCAGCTCGGCGCCCCCCGGCTCGTAACCACAAGCTGCGAAGAGCTCGCCAGTGGCGCTGGCGTACACCAGCTCCTGCTTGTCGTCGCCGTCGAGATCGACCATGGCACGGGTGGTCACCCGACCCGCGGTGAAGAATTTCGACATAGCGGCGGCGTTGCCTGGCGTGGCGATGTCGAGCGTCGCCCCAGCCGCTGCGACGTCGATGACCCCGTCGCCGTCGAGATCGCCGCCTAGCAGGGGCGATCCCGCGAAGGTGGGCGTCGCCCTGTCGACGACCACCGGCGCTCGGCCTGCGCCGTAGCTGCGCTTGGAGGTTGTGCTGGTGCTCACCAGCACAAGAGAGCTCGGGCCGGTTTTTGCCGCGAGCACCGCGCCTCCGCCGGTGGCTGCGCTGGGCCATGCGGTGACGGGCGCGTTCAACGCACGCGCTCCGTTGCCGAACATGAGATACTTCGAGCCGAAGTTGGCGAAGTAAAAGTCGTCCTTGCCGTCGCCGTCGAAATCGCCCGCGAGATGCCACACCGAGCCGTTGCCGCCGGTCATGGCGTAGGTGCTCTGCGAGTGGCCGTCGAGGACGCCGCCCGCGGCACCGAACATCATCACGAAGCGACCGGTGTACTGGCTCGTCGAGGCAGGGTTCGCCGTGGTAGACAGCAGCGCCACGTCGCCAAGTCCGTCACCGTCGAAGTCGCCCACCGTGAGTCCTTGCAGGCCGATGATGAGCTGTCCGGCGGCCACCGGAACCGACGACACGATGCCCGCGCCGAAGGAGCCGTCACCCGCGCCGAGGAACGTGGTGATGGCGTCGCCTGCGGTGATCTGCACGATGTCGCCGTAGCCATCTCCGTCGACGTCGGCCACCAGCGTCGAGGTCGACGAGCCCGCGAAACCCTTGCTCGCGAAGGCGGAGACGACCCCGAGCGTCGGCGCAGCCGCCGCGGCGTACTTGAAGGAGCAGGCATCTTTCACCTGCGTAGAGAGGGGCAGCGCAGCGCGACCCACCGGCGCCTGCGACCGCCCCGGCGCGTCGCCTCCGCCCACCGCGCAGGCGGCGGAAGTTGCGACCAGCGCGCTCACGAACCAAGCGGCCGAGCCGCGCAACGAAACCCGACGAAGCAAGAAAGATTTCACGAATACCTCCGCGAAGAAGAGCAAGGAGCAGGGTTTAGACTCCGGGCCACACCGGCAATTCATCGACGGCAGTGCACGCCAACGTTCGGCGCGCGCAGTCGCTGCCGCGCGCTCTCGGGGGCTCACCCGTGCGCGCGCCCGCGGTACGTGCGCGCCGTGACGGCCGGCTCGTGCGCAGACTGACGCGCCGCGCCACTGTATCCATTCCGCACGCCCCGGAAACATCGGAAAAGTCGCGAACGCGGCGCGTTCCGGCGTTGGTCTGCGTTTTGCTGTAGCGCTCCTCCACGGGAGCGCCGCCGTGTTCGACACGTGCGCGATCAAGACCCACTGTGGCGCCCCATTCCTTTCGTTCTGACTCGCTCAGGAGACCGAAAAATGCGACGCATGACCCGAACTCTGCTTCTGGGAGCCGTGACTCTTTGTGCTTTTGCGCCTGGCTTCGGCTGCGCAGAAGAGCGCGACCCCATCAGCCACGTGCAGCCCAACGCGCTGCCGAAGACCTTCTTTTTGGGCGCCGATCTCAAGAGCCCCGCCGACGATCCCTCGTTCTACGCGCGCACCACCATCGTCGACGTCGGCTTCGGGGCCACGCAGCAGGACCTGTTCGTGGGCAATCCTTCGCAGCTCTCCATCATCAAGTGGGAGATCGCCGAAGATCAACTCATCGGGCGCCTGGCCTACGAGCAGGTGGAGTCGACCGACGGCAAGGGCGTGAAGCCCTCGCTCGCCGGCAAGAACGCGGGGCAGGCCATCTTCGGCTTCAAGATCGAATCGCACTTCGATATTCGCCGCGACTACAACCCGCAGACCGGCGAAGAGAACAACGTAGTGGTGGAGAACTCGAGCGACCGCCCCTGGTACGAGCGCGAGTTCATTCGCGTCGACTTTTCCAAGAACCTCATCAACGACGCCTACCACTTCGACGTGCTCTCGGACCTGGGCCTCAACGGGGTTAAATACAACCCTCTCGACTACGCCGTCACCGACCCCGACAACCTCAACGCGCCGGCCTTCGACAAGAACGGCGGCTACTTCGACGTCACCAACAAGGTCATGGCCACCCCCGAGACCATCGACCTCAGCAAGGTCGATTGGGCTCAGGAATACGGCATCAAAGCCATCGCCGCCTGCGACGCCGACTCCGACAACGCCGCCGGCAAGGGCCCCTGGGGCAGCTGCACGCCGGTGGAGCTCACGGTGCGGCAGTCGTTCCGCAGGGTCGACCCCAACGACTACCAGCCCATCGATCAAGACGGCGTGCGCTTCAGCGCCTTCGGCGCCTTCGACACCACCCGCCAGGGCTACGATTCGGCCTACGGCATGACCGACCAGCGCTGGCACCGGTTCGTGGATCGCTACGATATCTGGGAGCGCAGCCACTACTACAAAGACCCCGCCAAGATGGACGGCGCCGTCACCTGCAACGCGCAGGCGACCACACCGGTGGGCTCCGACCCCAACCGCGACGAAGACAAAGATGGCACCGCCGACGAGTGCAGCGCGGTGAAAGAAGCCACCGGCACCGGCGGCTCCCAGTGCGACGTCTTTAGCCACAAGTGCACGCTGCCCTACCAGCTGCGCACCCAGAAGCCGGTGGTCTGGTACCAGACCGTGGACTCCACCAACGACTTCTTCGAGGGCACCCAGTGGGCGGCCCACGAGTGGGACGTGGCCATGCGCTCCGCCGGCCAGGTGGCGAAATACGCCGAGTGCAAAGCCACCCAGGGCGCCAACTGCGAGAAGTATGCAATATACACCGGACAACAGGAAGAGAACGAGGACGCCATCGCCCTCGCGCGAGAGGTCGACGACTGTCGCCGCGGCATTGCCTACGCCGACAGAAGCCGCGACGAGGCCCGTTGCGTGGCCCTGGCCGACGAGCTCGGTTCGCGGCGTGGTCTCTCCGCCGGCGTCATCGCCACAGCCAAGCTTCCCGAGGCGGTGGTGCTCTGCCATAGCCCGGTAGAAGCCGGCGACCCCAGCGCCTGCGGCGACCCCAAGAAGACCGACGACAAGGGCCTAGTTGTGGAGCGAAACCGCCTGCCCGCCGGCATCAGCGCCAACCAGTGCCGCGAGCTTTTGCGCAACGGCCCCAAAAGCGACGACGAGAAGAGCACGCTCACCACCTGCCGCGCCGCAACCATCGTGCGCTTCGGCGACCTTCGCTACCAGCAGATCATGAACGTCGACGGGCCGCAGAGCCAGGGCCCGTGGGGCATCATGGCCGACGCCTCAGACCCGCTCACCGGTCGCAAGATCAGCTCCAACGTCACCGTGTACACGCACATCAATCACACCGCCGCCCAGGGCTTCGTAGACCAGATGCGCTACGTGGCCGGCGAGCTGAAGACCGAGGACGTCACCAACGGCACCAACGTGCGCGACTACGCGGCGGCCGCCCAGGCAGCAGGCGCCGGCGGCTTTGCGCCCATGAGCAAGGACCGCGTGTTCTCGCAGCTCGGCGCGGCGGCGGGCCTCACCATCCAGAAGGCCAGCCAGTTTCCGGTGTTGACCGCCGACCAGACCGCGCAGGTGCGTTCGAAGATCGCCGGCATGCAAGACGTGACCGCTGACACCCGCGCCCCCTCGGTGAACCAGCCCATCTACGAGGCGCGCCGCGCCTCTGCGGTGCAAAACGGCCTCGACGCCCAACTGGTGACGCCCAATAGCCAGCGCCTGGCTGGCGTATCGCCTGCAGCCTACACCGATGGTATGCGAGGCTCGGTCTCGCAGTTCCAGGGGCAGAACCCAGCCCTCAATCGCCAGCTCGACCTGCTGCGCGAGACCGCCATGGAGGGCCGGGGAACCTGCCGGCTCGACGGCGACGCCCTCACCTTGGCCCCCTACTCGGTGGCCGCGGTCTCCGACGAGATGCAGTCGAAGTTCGGCAAGTTCAACGCCGCCGAAGACAAGGGAGCCCAGCTCGAGCGCGCTACGCGCATGCGCGGCTTCGTGGAGCAGCGCATCCAGTACGCGGTCATCGGTCACGAGATGGGCCACTCCATGGGCCTCCGGCACAACTTCGTGAGCTCCTCCGACTCGTTCAACTACCGACCGCAGTACTGGCAGCTCCGCACCCGCAACGGCGCAGTGTCGCAGCCCTGCACCGACCTCGCAGCCGATGGCGCCAACTGCGTGGGCCCCCGCTACTTCGACCCGGTCACCAAGGAAGAGGCGCGGAACATCCAGCCCATGTTCATGCAGTCGTCGATCATGGACTACCCCGGCGAGTTCGCCCAAGACCTGGTGGGCCTCGGCGCCTACGACTTCGCCGCAGTGCGCATGTTCTACGGCGACGCGGTGGGCGTGTACGCCGACGCCGCCACCTACAACGGCAAGAGCCGCGCTGGGCACATCGCCCTCAACAAGCTCAACTCCTTCGGCGGGCTCGCCGGCTGGCAGTACGGCACCGACACCACCGGGCAGTCGACAGTGCACTACTCGCAGCTGCAGAAGGAGGCCAAGCTCATCTCCGATTGCCACGAGGTCGACGCCTCGGCCTTCGCCCCCGCCAACTGGAACGAAGCCAAATACGGAACCTGGAGCCCGCTCCTCGACGGCCTCATCGTCTCGGTCGACGGCAAGGCCACCCGCTGCCGCACCCAGCCGCAAGACTACGTGCAGTGGGGCCAGCTCCGTGAGGCCAACGCCGGCGAGGCCTCGCGCGGCTCGAGCCACGGCCCGGCCATCGACCCGCAAGGTCGCATTCGCGTGGCCACCGCCTTTGCCAGCGACAACCGCGCCGACATCGGCAACTCGGCGGTGTTCCGCCACGACAACGGCGCCGACCCCTACGAGCAAGTGAGCTTCCTGGTGTCGCAGTCGGAGATGCTCCACATCTTCAGCGACTACCGCCGCGGCCGCACCTCGTTCAGCGTTCGCAACTCCGCCAATCGTTGGCGCAAGCGCACCGCCGAGAAGATTCGCGATATCGGAAAATCGACGGCGCTCCTCTTCACCCTGTACCCCGATCAGCGCACCGCGCTGGTGAACGAGCTGCGCGAGAACGTGCTGGCTGCCGGCATGGCCTTCGACTACTTCGCCCGCGAGCTGTCGCGCCCCGAGAGCGGCGGCCACTTCCAAGCGCCCGGCGGCATTCTGCGCTCGGTGAGCGACACCAACGGTGCTGGCGCTTCGCTGCTCACGGTGCCCACCGGAGCCACCGGCTACTTCGGCAACATCGCCTTCGGCGGCGCGCCGCTCGAGAGCATGCTGGCCGACGACAAGGGCGATTTCGATGTAGAATACACCATGAACGCCGGCTCCTACTACAAGAAGGTCTGGACGCCGATGCTCATGACCGAGTCGGTCGACAAGTTCGTCAGCGCCTCGCGCAGCGACTTTCTCGACGCCCGCTACCGCGCCGTGTCGCTGGCCGACATCTTCCCCGACGGGTACCGCCGCTGGTTCGGCAACATGCTCACCGGTGACGACTTCGTGCGCGGCGTTCGCGTGGCCGCCGACGCCAGCGGGCGACCGCTCACCGAAGCCGGTACCAAGTACCCGGCCGAGGCCCTGGGCACCACCAGCTACTGGCGCCCCACCCCCGAGGTTTGCTTCCCCAAGCAGGGCACCACGCTCTGCTCCGATCTCGCCGCCGCCACCATCGGCAACACGCCGCCCTCGGTGGCCATCCTCGACCCGCAGGTGGGCTGGGAAGTGCAACGCTTCCTCATCGCCTGGACCATGAACTACCTGCCCGAGAACCAGAAGACCGAGTGGCTCAACCAGATGGACGTCTTCCAGCTGGGCACCGACAGCGATCCGGGCAACGCCAACCGCATCGAGCTCCACGACCCCAACGGCAAGGTGTTCGTTGCCCGCACCTACGGCAAGGAGACCATCTTCGGAAAGTCGGTGCAGAAGGGCATCGCCGCCCGCGTTCTCGAGTACGCGAACGATCTGCTCGCCGCCGCCTACGAGACCGACCCTGTCACGCAAAACGGCACCACCTGGTACCAGGCCAAGCTCGACGCCGCAGGTCAACCGATTCCCAAGATCGGCGCGGGTGCCGCAGCCGCCGCCAACATCCGGGCCCTCTCCGACTACACCTCGGTCATCGACTTCCTCCGCCGCAGCGTCGTCGCCTTCGGCTACGGCGAGCCCAAGGAGCGAGCCTTCCGCTGAGCAGCGACTCCCCACGAGTCGTCCAGAACCCCGCGGCGATCGCAACCAAGCGATCGCCGCTTCACGTTTCCGGCCCACCGTCGCGCCCATCCGCGTCAGTCTCCCCGATGGCGCTCGAGCTCTTCGACATCCGCGAGGTCCTTGTGGCGACCTGCCGCCGTCTTGTTGGCGATGAGAGCGAGCCTTCCGATGTACGGAATTCGATAGCCTTCGAGCTCGAACGTGTTCGACCCGCGCAGCGCCTCGTCGAAGGTGACCCCGCTAATCTGCGTCAGCAGCTCGATCTTGAGAGGGGCGACGCCGAAGCGGTAGGCGTCGCCCTCCGTCGCGAAGTGTCCGGCCGTGACGGCGTGGGCACGCACGGGTGCTCCAAAGGCCTCCAGTGCTGCGAAGACGCGCTCCGCGTTCGCCTTCGATGGCCGGACGAAGATATCCATGTCGTCCGTTGCACGAACGTGACCGTGCATGATCACCGCCCAGCCCCCCACAAGGAGGAACTCGGCGTGGGCTTCGCACAGCTCCACGAGAAGGTCGGCGAAGTCCTGGGGGAGCTTAGGCACGCGGCCGGCCAATGACGAACGTTTGACCCGGCCACTCCGACCGCGGCATCGTGGTGTACCCGCCGCGAAGCGCCTGGTGATGGTCGATCAGACGAACCGCCGCGGCGATCCGCTCGTCGACGGTGCTGTCCGCGTACGGAGACGGCTTTGGTCGACCGAACGGGACGACCTCGATGGTCATCCGCTCGCGTCGTGCCTCGGCTCTGAGCTTCCGCGCGGCTCGCTCTTCTTCTGCGCTCACCCCTCCAGTTTAGCACGATGAGCCGCCGCGGCCGGCGCCTCCCTACTTGTGCGGCAGCGTGATGCATGGGCGCGCCCCTCATGCGCGCAGGTCGCGGCGCGGGCGAACGTCGGCTTCGCCTACAGCGCGGGGCGTTCTTTGGTAGCCTGTCCGCGTGAGAACCATCTGCTTGGCGCTTCTGTTGGCGGCGTGCGGTGCCAGCGACGAAACCGTTGCCGACGACATCGGTCAATCGCAGGACGCGTTGCGTCCGCTTCCCGGCGGCGGTTTCTGCGCATCGCCCAATATGTGCCTTGATTGCAGCCAGCCCCACAATAGCGCGTGCGTCGAGTGTGGCGGTGGCGGCCCGGGCGGTACGCTTGGCAACGGCATCGTGTGCTGCCATCAGGGCAACGGTGGAACGTGCTTGATCGTCAACGGGCCGCGACGGTAGCTGTTCGCGGCGACGCGCGGGACGCTTCTGCACCTGGTCGCGAGCGTGACGACGAGCGATGGCTAGCTGTTCGTCGACGAGAGCAGATCGTCCCCGTCCAGGTCGCCGTTCACGTCAAAGTCCACGTTGACGTGGTCTTTGACGGCGACGTGAACGTGGACCGGGACGTCCCCCGCGTTGACGCTCTGTTCAGCCAGTTCATCGCCGGTCTACTTCAGCGCCGGGTACACCCACAGCACGCCGATGAGGTACAGCACGCAAAACAGCGAGAAGCCCACGATGGCCTCCGACGAGCCGACCCGCAGCTTCTGTACCTTCGCCGCCCGTATCGGCAGATACAGGGTGGAAAGCAGGATGGAGATGAGGATGGCCTTTTTCACCGGCGAGCCGCTACCATCCTAGTCGAAATGTCGGGGCAAACGCTACCGCAGGCGGTTTTGTATCTCACCACCGAGCTTCCCTGGCCGGCCACCTCGGGCGGTCGCGTGCGAAGCCTGGCCGAGCTTTCGCTCCTGGGCACGCTCCCGGAGATCAGCGAGATTCACGTGGTCTGCCTGCGCGAAGAAGAGGTCGCGGAGCGTACGCTGCGGGAGCTGGAAGACGCCGTGCCCAAGGCGCTGGTGGAGATGCCGGTGTTTCACCCCATCCACCTCAAGGCCTTTCCCCGGTACATTCCCCGCGTGCTCTGGCGGCGCGCCCTGGGTGAGCCCTACCTGGCCGGCAAGTGGGCCAGCCCTGCGGTGGTGGCGGCCCTCGAAACGGCGGTCCGCCGCCGCGACTTTGCTGTAGTATACATCGACCACCTGGGCATGATGCGCTACGAGAAGCTCCTGCGCAGGCTGCTGCCCCAGGCGCGCTTCGTCCTCGAGCAGCACAACGTGGAGAGCGATTTCTTTCGCCAGTTCGCCAGCCGCGCGCCCCTCGCGCTGAAGCCGGCGGCGCTCCTCGAGTTCCGGCTCGCGCGGCGCTTCGAGATGGCGGCCCTGCGCAAGGCCGATGCGGTGGTGGCCATTTCCCACGAGGACGCCCGGACCTTTCGCGCCATGGCGGGCGTCGAGGCGGTGGTGGTGCCGCAGCGCGTGGCCTTCGATGCGAATCGGCCGTTCGCGCCCACGGCGCACGAAGCCCTGTACGTGGGCAACCTCTCCTGGCGCCCCAACGTCGAGGGCCTCGATTGGTTCTTCCGCGAGGTGTGGCCCCGTGCGCGTGCGCGCGACGCGGCCCTGCAGCTCTGCATCGCCGGCTCCGGTCTCAAGAAAGACGCCGCCGGCAACCCGCTGGTGCCCGAGCTCTGGCGCCAGCCGGGCGTGACGGTTCGCGGGTTCGTCGAAGATCTGGCGCCCCTGTACGCCCGGGCCGCGGTTCTGGTAGCGCCCATCGTGGGTGGCTCCGGTGTGCGCATCAAGCTGCTCGAAGGCATGGCCCATGGCGTTCCGGTGGTCACCACCCGCGATGGCGCGGCCGGCCTGCCCATCCGCGCCGGCGTCGAGGCGGAGATCGAGACCAACCCGGACGCGTTTGCCGAGCGCCTGGTGGCCCTTGCCTGCGACGAGGCCCGCGGAAGCCGCCTGCGGGCGGCGGCCTTTGCCTTTCTCGAGTCGCATCACTCTGCCGCCGCATGCAGCCTCGCGATGCGCCGAGCGCTCGGCTTGTAGAACCCAGCCGCGGCGGTCTTCCGTGTCTTTTTCGCGACGCATGCCAGAATTTGGCGTGGAGCCCGAAATATCCCGTATCATGGTTCCCCCCGCATGCTGAAAGCGTGTGGCGCGCAGGACACCCGTGAAACAGCCCTCCCAACACGACCTTCGTCCGGACCTCGCCGCACAGACGCGACCCGTGGAGGCGGTACGCCAGCAGCCACCTCCGATGGTTGCGCAGGTGCCCGCGCGCATCAACCCCACGCTTCAACGCATCTGGGTTCGTAGCCAGATGAACGCCTGGACCACCATGGCGATCATCGGCTCCAGCGACAAGATGCCCGAAGGCACCATGAACGTTGCCCGCGGCCTGGCCCGCGTGGCAGCCGAGTCCGGCGGCGCCCTGGGGCTCATCGACGGCCGCGCGCTGGAGCTCAAGCACCTGGCGCAGGTGCAGGCGCGACTTCGCTCCACCGTTGCCCGGCAAACGGTGGTGGTGCTGCCGCTCCCCCGCGACAACCCGGTTACCGTCTCGGTGGCGCAGGCCTGCGACGCCGCCATCATGTGCGTCATCCTCGGCGAAACCAGCCGCATCGTGTCCGCGCAGACGATCGAGCAAGTCGGCCGCGATCGCTTTCTCGGTTCGGTCATTCTTCGCCCCAAGTGATCCGCGAGCCCCCTGCGTCGCTGGTGCTGGGCAAGCTGCGCGTGGACGCGGTGACGCAGGCGCAAGCGCTCGCCATCATCGACGCGCTCGTGGAAGACGGCAGCGGCGGCCGGGTCTACACGCCCAACATCGACCACGTGGTCATGGCCGAGAGCGATCGCGCGTTCGCCGAGGCCTACGGACGCGCCGCGCTCTCGCTGGCCGACGGTTTTCCGCTGGTGGTCACCTCGAAGCTCACCAAGGTGAAGCTGCCCGAGAAGGTGTCGGGCTCCGATCTGGTGATGCCACTCATGGCCCAGGCCGCCGCGAAGGGGCGCCGTGTGTTCTTTTTTGGCGGGGCGCCCGGCGTGGGCGAGGCCGCCAAGGCCAAGCTTCTGGAGCGCTTTCCCGCGCTGCAAGTGGTGGGCATCGCGGCGCCCAAGGTCGACCTCGCGGCCAGCGACGCCGACCTCCGCGCCCTCGCGGCGCCCATCGCGACGAGCAAGGCCGACTACGTGCTCGTGGCGCTCGGGGCGCCGAAGCAAGAGATCTTCATCGATCGCGTGGCCGACGTGGTGCGCCCGGCGGTGCTGCTGGGCATCGGCGCTTCCTTGGATTTCGTCGCCGGCCGCGTGAAGCGCGCGCCCCGCTGGATGAGCGAAAACGGGCTCGAATGGCTGTATCGACTGAACCAAGAACGTGGCAGATTATGGAGGCGGTATGTGCGCGACACGAAGTACCCCTACATCGTCCTCAAGCACTATTTGCTGAGCCAACGCAGCCGCGACGAACGATGACCGAACACGAGAGACGAACGTCATGACACGGAAGAGCGAAGGCAACATGTCGGTTCAGAAGGCGCGCTTCGGCGCGATGCTGCTCGTCGTCGCCAGCCTCGGCCTGCTCGGCGCCGCGGGCTGCGGCAGCACCGGCGCTTTCACCTGGGCGAGCGAGCTCCCGCGGTCGGCCGCCACCGGCGACCAAGACTTTCTCGTTCGCGACACCGACACCGTCAACGTGCGGGTCTACCAGCAAGACGCCATCTCCACCAACCAGCGGGTGCGGTCCGACGGCAAGATCGTCGTACCCATGGCGGGTGAGTTCGTCGCCCGCGGCAAGAAGCCTTCGGAGCTGGCCAAGGAGATCGAAGCCAAGCTCAAGGGCGTGCTGGTCACCCCGGTGGTCACCGTCAGCGTCGAGCAGTCGGCGCAGATCACCGTCTCGGTGGTGGGCCAGGTGCGCAACGCCGGCGCCTTTCCCATGGACCCCGGCTCCAGCGTGCTCCACGCGCTGGCCAGCGCCGGCGGGCTCTCCGACTACGCGAGCGAGGACAAGATCTTCGTCCTTCGCCGCTCGCTCCCCCAGCGTGTTCGCTTCCGCTTCGCGGACCTTCGGAACGGCGACAAATCCAGCATCGGCTTCGGTCTCCAGGCCGGTGACGTGGTGGTGGTAGAATAGGACCGGGGCAACACCATGGGCATGTTCGATAAGGAAGAGCAGACGCTCTTCAAGCCAGCTCCGACCCGCGCGCCCACCAGCGACGCGCCGCCGGCGCAGAACTATCGTGGTGGCGGTGGCGGCGGGGGAGGCGACGACGACGACGAGCGCGCTTCGCTGGGCGAAATGCTCCTCTTCGCCATGAACTCGGCGCGCCGCCGAAAGCTGCTCTCGTTCATCGTCACGCTGGTGTGCCTCGGCGTCACCGTGGCTGCGGTGAAGCTCGCGCCGCGCACCTACGTGTCGGCCGGCGCCGTGCTGGTGTCGAAGGGCAAAGAAGAAGGCGCTGGGTGGAACCCCGACGGCAACAAGCGCGAGCAGACCGAGTGGGAGCGCCAGATTCTGGCCCGCTCCAACATCGAGAACATCATCAAAGACGCCAAGCTGGTGGAGCGGTGGGACGAGATGCGGCCGCAGCACCGGCGCCTCCTCGACTCGCTTGGCAAGTACACCGGCGACAAGCCGCCCACCGATGAGCAGAAGTTCGGCGCCCTCGCGGGCATGCTCCAGGGCAAGCTTCGGTTGATGATCGACCAGACCACCGTGACCATCATGGTCGAGTGGTCGGAGCCCGAGGCCGCCCACGACATCGTCGACTCGGCCATGAAGCGCTTCATCGACAAGCGTTACGAAACCGAAGTGAGCCGCACCCTCAACGCCATCAAGCCGCTCGAAGAGCAGCTAGAGTCGGCGCGCGCCGAGCTCGAGCGCATCTCGCCCTCGACCGCGCCCCCCAAGGAGAAGCCCACTTCGGCGGTCCCTCCTTCGCAGAACATCGACAACGCCAAGCCGGTCGATCCGGAGATTCTCCGCCGCCTGGCCGTGGCCAAGGAAAAGCAAACCGCAGCCGCCGCCAAGCTGGCCGATCTCGAAGCGCAGAAGGCCGCGCGGGTTCAGGGCGTGCAAAACCAGCTCACCGAGCGGAGCGCCGTACTCGGCCCTGCGCACCCGGAAATCGTCGCGCTTCAGCTGCAGCTCGAGCAGGCCAAGAAGGATCCCTCGGACCTGGTCAGCGCGCGCGCCGCCAAGGCGTCGGCCGACGACGACGTCTCCAACGCCGCGGCGCAGGCCGGCGTCAACGTACCCAGGCCGGTGTACCGTGGCCCGGCGTGGGCCCCGCCGGCGCCCACCGACAAGAAGCTCGACGACCAGACGGTGGCCAAGCTCGCCTCGGCCCGCGCCCGCTACGACCAGACCCTCTCGGAGCTCGACAAGGAGCGCCGGAACCTGAAGACCGCGGAGGAGGACTTCAAGATCAAGTACCAGATCTCGAATCCCCCGGACGTGCCCTTCGCGCCCAAGAAGCCGGTGGGGCTCATGGTTTCGCTGGCCGGCTTCTTCGCCACCATTCTTCTGGTGTTGGTGCTCGCCGCCCTGCGCGATCGCTCCACCGGCGTCATGTACGAAGCCAAGCAAGTGCGCGACAAGCTGCGCCTGCCGGTGCTCGGCGACATCAAGGAAGAAGACATGGGCTGAGCCAAGCTCGCGACCACCGTCCACCCTCGAACGCCTATCGCACCTGTGATAGGCGTTTTCGTATGAAGAAGGTCGCCTCGCTGGGTCTTGCCCTGGTTCTCGCCTGCTCCAAGGATCCGCCGCCCAAGGGCCCCGATGCGCCTCCCTCGAGCGAGCCGAGCGCGGCCGTGGTGCCCAGCGCCGCCGCTACCACCATGGCGAGCGCTGCGCCCGCACCGACGGCGACCGCAACCGCGGCAAGCACCGACCCGGCGCTACCGCCGCACCTGCAGGCCGAGACCACTGGCGACGATGCTTCGCACTGGGCGCTGCACCTCAAGGGCTTTCCCCTGCTCTCCGACGACGCGACGCGCGTGATGTACGTCGTCAACGAGCACGACGGCATGCGCGGCTACGCAAACCACAAGGTCTTCATCAAGAAGGTCGACGGCGACAAGCTGGAGAAGACGATCGCGATCTTCGATGCCAACGCCATCGACAAGGCCGAGCGCGCCAAGAAGCTCGACGACGTTCGCAAGAAGGCCGAAGCCAACGTGAGGGCCGCCCGCGATGCGCTGGCCGCCGGCAAGTGGACGCCCATGACCGTCGCCTCGGGCGCGCGCGGCAAGGTCTTCACCGCCGGCGACCTTACCCTCGAGCTCAAAGACCTGCGCTTCACCGTCTCCGACAAGGCCGGCAAGAAGCTGGTCGACGTCGACGCCAAGGGGTGGAAGTCGAAAGACGGCGGCAAAGGCAATCTGAAGTGCTCATTCGAGCCGGCGCTCGATAGCGTGTATATTGCACCCGACAAGAAGGTCGTGGCTGCCAGCGTGGTTCACATCCCTTCCGGCGGCGACAGCTGCAACCTCTCCGACGAGACCCACGTCGTCACCTGGAAGTAGCGTGAGCGCCGGCCGGGAAGCCCTGCTCTCCCGGCCTGCGGCGCATCTTTCGCTCCACTTCACGGTGCTTCTGTGGGGGCTCACCGCGATTCTGGGCAAGGCCATCGAGGTGAACGCCTTCGCGCTCGTGTTCTACCGTCTGGTGCTGGTGACGCTGCTGGCCGCGGCGGTGATGGTGCGGCGGCGAGATTCGTTTCGCGTGACGGCGCGTGGTCTTGCCCGCTTCGCGCTCATCGGGCTCTTCGTGGCCATCCACTGGTGGACGTTCTACGCCTGCATCAAGGTGGCCGGGGTGGCGGTGGCGGTCCTTTGCCTCTCGACCATTCCCTTCTTCACCGCGCTCATCGAGCCCCTGTTCTTTGCGCGAAAGGTGCGCGCGTCGGAGCTGATCATCGGCCTGCTGGTGGTGGCCGGCGCGGTGGTGCTGGTCCGGACCGAGACCCACGCGTCTGCGCGCGGGCTGGCGCTGGGCCTCGCCTCGGCGCTCTTCTCCGCGGCGTTCGGCGCGTGGAACGGCGTGGTGGCCAAGCAAGAGACGCCCGCGCGCCTCACCTTCTTCGAGCTGGGCGCCGCGGCGGTGGCCAATGGGCTTGTGTTCGCGGCGCTGCCTGCTGCCTTCGTGGCGCCGTGGGCGCTGGGTGCGCGCAATGCGGGGCTCTTGCTGGTTCTGGCGGTGTTCTGCACCCTGCTGCCATGGCTGCTCAACGTGCGCGTGCTGCGCGTGCTCACGCCCTTCACCGTGGCCGTGGCCATCACCCTGGAGCCGGTCTACAGCGTGCTTCTCGCATACCTGATCTTCCCGCAATCGGAGCGTCTGGGCCTTCGGTTCTATCTGGGGGCGGGCTCGCTGGTGGCGCTGGTGCTGGTGAACGCGCTCGTCAAAAATCGCCACCGCGCACGCGTGCCGGGGGCGGCGTCCTCTTGAGGAAAGCCACGCCTTGGGGCTGGTCCGTGCGATGCTGAATGCGTGGGATACCGAGACGAAGACGACGCCGCGCAGGCACGCACCGAGGCTCTCCAGGACGAGGTTCGCGTGCTGCGCGAAGAGAACGAGGCCCTCAAGAAGCCCAAGCGCTCGCCCGTGGTGGCGCCCAAAGCCACATCGCTAGAGGAAGCGCACGAGGCTTCGCTGCGCAAGCAGGCGGCCATCGCGCAAGCGCAAGGCGGAAATCGAAAGGACTACGACCAGCGGCTGGCGAGCGCCCGCTGGAAGATCGTTCTCGCGACGCTGGTGGTGGGGCCGGTCCTGGCCGCGTTGCCCATCTCGGTGGCGTCGTTCGTGAACGGCTTTCCGAACCCCGATCAGAGCGTCGCGGGCATCGGCGCGGTGGCGATCGGCGGCATCGTCATGCCAAGCCAGCTGCTCCGCATGCTGTGGCCGTGGATTCCGGTGATCACCCGCGACGTCGAGACCAACGAGCCCATCGCCTCGACCCGCCCGCGCTGGTTGCGTATCTCCTTGTTCGTCGCTCCGCTGGCGATCTACCTGGTGGGGCTCGGTCTGCTCTTCGCCCAGAAGCGCTGACCCCAAAACGCGCCGTATTCGCGCGCCGAGGAAGATTTCCGCGCGCATCTAGGTAGCATCGCACCATGCAAGGTTCTCCCCCGCCCGGCTACGGCTACCCAAACCATCCTCCCTCTCCGGGCTACGGTCCGGGGTATCCGGGCGCGTACGCGCACGGTGCGGCGTTGGTTGCCAAGCCGCCGGTGTGGGGCTTCGGTCCGGCGGCGGTCGCCTTTGGCTTTGGGGTCATCGTGTTCCTCATTGCGGGCTTTCGCGGTCGGAGCGCGGGGTGGGAAATGCTGGCGGGCCCCACGCTGCTGTGTTTCGCGGCGGCCATCGTGGCGGCCATTCCCGCCATCATTGCGCTCACCCGCAAGGGCATCGCCATCGGCCTCGGCACGCTCGGGGTCGCGGGATTCGGTGCGTTTCTGGCGCTGGTGGGGTTCGTGCTCGGCGCGTAGCTGCATCGTTCTACTGCGAGAGGCGCGCGTCAGATTCGCATGTATGTTGCCGTCGCACCGCGGCAGCGGCACCGAAGCGGCGAGACCGCCGGAATTCCTCGACGTCTCGCGCTAGCGATAGGTTCGCTATGCTCGGCGTCGTGTCGTTTTCTCACGCATCGCGCGCGCTCTTGACCCGCCACGACCTCGAACGATTCCCGGGTGATTCGCTCTTTGCGCGCATTGCGCGGACGCTGTGCGCGGCGGAGTGTCTTCCGCGCAAGGAGCTCTTCGAGTCCTGGGAGCTCGCGCGGCGCACGCGGCGACGCTTCCGTGGCGGCCGCATCGTCGACCTCGCGTGTGGTCACGGGCTCGTGGCCCACCTGATGCTGCTGCTCGACGACACCTCGGAACGAGCCATCGCCTCCGACGCTCGGCTCCCCGCGAGCGCATCGCAGGTTGCGGAGGCGCTCGTGCGCGCGTGGCCACGGCTTGCCCAGCGCGTGGAGCTACAGACCACAAGGGTGGAGGACGTTGCGCTCGGGCCCGGCGACGTGGCTGTGGCTGCCCACGCGTGCGGCGCGCTCACCGACGCGATCCTCACGCGCGCCCTCGATGCCCGCGCGCGGCTCGCGGTGCTGCCCTGCTGCCACGACAAGGCGCTGGGCGACTCCGGAGGCCTCGAAGGCTGGCTCGACCCAGCGCTGGCCATCGACGCGACCCGCGCTGCACGTCTGCGCGCAAGCGGCTATCGCGTGTATACGCAAACCATTCCGAGGGAAATATCGCCGAAAAACCGCCTGTTAATGGCAGAGCCTCTCTGCGGCTAGTTCCGGGCCCGCGGGCCGAACATAGGCCGGCTCTATGGGCCAGATAGGAGCAGCCCGCCTTCCCGGTGTGCACGAGCCGCTGCATGGTGATCGCACCCACGAAGCTCGTGGGCCGCGCACACGAAAGAGGTTCCTCATGAATGTTGCCACGCTCTCCCACCATGTTCGGCTCCTGGTCTCTGCCCTGATTTTCGGCACTGGCACGATGGCTTGTGCGGTGGACTCGGCCCCGCCGGCCCCCGATACCGCGGCCGACGCACCGCCCGTAGCGGAAGGCGAGCTCGCTGCGACGAAGAAGGATGTGGCACTCAGCTGCACGCCGGGTGGGTCGTGCACGTGCCCCGCTGGGCAGTCGGCCTATACGTGCCCGCACCCCTTCGGGTTCAACCTGTGCGCCTGCATCAAGCCGGCCCCGCCGACGCAATAGGCACGGCCGACATACGCGTCGCACCGCCATGTGCCACGCATGCCTGATCGGTGATCGAGTACCTCGACAAAGAGATTGCGACAGGTCGAGGTACTCGACATTCCCTTGCCCCCCAAATCGGTTCCCGCCGATTCTTCTGGTACGCCGATGCACGCTGAACGTCAGTGTGTCGGCGCACGAGCTCAAGGCGGGCCGGCCATCGGGCGCGGCACGCAGAAGCCGTTGCCACATTGAAATCCGTCTGCGCACCCACCTTGCTCGCAGGGCTCGATGCACATGCGCCGAGGCGTACCGCATATGGGCGTGTCGAGGTAGCAGCGCTTGCCGCGGCCACACTCGGCGTCGTCGAGGCACGCGTCACACACGCACGTCCGCACTGACTGTTCGGCGTTGGGCCCCGGGTCCTGGCCGTAGCAGATGCTCGCGACCACGACCGACGTGTGTTTGCAGGTTGCGTATTCCGACCCACATTCGGCAATGGAGGCCGGTCTTCGAACCTGCACCTTCTTCGGTTTCGTGGCCTGTACGTCGGGCGTCGCGGGCGGGGGAGAGCAGTGCATTCCCGAGATGCATGCGATCGAGATGCAGGCCAGCGAGGTGAAGCGAGACATTCCGAGAGCGTAGCGAACAAGCGTCGGACTGTCTGGCTTCAGCCGGTCGGTCGAGGTTCGCTCCTATCGCTTTGCAGCGGCAGCGTGCCCCTCGGGAATTCAGCGCTCGCGGAGCGCATCGACGGCCGCAGCTTGCGCGGCCTCGTCGTCTTCGGCTGCGGCCAGCAGCGCCACCCGAACGCGCGGATCGACGGTGGTGTCGGCGGCCACTCGTAGACGGTCCTTGGTGGCTTCTGGGGCACCGGGAAAGAGCGCGAAGGCCGCGCCTACACGTTGCTCTGCGGGCGCCGCCGGATCGTCCACCAGGTCTTCGAGATCTTCCTGCCGCAGCGGGAGGCTGCGGTAGCTCGCCTCGCCGAAGGTCGCTCCGAGATCACGTCGCCAGGCGGCGACGGTACGTTCGCCACGCGAAAGCGAGGCCAGCGCCGCCGCGCGTGCCTCCGGGGGCGGCTCGGTCGTGCCGACTCGAATGCGGGCCGCGATACCCTGGAGCGCCTCCTCGCTGGCATCGAAGAACGGGAGCGTGAGCGACGTGCCGTCGGTGAGTGTGAGCGCGAGACCCATGCCGCCCTGGCCGGTGTCGACCTCCACCCAGCGAATCGCGGAAAACGCAAGGATACGCCTGCGAAGACCCTGCTCGATGCGAACGCCGTCGCGGCCCACCACGAGCCTCCGCCGCCGCAAGAACGCGTACCAGAGCGCGGTGATCACCGTCGCTGCCGCCAAAGGGCCGAACGGAAGCAAGAGCCACGCGCCCGGCACCAGCGCGCTCGCGAACACGGTGAGTATGGAGCCCCCGAACCAGGCTACGAAGAACACCAGCAGGCAGCCCACCATGGCGCCGATCTGGCCGCGCATCTCCACCTTGAGCACGCGCCGCGCGCGGTCGACCCCCAGCGCAGTGAGGACCGCGTGCGGGCTCGGAACGGCGTCGCGTTCCGGGAGGGGCACGCGAATCTGCGTGCCCCCTGCCACCTCCAGCACCACGCCGCGGGGCGCCGCGAGCTCGAACCCGTTGGTCACTGCCGCGGCTTCGATGCGCCGGTTCATGCCCCGGCCTCGCAGCACCAGCACGTTCTGTTCGAGCGACGCGGTGGCTACCTTGCGCTTCGGCGCAGCCATGCGAAAGCTGCCGATGCCGAGGGCGGCGACGGCCGCTCCGAACAGCCCCACGCCGAGGCTCTTCACTATCAAGAGCGCGCAGCATCCGCCGACGATGGCCAAGACCACCCCCACCGCCAGGAAGAGATCGCTCGTCCACGAAGCGCGGCGCACCTCGACGGTCTCGTTCGGGCCCTGCATGCCGCGGCACGGTAGGCCTTCGGCAGCGGCCGCTCAAGGCTCCTGTATCAGGGGCACTTCACCGGGTAGCCGTCGAGAAACTGGTCGACGCCGTATTCCTTGGCGTACACGCCGCCGCCCTGGTGCTGCTGACCCACCGAGGCCGGCACCACGATGCAATAGTTACCGGTCTTGGCCTTCACCAGCACCTCGGCGTCCTTGTAGTGCCGGAGAATGACCCCGAAGTCGTTGCGCACGACCTTCCAGTCGCTCTGGGTCATCCACACTTTCTTCACCTGCGGGGCGTCCTTGCGGCCTTCGTAGGCCTTGCGAACTGCGGCTTCGGCGCCGGGGTCGCCGGCTTCGGGCTTGGGCATCTTGCCCACCGCAGCCAGGCTCTCCACTACCTGGTTGAACTCCGCCGCGTGGGCGTCGGCTTTCTTCAGAAGCTCCTCGGGCACGTCTTCGCCGATGGCCTCGAAGTACTTCTTCACGGACGCGCTCAGGTGATCGCGCTGGCCCTTGGCGTCCACGCCCTCGGCAGCGCTAGAGAGGTACACGCGCTTCTTCTCGGTCACTTTTTCGATGCCCCGGTGCATGTCCCACAGGCGGGAGTTGCCATACGCCGTGGCCCACTCGCGCACGGCGGTCTTCAGGATGGCTTCGCGCTTCTCGACCATGGGGCACAGCGTATCGGCGTGCATGTACTCCTCGCCGTGGGCGGTGCCGTCCTTCTCGCCCTTAAAGGTGCCGGCGGCGCACGCCTTCTGCAGCTCGCCCAGGCCCGGCTTCTTCAGAAGCGCAATCGCGCGGTCGGCGCGCTGGTCGGCGCTGTTCTCGTGATCCTTGGGGTGCTCGGTGGCGAACGCGTGCAGGGACTGCAGGTCTTCGCTGTACTGGCGCTGGGCGTCGCGCCAGGCGCGGGTGGCGTCGCTGGGACCGCCGACTTCGGCAGACTGCGTCTCGCCGCTGCCACTGGGGCTGCTTTTGCCCCCGCCATTGGCGCCATTGCCGCCATTGGCGGCGCCCTTGCCGAACAAGCCACCGGTGGAGACCTGGCAACCCGCAGCTGCCAGACAGAGAACCAGAGAAAGATGCGTGTGCTTCATGACCGTTGCCGTGTGCAGCGCACGTGCCATCCACAATTGCCGGCACATCGCCGGAAGACGGCCAAATAGCGGGTCTGCGCGACCCCACCTTGCGCTGCACACTGGGGTCGCGCGAGCCCGAGCCGGAGATTCTGCGCTCAGACCTGTGCCAGGCCGCCGTCGACGAAGAGCTCGGCCCCGGTGACGAAGCTACTGTCGTCGGACGCGAGGAACACCACCGCCCGGGCGATCTCGTCGGGACGCCCCACGCGCCCCAGGGGAACGCCGGCGGCGAAGATGGCCGCCAGCTGCTCGTCGTTCTTCGCGCCCACCAGCTCGCGCAGCCCATCGGTGGCCACCGGGCCGGGGCTCACGGTGTTCACGCGAATGCGCCGCGCCGCGAGATCGGTGGTCCAAGTGCGGGCGAAGGAGCGAACCGCAGCCTTGGTGGCGCTGTACACGCTCTGCGACGCCAGGCCCTTGCTCCCCACGATGGACCCGTTGAGGACGATGCTGCTGCCGTCGCGCAGGAGCGGTAGCGCCTTCTGCACGGTGAAGAGGACGCCCTTCACGTTGACGTCGAACATGTGGTCGAACTGCTTCTCTGTCACCGAGCCCAGGGCCACTGCTTCCGCAACGCCGGCGTTGGCGAAGACCACGTCGAGCACCCGAGCTCTCCGACGCGGTGCTAGAGGCCAGCCGCGTGGGTTGCATCCGCGACCTTTCTCACGTGAAGGACCCATGAAGGTTCGCTGAGGTGCCGCGAGGGCTGGGGCGACTGCCCCGTTCGGTGCTACACCCCAGAGACCCATGAACGGATTCGCCATCTTTGCGGCGTGCGCGCTGGCGCTCGCGACTGCTTGCTCCTCCGACCCCGACGCCTCGGCCGCCGACGCGGGTGCCGCAGAGTCGGGCGCGCCTGGATGCACGCCCTACGTCGACCGCGAAGCGCCCTTCTGCGACGGAATCGACTGCCCCAAGGTGGGGTCCATCAATATTCGCAACCCAGGCGTTCCGCGGCTCGGCGGCGGCCCCTTGCTGTGCACGGCCACCTGCGATCTGGCGACGCCCAACACGTGCCCGGCAAACAGCAAGTGCGCCTCCGCCGGCCTGAACACGCCCGCGCTCTGCTTTCCTGTGTGTCCGTGCGCCGATTTGCTTCAGTGCGTCGACGGCGTGTGCCGCTAACCGCCGCATCCACCAGGCGCCTTCTTTTGCGGCCTCACCTGTAGCGCCCACACTCCTTCGCGCTCATCGGGCTCCGGTGAGCATGGCTTCGAACGCTTGCGTCTGGAGGGCGCGCTCCTCGCGTTCCCGCGGGCCCTCGTCGTCGTCGTCCTGGCAGGCGGAGCGGCTCGGATCCGGCGTCACCAGCCCGCGCAGCGCAGCGTCCTTGCGTTCGAGCGCCGTGAGTACCCAGCCGGCGGGGAGGGCGGGAGATTCGCTCTCCGGTCTGCCTCCGTGGGCATGTATGCAGATTACACCAATTATTCGTCGCTGAGCTGCGCGGCCACAACCCCTCGCTAGCGCTTTCGCCAGACCGGCTGCACCGGCGCGTATTGCGGCGCCCAGGCCAGATCGCCGAAGCCGGCCTCTTCTGCTGCGTGCAGGGTGAAGTAGGGATCGCGCAGGTGGTTTCGGGCGAGCGCTACCAGGTCGGCGCGGCCGGCGGCCAGGATGGTATTGACCTGATCGGCGCTGGTGATGTTGCCCACTGCCATGGTCGGAATGCGTACGTCGTTGCGAATCTGGTCGGCGAACGGCGTCTGGTACATGCGGCCATAGAAGGGCGGGCGACCCTCGGGCGTGGTCTGACCGGTCGACACGTCGATCAGGTCGCAGCCATGCTCCCTGAGCATGCGTGCAATGTGCACAGAATCTTCGCCGGTGATGCCGCTGGGGTCCCAGTCGGTGGCGGAGACGCGCACGCTCATCGGCTTCTCTTTGGGCCACACCGCCCGCACCGCGTCGAAGACCTCCAGCGGGTAGCGCATGCGGCTCTCCAGCGAGCCCCCGAAGCCGTCTTTTCGCACGTTGGTGAGCGGCGAGATGAACGAAGCCAGCAGGTAGCCGTGGGCCATGTGAAGCTCGAGCATGTCGAAGCCGGCGTCCTGGGCCATGGTGGCGGCGCGCACGTAGTCGCGCTTCACCTGGGCCATGTCGCCGCCGTCCATCTCCTTGGGCACCACGCTGTGCGGGTAGTAGGGCAGGGGCGAGGCGCTCACGATGGGCCATGCGCCGCTCGCCAGCGGCTGATCGATGCCCTCCCACATGAGCTTGGTGGCGCCCTTGCGGCCGGCGTGCCCCAGCTGCAGGCACAGCTTCGCCCGGCTCTGTCCGTGCACGAAGTCGACCATGCGGCGCCAGGCGACCACGTGCTCCGGCGCGTACATGCCGGCGCAGCCCGGGGTGATGCGCGCCTCGGCGGAGACGTCGGTCATCTCGGTGAACACCAGGCCAGCGCCGCCCATGGCGCGGCTGCCCAGGTGCACCAGGTGAAAGTCGTTTACCGTGCCATCTTGTGCAGAATACATGCACATCGGCGAGACCACCACCCGGTTCGCCACGGTCATGCCCCGCAGTGTGAAGGGCGTGAACATGGGGGGCACCAGGTGGGCGTCGTCCTTGGCGGGCGCGCCGGCGTGGGCGTCGAACGCGCGCGTGACCTGCTCCACGTAGGGCGCGTCGCGCAGCGCCAGGTTGTCGTAGCCAATCTTCTTGCTCCGGGTGAGCAGGCGAAACCCGAACTCTTCCGGCGAGAAGTGGAAGTAGCGCCGGGTGTTCTCGAAGAACAGCAGGCTGTCTTGCGCCGCCGCCTGGGTCTTCTCCACCACGATGCGTCGCTCGGCCTCGTAGCGGGCCAGCGCCGCCGGAACGCCCTTGGTCGCCGCGTCGGCGGAGATGGCGGCCTCGAGGGCGATGGAGTCTTCCATGGCCAACTTGGTGCCGGACCCGATAGAGAAGTGTGCAGTGTGCACGGCGTCGCCGATGAGCACGATGTTCTCGTGGCTCCAGCGCTCGCACTTGAGGGTGGGGAACTGCTGCCACGACGAGCGGTTGGAGAGCAGCGCGTGGCCCCCGAGGTGTTTCTCGAAGATGCGCTCGAGCAGGGCTATCTGCTCGCCCTCGGGCATGGTGTCGAGGCCGGCACGCTTCCAGGTCGCGGGGTCGGTCTCGACGATGAAGGTGCTGGTGCCTTCGTCGAAGCGATAGGCGTGCACTTGGAAGATGCCGCCCGCATGCTCCTCGAACAAGAAGGTGAAGGCATCGAAGAGGCGCTTGGTGCCGAGCCAGATGTACTTGGAGCGGCGCACGTCGAGGTGCGGCTTGAAGTGCTCGGCGTGGCGCGCGCGCACCTTGCTGTTCAGGCCGTCGGAGGCCACCACCAAGTCGCTCTCGGCAAAGATGCGATCGCCTTCGACCTCGACGCCGTGCTTCACCTTCACGCCCACTTCAAGCGCGCGGTCCTCGAGAATATCGAGGAGCTTCTGCCGGGCGATGCCCGAGAAGCCATGCCCCGCCGAGCGCGTGCAGGTGCCCTTGTAGAAGATGTCGATGGCGTCCCAGTGGGCGAAGCCTTTGGCGATGGCCTCCTGACTGGGCTTGTCGGCCTCTTCCAGGTAGCTCAGCGTCTCGTCGGAGAACACCACGCCCCATCCGAAGGTGTCGCCGCGGGCGTTTCGCTCGAGCACCTCGATGTCCCACGAAGGGTTCTTCTTCTTCGCCAGAATGCCGAAGTACAGACCCGCGGGACCGCCGCCGACGCACGTGATTCGCATGGCGCCGAACGCTACCACCGCTCTGCAATATTCGGGGAGCCTCCCACGCGCCACCCGGCCGAACGTTTGCTAGCCTCGGGCTCCCATGCGAATCCTTCACACCATGCTCCGGGTCGGCGATCTCGAGAAATCTGTGCGCTTCTACACAGAAGTTCTGGGGATGAAGCTGCTCTCGCGCAAAGATTACCCGGACGGCAAGTTCACGCTGGCGTTCCTGGGCTACGAGGCGAACCCCGCGCAGGCGGAGATCGAGCTCACCCACAACTGGGACACGCCGAGCTACGAGCTGGGCAACGCCTACGGTCACGTGGCCCTCGGCGTCGACGACATCTACGCCACCTGCGAAAAGATCCGCCAGGTTGGCGGCAACATCACGCGCGAGCCCGGACCCATGAAGCACGGCACCACCGTCATTGCCTTCGTGCAAGATCCCGACGGCTACAAGATCGAGCTCATCGAAGAGAAGACCCGCTCGCAGTCGCGCGGCTAGCTCTCCGCGAGTGGCACGCAGTGCAGCCAAATAGGCGGCGTGGGGCATTCCCCATCGCCGCGGCTGCCCTATACATAACGCATGGAGTCATTCGGTATCGACGCCCTCGCCCTGGCCGTTCCCCGCAGCTTTCTCGAGGTCACGGACCTCGCGGTGGCCCGCGGGGTGGCGCCTTCGAAGTTCGTGGAGGGGCTGGGCATGGGGCGCATTGCCATCGCCAGCGCCGACGAAGATTCGGTCACGCTGGCGGCCGATGCGGCGCGCAGGCTGCTGGCCACCCCCGGCGTCGACAAGGAGTCCATCGGCCTCGTCATCGTGGGCACCGAGACGGCGGTCGACCACTCGAAGCCCATCGCCGCGTACCTGCACGGGCTCCTCGGTCTGCCCTCGCGGTGTCGCGTCTACGAGACCAAGCACGCGTGCTTCGGCGGCACCGCCGGCCTGCTCACGGCCCTCGATTGGCTCGCCTCGGGCTCCGGTCGTGGCCGCGCGGCACTTGTAATCTGCACCGATATTGCGCGCTACACGCTGGGCACGCCGGGTGAGCCCACGCAAGGCGCCGGCGCGGTGGCCATGCTGGTGAAGGCTTCGCCGCGGCTCCTCGCGCTGGAGCCCGGCGTCTCCGGCTCCTTCGCCCGCGACGTGGCCGACTTCTGGCGCCCGCTCGATCGCAAGGACGCCATCGTCGACGGCGCGCTCAGCGTGCGCTGCTACCTCGACGCGCTGGGCGGCGCCTACGCCACCTGGGCCGAAGAGACGCGCAAGGCCGGCGGTAGCCCCGACGATCTCGCGCGCCGCTGCTACCACGTGCCCTATGGCAAGATGGCCAAGAAGGCCCACCAGCACCTGAGCGAGCTCCGCGGCCTCGACGCCGCTGCCGCCGAAGAAACGTTCCAGCGCGAGGTGAAGCCCTCGCTGCGCTTCTCCGCCGAGGTGGGCAACGTGTACACAGGATCGCTGTACTTTGCACTGGCCTCGCTCCTCGACGCCGAGGCGGGCGAGCTCGAAGGCAAGCGCGTCGGCCTCTTCAGCTACGGCTCTGGGAGCTGCGCCGAGTTCTTCGCCGGCACCGTGCAACTGGGCGCGGCAGCCTTCGTACGCGCGCTCGACCTCGGTGCGCCCCTTCGCGAACGCACGCGGCTCACCGTCGAAGGCTACGAAGCCATCCGCCGCGCCGACGCGCACGTCGACACCCGCGATGCCGCTGCGCCGACCGCACCGACTGCGCCGGGCGCAGGCCGCGTGGCCTTCCTGGGGATCGACGGCGGCCGCCGCGTGTATCAGTAGCGAGCTGTCGATTTCTCTGCACCCGGATCGGGAGAGCCGTGTCAGGGGAGCGCGGGCGGCACGATGCCCGACACAAGGAGATCTCCCATGAATCATTCGACCCTTCGCGCTGCCTTGGCCCTCTGCGTTGCCTCTCTTTCGGCGTTCGGCTGCGCGGCCCCCACCAGCGCTGAATCCGACGACCCCAACGACGCCAACGGCCCCAGCGCCGACGCGCCCAGCGACGAGCTCGGCAGCACGTCGCAAGCGCTCTCGAACTGCGCCACCGGCACCACCGCCAACGAGACGCTCTCCCTCTACAGTGTGGGCGTCACCCAGCGCTACATTCGCAGCGCGTACTACATCAATCCGCCGTCGTGCGGTGGCGCCCCGCGTCGGGTGACCATCGTCGACTTCACGCCCAGCAACACGTCCACGCACGACTACATTTTCGACGTAAAGGCCATCGGCCCGGCTCAGCCGGAGACCTGCTCTCGCCACGTGCTCCACACGCGACTGCAGTACCTCAGCTCCTCCACCGGCACGTTCGTAGACATCGGCGACGAGAGCATCGTGAAGGGCGTTCTGAAGCCCGGAAACGGCGGCTTCTATTGCTCGAACCCAGCCTTTCACTACTACCAGCAGAACCTCGGCGGCGGCGCCGGCACGCAGCGCTACCGCGTTCGAACGTGGGCCGAGAATCCGGACGGCTCGTACATGGGCGTGGACGTGAAGGGCCTAAACAACGGCTAGTTCTACTGCGAGAGGTGCGCGTCCGAACGCATGTATGTTGCAATCGCACCGCGGCAGCGGGACCGAAGCGGCGAGACCGCCGGAATTCGTGGACGGCCAAGGAATTTGGCGCGTGGCGTGATGGCCGACGCGGCGCCGCCGCAGCCCTGACGAAACTGCGAGCGGCGGGTCGCGACGGTCAAAACGTGTCCGTCGAAATGACCGGGAATTCATCGAGGTCTCGCAGTAGTGCTAGCTAGGAGTAGTCCAAACGGGGGACACAGCGAGTCGTGAACGAAGCCATCGACGATGTTAAGTTCGATGACGTGCAGCTCGTTCAAAACCTCTTTTCGCGCACCCCTGCTGCCGCCCATTGTCTTCGAGACGCGACCGAGGGCGACCTGGCCACGCTCGACGCGCGCCTCCGCGAGTGCCACGCGGTAGGCAGCGCGGCGTGGCCCGGTATCGCTCTCTCTCCGGAGGCCTTCGTAGAGGCTCTCGCCCCGCACGTGGAGGCGGAGTGGCCCATCGTGCCCGCCGACTTCCACACTGCGGACTTCTTTCTCGCCGCCGCATGCGTGCACGGGGCGCCCGGTGCGGTGGTGGCCCTGGAGCGCGCGTTCTTGGCGCGCATTCCCGACTACATCGCGCGCGTTTGCCGCCCCTCGGATCGCGAAAGACCCGAGGACGTCGCCCAGAGCATCGCCGAGCGCCTGGTGGTTCCCACCGGCGCCGGGCCCGCACGCATCGCCGAGTACTCCGGTCGCGGCGCCCTGGGGGGTTGGCTGCGCGTGCTTGCGGTGCGCGTCGCCCTCAACACCCAGCGCGGCAAGTCGCGCTTCACGAGCCTCGAAGGCCGGCCCGACCGCTACGACGCGCCCACCGGGGTCGACCCGGAGCTCGATCTCTTTCGCATGAAGTACCGCGCCGACTTCAAGTGCGCGCTGGAGGCCGCGTTCTTCTCCCTCGACACCGAGCAGCGCGCGCTCCTGCGCCTCTTCGCCGCGGGCAGTCAGCGGGGCGAAGACCTGGGCAAGGTGCTGGGCGTCGACCGCTCCACCGCCACGCGCCGCCTGGCGCGGGCGCGCGCGCACCTGTTCGCCTTCACCAAGCGCGCCCTTACCACGAAGCTCGGCATCAGCACCGGTGAGTTCGACAGCATCGCGCGCGTGGTCCACAGCCGCATCGAGCTCACCCTGAGCCGCGTGCTCGCCGCGCAGGCCTGAAGGCCATGGGCTGCCCCACCGAGTCCGCCGTCGCGCAGTTTGTCTCCGGCCACGCCAGCGAAGATGCGCGGGGTCGCATCACCACGCACCTGGCCGACTGCGTTCCCTGCTGCGGGCTCGTGGGCGCGCTCCTGGCGCAAGGCACGCAAAGCGACTCTTCGCCGGGCAATACACCGGCGCGTGCGGCCACCGCTGCCCCGGAGCCACTCTCGGCGATGGCCGCCGACGCGCAGGGCCTGGGTCGATACCGCATCGGCGAGCCCATCGGCGCAGGGGGCTCCGGTATCGTGTATTCTGCATACGATTCTCGGCTCGAGCGCCGGGTCGCTCTCAAGATGCTGTGGGCCCAGCAACCCCTCCTCGGCAACGAGGCCACGCGCCTACACCGCGAGGCGCGCGCCATGGCCAAGCTGGCCCATCCCAACGTGGTGCCGGTCTTCGACATTGGCGTCGAGGAAGGGCGGCTCTTCGTGGCCATGGAGCTGGTGCAAGGTGGCACCCTGCGAACCTGGCTCGCCGCCGGGCCGCACCCCTGGCGCGAGGTGCTGGCGCGCTTTCGCCAGGCTGGCGACGGCCTCGCCGCCGCCCACCAGGTGGGCCTCGTGCACCGCGACTTCAAGCCCGACAACGTGCTGGTGCGCCAGAATGGCACCGTGCTCGTCACCGACTTCGGCCTCGCCCGCCAGACGCGGGCCGGAGACGCGCTGCTCGCGTCGTCGCAGGGTGCGGGCGCCGCGAGCGAAACCGACAAAGTGGGCACGCCGGTGTACATGGCGCCGGAGCAGCTTCGGGGCGAGCCGGTCGACCTACGCGCCGACGTGTATGCGTTCTCGGTAGCGCTCTGGGAGGCGCTCCTCGGAGAGCGGCCCTTCGCCCTCGCCTCGCCCAGCGAGCTCTTGGCCCGCATCGCGCAGGGGCCGACGGAGCCAGCGCGTACCGCGCGCACCCGCGAGCTACCGGCCTCGGTGATTCGCGCGCTCCGCGCGGGCATGGCGTTCCATCGTGACGACCGTCCGGGGTCCATCGAGGCGCTGCTCGCGCAGTGCGACCTCACCGAGGCGGCGAACAAGGCGTCGCGGCCGGCTCTCCGCGCGATGATGCTCGCCCCGCTGGTGGCAGGGCTCTTCGCAGGGGGCATTTTCATCGGCCGCGGTTCCATGGCGTCGACCGAGCAGACCCTGCAGGCGTCGCTGCCGATCCCACCTCTCCTCGCCCCGCTCGCGTTGGTCGATGGCACCTCCGCTCCGTCGCCGGCGCTCGCGCCTCTCGCCTACCCGGCGTTGGCGACCGCGAAGCACCCTTCGCGCGCGCGCCCTCCCGCCGCGCCGATCTCCAGCGGCGGAAGCTTCGCGGCCGTCGATGATACGGCCGACGCCCTACCCAGTGCCCCGGCGCGTTCGAATCGCGTCGGCGCCCTTCACGGCATGGACTTCGGCCCCTTCGGCGCCGCCGGGATGCAGGCCATCGAGACCACGCATGCCCATGAATCAGACTTCGCACCATGCCTGCAGAGTGCATGCAATAATGTCACCTGTCGCTTCCAGGTGGGCGCTGTCGGCGCGGTGACTTCGGTGGCCTGCTCGTCGTGGAAGGGCGAGCAAGTGTGCAGCGAGACCCAGGCCTGCCTCGAGAAGCGGCTCGCCGCTGTCCGCTACCCGGCCCCGGCGCAGGTGGGCGAATCGAAGCTCTTCTTCGGGGCGCGCTGAAGACGCGGTCAGGGCACGCTCTTGCAGCAGCGAAACCCCAGGTGGTAGTTCACGTGCCAGGCGTTGACGATGGGCTCCACGTGCCAGCGGGGGTCGAAGTTGCAGTGGTCCGGGTAGGTTTCGATGCCCTTTTGCGAGGGCTTGGCGGGCACCCCGGGCTCGCGCGCGATGGGCTCATAGAACCACGCGCTGCCCTTTAGCTGGCTCACTACCTGCCCGTTCTCGTCGCGGCGCATCATGATCTCGGCCACGTTGCCGTGTTGATCGAACACCCCGAAGCGCGAGCGACACTGGGGAAAGGAGCCGACGGGCTCGGAGTCGGTGTTGCAGGTGGCCCATGCGCGGTCGATGCTGATTGGGCTGCAGGCGCCGCGCGGCGGTTTGCGTGTATTGCACACGTCGAGATCGAGCTTGTCGCCGTAGGCGTACTTGCGGTCGGGCCCGTTTTCAGGGTCGCCGCGGCAGGCCACCTGCCACTCGATCTGCGAGCAGAGGCGCTTGCCTTGGAGCTCGCACACCTTCTTGGCGTAGGTGGGGGGCATCCACACCACCGGCAGCTCGCAGGCCTTGTTGGGGAACTCGAAGATGTCGATGCAGAAGTAGGGATCTTTGCCTGGCAAGTGCACCGGCACCATGTTGTCGCCCCCGCACGCCTTCTTCTGCTCCGGCGTTTGCAGCACGATCTTGCCCAGCCCGGCCAGGCACTGGGCCCGGGAGATGGAGTGGCTGGAGAGCGCCTTGTTGCCCTGGTTGGCGTGGTGCGAGCTGCCCACGTTGAAGACGTTCCTCAGGAACGGCTCCGGCAGGATGACCTTCTGCTCCTTGTCGGTGAGCGGCTTGATGGCGAAGAGCGCCAAGAGCTCGTCTTGCGTCTCGGCGTGAAGCGCCATGGGGTCGGTATCGCGCTTGGTGGCGGTCGCCTCGACCACTGGCGCCCCGCCATCGGCCTCGAGAGTTCCCGCGGTGGTCGTAACCCCGCCCTCGGCGGCGCCTCCGGCGTCGACCACGGGCGACGCATGCGACGGCGGCACCTTGACGTTGGTCGGTTCCGCGAGCGGCTGGCACGCGAAGAGGACGATCCAAATTGCTCGCCCCGGTCTCATTGTGTGTCTCTCTTACTCCAACGCCGGCCCCTGCGCGGCGCATTCCCGCCGAATCGAGGCTGCGGTAGTATCGGCCCCACCATGCCGGAGCTACCCGACGTGACCGTGTACGTGGAGCGCATCGCCGAGCGCGTGGTCGCGCAGCGCCTGGTTCGCGCGCGCTTTGCCAGCCCGTTTGTGCTGCGGAGCGTGACGCCTTCACCCAAGGAGCTGGAGGGCCTGGCGGTGGAGCGGGTGTTTCGCATGGGCAAGCGCATCGTGCTGGAGTTTCCCGGCGAGCTCTTTTTGGTGGTGCACTTGATGATCGCCGGTCGCTTTCGCTGGGCGCCTGCGACGGGCGCCAAGGTGCCGGGAAAGATCGGCCTGGCCGGCTTCGACTTCGAGAGCGGCACGCTGCTCCTCACCGAGGCCAGCTCTAAGAAGCGCGCTTCGGTGCACGTGGTGCGCGGCTCTCTCGCCGACTTCGAGCGCGGAGGCTTGGAGGTGGAGGGGTCGACCCGCTCCGCCTTCGAGCAAGCCATGACGCGCACGCGCCACACCCTCAAGCGCGCGCTCACCGACCCCACTGTGCTCAGCGGCGTGGGCAACGCCTACTCCGACGAGATACTCCACGCGGCGCGGCTCTCGCCCTTTCGCATGACCGATAAGCTGGCGCCCGACGAATGGAAGCGCTTGCATAGTGCAACAAAAGCGGTGCTCCGGGAGTGGACCGCTGCGTTTCGGAAAATTCCCGGGTTTCCCGAGAAAGTGACGGCCTTCCGCGAGGGCATGGCGGTGCACGGGCGCTACGGAAAGCCATGCCCGGTGTGCGGCTCGCCGGTGCAGCGCATCGTGTACGCCGCCAACGAGTGCAACTACTGCGCGACCTGCCAGACCGCTGGAAAGCTCCTCATGGATCGCTCGCTCTCGCGGCTCCTCAAAGACGACTGGCCGCGAACCTTGGAGGAGCTGGAAGAGCGCCGCGCCGAACAGAAATCGCGCGCGCCTCTGCCGCCGCGCAGTTGATGCGAAACCAAGGCCCGCGGCCGGCGTATCTACGAAAACGCACGTCGCGTGCTACGCTTCAGAAAGCCCCCGTGCGAACTCGCCTCGTCATCGCGCTCCTGGTTGCCGTCGCCCTCGGTGGGTCGGCGTACGCGTGCGCGGGCGGACCCGTGAAGCGCCCGGACGGTGGGCAAGGGCTCTTGCCGGTGGGGGCGCCGGCGCCGGAGCTCACGGGCAAAGACGAGCGCGGAGCTGTGGTCGGCCTCCACGACTACCGCGGCTCCGCGGTGGTGGTCTATTTCTACCCGAAGGACGAGACCCCCGGCTGCACCAAGGAAGCCTGCGCCTTTCGCGACAACTACCAGGCCTTCGAAACCAAGGGCGTGCACATCCTCGGCGTCTCCCAAGACACCGAAGAGATCCACCGGCAGTTTCGCACCAAGTTCAAGCTCCCGTTCGCTCTGGTCGCCGACGCCGACGGCTCCGTCACCCGCGCCTACGGCGTGCAAAGCACGCTCGGCATGTCGTCGCGGGTCACGTTTCTGGTGGACCCGCAGGGCCGCATCGCCAAGGTCTGGCCCGACGTCGATCCGGTGGTTCACGCCACCGAGGTCCTCGCCGCCGCCGCCGCGCTGAAATAGCCAACGGCTGAGGTTGCGGTTTTCTCGCCGCGCTCGGTGCGATTTGCGCAACGGAAATCGCGCGATATGGCGCACTGAACGAATAGACCGCCTGGCGGCCATACGCTGGGTGTGATTGAAGATTTTTCGCGTGACGTACGTCTATGGGGGAGCTCTACTCTCGGCGTTTCGAAGAGAAAGCTTCTCTTACCAAGGTGAAAGCAATGACCCAACCGCAGCAACGATGGTCGCTCGTGGGAATGGCCCTGATCACGGGCCTTGTCGCATGTGGTGGCGTGGTGCAGTTCGCGGGGAATACCCCCGCAATCGCGGGCAATCCCCCCGCGCCTCCTCCGGCGCCGACGCCGCCCCCGGCGGTGGTGGCTCCCAAGCCTATCAAGCGCGTTGAAGTGACGGTGGACCACATCGTCATCAACGAGAAGATTCAGTTCGATTCCAACAAGGCGACGATCAAGCCCGAGTCCAACGGGCTCATCGACGAGATCGCCAAGACCCTGAAGGAAGCCACCCAGGTCAAAAAGGTGGAGATTCAGGGACACGCCAGCAGCGAAGGCGATGCGAAGGCGAACCTGAAGCTCTCCGACGACCGCGCCAAGGCCGTCATGGCCTCGCTCGTGTCGCGTCAGGTGAAGGCCGAGACCCTCACCGCCAAGGGCTACGGCTCCGAGAGGAAGCTGGTCGAAGAGAAGACCGAAGCCGACCGCGAGAAGAATCGCCGCGTCGAGTTCCTCATCCTCGATCCGGCTCCGAAGCCGGGCGCTGCCGCAACCCCCACGCCTGCTCCCACCGGTACCGCAACTACGGTCAGCGGCGTGAAGCCCGCGGGCTCGGCGCCGGCCATGGCGCCGACCGCTCCGAAGACCACCCCCAAGGCCGGCACCCTTGCCCCCGCCCCCAAGAAGTGAGCAGGAAGCCATGAACAAGTCCCTGATTCTCGGTTCTGCGCTCGCGCTTCTCTCCGTCGCTTCGCTCTCGGGTTGCGCGCTCCGCGACACCCAGATGTTCCACGACGACACCGCCAAGCTGTTCGACGCCAAGCAAGGCGACATGAAGGCTTGCTACGACGGCATCCTCAAGACGACCCCCACGGCCGCCGGCAAGGTCACCGTCAACTTCAAGTGGGAGCCGGGCACCGGCAAGCTGCTCGAGACCGCTGTCGACAAGGCCAACACCACGGCGCCGGAGCCGGTTCAGCAGTGCGTCACGCACGCGCTCGACGGCCTGGTCATCAACCCGCCGGACAAGAAAGAGGGCCAGGGCACCTGGACCTTCGAGTTCGCAGCAGGCACGCCCAAGGCCTGAAGCGTTTCGACCGACGAAGGCCGCTCGCGCAGGTTGCGTGAGCGGCCTTTCCTCATTTCAGCGCACTGTCACCGATCGGTCTGGAATCGCCCGACGCTGGTGACGGAGCCGCCCGGTGTGGTCACGACCAGGTTGGCGCTGTCGGGCACGTTCGCGGGGACGAGCACCCGCATCGAGGTGGACGATACGAAGCTCACCGTACTGCGCACAGCGCCGAAGCGAACCATGGGCGACCCGAAGAAGCCGCTGCCCACGATGGTGATGGTCTGGCCCGAATGGCCGACCGTCGGCGCGAACGAGGTGAGGGTCGGCGCCGGGTAGCCCACGGTCATGGTGCTGGTGGCGCTGCCGCTCGAGGTCGTGATGCGCAAGGCGCCGGTGGCGCCGGTGGGAATGCGAAAACGCAAGAGCTCGGTGGACTCGATGCTGAGGTCGACCACCGGCACCGCGCCCATGCGCACCTGGGTGTCGGGCGAGAAGTTCGCGCCGTTCACCACGATGGACGCGCCTTCCGGGGCGTAGCGCGGCGACACGCTCGCGATGGCCGGCGCGGTGGTCACCGTGAACACCGACGCGCTGTTCGCCACGCGCGTTCCGTTCACGGCTTGCACCCACCCGGTGAGACCGCCCAACGGCACGCGCACCATCATGCGCGAGGGGGAGATCACCGAGCCACCCACCAGCGGTCCGTTGCCGAAGCGAACGCGGGTGAGGCTGGAGAAGCCCCCGCCATCCACCGCAACCAGGGTGGTGGGCGGTCCACTGGTGGGCGCGAATCCGCTCACCAGCGGCTGCGCCGGGTTAACCTCGATGGTGGTATCGGCGCCGATGACGTCGGCAATGCCCGCCACGCCGCGCACGTGAACGACGAAGGTGCCCATGGCGTCGAGCGAGGGTGTGATCTGCAGCGTAGCCGCGTTGCCTGCCACCGGGTTGCCCTGGGGGGTGACGGTGAGCGTGCCACGGCCCGAGGTCTCGACCGTGACGCGCACCTCGAAGGGTCCGGGCACGCCGCGACGCTCGAGCGCGTAGTCCAGCGTCAACGGGTTGGGAGAGGTCGCCGTCGCCGTCTCCGGGCCGGTGAGCGCTACGAACGGCATGCCCAGCGCGAGCGGCACGTCGAGGGCCGGCGTGGTCACGCCATTGCGTGCATCTCGCACTGGTCTTCCCGAAGCGCGCAGCGCACCCACCATCGAGGCGATGGCGACGGGCGCACCGGTCTGGGCGCGGCGCTCGCGCATGAGGGCGAACGTGCCGGCAACGTGGGGCGCCGCCATCGACGTTCCGCTGAACGAGGCGAAGCCGGTGCCCGGCACGCTGGAGCGCACGCTGGTGCCGGGGGCCAGCAGGGTGAGGAACGGCGCCGATTGCGAAGTGGGATTGATGGTGCCGTTGTCGCGAATGTTGCCCACGCTCACCACGCCGGAAATGCAGGCCGGCTGGCCCACGCCCGCAACGAACGGGGTGGTGCCGACGGTGGCCTCGTTTGCGCTCGCCACCACGGTCGCGACGTCCTTCGAGAACAGATCGTCTACCGCCCACTTGGTGAGCCAGAAGAGGGTGTCGCAGGTGCGCTGGTCGTTGAACCATCCTCCGCCCAGACTGAGGTTTACTGCCGCGATGGAGTGCCTCTTGCTCAGCGTCTCGACGTGATCGAGCCCGGCGATGATGTCGCTGTCGTTGGCGAGGGTGCAGGGAGCGCTGCGGCCCACCGCTTCGCACACTGCGGCGACGTTCATGGAGTGGAAGACCTGAACCGCGACGAAGCTCGCGTCGGGCGCAACGCCGGCGCGGTCGTCGGCGTCGAGGTGTCCGTTGCCGTTCGTGTCTTCGAACCCGCCGATGATGCCCGCCACGTGGGTCCCGTGGCGGCAGCCGTCGATGGCCGAGCTGCAGTTCTCACCGGCCTCGTCACTAAGCTCACGAGTGTGGCCACCGGGACAGAGCCCCGACTCGGGAAAGCCGCCCCAGCTTCCGCTGGAGAAGCACGCGCCGGCAACGAAACGCTCGGTGCCCAGGAAGGGATGGTTGCGGTCGACGCCGGTGTCGAGCACGGCCACCACTTGCCCTCGCCCGCGCGGCCCCTCCGGAAGAAGGTTCGCGCGTCGGGCGTCGGTGGCGGTGGGGCTCGGCCCGGTGGTCTGCATGAGGGTCGCCGGCACCAGGCCGTCGTCGAGCAACTGGCCCACGTCGCTCGACGACTGGAGCTTGGCGAGCGCATCGGGCGTGAGCTCGAGGGCGAGCCCCGGCACCGCGGTGTAGCGCTGCGTAACCCGGGCGGTGCTCTTCGCATCCGGCTTGTCGAGGGCAGCGCCCAGCAGCGCGATGATGCGTGCCTGGGCGTCGGCGATGCGCTGCCGCTGCACGATCACTTCTGCATCGGTGAGCTTGCCCTCTGGCGCATAGGTGCCGGACAGGGCCACCATGATCCGCGTGAGCGGCGCGCCCGAGGGGTGCTTGGTGGCAGGGCGCACCAGCGGGTTCTTGGGCGTCTCGAGGGCCTGCGCGGCGCGGGCAGTTCCCTTGCCAGGCGGCGCCTCCGATGAACCGCTGCAGCCATTTGCGAGCAGTGCGCTCGCCGCTACGAGCGCCGCCAGGGTGGTGAGGCGAAGGGCATGCGAAGAAGATGGGTGTCGTGCCATGTGGCTCCTTTGCGACGACCGCGTCGTCGTCGATAGAAGCTAAGGGGCCGACCTCGATGCGAATACCCCCCTGCTTGGTATGGCTGCGATAGGTCGCCGCTATCGCCATTCCTCACCGCAGCAGGGGCAGACGCCGGGCCGCGCGCATCGAGGTGACGTTGCCCTGGAGGTTGGCTCGCGCCTCACCTTCCAGACCGAAGATGCCGAGGTACTTGGCTACGCGTTCGTCGAGCGTAGGCGCCTCGATCTGGTCGCAGAGGGCGTCGGCGGCGTAGGCGCGGCACGCCTCGGGGCGACTCTCGTACGCGCGGCACGTGCAATCGTCGGCAAGATGCATGCACCGTACACCCAACGGCTTGTCGAGCGCCGCGATGTCCGGCGCCACGCAGCAAGCTCCACAAAGTGTGCAGGGGCGCGACATGAGAGACACCATGCCACGGCAGCGGCCGCCCGGCGCTCGATTCTCGTCCTGCAATAGCGTTGTCGCTCGGTGCGCCCCTCACGTAGGCTGGGCCGGGTATGTCGCTTCCCAAGACCGACGAG
Organism: Polyangiales bacterium; assembly: GCA_038210445.1. Classification (GTDB taxonomy): domain Bacteria; phylum Myxococcota_A; class Polyangia; order Polyangiales; family Polyangiaceae; genus JABFRG01. Next base: position 170,592 of record JBBQWQ010000001.1, read on the forward strand.
CCCCCGGCGGACGACGCAGAGACGCCCAAGTCGCGCGGGCCCAGCCTCTACGTTCAGGTGATGATCGGCATCGCGTCCGGCGTGCTTCTTGGGGTGCTGCGGCCGAAATGGGGCGTCGCCATGCAGCCCTTGGGTGAGGCCTTCGTGGGCCTCATCAAGATGCTCATCGCGCCCATCGTCTTCACCACCGTGAGCGTGGGCATCGCCGGCATGGGCGATCTCAAGAAGGTCGGCCGGGTGGGCGCCAAGGCGGTGCTCTACTTCGAGATCATGACCACGGTGGCCCTCGCGGTGGGCCTGCTGGTGGTGCACGTGGTCAAGCCGGGGGCGGGCATTCACGCCACCGAAGCCAGCCTCGACACCTCGGGCCTCACCAAGACCCTGGGGGCGCCGCATCCCACCGGTGTGGTGGCCCACTTCATGGGCCTGGTGCCGGAGAGCTTTCTCGGCGCCTTCGTCTCCGGCAACGTCATGCAGGTCCTGGTCATCGCCGTCCTCACCGGCGTGGCCCTGGCGTCGATGCGCCAAAAGGCGGCGCCGCTCATCTCGCTCCTGGAGCAGGTTTCCCACGGCTTCTTCGCCATCATCGGCATCGTCATGAAGGCGGCGCCGCTCGGCGCGTTCGGCGCCATGGCCTTCACCATTGGCAAGTTCGGCATCGGCACCCTGGGAAACCTGGCCAAGCTGATGTTCAGCTTCTACGCCACCGCGCTCTTCTTCGTGTTCGTGGTCCTCGGGTTGGTGCTGCGCAGCCTGGGATTCAGCATCTTTCGTCTGGTCGCGTATCTGCGCGAAGAGCTGGTGATCGTCCTCGGCACCTCGTCGTCCGAGTCGGCATTGCCCAGGCTCATGAGCAAGCTGGAGACCCTCGGGTGCTCGGCCCCGGTGGTGCGCCTGGTGGTCCCCACCGGCTACTCGTTCAATTTGGATGGAACTTGCATCTATCTCACCATGGCGTCGATCTTCGTGGCCCAGGCCATGGACGTGCCGCTCGATCTCGGCCAGCAGCTGGCCCTCCTGGCGGTGTTGCTCTTGACCTCGAAGGGCGCCGCCGGCGTGACCGGCAGTGGCTTCGTCACGCTGGCAGCCACCTTGCAGTCGACCGGCACCGTGCCGGTGGCGGGCATCAGCCTGCTGCTGGGCGTCGACCGCTTCATGTCCGAGGCCCGCGCGCTGACCAACATGATGGGCAACGCCGTGGCGACCATCGTCGTGTCGCGCTGGGAAAAGGAGCTCGATATGGACCGAGCCCGCCGCCACATCGGGTGGGTTGGCACTCGCGCCGCAGCGCCGGAGAAGAAGTAGAGCCATGTATCGAGAACCTGCCGACCCCGAAGAAGGCAAGGCCGCCCCGCCTCGCGAGCTCCACTTCATGGCGATCGACCGCGCCAGTCGCAAGGGTCAGGGCATGGCCCTGCTGCAGCTCTTCGGGTTGCCGGTGGTGGTGGGCCTTGTCGCTTCGACGGTCTCTACGCCCACCGTCGGGCTGGTCTCCATGGTGGCGTCGGCGGCGCTGGGCGTGTGGTGGTGGCGTCGCCCCGCGAGCGATGGCTTTCTGCTCACCGTCGAGAAGGGCGCGCTGGTGGTTGCGCGGTCTCGCGGCGCGCGGCCCATCGCGACCTTGCCGCTCGAAACGCTCCGCAACGTCTCCCTTGATATCAAGACGATTCAGCGGGTCGAAGAGGGAGGCAGCGCCATTCCCGCCATGCGGGTGCTCGACTCGCGAGTGGGCGTGGAGGTCGACACCTCGCGCATCGTGCTGCAGGGCGAGGGGCCGGCGGTTCCGCTGGGCAACCTGTACATCGCGCACATGGATGCCACCGAATGGCTCGGCAAGATTCGCGTGTTCCTCCGCAAGAATGGCTGGGTTCCGGCCGATGAGCGCTCGGAAGGCCCTTCCACGCCCGCGGAGGCAGACGACGAAGACGACGAAGACGACGACGACGCGTAGCCAGGCGCCGGGTCAGCGAACCGTGCGGGCCGCCGCTTCGGCCTTCTCCCACATGACGATGGTCTCCTCGGCAGAGCGGTATATCGGCGCCACGTTCACCCCGCGCGCCGCGGCCGCCACCAGGAAGTCGGGGAGCATGCCGATGTGGGCGATGCCGTCTTCGCTCACACCGAAGCGGCGCGTGCCGGTCACCGACTGTTGCAAGGTCACGCTCCGGCCGAAGGCCACCGGGAGGGTCATGGGATAGGTGACGCGGGTGGTGGTCAGCGGCACCTGCGGCGCGAAGCCGTTGAGGTCGGTTCCGATGGCCACTTTGGTCCCGCCGGTCGCGGCCTGCACCTTGCGAAGCTCACGGCCCCAGGCGTCGAGGGGATCCTCCACCGCTTCCAGGTCGAGGCTCCCCACGTCCCAGTTATCGCCGGTCACGCCGCCGGTGAACGTGGTCCGCATGCCGAAGCCCACGATGTCGCGGTAGGTGTGCGTGCCGTCGAGCTTGAACACCACGTTGTAGCGGCTCTCTGCGCCCCACTTGCCACCGCGGTTGAGCGGCACTTCCTGGCGCGCGCCGCCGCGGAAGGTGACGATGGCGGTGGCGTTGTCGTTCTCGCCGCGCAGGTCGTCAGCTTGGGTGGCGACCCAGATGCGCATCACCGACGGGTTCGACTCCCGCTCCGGCGCGGTGAACACCGGGCTCAGGCGCGGCGTATAGAGGTGACGCACCCGCTGCTCGGCGGTGAAGCGCACCAGCGGCGTGCCTTCCAGCGCGGCCAGCGCCCGTGCGGTCTGCTCACCGGTCACCAGGATGCCGTCCATGTTCCAGTTGTCGCCGCCCATGCCGCCACCGAAGGTGGTGCGCACCGAAATGCGCTGGATGGCGCTGCGCTGGGTGCCGGCCGGCAGGTCGCAGGCCACGGTGTTGACCGAGCCGTTGCCCCAGTTGCGCCCGGCGTTGAGCGGACACTCGATCTCGCGGCCGTTCACCCGCACGATGCCGATGGCGTTGTCGCCGCCGCCGCGCAGATCGTCGCCGCCGGTGCGAATGGTGAAGAGCAGGCGCCGGATCTCACCGCTGCCGCCCGGCGCCACGGTGGCGTCGAAGCGCTTGTTGTCGCCGGTGAAGCGCATGATGGGCGCGCCGCTCATATTCAAGATGGTCTGCGCGCCGTCGCTGCATTCGGCGCGAAAGCCGTCGAGGTTCCAGTTGTCGGCCTGGTTGGCCCCGCCGCCGTTACGCCCGGTGTGAACGATGGCGATGTCCTTGATGTCGGATACCTTGGTGCCGGCCGGCAGATCGCCGGGCACGGTGTTCGTGGAGTTGTTGCCCCAGCCGGCGCCCTTGCTGAGCGGAATCGCAACCACGCGGCCGCGAACGTTCACGTGGGCCACCGCGTCGTCGCCGCCGCCGCGCAGATCGTCGCCGCCGGTCTTCAGGGTGAACGAGATGCGTTCGCACGACGAGGTCTCCGGCGCGTCGAGCGGCCCCACCGCCAACGCCAGCGTCTTCTGCTCGCCGGTGAGCCGCGCGTAGGTGTTCTCGTTGTGGAGCAAGTTGGTGCCGTTGCGCGGAACGAGGAACTTGTTGCCCTCGGGCCCATGGTGGAAGACCATCTTGGGCGACGCGGCGTCGAAGCCGCCGGCGGTGCTTCCGCCGGTACCGATGCCGATGAGGCCGCCGTTGCGGGCCATGCGGGTCACCAGCGAGGCGCGAATCGCACGTTCGTCGTGGGCGCGTTCGCCGTCGCCGCGAACGCCGGTGTGTGAATCGAGGAGCGGGTAGGAGAACCGATCGGCGAGGTTCGCCGTGGCGTCCTGGCCGCGATCGGACATGTGGGCGATGTCGATGAGCAGGCCCTCGGCCATGAGGCGCTTCATGCCTGCCTCGTCGACCAGGCCCTTCTCGTTCTTCTCGCCCTGGCCGGTGGGCACGCAGCCGCTCACGCGCTGGGTGCCGCTGCAGCACTCGTAGCCGAGCGCGCAGTATTGACCGCGTTCGACCTCGGTGGGCTTCACGGACCCGGGGCCGTCCCAGATGGCGATGGAGCCCTCTACCCGGGGAATCTGCGGCACCCCGAAGCGAAACGCGAGGAGCGGATCGGCCACCACGTGAATGAACTCATGGTTCACCATGTAGTTGTGGGTGTTGAAGATGTCGCCGTAGGCAGCGGCGCCTGCGATGGAGTTGTTGGCCATGTGCACCGGGATGACCAGCCGGATGCCATGGCGGCTCTTCAGCTCGAGGAGCTGGTTCACGTTCAGTGTGTCGAGCTCGGTGCCGAGGATGACCGCGAGCTTGTTGTTGCGCGCGGCCTCGCGCGCCTCGGCCGGCGTCAGCACGACCTGCATCCAGCTCGCGTTGGCGAGCGCGATCTTCTTGATGTAGTCGGCCTGCTTGATGGCGGTGGCCATCTCGTCGGCCGAGCTTATCTGAATGCTGGGCGCGGTGAAGTTGGTGCCGCGGTTCCACAGCGTCGCGAAGCTCAGGTTCTGCACCACGCTGGCCACCAGCACCCGGAGCCCACCCTCGAAGGCGCGACGCAACCATGTAACATGCATCTGTTGGTGGTTGCCGTTCATGGCGTTGGGCCAGGTCTCGAACTTGGGAAAGCCCGAGCTGCCGTGGCTACCACCGATGATCTGGTTCACCTTCGACATGATCAGCTGGCGCGTCTCGTGGCGCACCGGATCGCCGTCGAAGCCCGAGTGCTTCTCGCGGTTGCAGGGCGCGAGATCGCTGGCGACGGTGTTGTCTTCCAGCTTCACGCCCGGCTTGCCGTAGAAGATGCCCTCGTCACCGTTGGCGTTCGACCCGTAGGCCAGGTGCGCCGCCAGGTGCGCGTGGAGCTCGGCGAACCCCCACACGCCGCCGCCGCCGGCACTCGGGCCCGGAGGAGCGGGAGGCGGCGCGGGCGGGAGGCCGGGGCGAGCCGGCGCCAGTTTCGAAGGAACCGGCGCGGGAATGGGTTTTTGCGCGCTGGCCGGGGGCGAGCCCGCGGCGGCGGCGGCAACGATGGCGAGCACGAAGGCGATGGAAGCTGCAGATGAACGGCGCATGGTTGACCTCGAATCCACCGTAGTTCTACGGAGGCGTTCGTGGCAGCGCCAATGTTTTTGCGTCTCTAAACGGGTGACACGCCGACCGCGGCGACGACCGGCAGGGCGATGCGAATCTCGGCGCCGCCCTGCTCGCCGTTGGCGAGCTCCACGCTGCCGCCGCTGGCAACCACCAAACCTAGCACGAACCCCAGGCCCAGCCCGCTTCCGGTCTCCTTGCTCGAGGGAATCCAGGAGCGCGTGGAGAGCGCCGAGGCCTCGAACCCCGGCCCATCGTCCCGCACCACCAGCATCGCGCGGTCGCGGTCTCCGCCCCTGGTGACCGTGATCGACACGGTGCGCGCGCCGCGTCCGCCGCTGCCGGTGCGCGCGTTCTCCAGTAAGTTGCGGAACGCGCGCACGAAGCCCTCTTCGCCGCCCGCGAACGCCAGATGCAGTCCCTCCGGGCAGGTCGCTTGCACGGCGGGAACTTCGTGCCGGAAGCTTCGCTGCAGCGCGTCGAGCGCCGCCGGCACGTCCACCGCGGCCACGGTTTTCAGCAGGCTCACCTCTTCGAGCGCCCTGGCCTCCACCGTGCGCACCTCGGCTTCGAGCTGCCGAAGATCGTCCACCAGGCGCTCGAGCGAGGCGCGCGGAGGGCCGCCCTTCGGGAGCGCGCGCTCCAGGAGCTCGGCATTGAGCAAAGCCGAGGCCAGGGTGCTGCGCGCGTCGTGCGATTGACGCAAGAGACCGGTGAGCCGCGAACGCGCGCGATCGCGCTGGCTCTCGGCCCGGGCGTGGTCCATCAGCATTCTTCGGGAGCGGCGCGCCGTGAACACGGCAAAGGCGCCCACTGCCGCCAGCGCCAGCTCCAGCACCAGCAAGCTCGACCAGGTGGCCAACGAAATGCTTGGATTCGCCGCGCGATCGACCAGGAAGAGGCCGAGCGCACCGGCAGCGCCCAGAACCCAGCCCAGGGCGGCGGCACGAACATTCAGGCGAAAGCCCGCGGTGGCCACCGTGACCGCCAGGCTCGCCACGTCGGGCATGAGCAGGATGCCGCGGTAGTCTTCGTCGTGAAGAAACACGTTGGCGCCTAGGCCTGCGGTGATCAGCGCTGCGTCGCCAGCCACCGTCCACAGCGCGTCGCGGGCGCGCAGACGTCCGCTCCGCGCGCGGTGCAAGATGTAGCCGGCGAACGCCATCACCACCACGAAGGTTGCCCAGTCGCCCCAGTTGGCGCCGATGCACACCGAGCGCACGGTCATGGCCGTCACCAGGGCGGCGCGTCCGTAGGCGAGCGCGCGCTCGGCTGCCACGCTGCCCTGCTCCAGGGTGGCGTCGGCTCGTTCGCCAAAGCTCCGGTCCTCCATCGGACCCGAGTATCGTCTGACCGCAGCCGCCGTGAAAGGCATTCCGCCCCGGCCCGGGTGGTGCACGAAGTTGCGGCGTCCGGCGGCAGTTGCGGTACCATGCAGGCGAGGTCGACGGTGAAGCTCCAGACCCTTCTCATCGTTGAGGACAACGCCTCGTTCGGGCGGTCGCTCTTGGCCGCGCTCGAAGCGCAGGTGCCCGATGTGCGCCTGGTGGCTTCCGTGGCCGAGGCTCGGCACGCGCTCGGATCGTTCTCGCCTTCGGCCCTGCTGCTCGACGTGTGCCTCCCGGACGGCGGCGCCATCGACGTCATCGCCATCGCCGCCACCAAGACGCCCGTGCCGCACATTCTCGCCATGTCGAGCGAGGCCGGGCCGGAGCAAGCGTTCCTGCTGGCGCAGCGCGGCGTCCGCGCCTACCTGCAGAAGCCCTTTCCGCTGGCCAAGCTCGAAGACACCCTCTCCGCACTCGACGAGCTGGTCGACGAGGTGCCCGCGCCGCTCTCGCATGCCCTGGGCCGCGCGTCGCTCCCGGAGATTGAAGAGCGAACGCGACGCGCGCTGGTCAACGACGCTCTCACCCGGGGCAACGGCAGCATCAACGCCGCATCGAGGATTCTCGGTGTTTCGCGGCAAACGCTGCAGCACATTCTCCGGCGTCAACGCGCTTCCTGAGCCGTTGCGACGCGGGCGACCCGTGTCACCCGAACGCAGACTGCAAGAACCTTGGCAATTCCGAGGGCAGCGCCCGGTGCGCAACAAGAGGAGCACGGCGAAGGCTCCCGACGCCGCGTTCCCACCCGGAGGAGTGCTCATGGAATCCAAGAATCTTCGCTTCGCCCCCAAGTCCCGTCCCCTCGTCTTCGGCCTCGCCGCGGCCGCGGCCGCGGCTCTCGCCACCGTGGCCCAGCCCGGCGAGGCGCGCGCCGACGAGCACGTGAGCTTCGATCTCGGTAACGTGCGCGTGGTGCGCCAACGCGAGGCCTCGGGCGATCGCCCGTACTTTCCCGCCATCTTCTTCCGCTCGCGCATCGGCAGCCGCGGTTCTACCGGCGTCACGGTGGTCGACTACGAGCCCCACGACTGGGTCTCGAAGCCGCTCTTCCGCGTGGCGCCGCGCGACCACATGATGACCGGCGAGACCGCAGCGCTTCCGTTCTGGATGGGCACCGAGCAGTGGCGCAATGTGCGTGTCGTCCCTACCTCCTCGCTGGCCGAGGCCATCCACGCCGAGATCATGGGCGGCATCGTGTTCGCCTTCGACAACAACAACACGCCGCCGCACGTCATTCGCGGGCTCCTCGACACCGCAGGCAGCATCGTGCAGCGACTCCTGGTGGAACGGGTCGAGAGCGGCTCGGTCATCGGCGCCGCTGCCAGTGGCGATTTTGCCGCGTTTCAGCGAAGCCTCAGCGAGCGCGCGATGCAGCTCCTGCAGGAGATGATCAACGTCGGCAAGATGGCCGAGCTGGCGCTGCAATTCACGGTGGGCTCCACCTTCAATCCCGACCAACCGGCAGGCATCCAGGCGTTCATCATGCCCGCGCTCGACGGCATGCCCGCCACAGACACCACGCAGACGGTGAAGCTGCCGGGCGGACCGGTGGAGGCGCGCATGGTGGTGGCCGGCCTGGGCGCGCGCACCGAGACCCTCTCGTTCACCGGGTCGGGAGCCCGCTACGACGTGCCTCTCACCATCGCGCGCACCGGCAGCACCAGCTGCGCTGGCACCGTATCGAGCCTCACGGTGCGGGTGCGAACCGGCGAGGACGATCTCCGCGACAACAGCGTCATTCGCGCCGTGGTCGAGTCGCGCGGCCGCGCCCCCATGACCATCGACATTCCCACCGCAGGCGGTATCGCCAATCGCGGCGAGATCGTCCGCACCATCACCCTGCCGACGCCGATTCCGCGGGCCGATCTAGAGCGCTTCGGCATCGCGTTTCAATCGCGCAACGCGTTCGCACAGACCGACGACAACTGGAACATGGACGCCATCGAGGTCCGCGCCGGCAGCGAGCGGCTGCTCTTTCAACGAGGCCGGCCTCTCGCGCGCATGACCGGGCCCACCTCCACCTGGAACGGCGACGTGCGGTGCCCCACCACGACCGCAGCTGCGAGCCCCAGCACCGCAGATCCGGTGGTCACCGCGGTCGACGTGACGCTGCGCACCGGCGGTGACGATCTGCGGGGCGGTAGCGACAACGCCGTGATCATTCTGCAGACCACCGGCGGCAACGTCGAGGTCCCCTTCAACGGGCGCGCTCGCCTGGCCGACAACACCTCCAAGACGGTGCGTGTCACGCTCCCTGCCGGCGTACGTCGGTCGCAGCTCCGGCGCTTCGTGATCCACACCGCGTTCGGCGGCGGCATCGGCGGCGACAACTGGAACGTCGATGCGGTGCAGCTTCGGGCCGTCACCGCCAGCGGAAGCCCGGTCATCCTCGAGCGAACCGGAAACCCCCTGGTTCGCTTCACCGGGAGCGTGCACGACAGCAGCTTCGACCTCTGAAGGCGATGCCGAGCCCTTGCCTCACGGTGCGCGCAGCGTCGACTCGCAGCGGGTCAAGCCGTTCTGTGATCGAAGGCGTTCGTCGCACAGCATGATGACGCTGTCCGACAGCCACACGCTCACGGTCCCGCCGGCGACGGTTCGAACGGTCCGGGAGCCGGTGAACGGCGAAGTAAGGCTGATGGTCCCGGTGACGTTCCCGTCGACCAGCACCGCCAGGCCCTTCGGCGTCCGCAGGTTCACCGCCCCGCCCACGCCGTCGTCGCGCAAGAAGGTGCCGTCGGCGCGAATCGGTGGCTGATACTGCAAGGCGTCCTTGCCCGGCGTGGGCACCAGGTTTTCGATCCAGCCGCCGGAGACTTCGTGGTTTCCCGGCCCGCGGTAGTACACGCCGAAGTGACCACCCTGGGCCTGGCTGGCGTCGACCACCGGCTGGATCACCAGCGCCTCGCCCGTTTCGCAGTCGGCGCCGGCGCGGATGATCTTCGCTTCGGCGCTGCTCGGCAGCGCAATGATCACGCGTGCGCTAATGGCGCCTTTCGGAATGCCTTCGGCACGAAAGATGGGACCAATGTAGGGGTCGGTCGAGCGCTGCGGGCGGAGGCAGGCGTTGATGGCGCTCTCCTCCGAGAAGTTCGCCAGCTTCACGGTGTGGACCTTGGGGATGTCCTCCAGATCACCGCCGTCCACGCCCGCGCCGTCCACGGCCGCAGCCGCGTCGCTCGCCGGCTGCGCGTCGGTAGCGGTGCCTCCGCCGTCCAACGCAACCGCGAGCGGCGTGTGGTCGTCGCTGGTGCAGGCGCAGAGCGCGGCCCCCAGAAGAAGTGTCGATCTGTATGCAATGTGCATGGGCATGCCTCGCTGTGGTGGGTGCCACTCCACGGCATTGAACCACAGCATTCGCAAAGAGCGCCTCGCCCACGAAAACCCTGGGGCAAGCCCCAGGTTCGTGATCACTCCGGCAGCGGATAGGAAGGAGGAATCTTCTTCACCACGTCGAGGCCGGCGTCCACGAAGGCCAGCACGTCCGAGGGCGCGCCGGCTCCGGCGAAGAGAATCTCCATGGTGCGGGTGTCGACGAGCACGTTCCACGGCACGCCCTCTACGCCCATGATGCCGAGCTTGCGGCCGCGGACGTCGATGCCGAAGTCGAAGCGCGTATCGTAGCGCGTCATCCAGTTGCCCACTTCGTCTACCGAAGGACCGTAGCCGTTGGTGTTGCCGTTGAGCATCACCACAAGGGTGACCACGCCGCGCGCCGGTAGCTCGGCTTGCACCTTCTTCAGGTCCTCGGCCTCACCGCGGCAGATGGAGCACCAGCTGGCGACCCCGACCAGGTGCAGGATGCGATGATGCACGGCCTTGGGGTCGTAGTAGTTCGCGAGCGCGACGGTCGTGAGGCCGTTCGCGCGGTTCGACGCCGGATAGCCGGAGAACGTGAAGTTGGGGATGCGATCGCCCTTGCGCCCGGTGCGGCGCGCGCTGATGCCGATGGAGTCGGTGGGGTAGGCGACGCCCTCGGGGTTCGTGGCAACCGTGGGCAGCTGCGCATCGGCGTACTCTTCGGGCGCGCTCGCGCTGCTGCTGCAACCGAGGACCACGGCCAAGACGAGCCAAATGCGCTTCACCCCGCGATCGTGGCAGACCCACCGGCGATTTCAAGGCCTCCGTGTCTAGGACGCGGCGAAGGCGCGGCTACGACTTCGGGTGGGCCTCGAGAAAGGCCCAGAGCGCGCGGGCAAACTCGCCGGAAACGTCCGGCTCGTGGGTGGATCCGTGCATCATCCACAGCTCGACCGCGCCAGAGGCCGGGCAGTCGGTGAAGCGCTCGCGAACCGTCTCGGCGCCCGCAGCCTTGGGGCTCGCGTCGAGGTCGAGCGGCGGACCGGCCACCGTGGTGCGCAGGCTGCAGCCGTTCTTTCGCGCCCAGGCCTGCACCGTGTCGCGGGTGCCCGGATAGGGCGGCGCGCCTTCGCCGATGACGCCGCCGCCCACCTGAATCGATTCGTCGGCATCGCCCTGAATGTGCAGCACCGACACCGGAGCCACCGGCACGCAGCGCGTCGCGTCCTTCACCATGGGGCCGGCCAGGCTCACCACTGCCGCCACCCGCAGCGAAAGCTCGCACGCCACCCGGTGCGCCATGAAGCCGCCGTTGGAGTGCCCCACCACGAACACCCGCTTGGGGTCGATGGGATAGCGCGCCATGGCGTCGTCGAGCAGCGCGCGCAGGTACGAAACGTCGTCCACCGGCGCCTGCCAGAAGTTGCAACATGCATCGGTCGCATTCCAGAAGCGATAGCCCTTGGGGTCGCGGGAGCCGCCGGGCATCGCCAGGTAGAAGCCTTTTTCGCGCACCAGCTCGGGCAAGTGCAGGTACTCCGCCTGACGGAGGCCGTTCGAAGAATACCCGTGCAGCACCACGACCAAAGGCGCCCGCTCACCCGGGGGTAGTGGCCCCGGCACCATGACGTCGTAGGCGCGGCCCTCCAGCGGAGAGCGCACCACCGCGAGGGCGCGCGGCGCTTCCGGCGCCAAAGCTCGCGATGGGGCTTCCGGCGCGGCGGCACAGGCTGCGAGCAAGAGAGGTGCGATCCATCGCATGAAGCCCCCATGATAGCGCGCCGATGCGGGTGGTGGTCCGCCGAGTATGCCGGCATACTTCGCCCATGTCGCCCCGAGCCATGGCCTTCGTTGCCACCGCAAAGCCCGCCCTCGCGCTCGCATTCTACCGCGACGTGCTCGAGCTCACGCTGGTGGAGGACTCGCCCTTCGCGGTGGTCTTCGACGCGTTCGGCACCACGCTGCGGGTGCAAAAGGTGGAGACGGTGACCCTGGTGCCCTACACCAGCTTCGGCTTGGAAGTGGAAGACGTCGACGCCGCCGCCCGCGCCATCGTGGGCAAGGGCGCCGAGCTCCTGCGCTACCCGCACCTCGAGCAAGACGCGCTGGGGGTTTGGAGCTCACCGGGCGGCGCCCGCGTGTGTTGGTTCAAGGATCCGGACGGCAACGTGCTCTCGCTCACCCAGCTCACCGCGTGATGCGGGTCAGTACACGCGTCCGCGCGACGAAGTCAGCGCGCCGGCGTTGGCGCCGAGCGTGTAGCTGAGGCCGGTGCCGGTGAACGACGCGAACGAGAACGAATCGGTCGATCCTCCAGCGATGCGCAGCACGTCGACCCCCTCCGCCACCAGCGGCTCGCCAGCGGCGCAGCGCACGGGAGCGGCGCCCAGGCGCAGGAAATACGCGTAGCCGGAGCCCACCACCCGCGCCGAGCTCGAGGGTTCGATCAGCACCGCCGTCGTTTCGTCTACGGCCACTGCCTTGGCAGAACGCCCGGTGCTCACGTACCCGCGCGCAAGAAACGCCACCGAACGACCCATCCGGTCCCGCTCATAGAAGTGCGAGTCGGTGACCACGTCGGCGAGCGACGAGGTCGGGGGAAGGAGAAAGCCGTCGCGGAAGGTGAGCTTGGGGTCGAACGGATCGGTGAGCGCCTCCGCCGACGTGACGCTCCCCACGCGCGCATCGAAGATTCGCCCGCCCAGAACGTGCAAGCCGGCACTGGTGCCGCCGATGGGTGCGCGCGCCGCGAGGGCGCGAACGTGCTGCGCGAACACCGTGCCTTCGAACAGCGCCACGTATCGCGACTGATCGCCGCCGGCGAAGAACAGCGCCTCGGCCTGGTCTACTTTCCGCAGCAGCTCGGGCGAATCCACGTCGGCGCTGTCGCGGACGATGACCGTCTCGGCGGAGCGCGCTCCGCCGAGCTGCGTGTACAGGTACGGATTGTACGCATCGGTGCCGGACGCCCGCACCACGAGAAAGTCGCCGCCTCCGCTCTTGCCGATCATCCAGGCGAAGGCCGCATCCACGTCGGTGCCGCCGCCCATCAGCATGACGCCGGGGCTGCTCACGGTAGCGCGGTCGTCCAGTGCGCCCACCCGATAGGCCTCGAGCGGTCGCGCGCCGCCGTCGCCTTCGACGCCGGTGTCGGTCTGGGCCCCCGCATCGGTCTCCGGGGAGCCGGCCTCGGGCGCGGCACCCGGCGAGGCGTCTTGCGGCGAGCTCGAGGGTGCCGGCGACGTCGTGGAGCAGCCAAGTATCAGGGCCCCGATCGCAACCACGGCGAAGCTTCGCATGCAGGTGATACTAGCAACTGCCCAGCGTGCCCGGGTGGCCAGTGCGCGCCACAAGCGCGCCAGAACGCGGCCCGGGCGCGTCGCGAGCCCCATCGATGCGAGGTGTTTTGCCCCCACCTGCGGCGGCGAGCGACCCGTTGCCCCCTATCTGGGCGTGACCAGCTTCGCGCCTCAGCGCGGCACCATCCGGCCCTCGAGGCGATCGGCCACCATGGCCGATTCGTTGGCGGTGCGCTGCATGATCGAGACCTGACGATGCAGGTAGCTGAAGGCGTGCAGGTTGGTGACGCTGGTGCGCTCGTCGACGCGAGCGAGGCTGCGCGCGTGCTGGAAGGCGCTGGCGGTGGAGAGGCCGAACGTGCTTTCACCGATACGCCGCGCGCCCTCTGCCAAATGACAGTTGGCGCAGTCCATGGTCTCGGCGGAGTGCAACGTCGGGTTCTGCACGCGCAGCGCAGCGGTCATGGCGCCCTGCATGGCGGGGGTCGCGGGAAGTCGATCGTCAGAAGCAACCGACGGAGACGCGCTGAGCGGTCGCGCTTTTGGAGCCATTGAGGACGCCGCAGTTGCCGCCCGAGTTCGTCGAGTAGCACTGCACGGTGCAGGTCTCGTCTTTCACGTCGGCGAACGCGTGCGATGCGGTCGTGCACGCGGAAGGCGAGCGACAGCTGGAGGGGCAGGCGCCAGTGGTGGCTCGCGTGGAGCCCCACTCCTGGAGCCGCGCCCATCCGGTGGGGCAGGTAGGTCCGTTGAATTCGCACAAGCTCTCGGCGAGGCCGGCGTCGCCGGTGCCGATGCCGCGCTGCACCCCGCCACCGTTCACGCAATCGGCAACGGTGTGCGCGCCGCCCTGCAGCGACGGCGAGCCGCAAACGCCAGGTTTAACGGCGCCGCACTGGAGTCCGTTGGCGCACGTGCCGCAGCTCCCCACGCCGTTGACCAGGATTAGGCCTCCGCAACCGTTGGAAATGGGGCCGCAGTTGGCCCCCGCATTCTCGCAGGTGAGCGGGATACACGCGGCGTCGCCGGCGCCCGCGTCGTTGACCCCGGCGTCCAAGGCGGTCGACTCCTCGGAGCCATAGCTCGCGCAAGAGATCCACGCAGAGCACAGGAGGCATCCGAGGCCAAGGCGCACGCGCAAAGCGTAGCTTCGCCCTTGGGCAGGGTCAAATGCGCGATCGTGGCCGGTTTACCCGGTCTGCCCTCGCCGGCCCACCACCCGCTGCCACACGTCGAGCTGCAGCGCATCTGCCCAGTTCAGTGCGCCTCCGTGCTTTCGCGCGCTCGCGATGTCGGTGAGGAGCGACGGCGGCGCCGCCGCGTTGCGCCAGGGAGCTCCCGGGAGCGCAGTGAGCGAAGCGCCGCGGCCCATGCGGTCGATCTCGTAGTCCACCGCCGCGACGGCCTCTTCCATGCGCGAGTACTTGTCCATGAGCTTGCCGTCGAGGTGAATTTCCCACACCTTGCCGCGGCCCCCGCGCTTGAGCACCAGCGCCTCGCTCTTCTTCCCCGATTTGCGCTCGAAGTGCAGGCCCACGCCGTGGCGGCCCAGCGAGAACCAGGCGTTGCGCGAGATGGCGCGGACCTCGGCATCGGCCCGGAGCCGCAGCGGATCGAAGCTCTCGGCGCGATCTTGAATCTCACTCAGAGTGAGCGCGCCGGCCTCCAGCTCGAAGCCCGGGTGATCGAACATGATCTGCTGCCAGGCCCGGGCCGCTTCGCGCGCATCTTCGCCTTGCAGGTCCAGGTCGCGGGGCGCGCCGAAGAGCGAGGGCAGCGTGCACAGGCTCAGGTTCGAGAGATCCACAAAATCCAGCACCAGGCAGTCTTTCTTGCCGGGCGCGAGCCGCGTTCCCCGGCCCACGCACTGGGCGTACATGCCCTCGGAGCGCGTTGGGCGCGCCATGGCGATGCACGAGACGCCGGGGTCGTCGAAGCCCTCGGTGAGCACCGCTACGTTGGTGAGTACTTGCGTGCGCTCTGCACGAAAATCTTCGAGGGCCCGGGCGCGCACGTCGGCCGGCATGGCCCCGTGCACGATGCCTGCTGGAACCCCCAGCACGTTGAGCGAGCGGCACAGGTTGCGCGCGTGGTTCACGGTAACGCAGAAGGCGATGGTCCGGCGATCGCGCGCCAGCTCCTGAATCGAGCGCGCCACCAGGGCGTTGCGCTCCTCGATGTCTACCGCCTCGGCCAGCTCCTCCTCGTCGAAGTCCATGCCTTTGCTGGAGAGGCCGCGCAGGTCGGCCGCGGTCGAGACGCGAAAGCCACGCAAGGGCGCCAGAAAGCCGTCACCGATCATCTCGGGCAACGAGCGCGCGTAGACGATGCGCTCGAACACCTCGTCGAGCCCCTTGCCGTCGCCCCGCTCGGTGGTGGCGGTGAAGCCCAGCAGCGTGCCGGTCCACCGTGGGTCGAAGGCGCCCAGTTGCCGCAGCACCCGCAGGTTGTCCTCCGCCGCTGCGTGGTGGCACTCGTCGTAGATGACCAGGCCGAAGTCGCGCCCCGAAAGCACCTGGGTGAGGCGCTTCTCGTGGAGCGAGCGAATCGAGCACACCAGCACCTTGGCGTCTTGCGAAGCGCGCTCGGCGCCCCGCTCGATGGCCACTACGGTCCCCGCGTCGAGGGCCCGCTCGAGCTTGTCTTTGGCCTGCGCCAGCAGCTCTTCCCGGTGGGCCAGCACCAGCACCTGCTTCTTCGCGAGCTTGGCCAGGTGCGAGAACACCACGGTCTTTCCCGCGCCGGTGGGCAGGCACACCACCATGCGCCGAACCCCGGCCCGCCGCGCCGCCACCACGGCCTCGATGGCGGCCCGCTGGTACGGGCGAAGAGAAGGGGGAGCCGGGGGCACGCTCATGATCGCTTCTGGCTTACCACGGCGCGCCGCGAGGTCTCGCATTCGCGCCCATCGACCGCTGTTGGCGCAGGTTGCCGCAAACCCGCGCGACCGTGCTAGTCAGAGCCCATGGCGCGTACCGCCGAATCGATCTTCACCGAGCTCTTTCTACCCAACTACCCGCCCGACTCCGCGAGCGATCTCGCCAAGGCGCGCAGCACCGACGCCAACCCGGCGAACAACCCGGAGCTCACCGCGCACCTGGCCGACGCCGCTGCGCGCTTCCAGGCGCTCATGGGGCAGGAGCTGGGCATCGCCCTCGACGGCACCGACGCCAGCATTCACCACCTCGGCGTGGCGCTCACCGCCGAGCGCCGCGAAGCCTGGATAGCCCGCGGCGATCTCTTCAACATCGTGGTGCACGGCGCCGCCTACCTGGGTCGCTGCATCGAGCAGAACCATGGCGGCACCTGGCGCCTTCGCCGCCCCATGTGGGAGAGCCTGGTGTTCCTGAAGAGCCAGGCGGGTGAGGCCGAGCTCCCGGTGTTCCACTGGTGGCTCAAGGCGCTCGCCGACGACGAGCTCGGGAGTCGCACCCTCGGCGATCGCTACCGCACCTACGTCGAGGAGCCCACCACCGACTTTTCGGCTTTGCCAGTGCTGGCCAAGGAAGAACGCACATTCCCCCGACTCACCAAGATTCGGTACGATGTATTCTACAAGTACATGAAGGCCAACGCTCCGGAGATCAAGGACTTCGGCAGCGACTTTCCTTCGCCCGAGCGCTTCGCCGAGCTCGAGTTCAAGTGGCTCGAGGTGCGCTGGGTCGGAGGCGGCCGCATGCTCCTCGTGTACGGGCTCTCGCGCATGGGCTTCCACCTGTTCTGGCTCGACGCCCAGGGCTTCCGCAAGTCGGCCTTCATGCCGTGCGACGCGTTCCCCGAGCCGATCGTGCGCTTCAAAGGCGACACCATCGAGGTGATTCGCGCCGAGAGCGAGCGCACCGTGGCCCACGAGATGCTCTGGTGGGGCCTCTGAGTCGCTCAGCAAAGTAGCCCCATTCGCTGGAGCTCCGCGCGCACGGTCTCGGCCTGTGCCGCGTCGCCCACGAGGATGCCCGCGATGAGCGGCGTGATCGGACCGGTCAGCAAGCGCCCATGCAGCGCCGCGATCAGCAGCGGCGCTGCGGCGCCTCGCACGATGGCGAAGTGGCCCGCCGGGGCCGAGCGTACCCAGGTGGGGATCGCAAAGGCCGGCGCGGGCGTCACCACCAGCGCCCGCAAGACCGCCAGCGCGCGCTCCTCGTGAATCACCGGCTGCCACGGCTCCCCCAGCGCGGCCTCGAGAAAGTCGCCGAAGATGGCCTCCATGGGCGGCGCGCATGCTTCGGGCCCAAGCCTGGCAAACGCCGGCGAGTCTGCGAAGTCGAGGGCGAGGTCGGCCTCGTCGCGTATCGTGGCATAGGCACGTATTCCGCGCGGGAACGCCTCGCGCAAGGTGCCCACCCCACGGTGCGAGGCTTCGAGCAGGGCTCCGCACGTGAGCGCGGCGGTGCGCTCCAGCTCGGCCGGGTCGAGCCCTGCCAGGTCGGCGGCGTCCTCCGCATCGATGCCTAGCTCGGCGCGCTCGCCGGCGAGGAAGCGCGTCCGGAACGAGCGCCGGTACACGAGCGCGCACAGCACTTCGTCGATGCGCATCACCGGCCCGTCACCGTCGAGAGAAGGGCGCGCAACGAAGGTGCCGACTCGGCAGTGAGCTGGCCGCCGGGAACGATCGCCGGGTCCTCGTAGGTGCAGGCGCGGGCGTTGCGGCACAGTCGCGCCAGGCGTCGCAAGAGCTCGAGCTGCTCCGGGAGCAGCACCCCGTGGTGCCGATCGTGAAAGGCCTCGCCCACGACGTCGCAGCCGGAGAGGTGAATTTCGAAGCAGCGGTCGAGCGGCAGCCGTTCCAGCTCCGAGAGCAGCGCCTCGCCGCGCAGCCCGCGAAGCCACTGGTACGAGAGCAGGTGACCGGTATCCAGCGCGACCTGCACGTTGGCCTCCTCCGCCAGCACCCGGAAGAAGTCGTAGGCGTGCATGCGGCCGACCACCGGCGACATGCCCCAAGAAAAACCTGGAAACTCCAGCAAAAGCGGCACCGCAAGCGCGGCCTGCACGTGCCGCGCGTTCTCGATGGCTGCCCGCAGCCCCGCCGTCGTCAGGTAGGGCGGGAGCGGGTAGGGCAGGGGCTTTCCGTGAAGCGACCAGAGCCCCACGTCTTCGTTGACCCAGGCGAAGCGGTAGCGCTCCACGAGCGCGCAAGTGAGGTCGAGAATCGCCCCGCGCTCATAGGGTTCCATGGCGCCCAGGTTGAGGGCGGTGTGGTGCAAGGCGCGAACCGGATAGTGCGAGCCCAGCCGCTCGAAGAGATCGTCGAAGGCTGGAAAGTAGTCGCGGGCGTCGAGTCGCCCGCGGCCCTTGGGTTGCCAGGAGACGAAGAGGTGGTGAAAGTGTGCGGCGTGGGCCAGCAGAAATGCGACCACGTCGTCGCTCGCGCGATCGCCATCGACCGCGGCCACGAAGCCGCGCCCTGGCCCCGCGATCCACGGCATGTCGAGGCCCACCCCGGCGTGCATCACGGCTTGCGAACGGCTCGGGCGATGCGCGCGAGGGTGTGGGCGCTTGGCACGTTGTAACAATGGGGAAGGCCCGTGGGCTTCTCGAGCACCCGATCGCCCAGGTCCACCACGTGCAAGTCTTTCAGCGTTTGCAGGTTTTGGGCGTCGCTCAGGCCGCAGTCCACTTGTGCGTCGCGCTCCGGGTGCGCCGCTGCGTCGACCGCCACCCGAGTGAACGCAGCGACCGCCTCGACCTGCGCCGGGCACGGGCCGTAGCAGTTTCCCGTCTCCGGGCCGGTCGCGATGCCGCGCACCTCGAAGACCTTCAGCGCGCGCAGGGCCGCCAGGTTCTCTTCCACCGTGGCGCCGGGCGTCGCATTCGCAGTGGGCGCGGCCGGCGCCGCCTGGGCGGGAGCGGGTTCTCGTGCGGTGGCCGAGCAGGCGCCGAGTAGACCAAGAGCCGTGGCGAGAGAGGCGATGGGTTTCATGCGCTCTAGCCTGCGTCTGAACAGAGTCGCTCGCCATCCGCATATTCGGAACACGATTGTACGGTTTTTGGCTTATTGTTCGGCGCGTCGCCGCGCCGCGCCGGAGATTCGCTACACTCGCCGGCGATGACCCCCGTACCGCCGCGGTCGCGTCTTGCGCGCCTCTTGTTCGGACGCACCGAGGTGCGCCTCGCGCTCGTGATCCTCCTCACCGCCACCTTGCCGCTGGTGAGCGCAGTGTACCTGGCCAACTCGATGTTTCGGCAGGCCTCGGCGCTCTGGTTCAACCCCGAGGTGGGCACGCAGCTCGATCGCGGCGTCGACGTGTACAAGGACTACGTCAAGGCGGTGAAGGACGACATGCGTCACCAGGGGCAGGCCATCGCCGCCGACGACCCGCTGAAGAGCGCCGCCACCGCCGGTGACGCCGCCGCGGTGAACGCCCGCCTCTCCGCGCTCTTTCCCCGTTTCCCCGGCCTGGTCGCGCTGCGCGTGGAGAACGACGACGGCACCACGCTGGGGCAGAAGGACCGCGGCACCCCCGTCGACAAGGACCAAGAGAAGAGCCTCGACACCAAGGTCTCGCTGGGCCAAGGCAAGGTCTCCGAGGTGTTCCTGGTGGCCACCTTCGCGGTGCCGCGCAAGCGCCTCGACGAGCTGGAGGCCAGCGGGCAGATCGTCAACACCTACCACCAGCTCGAGGTCTCGCGCACTGAGTTGTATGTGGGGTACACCAATTCGTTCTCGGCGCTCCTGGCGCTGACCATCGTGGTCACCGCGGTGCTGGGCTTTCTCCTGGCGCGCGGCCTCACCAAGCGCATCGAGCGGCTGAGCCTGGCCACCCGCAAGGTCGCGGGCGGCGATCTCTCGGTGCAGGTGCCGGTGACCGGCAGCGACGAGCTCACCGAGCTGGCCCGGGCCTTCAACAAGATGACCAGCGAGGTGGGCCAGGCCCGCTCGCGCATCGAGTTTCTGCAGCGCATGGGCGCCTGGCAAGAGATGGCCCAGCGGCTGGCCCACGAGATCAAGAACCCGCTCACGCCCATTCAGCTGGCGGTGCAGGAGTGTCACCGGAAGTACGCGGGAGGCGACGCGCGCTACACCCAGCTGCTCGACACCACCCTCGAGATCGTCGAAGAAGAGGTGGGCACCCTGCGCCGGCTGGTGGCGAACTTCTCCAACTTCGCGCGGCTTCCGCAGGCGGAGCTGGCGTCGGCCGACCTCCGCGACTTTCTCTCCGACTGCCGCGACCAGCGCATCGAAGACCCGACCCTGGGCGGCGACGGCGCCGAGGCCCTCCTCACGGAGAACGTCGACGTCGAATGGCAGATCCCCGAGAAGTCCATTCCGTGCGCCATCGACCGGCAGATGTTCCGCCGCGTGATCATCAACCTGGTGCGCAAC
The DNA here is from genome assembly GCA_038210445.1 of Polyangiales bacterium. Lineage (GTDB taxonomy): Bacteria > Myxococcota_A > Polyangia > Polyangiales > Polyangiaceae > JABFRG01. The sequence goes on from JBBQWQ010000001.1 coordinate 190,924, forward strand.
GCGGTGCAAGCGCACCGGAGCACCAAGGAAAACGCCAAGGTGCGGGTGCGCGCCGTGCGTGAAGGCGACGAGGCGATGCTGGTGGTAGAGGACAACGGCCCCGGCGTTCCGGCGGAGCAGCGGGCGCGGGTCTTCGAGCCCTATTTTACCACCAAGACCGACGGCACCGGCCTCGGCCTCGCCATCGTGAAGAAGATCGTGGTGGAGCACGCCGGCACCATCGACGTCGAAAAGAGCCCGCTCGGTGGCGCGGCCTTCGTGATCCGCATTCCGGTTGCGGGGAAGGTCGCCGCTGCGGCGTGAAGCGGGCAGGGGAGGAAAATATGCATATTGCACTCGTTGGTGACTCGGTCTTCGACAACGCGAAATACACCGGAGCTAACCCGACGTAGCCGGCCACCTGCGGAAGCTCTTGCCAGAAGCGCGGGTCACGCTCTACGTGCCGTTCGGTCACTAGCAACCGCGCCGCGGGGTGGCCGATGGGCGGAGATGCACCGCACTTTCCGTCGCACTGGAGGCGCGAGCCTCGCCGCCCTCTTCGCCGCCTCCGTGCTCACCTTCAGCTTCGCGGCCCACGCCGAGACCAGCTTCGTCACCATCGATTCCGACGCGTCGGGCGTGGGCATCAAGCGCAAGAACGACCCGACCGGCGAGGCCTTCTGCTATGCGCCCTGCGTGCGCCACCTGCCTCTCCAGGGCACATATGTATTCGACGGCGGGGCCTATCCGAACGAGCTCACGCTCAGCGAAGGCGCGACCCACATCGTGTACCGCCGCGGAAATGCCTACGGCATGCTCGTCGGTGGCTTTTTCACTGTCGTGGGCCTTCCCACTGCGGTGATACTGGCACCCATCGCCGGCATCCAGATGCTTCGCAACGAGACGCCGGGAGAACTGCACGCCGCGCACATCATGCTCGCGGTAGCCGCCATCTCCGCCGTGGTAGCCGGTATCGGCGTCGGGATCAGTACCCTCTCCGAACCGACCCTCCGCGTCGAACGTGGTCCCGCGCCGAAGCGTCCGGAGCGTCCGGCCATCCCCCGCGCCGCCACGAGCCCGGTGCGCGTCCAGTTCGCGGGCACCGGCGTGGTGGGGACCTTCTGAGGTAGGGGCGATTTCGAGATCCCAATCGAACGGCGCCTGCATTGGCCCATCGACGATGAATCATGCTCGGCCACTGGTGGTGCTCGTGGCCCTCGTTGCCGCCTGTAGCTCTCCCCACGCAGCGTCGCCTTTCGACGCCGGGGTCGCCGAGCCTGCGCCCACGGTGCCTTCTCCTTCGCCTTCGCCGCCGGATGCTGCGGTCGCCGCGCCCAGCGATGCCGCGCTCGAAGCCGACGTGCGGAAGCTGCCGGACCCCTGCCTGCCCCCCAGCAACACCAGCTACGACAGCGTCCTGTTCTCGGCCACCATCAGCAAGGTCGGCCCTTAGTCTTTCTTTCGACGGACCTTACCATCCTGCTCGGCCATGGCTCGGGCCACCGCGCGGATCTTCTCGCGCACGTAGGTATGCGCCAGATCGTGGGTCTGCCGGGCGTGCCAGTGAAGCGCGATGGCGAACGACGGTAGCACCAGCGGTGGCTCCAGGATCGCCAGCGGCAGCATGCGCGCGAACTCCGCCGCAAGGCGGCGCCCCATGGTGAGCACCAGATCGCTCTTCGCCACCACGTGCGGCGCCAGCAAGAAATGCGGCACTGCCACGGCCACCGTGCGACGTAGCCCCTGCAGCGCCAAGGCCTCGTCCACCACGCCGCCCGGCCTTCCGCCCGGCGCGACGAAGGCGTGCCGCTGCGCCGCGAAGCGCTCGACGGTCAACTTGCCGCGGGTCAGCGGGTGCCCCTTGCGCACCACGCACACGAAGGTCTCCTCGAAGAGCACCTCCTCGAGCATGCTCGCCGCCTCGCGACTGCTGTCGGTGGTCGGCGCCAGCAGCAGATCGGCCTCGCCCCGCGCCAGCCGCGCCCGCGACTCGTCGGTGTGCGGCTCCGACCACAACGAGATGCCGGGCGCCTCTCGGCTCAGCGTCTCCACCAAGGACGGATAGATCTGCATCGCGGCGTAGTCCGAGGTCACCACGCGCATCGCGCGCTCCGCGGTACCGGGGTCGAAGCGGGCCTCGGCGAAGAGCGCTCGCTCGATCTCCGCAAGGCTCGACTCGAGCGCCCCCTGCATCGCCACCGCCCGCGCGGTGGGCACCAGGCCAGTGGGCGAGCGGACAAGCAGCGCATCGCCCAGGGTGAGCCGCAGCCGCGCCAGCGCGTGACTGGTGGCCGACTGGCTCAGCCCCAGACGCTTGGCCGCTCGCGACACGTTGCGCTCGGCCAGAAGCGCGTGAAGGACGGTCACCAGGTTGAGGTCGATGGCCGATAGATGCATGCGGTACATAATGCACGTGACGAACATGCATTGGAAGGCAACGAGGAGACGACCTACCTTCTGGCTTGTCGCCGCACCGCATCGGTTCGGCCTGAGGAGGATTCGATCATGAAGTTCGCCATCGCTGGGGTTTCGGGAAACACGGGCAAGGTCGCGGCCGAGGCTCTTCTCGCTGGGGGCCACCAGGTGCGGGTCATCGTGCGCGACGCCGCCAAAGGCGCCGACTGGAAGCGGCGCGGCGCCGAGGTGGCGGTCGCCGATGTGCTCGACGAAAAGGCGCTCAGCGAGGCGCTCCGCGGCGTCGACGGCGCCTACCTGCTGATTCCGCCGGCGCTCGGCGCCGAGAGCTACCTCGCTCACCAAGCGCGGGTGGCCGAAACGTTCGAGCGCGCCATCAGCCAGAGCGGCGTTCCCCACGTGGTGCTCCTCTCCTCGGTGGGCGCGCACCTCGCGGAGGGTACCGGGCCCATCAAGGGTCTTCACCGCGCCGAGGCTCGGCTGGGCGCGCTCCCCGCGGCCCGCTTCACGTTCCTTCGCGCGGCGTACTTCATCGAGAACTTCGCGGGCTCGCTGGCGCAGCTCGGCGAGGGCGTGTTTCCCACCTTCGTGGCCGCCGACTTCGCCTTCGACACCGTCGCCACCCGCGACATCGGCACCTGGGCTGCGGCGCTGCTGGTGGAGGGAGCCCCTGCCAAGAACCAGATCGTCGAGCTCGCCGGCCCCAAGGTCTCGGCCCGCGACGTGGCCCGGGCATTGAGCGAAATTGTGGGCAAACCGGTGAACGTACAGGAGGCGCCCATCGGCATCATGGGCGGCATCCTCGAGGGGGCCGGGTTCTCCAAAGACCTCGCCGCGCTCTACGTGGAGATGACCGAAGGCCTAGCCGCCTCGCGCCTCGTCTTCGAAGGCAACCACCGCAACGCCAAGGGCGCCACCACCGTGCGACAGGTGCTCGAGCCCATCGTCCTGGGCGCCAAGAGCTGACCGCTCCGGTAGGCTCTGCCGATGCGCTATTTCGATTCGTTCGTCCTGCCGCTCCCGAAGACCAACCTGGCCGCCTACAAGAAGATGGCCAAGGTCGCGGCCCAGGTGTGGATGGATCACGGAGCCCTGAGCTACGTGGAGTGCATCGCCGACGACGTCAAACCCGGGAAGCTCACGTCCTTCCCTCAGTCGGTGAACGCAAAGCGGAACGAGGTGGTGGTCGTCGCGTTCGTGACCTACAAATCGCGGTCGCAGCGCGACGCCGTCTTGCGCAAGGTGATGAAGGACCCGCGCTTGGCCGCGATGATGGACCCGAAGGCAGCACCCTTCGACGCCAACCGCATGTTCTGGGGCGGCTTCAAGGGGCTGGTGGAGGCGTGATTCAAAACGAGAGACCGATGAACCAACTGCAGTGGAGAAAGACGTCGGTGCTCTAGAGCTCGATCTGCGTGCCGAGCTCCACCACGCGGTTGGGCGGAATGCGGAAGAAGGCGTTGGCGGGGCGCGCGTTCTTCGACATGAAGACGAAGAGGTGCTTGCGCCAGCCGGCCATGGTGCGGCGCGACGTCACGAGCAGCGTCTCGCGACCCAGAAAGAAGCTGGTGTCGTCGTGGTTGACCTTGAGGCCGGCGGTCTCGCAGAGCTCCAGCACTTCTTGCACGTTGGGCGTTTGCATGAAGCCGTAGCCAGCCGATACCTGGAAGATACCCGCGCCGCGATCGCGCACGTACTCGATGCGCTCGGCGCGCGGCACTTCGGGCTGGTGCCGCGTAGCGATGCTCAGCAGCACCACCTGCTCGTGGAGCACCTTGTTGTGCTTGAAGTGGTGGAGCAGCACCGGCGGCGCGCCTTCGGGATTGGAGGTCATGAACACCGCGGTGCCCTTCACGCGCACCGGCGCCTGGGCCGCCACGTCGGCCAGGAACAAGTCGAGCGGCAGGGTCGCGCTGCGAATGAAGTCGTAGAGAATCTCGCGGCCGCGCTTCCAGGTGGTCATGAGCGTGAGCACCACCGCGCCAATGGCCAGTGGGAACCACCCGCCGTCGGCGATCTTCACCACGTTGGCGCCGAAGAACGACATGTCGATGAACAAGAACAGCCCGGTGAGGCTCGCCGCCGCCGGCCAGCTCCAGCCCCACTTGGTGCGCGCGACCGCGAAGAAGAGCACCGAGGTGACGCCCATGGTGCCCGTGACCGCGATGCCGTAGGCGGCCGCCATGTTGGTGGAGCTCTTGAAACCCAGCACCAGCAGCACGCAGGTGATCATGAGCAAGTTGTTCACCTCGGGGATGAAGATCTGCCCCTCGGCTTGACCCGACGTGTGCACGATGGTGACGCGCGGCGAGTAGCCGAGCTGCACCGCCTGCTGGGTGAGCGAGAAGGCTCCCGAGATGAGCGCTTGCGACGCCACCACGGTGGCGAAGGTGGCGATGACCACCAACGGATACACCGCCCAGCCGCTCACCAGCCGATAGAACGGGTTCGTCACCGCGGTGGGGTCGGTGAGAATGAGCGCGCCCTGGCCCATGTAGTTGAGCAACAACGCGGGATACACCACCACGTACCAGGCCCAGCGAATGGGCGCCTTTCCGAAGTGACCCATGTCGGCGTAGAGCGCCTCGCCGCCGGTGATGCACAGCACTACCGAGCCGAGCACCAGGAACCCGTGCATCTTGTGGTGGGCGAAGAACTCGTAGGCGTACAGGGGGTTCACCGCGCCGAGAATCTGCGGGTGCTTGAGGATGGACGGGATGGCGATGCCGGCGATGGTGAGAAACCAGAGCATCATGGCCGGCCCGAACACCGCGCCGATTTTCGCCGTGCCCCCACGCTGCGCCGCGAAGAGCCCGATGAGCACCACGATGGTGATGGGCACGATGAGGTGCTCGAAGGCGAAGGTGGTGTCGAGGCGCCCGATGTGGATGTGGATCTCGCCGATGTGGGCCTCTTTCAGACCCTCGACCGCGGAGAGCACCGAGAGCGAGGGCGTGATCATGCCGTCGCCATACAGCAGCGCCGCGCCGCCGAGGGCCAGCAGCGCCAGCGCCTTGAACCCCTTGGGCACCGGCTTGCCCGGCGCCGGCTTGAGCAGCGCCAGGAGCGCGAGAATGCCGCCCTCGCCGTGGTTGTCGGCGCGCATCACGAAGGAGAGGTACTTGACCACCACCACCAGCGTGAGCGACCAGAAAACCAGCGAGATGACCCCGAACACGTTGGCGGCGGTGGGGCCCACACCATGCGGCAGCGCGAAGCATTCCTTCATGGCGTAGAGCGGCGAGGTTCCGATGTCGCCGTAGACGACCCCGAGAGCAGCTAGAGAGACCTTCGCGAGAGCCCCGGCGGAAGCCGGCTTCGGGGCGTGGTCGCGCACAGAATGCGCTGGTTCGCTCATGATTTGCCGGTTCTATAGCACCACTCCGCAGCGTTGGCGCAAGGGGTCGTTTTTGGCAGCGCCGTGCGCGGATTCCGCCGCTGGCATCCAAAGCGCATGCGCAAGAGTCGGGCCGCACCTTTGGCGTGCGCCGCCAGTACGCCGACTCCGCAGGCTTGCTGTGCTATTCGTTGGGGCATGGCGCAGGAAGCAAAGCGAAGCACCGACGGCAACTGGATGTACCCGGCGGGGACCGCGCTCGTGGTGGTGGGGCTGCTCCTTGCGTTCGCAGGCATTCCCCGCGTGCTCGCTGGGGGCCATGGGCGCCTCTCGGGCGCCGAGGCGCCCGACTTCACCGCGGAGCTGGTGCTCAATCCGGAGACCGTCGCGGCAGCCCTTCCGGCCGCCGCGGCCGGCGCACCCGCGCCCAAGACCGTGACCCTCTCGGAGCTTCGTGGCAAGGCGGTGGTGCTCGACTTCTGGGCCACCTGGTGCGGCCCGTGCAAAGCCGAGGCGCCGATCATCGACGGCATCGCCAAGCGCTACAAGGATCGCGGCGTGGTCGTGGTGGGCGTGAACACCGACGACGAAGAGGGCAATGCCGAGGAGTTCGCCCGGCAGCGGCATCTCTCCTTTCCCATCGCCTTCGACCGCGATCGCTCGGCGGCGCGCGCATACGGCGTCTCTGCACTTCCGACCCTGGTGGTCGTCTCCAAGACCGGTAAGATCGTCGCCGTGCGCACCGGCGTGACCAGTGACACCGAGCTCGAAGAGCTCATCCGCGAGGCCCTGGCTTCATGAAAGCGTTCTTCGATTCTGGCGCAAAAGAGAAGGTCAAAGGCGCCATCCAGGCCATCGAAGCCGAGACGTCGGCCGAGATCGTCGTCACCGTCCGCGATCGCTCGGCGGTCTACCGCGACGCCGACTTCATCGTCGGCTTCGTGTTCGCCATCCTGGTGCTCGCCGGCCTCACCTACGCGCCCATGGAGTTCAACGCCATGTTCTTCCCGGCCCAGGTGCTGGTGGTGTTCCTGGTATTCGCTGCGGGCTCCGCGCAGATCTGGTTCCTCAAGGGCCTGGTGGTGCCGGCTGCGCGGCGGCGCGCCGAGGTGGCTCGCGCTGCCGAGTCGCACTTCTACCAAGCGCAGATCTCCCGCACCACTGGGCGCACTGGCATCCTGGTGTTCGTCTCCGCCTTCGAGCGCGCGGTGCACTTCGTGCCCGACCTCGGCGTCCCGGTGAAGAAGCTGGGGCCTGCCATCGACGCCGCCCGCGCCGAGCTCGAAGTCGCTCTGGGCAAGGGCGACGTAGACGCGTTCGTGGCCCGCCTCAAGGCGCTCGGCCCGGTGCTGGGCACGGAGCTCCCGCGGTCGGCCGACGACGTGAACGAGCTGCCCGACGAGGTCTCGTGAGGCGCGCGGTTCGCCTCTTCCTGCTCGCCGCCCTGGCGCTCTCGGTCTTCTCCACCAGCGCGCCCTCGTCGGCGCGGCCGGGCGGCGGTCAGGGCTTCAGCGGCGGCTCGCGCGGCGGCGGCGGCGGCGGCGGTGGTCGTTCCGGTGGTGGTGGGTACTCGGGCAGTCGGCCCAGCTACTCCGGCAGCAGCGGCTACTCCGGCGGCAGCTCGTCGGGCGGCGGAATGTCGATCGTGGGCGTCTTCGTCCTCATCATCGTCATCGTCATCATCGCCGCCATCCAGGCGGCCATGCGCAAGGGGCGCCAGAATTGGAGCAGCGGCGGCACCGCCAACTGGGGCCAGCCCATGTACGTGCCACCGCCTCGGCCGGTGGTGTCGGCGCGGCGCCGTGTGCAGGCGCTCCAGAGCACCGACCCCAACTTTTCAATCGTCGTCTTCGACGACTTTTTGTCTGCATTGTACACAGAAATCGTCCTCGCCCAGGGCCAGGGAAAACTCGAACGCTACAGCGCGTATTTGAGCCCGGAGGCCAAGCAGGCCATGGCCATGCGGCCGCTGCAGGGCATCTCGAACGTGCTGGTGGGGTCGGTCACCCTCGACGGCGTACAAGGCCTCGACGCGGCGTCGCCCACCGTAACCGTGAGCGTGCTCTTCGAGACCAACCTCTCGCGTCGCGATCCGCAGACCGGCTACGAGCAGGCCATCTACACCATGGAACGGTGGAGCCTTTCGCGCTCTCGCACCGCCAAATCGCGCACGCCCGACAAGGCGCGGGTGTTCGCGTGCCCCAACTGCACGGCGCCGCTGGAGCAGATTCTCGCCGGGCGCTGCAGCCACTGCGGGCAGAACGTGGCCACCGGTGCCTTCGACTGGGTAGTGCGCGCGGTGCAAGTCGTGAGCACCGAGAACCGCGGGCCCATGCTCACGGGCAACACCGCCGAAGAAGGAACCAGCGAGGCCACGCTGGTGGATCCGAGCGCCCGCCCCGCCATCGAAATGCTGCGCGCGCGCGACGCGGCCTTCGACTGGAACGCCTTCCTGGGCCGCGTGACCCACGTGTTCCAACAGTTTCAGAAATCGTGGTCGGAGCGAAACCTGGAGGGCATGCGGCCCTTCCTCAGCGACGCCATCTTCGTCACCCAGAGCTACTGGGTCGACGAGTACAAGCGCCAGCGCCTGCGCAACGTCACCGAGAACGCGCGCATCTTGAACCTCGAGCTGTCACGGGTGACCACCGACGCGTTCTTCGACGCCATCACCGTGCGCGTCTTCGCCACCAGCCTCGACTACACGCTCTCCGACCAGAACAACCAGATCGTCTCCGGCAGCCGTTCGCACGAGCGCCGCTACACCGAATACTGGACGTTCATTCGCGGCAAAGACGCCAAGGGGCCCACCCGCACCGACCCCAAATGCCCCCGTTGTGGCGCGCCGCTCTCTATCAATATGTCGGGAAACTGCACGTATTGTCAGTCGAAGGTGACCAACGGCAACTTCGACTGGGTGCTCTCGCGCATCGAGCAAGACGAGGTCTACACGGTCTGAGGGAGAAGCTCGAGCGGCTGCAGGTAGGTCATGGCGCCGCGGGCCATCTGCGCCACCAGCACTTCGTCGCTGGGGGCCAGGTCGGGCAAGAGCCGCGACATCATCACCAGGCCGCGGCCCGCGGCGAAGGCCACGAACACCCGGTCGCGAAGGTCTTTCGGCGCCGGGGCGAGGCGGCTCTCCAGCCACCGGGTGAGCTCGGTCACGGTGGCCGTGAAGATGGCGTTTGCGCTCTCCTGAACCCACGAATGCGGAAGCGAGAGGTTCAGCGATCGTCGCAGCTGCGGGCTCGCGCCCGGCGCCTCCACGGCGATGCGGCAACAAGCGGTGACCGTCGCTTCCAGAGAGCTCGCAGGCGCGTAGAGCGCGGCACGAAGGCGCACCAAAAAGTCGCGCTGCAACTTTCGCGAGACCTCGGCGTACACCGCGCCTTTCGAGGGAAAGTAGCGGTAGAGCGACGCCACGCCGACGCCCGCCCGGGCCGCGATGGCGTTCACCGAGGCATCGGGATCTCCGAGCTCGAGCGCTGCGGTGACGATGGCATCGACGATATCGACGGAGTCGCGACGACCCGGCGCCGGGGTCGGGTGCGGGGCCAGCGGATCTTTCGCTTTCGCCATGGGCGAACAGCACTACTGCGAGACCTTTAGGAATTCCCGTCATTTCTACGGAGACGTTTTGACCTTCGCGCCCCGCCCTCGCCTCACCTCAGGGCTGCGGCGGCGCCGCTTCGGTCCCGCTGCCGCGATGCGACATACACGCGAATCTGACGTGCATCTCTCGCAGTACGCCAATGCGGGTTGGCGGCGGCGTCGCTTCGCGCGCGCCTTTGGATGCACCGAAAGTGGCCGCGGTAGGGTCGCTCCGCCGGCCGTTGTTTCGCCCGTACATTCCAATGCTTGCACCGTCGATACGCGGGAGTTGCCGGCGCGCCGTCGCCGCGTCACTATCCTCCCCGAGGTAGACCATGGTCGAACGCGTGACATTCGTAGCATCTTCGTTGCTCCTGGCTCTTGGCTGTGGTGGCGCCATCGCGCCCGGAGCTTCGGATGCACCGGACGGCGGCAGCTCGGGCTCATCGGGTGGCAGCAGCTCGGGCTCATCGGGCGGCAGCAGCTCGGGCTCGTCGGGCGGCAGCAGCTCGGGGTCGTCGGGCAGCTCGGGCGTCGTTGCACCCGCTTGCTATGTTCGCGGCGGCACCTATGGAAGCGCGCCCTCGCCGGTCGCTGCGCAAGGTCTCTGCTCTGCTGCGCAGCGAACCGCCCTCTTCGATGCTTGCTTCGGTCCTTCGGCCACGTTCGATACGTGCTTTGCCTTTACGTCGACCAACTACGGCTGCGCGCTGTGCGCTCTCTTCGGCGGCGCGACCTTGCCCCCTTCGGCGCTGATCACCCCGGGCAACACCGTCGGCACGCAGGTCGTCCCCAACCTCGCGGCGTGCCAGGCGCTGGCGGTGGGGGCACCCGGCGACTGCGCGCGTCGCTTCGCCGACGCCACCCTCTGCGCCGCAACCTCGTGCAGCTCATGCGAAGAGAGCGACCTGAGCGCCTGCGCGGCCCTTGCCGAAAGCCGTGGATGCGGCGCACCGACGCCGGGCGCTGCGTGCACCGCTGCCATCGCGAGCGATCAGAGCACCGCCGACGCCCTCTGTGGCGCCGCCGGCGCGCCCTTCGACGAGGTCTACTTCAAGGTCACCAGCTACTTCTGCGGACCCTGATCGGCATCACCCGAAGTGCTCCACGAAGGGGCGAACGAAGCGTCGCTCCTCGGACCAGTCGAGGACCGCGAACACCACCTCGCGGAAGACGCCGGCGAACGGGCCGCGCAGCTCCTCTGCGAAGCAGGCCGCCACGTGGGCCGGATCGTTCTTGAACACGCCGCAGCCCCAGGCCCCGAGGACGAGCCGCGTGTGACCATGCTGGGCGGCAATGGCCAGCATGCGCCCCACCCGCCGCGCCATGGCTGCGCGCACCTCTTCGCGCCGCTCCGGTGCCCGCTCCAGCACCACGCCGGCGTTGGGGGCGGGCGCGGTGATGAACGCGCACGGATACGGCGCGAAGAGGAGCGCCCCTGCGGTGTCGCGGAACACCGGCACATCGGGCGAGTGAATCATCCAGTCGGTGTAGAGGCAATCGCGCGCGACGAGGCGATGGTGCGCGTACATCGGCGCGTTCTCGATGGTGGCGTACAGGGCGCTGGCGCGGGCCAGCGACTCTTCCTGTGCGCGCGCGCCGCCCAAGAAGCCGCCTCCCGGCTTTCGGGCCGAAGCAAAGTTGAGCACCATGGGCGGCTCGCCGCCCACGTGGGTCAAGCGCTGGGCTGCGGCCAAGCTGGTTCCGTTCACCACGGCGAACGAAGTTGCGTGGGGGCCGGGCGAAGCGGGCAGCGCCACCGGCAGCTCGGGCGGGTAGTCGCGCGTATGCGCCACCGCCTCGGCAATGGCGCGGGAGACGTCTACCCGGCCGCGCGCTGTGACATAGCCGCCCTCGCGGATGATGGCGACGGCCTCGCGCCCCTCTGCAGCAGCTTTGGGGCGTGAGATCTCGAGAGACGGCGTGAAGGCAAAGTCGAAGCTGGACATGACGCACTCAATGTAGCGTCCATCCAGAAAGAGTCAAGTGCACTCTTTTGCCCCGGGTCGCGCCCGCGCGCGGGTCAGCCGTCGCCGGCCTCTTCCCAGTCGGTCCAGGTCGCCGCGTAGCGTGCCACGAAGGCCTTCACGGCGACGCCGATGGTCGGAAAGAAGAAGTCGCGTCCGATGCGCTTCTGCAGGCCATAGCGTTCCAGGCGATCTTTCACCGGGTCCTTCATCTCCGCGAACGCAAGCTCGGCGCCTCGGCTGGCGAGCTCCTTGTCGAGCTCCTCCAGCATGTCGGCGGCGGTGGTATCGACGTCGGTAATGGGCTCGGCGGCGATGACCACCCAGCGGACCGGGCTCCTGGCTTCGTCCGCCGCGGCCACCACGCGCTCGCGGAACGTCTCGGCGTTGGCGAAGAAGAGCGGTGCGTCCCAGCGAAACAGAAGCAGACCGGGGATCTGCTTGGCGTTCGGGTAGCGGCGCACATCGTGATAGCCCTTCACGCCGTCGGCGCGTCCGAGGATGGCGTCGTGCGGGCGCCATGCTCGGCGCACGAAATCGAGGAGCGAGAGGGTGACCGCCAGCGCGATGCCGCTGAGCGCCCCGAACACCAAGACGCCGGCCAGCGCCACCAGCGACAGCACGAAGTCAGAATGGCGAAACTTGTAGAACGCACGCAGAGCTCCGAGGTCGAGCACGCGCAGTGCCGCGCTGATGACCACTGCCGAAAGCGCTGTGACCGGCAGGTTCTGCAGAAGGTCGGGCGCGGCCAGAAGGAGCGCCACGATAGCCAGCGCGCCCACCACGCCGGTGAGCTGGGTTCGTGAGCCCGCCGACTCGGCCACCGGTGTGCGGGACGAGCTGCTGCTCACGGGAAACCCTCGCAGCAGCCCAGCCGCGAGGTTGGCGACACCCAGGCCCACCAGCTCGCGGTTGGGGTCGACGCGAAAGCGGTTTCGCGCGGCGTAGGTTCGAGAGAGCACGCTGGTGTCGGTGAACGTCACCAGTGCGATGCCGGCTGCGGCCACCGCGAGATCCGCCAGCTCCGCGAAGCGCACCCGGGGCAGCGCCGGAACCGGGATGCCGCGGGGCACCGCGCCTACCACCGCCATGTGCCCACTCTCGCCCAGCAAGGTGACCGCCACCGTGGCTCCCACCACCGCGACGAGGACGCCCGGTACCCGCGGGGCCACGGCGCGCAGCACCAGGATGACCGCCAGGCACATGCCGCCGATGATCAGCACGCGCGGCTTGGTCTCGCTGGAGGCCACCGCGCGAACGAAGTGGGCGGCCGTACCAAGTGTGCTTCCGCCGCCACCCGCCACGCCGAACAGCTTGGGTAGCTGGGAGACCAGCACGGAAATACCCATGCCATTCATGTATCCTACACGCACAGGTTTGGAGAGCAGGTCGGTGACGAAGCCCGCCCGCGCCAGCCCGGCGCCGACGCAGAAGACGCCAGTGAACAGCGCCAGTACCGAGGCCAGGGCCACCGCGCGCTCGGGATCTCCCGCGGCTTTCTCGGTGATGGCCGCCGCAATGAGCGCCGCCAGCGCCGAGTCCGGCCCCAGCACCAAGATGCGTGATGGGCCGAAGGCTGCATAGGCCAGGAGCGGCCCCACCGTCGCGTAGAGCCCGGTGATGGCCGGCAGACCCGCAGCCTCCGCGTATCCCATGCCGGCGGGCACCAGGAGCGCGGTGAGCACCAGGCCCGCCGCCAGGTCGCGGAGGAGCCAGTTCGCCTTGTAGTGGCGCGCCACCCACAGACCGGGCACCCAGGCCATGAGGCCCGAGGCCGGCCCCTCGGGGATACCCTGGCCAGCGTCGGAGGCCGGAGCGACAGAGGGCCGGGGCTCGGATCGGGGCATCTCACCCATGGTACCGCGAACGCGACCTCGAGTACGCCGGCGCAGTGAACGGACGAAGAATCGGCGGGAGCTACGCGAGGGTCGCGAGGTCGAGCACGAAGCGATAGCGAACGTCGCCCTTGAGCATGCGCTCGTAGCAGGCGTTCACTTCTGCGACGGGGATGACCTCGACGTCGGACACAATCGAGTGCTGACCGCAGTAGTCGAGCATCTCCTGCGTCTCTTGGATGCCACCAATCAGCGAGCCCACCAGGCGCTTGTTGCCGCCGATGAGGTTGAAGGCGTGCACCGCCGCCGGGGTGGGAGGAACGCCCAACAGCACCATGGTGCCGTAGGGGCGCAAGAGGCCCAGGTGCGCGCCCAGGTCGTGCTCCGCCGAAATGGTGTCGATGATGAGGTCGAAGTGTCCCGCCAGCTTGGTGAACGTTTCGGGGTCCTTGGTGACCGCGAAGCCGGTGGCGCCCAGCTTTTTGGCGTCGACTTCCTTGGTCTTCGAGGTGCTCAGCATGGTCACCTCGGCGCCCATGGACGCGGCCAGCTTCACCGCCATGTGCCCGAGCCCGCCCAGGCCCACCACGCCCACGCGATCGCCCTTTTTGCAGCCCCACTGGCGCAGCGGCGACCTGGTGGTGATGCCCGCGCAGAGGAGCGGGGCCGCGGCGGCCGGGTCGAGGTTCTCGGGCACCTTGAGCACGAACGACTCGGTGACCACGACCTGCTTCGAGTACCCGCCGTAGGTGGGCGTGCTGCGGTCCATCTCGGTGCTGTTGTAGGTGTAAGCGCAGCCCTTCTCGCAGAACTGCTCGTGGTGCTGCTCACACTGGCGGCACCCGTGGCACGCGTCGACCATGCAGCCGACGCCCACCAGGTTCCCCACCGCGAACTTCTTCACCCCCGCGCCCACCTTGCTCACGCGGCCGACGATCTCGTGGCCGGGCACCATGGGAAACTTGGCGCCGCCCCACTCGTCTTTCACCTGGTGCAGGTCCGAGTGGCACACGCCGCAGAACAGAACGTCGATGACCACGTCCTGCTCTCCCGGCTCCCGGCGGTCGATGGAAAAGGGGGCGAGCGGGGCTCCGGCTTTTTCTGCGGCATAGGCGGCGGTCTTCATGCGCGCGATTCTGACGCCTCGGGAACGCCAGGGGAAGACCCATCGGAGAATGGTACTCATTAGCCCAGCTACAGAATGGCGGGCGCCGCGTCGCGCCTCTCGGCTACCGAAGCTCGACCGCCGCCGCCCCGTCGCCCCGTCGAACCACCAACCTGACACCGTGCTTCTCTTGCAGGACGAGCGCCAGATACGCCCGCACTGTCCCGTTGCCCAGGTCGGCCGTGGTGCGCCCCTCCACGGCGTCGATCACGTCGAGCGGCCGCACCCCCGCGCGATCGGCCGGCCCCTTGGGCTCCACCGCCACGATCCGGTGCGAGAACGGGTGGTCCTCGTCGAACGACATGCCGAGCGCACGCACGTCCAGTGCCGGGCGGCCCCGCACGTCGAGCCCCCAAACGGTGATCGACCGGTCTCCGCCATCGCGCGGCATACGGGCAGCGCCGCCGCCGAATGCCAAGTCGCCCATGCACCACATGTACAGATCGGCGTCGGGAACGCCCTCGAAGGCGAAGCCGCCGGCTTCGTCGGTGAACACGTTGCCCGGAACCACCACCGGGCTGCGTCCACCTTCCACGTCAGGTGCGGCTTGGCAGCTCAGGTTCGGCAGCGGGGTCCCTCGGAGCAGGTCGAGTGCCCGCCCGCGCAAAGAGCGCTTCCCCGAGGCCGAGAGCTCCACGTCCACCGGCGCGCCGGTGGCGATTTCGAACGTCACGCGCGCCGTAGCCTCGGAGGTGGTCGCGGCTACGTGGTAGCGCCCTCGCGGCAGCCCTTCGATGGTGAAGCGATTCCCGTCGAGGACCGCCGGGTGAAAGTCCCACTCGTAGCCGCGTTCGCTCCAGGCCATGATCGACGGCGTGGGCGAAGGCGGGAAGCCCCGCAGCACGCCGCGCACCGAACCCACCTCGGGGAGCGCCAAACGCACCGGTTCCCGCGGGAGCGAGATGGGCGTGAGCTGCGCTTCGCTCCCGTTCACGGCGGTGGCCTTCACGGCATACGGCCCGCCCCCCAGGTTGCGAAGCGAGAAGGTGCCATCGTTGCCGGTGAAGGTCGTGGCCAAGGTGGCTGTGTGTCGCTCCGGCCGCGTCAACGTCACGCGCGCGTCGCGCACCGGGCCGCCCTGGGCGTCCACCACCACGCCCTCCAGGTGCTGCGCGAGCTTCTTGATCACCAGCTCCAGGTCTGGCGCGGGCCCTTCGCGGGGCACCGAGAGCCGCGGAAACGCCAGCTTTGGCTCCAGTGGAAAGCCCGAGCGCGTGACGCGCACTTCGTACACGGCAGGCCCGCGCAAGGGTCCTCCCTGGAACGCGCCGTCTGCGCCGCTTGCTGCGGTCGCGCCCGCGTCTTCGGCGGTGCCGGCGCGGGTGAAGGCGATGCGGGCTCCGTCCACCGGCGCTCCCTCTTCGTCGACCACGCGCCCGCGCACGGTGCGGCCACGGTCGAGCTCCAGCGTCGCCTCGCTCGGTGCGCGTGTAACTTGCACGCTTTCCGTGATGGCGAAGTCGCTCCCCTGCTCGGCCACCAGTCGATAGATTCCTGGCGCCAGCCCGCGAAACGTCGCCACCCCTCCGGCGTTGCTGGTGCGCGTGGCGCTCGCGCTCGTTCCCCGCAGCGACACCGTCGCCTCGGGAACTTTAGCGCCGGCCCGCAGAACGGTCACCGCGAGCGTGCCCCGGCTCGCCACCTGCACCGTGACATCGCTCCGGCCCTCCTCGCTCACCTGCAGCGTGCGCGGCGAGCGAACCTCCCAGTCGGGCACGTCGACCAGCACGTTGCCGACCGGCACGTCGCGCAGCACGAAGCTGCCGTCGGCGTCGGTGCGGGCCGCGGTGGCCCTCTCGTAGGTCGCGTGAAAGCCCAGGTTCACCGCAGCGCCGCTCACCGGCCCCTCGTCGCTCATCAGCCGCCCGCGCACCGTGGCCCGCGCGTCGAGCGGCACCACCACCGAGGCCCGTCCAGAGGCGAACACCCGCACCTCTGCAGGGGCCTTGCTCTTGGCGTTGGCAGTGCGTGCCTCGACCCGATACGGGCCGGGCGCGAGCGACGGAAACACGAAGCGACCGTGCTCGTCGGCGCTCACCTCCACCGCGCCGTCTGCCTCCTGGCGGGCGCTCACCCGGGCGTAGGGCGCCGGCGCGCGGGTGGAGGCCAGCACCGCGGTGCCCTCCAGGCTCGCCTCCGGCATCAGCACCACGTCTTGCCGCACGCTGCCTTGGCTGGTCAGGTACTTCGCATAGGGCCCGTAGCCGCTGGCGGTCACCCGCACGGTGCCGCCGCCCGGCCCCATGCACAGCGAGAAGCGGCCAGCCCGGTCGCTGGTGGCCGCAACCTCGGGCACCTCTGCCACCGTTACTAGCGCGCCCGGCACCGGACCGCCCGACGCGTCCGAGACGTCACCGTAAATGTGCAGTGTGCATGCATACGTGCGAATCTCCACATCGAGCTTCGAGGCATCACCGGCCGCGGTGGCCCAGCTCGGCGAGCGATCGCCGTTGGTCGAAGCCACCCGAAACGTGCCGGCGATGCGCGGCACCCCGGCGAAGCGAAAGTGTCCGGAAGCGTCGCTCACTGCCTCCCGGTGCACGAACGCGCGATGCTCGTCGTCCAGCACCACCCGCACCATCGGCGCCGGCGCGCCCTCGAACCACACGCGCCCGCCTATCTCCAGCGCGGGCTCGCTGCGGTCCACGTACCAACGGGCAGCGCCATCGTCGTGCGCGCCGGCCGCGATCGGCGCGTCTGCTGGCCTCTCTTTGGCCAACGTGACGGCGGTCGACCCACTGCCGACGCTCGAAGGCGCGGCGGCACCCGCGCCGCCACCGGGCCGAAGCCCGAAGTACAGCGCCGCGCTCGCGGCCAGCGCGACGAAGAAAGTGACCCACACCGCGCGCCGGCGGCCGACCCCGTTTGCGTTCATTTTCCCCAAGGGGCATCGAGCCCCCACGATCGGCTCAGCGAACGGGATGGATGGTCCCTGGCCACAGCACACGGCAAGCGCACCCATCGCGCCGCGCCACGCACCCCTGAGGGCTCCGGTGGTGCTGGAAATTACGCCAGCCAAGGTTCCCACCATGTGCCACGCATGGATGAGTACGACGGATACCGGGCGAAGGCCTGCCATCGTTCAAGGATGAATCGTGAAGAGCACGCCCAAGACGAGCACACCGATCGACCAGTGCGCTGTCGACGCACGGATCGTGGAGCTTTCGCAGCGAGTTGAGCTCTACCTCACCGAGTACTCCGTGGAGCTTCTAGCCACCAAGATGGCTCGAGAGGAATTCATCGCGCCCAGCTATCAGCGTGCATAAACCTGGGAAGACGCCCGCAACCTTTTCTCTTCTTTGGGAGCGACAGCAAGCGGGCAACGGCCAACAGCAACGCACACGTCCGCTTGGCGTGTTGCCACGAACGAACCGACCGCCCGCAACGCGAACGCGACCCTCCCTCCCGAGGTGGTGCCACAATCGCGAAAACGCGGGCGTGGAGCCGTTCGGCGCTACACTGAGGCATGCTTTCGCGGCTTGCGGCCCCAGCGGCCTTGTCCTTTCTCCTGCTTGCCTGCTCCAGCCTCAAGCCCACCGCCGCGTCGGACCCCGATGCCGGCACCACGTCGGAGAGCGACGCCGGCACCGAAGCCGACGCTGCGGCTCCGCGCGACGGCGGAACCTGCAACTCCCCCTGCACCACCCCGCCGGCCGCGGTCTGCACCGGCGGCAACGCCATTGCCTACCTCGGGCAGGGCAAGTGCGTGGACTACAAATGCAAGTACACCGAGGTCGCGCGCACCTGCAAGAAAGGCAGCTGCAGCGGCGGCATCTGTCAGGAGCTCGACTGGCAGGTCGACGCACCCGCCGCCGGCAAGGGCATCTACTCGGTGTGGGGGCCGGCGCCCGACGACGTGTGGGCGGTGGGCGACGGCGTGTACCACTTCAACGGGACCGGCTGGGTCCCGGAAGACATCGGCTTCGCCTTCGGTGTCTCCAAAAAAGCGTGGAGTGTACACGGAACGAACGCCGACGACGTCACCATCATGGTGAGCGACACCGACGTCGGCCCCACCACGCTCTACCGCCGCGTCTCTGGCCGCTGGACCAACGTGGGCCGGGTCACCGTGGCCGCGTACGGCGGCGCCATCCGCGGCATGGGCGCCAACCGTTTTCTCGTTCACCTGGGGAGTGACGGTCTCTTCCTCTCCACGCCCACCTCCATCGGCGAGGTGGTGCCCATGCAGTCGTTCATCGCCGGGCACCTGCGGTCGAACTCGCTCAGCAGCTTCCCCGGTAGCGACGTGCTGGTGGCCGGCTACGGTTCCCAGGGCACGCTCATGTACAAGAACAACGACGCCAAGGCCTATGCCGATCAGGCCACCGCGGTGGTGTACGTTCCCGACGCGGTGGGGGGCATCTACGCCGGCGATACGGTGTGGCTCTACGATCCCGGCACCGCCGCCGACGTGGGCACCGTCCAGCTGAGCGTGGTCTCCGGCGTGAGCGATGGCTACTGGCAGGCGCTCTCCGGCACCAGCCGCGCTCGCCTCTTCGCCGCGGGCACCAAGGGCATCGTCATGCGCCGCGACGCCGCCGGGTGGATCAAGGAGCCCGCGCTGCCCTCGCCGGGAAGCATCGTGCACCTGTGGGCCACGCCGTGGGGCGACGTCTACGCCGCCGGCGCGACCCTCTGGCGCGGCAAGTAGATACCCGGCTCACGCGGTGCGAATGGGCACGAACCAACGCATTCCCTGGTGGGTGCCCAGCGCCACTTCGGCGCCGAACACCTCGCGCACGCGGTCCTCGGTGAGCACCTGGTCGGCGCTGCCCTCGGCCTGAATGGTGCCTTTCGCGAAGAGCACGATGCGGCTCGCGAAGCGCGCGGCGATGGCCAGATCGTGGGTAACCGCCACGCACGCCACGTTGCGCTCGCGCACCTCGCTCGCGATGTGCTCGTGCAGCGAGATCGTCTGCCGCAGGTCGAGCGAGCTGCCTGGCTCGTCGAGGAGCATCACCTCGGTGGCCTGCGCGAAGATGCGTGCAAGAGCCACGCGTTTTTGCTCGCCGCCACTCAGCGTCGCCACCGCACGCGCTGCGAGGGTCTCGAGCTCCCATCGCGCGAGCGCCGCATCGACCGCGCGCTCGTCGTCCAGGCGCATGCGGAGCCACGCGTCTTGATGCGGCGCCCGCCCCATCGCCACCACTTCGCGCACCGTGTACTCGAAGACCGGTGGAGCGAATTGCGACAACAGTGACACGTGCCCGGCAATCTGCGGGCGCTCCCACTCGCGCAAATTCCGTCCCCGCAGCAATATCTGGCCGCTGCTCGCCGCCAGTGCGCCCCCCAAAAGGCTCAGCAGCGTGCTCTTTCCGGCCCCATTCGGCCCCACGATGCACACGAAATCACCGGGAAAAACGTCGAGGGAGACGTTCCGGACCAGCGGCTCTTCGACCCCCGCCACGCGAAAGGTGACGTCGCGGACGGAAAGCACACTTCCTGAACCCCGTGACTCCATGCGTTAGTGTATCTTTCAGATCGAGGCCGCGGCCACAAGCCCGCCCGGAGGAGGAGAGACCCCGTGGAAACCAATGAAGCGGCTGTGCGGCGTATCATAAAGCGTTACTCGAATCGTAAGCTCTACGACACGAAGGACAGTCGGTACGTCACGCTTCTGCAGATCGGGGAGCTCGTCCGTGGTGGCGAGGAAGTGCAGATCATCGACAACAACTCCAAGGAAGATCTCACCGAGGTCACGCTCGCGCAGATCATCTACGAGGAGCAGAAGGCAAACCAGAAGAGCCTGCCCCTGCAGACCCTCAAGGACCTCATTCACCAGCGCACCGAGAACGTCCTCACCAGCCTGCGCGAGGGGCCCATCGGGCGCCTCATCCCCGGCAACAAGCCGGGCGAGCCGGGCAAAGAGGGCGCCGTCGAGGCGAAGGAGGAGCCCGCCAAGGCCGCCCCCAAGCCGAGCCTGGTAGAGCAGGCCAAGGGCACCATCGAAGACTTGCAACACCGCATCGACGAGCGCGTGAAGGCGGTCCTCCCGACCATCCTGCCCTGGCAGCACCTGGAGCTGGAAGTGAAGCGCCTCTCGGCCCGGGTCGAGGAGCTCGAGGCCAAGCTGAAGAGCAAGCCCTGAAAGGGTGGGCAGGCGCCGCGGAAAATCTCAATGGTTTCGAGCCCCCGGAAACGGGGGCTGCCGTTTTGTCAAAGTGATTCCGCGGGAATAGTCGACGTCGGCGTCTTGTTGGTTACGTTGAAAAGGAACGAGCCGATGACCGACGCAATCCCATCCAAGTCCTTCGAAGACGACGCCGCGAGTCATCTGGACGCCTTGTACGGCGTGGCGTGTCGCCTGACGCGAAACCCCACCGAGGCCGAAGACCTGGTGCAGGACGCGCTGGTCAAGGCCATGCGCGCGAAAGAACAGTTCCGCCCGGGTACCAACCTCAAGGCCTGGCTGTTCCGCATTCTCACCAACACGTTCATCAACAAGTACCGACGCGGTGGTCTGGAGCGAAACCTCTTCGAGGGGCCCGACGCCGACCCGCTGGTCGATGGCTGGGTGAGCGCCTCGACCATGCGCCAGCTTCGCGATCCGGAGCAGGTTGCGCTGCTCCCGATCGTCGAGGGCGAGGTGCGCAACGCGCTCGATGCGCTGCCCGCAGAGTTCCGCCTGGCGGTCATTCTTTGCGACGTCGAAGAGTTCTCGTACGAAGAAATCGCCGAGATCATGAGCTGCCCAGTCGGCACCGTCATGAGCCGGCTTCACCGCGGCCGAAAGCTGCTCCAGAAAGCCCTTTACGAACACGCAGTCGCCATGGGAATCGTGAAAGTCAGTGAAGCGCCGGTTGCCGAACCCACCAGTCTCGAAGCGTTCCGCGCCAAGAAGCGAGGCGTGGCATGACTGAGGTGATGACCAACGAATGCCGCAAGGTATCGCGGCTGCTTGGTCCGAGCTTGGACGGGGAGCTCGACGCAGCTTCGACCATCGAGGTCGACGATCACGTGGGTTCCTGTGCGGTGTGTCGCGAGCAGGTGGAGCTGAAGCGCTCGATGGGCGCGTCGGTCCGTCGCATGGTGAAGTCCTCGGCTTCGTCCGACTTCCGTAGCCGCGCGCTCGCGGCCATGAAGTCTGCCGACCTCGCAACCGTGACCCCCATCACGGCGGCCCGCAAGCGCGAGCCTTCTCTCGCGTGGCGCGCGCTCTTGCCGCTCACCGCCGCCGCTGCCGTAGCCGTGGCGTGGAACGCGCGGTTCGCGCCCAAGCAACACGACGTAATGGCCGAGGGGTCGCTCAGCGACATCATCGCCGAGCACTCGCGTCCGCTCGACCCGGAGAGCAACGATCCGAAGCAAATTCGCCGCTTCGAGCGCTACGTCGGGGTGCCGGTGCGGCCTCCGGTGTTCGCGCAGAACGCCAAGCTGGTGGGCGGTCGCGTGCTGCCGGTGAACCACGAGCGTGCCGCCATGCTGCAGTACGAGATCGAGCGCAACGGCCAGCAACAGCGGGTCAGCGTGTTCATCTACGACCCCAACAAGATTCACGTCGAGGGGCTCGACCCTTCGCCGCGCGCGGTGGGCAGCACCGAGGTTCGCGTCGGTCGCGCCAACGGCTACTCGGTGGCCGTGACCCAGCGCGGGGGCGTGGGCTACCTGGTGGCCAGCGATCTCGATTCCGATCTCAGCGCCGACCTCATCGCGCACGCCCAAGACAACTGAGGCGGGTCGCCAACGCAGCCAACGGGGTCCGCTTCCCAGACCCGCTCGCCTTTAGCGCGCGGCGGCCAGGCCACCTTTTCGTGGGTCGGTGCCGGCGAGCAAGTGCCGCCCGTGCGCGTCGCGCTCGATGGCGATCATCTGCACCGCCGAGGGGCCCATGGCTCCCGGTGCCCGCGAAGCCGGGTCGCTCGCCGGCGGAACCAGCGAGAGCTGCTCGCCGCGCGCTTGCAGGCCCCAGCGCACGTCGACTGGCACTTCGGTCTCCACCAAGAGCTGCGCCCCGGTGGGATGAATGCGCGGGCTCGACACGCACGCGCTGGGGTCGAGGCCGAACACCAGGCGCGCCAGCAGCGCCTGGGTGACGCCGGTGCCGATGCGCGCGCCGCCGGAGCCGCCCGCCACCAAAATCGCCTCACCCTTCTCGAGCACGATGACCGGCGTCATGCTCGACACCGGGCGCGCCTTAGGGCGCGGGCGATTGGGACCGAGGCCCACCAAACCGAAGCCCGCCACGTCGGCCGGCGCCGCGAAGTCCTCGAGCTCGTCGTTCAGCACCACGCCGGTGCCGCGCGCCACCACGCCGGAGCCGAACGCGTCGTTTACGGTGGTGGTCAAGGCCACCACGTTGCCTTCGTCGTCCACCACCACGATGTGCGAAGTGCCGGCCTCGCGCGTGCGAAACTCGGTTGTCGGCTTGGTCTTGTCGAGGTCGATGCGCTGGCGCCGTGCCGCCAGCTGCGCGGGATCGAGCGCGCGATCGTAGGCCTCGGCCACCCCGCTCTCGAGGTCGGGATCGCCCGCCAAGCGCACGCGATCGGCCATGGCGCCGCGAAAGGTTTCTGCGAGTACGTGCAAGTAGGCGCTAGAGCCGAAGCCCATGGCGAAGAGCGGCGAAGACCCGGAGGCGCCGTGCATGCCCAGGGTCTCGAGCACCATAAGGCCGCCCGCCGAAGGTGCGGGCATGGTGACGATGGTCTTGCCGCCTTCGTCGCGCCGCAGTGGCTTTCGCTCGCGCACGCGGTAGTCGCGGAGATCGTCCAGGGTGAGCGAACCTCCGGCTGCCGTGCTCGACTCGACGATGCGCTCGGCGATCTGGCCCGTGTAAAATGCACGTGATCCCTCGGCGCCGAAGCGCCGCAACGTGGCCGCCAGCTCCGGGCGCGTGACCCGCGTCGCGTAGGCGGCAGGCTGCTGCCCGGGGAAGAGCCCCCTCGCCAGCTCGCTACCAGGGGCCATACGAGCGCCGCTGCGTGCGAGAGCGTCGGCCAGCGGCCGGCTCACGTAGAAGCCGCTGTCTGCGGCGCGAACCGCGGCTTCGGCGTCGCGCGCAAGCGGGCGCTTGCCGTGGTGGGTCACCAGCCACTCGAGGCCCGCGGCCTCCCCGGGAACGCCGATGGCCGCGCCACGCCCAGGCGTGCCACGGCCGGCCAAAAGGCGCGGCGCATCGAGCGCCGCCGGGGCCGTCTCGCGAAAGTCGAGGGCCGCGATGTTGTGGTCCCGCGCGGTCATCACCAGCGCGAAGCCGCCTCCGCCGAGCCCACTGCCCGAGGGCGCCACCACGCCCAGCACCAGCGCCGCCGCCACCGCTGCATCGGCGGCATTTCCTCCGGCCGCGAGCACGTCGAGCGCGGCGCGCGTGGCCTCCACGTGATCGGTGACCACCGCCGCGTGAGAACCCTCGGCGCTCTGCGGATACGCCGCGCCGGCATTTCGACCCACCAATCCGAATGCCAGAAGCGCGGGCCCGGCAACGAGTGCTAGGCTGCCCGCCAATGCCCCGGCCAGCCGTCGGGGAAGGGACCGCGACCGGTTCGATGAACTACGGAGTGAAACGTTGAGCATGCGATTCGTGTACGTGATGGATCCGATGGATCGTGTTCTACCGGACAAGGATACGACCTTCGCCTTTCAGCGCGCGGCCCAATTGCGGGGTCACGTCTCGCTGCACGCCGAACCTCAGGACGTGTACGTCGAGGCGGGCGAGGTGCACGCCCGGGTTCGACCGGTGGTGGTCGCCGATAGCGCGCCCTACTTCGCCTACGGGCCAGCCGAAGACGTGCGGCTCGCCGACGTCGAGGCGGTGTTCATTCGCAAGGACCCGCCCTTCGACTCCGCGTACCTATACCTTACCCTCATGCTCGAGCGGGCCCGTGGCCGCACCGAGATCCTCAACGATCCGCGGGGCCTCCGCGACGCCAACGAGAAGCTGTACGCGCTCCACTTCTCGCGCCACATGCCGCGCACGCTGGTCACCAGTAGCCCCGATCGCATTCACGCCTTCGTGAAGGTACTGGGCGGCCGCGGCGTCATCAAACCGCTCGATGGCGCGGGCGGCGCTGGCGTCTTCCTGCTGGCCGAAGGCGACAAGAACATCCGCGCCATCGTGGAGACGGTCACCGCGGAGGGCAAGCGCCTGGCCATGGTGCAGGAGTACCTGCCTGCAGTGGAGCAAGGCGACAAGCGCATTCTGCTCCTCGACGGCGAGGTGTTGGGCGCCATCAACCGCGTGCCGCGCTCCGACGATCTTCGCTCCAACATCCACGTCGGTGGTCGGGTGGAGCCCTGCGAGGTCACGGCCGAAGAGCAGCGCATCATCACCGACATCGCCCCGCGTTTGCGGGCCGACGGGCTGGTGTTCGTGGGCCTCGACGTCATCGGCGGCAAGCTCACCGAGGTGAATGTCACCTCGCCCACCGGCATTCAGGAGCTCTCGCGCCACCGTGGCGAAGACGTGGCCGCCAAGGTCATCCAGTGGGTGGAGCGCAAGACCGACGGGTACCGCCCGTCGCTCCGCAGCAACCCGGGGATCTGAAGAGACCATCGCCATGCCGGTGACGTTGATCGTTCGCGGAGACGGCGGGGGCGCCGCGGACCACGAGCTCACCTTCGACGGCGCGCGGGTGGTCATCGGACGCGGCAGCGGCAGCGATCTTTGGCTCCCGGACCCCAGCGTGAGCCACCGCCACGCCAGTGTTCGCGCCAACGGCAGCGAGTACGTGGTGGTCGACGAGGGCAGTAGCAACGGCACCTGGGTGGGCGGCGTGCGTCTGCAGCCGCGAACGCCCCGCACCCTGCGCACAGGCGACATGCTGCGGGTCGGGCGCGTGTGGGTCGAGGTGCGTGTGGGGCATGGTCCCGTTGCGCTCGACGCCGCCAGCGCCACCCGCGACGTCGCGCTCGCGCTCATCGCCGGCGCCATGCAGGCCATGGGCGACGACGTCACGCCGCGCATCCAGGTGGTCGAGGGGTTCGACGTCGGCGAGGAGCTGTTTCTTTCCGACGACGAGCAGGGCTACACCGTGGGCCGCGGCGAAGAGACGGATCTGGCGCTCGCCGACCCCGACACCTCGCGCGAGCACATTCGCGTGACCCGCAAGGGCGCCGTCGTCGTGGTGTGCGATCTCGGTTCCAAGAACGGCACCTGGCTCGGCGAGCGTCGCCTTCCGCCGTCGCGCGACGTCCCCTGGAAGTCGAGCGCAATGGTGAAGATCGGCCGCACCGTGCTCGCGTTGACCGAGCCACTCACCGTGGCCCTTGCGCAGCTCGAGACCATGCCCGACGAGCCAGTCGCCGAGGAAGACGCGCCCCCCGAGCCGCCGCCCTCCCTGCTCGCGCCGCCCAGCGCCAAGCAGCCCGCCTCGCAAGCCGCCCCCGCCAGCGCCCTCGCTCCACGCTCTGCCGGAGGCGCCCCCGCACCCATGGTCGCTGCGCCCGCGCCGGCGCCCGCGCCTCACGCGCCGGCGCGCAGAAAGTCGGGCTGGACGCCCACCGACATCGGCGTCGTGGTCGCGGCGATTCTCATCATCGCCCTCAGCCTCGCTGGCCTGGCCTGGGTCCTCAAGGGCTAGGTGGCTGAGGGTTTTTGGCCGAGACCGAGGGAGGCGCGTTCGCTGGGTGCATCGCCGGTCGCTCACCCTCTCTTCTCGTGAGGACGCGAGGCGAAGGCATCGCGAGGGGATCGGCGTCTCCTACGGGAAGACGAGGTCGAGGCCCGTGCGCGGGTAGAGCTTGTGGTTGCCGAACGAGTAGCCGATGACGCCGATGATGCGCGTGAAGGCGGTGCCGACCTTGTACTCGCGGGCGGTGTTGGGCGTGCCGAAGTTGGGCGGCGGGTAGGGGCAGGGAACGCCGCCCGAGGTGAGGCAGGTGCCGTAGCGCGGGTAGTTGTAGTCGTCTACGCGCAGGTTGCCGTTGAGGAGGAACTCGAAGGTCTTGAGCGCCGGATCGTCGGGGCTCACGTCGATGATGGTGGGGCCGTCGACGTAGGCGAGGACGCCTTCGTACTGTTCGCCGTTTGCGCCGGTGATGTCGCCGGGCGCGAGCGCCACGCCGGTGGGCGCCACCGGGCCGGTGGTATCGAGGGTAAACTGTGAGCCGGTGATCCAGCTCTCGCCGAAGCGCTCGTGGTACACGCCGGTCACGCGGAGCTTGCTTCCCGCGGGCGCCGTGACGCCGGTGAGCATGCCCGAGGTGGTGACGTAGAGCCCTTGCCAGGGGCCGCCGGCGACCGTCTCTTGCACGAAGAAGCCGTCTTTGGCGCCGCTGGTGGGGCGCGCCACCGACACGACGACGTCGGAGAGCGAGACGATGGTCCCCACGCTGGGGTGGGCCGCATCGGCCGGGTTGCGCACCGAGTGAATGGCCAGCGGACACGCGGTCGCGCCGGGGTTCGCCACCGCGCACGCGTCGCAGGCATCGCCGCGCGCATCGCCGTCGCTGTCCTTCTGATCGGCGTTGGCGACGTCTGGGCAGTTGTCGACGCCGTTGGGCACGCCGTCGCCGTCCAGATCACCACCGCTGGTGCGCACGCACTTTTGCTCGGCGTCCTCCGGGCAGATGTCGCACGCGTCGCCGATGCCGTCCTTGTCGGCGTCGGCCTGGTCGGCTCCGTCGATGGGGCGAAACGGATTGAACACGTCGACGCAGTTGTCTTCGGCATCGGGAACGCCGTCGCCGTCTTTGTCGGTCTCCTTGGAGACGCCGTCGAACTGCGGCGGCCGCGAGGGCGCGCAGCTGGGCTCGTCCTTCGGCGTTTCGCCTTTGCAGAAGAAGAGCGGGTACTTGGGGCCGGTGTCGGCGGTCTCGCCCTGGGCGCGAATCTGCGTCAGGGTCGGTGCCGGCGTGGTGGTGGTGCCGGGCACGTCGAGGCACACGCGCTTGGCGCGGCCGCACACGTTGCCGTCGAAGGCTTCGCAGCCGGTGCCAGGACCCCACACCGGGTTTTGCACCAGCGCGTCGTCGCCGTACATCACGCGCCCGCCGCGAAGCACCAGCGCCACGTCTTCGACGCCCGCGTCGAGCACGGCGCGGTGATCCTTGGCCGTCTTGCCGTCGAACACCGCGATATCGGCCACGTAGCCTGGCTTGATCATGCCGAGCACGCCCTGTGCGCCGATGGCGAAGGAAGCGTTCTCGGTGGCCATGCGCCAGAGGTCGGCGTCGCTGAAGTGCTTGCCGTAATAAGTCTGGTTCAACGAGTCGGCGCAGCGCAGCTCGCGCAGCATGTTCATGGAACCCGAGACCACCCAGTCGGTTCCAAGGGCGATCTGCACGCCCTGGAGATCGAGCATCGTAACCGGGGCGGTGTGCCCGTAGAGATCGACGTTCGAGCGCGGCGACCACACCAGACGCGATTTTGCGTCGCGCAGCGCCCGCCCCTCGGTGGGCCGGATGGCCACGCCGTGAATGACGCCCGTTTGCTTGCCCAGCAGCGAGAATTTGCCCGGCTGCGCAGCGCACACAAACTCGTTGCGCGAGATGGCGCTGATGCCTTCGGCGATGTGCGGAAGGTAGCTCCCCAGCTGAAGGACCTCGCCCGACGTGGTGCGCCCGGCCCCGTAGTCGCAGTTGTCGGAAAGCGCCGTCGAGCCCAGCGGGAAGACGTCGGAGTTGGCGATTTGTACCGGCAGCCCTTCGAGCGTGTCGACGTCGTCGTCGAGGTTGCGCGCAAGGCCACGAGCTGACCCTCCGCCGGCCATGCTGGTGGTTCCGCTCATAATGTAGCGGAGCTCACCGTAGGCTCGGGTGAGGGTATTGGCGCCGCTCTTGTAGTTGATGCGGTCGGGGCCGCCCTGCCAGTCGGCGCGCTGCGTGTACTTCTTGGTGCCGTGGGTGAGCGGCGGGTTGTTCACGTACGTGATGTGGTCGTGCGGGTTGATCATCCCGGGCGAGATGACGCCGGTCTTGCATTCGACGATGGACGCGCTGGCGAAGCCGGCGTTGGTGCTGCAGTCGCAGCCGGTGCACAGGATGGTGCCCTCTTCGCTCACCAGCACTTCGCCGTCGCGGAAGGTCTCGTTGGGGGCGAGCACCGTGCCGCGGATCACCTTGTTGGCGGTGCCGGTCTTGGTGACCGTGCAGGTGGGCGTGCCTTCGGCGAGCGCGCGCTTGCACTCGGTGACCTTGGGCTGCGGGTTGGTGCTCTCGTGCGGCCCCGGGGGCTTCGGCGGCACCTTCGCGTCGGTACCCGAATCGCGCGCGACGACGCTGGGACCTGGGTCGTCGCCGCACGCTGCGAGCGCCGCCAACACCGTTGCAACGCCGACCACCAGGAAGACACGCATCGAAGACCTCGCGCCGAAGATTAAAGGATCGACATAGAATAGCACGCAGTGCAGTGAACGCCCGCGGCGAGTTGGCCTTGCGGCTCGCGCCGCCCGCGCGACAGCAAAGCCTCAGCCTTCGCTGGCGGGCGGGGGATCGCTCTTGAGCTTGGAGATGGTCTCGAGATCGTTGCCCCGCTCGGTGATCGCCCCCGGCAGGGGAGTGGGTTCTTTTGGCCCATCGCCGCTGCTGGTCTTGCGCAGGCGTTTTCGCGCGGTGCCATTGGGATAGCTGCGCGGCAGCCCCACGAGCGAGATGGCCGCCAGTCGATCGCCGAGCTCGCTGGCCGAGCTCGGCCGGTCCACCGCGCGCTTCTCGAGGCACTGCATCACGGCGGCGTCGAGGGCCTCGGGGATCGGCAGATCCGGCCGCCGCTCGAGCATGCGGTCGGGGATCTTGCGCTGGTGAAGATCGAGGAGCTCCCGGCGATTCTGCGACGAGATGGGGAGCTCGCCGGTGAGCGATTCGTACATGAGCACGCCCAGCGCGTAGACGTCGGTGCGCGGCTCCACCGGCGCCCCGATGCACTGCTCCGGGGCCATGTACTCCGGGGTGCCTAGGGTGTAGCCCTGCTGCGTGAGGGCCTCGGCGTTGGTGAGCTTGCTCATGCCGAAGTCGAGCACCTTGGCGGTGCCGTCGTCGCAGAGAAAGATGTTCCCAGGCTTGAGATCGCGGTGCACCACACCCTTGGCGTGGGCCGCGGCGAGCCCACGGCACACGTCGATGAACACCGGAATGGCGAACCCCGGCGCCAGCAGGCCTTCGCGCTGCAAGCGGTCGGCGAGGGAGCGACCGATCAGCCGCTCCATGACCACGTAGATGGACCCATCGGGCATCTGGTCGAGGTCCATCACGCGCGCGACGTTGGGGTTCTCCACGTGCGTTTGAATGTGCGCTTCGCGCCGCAGCCGCGCGATCTCGGAGCCGTCGCGGGCCGCCGCGCCACGCAGCACCTTCACCGCGACCTCGTGGCCGAGGGCGGTGTGCTCGGCCGCGTACACCACGCCGATGCCGCCCGAGCCTATCTTGCGGCCGATCTTGTACTTGCCGCCCAGCACGGTACCCGCGAGCTCACCGGCGGGCGCCTGCTGCCCATGCTCGCCCTTGAGCTCGAGCCCGCGTTCAAGGGCGGCGATGCGGTTGCGTTCGAAGGACCGCTGCGTCTCTTCGCCTGCGGACCGGTCGCGCATGGTGCCGAAGATGTAGCCCGCAGCGCCGCCCGCCAGCGCCGCCACCAGCCCGGCGATCCAGGTTCCGGTGAGCGCCACCAACACGCCCAGCACCAGTGCCGCCACGCCCGCGAGCACAAAGGGCTGGCCCTTGCGCTTGGCGGGCAAGGCCCACGACACGAGATAGGTGCAGGTTTCACCTTTCTTGGCGAGGCAGGTGGGGTGCTCCACGGTGGCCGGCGGCAGGCCCCAGATGCGCGGATAGCTGGTGAGCTCGCCGATGCGCGCCGCGCAGAAGAGCTCCTCGTCGGCGCTGGCGTTTTTGGCCACCGGCTCCTCGGCGTCGGTGCGCGGCCCGTAGGTGACCTTGGCGCGGGTGGCGCCTTCGAGCTCGCACGCCCAGGTGCCCACGCGGGTTACCTCTTTCGCGTTGTCGGCCAGGTAGCGATAGGCGTCGCTGGGCTCCTTGGCCACACGCAGCATGCGCACCAGCGTGCCCAGGGCCTCGGCGCTCACCACCCACGTTCCGCGGTCGGCGAGGGCGTCTTTGCCCAGGATGTCGGCGATGGCGCGGAGCGCCTTGAGGGCGCCGGAGACCGACAGCCACGCGCGCTCATTGTCGACCACGGTGTCGTCGATGCCGGCGGTCGCCAGTAGCTTGCGCAGCGCCCCCTCGCCTTTTTCGGCGCGTACGCGGAGCAGGTACGTCTTCAGTACCGAGGCGCGAATCTCCTCTTTGCCGCCCTGCACGGATGCCCGCATGCTGCGGGCGAGTGTACGGCAGTTCGGCGAAAGCTATAGGTTCAAAAGCACGTGGCGCAGCGCCTTGTGCTCGCGAGCCAGGGCGTGAAGGCCGGAGACCAGCGCTTCCGGGCCCACCGCGATAGCCGCCCAGGCGCCGCCGTCTTGGGGGGCGCCATCGTCGCGCATAGGCCCGAGCGCTCCCCGCAGCCGCGCCTCAGCGGTTCCGTGGAAGACCGGCAGATGGTGCGGCAGCTGCGCCGCGGGCTCTATGCCTACATCGGTACCTTTCGGAAGAACGCAGAGCGTCACGAGCACGCCGCTCGCCTGGTAGCTCTCGAGCGCCGCCCGCGCCGGCGGTTCGCGCGGATCGTCCACCCCCACGAGCAGCGCCGTCTCTGCGGCCAGCCCCTCGCGAATCCGCGCACGAAGCACCGGCGGCGCCGCGGCCCAGCCCGAGCCCGCCACCACCACCGCCAGCCGCAGGTCGGCGGTCTTTGCCCAATCGAAGCCTGCGCCCATGGCGTCGGCGACCTCCACCAGATCGCCGGCGCGTGCCCGCACGAGGCTTTCGGCCACCTGTCCCTTCGGGCGCACCACGAGGTCCCAAGGCAGCGCGTGCGCGTCGCTGGCCAGCAAGAAGTACGCCTCGTCGTCTCCGGTCCGCACTTGGGTGTACTGCCCGATATGCATGTACGATGCACCTGTTTGGGCGGAGACGTCGAGCCGCACCCCCCACAGGCCCCCGCCGATGGGTTCTACGGACGCGATGCGCGCAGGCCGAAACATCCGCTCTTTCTAGCCCGAATTCTGCGTGGGTCGGTAGGCGAATGGCGGGATGCCACCGGAAAGGTGGAGCCGGGCTCGTGTTGCCCTGCAACCCTGCGCATGCGAGGATCGCCCCCATGGCAAGCTTTCGTTCGGCGGCGCTCCTCACCCTCTCTCTGGTGCTCGGGAGCCGCGTTGCTCTCGCCGATTCACTGCCGCCCGGTGCCCTCGAGTGCGAACGGTCGACCGCGGGCGCGGCATGCACGGTGCTCGCGGCGCCGGGCAAGTGCGAGACGCAGACCTGCCGAAGCCCCGGCGTACCGGACGGCGACGGCGGTTTCACGCCGAGCACCGAGCGTCCTTGCCTCGTCTGCGTGGCGACCAGTAGCAGCGGCAGCAGCGGCGCCGCGTCGAGCAGCGGCAGCGTCGACGGCGGCACCAGCCTGAGCGCACCCGGCGAAGGTGGCGGCGGCTGCAACACCGGATCGTCGCGCACGCGCACCCTCGATTTTGCGCTCCTCGCCACGCTCGGCGTCATCGTCGCGTTCGCGGTTCGTCGGCGTCGCTGAACATGGTGCTGGCGGCTCTCGATCGCGGGCGGAGCGCGATGCTCCGCGCTTTCGGCGCCAGCTTTCGCAGCCTGCTGGCGGAGCGACCGCTGCGCGTCGCCGTCCTGGGATCGCTCGCGGTGCTGGCCTCGGCGGCGAGCACGCTGTGGATTCCGCTTCTCATGGTGGTGCTGGCGCCCATCGTCCTTGGCGTGCCGCACCTCGTCTCCGACGTTCGCTATCTGGTGGTCAAGCCACGCTTGCACAAGCGCCCGTGGGTGGTGCTGCTGGTGGGCGTGCCGCTCGCGTGTACATGGCTGCGGCCGAGCCTCGACATCGGGCTCCTGGCCATGCTCGGCGCGGTGCTGGCGGCCCGCGGCCCGTGGCCGAGAAAGCTGCTGTGGGCGGCGGCCTTCGCCTGCGTCTACGTGCTGGTCCTCTTGCACCCGTACGTCGCCGGAATGCTCCTGCTCCACGGTCACCACCTGGTGGCCTTCGCGCTCTTCCTCGTGGTCTTCGCCCGCAGTGTTCGCCACGCACTTGCGCCCACGCTGGTGTTCGCCGCTTTCGCGGGCGCGCTCGCGCTCGGGGTCTTCGATCGCATCATCGAACGGCCCGCTGCGCTGTTCACGGTGAGCTCCGGCACCGGCCTCGAGCAGGCCATCGCCGAGCTGTCACCCGCAGGCTCCTTCACCCTGGGCATGCGCTTCGTGGCGCTCTTCGTCTTCGCCCAGTCGGTTCACTACGGCCTTTGGCTACGGCTCATTCCCGAGGAGGCGCGGGAGCGCCCGGGCCTTCGCAGCTTTACCTCGAGCTTCCGCGCACTGCGCGCCGACGTCGGCCTCCCGGTTCTGGTGGTCGCCCTGGGCGCGATGGTGTTCTTCGGCTACCAGGCCACGCAGAGCTTTCACCATGCCCGCTACGCCTACCTGCATCTGGCGGTCTTTCACGGATACCTCGAGCTGGCGTGCCTTGCGCTGGTGCTGGTGGAGGGGAAGGGCGCGCTGCGCCAGGAGCACCCGGAGCTGGTCTCGTGACGCGCTTCACCGCCGACTACGCCACTGCGTGGTTCCGCGCGTTCCTCTTCACCGAGGCGGTGGAGGTGCCGGTGTACCGGTTCTTGGCCGGCACGCCCACCTGGGCTGCGTTCGCCGCCAGCGCCATCACGCACCCGTTCGTCTGGTACTTCTTCCCGCCGGTGGGCGACGCGCTGGGCCTCTCTTACGAGGTGACTTCGGTCGCGTCGGAGCTCTTCGCTTGGTGGGTGGAGGCGGCGTTCCTGGTCATCGCCGTGAAGATGCCGCGGCGGCGGGCCCTGGGATACTCCTTCGCCGCCAACGCAGCCAGCGTCGCGATGGGGCTCCTCTCGCGCAAATACCTCGGCTACCCCTGACCCGCCTTCGAGTCAAAAGCGTGCGTCGAGCGAGGCGCCGGCGTAGCCGGGGGCAAAGGCGGGCGTCACCCGCAGGCGCGCGCCCTTCTCGCCTCGGGCCGGACCGGTGGGCTCGAGGAAGTGCCAGAGCAAGCCGCCCACCGTGAGCACCGCCCCGCTGACGAGGACGATCACGCCGACCTTGCGCAGGTTGCGGGTCAGGCTGGCCGACGACTTCTCTTCGGGGGTCGCCTTGTCGTTGCAGGTCGTCGTCACCGGATCGCAGTTTGGCGGGTAGTCGCGGGAGAACCCGACTCCGCTCAAGACGGACCCCGCGACCAACCCGGCGCCGCCCACACCCACCACGATCCACGGGGGAACCGTGTGCTCGCGCGGCGGCGTGCTGGGCTTCTGATTGGCCCGGGCAGCGGCCGCCGCAGCTTCCTCTTTCTTCAATCGTTCCTTGAGGTTCTCAACGGTCGCCTTGTGCTCCGGCGAGCGATCACCGGAGCGCTTCACGTACTCGTCGAGGGTGCGCACGGCGTCGGCGAAGTTGCCGTCACGCTCGTACGATCGCGAGATGATGATGAGGATGTCGTGGCGCTCGCAGTCGAGCTCGTAGGCGGAGAAGAAGTTGTCGAGCGCCTTGTCGAGCTTGGCCTGCTCGTAATAGGCGCGGCCGGCGTCGTAGAACTTCTTGGCGGTGTCGGTACCACCCGCGTCGCTCTTCTCGCACTTGTTCGTGGGCTTCAGCGCGTGCCCTGCGAACGGATGCACGATGGCACTCCCGCCAGGGGCGATAGCGTCGGCCGCGTGTGCGCGGGCGGCCAGGGCAGTAACGAGGAGGCCGGCGGCCAGAACCGAGGGTACGCGCATCACCCGGCATGATAGGTCAGGCCCCGCGACGTTGACAAACCTTCTGTCGTTGCGAGCAGTTCCGCGCGGCTCAGGCGCGGGTCTGGATTTTTGCGGCCTTGTTGCCAAATGCCCGCACGGCTTCGAGGAGCCAGGTGAGGCTGGTGGGGTCGGCCGCCAGCGCCACCGGCGCCAGCACGAAGCCACCGGGCCGCACCTCGGCGTGCACCGGGGTTTGCCACCCGATGAGCAGCTTGCGCAGGCTCGGCGTCAGCGCCCTCTCGAGCTCCGAAGGGTCGGCGGCGAAGGTACCGAAGACGCGGTCGAACACGGCGTCGCCGGTCATGCGTCGGGGGTAGCCGATGAGGTCGAAGGGCTCGCCGAAAATGCCGCCCATGTCCGACGTGGTCGCCGCTTTGCCCTGGAGTCGCGAGTCTTGAACGATGGCGATCCAGCAGCGAGCCTCGCTCTCGACCGGGGGGCCTCCGGTAGGCGAGGGGCGCGGTGGCCCCGCCACTGTCATGCGCGCGATGGAGATGGAACCCGCCTCACCGGTGGCCTGCAGCGCGTGCGCGTAGCCGATGGCCACACGCAGCGTGGTGTAGGGCTCCCACGCGCGAAGCCAACGCTCATCGGCGTCGGATTCGTAGCGCAGGCCCGTTCGTGCAGCGAAGGACTCGATCCAAGGTACCGGTTCCGCGTAGCCCATCGGTCACATCGTCGGAGGGGCCGAGTGCGGCATCTGCTCGCCCTTGCCTTGGCGCTCTTTCATCTCGTACTTGCTGGGGCACTTGGCGAGCACGTTGGTGGCCTCGAAGCTGTTGTCGGCCAGGAGCTTACCCTCGACGGTGACGCCCACGTCCATGTTGGGTACATCGCGGAACGTGTCGGGCACCACGCATTGGGCGAAGCGCACCGGAATCGTCGTGCCGTTCTTCTCGATGGTGAAGCGGTACTCGCAGGGGCTCTCGCGCTTGACCAGCGAGCCGTGCACCAGGTTGCCCTCGGCGCGCACCGGCTTGCCGGCGAACTTCACGCGCTCCTTCACGAGCTCGTCGACGCTCTTGGCGTAGATGCTGTTGTCCTTCATGCCGCCGAGCACGAGCGCCACCACCGCGGCGCCGCCGGCCACCAGCGCGCTCACGATGAGGATGCCGTACCGCGACGTGGACTTCGTGCGCGGTGCGTCGTCGTCGGACCTTCGCCGCGTCTTGACCGCCATTCCTTCGGCATCGGCGTCGCTCGACGGAGGAACGTTGGGAACCGGTTCATCGCTCATGGGCCAAGCCTAGCACTGCCCGCGGACGCGTCACAGGTGCCGCGGGGAACCGGCAAATTTAGCTGGCTTTGAGGAACGGCTCCCATTCCTTGAACTTCGCGTCGGCTCCCAGGAGGATTTGTGCGACCGCCGACCACTTGGGCTGAAACGGCCGGCGCTTGAGCCGCATATTCGCCTCGTCTGGCGTGTGCCACCCTTTGCGCAGATTGCAGGCGCGGCACGAGGTCACCAGGTTCTCCCACGAGTCTTTTCCCCCGCGCGAGCGCGGGAGCACGTGATCGATGTTCAGGTCGCTCTTGTGCGAGGGCTTCTTGCCGCAGTACTGGCACTCGTGCGCGTCGCGGAACATGAGGTTGCGCCGGGTGAGTCGCACCGTCAGCCGGGGCTGGCGGTCGTAGTGGTGCAAGTGGACCACGCGCGGCACACGAATGGCCCCGGCCACGATGGGGACGGCGTCGTCGCCCTCGCGGATGGGCTGGTCTCGCCACAGGTCGAAGTCGTACGACTCGCCGGCCTCATCGATCGCGGCGGCAGCGCCTCCGTAGAGAAGCACCATCGCTCGCTTGGCCGTGGTGAGTTGAACCGGCGCGAAGTGGCGATTGAGTACGAGAACAGGCAACGACAAGACGTCTGACACGACACCTTCAGTGTAGCCACGCCTTGGCGCCCGTCAAAGGCGCGGCCCCGCGCCCATCTGACTACATCTGTGCGCTCAGCGGCTCGCCGGCTTTACCACGCCGTCCTGACACACGCCCCACGCCGCCCACGCCCCGCTCGTGCACACGAAAAGGTCTTCGCACTCGCAGCATCCGCTGGGGCAGATGAGCGCATCGAGCAGCGCGCAATCGGCCAACTGAAGCGGCGCGCAGCCCGGGCCTCCGCCGGCGCCCGGGGGCGCGTCGATTCCGGTGACGTCGCGCACCGAGGTCTCGCGAATGCCTGCATCTTGCACCGATGCCTCGGAGGCCGGGCAACTCCGAGAGAACACCCAGCTGTGGTCGGCCTTGCACGTGTACACCGAGGCGCATGCCAGGTCGACGCACGGGTCGGTGCCTGCCTTGGCCACGCAGCCGCCCGCCGGAATGTTCTTGCACGTGGAGGTGTCGATGAAGTCGCCCTCGCAGGCCACCACGAGGAGGCCGGGCCCGAGTACCAAGGCGACGAGGAGGGACCGGCGGAGCGACATCGGCCGATGGACTAGCACCGCCGCGCGGCCACGGAGCGCGCAGC
Source organism: Polyangiales bacterium (assembly GCA_038210445.1). Classification (GTDB taxonomy): domain Bacteria; phylum Myxococcota_A; class Polyangia; order Polyangiales; family Polyangiaceae; genus JABFRG01. The sequence continues at coordinate 227,449 of JBBQWQ010000001.1, forward strand.
GTGGCGAATTTTTCGATACCCGGGCGTGGTTTACGTTTCTGGACGCCTCTGGTTACATGCGGAGCATGGTTCGCCCCGCCCTGTTGCTGGTTCTCGGTCTGACCCCCGTGCTGTTCGTTGCCTGCGGAGGCGGAAAGCCCGCCGAAGGCCCGGTGGGGGGCGCTGCCACGAGCGCGCCGGCGGCGTCGGCCTCGTCGCCCACCACCACCACCGACCTGCAAGACGCCGGCGCCGGCGTAAAGCTCGAAGCCACCGGCGCAACGCCCACGCCCACCTCCACCGGCCCCACGCCCTTTCCCGGCGACGGCGGCTCCCGCAGCGCCGGCGAGCCCGGCCGCTCCAAGGACGACATTCGCAACATCGTGAACGACCGGCGTCCCGAGGCGCGCGCTTGCTACGACGCCGCCCTCAAGTCGCACCCGGGCATCCAGGGCAACATCGCCATCAAGTGGGTCATCGACCCCAAGGGCAACGTCACCGACATTTCGGTCGACCCCAGCGGCACCACGATTCGCGAGGAGTCGGTGGGCACCTGCATTGTCGGCGTCATCAAGAAGATCAAGTTCAACGAGAGCGCCAAGCGCCTGGAGACGCACGCCACGTATCCGTTCAACTTCAAGCCCGGCTCGGTCCAGGCGCCGTAGTTTCAGGCCGGCGGGTCGATGCCCACCAGCCAGCCCCAGGCGGTCCAGCCCTGAAACCAGCCGCCGAGCTGGGTCTCGAAGTCGGCCGCATCGATGGCGAGCTCGCGCTGGGTGCGCTCGCACGCTTCGCCCAGCGCAAGACCGGCGCGGAGCTTCTCGAGGAGCACGCTCTGCGGCTCGCCCAGCACCATGTACTCGAGCGAGGTCTTGCCGCGCGCCACCGCCAGGTGGGTGGGCTTTCGCTCTGGCACCGCGGCGGGCTCGCCGGTGCGCACCGCCGCGCGATAGAGGTGCGCTTCGGAGCCCAGGTGCAGAATACGAAACGCCGGTGACAGCCGGATCGTCGCGAGCGGCCAGGCGGCTTCCGGCACGTTGGCCAGCATCGCCGGATCGAACGGCTGCGCGTCGGGTGCGTCGAACAGGAACACGAAGGCTTGCTCCACCGCCACCAGGTCCACCAGAAACGGGTCGCTCGACCAGGGCGCCGCGCTGCGCACGAGCTCGGGCATGGCGTCGCCCAGGCGCTGCAGCGAAAAGTGCCGCGGCGGGTGCTCCTCGAGGTAGGCGCGCACCAGCGCCTGGAAGCGTTCCTTTCCCAACAGGTGCTCCACGGCCACGAAGTCTTCCTGGAGCGAAGCCAGGTGACGGAACCAGAACTGCTCGCGGTACACCTCGAGCTGCTCCACCGCCGAGAGCCGCGCGCCGCCTTGCATGGCGTCCTGGGCGAAGGTGACGTGCTCTTCGGGTGCACCCTCGGCGACCAACGCAGTGCCACTACGAAGGGCGTCGCCGAAGCGCCGCTGAAGCTCGAAGAGCGAGCTCATGGTTGCGCCTCCACCTTCGCTCCGCTTGCCGCCAGCACCTCGCGACGCAGACCTCGGGCGCGCGCCGCTTCGTCCGCCAGCACCTGCCAGCTGGGAATGTTCTCGTCCCACTCGACCAGCGTCGAGACGGCGCCGAAGCGGCCCACCGCCCGGCGATACAGCTCCCAGACCGGATCGCACACGTGGTCGCTGTGGGTGTCGAGAATGTACTTGCCCATGTCGGTGTGCCCCGCCAGATGCATCTGCACCACCCGGTGCGCCGGCACGTAGTCGATGTAGGCTTCGGCGTCGAAACCGTGGTTTTTGGCGCTCACGTACACGTTGTTCACGTCGAAGAGCAGCCCGCAGTCGGCGCGCTCGGCCACCTCGGTGAGGAACTCCCACTCCGGCATGGTGCTCTCGCGGTAGGTGAGGTAGCTCGACACGTTCTCGAGGGCGAACGGGCGACCGATTGTATCTTGCACCTGTTTGATGCGGTCGGCCACGTGGGCCACTGCGGCCTCGGTCATGGGCATGGGCAAGAGATCGTGGAGGTCCATGCCGTCGACACGGCCCCAACAGAGGTGGTCGGAGAACCAGGGTGGCGCCACCCGGTCGACCAACGCACGCAGGCGCCCCAGGTAGTGTGCGCTGGGGGGCTCCACCGACCCGAGCGCCAGCGACACGCCGTGGGGAACGACGCGGTAGGCGTGGCGCAGCTTGTCGAGCTGCTCCAGGGCGCGGCCGCCGTCACCGAGGAAGTTCTCGCTGATGATCTCGAACCAGTCCATGGCCGGCGTCTCGCCGAAGATGGTCTCGTAGTGCGGCACGCGCGCGCCCACGCCCACGCCGAGATCCACGATGCCGTGCCGCTCTCGAAATCCCATGGTTCTGCTCCCTTACTGGACAAAAAGACGCCGCGCCACCCGGGTAGGGTGGCGCGGCGCCGCAGCGAATTTACTTCGCGGTCGAGCTGGCGGCAGGAGCAGCGCTGGGGGCTGCGGTCGTTGCCGTGGCCGCCGAGCCGTGCGCCGAAGCGCCGCAGTGATCCTTGCTGTTGCATGCGGCCTTGCCGGCAGCGGCGCTGGGGTCTTCCGCGGGCTTCTCGCCGCCGCACGCCACGGCCACACCTGCGAGCATTCCGAGCACGGCGGCAGATGCCATCGTTTTTCCGAGATTCATGTACGGTCTCCTGTCCTCGAAGGCGACTGCCTTCGCGATTTTCGAGCAGGCTACCACTCGCGGAGCCCTGGCTCCCAAAAAGCCGACGGCCCGCCCGATGGGTCCCCTTCGCGCTGCGCGAGGAACCGTCATCGACCGAGCCGATCTCGACTTCGAGCGAAGTACGCTCTCGCTCAGCTCACTTGGGGGCTGCGCTGCCGCTGCACGAGCCCTTGCCGCTGCACGACATTTTGCCGGTGCCAGCGGGAGCCGCGGTGCCCGAGGGAGCCGCCGAGCCAGCCGCGCCGCTGCAGCCGTTCTTGCCGCTGCAAGAGGCCTTGGTGCCGGCGTGGGCCGGGTCTTCTGCGGGCTTCTGCTCGCCACCACACGCCACTGCTACGCCCGCCAAGATGCCCGCCACTGCCGCCGTCGCCAAGGTCTTTCCGAAATTCATGAGTGCTCTCCTCCTCGAGGGATTGGATGTGTCCTGAACCGCTATCGGTCCGTTGTACCTGCCCGAGTACGCCGAAAGGTACACCGCGTTTCAGCCCTCGTGCATCTTTTCGCAGAGCATCCGGATGAGCTGCCGACATGTAGGCCCGCCGCAACCTTGTGCTTTCTGCGCGATCGTCGGAAACTCCCGCGGTGCCGTCGTTGCCACCTCGCTTGCACGCCCGGGGAAGCCGGCGTCCCAGCTCGTTTCCCAGTCCGCTCACGGGCGCGCCCGGCGAGGGACCCGACGCCGACGTCTATGGCGATCTCCTCCGCGGCACCCGCCCGATTCGCCACGAGGACGCGCAGCTTCGGGACATCTGGTTCGCGAAGCTACGATCCGAACGCAAGGAGGACCACCTCTTCGAGCTCGAGACGCTACTGAAGGGGCTCGCCTGCTTCGCCAACCCGCGCAATCACGGGGGGCCGCGGCGTCGGGTGGCGGTGGCGGCGCAAGACTTCGGGCCCCACGTCGACATCACGCGGTCGGCGCTGGGGCGCATCGTGATGCTCACCAAGCTGCTGCTGGCGCAGGGCGATCGCGCGTTCGTCTTTCAGCGCTACCTGGAGACCGTGCTCCCCGACGACGCCGCCCGCGCCGCGCTCACCCGGCCCGATCGCGCGACCCCCGACGGCTCGCTGTTCGCGCTGCGGCACGGCATGACCAACGTGCTCGAGGTGGCCACCGGCCTCTCGCGCCTTCCGCGGGTGCCGTACCGTCTGTTCTTCGCGCTCCTCGGTACGGGGCAGCGCGAGGTGCAAGACTCGCCGTTCTTCAACTCGCTCTCGGCGCTGGAGTTCCGGCCGGAGTTCGATCGCATTCAGAACCCGCAGCTGCTCCAGCTCATTCGCGGCGTCACCGAGGGGCAGGCCAAGCGCCTGGTGGCGCTCACGTTCCTCACGCTCTTTCGCCTCTTGCGCTACGTCTCGGTCATCGAGCAGCGGAGCATCGAAGGCGATCTCGACGGCCGGCGCTTCGTGACCGGCACCCTGCAGTTCACCTGGGCGGTTCTTCGCAGCGACGCCCGCGCGCTCACCCAGCGGCTCTCCGACCGCGCCCGCGAGCTGCTGGCCGAGAGCTTCGATCGCGAGCTCTCGCGCATTCCGGCTTCGGCCATCACCGAGCGCTTTCCGGCGATGCTGGCCGACGCGCACCACCTGCGGGGCATTCGCGGCGCTCTCGAGGGCGTGGCCGCCAACCTGCGCCTCGAGATGCGCCGGGTGTTCGAGCACGACTTGCCAGCGCCCGACTCCGGCGCCACCGAGAACGAGATTCGCCTGCGCTGCCGGGCCGCCGCTGCGCACCTGCGGCCGGGTCTGCAGAACTCCATCTTGGTGCTGGGCGCCGCGCTGGGCACGCGGCTCGACGAGCACGGGGTGTTCGACGACCACGCGGAGCGACGGCTCATGTCCGACCGCCTGCGCCGCGATATCTGGATGTTCGCGCAGATCGTCCGGGCCTTCTGCGAGAAGGCGCGCAACGCCGGGGATCACCAGGAGCGCTGGAGCGACGCGTCGCCGTTCGCCTTCGTGGGCGAGTTCCTCTCGTACTTTCGCGCCATGGGCTACCCGCTGGTGCGCGCCGCCGACTACGTGCGCCTCGATCCGTTCCTCGAGTCGCTGGAGCGCATTCGCGACGTCGACCGCATCGACCCGCAGCGCATCGCCAACGCCGCGGAAGAGGGCGAGCTATTTCGCACCTACCTGCTCGAGCTCTTCGAGAACATCGGCCGCCGCGACGAGCTCCAGGACCTGCCGTTCGACCGCCGTGCCGCGGCCATGGCGCTACGGCTCTACCTCGGCTCGCACTGAAGCTCGCCGCCCGGCGCGCTTTTCGTGGTCGAAAGCTGAACGCTACTTCGCGTAGGCCGAGCGCGTCCGGCCGATGGGCGGCAAGGGGCGGGTGGTCTTGGCGGTGGAGGTGGGCACCGGCGTGGGCAGGTCGGCGCAGTCGGCGGCGTCGAACACGCTGCAGCACTTGGTACCCTTTTTGGTGCCGGGCACCTTGAGGCCGCCGCGATCGATGCTGCAGCTGTCGCCGTCGGCGCCGTCGCCGCCGGTGTTGATGAGACCGTCTTGGCTCTGCGCCTCGTCGTCGTAGGTGGCGTCGGCGCTACCGCAGTGCAGGCACGCGAGCGTGGCAATGGCGAGCAACCCGGTCTTGAGCATCGTGTTCATTGTAGAAACCTCCAGCGGTGTGGAAGTACCTAGAAGCACGTCGTGTGCCGCTCCAGTTCGCGCGTATTTGCCGCTATTTCGCGGTTTTTCGCCGGGCGCAGGCGGGCGCGCCCGGTGGTGCGCCCACGTTTGCCTACGCGCGGCGGCGGCGAGCGCGGGCGCAGACGAGACCTACCAGGGCGAGGCCGAGGATTCCCCCCAGGAGATCGCCCTTGGTGCTGCCGGACGTCGCGCATCCACCGCCGCCGTTGCCGGTGCTGCCCAGGATCTGATCGCGCGGCGCCTGCCCGATGACGTCGCAGTTGCTGTCGTAGACCGGGCACAGCGGCTGGTCCGACTCGCGGGTCACGTTGCGCTGGCGCGAGAGATCGTTCTGGTCGGCCGAGGCCTGGAGCGCGAGGTCGGCGGCCAGCGAGGCCTGCGGCAAGTCGGCGCGCATGCGTGTAAGGCGCACGGAACGTGGCGAGCCCACCAAGAAGCCCATGTCTTCCTGGGCCACCTGCTCCGAGGTGCGAACGATCTTGCCCTGATCGTCCTTCACCGGCGGGTACTCGGTGGCGAGGAGGCGCTCACCCGTGCGCGGGTCGTAGTTGGCTTGCGCCAAAATCTGCGCCGCGAGGTTGGCCGAGCTCTGGGTGATGGAGCTCTCGATCTCCCAGGCGCTGCCGCCGAGGTCGCCGTTCTTCTTGGCGCGGACGGCCTTGAAGTCACTGGTGTTCTGCGCCCAGTTCCAGGAGAGGTCTTCGGGCTTCACCACGAAAGAGCGGAAGTTCTGCGGCTCCCAGCGACCGTCGCCCACCACCCACAAGCTGATGCCCACCGAAGCGCCGGTGCCTGCGGCCACCATGCGCAGCGGCAGAATCGGCGAGGCGCCGTTGGTGGTCACGCGCACCGGCTTCATGGCGGCGACGCTCTTGCCCGGGACCAGCTTGAGCGCGAGGAAGTCGAAGCTCTCGTTCACGTAGGCCGCCACCACCGGCGCCACTTCGGGCGAGAGGCGATAGCCCTTCTCGGTGAGCCAGCGGGTGAGGGCCTGCGGATCGGTGGCTCGAAGCTGCACGGTCTCGTACGGCCCGACCGTCTCTTGCCGCAGAACCGATACCCCGTCGCCGCTTTCGGCCCCGGCGGAGGCGGCGCCGTTGGACCTTGGCGAGTTGCACTGGGCGACCGGAGGAGGGCAGTTGCGCGGGGGCGCGATGACCTGCACGCTGGTCAGGCTATCGAGCACGCCGAAGACCGTGTCGGAGCTGACGCCCACGATGGCCTCGCCCTTGATGGGCAGCACCCAGGCGAACGAGTCGGGGCTGCCCTGGTAGCGAATCTGATCGTACAGGGTCGTCTGCTGCGCGCTCACCGTCAGGACCATCCGGTGATCGGTGACCACGGTGTTGTTCTCGGGCGGCGCAAAGCAACCGCCGCAGGCAGCCGCGCTCCGCTCGAAGGCGAAGAAAAGCGAAGTTGCGCCCAGGAGGGCCAAAGCAGAACCAACGACGACTCGGCGGGTGCGCATCATGCCTGCCTTCGAGCATCGGCCGTGCCAAGCTTGTAAGTAGCTGTAAAGGCTGCGGATGGTGCTCAGGCGCCGGCGTTCATCCGGACACATTTGGCGGCGCCTGGCACACTTGGGCACGCCGGCGAAAACCTAGCGGCGGCGGCGGGCGCGGAAGGCCGCGACCCCGACAAGACCGAGCCCGAAGAGACCGGCCCACAGACCGCCCCGGCCGCTGGGCCCGGTTGCGCAACCGCCGCCGGAGCCGACCGTCACCGCGGAGCCGCGCGGCGCCTGGCCGATCACGTTGCACTCGTTGTACACGGGGCAGAGCGGGAGGTCCTGTTCCTTCCGGATCTGGCGCGCCCGCGCCAGCTCGCCCTGGTCGGCCGAGGCCTGGAGCGCCAGGTCGGCCGCCAGCGAGGCCTGGGGCAGGTCGGCCCGCATGCGCGTGACGCGCACCGCTGTCTTGTTGCCGAGGAGAAAGCCCATGTCTTCTGCGAACACCTGGGTGGGGGTTTGTACGACGCCGCCCTGGTCGTTGACCTTGGCCGGATACTCGTCGCCGAGGTCGCCGCTTCCGGTCCGCACGTTGTATCGCGCCGACTGCTCGATGCGCCGCTGCAGGTCGCTCACGTACTGCGAGGTGGCGCTCTCGACCTCCCAAGCGCTGCCGCCGAGCGCGGCGTTCTTCTCGGCTCGCATGGCTTTGAAATTGCTCGATTGGGAAGCCCAGTTCCACGCCAGATCGTCTTCTTTCACCACGAACGAGCGGAAGTTTTGCGGCTCCCAGCGACCGTCGCCGATGACCCACAGCGTGATGCCCACCACCGCCCCGGTGCCGGCCGCCACCATGCGCAGCGGCAGCACCGGCGAAGCGCCGCGGGTGGTGACGCGCACCGGCTTCATGGAGGTGACGCCCGCGCCGGGAACGAGCTTGAGCGCGAGAAAGTCGAAGCCCTCGGCCACGTACGCGGCCAACACCGGCGCGATCTCGGGTCCGATGGTGTAGCCCTTCTGCGAGAGCCAGGTGCTGAGCGCCTGCGGATCGGTGGAGCGGAGCTGCACCGTTTCATAGGGGCCTACGGTTTCTTCGCGCAGCACGGAGACGTCGCTGGGCGACGCCGCCCCAGCATCGGCGCTCGCGAACCCACCGCCCCGCTGGCACGAAGCCGGGGGGCCCGGGCAGTTTTGCGGCGGCGCGAACACCTGCACGCTCGTGTTCGTGTCGAGCACGCCCATGACCGCATCGGAGCTCACGCCCACCAAGGCCTCGCCCTTGATGGGGAGCACCCAGGCGAACGAAGAGGGCCTCCCCTGGTAGCGAATCTGGTCGTACAGCGTGGTTTGCTGCGGGCTCACGGTGAGCACCATGCGGTGGTCGGTGATGATGCTGTTGTCCTCCGAGGGCTGGAAGCAACCACCGCAGGCGTGGGCTTCACGCTCGGTCGCCCCGAGAACAGTGGCTACAGAGCTGGCGCCGACGAGGACCGTGAGCGCGAGGGAGAGAGAGGGACGCAGGAATCGCATGCTCGGCCCCTTGCACGCGCCATTCCACCAGTGTGGGACCGCGACTTCGCGCATCTGTCGCCCACCCACGGGGCGCGCGGATCAGGCCTGGCACAACTCGGCGCGAAGCTCACGCGAAGCGCCAGTCGCAGGTGGTGCGCGTCAGCTCGAGGAACGCGCGCACCTTGGCCGACAGCAGCCGCGTGGACGGATAGACGATGTGGATCGGGAGCGCGGGAGGCTCGTACTTGGCCAGCGCCACCACCAGGCGACCTGCCCGAAGCGCGGCCGCTGCCTGATACGCGAGCACCATGGTGACGCCGCCTCCGGCCTCGGCGTGCGCGAGCGCCGCGTCGGCACTGTTGGTCGTGTACTTGGGTGCAAGACTCACGCGAAATTCTTCTGCGCCCGCCCCGAACCTCCACTCCGCGGAGGCGCTGAGCGCGCTGAAGTGGATGATGTCGTGGCGCGGCAGATCGTCCGGCCTACGCAGGCGCCCGTGCGTCTGCAGGTAGCTGGGCGACGCCACCACCACCCGCCGCGTCGTACCCACCGCCCGCGCCACGTAGCTGGCGTCGTCGAGCAGGCCGATGCGCACCCCCGCGTCGACGCCTTCCTCCACCAGGTTGACCATGCGATCGGCCAGCAAGAGCTCGCCTCGAACCTCCGGGTAGCGGAGCAGGAACGCCCCCATGAGCGGCGCTACGTGGAGCCGGCCGAACACTTGGGGGGCCGACACCACGAGGCGGCCTCGGGGCACGGTGCGCTCCGCCTGCGCGGTTTCCTCCGCCTCGCCCACGTCGGCGAGAATGCGCCGGGCGCGGACCAGGTAGCGCGCTCCCGCGTCGGTCAGCGTCACCGAGCGGGTGGTTCGCTGCAGCAAGCGCGCGCCCAGGTGCTCCTCCAGCGCCGCCACCAGACGCGTGACGGCCGAGGGCGAGAGGCGCAGTTTCCGCGCGGCCGGCGCGAAGCCGTGGAGGTCGGCCACGGTGACGAAGACGTTCATGGCGTCGAGGCGATCCATGTCACCATTGCAGAACACGCAATAGTCTCGTGTCAAGAGAGCGCATTGTTGAAATCGGGCCAGGGCCGCATCTTCACGGTGCCACCCACCAATCACCAAGGAGCCCATCATGTCCCTCACTTCGCGCATCCCCACCCCCGCCACCATCGACGCCGCCCCCACCGCCTCCCAGCCCCTCCTCGAGGCGGTGAAGAAGCAGCTCGGCAGCGTCCCCAACCTGTTCCGCATCGTATCGAACAGCCCCGCCACCCTCGAGGGGTACCTGGGCCTCAACGCCGCGTTGGGCAAGGGCAAGCTCGACGCCCGTACCCGCAACCGCATCGCCATGGTGGTGGCCGAAGAGAACGGCTGCGACTACTGCCTCGCCGCCCACGCCTTTCTCGGCAAAAACGTAGCCAAGATGGACGACGCCGAGCTGACCGCGAACCGCGCCGGCGAGTCGGGCGACGCCCAGGCGCAGGCGGCGCTCCGCTTCGCGACCAAGGTGGTGCGCGCGCGCGGCCACGTCGACGCCGCCGACGTCGAGGCGGTGAAGGGCGCCGGCTACGACGACGGGCAGGTGCTCGAGATCCTCGCCCACGTCGCCCTCAACACGCTCACCAACTACGTCAACAGCGCGCTCGCCACCGAGGTCGACTTCCCGCGCGTGGCGCCCCGCGTTTCATGATCCGGCTGCCGGTTCCCCCGTTCACGCGCGAGACCGCGACCCTCAAGGCGCGGCTCGCCGAAGACGCCTGGAACAGCCGCGACCCCGCGCGCGTGGCCCTCGCCTACACCGAAGACACGCAATGGCGAAACCGAGACCAGTTCTTCCAAGGGCGGGCGGCGGTGGTGGCCTTCCTCGAGAAGAAGTGGTCCGAAGAGCTGGAGTACCGGTTGGTCAAGGACGTTTGGGCCTTCGGCGGGAATCGCATCGCCGTGCGCTTCGTCTACGAATGCTGCGACGCCGCCGGAGCGTGGCGCCGCGCGTACGGCAACGAGCAATGGGAATTCGATGAGGGCGGCCTCATGGGTCGTCGCGAGGCGAGCATCAACGACGTGGTCATTGGCGAGCGAGAGCGCCTCTTTTGCTGGCCGCTGGGGCCCCGCCCGGAGGGGCACCCTGGGCTCGAGTGAACGCGGAGATAAGTATGCAAGATGCACGCAAATATCCCAGCGACGTCGCCTTCACGCCCGCCGTGAAGGCGGTGCAGGAGCGGCTCGGCTCGCGGACCGCCTATGCTCGCATGGAGCGCGGGCGCGGCTGGGAGACCGAGATCACAGGCGATCTGGCGGAGCTGATTGGCCAGCAGGTGAGCTTTTACCTCGCCACGTCCAACGCCGCGAACCAGCCCTACATTCAGCACCGCGGCGGCCCCAAGGGCTTCTTGCGGGTACTCGACTCCACGACGCTGGCGTTTGCCGACTTTCGCGGCAATCGCCAGTACATTTCCATGGGCAACCTGGCGGAGAACCCCAACGTCCACCTTTTTCTCATGGACTACGCCAACCCGTCGCGGGTGAAGATCTGGGGCACGTGCACCGTGGTCGAAGACGACGTAGCGCTGCTCGAAACGCTCACCGTGCCGGGGTACGACGGCCGCGCGCAACGCGCCCTTCTCATTCACGTCACCGCGTGGGACGCCAACTGCCCCCAGCACATTCCGCAACGCTTCGAGGCCGCCGACGTGAAGGAAGCCCTCGCACGTCGGGACCATCGCATCGCCGAGCTCGAAGCGCAGGTGGCAGAGCTACGCGCACGCTGAGTATCAGCCCTTGTCGCGGAGACCGCGGTGAATGCCGCCGAAGCCGGTGACGAGCGCGATGACCACTCCCTGGGCGCCAAGGAAGATGGCGGAGCCGAAGTCGAGGCTCTCGAGCGCCAGCCCGAGACCGAGGTCGGCGACGCCGTAGAGCGCGCCGGCGATGCCGATGGCAACCATGGCAGTGGTGCGCGTTGCGCGGGTCCACTTGGCGCCCGCGTAGCCCGCGCCAGCGAAGGTGAGGGCGGTCGAGAGGTACCAGGCGTAGCCGCCCACGCCGGGGATGTGGATGTTCAGGAAGACCACGTCGAACACCAGCGCCAGGACCACCGCGCCCATGGCCAACGCGAAGGCCAGCGCCGCCGGCAAGCCGCTCGGCTGGGCGACGCCGGCGCCCGCGCGACCGAGCGCGCCGCCGAGAGCACCCATGCCACCCATGCCACCCATGCCACCCATGCCACCCATGCCGGGAACGCTCGGCATCTGGAACCCCGGCTGCGGTCCGCCGTACTGCTGCTGCTGCTGCTGGGGGGCGCCGTACTGCTGCTGGGGGGCGCCGTACTGCTGCTGGGGGTACGGCTGCGCGTAGGGGTTCGGGGCCTGACCATTGTTGCCGTAGCGGGGATCGTTGCTTTGCATGATGAACCCCTGGAGCACGCCGCGTGCCGCCCGTGAATGCGGGGAATTCTCGAGAAATCCTCACTTGGCCTGGGCTCTGCGCGGCAACCAGGCAACGGGTTGCCGGCAAGCGAACGGCTGCTCGGTCTTGGGGCCTGGGGTACTCGCCTCAGCTCGCGCCCGCCAAAGCGTTGCCGGCGACCTGCGGCGCGCCGCTGCGACGGAACAGATGACAATAGACGCCGTGCTTGGGCCGCAGGGTCACCACCGGATCGAGCGTCAGGGGCCTCGAAGCGTCGCGGTCGAGGCGGTGATGCTGCAGCACCATGGCGAGGATGATCGTGGCCTCCATCATGGCGAAGGCGTTGCCGATGCAGGTGCGCGGTCCGCCGCCGAAGGGCAGGTACGCGAACTTGTGGCGCCCTTCCGAGCGCTCCGGCGAGAAGCGCGTGGGGTCGAAGCCCTCGGGGTTTTCCCAGCGCTTGGCGTCGCGGTGGAGCACGTACGGCGAGATGCCCACGATGCCGCCCTTGGGCAGACGAAAGCCGCCGATGACGTCTTCCGCCAGCGACTCGCGCTCGAAGGTCCAGGCCGGTGGGTAAAGCCGGAGCGTCTCGTCCAGCACCATGCGCGTGACCTTCAGGCGCGGAAGGTCGGCCAGCGTCGGCGTCCGGCCTTCGAGTACCGTCTGAAGCTCTTCCTGGGTTTGCCGCAGCCAGTGGGGATGGATGGAGAGTGCATGTATCGCGAAGGCCAGGAGGTTGGCGGTGGTCTCGTGGCCGGCCAGCACCAGCGTCAAGAGCTCGTCGCGGAGCTGGCGATCGTTCATGCGGTCGTCGTCGGCATCGCCCACCACCCGCATGAGCATGCCCAGTAGGTCGTTTCCCGGGTCTGCCTGCTTTCGCCGCTCACCGATGATGCGATACACGAGCTCGTCGAGGATGCGCCGGGCCTTCTGGTAGCGCAGGTTCGAGGGGGTGGGTACCCACGGGGGAATGCGCACCAGGGCTTCGGCGTAGGCGTTGGTCCACTTGAGGCCGATGTCGAGGGCCTCGCCGATGGCGCTGGAGTCGTCGTCGACGTCGGTGGAGAGCAGCGTTTGCCCGACGATGGCGAAGGTGAGACGCATCATCTCGGCGTGCACGTCGACGCACGTGCCCGGCTCGATACGGCTCCACCGGTCGAGCATCCGCTGCGTCTCGGTGGCCATGGTGGTGGCGAAGCCCGAGAGATGCTCCCGGTGAAAGGCCGGCTGCGAGAGCCGCCGCTGGCGCTTCCAGAAGTCGCCCTCGCTGGTGAGCAGACCGTCGCCCAGCATGATCTTCAGGCCGCCATAGTTGCGGCTCTTCACGTAGTTCTTCGCGTTGTCGACCAGCACGTGCTTCACCGCGCCCAGGTCGTTCAAGAGGTAGTAGTCGATGGGGCCGAAGCGGAACTTCACCACGTCGCCGAAGGCCTCGCGGGCGCTCAAGAAGAGCGCGATGGGGTCGCGCCACGCCTCGCGCAGCTGGCCCACCCACGGCAGGCCGGGCGGAGTGGGCGCCTCGCGCACGGTGGCAAGAGAGGCGCTGGGAATGGGCATGAGGTTCTGCATGGGGCACCCGGAAGCGGCGAGAGTGTGAAACGTGAGGTTGCCCTCACGTTTTGTAGAATGTGAGTCTGCCTCACGTTTGTCAAGCGCAGCACTCCGCCGCGGAAAAGTATTCCAAAGGCCCGGCGAAACTCGGTACATGAGCCATCCCGTGGCGAAGCGCGCTGAACCCAAGCTCCCGACTCGCTCGCCCGCCGGGGGCGAAGGCCGCGCGGTGCCGGCGCAGGCGCGGAGTCGAGAGCGGTATGAGCGCATTCTCGATGCCGCCACCGCGGTCATCGCCGAGGTCGGCTACGAGGCCGCCACCACCGAGGCCATTGCCGAGCGCGCGGAGACGTCGATCGGCAGCGTGTATCGCTTCTTCCCCAACAAGCTGGCCATGTTCCAGGCGCTCATTCCGCGCTACCTAGACAAGACCCGCGCGCTCTTCGACTCGCTGGTCACGCCCGAGGCCTTTACCCAGCCGTGGCAGAGCCTGGTGGAGCGCGGCATCGATCTGTTCGCCGACTTCCAGCTGAAGGAGCCAGGCTTTCGTGCGGTGTGGATGAGCATCAAGGTCACCGACCAGCTGCTGGTCGAGGGCGACGAGGTGAACCAGGAGTTCGCCCGGCGCCTCGAGCTGACCTTGCAGTTCCAGGCTCCGAGCCTCGACGCGGCGCAGCGGCGCGTGGTGGCCATGGTGGTGGTGGAGATCGTCAGCGCCATGCTGGTGGTGGCCACCCAGCGGGGCCCGGAGCTCGCGCCGCAGCTGGTCGCCGAGACCAAAAAGGCCGTCACGCGCTACCTCGAGGCCTACATGGTGCCGTTACCGGCCGCCCCCGCGAAGAGCTCCGTCAAGCGGTCCAAGCGGTAGAGGTTTTCCTGCGAGAGATGCTTCTCCCGCGAGCGGTGGCCTGCGGCGGCCGAGTGGGCGTAGCATGCTCGCCATGGGTGCCGACTACATCGGGTTTCGCGGATGCGAGCTGCAGCGGTCGCTGGGCGTAGAGGGCTTTCTCGGTAAGCTCAAGCTCCGCGCCTACAAGAGCGCCATCGAGGCCCAGGTTCCGGAGTCGGAGCGGGCCACTGTGAAGGTGCAGGTGCAGGTCACCGGGCGGCCTCCGCAGACCCTGAGCTACGGCGGCATTTGCCAGGAGCTCGACACGTTTGCGCGGGGCTCCGCGGAGTGCCCGTCGTGTCCGGTGGGCGGGGGCGCGCCGGTGGGCTGCTACCGGTACGTGGGCTATCCGGTCGACGCCATCACCGAGGAGCTTGCCTTCGCGTTTTTCTGCGAGGGCCTCGATACGCCCGACACCATCGCCGATCAGCTCTACCGCGACATCGTGTCGCGGGTGCCTCTGGGCAGCGGCTGGCACACGCAGCGGCCGGGCCCCCTGGCAGAGCTGCCGGCGCCGTTCGTGTACACCTCGCCAGGCGGTCGGCGGGTCGACAGCGCGCAGCTGCTGGCGGCGATGTTCATCACACTCGACCACCCGGCGCTGGTGGTGGCGTACGCGCGCTTCTTCCACGAGCTCTTGGCGTTCGTCGCCGCCGCTCGCGACCGCATCGCTACGCTGGAGCCAGACGGACAGATACGGCTCAACGTGAACGTCGCGCGCCCAGAAGACACCGGCCCGGCCACCCTGCGAGCCCTCGAGCGCGCCAAGGCCCTCTACGGCTCCCGTACGTTGCGCGAGCTCGGCGAGGTCGCGAATCTGGTCCACTCGATCATCCCCTATGCGCTCCAGGGCGAAGGCTACGTGCACGTCGACGGCTAAGGGCCGAGGGCTACGGCCCTCCGCGATCGCGCGATCCGGGTGTCTCCGCAGAAAGACACAGGTGGCACGCTCGGCTGTGCGGATCGCCCGGTTTTTTACCGACCTTGCGCGGGTGCAATTCGTGCAACCATTGCCGGTATGAAGCACCGGGGCACCTTCGCGGCGGGACTTGGGGTCGGCATTCTCGCCTTGGGGTTCGCGCCCGCGGCGGTCTCGTCGACCGGGTGCGTTGACCAGCAAGACGAAGTCGACGCCGGAACCTTTTCGAATCCCCCGCCGTCGCCGCCGCTTCCGGAGGTGGCCAAGCAGCTCTTCGACGAGCTGAAGCCAGCCTTCGTCGTGGCCTGCGGCAAGGGCTGCCACACCACTGCGGTCGCCTTCAAGAACGCGCCTACGTTCCTGGCGCCGCCCGACGAATACAAGGCCATCCTGGCCTCCGGGTTCGTCACCGACGACGCCACCGCGAGCCCGCTCTTGAACCAACGGGAGCACGAGGGGCCGGCGCTGGCCACCTTCCCCGATCTGGCCGCGAAGGTGTTCACCTGGCTGCGCTTCGAGGCGCTGGTGAAGCAGAAGGCGTCGTTGCCCTCCAGCGGCTATGCGGTCATCAACGCGGGTCCCAACGAGATCGACATGGGCCCGGCCGGCATCGCAGGCGTCAAGATTCGCTTCGAAGCGCAGATGCCCGGCGGCATCCTCAGCCTCAGCAAGCTGCGCATTTTCGTGCCCGACCTCGGCCCCAAGAAGGGCGCGACCCTCTCGCGTCCGCTCTTTTATCGGCTCCGCAAGGACAACAAGCTCTTCGTCGACCCGGGCGACACGTTCTCGTACGTGAACGCGGTGTTCCCCGGCGGCACAGAGACGCCCCTTCCGCCAGGCTCGGCCATCTTCGCGGTGCCCGAAGCGTGGGCGCCATTTCAGCCCGGCGAACGCGTGCGCATTCAGGCCGACAAATTCGAGATCGGCGACGTGGCCGAGGTGGGTACCAACCCCACATGCAAGAATGTGGCGCTCTTCCAGAGCACGCTCCTGCCGAGCCTCATGGGCCAGGGGGTGGGCGCGGGCATCAACTGCTCAAACGGCGGCAACTGCCACGGCGGCTTGCAAAACCCGCGCTTCATTGCCGGCGACCCCACGGCCACGTGCATCAACTTCGGGCAGTTCACGAACAAGGCGAACCCGGCGCAGAGCCCGGTGGTGCTCAAGCCCTCGGGGCCGAATCCGCCCAATGGTCACGCCGGCGGCAAGGTCACAGACGCCGCAGGCTTTGCCAACACCTGGACGCAGGCCATCACCGGCGGCCAGACTTTCTGAGTCAGCGCACTCGGTAGACCACCACGAAGCCGAACGTCGGGTTGGTCAGGACGGTGGCCTTGCCCGCCTTCACGCCGAACTCTGGCTGCGGGCGCGCGGAGGTGTATGGCGGGGGCGGCGTCTGCGTTGGCGGTTTCAGGCGAAAGCTGACCCGTTCGCCCCTTCCGACGCGGGCCAAGGTATCGGCGCCGCCGTACTTGTCGGCCACGGTATCGAAGGGCGTTCCGCGGCCCAGCGCTGCCGCCGCCGCCGCCGCGAGACGCTTGGCTTCCTCGGGCGAGCGATCGACCTTGTCGAGCTTCGCGTCGCGATGCGACACATGAAACGCACGATAGACCGCCCTCTCCCGCGGCGTCACGCGATCGTCCATGTCCGCGAGGCGGCCGCACTCGAACTTTCCCCCGGCGTCGCAGCACTTTTTCACGAGCGCGTGGGCCCTCGCTTCGTCGGCGGGAACGCCCACGATGCCTTCGTCGAGCACCTGGGCCGCCGCGCTGCACCCGCCGAGCTCACCGAGGTCGCAAGAACGCATGTAGAGCGCAAGTACCTTGGCGCCGTCTTGCTGCAGGTGCGCGCCCACCTTGTACTCGAGGGCCAGCGTGGAGCAGGAGCGGGCGTAGCCGCCCTCGCAAGTGGCGGCCCAGAGCTGCAGCGCGCGCGGTACGTCTGCTGCGATGCCTCGACCGTCGACCAGCAAGACGCCGAGGAGATGGCACCCTTCGGGATCGCCGGTGGCGACGCTGGGGCACGACAGCGCGAAGTGCGTGGCGGCCACCTCCGGCGCGTCGTGGAGCGTTGCGAGCCCGGCCCGCCGGCACGCGGCCGTGGAGCCGCCCTCGCATGCGGTCTTGCACGGCGCCAGACCCTCGCATGCTTCGGCCACGGGCGCGGCTGCGATGGCCGAAGCGGGAGCGACTTGCGCATCCGCGGCGCTCGGCGTCGACGCCGCGGACGCGGGCGAATCTTGCCGCGTTGCGGCCGCGCCGCCGCATCCCACCAACAGGCTCAGGACCAACCAAGAGGAGCGCATGCGACCGGCGTACCAGACGTCTTCGGCAAGTCAAAGGGTCGCTGTTGCGCTCTCGCCAGTGGCTCCCACCTCGGCGCGCGAGAAGGAAATTCCGTGGCGCTGCTTGGGCGAGACAGCGTGCCACGCGCCCGCATTCTCGCCGGCAATTCGGTTAGAGTCACCGGGTGCATCCGCCAGAACGTCCCACCGTCCGGGTCGAGCTCACCATCCGCACGGCGCTCATCGCCCTCGGTTCCATGGCCTCGGTCTGGCTGTTCCTGCAGCTCTGGCAGATCCTCCTCGTCATCGTCGTCGCGCTCATGCTCGTGGGCATGCTCAATCCGTTCGTCGAACGGCTGGAACAGCGCGGGGCGAAACGCGGCGTTGCGGTCGGCATCATCTTCGGCGCCATCTTCGCGGTGATCGGCGTTGCCACGGCGCTGCTCCTTCCGCGCCTGGTGACGCAACTAACGGATCTGCACGAGCACTTTCCCGAGGCCCGAGAGAGCCTGGCGAAACGACTCGACGGCCTAGCGGTTGCGGCCCCGCTGGCGAGCTGGGTTCGAACTGTCAAAACCGAGACGCTGCAGGGGGCTGCGAAGGAACTGGGGATCTCCTACGCACCGAAGGTCTTCGAGGTGGTTGCCTACGCGCTCAGCGCATTCTTCCTGGCCCTTTACGTGCTCCTCGATCGCGACCGCCTGCGAGGTACGCTCTTCGCGCTCATCCCTCGCACGTTTCACGTGCGCGCCTCGCGGGTGCTTCTCAGCCTCGAGCAGGTCGTCGGCGGCTACATGCGAGGCCAAGTCATCACGTCGGGCCTCATGGCGGGCTTCGCACTCATCGTCCTTCTGGTGGCGCGTGTACCGAACGCGCTCGCCATCGCCCTTTATGCCGGGCTGGTCGACGTGCTTCCCTATGTGGGCGCACTTCTCGTCTGCGGCCCGGCCTTCCTCGCCGCCCTCGCGCGCGGCACCACGACCGCGGTCATCGTCCTGGTGATTCTCGGCGCGTATCAAGAGTTCGAGAGCCGCGTTCTCGTGCCGCGCATCTATGGCAAGGTCCTGAAATTGCCGGCAGCCACGGTCATGGTCGCCTTGCTCGTCGGCGGAAAGCTCCTCGGCATTCTCGGTGCCCTCATTGCGCTGCCCATCGCTGCGGGCATTCGCGTGGTGGTCGAGGAATGGCGCGTATCGCTGCCCGGAGAAGAACCTGAAGACGCGGAGGTGCGCGCGAAAGATGCGCTCGCCGAAGCCGCCTTCGCGTTGCGTTCGGCCGGCGTTCCCGCCATCGACGCTGCAACCATCGCCGCCGAGATCACCGAAGAGCGAAAGGCGGAGGAAGACGACGAGGAAGAAGCCGCGAGCTCGAAGCCCCCTTCTGCCTAGGTGGCGGGTGTTTTTGGTCGATGCCGACCAGGTTGAATCGTCAGGCTTTTCGGGTGGTTACGCCGGGCGCGCCGGTGCGCAACTCAAGGGCCGGCCGCCGCGCTCTTTCCGGTCGCTTCGCCGGCGGCCAAGAGCGTGGTGTGACGCGCAATGCGCAAGAGGCACTGACGCAGCATCGGATGCACGCCTTCCGGTGGCTCCGGCGGCGCGTCGAGGGAGGTGGCCGCGGCGCCTCGCAGGTGGGCGCGCACCTGCTCCATGGCCTGGTGCACATGCGCAGCGGCCCGCTCGCGATAGCCGGCAGGCAACGGATCGTCGCCGCCGTCTCCCGCAAGGAGCTCCACCTCGACGTCGAGCGCCGAGAGCGCTCCACCCAGTCGTCGGGCGAAGGTTACGAGCTGCATGGCCTGCTCGGCATCGGCTTGGCGCGCCGGGACGCCCCGCGAGCGGCGGCGCCCCAGCCGGTGCAGCTGCGGCTCTGCCAGAAGCCGCTCGAGCGACGTCTCGGCTTCGCCGATGGCCACTCCTGCCTTTCTTCGCGCCTCGTCGATGGCCGTACGGTGGGCCGCGCGCTTGTGGCTTCGATCGCCCAGCACAGCCTGACCGTAGCCCTCGGTAGCGGCGATCATCGCCCACAGGGTGTCGGGCAGGCGTCGCCGCTCCGACGCAGGAAACACCACCAGCGCCGCCACCAAGGCCACCACGCCGCCCAGGATCGACGCGCCGGCGCGCACCACGGCGGTCTGGTAGTCGCCCGGGTATCGCGCCGCGAGCAGCACGAAGACCGGCGTGAGGAAGAACGTGAAGAGGCGGTAGCTCCGCGGCCGGGTCGCCACCGCGGCCACCGAGAGGGGCGTCATCACCAGCGCCAGCCCCATTGGTGAGTGCACCAGCAGCGTTACCGCCACGGCCATGAGACACCCGAGCACGGTGCCGATGATGCGCTCGATGGCGCGGGTCAGGGTGGCGCCCTGGTAGGGCTGCAGCACCACCAGGGTGGTCACCACCACCCACGAGGCGTGGTCGGGAACGAAGAGCCGGGCCACGAACCACGCTGCGGCCACGGCCACGCCGGCCCGCAGACCGTGGCGAAAAATCGGGGATCGAATCGAGGCCGCGTCGAGCAGCGCGCGAAACCGGAGGCTCAGGTATCCGCGCAGATCGAGGGCCGCTGTCGCTTCGAAAAAGTCGGCGTCGTCGGTGGCCGCGTCGAGCGCGCTCGCCACCGCCAGCGCCTGCCGTGCGGTCTCCGCAGAGCGACCCAGCAGTACCGGCAAGGGGAGTCGCATGGCCCCGGAGGGCGGCGGGGCCAGCGACGCGCGCTCCTCGCCTTTCGGCTGCACGGCGCGCCCTTCCTCCAGTGCGCGCGCGGTGCCGTCGAAGAGCGCCGCGAGGCGCACCGTATCGGTGTGGGCAGAGCCAGCGCCGTTGGCGGCGTGGGTCTCGAGCTCGGCCGCGGTGGCCGTGAGCAGCCGCATCGAGAGCTCGCCCAG
The DNA here is from genome assembly GCA_038210445.1 of Polyangiales bacterium. Taxonomy (GTDB): domain Bacteria; phylum Myxococcota_A; class Polyangia; order Polyangiales; family Polyangiaceae; genus JABFRG01. Next base: position 247,658 of record JBBQWQ010000001.1, read on the forward strand.
CCCCAGGAGCACCCGCAGGTTGCTTCCTTCTCGGCTCTCGCCCCCGCGCCTCGAGCGAACGGCGAGGGCCGTTGCGCGCGTGTCTTCCAGCGCGGTGCGAAGCGCTCGTCGATGCACCCGGGCGGCGCCGACCCAGCTGGCATCGCCGTCGACCTTGCCCGCCTCGGTGAGCTCCGCCAGGGCGCGCGCGTAGGTGCCGAGCTCGCGAAAGAACCGCGCCAGCCCCACCCGCACCGCGCGATGGGTACCGATGGGCCACACGATCGACGAAAGGAGCGCCGCCACCGCTGCGCCGCCCGCAAAGTACAGCGCGTCCTTGCCCGGCGTCGGGGTGCCGCGACCCACCGCGATGGTGAAGGTGATGGCCGTCATGGTCCCCACCGACGCGCCGTTGGCCCCGAGCGCCCGCAAGAGCGAAGCGCCAAAGGCCACGAGACCCAGAAGCACGGCCGCGAGCGGCGAAACGCGCGCACCCAAGCCGCCCAAGGCCACGGCGATGCCCCCGGCCACCACGAACCCCGCCACCGTGCGGGCGCGGACCGCGCGGGCGCCTCCGGGATCGGCCAGCGTGCCCAGCCATCCGCCGAGCGCCGTCCAGGCCAGCTCCGGTCGCTCCAGCCGCGTCGCCAGAAAGAACGGCACCAGCGTGGTGGCCGCGGCCCGAAGGCCCTTCGCGAGATCGGGCCACATTGCGCGAAATGTGCCCCGCGCGTCGAGCGATGAGAGGGCGGGGCGCGTCATGGGGCGACCCTCGAGGCCTCCGCAGGTCGATCCGAACGCAACCCCGGGTCTACGGTTTCGCTTCGACCGGGCCCGCCGCCGGCGCCTCGGGGGCTTCGGCGGTCTCGGCCTTCGGTTTCTCCGCCGCTTCCTTGGCGGCGCGCTCGGCCTGCGCCGCGAGGGCCCTGGCCGCGCGGGTGGCATCGCGGAGCGAACGCTGCCGCGCTTCGAATGCATGCTTTTGCGGGGCGCTCATGGCCTCCGCGGCGCGCTGCTTCGCCACCCACAAGTTCGCGCGGGCGGACTTGGCGTTGTGCTTCGTGGTCATGGCTCCCGTGTAGCACCGGAAGGCCCGCTCACCACACGATCTGGCGAAACAAGGCGTCGAGCTTGGCGCGTCGGGGAGAGCCGGTAGCGCCGCCGGCCCAGCCCACGAGGCCCCGCAGGTGCGCGCGAAAGTCGGGATGCGCCTCGCGATTCTGCGACGAAGGGCCGCGATCGATGCTGTTTCGTATGATGGCCTTCACCGCGTCGAAGGTGGCCCGAGGCACCTGCGCGTGCGCGTTCACCACCAGGCCGCCCACCACCTGCCGTGCTCCCTTGCCCATGATGCGCGTCTTCCGATGGTTCACGCGGAACCCCTCGTCGAGCACCATGCCGCCCACCAACGCCGCGAACCGGTGCGCCCGCGCCGCGAAGTCCTCACCGCCGGAGAACACCAAGTCGTCGGCGTATCGCGAGTAGGTTGCCCCTACAGCGGCCGCAGCAGCCTCCAGACGGACGTCGAGCCGATACGCGCAGCGGTTCCACCGCAGGCGACGTCGGCGCTCCTTGGGGCAAATGCGGCGCACCAGCGAGGCGCTCGGCGTTTCGACGGGCGTGCAGGTCGGCCGCGGTGGGGTAGGCGCCCAGCACCGGCAACGGGCACGAGGCATTCGTGCGATGCGTGCAAAGACGCCCCAGCAAATGCGCCACGTCGTCCGGGTACCCCACGGCGCGCAACACCGCCACCACGCGTGCGAGCGAGATCGAAAGAAAGAAATCTTCGAGGTCGACCCGCAGCACCACCGCCTGCCGCTCGTGCAGCGCCGCGTGAGAGTGCGCATCGCTTCGAGGAGCCGCACGCCGCCGCGCCGCTTGGCTACCCACTGCGTTCGGTAGTGGCGCAGCGGCTCGTCGAGGTCGGGATCGCGGCCGAGGCCCTTCGCGTCGGCGAACCAGGCAAGCTCTGCCGGTGAGAGCTCGAGCCACGAAGCGAGCGCATTCGCAGACTCGAACGCAGGCACCGGCCATCGCGGCGGCACGCGCGCCACCACCGGCATGGCCCAGCGCCGCACCACCAGGTGCGCCCGGCGGATCGCACGCACAACGCCCGGTCGCGACGAAAGGAGCGTGGTCAGGTTGCCCACGGTGACGCCCTCGCGGGTCGGGTGCCCCGCCACGACAGCGCTCGCTGCCGCCCCCATCCACCGCGGCCGCTTGTCGAAGACCGCGCCGCCGCGCGCCGCCAGGTCCGTCTCCGTCCACGCGCCGTCGGCGAGCATCGCGCTGGCCACCGCCCTCACCACCAGCGTCTCGTGAGGCGGCGCCCTCATGCGAACGGGAGCGCGATCGCCGGAGGCGAGAATGCGATGGGGCGCATCAACCTGTCTCGTCCGCGATGTGCTGTGCATCCACGTCGTCGTCCTCGGGGTTTACCCCGAAGCGGCTCGGCATCGCGCGCACCTTGAAGAGCTCGCACGTTGGTTCCACCCTCTTGAACATCGCCCCACCGCACACGAGCGACGCTATCAGCTCCGCGCAGCGAAGGATCCAAGCTTCGCCTGCGCGGTTCGTCGCGCGGGGGCCAGATCAGAGGTCGGAACGAATTGTTCAACACCTACACGAACGCACACCCTCCGCCCGAGCACCGGTGCTCGCCCGCCCGGCTCGCCAGGCGCGCAGTGGGCCCCCACGGCGCTACGTTTCCGACCGCTGCCACTGGAAAGCACAAAAGCCGAAAGGCGCGGGCAGTGATGCCTACGCCTCTCAGCTTTCGTTCTCACTGGAAACTTCCAGTGAGATGGTGACTACTCTTCCCCGTCGTCCAGGCCCCGGTTCGAGGCCGGCGCACCGCCGAGCATCGAGGGGACCCCTGCGGGGGGAGCTGCTTTCGCCGGCTTCTTCGCAGCCGAGCGACCGCCACCCGTCTTCGCCGCCTTTGGGGCGGCTTTCCTAGCTGGCTTTTTGGCAGCCTTTTTGGCGGCCTTCTTGGCCGGCTTCTTGGCGGCAGCGCGCTTCTTCGCGCTCTTCTTGACGGTCTTGCCCGCCGCCTTCTTGGTGGTCTTGGTCTTCTTCGCGACGGGCTTCTTAGCAGCCGTCTTCTTCGCACTCTTCTTAGCAGCCATGATGGTTTCCTCCTGCAAAAGGAATCTACATGACGTATATGGTCACCTACGTTCGTCGTCAACGAAAAACGCGAACTGAGCAGGGGTGACCTTTCGACCAGTGCGGAATGCGAAAATTTCGCAAAAAACCGCTTGAAATCGCACTTTCTCGAGAAAAGCCCACCCCGACTTCGAAGTGCGACATTCCAGAATTTGAACAAAATCTGGAACGCAGAGAGCGCTCTCGACCACCGTTTCGACCTCGCGAGGTGTGCTTCGAGCTCGCGATGCTCCCGCGGGGAGGGTCGGCCGAGGTCGATCGGGAGGTGATCATCGCGCGTCGCGACGACCCGAAGCGTGTGCAGCGAGACACACGTGGGCGATCAAAAGCGTCGAGCGAGGTTTCGGATCGCATCGGGACGCGCGGCGTCCTCGAAGAGCAGGGGCAGCGTGGTGGGCGCGAGGTCGAGGCCCTGGCTCAGGCGCGTCATGCACTCGCTCTGGATGCGCTCTCGGATGGCGCGGCGCTTGGCCGCGAGGCCTGCGTCGGCTTCGACGGTCTCGGCCATGCCGTCGGGAATGCGCTCGAGCAGCTCTGCCTCTTCGCGTGAGAAGAGCGGAGGCAGCACGCCGTTCACCACCACCTTGGCGAGCGGAATGTGCAGCTCGGTGCGGAGCGCGGTGGCAAGCTCCAGCGTCTCGGTGGTGGGCATTTCTTCGGGCAAAGCCACGAGAACGACCCCGGTGAGCTTCGGGTCCTGGAACATTTGCCAGGCGCGATCGGCGTCTCGACGAAGGAGCCCCGGCGGCACCACCTCGGTGATGACCTTGGGCACCCGCAGCATGTCGAGGCCGTGCCCGGTGGCCGGCGCATCGAGGATCACGATGTCGTATTTGTTCTGGCCGTTGGGCAGCAGCTCGGTGGTGTGCCACCACGCCTTGCCCAGCATGGCCCACTCGTGGATGCCCGGTACAGCGCGAAAGAACGTTCGCACGTACTTGTTGTCGAAGAGCAGCGTGTAGAGGGCGCGCGATTTGAGCGCCATCATTCCGTACTCCTCGAGCGCCTGCTCGGGTTCCATGTTCACCGCAGAGAGTTGCGGAGTGATCTCGAGCACGTCGGCACCGATGGGCGGCGTGCCCAGCATCGTCGACAGCCGCTCCTTCGCGTTGCACATGGCGATGAGCACGCGCTTGCCCTCGCTCGCCAGGCGAACACCCATGGCGGCGCTGACGGTGGTTTTGCCCACGCCGCCCTTGCCGGTCACGATCGCGAATCGAAGCTGTGCCACCGGGGCCATGGACATGAGTGAGGACCGCCATTTATGCACCATTTGCCGCACTTCGAAAGCGCTGAATGGCCTGACCCCCTACAAGGCTGAGATCCGGCGATCGATGGCGCACCGAAAACCCACGCCCACGATCTCCAGATGGATCGTGACACGGAGCCCGGTCGCCAGGAATACTCCCGGGGAATGGTGCGGATTCTGCCACTGGGCGGGCTGGGTGAGGTGGGCATGAACTGCATGGCCATCGTCGATGGGCGCGACGCCATCGTCATCGATTGTGGCGTGACCTTCGAGAGCGCGGCGCTGGGGGTCGACGTCGCTCATCCGCGCTGGGACGCCCTGGAGAGCGCCGACTTCGACGTTCGGGCGCTGGTGCTCACCCACGGGCACGAGGATCACGTGGGCGCGGTGCCGTACTTCTTGCGCCGCTTCGACGTGCCTATCTACGGGCCGCGCTACGCACTCGCGCTGCTTCGGGAGCGGGCCCGGGAGCACGAGGTGCTGCACCATGCGCGCTTGTTCGAGACCAAGGGGCGCGAGGCGTTTCGGCTGGGCAACCTGCGCATCGAGCCCATCGACGTCACCCACTCCATCGCCGACGCCACTGCACTCAGCATCGAGACCTCGGCTGGCCGCATCGTGCACTCGGGCGACTTCAAGTTCGACGAGACCCCGGTGGTGGGCGCCGGCTTCGACACCGAGCGCCTCGCCGACTGGGGGCGCGAGGGCGTTTCGCTGCTGCTGAGCGACTCGACCAACGTCGACGCCGCCGGCCATTCCGGGTCGGAGGCGGACGTGGGCGCGGCGCTGGAGCGGGCCGTGAGCGGCGCCGAGGGCGCGGTCATCGTGGCGATGTTCGCCTCCAACGCGCATCGCATGAAGCTCCTGGGCGACGTGGCGCGCGCCACCCGGCGAAGGCTGGTGCTGGTGGGGCGGAGCATGGAGACGCACACGCGCCTGGCGCGCGACGTGGGCCTGCTCTCCTGGCCGGAAGGCCTGACCTGGCCCTCGGCGCGGGTTCGCGAGCTGCCGCGGCAGAACGTGTTGGCGGTGGTGACCGGGTCGCAGGGCGAGCCGGCGGCGGCGTTGGCGCGCATCGCTGCGGGCACCCACCCGGTGATGGCCGCCCAAAAGGGCGATCGCATCGTGTTCTCGAGCCGGGTGATTCCCGGGCACGAGCTCGAGGTGGGTGCGCTGGTGGATTCGTTTCTTCGGCGCGGCATCGACGTCGTCACCCGTGAGCGCGCGCCCGGCATTCACGTGAGCGGCCACGCGTGCCGCGAGGAGCAGGCGCGGCTCATCGGCCTCACCGAGCCCAAGGCCTTCGTGCCCCTGCACGGCACGCTGCGGCACCTTCACGCGCACGCAGAGCTGGCCAGCGATGCCGGCGTGGGCTCGGTGTGCGTGCTGGAAAATGGCCTGGCCGGCAGCCTGGCGGCCGGCGTGGTGCGGCGCGAAGAGTCGTTTGCCTCGGGGCGCGTGCGCTTGGCCGATGGCCTCGAGATCACCCCCGAGATGATGCGAGACCGCCGCGCCCTCGCGGAGTACGGCGCGCTGTTCGTGACGCTCGGCGAGGGGACCGACGAGGTCTCGCTCACCAGCCGCGGCCTCACCGACGATCCGCGCATCGTCGAGAGCGCGCGGGCGGAGATTCGCCGGGCGATGCAGGCGCTCCCCCCGGGCGCGAGCGCCGCCGACCGCATCGAAGCGGCGCGCCTCGCGGGTCGGCGCGCCTACCTTCGGGCCACCGGTAGCAAACCCGAGACCGACGTGCACGTGAGCGTGGTTCGCAAGCGATGACCGTTGCATCGGGGTCGCTCGCACGCGAGCATGCCGCGATGAAGAAGTTCGGCCTCGCAGCGGTGCTGTTCGCGCTCTCGCTCTCCGCCTGCGGTGGAGGCGCGCCGCCCGCCAAGGCAGGCGGCGACGTGCCGAGCACCGAGACCAGCCATGCCGCGGCGCCGGGCAAGTGCACGGCGACCACGTCGGAGAACGTGCCCGCCGGATGGGTCCAGACCGGTTCGCTGGTGGTGAACGTCGTCGCCGGCAAGCCCTCGACGCTGGACGTGAAAGACGCCTCCGGAAAGGTGCTCAGCACCGAGGCGCTCCCGGCCGCGAAGAAGGACGCGCGCGAGCCCATTCGCCGGGCAGTGTGCAAGACCGGCGGGGTGCTGGGGGTCTTGCAAGGTGGCAAACCGGCACGCGACGCGCCCACCATCACGCTCCTCACCTACAAGCCCGCGAAGGAGGACGAGGCCGGCGACGTGGCCATGCTCTGTACCATGCCCGTTGATATTCCAGGGGATTTTGACGCTTCGCAGCGCCTCCGCGTGGCCGCCATGATGTACGAGGAGCGCCTGACCTCGCCCCGATGGCGGACCTGGCTCACCGACATGGGCGCGGAGCTGCGCGACGCCTCGGATGCCGCCGAGGCGGCCATCAAGCACAAGCACGGCGCCGAGCTCCAGGGGGCCGCGAACGGCGATTGCTGGTTCGCCAAGCAGCTCTCGCGCTGAACCGTGGCTAGGGCTGGGGGCTCCGCGTCCAGACCAACAGCAGAACCGCGATGTCGCGGCGCAAAAACAGATCGCGCAGGCGAAGAGATGCGCGGCTTTCGATGCCCGACGTGGCGAAGATCGCGTCGTTTCGCTGCGCCAGGTCGTCGACGAACGTCTCGAACGGCGCCGACCACGGGGGCGGCGGGAGCTCCGCTTGCACCCAGGCGGCCAAGGGCGCAACCTCGGCGCCCTTCCAGCGCATGGCGTAGAGGAGATAGCCGTCGCCGAGGATTCCCTGCTTCGCCAGTGCGTTGCGAACCGAGGTTGCGTCTGCGAAGGGCACGCCCAGCACCAGGCTCGCGAACGGCGGGGCGGGTCCGTTGGGCTGAAGCGCACGCGCCGCATCGTCGACGCCCGCCCACTCCGTGCGGCCCATGCGCGCGAGCGCGGTTTCCGCATCGTGGCCCCCGCGCGCCAGCACCGTGGCCCAGGTCTGCAGAAGCCGTCGTTCCGCAGGTCCATAGGGGTCCTTGCGGGGAACCGTCGGCTCCGGACGCAGACCCGCGGTGTCGAGCGCGCCCAAGATGCGCTGCAGGGCGCCGTCGTGGTCGCCAAAGGTCGAGAGGAGCATCGCCAGCTGCGCCCTCCCGGCGGCGCCCTGGGCCGGCGTGCTGCCCTGGATCAAGACGTTTTGAAAGGGCAGCGGCGCGCCGAACCAGCACCCGAGTGGCCGCCGAATGGCCAGCGCCGGCTCGCATCGCAGGGCGAAGGTCTCCGGCGCGAGGGGTAGAGCGTCGCCGTCCTCGCGCGCCAGCGCCTGCGCCCACAGGAGCCTTGGATCACCGGGGCGCAGCTGCGCGCGCGCCGAAGCCAGCAAGGTTCGCCGGGCGTCGCCCGGGTGAAGGTCGGCCGCGAGGAGCAAGCAGTCGGCGTCGCCGCTGGCGCGGGCTCTCATCGCCAGCTCGCCTGCGCGCTCCGGCTTGCTGCGCGCTTCGAGCGCGAGCTTGAGGCAAGGGTCGGAGGTCGCGGCGGCCGCGCGGTCCCAGTTTCCGTTGGCCAGATGGGAAACGAAGGCGAGCCGAGGAAACGCCCGCTCCGCCTGCGGATGAAGCTCGAGCACCGCGCCGGCGCCCGCGAAGTTGCCCTCGCCCAGCTCCGCCACCGGCGTGGAATGACTCCGGGGGACGCAGATGGCACGCACCGCGCGCGCCTCGTCGGTGCGCCCTTCGCGGAGCAGCTCGGTGAGGCTGGTCTCGCAACTGAGCTCCTCCCCGCAGGCCTTCGCCAGCCGATGGGCCTCGCGATAGAACCCGTAGCTCTTCCACAGGCGCACGGCTTCGCTGCACTGCCCGAGGTGCGCGTAGAGACGCTCGGCCTGCCGCAGGCGCTCAGCGTTCCAGGGGTCTTCCCAGGCCTTTTCTTCGGGCGCCGGAGAAAGATCGAGGTGCGCCACCAGGTCGCGCAACGCCGGATCGCGCTCCAGCGGCAGCGCGGTTCGCAATACCGTGGCGGTGAGCCGCGCGCCAGGAAGCGTCGCGTCGCGTCGCGCGTGCGGCTCCTCGAAGTAGCGTCCTGCCGCCGCCGCCAAGTAGGCAACGAACAGGAAAGCCACTGCGTAGATCATGGCGCCGATGGCCAGCCGCGAGAGGGGTGGCCGCATGCGCGTCGGCGCGCCGGTCGCGTGCAAGACCAACGGCGCCTTGTCGCTCCCTTCGAGCGTGTAGGCGCCCTCGCCGCTGCGGTATCCCCCTTGGGTTTCTGGGGCAACCACCCGAAGGCGGCCACGTGCCCACACCCGATCGCCGAGCGAGAGCCCCCACCAGGCGTCTTCGCCGCCCCCGCGCGCGCGGATCTCGAGCGCGGTCCCCGAGGCGAGCTCGAAGGGACCGCGAAGCTGCACCATGGTTCCCTGCACATCGAGCTCGAGCGCCTGGGCGTGCACCTTGGCCGTGCTTCGCCCGAAGGCCGACTCGATGGCCAGGCCCATGGTGTGGATCGCATCGCCGTTCAGCAGGCCCTCGAGGTTCACCTGTTCGCCGTCGGCTGCACCCTGCACCGATTGCAGCGCCCGGAGGCCCACTTCATGGTGCGCGCGCGCGGCGAGGGTCGCGGCCTCTTTGCGGAAGCTCCGGCGGGCCATGAGCGCGCCCGAAATTGCTGCCACGGCGGTCGCGATGGCCGCGGCGGCCGGGCCACCCTCGAGGAAGAGGCTGAGGGGATCGCTCACCGGGCCATTGTTCCAGACAAACGAAAGGCCGCCAACGTGGGGTGGGCGGCCTTCGGCGTTTCCGTTCGCTCAGGCGCTCAGGCGCGGAAGATCTCCACGCGCTCCAGGACCACGTCTTGATTCGGCTTGTCGCTGCTGTTCTTGGGCACGCGGGTGATCTTCGGAATGAGGTCGGCGCCTTCGACCACCTGGCCGAAGACCGAGTGCTTGTTGTCGAGCCACGGCGTTGCCTTCTCGCAGATGAAGAACTGGGCCCCGTTGGAGCCCGGGCCCGAGTTGGCCATGGAAAGAATGCCGGGGCCGGTGTGGCGGAGCTCCGGGTGGAACTCGTCGGCGAACTTGTAGCCGGGGCCGCCGATGCCCTTGCCGAGGCGGTCGCCGCCCTGGATCATGAAGTCGGAGATGACCCGGTGGAAGATGGTGCCGTCGTAGTAGGGCACGCCCTTGGCGGGCTGGCCGTTGCGCGGGTCGATGTACTCCTGGGTGCCGGTGGCGAGACCCACGAAGTTCTTCACGGTGTTGGGTGCGCGGTGCTCCTCGAGTACCGCGACCATGACGCCCATGCTCGTGTGAAAGCGCGCCCGCAGCTGGCCGGTGCCGGGAACCTGAATCTCCGGGAAGTTCGCTTGAACCATGCAAATCCTCGCTTTTCGGTGGCGCGACGAGATGGTGCGCCGGGGAAAGTGGAGGCGGACTTTAACAGGGTCTCTGCAGCAGGTCACTTCAAGAGTTCGCTCGCCGCCCCACGGAATCCTCTTCCGCCCCCCGAAAAAGTTCTCGGCGGAACGAGTTTCACGTACTCTCTTCCGAACCTGTTCCAGAGATATGAGCGCCCGCTCTTCCGAGACCATCTTGGAAGGCGCCGGCGCGTCGACCATCGACTCGAGGCATCCCGGTGATCATCTGCTCGAAGTGTGCGAAGGAAAATCAGGACCACTACAAGTTCTGTCTTGGCTGCGGGGCGGAGCTGCCTCGGGATTCCGCGCCAAAGGCGTTCTCTCCGCAGACCCCGCCGCACGGTGTGAAGGCCGCTTCGGCTTCGGCCATCGCCTCGGCCGCACCCGTCGCCTCGGCCGCACCCAGCGCCGCGTCTGCACCGAGCGCCGCCGCAGCGCCTCCCGCGGCCTCGGCCGGCAGTAGCGGCGCGGTCCCTGCTGCGCCTGCCGCCAACAAGTCGCCGTGTCCGCAGTGCGGCCACATGAACGGCCCCGGCAACCTCTTCTGCGGCTCCTGCGGTTTCCGCCTCACGCCCGGCTCTCCCTCTGCGGTCGCCGCCGTGGTTCCCGCCGCCACCGGCTCCGCGCCGGCCCCGGCCGCCGTTTCGGCTCCGGCCGCCGCAGCCGCTCCCCCGGCGCACCTGCCCGCAGCCGCCACCGGCGGCGAGCCGCTGGCCAAGCCCATCATCCTCACCGCCCTCCGGGCCGACGGCAGCGAAGCCGGCACGTACTCGCTCCCTTCGACGCACATCACCGTAGGCCGCGAGACCGGCGGCATCTTCGCCGCCGATAGCTATCTCTCGCCCCGCCACGCCACGTTCCGCGTCGCAGGGGGTCGCCTTTCGGTCAAGGACGAAGCCTCGCTCAACGGCGTCTACCGCAAGCTCAGCCGCGACGCGCCGGTGGAGCTCTTGCCGCTCGACGTGTTCCGCATCGGGCAAGAGATCATCAAGTTCGAGCCGCTGGAAACGCTTCCGCCTTCGCCCGACGGCGTTGAGCGCCTGGGCGCACCGTCCAAGGGCTACATTGGGCGCATCGCACTTGTGGTGGGCCGCGAGACCACCGGCAACGCGTTCCCGGTGCCCGATACCGGCATCCACCTGGGCCGCGAGCGCGGTGAGGTGCTGTTCCCGGAGGACGGCTACGTGTCCGGCCTCCACTGCCGAATCGCCCCCGACGGCCCCAAGATCTTCCTCACCGATCTCGGTAGCTCCAACGGCACCTTCTTGCGGTTGCGAGAAGAGACGGAGGTCGTCGCCGGCGACATCCTGCTCATGGGTCAACAGCTCTTCCGCGTCGCGATGTAAGCCGCGTGGCTGCCCTCAAAACCATTCGCGTCGTCGCCGCCGTCATCGAGCGCGACGGCCGTTATCTCATCACCCAGCGTCGGGCCTCGGCGGTGCTGGCGCTCATGTGGGAGTTTCCCGGCGGCCGCGTGGAGCCGGGCGAGACCGACGCGCAGGCGCTGGAGCGCGAGGTGCTGCACCGGCTCGGCGCGCACGTATCGTGCGGCAAGCTCATCAGCTTCGTCACCCACCCCTACGAGCACTACGTGGTCGACCTGTTTCTCTACGAGTGCACGCTCGTAGGGCCCGAAAAGCTCGAGCCGCGCGCGGTCTCCGACTTCCGCTGGGTTCAAAGCTCCGACTTCGACCAGTACCCGTTCACGCCTGCCGACGAAGCCTCGATGACCAAGCTGCTCGGCCTGTAGCGCTTCTTCGTCAACCGGCCAAGACCAGCGCGCCCCAGACCACGCCCACGCCCAGCGAGGCGAGGCCGCTCACGGTGACGAGCGCGATGCGCGCGCGAGCGCTGCGCAGCAAAGCCGAGAGCGGCTTGGCTAGAATGCCCGCGAGAACTGCCATGCTCAGGGTTGCCCCGAAGCCATAGAGCAGCAGGAACACCAGACCGACGCCGACGCTCGAGGAGTGGCCCATGACCACCGAGGCGAGGGCGCCGCTACCAGCCAGGCCGTGCACCAAACCGACGACGAAAGGAAGCGTGGCGAAGGAGCCGCCGCGCAGATGGATGTGCGGCGCACCCACCGCATGCTCGTGCGCCACGTGACCATGCGCGTGGGGCTCTTCGGGGCCTTCGCTCCCGAGGCGTCGGGCCTGCATGATGGCGCGCACCCCGAGCACCACCAGCATAATGGCGACCGCGCCCTCGAGAACGCTGGCCACAGCGGGAGGCATTGAGGACCGGAGAACGAAGAGCGCGCCGCCCACCAGCACCAGCATCGCGGCGTGCCCGGTTCCCCAGGCGGCGGCGAAGCGCATGGCCGCCAAGGGCGAGCGCTTGTTGCTCACGAACGTAGAGACCGCTGCCAGGTGATCCGGCTCTAGCGCGTGGCGAAACCCTTGGGTTAGGCCCGCGATCGCGATGAGAGCTGCGGGCACCAGTGCCATGCGCATGGAGTAGCACGCTAGGGAGCTAACGTGCCACTCTTTGTCAGCCGTCGACGGAGGTCACTGGGCCCAGGAGCATGACCCGCTCCTTGCTGCCGATGATGCCGCTCAGGGTCTCCACGCTGCTCGCCAGCGACGACAGGCCCATCTGGCTCAGCAGCGCCGCAGCCGCGCGCGGCGGATCGAGCGGGGGCAGGCTATGGCGTGCCGGCGACATCACGAACGGGAAAGCGGTTCCGCCCACGCGCTTTCCGAGCTCGGCCACGGCGACGTCCATGCCGCCGAGGATGTCGACCAGGCCGTTGGCTTTGGCGTCGGCGCCGGTCCACACGCGGCCTTCAGCCAGCTCGGCCACGCGCTCCACGGGCATCTTTCGGCCCCGGGCAACCACCGCGAGGAACGACTTGTAGACGCCGTCGAGCTCCTTATCGATGACCTTGCGCTCCTCTTCGTTGAGCGGCGCCCCGGCGTCGAGCAGGCCTGCGTGGGCGCCCCGACGAATGCCCTCGCTGGTGATGCCGAGGCGCGAGAGCAAGGGCTCGATGACGAAGCGCGTGCCCACCACGCCGATGGAGCCCGTGATGGTGGTGGGGAGTGCCACGATGGCGTGGGCCGGCGCCGCCACGTAGTAGCCTCCGCTGGCAGCCACGTTGCCCATGCACGCCACCAGCGGCTTCTCTTTGGCCAGGGCCTCGAGCTCGTGATGAATGCGGTCGGAGGCCAGCGCGCTGCCTCCGGGCGAGTCGACGTGCAAGAGCACGCCCTTGATATTCTTATTGGCGCGGGCAGCGCGGATCATGCCGATGATGGGCTCGTCGATGGCGCCGCCGAACAGCACCGGGCTCTGCGACATGATGGCCCCGTGCACCGGGATGATGGCCACGATGGAGGGCCGGGCGATGGGCGAAAACTTTCGCGCCCGAGCGAATGCAAGATACACGTTTCCGTCGATAGTGCGGGGTCGCTCGCCGCCCACCGCCAGCCGATCGAGCATTTCGTCGTCGTAGGCGACGCCATCGATGAGGCCCTCCGCGATGGCCGCTTCGCCGCGGAAAGGCGCCTCGTCGACCACTTTCTGGGCCCATGCAACGTCGCGCTTGCGGCCCTCGGCGATGGCGGCGACCAACCCCTCGTAGAACGAGTCGACGATGCGCGAGAGCTGCTCGTGCTCGGCGTCGCTCATCTCGTCGCGGGTCAGGCGCTCACCGGCGCTCTTGTAGCGACCCTTGGCGTAAACTTCGGCCTGCAGCCCCACGCGGCGGAGCGCCTCGCCGGCGTAGTGACCCTTCACCTGAAAGCCCACCGGCGCGATGGTCGCTTCCGGGCCCAGGAGAATCTTGCTGGCGGCCATGGCCGCCCAGGTGCCCTTGGAGTCGACGCCGGTGGGCAGGAAGACCACCACTTCTTTCCCCGCGTCGCGCAAACGCTTGAGGGCGTCGTAGAGCGAAGCGGCGTGCGCCACGCCCCACACCGGCGATTTGATGGTGACGATGAGACCGCGCACGCGGGTGTCGGTCTCGAGCTGCTGGGTGAGCTCGACCACTTCGGACATAACGGTCATGGGCCGCTTTTGCATCCACGACACCAGGCGGCGGCGGCGCGGCACCACGTCGACCACCGCGCCGTCGACCGTGAGCTCCACGAAGCTGCCTTGCGGCAGCCCCATGAATTCGCGAAGACGCCGGAGCGGCCAGAAAATGAGCCCGAACAATGCGCGGATCAATCGAAGAAGCACCATGGCGGTCTCAACGATACACCCGCGGCCTCGGGATCGAGAGCGGAGGTGTAGCCCTTGCGCTTTCGATGCTCGAGACCCGCAACAGCGTTCCGCGCCCCATCATTTACCGGGGTTCGCGGGTCGCTGGTGCGCATGCGATCAGCTCTGGCGTTTTCGCTGCGCGTGGCTACCCGTCAGTTGATGCAGACCTCCTGGCCTTCGTGGATGTACCACTTGCCCTCAGACGGGCGGAACACCGCGCGCTGCGCGCCCATGCCCACGGTCGCTCCGCTGAAGAGGCCGGGAACGGGAATGTCGCCCGCCATGCCGTACATCATCGTGTAGGCGCCGGGAATGCTCCACTGGCCGTTGCTCTTGTTGAACGAGCCGATGGTGTCGCTCCAGCAATAGAACCGTGCAGACACTGGGGTCTCGTTGAAGCTGGGGAGCCGACGGCTGCTGGTGGCGCCAGAGAAGCTGCCCATGGTGAACAGTTCACGGGTGGAGGGCCGCATCACCATGAAGTCCGAGCCGATGTAGCTATCCACTTGCCCGGTCACCGGGACGTCGCCGCTCGTTCCCCACTGCTGGGTGCGAATGCCCTTGGTGCTCTGGGCGAGCCACCACACGCCGGTGCTCGGTCGCCAGATGGCCACGTCGGCCTTGCCATCGCCGTCGTAGTCGGCGGGCACCGCGACGTCGCCCGGGTCGCCCCAGCGATCGACCCGCATGCCGCCGGTCGCGAAGGCGATCCACCACTCGTGGGTAGCCGCGCGAAAGATGGCCATGTCGGCCTTGCCGTCGCCGTCGTAGTCGGCAGGCACCGCCACGTCGCCGACGCCGCCCCAGACGCCCTTGCGAAAGCCCGCGCCGGTGCTGCTCGGGATGGTCCACCATTCGCCGGTGGTCGGTCGCCACACGGTGATGTCGGACCGGCCGTCGCCGTCGAAGTCGGCGGTGATGGGCACGTCGCCGTTTTCGCCCCAGCGCACGACACGCGCTTCGGCCATCGAAGGCAGCGCCGCGGTGAGGGCGATGGCAGCGGCGGTGAGTGAGACGGTAAGAGAGGTGTTCTTCATGAGTACCGCCTGTGCAGCTCGCGTACCACCACCCACGGTCGGTTCTCGCCCGGCAATTTGCGGCGCGTGCGTGATCGCGTGGGCAGGCTGCGCAGCGCTTGCGCAACCCGTTGAGCACCACCTGCTCGCCCCGATGCGGCGCGCAGTGCTACGCTGCTTTGGCCATGCGAACTGCCTTTGCCGCCGCTCTGCTCCTTGTCGTTGCCTGCAACACCAGCCCCAAGGAGATCGCTCCCGAGGTGCACACGGCGACCGAGCCCGCGCAGCCGAAGACCTCGGCGCAGTTGGGGAAGGCCATTCCGGAGGGCGCGCAGAAGCTCACCCTCGCCGACGTCTCCAAGAATCCCAAGGCCTACGTGGGCAAGGAGTTCGTCACCACCGGCACCGTGAACGCCGTTTGCCAGCACATGGGCTGCTGGATGACGCTCAAGGACGACGGCGGCGGCGACGCGCACATTCGCATGGCCGGCCACGCCTTCTTCATTCCCAAAGACGCGAGCGGCAAGAAGGCGCGCGTGCACGCCAAGCTGGTCGCAGCCGACGAGCCGGAGCCGGCATGCGGCGAGGGCGGCGACCACAAGATGGGCTGCAAGGCCGAGGCCGAAAAGCAGCTGGGCAAGCCGCTCGCGCAGCTCCAGCTAGAAGCCACCGGCGTCGAGCTCTACTGAGCGGCCGTCGCGAGGCTACCGCGAGAGCGCGACAGGGTACGCGTGAGGCGCAGGCTTGGCCGGCGCGTGGGTTTCAGGAGCTCTTCGCTCGCGTGCTTCGTGCATCCGCCACCCGCGCCAAGCGCCGTCGGAGCTACAGCGTGGGCGCTGGGGCCTGGACGGGGACCACCAACACGGAGCGCTTCGCGTCATCCAAAACCCGTGTGGTGGTCGCGCCCAGGTGCGGGTACCTTCCCACCACGATGAGGTCTGCATCGTCGCTTCGCGCCGCCCGAAGAACGGCGCGTGCCGCGTCGGCTTCGTTCATGATTCGTGCGTCGTCCACGTGCACGCTGGTTCGTACGACGTCGCCGAGTCTCTCCAGTCGATCTCCCATGACCCGGTCGCGAATTCGTCGAGGAAGTGGGTACTTCACTCCGCCGATACGAATGCTGTCTACGTTGTGCACGAGGGTGATTCGCCGGCCAAGTTGGGCCGCGAGCGCGGTTGCCGCTTGCAGCACGGGGAGCCCCGGCGAGCCCAGGTCGGTTGCCACGAGCCACGCGGCGCCGCCCCGTTGCTCACTTGCCAAGAAGACCGCGCACGGGGATTCAGCGACGATCCGATGACTGATGTGATGAGGCGTTGGCGAGGCCTCGGCTGGGCTACGCGCACCCGAGTGCCCACCGATGACGAGGAGGCAGGCGCCCAGCTTCCGCGTCGCCGCCGCGAGCGCCGCGGCAGGCTCCCCAAAGCGTACCCTGACCAAGCGACCGGGCAGCCCGATGCCGAGCTCGGACCTTGCCCATCGCTGCGCCTCCAACTTCGCGGCCATCGTCCTTCGACGTCGCTCGTCCAGGCTCGGCACCTGTCGACGCGTGGCGAAACGATGCGGCAGGGGCAATACGTGCACCGCGATGAGATCCATGCGCAGGAGGCGCGCCAGCTCCAGCCCTCTGGTGAGGGCCAGTGCCGAGGCCGGACCGAACGACAGGCCCACGACGACACTTCTCCGAAGGGCTGCGGCTCCGCGTAGCGGCTCCGGCAATGCTCTCTGCGCAGCGGCGGTGCTGAAGTGTGCGGGTACGCGCTCGATGGGGTTGGTCCTTGTCATGGTTCGTCCTTCCCCTTCACGATATCGACTGCGCTTAATGTCGTCTCTTGCGAAATGTCGAACATTACTGTCGACTGAACCGACATGGAGTGGCTCAACTTTCATCACCTGTTCTACTTCTGGCGTATCGCGCGCGAAGGAGGGCTCTCCCGCGCTGCCGAGCAGCTCCACGTAACGCACTCGACGTTGAGCGCGCAGCTTCGCTCGCTCGAGGAGTTCTTCGGCGGGCCGCTCTTCGAGCGCCGCGGGCGGCGCCTGGTGTTGACGCCGCTGGGAGAGCAGGCGGCCCTCTACGCCGATGACATCTTTCGACTCGGGAGGGAGCTGGTCGATACCGCGCGCGGGCGCCTCGGAGAGCGCCAGCACTCGCTTCGTGTGGGCATCGTGAGCTCGTTGCCCAAGTCGGTCGCGTATCGCCTGCTGGAGCCGGGTATGGCGACCGAAGGATTCGGCTCCCTGTTCGCCCGTCAAGATAGGCTCGCAAAGCTCATGGAGGAGCTGGCGGCCGGGCGACTGCATCTCGTGCTCTCCGACTCGCCGCCCCCCGAGTCTGGCCCCCAGCGGGTATTCGCGCATCCGCTAGGCCACTCCGAAGTCTTGCTCTACGGGGCGCCGAAGCTCGCAAAGCTCTATCGCGCCCGCTTTCCGAAGTCGCTCGCCGATGCTCCGATGTTGCTGCCTACCCCGCAGGCGGCGCTACGGAAGGTGCTCGACCGGTGGTTCGTCGAGAACGCGCTTCAGGTTCGCGTGGTTGGCGAATTCGACGATGCCGGCCTCATGCGCGTCGCGGGTGCCCGAGGTCAAGGTCTGCTGCCGGTTCGTTCGGCGCTTCGCGCCGAGGTGGAAGACGCGCACTCCATGCAGCTGGTGGGGCCTCTTCACGGTGTCCTCGAGCGATACTTCGTTATATCCAGCGAAAAACGAGTTCGCCACCCTGCGGTCACGGCGCTCATCGATGCCGCGCGCCAAGGGCTGGAGGTGGGCAGCGCGCGCGCCCGAGCCCGGTCGCGACCGCGACCGCGACCGCGAGCAACGTGAGGCACCACGATGGGCCCGACGAAAGGCCTTGAGTCGCCGAGGTCGAGCAAGACCTGTGTCGTGGCGTTCGCTGGCCGCCGCCAGGTATGGGTATCATCGAATCGTACTTACCGAGAGTGCTTCGTCGCTGGTACTCACACGGCTCGAATCAAGGGCGCGGCTGGCAGCTTTGCGTTCGGCCCGGCGATCCACTATCCTCTCCGCAGAGGTTTCATGAAAAAGCTGATCGCGGGCGTGCGTGCATTCCACCATCAACTACCGCCCGCCGACAACGATCGGTATACCGCTCTGGCGGAGGGCCAGTCGCCCGACACGCTCTTCATTGCCTGTGCAGACAGCCGCGTAGTACCCGCCTTCATCGCGAGCTCCGAACCGGGAGAGCTGTTCACCGTGCGCAACGTGGGAAACCTCATTCCGCGCGTCGACCCCCACGGCCTTTCCGTGGGTGATCACTCCGAAGCCGCAGCGGTGGAGTACGCGACGGAAGTCCTTCACGTCACCGACATCGTGGTCTGCGGTCACTCCGGCTGCGGCGCCATGGCCGGCCTTGCCAGTCGCGGAACCACCAAGCTCCCGGTCAACCTGGAGCACTGGCTCGACCTGGCGGCGGGCGCCCTGCTCCCAGATGCCTTTGCCCCGGCGCTGGGCGCTGGCCTGGCGCCGAGCGACGTTCTCTCTCAGCGGAACGTCGTTGTCCAGTTGCGCGCGCTCGAGAGCTATTCGTATGTTGAAGAGCACCTTCGCGAGGGGCAGCTGCGGCTTCACGGATGGTGGTTCGACATCGCGACTGCGCGGGTGCACGCCTTCGACCCCAAGACCGGTACCTTTGTCGACTTCGACCAAGCCTACACCGACCGCAGCGATGGGTGATCCCGTCGTACGCTGGGGGCTCCAAGGGCTGCGTGAAGACGTGGCGCGTCGGTCGGCGACCTACGCAAGCGATTGGCGCGAAGGAATGCATCCCAAGGCGCTCGCCGCCATCGGCTTTCTGTTCTTCGCGTGTCTTGCGCCCGCGGTGGCCTTTGGTGCGCTCATGTCAACGCTCACGGGAGGAGCGATAGGTGCCGTCGAAATGATCGTCGCCACCAGCGCGTGCGGCGTTGCCTATGCGGTATTCTCGGGTCAACCGCTCACGATCCTGGGCGGCACCGGGCCACTACTCGTGTTCACCAGCCTACTCTACGCCGCCTGCGAGCGGTATTCGCTGCCGTTCTTGCCAACCTACGCTTGGGTGGGCCTTTGGACCGCAGCTTTCGTCATCGCCCTTGGGCTCGTCGGAGCGAGCAAGTTGATTGGCCACTTTACGCGATTTACGGACGAAATCTTCGCGGCGCTCATCTCGATTATCTTCGTCTATCAAGCCGTAGTGGACGTCGCCAAGGCCTTCCCAGCGAGCCACATTCCCGACGACGCGGCGCTTTTTGGTTTGGTGCTGGCGGTCGGCACTTATGGATTGGCCCGATTCCTTGCCGGCCTCCGAGCAACGCCCTACCTGCGCCCGGCGATTCGCGAGGGCCTCGCGGACTTCGGGCCGGCGATTGCGGTGATCGGTCTGGTCTTCGCCCGGCGCCTGTTGCCCGCGGTAGACCTTCCGCCTCTCGATGTTCCCACGCACATTGCCACGACGTCTGGGCGCGCTTGGCTCGTGCCCCTGCTCGATGCTCCCGCGTGGGTCCGCTGGGGGAGCGCCGCGCCCGCCTCCCTTGTCGCCGTTCTGGTGTTCCTCGACCAAAACGTGACGGTACGCATCGTCCAGAGCCCGCAAAACGGGCTACGGAAGGGCAGCGCTTACCACTGGGATCTGGTGGTCGTCGGCTTGCTACTCGGGGCATGCTCGGTGGTCGGTCTGCCGTGGCTGGTCGCCGCTACCGTCCGCTCGGTGAACCACGTTCGTGCGCTCACCGTCAACGGCGTCGGCGTCTCGCAAGGCAGTGCGAACGCGGGGGTAGCGACGTCGGTCCTCGAAAATCGAGTATCGCCGCTGGTCGTCCACCTCTTGATCGGTGGTTCGCTGTTTTTGACCCAATGGCTACGCTTGATCCCCATGCCGGTGCTCTACGGGCTGTTTCTCTACATGGGCGTGGCTTCGATGAAGGGCAATCAGTTCTTCGAGCGACTTCGGCTGTGGCTCACCGACCCCAAGCTCTTCCCGACAACGCACTACGTTCGCAAGGTGCCCGCCCGCATCATTCACCTGTTCACCCTGGTGCAGGCCGGCTGCCTCGGCGTTCTCTGGCTCGTGAAGTCGAGCGCGCTCGGCATTCTCTTCCCGATCTTCATCGCGCTGCTGGTGCCGGTGCGTGCCCTGCTTTCGCGATACATCGCTCCCGAGCACCTCGACGCTCTCGACGCCGAGGAAGTGCCCGACGACGTGACTGACGAGTTCGCGGGACCGTAGCCGTACGCGCCAGGCGACGAGCGACGCCTGGGTTCTGCTGCCGGAGCGCTTCAGGTGCTCGCACGACCCACGTGCCGTCAAGCACGTCGCGCTCGTACCACGCCCACTTGTGACGTCACCCCGAGCGGCGTCGCATCGTGGACAGGCACCACCAGGATCGGGCGGTCGAGGTCGCGCAGGAGACGTTCGGGCACGCTGCCGAGTGCGGTTCGCCTTGGCCCGTCGGTTCCGCCCCTACCGTGGCTTCCTACGACCACCAAGTCCACATCTCGCGAAGTAGCCAGGGCGACGAGCGTCCGAGCTGGGCCCGACCCACCGAACTCGACAGACACTTTGCCGTCAGGCGCTAACCCAGCGGCGATC
Source organism: Polyangiales bacterium (assembly GCA_038210445.1). Classification (GTDB taxonomy): domain Bacteria; phylum Myxococcota_A; class Polyangia; order Polyangiales; family Polyangiaceae; genus JABFRG01. Next base: position 268,238 of record JBBQWQ010000001.1, read on the forward strand.
CGGCGTCCGTATTCCAACAAGACCTCTCCATCGGCGTTTCCGTCGGGCACCAATGCCAACGCAATCGTCGACCCTTGCGCCAGCATGGCGCGGGCGTAGGGCAGCACCGACTCCGCAGCCTCCGATCCGTCGAGCGCCACGAGTACCCGCTCAAAGAGCGTGTATCGGTGTCGCATCGCGGTGGGGGCGGGAAGGACGAGCACCGGAATCGACAACACCGCGGGAAGCCCGCGAAACGCAGGACACTCGCCGTTGGCTATCGCCAGATCGGCGCCGGCCCTGCGCGCTGCGAGGTCGGCGTCTGCGATAGACGCGATAGATGTCGGGATATCGAGAGAGGGCACGTCGACCAGGAGCCGGCCAACCCACTCTGCGTAGGCCGACAACTCGCCCGAATCACCCACCGTGCAAATGTGGACCGGCGCATGAAAGCGCGCCGAAAGTCCAATGCCTTCGATGAGCGAGAGCTCAGCCGCCCCAGAACCATCGAGGAACGCAAGGATGCGGCTGGGCCAAGCCGTTATGGCAGCAGGCAGCGACGAACGTTGCTTAGCCAGCACCCTGCCAATGCGCTCGTCGATATCGGTAGGTGCGCCCAGGCGCTTCCGCGTTCGCGACAGCAGAGCGTAGAGGGCCGGAATCAAGATGCCGTACGCCCATGCTCCGTCGCGCATGCGTTCAAAGAAGATGAGGCCTGCGGCGGCGCTCGTGACGACGAATGTGGTGGTCGCACCGGCAAGCGAAAGCAGGTTTCCAAGGTTGGGGCCGCTCCGCGTTGCGCGCAACATGCGCTTTACCACCGCGAATGCGGTCAAGCTCAGGAGCACGAATACGCCTGCCGCGTAGAGGCTGAGGTAGGTTTCTTCGTGGGTACCCAACCCTACGAATAGGCAGCAGGCAATCGCTGCCTGATACCAGGCCGGGATAGACGCGACATCGAAGCGGTTTCGCTGCCCGAACGAAGCGGGCACGTAGTGGCGATGGCGCAGGCCCACCGCCAAATTCTGCACGCCCTGGGTGCTGGCAGCCGCCGCGGAAAGCAAGACGAAAATACCCACGAGCGAGCCCAAATACGCTAGTGGCTTTGGGAGGAGCGAGTCCATCACCTGGGTAAACACCGAGACGTCGGTGCGGCTGGGGTCTGCGACGGCGTAGATGGCTGGACCCACCACCAGCATCGCGACCAAGGTCGTCCCCATCACGATGAGCAGGCTTCCGAAGGCCTTCCGCGCTCTCGCGGCGGGGGGGCCATCGTAGGCGGCAACCAGGTTTGCGAACACCTCGATGCCGGTCATCAACGCGAGAAGCCGCACGTATCCACCGAGGGTTACGTTCAAGTTCGACCAACGGAACGCCTCCAGTTGGACCTTGGGAAGGTGGAGCCCCCTGCGCAGCACCACCGCGATGACCAAACCCCACAGCAGCAAAAGGACCGCGAGCGTAGCAGGGCCGAACGACCGCGCAGCCATGCGCGGGCCGCGATTTACCAGCGTCACCGTGAGAATGCTCAGCCCCACCGCGAGCCCCGTACGCGCCCAGTAGCTATCGAGGAAGGGAAAGCGGTCTGCGGCAAAGGTAACCAAGGCGGCAATGCTCACCAGGAACGTGAGGGTGTACTCGATGACGGTGATCGACGCGTTGACCTTGACGGCCCACGGCCCCAGCTCCTCCTCGCACAGGCCGCTGCCGCCACTGCCGTCGCTCACCCATTCCATGACCTTGCGATACGTAAGCGCCACCACGATGACGGTGCCGGCCACCATCCACAGTGGCGCGCCGAAACACGCGGCCCCGGCGCTGCTGGCGGCGAGCAGTCGCATGAAGGGACCAAACACATAGAGCGGTGAGCTCGCGGGATCACCGCCTCCCGCGAGCGCACCCGCGAACGATCCCTTGAGACGATGCGATACATGAGCCATTGGCGACCTACCGTTCAAACATCGCGTGAAGCAGCAACTGATCGTTCACCCATTCGGCCCCGCGTTCTCGCGTGCGGAGCTCGCACCCGAGAGTCACTTGGCAGCCTCTTGAATACGAACGTTCAACGTGGGCGCCTCGACCAGCTCGAAGGTGGCCGACGCAAACATCACCTTCCCCTGGGTCTCACTCACCTTCAGAAGAATGGCGCGGAATAGGCGGTCTTTCGCCATACGGCGCCCGCGGTGGGGAACCACGTAGCGCACCGTGTACTCGACCCAGTTGTCGTTCGCGATCACGCTGACCATGGGCTCGAGCCGCGCGTTCTCGATGCGAAACTTCTGCACCATCGCGGCCCACGTTTCGCGAGCCTCGGCCACCGCCTCAGCCGCCTGCTCGCTCACGATCTCTTCGAGGATTGCGCGGGCCTTTTCGTAGTCGGACCCGTATCGAATCGGGACGGTAATCTCGTCCCAAAGAAACGGAAAATCGCCAGAATAGTTGAACACCGGCTCCTTGAAGACGTAGCTGTTGGCGACACGCACGATGCGGCCGTTGTACAGGTCGCCCTTCACCCAACCACCGCACTCCATGAGCGTTGTTCGTAGGATGCCGATGTCGATGACGTCGCCCATGATGCCGCCGAGCTGAACGCGATCGCCGATGCTGTAGAAACCTCCGAACGAAAGTGCAACCCAGCCGGCAAAGCTGGCAATCACCTCCTGAAGAGCGAAAGCCACGCCGGCGCTCGCCGCCCCAAGGGCCACGCTCAGACCGCCCAGCTTGCCGCTCAGACCGCTAAGGAGCACCAAGATGGCGACCACGTAGCCGACGAAGTTGATGACCTTTCGCGCGCGATAGCGAGCGTCGAGATCTTGTACGTAGCGAGCGGCGAGCCTTCGCGACAGCCGGACCAAGACGGCGACCACGACGAGCGAGACAGTGAGGAGCGCGGCCTGTCGCACGAGAGGTTGGCCCCACAAGCCGGCGATGTTCACTACACTACCTTACTCTTGGCGATCGCCGTCTGCTCGAGCGGGTCGTGACCATAGAGCTGGTGGTCGGTCTCCGTCCTGCGGAGCAGTACCGCTGGCGGTCCGATTCGATGGGCGCGAAATGCCCGGGCCACGCGAAAGTGCACGTCGGTTTCGAAGGGCTTCTCGTACTTGCAGTCGAACACGTAGGGACGAGCCTTGATGTGCATGGCCACGTAGTCGTGAATAATGACCTGCTTGGCCAGTACCGGCACCGGGCGCTCCAGAAAGACGTAGGGGCTGGTGAGGCATGCCTCGCGAATCAACTCCGCGGCGAGCTCGACGTCTTGGTCGATACCAATGTAAAAGTCGAATGGCGTTTGCATTTCCAGCGCCCCCCAGTTGCCACTGGAAGCGACGTCGGTCAGTACTTTGTTGTTGGGAATGGTAATGATGTTGTGGTCGAGTGTATTCATTCGCACGCTGCGGAGGCCAATCTTGATGATGTCGCCATACTCGCCCGCGAACGACACGCGATCGCCCACTTGAAACGGTCGGTCGAAGATGATGGTGATGCCCGCAATGAACGCTGCGACCAGATCGCGCATGGCGAACCCCACCGCAAACGCCAGCGTACCTCCGATCACTGTGAGGGTGGTCGAGTCGATGCGGATGCTGAGCGTCAGGGTCAGCGCAAGGGTCGCGATGTACACGCTGAAACGCGCGACCGACTCGTACTTTTGAATGGTGGGGCGCCGGTTGGCGAAGCGATTTCCCAGGCGCTCGGCGACACTGGTAATGATGCTCAGAACGACCGCGGCGCCCCCGATGAGCACTATAGAGAACAGGAGCCCGCCCCAGCGAACGAACCCGGCGAGCTTGGTGACGTCGGGCGCGTCTTGAGCCCAAGCTACGTGCGCTACCAAGAAGGCCGCTGCACCCAACAGAGGAGTCATTCGTCGAGAGTTCATGTGGCCACCAAGTGTCGACGTTGGAGATGGGTAACGACCGGCCGGAGCCATGCCCAGGTAACCGAGTAATAGCCGTTCTCTTCGGATATGTAGCCGCGTGCCTGCGCATAGCGTAGGGCATCTTCTACTTCGGGGTGGCTTAGCATGGTTGCTTTGGCGATGTCTTTTGGGTCTGCCATGGAGAGCTGAAGAATGGCGCGGAGCACGAAGATGGCAGCATCGGGGAGCCGCTCCAAGTCGCCGGTCTCCGGCGCTTGGAAGAAGCGCACGTGAACCAGTCCGGCGTCGTCGACGCCGAGAGACCGTCGCCACATGTGGAGCGCGATGCCGGGGTTGCCAACCGCGTAGTCCCAGAGCAGGCGGTAATAGTTCGCGGCACGTTGAGCGAGCGCCTCTTGCCGGTCGACCTCATCGGCGTTCTTTGGAAGCTTCTCCAGCAGCCCTTCGAAAGTTGGCGTAAGCCCCGCCACCTTGGTCCTCGCTTGGAGGAGCGAAATGATCTCCTCCTCTCTCCAGGTGCTCAGGCGAATGACTTCGTCGAACATCGGGCGGCTGCCTCGCGCGCGCTGCAGGAAGAGCCAAAGAATTTCGTCGATCGCCACAATCCATGTGGTCTTCGCGCTCTGCTGCACCGCCGCCGCCAGGAGCTGATCGAAGCCGAGGAGGCCGCCCATTGTCGGCTGTATCAAGCGCTGCGCATCGTCGATGAGCACCGCGCGGCCGACGGCCGAGTCGAGGAGGTGGGTGCTCACCTCGCCGAGCGTGCCAGCCGTCACTCCAATACGAACCGCAAGCTCGGTCCGCAAATCAAGGTGCGGCCTGCCTTCTGTGCCGGCAAGAATGCTGTCGGGGAACATGTCGTGCATGCGGCGCAGCAGCGTGCTCTTGCCCATGCCGCGCGCGCCCACGATGGCGACGACTCCGCCCTTCCGGTTGCGCAAACGGTCGATGAGTTGCTCGACCTTGTCTTCCAGCTCAGCGACCGGGATTCGCGCTGGCGAAGCGCGCTCTGGACCGAGCGCGTCGAACGCCAAAGCAGGCAGGGGTGCGGTGGCGAGGTCGGTACGCTCGGCGCTCAACTTGTCGAGCTGACGCCGGAACAGATAGGCGAGCACGGTGCGGGTGGCGGAGAAACGGCCGACCCAGCCGTAGGAAACGCGGTATCCCCCGCGCACGAAGAGGTATGCGCCGCCCGCCAAGGCCGCAAAGAAGCTTCGCCAGCCGCGTTGATGCGCGAGCACCCATCGTTCGAAGGTGGCCTTCTTTCGCGCGCGCTCGAGCCGCTGAAAAATGGTGCCGCGCCACCAACGCACCAGGAGTACGACCACCGGCACCGACGCCAACCAGCAGGTCGAAAGCGCCCATTGGTAGATGGTTCCTTTGCCCACGAGCCGCTCGGTGAGCGAGAGCACGAGGCCCACCGCGACGACGATCCGACCTACGAGTCGGAGCGACCGCAAACGAAGCGAGCGAATCGTATCGGCTTCTTGGCGCGACCCCGCGGCCTCGCCGGCCAGCGCGTTGACCACGTCTACCGTAAGCGCGCCGCCCAGGGTCCACTGCACCACCAGCGTGATCAACTGAACCTCGAGGAGGTTTAGGGAGCTTGCAGGGAGGAGCGCCGAAAGGCCCAGAACGAGCGCAAGCCACTCGACGGAGAGGTGCACGTCGTAGGCGAACTGGTACCCTCTGGTTGCCCAGCCCGGCGAGGTACGCCGCTCTTCGCGGTCGGTCGCAACGCTTCGCTCGACGCCGCGGCGGAGAATCTTCGGCACGCGGCGACGAATCCACACGAAGGCGAGAATTGCAAACAGCCACTCGAACGCCAGCAGGAGATAGCGACCCGCGCTCTGCACCACGCTCTGGCCGGGCTTCCGTAGCGTGGAAAGCCAATCGACGATGGCATGTTGGTGATAGCGGAGAATGAGCGTGAGCTGCTGCGCCTCGGCGGTACCCTGGTTCAGGCCCGCTTCGCCGAAACCGGTCAGCGCGTCACGCTTGGCCGGCGAAAGATAGGGCAGCAGCGAGAGGCGTTCCGCATTGAGTGTGTTGGTCTGCGCAAGGAGCTGCGCCGCGCGGTCCTCCCGAAGGCGGGCGACCTCGTCGGTGAGGCGCGCCTCTGCCAGAACCACGCGCGCGCGCGCCTCTTTTGGCGCTGCCATGTCGACCGAAGCTGGCATCTGGGCGAGCGCGTCGGGGCCCGGATCGGGAACACCGCTGGGCTTCCGCGTCGCTTCGAGCGCGGCGTCGAGATCGTCGCGGGCCGCCCGCAGCGCCTTGCGCAGCTCGTCGTAGGTTTCGTCGCCCTTCTCGGGGTTGCCCTGCTCGCGCGCCTCTTTGGCGCGCCGCTGCCACACCAGGCCCACCTCTTGCGTTGCAGTCAGCGCTTCGCGCTCTGCTTCCAGGGTCTTCTGCAGTGCGATCTGCGCCCGCTCGAGGTCGAGCAGACGGGCGTACTCCGTAGAGACGACGCGCTCCGCCTCGGTCCGAGCCTCGAGCGCGGCCTTCTGTGCGCGCTGCCGTTCGGCCTCGGCTTCTCGCGCCCGAAGCTCCTCGGGTGTGGGGGGCGGCGCGGCAGCGATCTGTCGCTGGCGGTGCGCCGCAAGGAGCGCCTCGCGCTTGTCTGCTGGCAGCACCAGGAACGCGAGGCGCGCATTGTCGAGCGCAAGTTGAGCCGCCCAAAGGTCAGCCTCACCACGCGTGAGCCCTGCATCCGGCTGGCGAGCGGGGGTGGTCCCACCCTTCTTCGTAGTCTCGCGAACCGCGCTTTGCAGAAGCGACAGCCGGCGCGTCTCGAGCGCGACCGCTCGTTCGTCGTCGAGTGCGCAGTCGAAGAGCGCCTGCGGCGTCACCTCGAGCGCGAGCGTTCCGTGGGTGAGTGCTGCGACTCCCTCCGCGGTCCGCCGCAACCGGAGCACGTCCGCATCTGCAGGCCCAGCCTCTGCGTCACTCGCGTCACCGGCGTCCGTGGCGTCGTTGGCGGTGCTGGCGTCACTGGCGTCACTGGCGTCAGCCGCGCCGTTTGCGGTGCTGGCGAATGTCGACCCGAGCCCCAGGCAAAGCAGTACGCCAATGAATCGAAGGGAGCGAGATGGAGCGCAACGCTTCAAGGTGTCGCCCATCACTTCGACCTTGCATGCGTTTGTCGCAAAACGGATTGCCGCTGCCCGATCGAACGTTCGGTTCGGGCGACACTCCTTGTCGACATTTCGCTCTGGCCAACAAAAGCGTAGGGCATTATTGTAAAGCTACATAGCATGTCGCTGCTCGGGAAAGAAATCGGACACTTCGGCAACGCCCCCATCACGGTGGGCGGACTGCTCATGGTCGCGGTCGGGCTTCTCCTTGCTTTGGTCGCAGCGGAGGGAGCCGCCCGCGCAGTTCGCAGGGTGCTTCGGCGTCGCGGGTTCGTCGATGGCTCATCGTTTGCCGTGGCGCGCCTGGTTCGGTACGCGGTGGGCACTGTCGCGGTGCTCGTGTCTGTCAACTCCGCCGGCGTAGACCTCGGCGCCGTCCTCGCCGCTTCGACGGTCTTTTTGGTCGGCATTGGCCTGGGCTTGCAGCGCATTGCGCAGGACTTCGTGGCCGGCATCGTGCTCCTTCTCGAGCGACCCGTTCTCAAGGGTGATTTCATTCGCGTTGGCGAGCTACGCGGCGTCGTCGACTACATCGGCGCCCGCACTACACGTATTGTCACCCGCGATCGTGTAAGTCTCATTGTCCCCAACTCCGAGCTTACCAACGCGGTCGTCCTCAACTTCACTCGACCTGCCGACCTGTATCGACTCTGGGTCACCTTCGGTGTGGCCTATGGCACCGACGTCGATCGACTGCGCGCCGTGTGCCAAGAGGTTGCGCTCCTGGAGCCTGCCGTGGTGAAAGATCCGCCGCCGCAGCTATTGCTTCAAGAGTTCGGCGACTCCGCGCTCAAATATGGTTTGGCCGTATTCGTAAGCGACCCCCAAGAAGAGCTGCAGGTCGCCTCTCGCCTTCGTTTTGCACTCATGGCAGAGTTCGCGAAGGCCGATATTCTCTTCCCCTTTCCGCAGCTCGATGTTCATGTGCGTCAGGCAGGAACCTGAGTCGAGCGGAGCTCCTCGTCCAATCCCTTTCCCTTTCCCTTTCCCTTTCCCTTTCCCCCTTCCAACGTATTCGGCCCCAGGAGCAACCATATGGCATCGAAATCCCAAGCGAAAAAAGTAGCCGACCAGCGAGCTGCGAATCCTCCGAAGCCCAAGTCTCCAAAGCGACCCCGACGTGACCTGGACGTCGACACCGCGAAGCCCGGTGTCAGCGCGTCCGACCGCAAGGCAGGCGGCGGCCGAACTGCAACGCGCAACGCCTCCAAGCGCGCAGCCAAGAAGGGCGGCGCTGCGCTCGAAGACTCGGCCACCGGCAAGGCGTCGCGAAAGTCTACGCGAAAGGGCGCAGGCGGCGGGAAACGCACGTCGAAACTGCAGCAAAAAGTTGTGCGAGCTGCGCGTTCCCCCAAGGCTCGTGCCACGAAGCCCGTGAGTGCCAAGTCGCGAACCGCGAAAGGCAAGCCAGCCAAGCGAAGTTCGGTAGGCGCGAAGCGCTAGCACATGTCCTTCGCAGTCGCACCAGTCGTGCTCGTTCGTTAGCTTGGGTCTCCGGGAGCCTCTGCAGGCGCGTTGGGCTTGGCGAAACGCTGAGCAACCGCGCCGAGGCTGAGCCCTTGGACCAGCACCGAGAATACGACAACGAAGTAGGTCAGGGTGACCAGAAGGTCGTGGTCGGGGCCGGGCCGGATAGAGAGCGCGAGAGCTACCGATATGCCCCCGCGCAGCCCGCCCCAGGTGAGCACCGCAAGGGTTCCCTTTGCGGGCTGGATTCTCCGATACAAGGCCCCGACGGAGACCCCCACGCTGACCGCGCGAGCGAGGAGAACCACCGGAATCGCGAGCGCGCCTGCCAGCGCGAGCCGCCACGAGAGGGTCAATACCACCACCTGAAGGCCCAACACGACGAAGAGCAGCGCATTGAGAATTTCGTCGATAAGGACCCAGAACTTGTCGAGGTGTTCTCGGGTAACATCGGACATTCCGTGGGTGCGCCCTTGATTGCCAATAATGAGGCCCGCGCTCACGGCTGCGAGGGGCGCCGAGACATGAATCCGCTCGGCGGCGGCATACCCTCCGACCACGAGTGCCAACGTGATGAGAAGCTCCGTTTGGTAGTGGTCGATGCTGCGCAGCAGGTAAAAAGCTCCGTATCCGGTGACCACACCGAAAAGTAAGCCACCGATGGCTTCCCGCGCGAATAGTGCGACAACGCTCCCGATGCCAACATGACCACCGCTCGAAATGGTTCCGAGCACCGTTGCGAAAATCACTACCCCGACACCATCGTTGAACAGCGACTCACCGGCGATCTGCGTCTCCATGCTCTTGGGAACGCGCGCGGCCTTGAGAATTCCAAGGACGGCAATGGGATCAGTGGGAGAGATGAGCGCGCCGAACAGCAGGCAGTAGCCGAAGGAGAGCGGGATTCCCAAGAAGCCCAGCATCAGGTACGTCAGGCCTGAGACCAGGAAGGTCGAGAGCACCGTTCCTACCAGCGCAAGTGCGGCGACGGTCAGGCCTTGCGCGCGCAGGTGGACAAGATCGATGTGCAGCGCCCCCGCGAACAGCATCGCTCCCAGTACGCCGTGCAGCAAGGTACGGTGGAGATTCGTGCGCTCGAGGAGGAGGGTCGCGCCCTCGCGAACGTGGAGCACGCCCAGCCGGTCCACCGCGACCAAGAGCAGCGACGCCACGAGCGCCATCGACATCAGGGCGATGGACGCAGGTTGTTTGAGCCATCGGTGATTCACGTAGCCGAAGGAAGCGGCGATGGTGAACAAGATGGCGAGGGCTTCGAACGGCGACACCGAGCGACTCTACCACTACCCAGAGACTTCTCAGCATTCCCGTCGATTCCGCGTGCCCACGGCGGGCTTGGCGACCCATCACGCCACGCGGCAGTGTGTCGGACTTCTACAGCTTCCCGTAGTCACGCCGCTTCGGTCCCGCTGCCGCGTGCGACTGCAGCATGCATTCGAATCTGCCGCGCGTGCTCGGAGCTACGGACCGCTCGGCGATGGTTCCGAGAGTCGCCATCATGCTACAGTAACGCGTATGGCTCGTTTGGATCCCGAAAGTGTCGACCTTGCAGACCTGGCGACCGTATTGCAGAGCAAGCTCGGGCGTGTGGTAGATGGCGATGTCGTGGCGCTGACGAGAATGCGCGACGTCGTGGCCGACCACCTCGAGTGCTCCGCGCTCGAGGCAGAGCTTCTGGTCGACACCATGGCCGGCCGCGGGTTCGTTCGGCGCGAGACCGGCCCGACGGGTGCTATCGGCTGGGTCATTGGCAGCTGAAGGCGGTAGCTCGTTCTACGGCGGCGATGCGCTCACCCGTCGGCTTCGGCGCGGACCTCGAGCTTGTTGCCGTAGAAGGCGAGGGCCTCTCGAATGCCCACCACCTGGTCGAAGGGCGTCTCATAGCTCCAAACAGCATTCTCGCCCACCGCCGCCGGCTGGCCCTCGACGCTGAAGTACGAGGCCGTACCCTTGAACGGACACACCGAGCTGTGCTGGGTCTTCGTCAGTCGATCCATCCGCGCGTCGGCGCGCGGCACGTAGTACACCACCGGGTACTTGGCCTCCTGGAGCGCTACGGCTCGCCGGGTATCGACCAGCACCTCGCCGTCCTTGGTCTCGACCACCACCCGCCCCCGGAAGGGCGTTACCGTGATGGTGTGCTCGGGGTGTTTGGCATACGCGGGGCTGCTGTTGGTGCTCATGACAGGGTGCGATGCGCGAAGGTGCACCGGCGTTCCGATGGACCGCGGGATCACGTGGCCATCCCGCTGCCGCGCTGCAACTGCAATATACATGCGAATTGGATGCGCATCTCTGGCCGTTGAGTGCCGCAGCCCGGTCAGGAATTTGCCCACGCGCAGGCCTCCGTGATAGCCGCCTATCATGCGAAGCGGTTGCCTGATCCTCGTGTGCGTGGTGGCCACGCTGGCAGCGAGCCCGGCCGGGGCACGAGGTCGAGAGCGTCCGCGCCGGGCCGTCCGCAGCGCCGCGCCCACCTCGTACTTTATCGCCGGCAACCCGCACGTGCCGCTGGCGGTGGTGGCGGGTGGCAGCATCACGGCCGTGCCGGGCGCCCAAGGGCAGCGGTGCGGCGAAAAGCGGCGCTGGGCGACCCTCGGAAGCGCATGGCGTGCCATCGATACCTGGGGTCAAGAGACTGGCACCTTCACGGTGAGCGCCAAAGACGACTACGACGTGACCGGATGCGCGGAGCTCTCGTTCGCGCCCAAGCTGCCGCACGATGGCCGCTACGTGTTCGTCTCGGCCGACTCGGCCTGGCGGCCCTCGCCCTCGGTGGCCTGGCAGCCGACGTCGGCGCAGTGGGCGCAGCTCCGGGCCCTCGGCCAGCGCACCGGTCACGCGCGGGGCAAGGCGACCCCGTTCTCGCAGTGTCGGGAGCTGGCCACCGATGCGCTCGCGTTTCGCGTTCCGCGGGCCGGTGGCGCGGTGGACCACTACGCTGTGTGGGGCGGCCGCAACGCATACGTAGTAGCGCGCCAGGAGCGCGGCACCTGGTCGGTTGTGAAGAGCTATCGCAGCAAGCCCGCCGGCGCCTTCGAGGTGTGCTTTCGGCCGGTGGCCGTCTTCGATATGAACGGCGATGGCAAGCCGGACCTCGTTGTGCGCTCCTCCGGCGGCGACGGCTGGCAAGACTTCGTGCTCGAGGAGTCCGAATCAGGCACCTGGCACGACGCCGCCATCAGTCGCGGTGGTTCCACCGCCTGAGCGTCCGCGCGGCGGAAATGCGAGCGGTGGCGGTTTCGTCGGCTGCGTGGCCATTCCGGTCCGGGAGGCTGCGTGGCGGCGGAGAGCACCAAGCAGGAGACTGAGAGTTTTTGGCCGAGAGCCGGTCGCTCACTCTCTCTTCTCGTGAGGACGGGAGGCGCCGGCATCCCGAAGGTATCGGCCAAAAACACCAGTCTCCTAGCGACCGGCGACGTAGAGCGCGTAGATCGTTGCCCAGGACATGCCGAGGAGGATGATGAAGAGCGCGTAGGTGGCGAGCTCGAGCTTCTTCAGCGCGCGCCGCGTGCCCACCAGGCCCCAGCCCATGGCGAAGGTGGAGACGCCGTTGGCCAGGTGATACGAAACGCCCAGGGTACCCAGGATGTAGACCACCAGCGTGGGCAGGTGATGGTGCATCTGCCCGGCGATGTCGCCGAAGGCTTCGGCGTGGTGCTCCACCAACCGCGGGTGCAGCATCGCCAGCCAGATATGCGCGCCCAGGAAGAACACGATGCCAATCGCGCTGAGGCGCTGGATGATGTACTTGAGGTTCGCGAAGAACGTGTAGCGCTGAACGTTGGCGCGAGCCGTGAAGATGCGGCTGAGGCCCCAGATGGTGTGGAGCGCCAGCGGCAGCAGCACCAGAATCGACGTGATGAGCTGCGCCAGCGGGTGCGAGTGCTCGGTGACCGCCGACTGCCACGCCGACGCGCCCTGGAAGGCCGAGAGGTTGTTCCAGAGGTGCACGAGGGTCCAGACTCCGAGCGGCAGGATGGCCAGCAAGGAGCCGAGGCGGGAGCGGAGAAAGTTTCCGCTTTCGGCGGTCGTCGTGGAGGCGGACATGCCCCCGTTGTCTACGGCCACGCGGGCCCGAAGACAAGAGTCTTGCGGTTTTCGCCGATGATCCTGGCTACTCTGCCTTGAGGGCCATGAACGCGTTCACGGCGGTCTGGCGGGTGCGTGCACCTTCGTCGTTGGGCGGCGAGCGGACCGTGAGCGTGGTTTGCCCGTTGCGGAAAATCTCGCGCCCGTTGGCGCCGAACGACTTGAGCGACGCTTCACGCCCCTTGGTGGCGGTGTCGGCGTCGTTGTACTCGCACACGCTCACGTCGCTCTCGCCCACCTTGATGCCCAGGCAGTAGGCGGCCAGGAACGGGCCGGCCAGGTGCTGCGACTGCTTGGTCACCGGCAGCCCGGCCTTCTTCAGCGCGCCCACTACCGCTTCGCTGCGCACGGCGTGCGCCGGACGATGCTGCGCCTCGGACTCGAAGCGCTGGGGAATGCTCATGAGGTTGCCGGGGGGCGGCGTGGCCGGCGACGCACCCTTGAGGATGTCGGCGGTGATCTCGGGCACGCTCGGCTTGGGCGCTGCGGTCGCCGCATGGGTGGTGCTCGAAGGCTCGCTCTTGGAGCAGCCGGCCACGAGACCCACGAGAAGGAGGAGGCGCAGGGGTTGTCGCATGCGAAGGCTTACGCCGGACGCCGGCAGAAGTTTCTGCGGGCCCTCGCGAAACCTTTCTTGGGCCCCGGCGATAGTACGGTGCAGGCCCTCGCCGCCGGTGCGCTCGGGTTCGATCGCCCCGTCGGTGCCACGAAATATAAAAAACGTGTCACGAACACGGTGGTCTCTCGGGAGGTCTGTGCGAGCGCGTCAATGCGGACGTGCGCGCGTCTTTTCTTCGAACCTCAGAGGATACCCATGCGAGCTCGACAACTCATTCCCGCTCTCGCGACCTGCGCGGCCATGCTGCTTCCGCAGCTGGCGCAGGCTTCGAGCCACCGAGAAGCTCCGTTCATTTCACGGATGCCCAAGGTGGACAACACCGACTTTTACATGTTCCGCAGCTACGAGCCCGGGCGCGATGGCTTCGTCACCATCATCGCGAACTTCCAGCCGCTGCAAGACTCCTACGGTGGTCCCAACTACTTCACCATGGACCCGGATGCTCTCTACGAGATCCACATCGACAACACGGGCGACGCGAAGGAAGACCTGACGTTTCAGTTCCGCTTTCAAAACCCGCTCAACGACACCAGCGGCGGCCAGACCGGCATCACCCTCGACATCGGCCCCGCCGGTTCAGAGAAGAAGGTGTCGATTCCCTTCGTCAACGCGAACCTCCCCGGCGCGCCGGCCAACCCCCTCACCGCCGCCAACCAAGCCAGCTTCCGCAACGTGAAGGAAGCCTACACCGTGAAGGTGGTGCGCGGCGATCGCCGCAGCGGTCAGGCCGCCGACGTGGCCAACGGAGCCGGCGGCAACTCGTTCGTGAAGCCGCTCGACTTCGTGGGCACCAAGTCGTTCGGGAGCGTGGGCGCCTACGACACGTACTCCAAGGCCCACATTTTCCCGGCGAAGATCCCCGCCGGCGCAAACGCGTGCACCGCCGGCGCCGACATCAAGGTGTTCGTGGGGCAGCGCCAGGAGGGCTTCGCGGTTCTCCTCGGCAACATCTTCGACCTGGTGAACGCCTCTGCGGCGCAGCTCACCGACCCCAACGGCGGCTCCCTCGGGAACCCCATCGGCAACAAGAACGTCACCACCATCGCCCTCGAGGTGCCCATCGCCTGCCTCAAGTCGGCGGGTGACGACGTCATCGGCGGTTGGTCGAGCGCCAGCGTGCGTCAGGCCCGCGCCATCAACCCCGACGCCACTTACGGCAAGCCCTCCCGCGAAGGTGGCGCCTGGGCCCAGGTGTCGCGTCTCGGTAGCCCGCTCGTCAACGAAGTGGTCATTGGCATCAAGGACAAAGACAAGTTCAACTCCAGCGTCCCCGCCGACGATCTCAAGAACTTCGCCGACTACATCACCAACCCGACGCTCCCGGCGGTCCTCGAAGGTCTCTTCGGCGCGGCCAACGTGAAGGCGCCCACGGTGTTTCCCCGCACCGATCTCGTCACCGCGTTCGCCACCGGCGTCACCGGCGTGAACAAGTTCAAGGGAACCCCGGTGGTGGGCGAAATGCTTCGCCTCAACACCGCGCTCCCGACCACCGCCCGCGGCAGCCAGCAGCGTCTCGGCGCCGCCCTCTGCTTCAAGGCTGGCGCAACGCCCAACGATCCCAAGGTCCTCGACACCACCAACCCCGGCTGCGATCCGGCCGGCTTCCCCAATGGTCGTCGCCCCGGTGACGACACCGTCGACATCGCGCTCCGCGTGGCCATGGGCTACCTCCTCGGCTCCGGTATCGGTACCTCGACCACCGCGCCCAACGCCGACCTTCCGCTCGGTGACTTCGTGCCCCAGCAGGACACGCAGTTCCTCAACGAGTTTCCCTACCTCAACGTCCCGAATCCGGGCGCGGGTGGCTCGTGAAGTCGCGCACGTGGTGCCTGAGCGCGGTGGGGGTTGTCCTCGCCTCGCTCGCGGTGGCCGCCTGCGACGGTGACGACGCGGTGGGCAATTCTCCGCTCCTCGACGGCGGCAACGCCGACGTGGTCAATCCGAACCCCGACGGCGGGGGCGACAAGGAGTTCGCCCAGTTCGTGAAGGATCTCATCCTGAACGAGACCAAGGACAACAACAAGCCGGTCGATCTCGCCACTGCTCCCGCGAAGGACACCGAGCCGAAGGACGTCTTCGAGCCCGCATTCTTCAAGTGAACCGCGCGCGACGCGGAGCCCCCATTCTCGGGCGCTCCGCGTCGCATCGCATTGCCGTCTTCTGAGGAATCCTCATGTCTCGTCGCCGCATCGCCGTCTTCGCCGTCTTCGCCACGCTGATCACCACGGTGATCGTCGTGGCCAAGCCGGCGGCCGTGAACGCTGCCAACGCCGACGTGCGAATGCCCACCGACGCGAACGAGATTCTGGAGAAGAGCCAGGGTCGGCCCGCCGGGCGCAAAGGGCGCGCCGCCGCCCTCACCGTGGACCAAGCCGTGAGCCTGGCCCAGGCGGAAATCGACGCCGGCCGCGCCTCGGGCGATCCCCGCGCGCTGGGCCGCGCCAAGGCGGCGCTCGGCGCCCACTGGGACGACCCTGCGGCGCCCGCCTCGGTGGTGCTGCTCCGGGCCACCATCCTCCAGAGCCTCCACGAGTTCGAGCGCGCCGACGCCGAGCTCAGCGGTCTCCTTTCTCGTTCGCCAGAGAACGATCAGGCGCGGCTCACGCTAGCGACCATTCGTACGGTACGTGCAGATTACACATATGCAGAGACTGAGTGCCCCAAGCTGGGCGACGCGCTCTCTGCCGCGGTGTGCGTGGGCAACGCCTGGAGTCTCACTGGGCGCAGCGCGGCCGCCGAAGTGAAAGTGGGCGAAGCACTTGGAACGCTGGGTCAGGGCGGCGGGCCCCGCACCCGCGCCGAGATCGTCTGGGCCATCTCTTCACTGAGCGAATACGCAGAGCGGCAAGGCGCTCGCGATCGCGCCGAGGCCTACTACCGCAAGGCGCTGCAGGTGTCGCCGTCGGACCCGTACGTGCTGCGGGCCTATGCCGATTTGCTGCTCGATCTCGGGCGCGCCGCCGAGGTTCTGCCATTGCTTGCGCCCTACACGGAACAGGACGCGCTGCTGCTGCGGGTGGTGGTAGCCAAGAAGCGCCTGGGCCAGGCCGGCGCGGTGACGGTGGCGCGAGAGCTGGCCGAACGCTTCGCCGCCGTCCGCCTGCGTGGCGACCGCGCGCACCTGCGTGAAGAGTCGTGGTACGAGCGCGAGATCGTCGGCGACGCCGCCCGCGCGCTGACGCTGGCCCAGGAGAACTGGGCCGTGCAGCGGGAGCCGGCAGACGCCCGGGTGTTTCTCGAAGCCGCGCGGGCCAAGGGCGATCTCGCAGCGGCGGCGCCGGTGCGAGCGCTCCTCGCGGAGACCCACCTGGAAGACCCCACGCTGCTTGCCCTCGCGCGGAGCACCCCATGAAGCGTTCTCTCCAGGTCGTCGCGCTGCTGTGGGCCACGCTGGCCGCGTTTGCCGCGCTCGCGTTCTTCGCCCCGCGGCTGGCCTACGCCCACAAGGCGTCGGACAGCTACCTCACGCTCACGCCCCACGGCGACACCGTGGAGGTGCGCTGGGACATCGCCCTTCGCGACATGGACGCCGCGCTGGGGCTCGACGAAAACGGCGACGGGCACATCACCTGGGGCGAGCTCCAAACCGCACGTGCCACGCTCACCGAGTGGGCCTTCGCGGGCCTCGCGCTCTCGGCAGACGCAGCCGCGTGCAAGGTGCTCACGGGCGACGCCGAGCTCGGTACAACCAGCCACAGCGACGGCGCCTACGCCACGCTCCTGGCGCGCGCCACCTGCCCCGGCGACGCCACTCGGTTGGGGGTAAAGTACACGCTTCTCTTCGACGTCGACCGGCTGCATCGGGGCGTGGTGCGGGTGAAGAGCGGCGAAGGCGACACCATCTTCGTGCTCCAGGATTCTGCGCGTGAGCACACCTTCGAGGGAGTGGCCAAGGCCTCGCCGCTGCACTTCGTGCGCGAGGGCACCTTCCACATTTGGAGCGGCATCGACCACCTGGCGTTCCTCTTCGCGCTGCTCTTTCCCGCGGTGTTTCGCCGGCAGCCAGACGGCAAGTGGGCGCCGGTGCCGCGGCTCCGCGACGCCGCAGTGGACGTCTTGCGCATCGTCTCGGCCTTCACCGTGGCGCACTCGATCACCCTCGGCTTGGCCTCGTTCGGCTACGTGTCGCTTCCCTCGCGCCTGGTCGAGGCCACCATCGCTGCATCGGTGGTGCTGGCCGCCGTGAACAACCTGCGCCCTTTCTTTCGCGAGCAGCGCTGGGGCGTGGCCTTCATTCTCGGCCTGGTGCACGGCTTCGGCTTTTCGTCGGCACTGGCCGACCTCGGCGCATCGCGCGACACGCTGCTCGCGACCCTGGTCTCGTTCAACGTCGGCGTCGAGGTGGGGCAGCTCTCGCTGGTGGCGCTTTTCCTTCCGCTGGCCTTCCTCGCCCGCCACACCCAGGCCTACCGCCGAATCGTGCTGCAGGCCGGCTCGGCCGCGGTGGCGCTGGTGGGCGCGGTGTGGGTGGTCGAGCGCGCAGTGGGTATGAAGTTCCTGCCGTTCTGAGCATGTCGACAGCGGCCGCGTCTGCTGATACCGATTAGACATGACGCAGGGGCCGCCGGCGGGTGGGTATGGAGCCAACGCGACGTCGAACTTCCAGGAGAACGACGAGCGCTCTCTCGGTAGCTTCGACCTTCACGAGACCGTGACCTTCTGGCCACGGGCTCTGGCGCGCATTCTCGACTATGGCTTCGTCATGGGGCTCGCGTTCGTCGGTGCCATCGTCGGTTCCATCGCGCTCGAGATTCTCCACCAGACAGGGCACATCGCTCCCGGCTACGCCGAGCGTCTTAATGGGTCCGCCGCCTGGGGCATCGTCATCGGTCTCTTCACTGGCGCAGGCTTTCACGCGATTGCAGAATTCGTGGGTGGCGCAACACCGGGCAAAGCCGTGCTCGGCTTCCGCGTATGCCGCGTCGATGGCCGTCGCGTGGGGCTGCTCGCTTCGTTGGGCCGCAACTTTGCATACTACATCGACTCCTTGTTCTTCGCGATTCCTGGCTACAACGCCATGAAGAGGTCGCCTCTGCGCCAGCGAATCGGTGACCAGTGGGCGGGCACCCTCGTTGTGCGCCGCGCAGCCCTCGCAGCGCGGGGTACGAACGCTCCCACCTCGACCAGCCGGGCCCTGGTGGGGCTCGCCGTGGCCAGCTTAATCTACCTGGCGGTATCGGCCTCGGAGCTGTTCATTCGCGGCATGTGATCATCCGCGGGCCCGCGAAGTCGGCGTCGGCGCGACCGCTGCAAGCCACGGTCGACCCGGGCATGGAGCGGATGAACCTCTCGTCGCTGCGGCGGTTGGCGTAGCCTTCAGGGCCCGCCGTGGCTTCCATCGCGTTTCGGCAGCTCGTCGACGAAGCACTGCGCTATGCACGAGAGGTCGTGATCGAAGAGCTCTAGCGGGCGCACGAAATTGGCGTAGCGGTCCCCGCCTTGTCGACGGTGACGATGCGCTGGGTGATCGTGCCCTCCGCGCTCGATGGCGGGAGAGCGATGGGCGCCACTCGTTTCTCTTCGAGGGGACAGTCGCCGGTGGGCGTGACGCCCTGACAGGTGCCCTTGGCGAGCGTGAAGCGTACCAGCGAGAGCTCACCGCTCGCGGCGCGCTTCACCACCAGCCCCGACCAGGCCTCGAGACCGAGGTTCTCATCGAAGCCGTCCATCATCAGCGTGCCCACGTCGCCCGGCTGCACGCGGTAATCGCCTTCGCAGGCGAGCTGCATCCAGGGCGCGAACTTTCCCACCCGCGGCGTAGTGTACGCGTAGGTCTTCGCCGCGCCGCCGGCGCCCACCACCAGCTCCACGCGGTACTTGCGCCAGCCTTTGGGCAACTGTTGAAAGTCGTCGAAGACGCGCCAGACGAGCTCGATGCCGGGGGGCGTACCGGCGTCGCGGAGCGGAGCGGTTGCCACCGCGGCGGCGGGAGGGGCAACGGGGGTGGGTCTCGCAGATGGTGTATTCTGCACGGTTTCCGGAGCCGGGCCGGCCTTGCCACAGCCGCCGCAGAGGAGCACCACCACCATCGACACGCGAAGCTTCATGGGGCCCACGTTACATGTTCACGAGGAGGTACAGCACCCCTGCGCCCACCAGCAGCACGGCCAGGACCGCCAGGGCGACGATGACGTTCACCGAGAGGCCTGCGGAGCGTGGCGCGGGACCCATGGGCGCAGACGCGAACGGCGCGACGGACGGTGCCGCACGAGGGCCGGCGTTCTCGTTCATGATGCTCGCGGTGCGGCGCAGGCAGGCCTCGTGCGACGCGTCGGGCTCCTCGTCGAAGCGGATGCGCATCTTCGAGCCCTTGTCGCCGATGCTGCTATCGCCCTGGATGCGCCACTCGGCCATGATCACCCGCGGCGGGCCGCCGGGTTCGCGGATGCCCAGCTCGAACACGAAGGAGCGAAGCTCGGTGCTCCCGGCGCGCCGGGCCAACACCGCGTAATACGGTTCACCGGGGCCGGCGGGCTTGGGAAAGTACATGGCGAGCATCTCCACCCCATCGCGCGTGCTCACGGCCGAGCCGGTGACCACGCCCTCCACGCCCACGCCGCGCACCGACTCGCCGAGCTTGTGGCCGATCATCGCCAGCCAGGTCGACCACTCGGGACCCGAGAGCGTCTGCCAGAGACCTTCGGGCTCGCTGGCGGCCTGGGTGGGCAGCGCGTGGTGCGCGATAAGATAGAACGGCGTCGACATGGGCCGAAGCTACGTCACGGTTCTGCCGCCCACAACGGCTGCGCTTCGAGGTAGACGCCGAGAGGGCTTATCCCCGCCACGCCGTCGGGGACCGGGATGTGGCGCTCTCCGTAGTAGTGAATCCATACGGCGCGTGCAGCGGAGCCCGGCGCACCGAACGCCATGGGCGACGTGTGAAAAGGGCTCGGCGCTCCTCCTCCGCTCGCGTCGAGCGCGTCGTGGTAGGCCTCTTGAACGAGCTCGGAGCAGTACAGCTTCCCGTTGTCGGGCAAGAAGTCGTCGTCGTACGGCGTTCCGATGCGCGCTGCGGCCGCTCGCGTCGCTGCTTCGCCTGCGCTTCGGAGGTCGCCTCGGAGACGCAGGTAGCGCGCGGGACTGCGCTGCTTTCGCGCGAGTACCTGCGCGAGCGGAGTCCGTGCGACGCCGGTGCCGGGCCACGCTTCGAGCACCGACAGACTGGTTGTGCTCCGCTCGATGATCGCCACGTGCGAGAGCGCGGGACCCGACACGCCGAACTGCTCCTCGGTCACGCTGGCCATCGCGATGCACAGGTCACCGCAGTCGAGATCGAGAAAGACGAGGTCGCCGGATCGCAGCGTTCCGAGGTCGGTCGACGCGTCGCTTGGTGCGTGGATCGCCGCACGAGGCGACGCGGTGGACGCGGCGCCACACGCCGCGGCCACCAAGGTGGCGACGAGGCCGAGACCAACCGAGGTGCGATTGTGCAAGAACACGACCCGACGCTACCTCAGGTGGGGCCTCCACGGCCAGGCGCCATGGGCGCTGGCGCGCCAGCGCGATCGTGCCCACGGCTCACCCGGGCGGCGCAGACGCATCGGTGGTCGGGAGAGTTTCGTACGCAGGCACCGCGAGTCCGTCATCGTCGCGGCAGCTGCATGCGTTTCGGCGCCTCATCATCATCATCATCTTCTTCTTCGACATCCATCGGAGGGGCCGCCAAGACCGGGTCTGCGACGCGCGGTCCCGACGAGGGGTGGAGCATGCGCCGGAGCGGGGGAGCCACGCCGTCGAGAAAGCGCGCGGTCGTCGCGTCCTCTCGCAGATCGAGCTCGATGCGCACCCGCTCGCCCTCGGGTAGCTCGTCGCCCGCGTACACCCGCAGCGCGTCGCACAAGAGCTCCTCTTGCATGCTCAGAGGCAGGTCCACCGGGCGCTCCCGCGCCATCGCCGCGGCGGCCTCCATCTGCCCCGCTTTCACCAGGTTCACGAGGCGCACCCGGAACGTGTCGCGCGCCAGGTAGGGGTAGGCGGGCGAGATGGTCGCAATGCGATGCAGCTCCTCCTCGGCCTTGCGCCCGCGCCCCGCTGCCGCCAACGCGAACGCCAGCTCGGCGTGCAGCTGCGGAAGCAGCACCGGCCGCGAGAGTGTGAGCGCCGCCGGACTCGCGCTCGTCGCTGCGATGCCTGCCTCTGCGTGGTGTCGTGCCGCCTTGAAGTCGCCGGCGGAGGTGGCGATCACCGCGAGCTCTCGCTCGGCCTGCGGCTTCACCAGGACCGTCTTGCTGTCGGCCAGCTTGGTGAGCGCGATCTGGGCTTCGTCATGCTTGCCGCGCATCCGCAGCTCGAAGGCTTCGCTCAGCTCGCGGGTGAGCTTTCTTCCACGCGCCAGGCGAAAGGCGATGACCGCGGCCACGACCCCGAACATCAGAAACGACAACGTGAGCGTCGCCCCGGCGGCGTTCAGCCCCAAGAAGGGCGCCTGCACCGGCGGCCCCTCGCGCAAGTCGTCGGTTCGGAGCAGCGACCAGATGGCCAGGAAGAGCACCGTCAGCAGGGCCCAGAGCGCCGCCACGCGCCCCCAAGGGCGCTTCGCTTTGCTTGCCTTCGCGGCCTCGTCGACGACCTTGGGATCCACCGCCGCCGGTGCATCGAGACGCGCGCCGAGCCTGGGCGATGCCGCATACGAAGCCGCTTCCGGCGCGAGCTGGGCGATCCACGACGCGTGCTCGTCCAGCTCTTGTTCCCCCTTGGGCGCGGGCTCTCGGTACACGCTCACCTTCTTGGCGGCCACCATGCGCGAGAGCGCGCGCACGATCATCCGCTCCCGAGGCCCGGTGGCGCCCAGCAGCAGCGCCCGCTCTTCCCGAAGCACGCGCGCGAGGCCGTCGAGATCCTTGTCGCGCGCGAAGAGCACGGCCTCCGCCAGTGCGGCTCGCGCCAAGAACGCGGCTTGCCGGTAGTCGGCGCCCCGCACCGCCGCCACGTCGGCCAGCGCCTCTTCCTTGCGACCCAGGCCTGCGAGCGCCACCGCGCGCAGCGAGAGCGCGCTCTGCCGATGGATCGAGGCCACTGCGCCCACGTTCTTGCCGATGCGCGCGCCCTTGGTCGCCTCCGCCACCGCCGTCTCCAGCTTGCCCTCGTACAGCGCCAGCGCCGCCCGCTGGTTGTCGACCATCATGCCCACGTAGCTTTCGAGGACGTTCGCGGGCACTGCGTCGAGGAGCGCGCGCGCCTCGTCGTAGCGTCCACGCGCCGCCCGATCGAGGGCGCTCATGGCCAAGGCGCTGCCGATCTCCTGGCGCCGCGTGACCACCAGCAGATAGACCATGGCCAAGGGGACAATGCCGGCCAGGAGCAGCATCGGCATGCTGCTCACCCAGGCGCCGGCGCCCACCACCAGCGCGAGCACGACGAAGGCCAGGCGCGCGCCCGCGCTGCGGTCTGGGGGCGGCGGCGGAAGTTCGAACGCGCCTTCGGGGATCGGCATGAAGGGCTACACGTTACGGCGAGGGCGGGCAGAACGCGAGGGCACCCGTCGTGGGGGCAGCGCCGGCGAAGAACGCGCGCGCCAAACCCCGTTGCTCCAGGGTGGCCGCCTGCTCCAGGGTCGCGAGATCGCCGGTCGCGAAGTCTCCCACCCGCACCCGCAGCTTTGCGCGCACCTGCGCTGCGCCCTGGGGCGAGGCGATTCCCTGGGAGTCGACCACCGGCGCGTCGGGTAGCAGCTCGAAGGTGCCGCCATCGTCGGAGGCCACGCCGTCTTCTACCCGCAGCATCGCGCCGTCGGCCATGCGGAGCACGCGCAGGGCTGCGGTCGACCAAACGGCCACGAAGCGTCCGTCGGCGCTCCAGCCGATTCGCGTTACGCCGCCGATGCCGCGCCGCTGGAGCAGCGTTGCGTGGGGGGGCGCGGCAGATGCGACGACGATGCTCCCGTCGTCGGCCCAGCTTGCCACCCGAAGGCCGTCGGGCGACGCGGCCACACGGCGCACCTGGCGGAACGTCGCCCGAGCCAGGTGCGGCGCATACGATGACTGCCATTTGCGTAATTGTGTAGAATACACGCGAACGCTGCCGTCCCCTTGCCCCGAGAAGGCGAGGCCAGCGGCGCAGGCAAAAGCTCCCGTCCCGTCGGGGTCGACTCGGGTGCGAAGGGTCTCGCACGCGGCGTCGCGCTCTGCCGCAAACGTTCCAGAGGCCGCGAGCGCAACCCGATCCTCGAGGTCTGCGCGTACCTCTTTCGTTGCATGGTGCAGGGGGTAGCCCGACGAGAGATTGTCGAACGGTGGCGCCCGGCCACCGGTGGTGCGGCGGGCGACGGGATCGAACAGCGTCACGCTGTGGTCGCAGCCCATGCGGGCGACGCGGCGTCCGTCGGCCGACCAGGCCGTGGCCACGGGGCAGGGAAGATCGCTGGCGTCGCCCATGAACCATCCGCGATCACGCACCACGTCCGCGATGCCGAAGTTGGTGTCGGTGGCCCACGCGCGCGTCTGCACCGCCAGCTGGAGCCCGTCGCCCGAGAACGCGAACGCGACATCGCCCGGCGTATTTCCCGCCGTCCCAATCTTGTCGCTCCAGGCGCTCAGCCGGGTGATTTGCCGGTCGGGCCCGAGAAGCAAGATGGTCTCGCCGAGCTCCGCGAGCGCGATCTGATGGGTACCCGGACGGAACGCCAGTGAGCAACGCGGGAGGTGGCCTGCGAGGTTGTACCGAGGCTGCCTCTGGCTCCCGTCGGCCTGGAAAGCGTAAACCATTCCGTCGGCGCCCACGCTCGCCACCTCGCCGCCGTCGGGGTGGAACGCGACGCGATACACCACCCCACGGTGTCCCTCCACAACGCGTGGGGGGCCACCGGAACGAGCGAGCCATCGGAGCTTGCCGTCTTTCGCGCCGACGACCATGGTGCCATCTCGCGGCGAGGCGGCGAGGGCCGTGAGCTCCACGCCGAGGTCTGCCTCTACGCTCGGCCCTTCACGCGTGAGATCCCAAACTCGAACGATGCCATCGACCCCTGCCGACGCCAGGGTCGTCGCATCGAGGAAGGCCACGGCCCGCACCTCGCCGCGGTGCTGCAGCAGCTCTCCGCGCACGCTGCCGGTGGCGAGATCGTACACGACAATCGCGCCCTCGATGCCCGGCGTCGCCAGCAATCGGGAATCGGGGCTCATGGCGATGACCGGCTGAAAGAGTCGATGCGCGAAGCTCCGGGGCATCGGCTGGGCATGTGCGAACACGAGCCGCGCAGGGCGCGACGCGCAGCGAGGCGCCTCCACCGTCGCGGCGGCCGGCGCGCGGCTCGACCCCTGGGGCTCGCGAGCGGGCGGCAGCGGAACATCGTAGCGCGGCGCGCCTTCCGCACCCTTGCAACCGGCGGCCACGACGCACGAGAGCACCAGGAGCCAATTGCGCGACCCTGACCCTGGGCTGGAGCTCTGCGTCATGTTGTCCCGTCAAAGATAGCATCCGCGAAGAAGCTGCGCGATGCGCCATCGTCGCGCGACGTTGGCTCGGGTAGCATCGGCCCCATGGAACTACCCGCCAAGTTCGAAGACGCCCAGGTTCGCGTGAAGAAGCTCGCCAGCGCGCCGTCTACCGACGACCTCCTCGAGCTCTATGCATTCTACAAGCAAGCCACCGCCGGCGATGCCACCGGCAGCCGGCCCGGTATGTTCGACCTCAAGGGCCGCGCCAAGTTCGACGCCTGGGCCAAGAAGAAGGGCACCGCCAAGGACGACGCCATGACCAGCTACGTGGCCCTGGTCGACCGCCTCGGCGGCTGAGCGTCGGTGGCGGCCTGGCGGCTCAGCGCTTGGTCAGCGTGTAGGCGCCGGGCGCGTCGTCGGCCTTGCCTTTGGGCGTGTACGAGAGCGAGCTGCCGGCCACGCAGAAGTCGTAGCTGGAGCCGTCTGCGATGTTGATGGTGTTGCGTTCGACCGTGTACGCATCTTCCTGGTTGCTCTCGCTCCCGGTCCCGAGATCGCACGCGCATCCGCCACCCGCAGCCTTGCACGACGCGGTCTTGAAGGTCTTCGCCAAGGTTCGCTGGAGCTCGGCGCATTGGCCGAAGGAGCACGCTGCGGGCAGCGTGATCGACGCCGTGTAGGCAAAGGTCGAGGTGCGCTTCACGGTGGTAGCGCCGAACGCCACGCGGCCCTTCACCGTTCCCTTCTGGCTCTCCACCGTGGCCGTAGGACACTGCTGCGTCAGGGCGGCCAGCGGATCGTCGACGCACACGCCGGTGTAGTCCCACGTGCCGACCACCGCGCCGCCGCACGGGGTCGCCGCCGGGCAACTACCGGCGAAGGTCACGTCGACCGGCGCCACGTCGGGCAGCGTCCCGCCGCTGCTGCTTCCGCCGCTGCTACTTGCGCCGCTGCTGCTTCCGCTGCTTCCGCCACCGCTGCTGTTCACCGTGCACGCCGCCGATAGCGCCACCACCGCACACATCACTACAGCCCCGAACGATCGAGAATAAGTCATGGGAACCTCCATGCTTGCTCTCTCGCAACCGGCGTTCCGCAGAGACTTCAGCGAATAGCCCAACCGTTCCGCGGGCGCATGCGGCATCGGCGACGCAGTAGCCTCCGTTCAACCCGGCGCCCCGCGCCACCCGCGACGCGGGAAGCTGTTTGTGTTGCGCGGCGTTGTAGGCTGCCGGAGACTCCGCCCGTGATCCCTTCTGCGCTCCGCCGCTCCCTCGTCCTGCTCGTCGTACTTCCGGCCTCCTGCGTGCCGAAGTCTGCTGCCGTGAGCAGCTCACAGACGGCGTCACCTTCCGGCACCGTCGCCCCGTTGTTGCCGCCTCCAGACGCCGCCGCTACCGGGTCCGCCGGGGCTGCCGACGCGGCGGTACCCGCGCAACACGTGACGTTGGGCTCGGAGGGGTGGCGAACCACGCCCGCCGAGGACCACGGCTTCTATCCCGTCGTCGACGGCCTTTGCTCGGAGCTCGAGGCGGTCCGCGTGGGCAAAGATGTAATCGTCTACTACGGCGGCGGCGGCAATCCGATGTACGCGGACCAAGGGGGCCTTCGTCTCGGGGCTGCGTCGTTCATCGCGCTCCGCGAGACGGGTCTCGAGAGCATCGGTGCGCCCGCCATCGCGTCTCCCATGGGCGTGGCCGGCGCTTCCGCAGACGACTTCTGGATCGCCGATAGCACGGGCTCCCGCTCCAGCGAGGGCGCCACCATTCACCGGCGTAGCGGCGGCAAGTGGAAGGCCTACGGCCGCGACCAGACCAACCTTCACGCCTGGCTCGACGGCGGCGTCATCGGCTCGCTCGGGTTCGCCACCGCCTATGGCGACTTGTGGGTCGAGGGCTCGAGCACCAAGCCGCCAGCGGCCATGACCCAGAACATGTGGTTCCCTTCCCTGGCCGCGTTTCCCTCCGGCGACGTGCTGGTGGTCGGTGGCCTCAACGCCGACGGCAATGGCCCGGGCGGGCCGCTCATCGCGCGCCACTGGGCACCCGGCGGCAAAGTGCGTCAGCTCGCGCTCGAGAAACTGCTGCCTCCGGTGGGCGACGAGACGCGCGCCGACGTGTACGAAGTCGCGCCCGACGAGGTGTACGTCTCTCGCGCCGGCGTGGTCGCGCGGTGGGACGGAAAAGACTTCCGCCGGCTCGGGAAGATCAGCAAGGGGGCGCGTGTCGAGCGCCTTCACCGGGCCGCATCCGACGACCTTTGGGTGACGACCGCCGGCGGCGCGCTCGAGCACCTGACGGCCGCGGGCTCGACTCCGGCCACCATTCCCGAGCCGTTCGCATCCATCGACGGGTTCCAGTTCGGCAGTGCGTGGGCGGTGGGCCGCTCCGGGAAGCTCTATCGCCGCGACGGCGAAACGTGGAACGAGGTACCGCTCCCCAAGCCCGTGTTCACCAGCGGCGGCACGCTCAAGGCCAAGCGGGTGCGAGCGCTCGCCAAGGACGACCTGGTATTCATCGGAAAATACTGGGAAAAAGGGCCGTTCTGGAGGGATCAAGAGCTCCACACTGTGCTCTTTCGCACGCGCCCCACCCACGAGACGCTGCGCTGCAACGAGCCCGATCCCGAGAACAACAACACCCACCTCGGGCAAGGCTTTCAGTCGTGGCCGCCCATGGCCACCGCAGCGTGCAAGACGCCGTTCGCGGTGCTGGCGCGCCGCAGCAATGCGGCAAAGGGCACCAAGCCCGACGACTGGCCGCGCCTTCGCGCTGCACTCAAGAGCCACACCGAGCTCGGTGACGTGGCGCTGGTCGACTTCGTCTCCGGCGATCGCACCTTCGTGGGCGTGAAGGCCAAAGACCTCGACAGCGCCAAGAAGCTGGTCGAGCTGGTGGCCAAGCGTGAGCGCTTGCGGCCGGAGATCGTGTGCGGCGATCCCGCCGCCGTGCGCACGCTGCCGCTCGATCTGGCGACCGGCAACGTCGTCGCCAAGTGAGCCGCGCGATCGCCCGCGGCGGGACCGCAACCGCGCTCGTCACCGGCGTGCTGGTGGCGGCGGTGGGCGGCGCCTGCGGAGGTGCGCCCGGGCCCGGCGCGCACCTCGCCACAGCGTCCGCAGGCGCCGCGGGCTGCAGCTCGTGCCACGCCGACATCGCCCAGGAGTGGCAGGCCTCGTTTCACCGGACCGCGTTCTCGGATTCGACCTTTCAGGCCAGCCTGGCGCTGGAAGAGCCGAAGGACCGTGCATTCTGCACGAATTGCCACGCCCCTACGCACGTCGCCGCCGAGGGCGTGGGCTGCGCTTCGTGCCACGCCGCGCCCCACCGCCGGGAGCCCGCCTCTCTCGCCGCAGCGAGCTGCGCGCCCTGTCATGAGTTCACCTTCGAGGGCCGCAGCGAGCTGGTGCAGAAGACCGCGTCCGAGCACCGCGGCTCCGCCTTCGCGGGCACCGCCTGCGTGGCCTGCCACATGCCCCAGCGCTCTGGACATCGCGACCATCGCTTCGTCTCCGGCCACGCGCCCGGGGCCTTCGCCCCCGCCGTGCATGTGTCGGCCTCGCGCTCTGGCAGTTCCGTCCAGGTGGCCATTCGCGTGGATGCGGGCCACGACTTTCCCACCGGCGACATGTTCCGAAGGGCGCGGCTCCTGGTGTTTGCCGAGCGCGAAGACGGGCAGATCGTCGCCGACGCGGAGCGGGTCTTCGGTCGCACCTGGGGCGCCATCGCGCACGGTCCCGACGCGGGCGCACGAACGCAGCTCACCGACTCGCGCATCCGCGGAACGTGGCAAGAGACCATTCCCCTCGACGCCGACACGCCGGTGGCCCGCGTGCGCTACACCCTTTTGTACGAGCGTCTGGTGGCCGCGAGCGGCGATCACGTCTCGGTTCGCTCGAGCGACGCCCTGGTAGAAGGTGAGGCAAGGTAGGCGATGCAGTTGCGTGGGTGGTGCATGCGAACGTAGGATCACCCGATGCGGCCTTTTCTTGTGCTCTCGCTCCTCGCTGCGGCGTTCGCGCTCGCTGCGCCGAGCGAAGGTCGGGCCGACTCGGTGGTGCCGGCAGCCAAGGCCGAGCTCCCGACGGCGCTTCACGTGTACGGCGCGGCGGTGGAGACCGTCACCCTCACCAGCTCCAAGGGCGATGCTCCGGCGAGCGTGCCGTTCAAGTCGCTCTCCACCAAGGTGCTGGAGCCCGCCACCTATACAGTGCGCTTCTCGGTGCAGGGCGAGTCGCTGGAGCTTCCTCCGTGCAATGTGCGCGGCCGCGTCGCTATCGACGGGAAATGGGTAGAACCGCCCAACGGCGGCCCCTTCGTGCGCAAGTTGCCCGACGACAAGGCGCACGACGTGGCCATGGAAGTTCGAGTGAGCGACTACGAGCGCCGCATCGCCTGCGGCTTCGCGCCGCGCGCCGGCCTGGCTCAGGAGTCGCGCGAAGAGCTGCGCTTGCTCGGGTTCGAGAGCCCCAACGGAAGCGCTTGCAAGGGCAAGACCTGCTCGCCCGGGCAAGCGGTGGTGTTCGTGCCCCGCGCCCACGACGACAAGAAGCCGGCCGCGGTGCTGGTGGGCGTTCACCCTTGGAACGGGAGCATCTGGACCTATGCCGCCTACGCCGAGCTGCTCGCCGGCGCCCAGGAGAAAGACATGCTGCTCCTCTTTCCCAGCGGCCTCGGCAACTCGCTGTATACTGCACCTGCCGAGGACGAGACCCTGCGCGCCCTGGCCGCACTCGAAGCGATGATGCCGGTAGATCGCCAGCGGGTCTCCATCTTCGGCGCCTCGATGGGCGGCCAAGGGGCCACCACCATCGGCTTTCACCACCCGGATCGCTTCGCCACCATCACCAGCTTCTTCGGCGACGCCAAGTTCGACGTGAAGGGCTACGTGCGCTCGCTGATCCCCGACGAGGCGGCAGCGCACCGGGTCAACCCCCTCGACGTCATCGAGAACGCCCGGCACACGCCGCTCTGGCTCATTCACGGCGAGCAAGACAAGACCTCGCCCATCGTGCAGAGCCAGCTGCTTTACGCGGCCATGAGCGAGCGCAACTACAAGGTCAAGTTCGACAAGGACCCCAAGTACGGCCACCACGGCGCGCTGGTGCAAAAGCACCTTGCCGCTCTGGTGGAGCTCGCCTCTACGGCGCGCGCCCCGGCCCGGCCGGCGCGAGTAAGTTACAAGAGTGTTCGGCCTGGCGACACGGGCGCCTACGGCGTGCGCCTGGTGCGTGAGCGCGCCACCGGCGACGCGCTCATCGACGTCGAGTACGTGGCCGGGCGCCTGCGCCTCAAGGCCATCTTCAACGTGAAGGAGCTGCACTTCAAGCGCGGCGCCTTCGGCCTCAAGGAAGGGCAGGAGCCCGACCTGGTGCCCGACGGCCCGCTGCCCACGGTGCCGGTGCAGTGGGAGCCATGACCGAGCGCATTCGCACGGCGCTGGTGCTGCTGGTGCCCATCGTGGCCGTGCTGTGCGTGGTGATGGGCCTGCGTCTGGGCGCGCGCGGCGCGGTACGCGCGGCCGACGTGTACGTCTCGGCGCCGGCGCCCGAGTCCGAGGCGTTCTACCTGGAGGTGCTCGTATCCTCCGACGATCGCGGCGTGAAGGAGCCCGCGGTGCTTCGCGGGCTGCAGGTGACCGTCGACCAGTGCGGAACCCGCACCGACGCCACGGTAGACACCACTTCGCATGGCGTGGCGGTGGTGCGCGTGCCTTGGCAAGCGACCGATCACGGCGCCGCCTGCGCGCGCCGGATCACGCTGCGTCACCCGGAAGAAGCCTCGCCGCTGGCCGACGGGGTGATAGCCCTTCCGCCGCCCGCGTCTCCGGCGGTTCCCGCCGACGGCCTGCGCCCCACCAAACGCGACGGCGCCTTGCGCATCGAGCTTTTTGCGCCCGAAGGCAAGCTCCCGGTAGATGCCGAAGGCGAGCTCTGGGTTCGCATCAGCAAGGACGGCGTGCCCCAGAGCGCATCGCTGGAAATCGAGTCGGAAGACGTAGAGGCGCCCAAGGGAACACTTGTAACCTGCACCAATGGCTTCGCTATGATTCCGGTCAAGCCGCGCTTTCCCATCGCCGGGGTTTCCCTTCATGCGCACGCAGAGCAGGGCGTGTTCGGCGATTGGTTCGGACCCTTGCCGACGCTGCCCGGCGCCACGCGCGCGCGGCTCGAGTCGGACAGCACGCTGGTGCTCCACCCGGCGGGCCCGCGGCCTGCGCTCTACGGAAAGGTGTTCGGGGCCCATGGGCTCCTCGATGCCTTCGTGGTGGTGCCGGCGGGCGACGGCGACGTGCGCGTTCCGGCGCCGGCCCTGGGCGACGATCGGGTGCTCTGGCTGGCAGTGAGCAGCGATCCGTTCGTGACGCTCTCACCGGAGGGAGAGGCCCACGTGAGCCGCAGCGCGCTCGCCAGCTCGGCGCTGCGGGTAGGCCGCAAGGCCGCGCCCATGCCCTGTCTGTTCGGGCCGCGCCTGGTGGCCGAAGGGGGTACGCCGGTGCCGCGCTCGGTGCGCGTGCTCGAGGGGCTCTCCACGCGCCGTGCGGTCGACGACGCGCGGCGGGCCAAGGGGTGGCTGGTGGCGCTGGGTGGACTTCTCGGCGGAGCCTTCGCCGAGATTCTCTTGCTGGTGCTCGGCGCGCGCCGCGCCGCCCGCGACCTGGCCGCCTTCGAGGCGGCTGCCGCCGACATGAACGGAGACGCGGACGCCGGGGTCGACCTCGGTTCGGGGCCGGCTGGCCGGCGCGAGCTATTCCTGCAGCTGGCCTTCGGCATCGCGTTCGCGCTCCTGGCGTTCAGCTTTCTGGCGGCGCTGCTGCTCTTGAAGATTCAGGTATAAGCGCCGGAGTCTCGACCGCGGGGCCGCCTGCTGCGAGAATCGATGCATGAACCGTGAGACGCCCGCGGCGACCGTGCGCACCGCACGCTTCGAGGACCTCGAGACCGTTGTCCGCCTGTTCGCCATCCCCGACGAAGGCAACAAGAAGGACGAGAACCCTGCGCTGCCGCTCGACCCCTGCTACGCGGAGGCGCTGGCGGAGGTATCCCGAGACCCCAACAACGCCCTGTGGGTGGCCGACGTGGGCGGTCGCGTGGTGGGCGCGTACCAGCTCACGATGATTCGCCACGTTGCCTACCGCGGGGGACGCGTGGCGCAGATCGAGAACGTCATCGTCGATCCCGCCTTCCGGGGCTCCGGCATCGGTACGCGCATGATGCACCACGCGATGGCGCAGGCGCGTGAGGGGAAGTGCTTTCGCGTGCAGCTCACCTCGAACACCGTGCGCACCCGGGCCCACGCCTTCTACGAGCGCTTGGGGTTCGTTGCGAGCCACCGCGGGATGAAGCTCGCCCTGCCGTGACGACGGCGTCGGCCGCCCGCCGTGCCACGGCGCCGGACATCTACGTCTCCGAGCTCGGTGGCGGGGCCTACTTGCTATTGGGTGCAGCTGCGAACCGCAACGCTCTCGCGAAACGAACCATGCTCCGCTCGCAGAACGCCGCCTCTGTCGGGGAAGAAGAAGCTAATGACGTACGGGTTGGTCTCGAGACGAGCGGTGGTCTCGTCGACCCAGTACTCCGCGCCCCCCGCGACCCTCGAGCCATCGGCGAACGTGTAGCCGACGAGCAGAGAGTTCGCCGGCGTGCACCGGAAGTCCGAGCCCTTTCGCGCCTGCATGATGACCAGCCCTACCGCGTACTTCACATCGACCACCCGCAGCTCCGTGGGCTCGGGCAACCCGGCGTTGATTGCGCACGCCCCTGGTGATTCGAACGTGAGGCTGTCGTCGACCCATGTGCAGCTGCCGACGGCCGCCCGTACCTTCGCGCTGTCGGCGTATGGCAACCGCACGGCGTTTCCGTTTGCGTCAACCCACCGAAGTTTCGCGTCACGGAGCCTTCCCGGGGCTACATTTCTGCCCGACAAGGGTAGGCCTTGAAGCACGTCGAGCTGCGCGCGAGCTCCGTCGACGAACGTGAGAGCGTGATGCAGATCGTAGAGCTCCCCACTGGATACCCCTCTCCCCGTCACGTGAAGGTCGAATGTCCCCTTGGTGTTGCTCGCTACGACCCGCGTGCCGTCCGACTCTACGGAGACGCTACACGGCGCGCTGCATGAGGCGCTGTCCACCGTGACCTCCTCCTTCTCGACGAGCGTATTTTTGGGGGTCGGCACATCCCGACTTCGGTAGAAACGAAGGGGATAGGCCGCGTTGAGCGCCAGCGGATCGTCGGTGCCCGTCTCGTTACCCACCTCTATCCTGTCGACGTAGTCGCCCTTCGTGCACCCCGCGCAAGCAAGCCCAACGAGCATCGCCGCCAACCCAACCGTCATTCTCGCCATGCGCCTCGGAAAGCACGAAGCGTGCCTTGATAAACTTCGAGTCGATCGAAGGACTTTGGAGCAGGCGTGAACGGTTACGCACAGGTCGTTGTGCCAGCTGGACGCCACCCGCTTCGCTTCCACGCCCTGCGCCCATTTCTCAATCTGCCAACTGGACTTAATGTCAGTACTGAACTAACCATCAGGTATGCACTCTTCTCTGCCGCCACCCGTTCAAACCCTTCTCCAGCTCTTCGATGGTCCGCTGCGGGACGTGCGCTTCCCGCAGGCAGATGGCGCCGCCCTGGGCGCTGCCGCCGACGAGCTCCACGCCGCGCGGGTCTCGGTGGCCCATGCGGAAGCGGCGCTCGAGGCTGCGCGCGCGACATTTCAGGAGAAAGAGGCGCAGCTCACGCAGCTCACCCAGCGTGCGCTCGCCTACGCCCGAGTCTACGCCCAAGACAACCCGGAGCTCTTGGCGGCGCTCCCGGAAACGGGTCGTGGTCCAGGGCGCCCCAAGCGCAAGGCCGACGAGAGCGGCGCAGCGCTTCCGCCGCCGGCGCGTCGGGGGCGGCCGCGCAAGGTTCGGCCCGAAGACGATCTCGCGGTCGTTGCCGCCGAGTAACGGCGCCCTCGCGGCGCGCCCTTGCTCGTGAAATCGCCCCCGTCGTCTGCAAGCGTCGGGGGCGATCTCTTTTTGTCCGCGACAACGCGGAGTATCCGGCGTCTTGTGCGGAGAGCGGCTTGACCGATGTCGGCGGAATGCTACACGTACCGACACTCACTCCGTTTGCCGCACACAAAGGGTAGGTTTATGAAATTCGTACGCATTCTCGCAGTCGCCTTCGTCACTACGCTGGCCGTCCCCGCCTCTGCGGAGTGGACCAAGACCGAGAGCTACGAGTACTCGGCGAAGACCAGCCTCAAGATCACCGAGGCCGCCAACGCGCCCAACGCCAGCGTCACGGTGACCATCGGGACCGAGACCAAGCAAGAGTCGCTTCCGGCGATCTTCTCGCTGCCCGACACCGACGCCTACGTTCCGGTGAAGGTCGTGGCTGCCGACGGCGACGTGTGGACCGGCAAGGTCGAGGTAAAGGCCCACAAGCAAACGGTCCTCCAGCTCACGCACCTGGCCAAGGGCGCTCCCGCCGCCGCGGCCGCCGGCCACAAGTACATCGGCCGTTTCGAGAACGCGACCAACCTGTGCGCCGCCGCGGAACGCGTCGACAAGTTCGTGGCCATGCGCGACGGCAAGGTCGCCTACGAGTCGGCCATTGGACCCAACAAGGCGGTGCACAACATTGAGCTCGAGGCCGGCGCCTACACCATGCGCATCTTCCGAGGCGGCATCTTCGTGAAGGCCATCGACCTCTCCGTCACCAAGGACGGCTGGATCTTCCGCTACGGCTGCTAAGCGCTACGCCAGGAGCGCGGCGTCTTCGCGGGCCAGAGAATCGAGCACCAGATCGACGCCCGAGGCCACCAGCCGACGGGCCGCAGCGGCGGCGCGTAGGGGCTTGTGGTGCTGGGCTTCCCAAGCTGCGTGCTCCACCAGCAAGGCGACCTCGAGGGCGCGGCCCAGCGTCAGGGCCATGCGACGAGCGCCCGCTTCCACCGCGTCGACGCCCTCGGCCATGGCGGTGGCGAGCCAGCGCTCGGCGTGGGTCGTGGCCGCGCGCGCGGCCTCGGCAGCTTCCTTGCACGAGGGCGGGGCCTGCTCGGTGCAGCGGTAGATCTCGGCCATGATCGGCGAGAGCGAGCCGATGCGCGAGAGCGCGCGGAGGAGATCGAGCGAGAGCACGTTGGTGGTGCCCTCCCAGATGGGCATCACTTGCGCGTCCCGGAGCATCACCGGAAGCCCGGTGTCTTCGACGTAGCCGGCGCCGCCGAAAGCCTCGAGGCCCTCGCTGATCACCGCTACGCCCTGCTTGCCAGTGGTGAGCTTGGCGATGGGCGTGAGGAGCCGAAGGAGCTGCGTCTCGGCCTCGGAGGCCACACCGGCTTCTTCTTTGCCCAGCAGCTCCACCGCGCGGAAGGTCAGGAAGAAGGCGCCCATGCTCTCGGCCTCCATCCAGGCCAGCGTGTCGACGTGCAGCGGCTTCTTGTCGAGGGTCGCGCCGAAGGCCACCCGCTGCTTGGCGTACGAGCGCGCAAGCGTCGTGATGCGGCGCATCAACGAGGCGGCGCACACGGCGTTCCAGGTGCGGGTGATGGCGAGCATCGGCGTGATGTTCTTGATGCCGTCGCGGGTGCCCACGACCGGGATGGCGCGGGTGCCTTCGAGGGTGAGCTCGGCGGTGGGCACGTGCCGGGTGCCGAGCTTGTCTTTCAGGCGGTTGATGGCGATGCCGTTCATGTTGCCGGCCTCGTCGCGCACCTCGAGGTAGAAGAGCGCGAGGCCCGAGCCACCCGGCGGATTGCCCTCCGGACGCGCCAACGTGAGGGCCATCTGCGAGGTGGTGGCCGAGGTGAACCACTTGGTGCCGTACAGGCCGAAGGTGCCGTCGTCGTTCGGCCGGGCGATGGTCTCCGAGATGGCGACGTCGGAGCCGCCGGTGCGCTCGGTCATCCACTGACCCGAGGTCCACGCGTAGGCCGGCTCGCGGCTGGTGAGGCGGGGCACTGCGCGGTCGATGAGGGCCTGGTTGCCGGCGCGCTTCAAGGTTGCAGCGGCGCCGTCGGTCATCGCCAGCGGGCAGGTGTACACACCCGAAGAAGGGTTGAACAAGTGCACCAGCGACATCTGGTGAATGCGCGCCGCGGCGCCGAACTTCTTGTCGTAGGCCGCTGCCACCACGCCGAACTGCGCGGCGATGGGCTGGGCTCGCTGCCACAGGCGCGAGAGCTCGATGCGATCGGCCCGCTTGCCCCAGGCGCTCCAGCTCAAAAGGCGCGGCTCGTCGTGGGGGTTGTGCGCCGAGAGCTCGAAGAGCTCGCCCGCCGCAAGGCCGCCCAGGGCCAAGAGCTCCGGCTCGATGGCCCGGAGCACGTCGGGATTCAGCACCCGCGCGAGATACTCGCGCAGCACGACGTCGTCGGTGAACGGATTCTCGAGCGTGGGGGGCGTCTGAAAGAAGGCCATCGGCGGGAAACGGTAGCTCCCCGAAGCGCCAAGATCCAGGCTTCGAAGGCGCAGGATTTACCGCGTCGGGCTCGCTCGTCGCGGGTACCGCTCGGGCAGAGGCGCAATCGCATCACGGAATGGAAGTGCAATCGGATAGTTGCCATTGCGCTGCGCGCGTGATAGTAGGCGCGACATGAAATACCATGTGGGGGCGCTCGTTTTGAGCGTTGGGCTTTGTGCATGTAGCTCCAGTGAGTCGACGTCGTCATCGTCCTCGGGAGGGTCGTCCGGTACGCCCGATGCTGGCGGCGCCGCGCCTCCGGTGGTCGCGAGCCCCACCGGCGCGCTGACCTTCGGCTTCATTGGCGATGGCCGCGAGGGCTGCGGCGGAAAGGATGCGAAGAAGGCGTGCAGCATCGGCCTCCCGATCATGATGGGCGCCACGGCCACGGTGCGGGTCAGCGCCGGAACGCGCCCCCTCGCCGACGCGGATCGCCCTGAATTTACCTGGGTTCCGTCGCGATCGACGGGCGGCACGGCGAAGCTCACCGACGAGCCCAGCCTGTATTGCGACCCCGGCACCTTCGGCTTCACGCCGGTGGCCAAGAAGGCCGACTGCAAGGGGACCACCTTCTTCGAGCACTTCGTGCGCGTTGAGATGCCCGCGCCCACCACCGCGGTGGCCGACGACTACGGCGACGGCTTCGTTCGCGTGACCCTCGCCGGCGAAGTGGTCGACGAGGTGCCGCTCACCTTCCGCCGCGGCGAGGAGCTGAAGGTTCCGGCCCTTCCCGCCAAAGCCAAGTACACACTCAGCGACATTATCAACTTGGTGCCGGCCTTCAATCGCCTGGGCGAGAGCGCTGCGCTCTATGCCGAAGGCGGCGCCGTCTCGTGCGCGCTCGACGCCGACTCCCTCTCGTTCGCCAACGCGTCGGCGCTGCAAACCGAGTACGGACGCACGCCGGGCGGCATCGAGATCGTTCCCCAGCGAGTGAACGTCGTCGTCCGCTTCACGTGCGAGCCCAAGGCCGGCCTCGGGTTCTCCGGCGGGGCCAAGGGCAGCGTGGTCATCTCGCCCTGAAGCTCTGCCTGCGCGCCTGTGCATTCCTGCACAGGTGGCGCACCCGCAATGCTCATGGCGTCCGGTTGGCGCAAGGTTAGGGTCTGACGTCATGAAACGTCCGACCCAGCTCGTGCCTCTGTTCGCGTTCTTGCTCGCCGCTGCCTGCGGTTCCAGCGAAGAGGAGCCCACCGGCGCGAGCGACGACGAAGACCTGCGCGCGGTGAAGTGCGAAGCGCTGCCCACTTCGTGGATGCGCACCTGGCGCACGCCTGCCGATGACGGCCGAGTGCAGTTGCGGGTGGGCGAGGCGCGGCCGAGCGGTACGCCCGTCGGCGACATCCTCTTCTTCCACGGGTTCTCCGATCGCTTCGACAACCACCGGCCGCTCTTCGAAGAATGGACCCGCCGCGGCTTCCGGGTGGTGAGCTTCGAGTACCCGTCGCACGGCGAAACCTGCGGCC
Organism: Polyangiales bacterium; assembly: GCA_038210445.1. Lineage (GTDB taxonomy): Bacteria > Myxococcota_A > Polyangia > Polyangiales > Polyangiaceae > JABFRG01. Next base: position 305,720 of record JBBQWQ010000001.1, read on the forward strand.
GCAACCTGGCGGCCTACCTGTACCCGAGCCTCGCGCGCTTCGCGGTGCAGGTGGAGAAGGAGACGGCGGAAGATCCGCGCCGGCCGCTGCTCCTCGCCGGCTGGTCCATGGGCGGCCTTCTCGCCACGCGCATGGTGCAGGGCCTGGGCGATCCCCTCTCGCGCCCGGTGGCCGGCGCCATGCTGCTCACGCCCGGCGTCGACGTGCACGTGTTCCTGAAAGAGGTATCGGAGACCACGCTCACGCGAAACCCTTCGCCGCCCCACACCGGGCCCATCAAGCCCAAGCGGCCGGCCATCTTCCCCATCGCCGTGAACCTCCTCTACCACGCGGATCTGGCGCGGGGCGCAGCGCTGCCAAGCTCCTTCCCGGTGCTCGCGGTGGTGGGCGGCGACGCCGAGGACGTGTACGCCAAGAGCCCCGGCCTCCGCAGCTGGGTGCTCAACAAGCGTGCGGAGGGGGCGAACATCGTGGGCCTCGGCTGCACCGGCGGCTACCATGAGATCGACAACGAGCCCTTGCCCATGGGCCCGCAGGTGCGCGAGGAGCTGGGGCGCTTCGCCGAGTCGGTGGTGAACAAGACCCGCTACGCGGCGCCGGCGCGCCAAGTCCCCTGCGCGGGGTTCTGATCCGGTAGCATCGGACCATGCAATGGGACGACTTGCGGCTGGCTTTGGCGGTTGCCGACGCGGGAACGGCAGCCCGGGCCGCGCGCAAGCTTGGCGTGGCCCACACCACGGTGGCGCGGCGTCTGGCTTCGCTCGAGAAGGGCGCGGGCGTTCGGCTCTTCGAGCGGGTGGGGCAAAAGCTGGTGCCCACCGCTGCGGGCCACGCCATGCTGCAGCTGGTGACCGACTTCGACGCGCGGCTCTCGGCCTTCGAGCGCAGCGTGTCGGACGTCGACCGGCGCCTGGAGGGCGTGGTGACGGTGACCGCCGCCGAGCTCTTGGGCAGCTTTCTCGTGGCCCGGCTGCCGCTCTTTCGTCACCGCTATCCGGCCATTCGACTGCGCATCCGGGTGGGCCCGGCGCTCCTCGATCTCGCGCGCCGGGAGGCCGATGTGGCCATTCGCGTGAACCCGCCGCCCGGCTCTGCGCTGGTGGGGCAGCGCGTGGGCCACGCCGACTTCGCGGTGTACGGCACCCGCGACGCGGGCACCCTGCGTACCGCGCACTGGGTGTGCTTCGACGACGAAGTGGCCCAGAGTCCGCAGGCCAAGTGGGAAGAGCGCCACGTAGACCCGGAGCGGGTGGTGCTGCGCACGAACTCGCGGGCGACCTTCATCGAGGCGGTGCGGGCCGGGCTGGGCGTAGGCATCTTGCCCTGCGCGTTTGCCGACGGCGACGCCGCGCTGGTGCGCCGGGGCGAGCCCATGCCCGAGCTACGGGTGCCGGTGTGGGTGCTCATGCACGAGTCGGTGCGCGAGATTCCGCGGGTGCGGGCCGCTGCCGAGTTCATCACCGAGAGCTTGCGCGCGGCTTCGGCGTGAGCAATGCGTGCACTCAGCACGCAACGGGCAGAGCCCTGGCGTCCGCGTAGTCGCGCTTCCAGGCGTCGAGCAGCGCGCCGTCGTCGATGTCCGAAGGGTGAAAGCCCGGCCAGAAGTAGCGGACCCAGGCGCGCGCGATGGTGCGCATGCCCCCCGGGGTGACGAACAGAAAGCGCGTCAGCTTCCACCACTCGGTCGGCGAGAAGAGGCACCCGTCGGCGCGCATCATCACCACCTGATGCTCTGCCACCTTGGCCCAGAAGAACGCGGTCGCCAGCAGCATGGTCCCGATGCGCTCGGCCTCCGTACCGCCGGCGGCGCGAAAGACGTCGAAGGGAACGCTCTTGTGCTCGCTCTCTTCGGCCGCGTGCCATCGCCACAGGTCGCGCATGGTGGGGTGCGCGCCCGCAAGGTTGCGCTCGTCGCCCAGCAGCAGGAGCGCCATCATGCCGGTGAAGTGCTCGAGCGCGCACGTCACGCCGAGCTGGCTCCGTCGCGGCAACGCGCGCTTGGCGAAGCGGAGCAGCCGCGTCACTTTGCGCTCCAGCCGCGCCGCCGGGTATCCCGCGCGCTCGAGGTGGGCGTTGTAGCTGTCGTGCTCACGCCCGTGAATGCCTTCCTGGGCGCTGAAGCGCATGATCTCCCGCTTCAGCTCCGGGCCTGCCGCGTCCTTGTGGGCGCGCACCGACGCGATGAAGAAGCGCTCACCTTCCGGGAAGAAGATGGAGAGTCCGTCGAAGAAGATGGTCACCGCTCGACCCTCGCCATGCCAGTACCTGGGCACTTCGTCACCCACGGAGAATCGCAAATCGCGGACTTCGAGCATGGTTGCCTCCGACCATGATGATGGTGTGGCGCGGGCATTCGCGGCAGGTTAGGGTGAGCCAAGTTCTTGTCATTTGGGGCCATGCTGCGATCCGACGAGGCGTTCATTCCGGCCATTCACGCGCTGCACCTCGCCCAGGTGACGGCGCGCTACGGCATTTCGTGCGCGCAGCTCTTGGCGGGGTCGGGCCTCTCGGAAGCCGATCTCACGGAGCCTGAGGAACGCCTCTCACTCGACGTGGTGGAGCGCTTGGTGCTGCGCGCCCGCACTCTCACGGGTGAGCCCGCGGTGGGCATTCTGCTGGGCGTGCAGATGCGCATTTCGGCCCACGGGTACCTGGGCTTCGCGGCCATGGTCGCCTCGACCATCGGCGAGGCGCTCGACATCGCCGTGCGCTTCGCGCCCACCCGCACCAACGCGCTGGCGCTGCGTCTGAGCGAAGACGACGACGAGGTGGCGCTCGTCCTCGAGGAGCTTGCGGACTTCGGATCGGCCCGCGACACGGTGATCCTCGCGCTGGTGGAGGGAATCCGCCAGATAGGCCAGGCGCTCACCGGCCAGCCCTTGCAAGGGCGCGCCGAGCTGGCGTTCGCCGAGCCGCCCTACTTTGCCAAGGTCGCGCGGGTCGCGCGCACGCCGCATGTTCGCTTCGGCGCCCCCGAGAATCGCATCGTGTTTCATCGCGCTACGCTCCACGTCCCGCTGGTGCTGGCCGACCCGGCGGCGTTTCGTCTGGCCACTGCTCAATGCGAAAAAGCGCTCTCTGCGATTCGCGACGCGAGCTTGGTGACGGCCAAGGTGCGCTCGCTCCTGGGGCGCCGCGGCGGGCTCCTGCGGTCGCAGGGCGACATTGCCAAGCAGCTGCACGTGTCGTCGCGCACACTCAAGCGACACCTGGCGGCCGAGGCCACCACATTCAAGAGCGTGCACGACGACGCCGTGCGCGACGAGGCACTACGGCTGGTGCAGACCGACCTCGGCCTGGAGATGGTGGCCGACCGTCTGGGCTATTCGGATCTTGCGAACTTCACCCGGGCCTTTCGTCGGTGGACGGGCATGACCCCGGGCGCCTACCGCCGCCGCGGCGCGCGCCCCGAAGGCTGAATCACTCGAGCACCAGCGTGCCGAAGGCCGCCGGCAGGTGAAAGTTGGGTTTGTCGGTGCGCGCTGGGCTCCAGGCCAGGTACTTGCGCGGCGCCTTGCCCTCCATGCGAAAGAGCCCGAGCGGCAAGCGCGCGCCGGCGCGGAGGGCGCTCACAATCTCGGCGGCGGGGATCTTCGCTTCGATGACCGCGCGGCGCGCTGCCGGGTCGCGGGTGGTGGCCAGCACGACGCCGCTCGACCACTTGATGTCGCTGGTCTTCTTGTCCTTGTCGACGTCGAGGTCGAAGTAGTGACCAAAAGGTCCGAGCTCGATTTCGTAGTAGTGGCCGCGCTGGTCGGCCTTGGGCGCTAGAAAGAGCTCTACGCAGTCTTCCTTGTACAGGCCCTCGCGCTCCACGTCGGTGGGCCGCGTGGTGTCCACGTTGAGGCCCGCACCCTCCAGCACCCATGCCATGTAGAGTGCATCTTTCGTCCACAGCGCCTGCACGGTGGTGGCGGGGCCGCCCGCGTCGCCGTGGGTGTCGGTGTCGAAGCGCGCGGCCGCTGCCGTCTTCCAAAGCGCCTCCAGCGTTCCGTCGAGGGTCGGCGGCGCGTCGGTTGCCTTCGCGTGCAGCTCGGGAGCGGGGCTCTCCGCAGGCGAGCTCGAGGCGCCGCTTCCTTGAAGGTCGAAGCCGGGCATGCCCACGAAGCGATACGGCCGAGGTCCGCTGGCCAATGCGGCGCCGTTTCCCACCACCGCGACGGTCTCCAGGTCCACGTGGAAGCGCTTGGCGGCCGCCTCGAGCAAGGGCGACGTGGTATGCCCGAGCAACTCGCGGCCCAGGTCGGCGTTGTTCCAAAGGCCCAGAATCGCCGCGCCCACGCGATCGACGCGCACCACGTTGGTGCCGCCCACCGCCACGCTCTCGGCCATCGGATACATCTTCTGAAAGCCGTCGCCGCGCATGCCCGGCGCGCCGTCCACCAACACCACGTCCGGGGCCTCCACCTCGAGCACGTCGGCGATGCGCTCGGCGAAGGTCTCCAGCGAGTCGACGTAGGCCCGGCGATTGGCCTCGCCCTTGAGCTTCTTCAGATCGAGCTCCCGGTGCATGCGCCACTTCTGGTGGAACGCCGGCGCCGCGTCGCTGGTCATCACCGTGCCCTGCATGCCCTTGATGCCCATGGAAAACACCGCATAGCGATGGGCCTTCATCTTGGGGATGGAGATGAAGAGCCCGCGCGCCAGGTGCTCCGCCAGTAGCTTGGGAATCACCAGCGAAGGCACGTGGGTCTTCTCCATGCCGAGAATGCCCAGGGGCTTGCCCGGCTGCGTGCCCTCCACGTCGAACACGCCGTCGTCGTCCATGGCCACCAGCGGTACGCCTTCGCTCTGGGTCATCTCGGCGTAGCCCGAGACTTTCACCAGACGCTCCCAGTCGGCGTGCTTGGCGCCCCAGCCCTCGGCCACCGTGATGCGGGTGTGCCCGCGCGCCTTGAGGCAGCGAATGACGCCGCGTACGAACTCCGGGTTCGTGATGCGTCCGCGCAGGCCGTCGTCGGCGTCTTCCTTGCCGCCGGTCTCCTTGAACCAGTCGAAGCCGCCCATGTTGGGCTTGAGCAGCACCGGGGTTTCCTTGGGGCGGCGGGGCACCGTGGCCTCGCAGATGCGCTGGCCGAGCTCGAGCGCCGTGCCCCCGGTGAGCACCGTGACCGCCGAGGTGTCGCTGCCGAGGCGCGCGCGGTTCCGCGCCCGGAGCGCGCTGCCGTCGATGGTGGTCGTCACCTGGAGCGGCGCCCCCGCGTCCCACGAGGTGGCCGACGCATGCGAGATGGTGTCCACCGTTTCGGCGGGCGTGGGCGCGCTCGTAGGCGCAGTGGCTGCGATGGCCGTCGTGGTCGCCGCATCGCCGCGTGGCGTGCCCGCGTCGAGGGCTGCGTCCTTCTTGCCGCACGCGAGCACCATCGAGAGCACCGAGACCAGGAGAGCCGAGCGACGCATGGAAGGACGAACGCTACGGCGAGCCTTGGTCGTCCGCGAGCCCAAAACTTTCGCAGTTCCGCGGCCTCCCGCGAGGGGGGAGAATTCCCGCAAAAACATCCGTCGAAGGGTGGCGCTGGCCACAGTGTGCGATATATACTTTATTTTCAGTAAGGGGCGCTTCATGAAGATACGACCTGCGGACGTCGACTACCGCCAGCTAAAGCTCAACGCCGAGCAGGGATTCGTTCTCTCGCGCGTCGACCGCCCCATGTCGCTTCACGATCTCGTGACCCTCACCGGCTTCTCCCCGGAGCAAGTGCACGCGATCGTCGTCCACCTGGTCGACTCCGGCGCGGTCGCCATGGACGATCCGCAGTCGTCGCTGCCCCCGGGGCCGGCGCCGCAACGCTCGCGTCCTCCACAACACGAGCTCGCGCCTGCGCACAACGAACTGGAGCCCGATACGCTGCCGGGCGTTTCTTCCCCATCGTTCGTCGAGGACGACGAGGTGCTGCCGGAGCTCACCGAAGCCGACGAGGTGCAGGAGCTGACCGAAGCCGACGAGGTGCCCGCGGACGAGCCGGAGCCGATGGACGACGAGGAGGCCTCGGTGCTCGCCGAGGAGACGCGCAGTGAGCGCGCTTGGCGGCGCATCTACGACGCTGTGTATCGCCCCATGGACCGCGATCTGCGCATGGCCGAGGCGCGGGTGGTAGAGGGCGCGAACCTCATGGCCCTCTGCCTCGATCCGGAGCCGCAGATGGTCTTCGCGCTGCAGGAAAACCCGCGCTTCGGCCTGGGCCAGGCGCGCTTCATCGCCTTCCACCACCGGACCCAGGCGGGCCTCGAACTGCTCACACGCAACGCCGAGATCGCCAAGGACAGCCTGGTGCAGCGGCGTCTGCTCCGAAACCCGCAGCTGCCGGACCCGCTGCTGCGCAAGATCGTCCACGCCAAGATGCTCGGCGACACCTACAAGATCGCCATCGACCGCGAGGTGCCGGAGCGCACCCGGGTGAACACCGCCGAGCTCCTGCGGCGAAAGTTCATGCTCGCCGGGGGCGACGAGAAAGCCGCGCTGGTGATCAAGACCGAGGCCCGCTGTTTGCTGCTGCTCAACAACTGCGCCTTCGATGCACAGACCACCCAGATTCTCTGTGGGCGCACGAGCTGGACCATGCTCTGCATCCAAAACCTGGTGCGCTGGTCGGCCACGCCGCCGCAGCTGCTCCGCACGCTGCTCAAGCTGCCCATCATCCGGCAGAACGTGGGCATGCGAAAGCTGCTCCTGAAGCACCCCAACATGCCCAGCGACGTCAAGCGCGCCTTCAACACCGGCCAGCCTCTGTAGACTGGTGCTTTTTCGCCATTACCCGACGTCGCTTCCAACGTACCACGACGCTATAGGTCTCTAAGAGGCGTCGCGCTGCTGAGCGCCGCAAGCGCAAGTGAGCCGGCGCAAACCGTGCGGAACCCCGCGGAACGCAGCACTTTCCCGGGATTCGCCGTATCGCCTGCGCATTTGCTACACTTGCCGCGTGCGAAGATCGAAGCTCTGGTCGGTGCTCATCGTGGGACTCGCAACGAGCCTCGCGGTGGCGCCCGTGTCGGCCCAGGACTTCGATCCCAAGGGTCGCAAGAAGCCCGGCAAGGGGCAGGTGAAGCCCGGCGGCGGCGGTGCCAAACCCGGTGGCAATGGCGGCGTCAAACCCGGCGGCGCGGGTCCCAAGCCTGGTGGCACTACCCCACCCGCGGGTCCGGCCAAGCCCGAAGGCGTGGCGGCGACGGTGCTCATCGAGCGCTACACCCGCGTGGTGCTCGCGCAGCCCGGCTCGCCCTTTCCGCTCCAGCGGCTGGCGCAGCTGTACCGCGAGCGCGACGGCAACATCGTCGCGTTGGTGAAGGACTTCGAGGCCCGCGCTGCTGCCACCGGCGACGCGCAGTACGCCGCGCTGGTCTCCCTTGGCGGCGCGTACAAAATCGACGGGCGCACCGACGACGCGGTGAAGGCCTACGAAAGGTCCATCGCCCTCAAGAGCACCGACGCAGTGGCCATTTTGGGGCTCGCGCGACTGCACCAGGACCGCGCCGACCTGGCCGCTGCGCGCACCCGCTACGAGCAAGCGCTGGCGCTCCAAACCGTTCCTCAAGACCGCGAGCAGACCCTGCGCACGCTCATGACGCTGGCGCTCGACACCAAGGATTGGACGGCGGCCAAGGGCTTTCACGACAAGCTGGTGGCCATGGGCAAAGCCAGCCTGTTCGTGAAGGGAGAGCTGGGGCGAGAGCTCTTCGCACGCGGCGAATACGTGCGCGCGGAGAGCGAGTTCAAGGACCTGGTGAACGCCGCGCAGGGCGACAACCGCGCGCTCGGCCCGGCTTTGAAGGAGCTGGGCCGCGCCCAGGCCAAGGCCGGCAAGAACCCCGAAGCCCTGGCCACCCTCAAGCGCGCGCTCGGTGCATCGGGCGCCGAAGCCGCGGTGCGCACCGAGATCTACGAGATCATCGCCGAGGTCTATCGCAAGGACCAGAAGCTCCCGATGCTCATCAAGGACCTGGAGAACGAGCACCCGAGCGACTTTCAGCGGCTCAAGCTCTTGGGCTCGCTCTATGAAGAAACCGGCGACGCGCCCAAGGCCCTGGCTACCTACCGGCGCGCGCTGGGCGCCAACGCCAAGGACCTAGACTTGCGCCTCAAGGTGGTGCGGCTCCTGCAATCGCAAGGCGAGATCGACAAGGCCATCGCTGAGTACGAGTCGCTGGTGCGCGCCGCGCCCAACAACCCCACTTTTGTGTTCGAGCTCACCGAGGCGCTCCTGCAGCGCGGCGATCGCGCGCGTGCCCTGCGGGTGCTCACCGAGGTGGAGAGCCGCGCCGGGAGCGACGAAGAAGTGCTCTCGCGCTTGGCCGATTTCTACGGGCGCATCGGCGAGAGCGACAAGAGCGTCAAGGTGCTCACCCGCCTCTCGCAGATGAACTCTGGCGATCCGTCGCACCTGGTCGACCTGGGCGATCGCTACTACCAGGATGGCAACGTCGCGCTGGCGGTCTCCACCTGGAAGCGCATTCTCACCACGGTCACCCCGCGCGCCAAAGCGCTCTCGGCCCTGGGCGACGTGTACCTCGAGCACGACATGTCGGCCGAGGCCCTGGCCTCGTTTCGCGAGGCCGTGCAGCTCGACAAAGAGAATGTAGGATACAAGAAACAGCTGGCTGGCGCCCTCGAGCGCACCCGCGCCATGCCCGCTGCCCGCGCCATCTGGGAAGAGATCGCGCAGAAGGCCAAAGACACCAACGATCGCGTGCTGGCCCGCGAGTCGCGCACCCGCATCGTCACCCTCTGGAGCCTCGAGAAGTCTCTCGAGTCGCACTTGCCGCAGCTGATCACCAAGTTCGGCGCCAAACGACCCGACGTGGAGGCCGGGCGCACGCTCGCCGAGTGCCAGCTTCACTTGCGCAAGCTGGCCGACGCCGAAGGTACGCTCCGCAAGGTCATCGAGCTGGCGCCCGGCGACGGCGAGAGCTACCTGGCCCTGGAGCGCGTGCTCATTCAGCAGAGCTCGGCCGACCCCGCCCACCCCCGCAGCGAGAAGATCGCCGAGGCCATCGCCGTGCTCGAGAAGCTGGTGGCGGTGGAGCCCAAGCGTGCGCTCGAGCTGTACGACCGCATGGCCCGCTACGCCCAGCAGATTTACCGCGACGACGACGCCATCAAGTACGCGGCGCGCGCGGTGGAGCTGAACCCGGAGAACGCCGAAGGTCACCTGCGGCTCGGCGATCGCTATCGCTCGCGGCAAGACACCGAGAAGGCCATCGTCGAGTACCGGGCGGCCATCGCCAAGAACGACCGCCTCTTTCAGGTGTACTTCCAGCTCGCCGATCTCTTGCTGGCCAAGGGCGGCGCCGACGAGGCCGATCTGCTCTTTCGGCGGGTGCTTCGGGGCGCCCCCGACGACGAGCTGGTGGCCCGGGCAGCGCGCCTCGCCATGCAGATTCACGTGGGCCGCGGCACGCTGGAGTCGCTCGAGCAGGAGCTGCTCCCGCTCGCCATCGGCAACCCGCAGCGGCCCATCTTCCGGCGCCTCTTGGTGGAGGTGTACGGAAACCTCACCTTCTCGCTGGTGCGCCGTACTCGGGTGGGCACGGGAAAAGACGCCGAGGAGGCCCGCGCGCAGCTGGCGCAGATCGGCGCCCGCGCCATCAAGCCGCTGCTCGACGCGCTCTCCGACACCGATGTGGGTCAGCAGCGCATCGCCATCGACGTGCTGTCGTACGTGCAGAACAAGAACGCTGGCGCCTCGCTCTTCTCGTTCGCCACCGGCAACGGCGACACGCCGCTGCGCACCCGCGCCATGCTCGCCTGCGGCGCCCTCAAGGACCCGGCGCTCCTGCCCCGCTACGAGGGCCTGCTCTTTCCCAAGTCGAGCGACGTGAGCTCGGTGGCCACCGATCAGGTGGCGGTGGCGGCCACCTATGCCGTTGCCAAGCTCGGCACCAAGGGCTCGGTGCCCATGCTGCGTCGGCTGCTCCACGAGGGCACGCCCGAGATGCGCACCTTCGCCGTGTTCGGTCTCGCGGCGCAGAAGGATCGCAGCGCCCTCGGCGACATCGCGCAGACCGCGCGGGCCCCCGAGAGCGGTACCGTGGCCCGCGCCGCCTCGGCCTTCGCGCTCGGTGAGCTGCGGGCCGAGAGCGAGCTGCCGCTCCTCTTGTCGCTGGCGCAGGGGAGCGACTTGTTGCCCAAGCGCATGGCCATCCTCGCGCTGGCCCGCCTCGAGAGCGCATGGAAGGACAAGCGCGTCGCCGAGATCGTCGCGTCGTCGCTCTTCTTGCCGCTCGATGGTCCCACCCGCGTGCGCACTCTCTCCGAGAAGGTGCGCCAGGCAGCGGTGTTCGCGCTCGCGGCGGGCGGAAAGGGCGGCGGCGAAGTGGATCTCTTGCCCATCCCCGAAAGCCCTGTAGATGCCGAGGCCTTCGTGCTCTCGATGGGAAGCGCCAAGGTTCCGGTGAAGGATCGCGCAGCGGCGCTGGTGCGCTTCTCCGGCGTCATCGAGTCGGCAGCCCTGGCGGCCTCGGCCACTTCGACCGAACGCGCCATGACGCTGCTCGACGGCCTGGGCAACCGCAACGGGGCCCTCGAGCCATTGCTCACCGCCGACGAGGCCGCGCAGAACCCCGAAGCCCGCGAAGCGGCGCTGCGCATCGGACGAAGCGCCGAAGCCGGCCTCCTGCCGCTCGCCCGTCATCAAGATCCCCAAGTGCGCGCCCGCGTACTCACGTTCCTCGCGCACTCCGATGCCGACCCGGCGATCCGCACCGTGGCCGAGGCGGTCTCCGACCCCGACGAGCAAGTGGTGCGGCTGGCCCTGGCCGCCATCGGGCAGTCGGGGCACGGAGGTCGCTCGGTCGACCTGGTGGCCGGCGTCGCCGAGAAGCATCCCAGCTGGCCGGTGCGCATGCTCGCGGTCGAGGCGCTGGGCAAGCTCGGGCAAACCGGCGGCAAGGAGCGCGCGACTGGAACGCTGCGCGCCGTCGCGGTCAAAGACAGCTACGCGCTGGTGCGCGAGGCGGCGCTGGTGCAGCTCTCGACCTTCGACGACCGCAGCGCCAAGAGCCTCGCCGAGCAGATGCTGAAGGCCGACGTGGAGCCGCGCGTGCGGAGCACCGCCGCCAAAGTCCTCGCCGGCACCCTCAAAGGGGAAAAGATGTGACGCTCGCGCGCGCCTTGCCCCGGCTGGTGCTGGGAGCCCTTCCTTTGCTCGCCGCATGCAACGATCTCTCGGAGTACTCCTCGGGCAAGGGGCACTACGAAGGAACGGTCACGACCGGCACGTTCGTGCGCGCCGGTTTCGACGACATCGCCCGGGCGTGCGTGAAGCTCGACACCGATCGCCTGCAAGATCTCCCGGGCACCATCGGCACCTCCGACGGCCGCATCCCCAAAGACACGCCGCTGCGCCCGATTCCGCAGAGCTACCACGACCCGGTCTCCACCTTGAACTTCGGCAGTGAGCGCGAGAAGAGCCTGCTCTACGCGGCGCGCACCAAAGATGGCAGCGACGCCTTCGTCTTCGTCTCGCTCATGAAGGGCGGGTCCATCGAGGTCCGCGTCCTGCGCGGGGCACCCACCGCGGCCGGTCCTGGCGATCAGCTATTTGGTGTATTTTCCATGCAAAAGGACCGCGGCGAGTGCTCGTTCTAGCCATCGAGTCGTCGTGCGACGAAACCGGCGCCGCGCTGGTCGACGAGGACGGGAACATTTTCTCCGACGTTGTGCAGAGCCAGGTGGCGCTCCATGCCGAGTACGGCGGCGTGATCCCGGAGCTTGCCTCGCGCGATCACCTGCGCAACATCGGCTTCGTGGTGGAAGAGGCGTTCGCCAAGGCGGGGCGCACGCTGGCCGACGTCGACGGCATTGCCGTCACGCACCGGCCCGGTCTGGTGGGCGCGCTCCTGGTGGGCGTGCAGGTGGCGAAGGGGCTGGCTTGGGCCAGCGACAAGCCGCTGGTGGGCGTCGATCACCTGGTGGGGCACCTGCTCGCGGTGTTCCTTCGCGACCATGGTCCCGAACGCATGCGACCGGCGTTTCCCTTCGTCTCGCTGCTGGTCTCCGGTGGCCACACCGCCATCTACCGGGTCGACGGTCCGAGCGTGGCCGAGATTCGCGAGCTCGGCGCCACCCGCGACGACGCCGCCGGCGAGGCTTTCGACAAGGTGGGCAAGCTCCTCGGCCTCGGATATCCGGGCGGACCGGTCATCGATCGGCTCGCCGCCACCGGCAACGATCGCGCGGTGCCGTTCAAGATTCCGGTCGTCACCGAGTATGAGTTCAGCTTCTCCGGCATCAAGACCCAAGTGTCCTCGCACGTGCGCGAGCACGGCGTGCCGAGCTCGCCCCAAGGCATGGCCGACCTGTGCGCGAGCTTCCAGCGCACGGTGGTCGAGACCCTGACCCGCAAGCTCTTCGCCGCCGCCAACAAGGAAGGCGTCGCCTCTGTGGTGGTCGGCGGCGGCGTGGCGGCCAATCGCGGCCTGCGCGCCCGCGTGCACGAAGAGGCGGAAAAACGCGGCATGCAGGCCTTCATTCCACCAGTTGTACACTGCACCGACAACGCCGCCATGATCGGCTACGCAGGCGCCATGCGCCTCCTGCGCGGCGAGCGCGATCCCTGGGACCTCGTCGCCCAGAGCGTCACCGCCCTCCCACGCACCACGCGCAAAGGCGGCGGCCGCCGCTAATCGCTCTGCCTCCCCTCTCACGAAGTGGCACGAAGTGGTGACGTGCGTATCTGGTGCGCGCGATGGTGCCGAGCGCCGGAGGGCGCGGTGCGACGCCGCGCGGATGCCGGGCTACGCGAGCCGCCTGTGGTGCGCGGAGTGAGCGGCGTCCAGGGCATGCAGGTGAGTTTCGAGGCGGGAGCGCTTGGAGGACTGCCTCAAGCGCCGCATTGAAGTGCGCGGCTTTGAAGGCGGCGTCCACGTACGCCCGGCCCCGTCGCGTCGTCGCCCCCGCCGCCGGCTCTGCGTGGTCTCCTCCCCTCTCACGAAGTGGCACGAAGTGGTGACGGTGAGAGGGCCTGGGTGAGAGGGCCTGAGGGAGAGGGCTTGGATGAGAGGGCCTGGGGGAGAGGGCTTGGATGAGAGGGCCTGGGCGAGGGGACACGTATGGCGGTCAATGTATTATGCATTCATAACGTGCCGGACGCGGACGTGCGGGGCTCGGGACGAAGAGTGCAGCGGGCTCCCGCTGACCTTGCGAAGGCGCGCAAAGGGGCCGGGGAGTGCGTATTCGCCTCAGCGGTGCCAGTGCCCGCGCACGTATACGTGAACGCGCGGTCCACGGCGCTCCCAGTGACCGGGGGACCAAACGTGGGCCGGACGCCCGTGGGTCCACCTGCCGCCGTGCCAGACCCATCGTCCGCCGTACCAGCGCCAGCGGCCGCCGACCCAGACGTACGTGGTGTCCGGCGCCGGAGGTTGCGTCTCTGCCTGCGGCGGAGGTGGCGCTTGGTCGGTGTCTGCCGTCTCGTCGGCCTCTTCGTCGCCTCCCTGCGCCGACTGCGCCGACTGCGCCGATTGCACCACGACCACCCGTCGCGGCGCGCAGCCCACGGCAAGAACCATCGCGAGCCCCGCGAGGCCCACGAGCGCTGCTGGCGCCGCTGGCGCCATACTGGGAAACCTACGAGAGAAAAGAAGCATGGTCCGTTCCGAAGCAAGGGCCGGACCGGCGCTCAGGGTCGTGCGGCGCGCCGGTATCCTCCGGGGGGCGTGCCGGTCACGCGTCCGAAGGCCCGGTTAAACGAGATGGCAGAGTCGTACCCCACCTGGTTCGCCACCTCGGCGATGGCCACCCCCGTCCAGAAGGCCACACCCGATGAAGCTGTACTACACCCCTGGCACCTGCTCGCTCTCTCCCCACATCGTCGCCCGTGAGCTGGGCATCGATCTCACGCTGGTGAAGGTCGACCTCGGCACCAAGAAGGACGGCCGCGACTTTTCCGCCATCAACCCCAAGGGCTACGTTCGGGTGCTGGAGCTCGACGACGGCACGCGGCTCACCGAGGGCCTGGCCATCGTGCAATACCTGGCCGACCAGAAGGCCGAGGCCGGGCTCGCACCGGCAACGGGCACCTTCGAGCGCTATCGCCTCGCCGAGATGCTCGCGTTCATCGCGACCGAGCTCCACAAGCCCTACGCCCCGTTGTTTCGGCCGGGCGCAGGCAAGGAAGAGAAGGCGGCGAGCGTCGCCCACCTGAAGAAGCGCTACGCCACCATCGAGCGGCAGCTCGCCAGCGGCACCTGGCTCTCCGGCACCTTCAGCATCGCCAACGCCTACCTGTTCGTGGTGACCAGCTGGGCGGCCATGGTGAACGTGGAGCTCACCGAGTTTCCCAACCTGCGCGCCTTTCAGGCCCGGGCCCTGGCGCGTCCGGCGGTGCGCGCCGCGCTCCAAGCCGAAGGCTCGCCGCCGCCGCGTGACCCACAAAACGCCGGCGGCGCGAGCTTTCGAGGCCCGCGCCGCCGGTTTCACGAAGTCGCAGCTCAGTGCTTTTTGGGAGCGCCGTGCTTGTTGTCGTGCTTCTTGTGGTGACCGTTGTGCTTGCTGGCGGGCTTGGCGTCGCCTTCGGCCTTGTCGTCGGCTGCGCCGGCTTTGCCCAGCACCACCTCGAGAATGTCCTTCTTGGCGCGCACCACGTAGGGCGGGACGCCGTCCTTGAACGTCACGTTGACCTCGACGCCATTGCCGTCGTTGACCACCTTGGTGGCGCCAATGCGCTTGTCTTGCTTGCTGATGGCGCCGCCCGAGGTGAGCGATTTGCGCTTGGGGATCACCACGGTGAAGCCGGTCGGCTGCATGGCGCCCTGAATGCGCTCGATGTTGCCGTCCATCTTGATGTGAATGACGTTGCCGTGGCTCACGTTGCCGTGGCCGAAGGGAACGGGCTTGCCCTTCTTGGCGGGGTCCGCCGGCGCGTCGCTTGCTTCGTCGTCGGCACCGGGCGAGCCCATGCCGAGCTGGTCGGGGACCATCGAATGCGCGCCGCCCGCCGCGGCGATCGGCTGCGGAAGCGAGAGCGACTGAGGAAGCGGAGCTTGCGGCGCGCCGGAAGCGGTCTTGCTGCTGCCTTCGGCCGCAGCGATGGCCGCCGGGTCCTTGGTCGAAGGCTCCGACTTGTGGAGTCCGGCGTAGGCGAGCGTGCTCGCAAGGAGCACGGCGCCTGCGATGGCCAGACGTCGCTTGTGCTTCTTGGCGAAGGCGAGGGCCGGCTGCGGCGCCTCGGCGACGGTCTCTTCTTCTTCCTTGCTGGAGCGCACCACGCGACGGCCGCTGGCGTGCAGACCTCCGCCCGGCGGCAGCGAGGTGGTGCGCCGCGGAGCCGCCGCTTCAGGCTTCTCGCGCCGCTTTTGCATGAACGCGCTGACCGACTCCTTGGCCTTGGAGGCCATGCCGAGCAGGGCAGGGGTGACCTTGGCCATGGTGCGAGCGACCGGGCTCTTCATAGACTCGACTTCGAGATCCGGAGCAGACGCCGCACGGGCTTCGTGCTCGCCGCCGATGACGCTGGGCTCCGGCGTAGACTCCTTGCGCAGGTCGCTGCGCACGTCGTCCGCGCTGTCTTCCTGGTCGGCGTACTTCATCGAGACGACTAGCTGCGGAACGCGCGATTGCGGATCGAGCTCGACCTCGACGTTGCGAATCTGCGCCGGGCGCTTCTGGCCACTCGCTGCGTCTTCAAGCTCCAGCTCCTTGCCAACTTGCAAGAAGCCGAGCTCGCTGAACGCGGTGACGCGCGCACCGTGCGAGTCCTTCACCCGAGCGCGCATCGGCGAGCCGAGGCCGTCGATGTGGAGGCGAATTTTGGTACCGGCCATGCGACCGCCGCTCTCGGCGAGCACGCGACCGAGAATCTCTTTGCTCTCCGGGTCCAGGTTGGTGAACTGGATGCCGAACTCGCCGCCTTGGTCGGCGTCGTGCTTCCAGATGACCATCCCTTCGGAGACCACGGTGTTCTTACCGATTTCGAACCGGCAAGAGATGGGCTGTCCGAGGTCGGGCAAATACGCGGTCCGAAGGTGCATTCCTTCGCGCGAGATGTCCACCGCTTGAGCCTCGAAGGCGTCGCCCGTCGTGCCGCCGACCTCCACGAGAGCGTCGAACGGGACACGCGTTGCGCCGGAAGAACGACGATCCGCTGAACTTTGCATCTTGAACCTCCACGGGTACCGGAGGGCACCACAGCGGTGAGAACCGCATACCCTGGCTGTAAAGGGCCCTCGCAATGTGGGCCAAGTTTTCACGTCGATGAACCGCGCAAGTTTCTCGGCGCGCCGGCGTTCTCGCGCCACGCAGAGGTTGCAAATCGCGCGAAACAAGCCAAAGCTTGGGGGGTATGAGCTTGGACGACGCCCTGGCGGCGCTGCCGATTTTTCCCCTTCCTCGCGTAACGCTCTTTCCGGGAACGGAGCTTCCGCTGCACATCTTCGAGCCGCGCTACCGGCAGATGCTCGAAGACTGCCTGGCGACCCATCAGTCGATGGCGGTGGGCACCCTGCGCGAGGACGCCGAAGGCGAGCCGCACGGCGAGCCGCAGGTGCATCGCATTGCCGGCGCTGGCGTCGTTACGCGTTCGGAGAGGCTCGCCGACGGTCGCTTCAACATCGTGCTGTTGGGCAAGGCACGCGTGGTCCTCGAGGAGCTCCCGCTGCAGGGCGCCTATCGTCGGGCCAGCGCGCGCGTGCTGCACGACCTCGAAGCGCCGGTCTCCAACGCCGACCGCTCTGCACTCATCTCCCTGGCAGCGCGCTTCGCCGACATCGCGCGCAAGCTCAATCCCCGCTTCTCGGTCGACATTCCCGCGCTGGCCTCGGCCTCCGAGCTCTCGGACTTCGTGACCGCACACTTCGTCCTCCATCCGGACGCGCGGCAGGCGCTGCTGGAGACGCTCGACGTGGGCGCGCGCGTCGCGCACCTCATCGACATCCTTTCGTCGCAGGTGGCGTACTCGTCGCGCCCGAAAGAGATGACGCTGCATTGAAGCTCGTCGGTCGGATTCCGCTCTCCGAGCTGGTCGAGAGCACGCCCCTGCGAATCAACTACCCACCCTTCGACGTGGTGATCGTTCGAAAGGGAGAAGACATCTTTGCGCTCGAAGACGCCTGCAACCACGCCGGCGCCAGCTTGGCCGAGGGACCCGTCCGCGGGTGCACCATCATCTGCCCGCTGCACGGCTACGTCTTCGATCTCAAGAGCGGCGCCCTGCTCCGTCCGCGAAAGCTCTGCGACGATCAGCGAACCTTCCAGATCGTCCGTGACGGCGACGAGATCGTCATCTGGGACCCGTTCGATCTCGTGGTCCACCCGCTGGTGTGAGTGGTGTGCGCCGCGCTCACCGGCACTGCCTTTCTTGCCTAAAAAAAGACAAAAAAAGGCCCGCGCGAAGGGGCCGGGGGGGCAGCCACTCTCCACGCAGGCAAGATATGAAGTACCATGGGGCTCTCGCGCAGGGAAACGAAAAAGCGCGCCGCTTCGAAAAAAGTGACCTCGCCCTCGTTTTGCCCGCAAATTGGGCGAAATTTCCTAGGTCGATGGACAGTCTGCTGTCTTGTTGGCGCATGGCAACCAAGCGTAGCGAGGCCGGAGACGCGCTCACGGAGCTGGCGCTGAAGATCTTCCGCGTGAATGGCAGGTTCCTCGCCGCAGCCGACGCTATGACCGAAGGGAGCGGGCTCACCGCCGCTCGATGGCAGGTACTCGGAGCGGTTCTTTCGACTCCGCTTTCGGTGGCCGACGTGGGCCGTGCGATGGGACTCACGCGCCAGAGCGTGCAGCGCCTTGCCGACGTTCTGGTCGACGAGGGCATGTGCGCGTACCACGAAAACCCAGCGCACCGGCGCGCCAAGCTGCTGGCGCCCACCGCGAAGGGGCGCCAGGCCATGGAGGACCTTCGGCCGATCCAGGCGGAGTGGACCAGCCGCGTGGGCGACGCTGTGGGCGCCCCCGCGCTTCGCGATGCCGCGGCCGCCGTCGACGCCATCCTCGCGGCGCTCGACGCTTCTGCCAGGTGACTGAGAGTGTTGGTCTCGGCCAAAAACCCTCAGTCTCCTGCTTGGCGCTCTCCGCCGCCGCGCGATCGACCAGACCGGAAGAATCACGTAGCTCCCGAAGAACGCCGGTCACCTCGAACGCCGACCCCTTTGCGGACCGAGGACCTTCGGAGACTTGCGAGCACTGAGCGCCTTCTTGCCCATGGGTGACGCCGCGGCCCGAGCTCAGGGCTTCAGGGGGTAGACGCCGACTCCATGGCGCAGCGCATGGCGCGCCGCTCGCCGTGCGCCGTGCCCACCACCGGCAGTGTAGCGGCGCCCTTGGGGGGCGGGTTTTTGGCGCCCAGGGAGTGATCGGCGAGGGCGGCGATGGCCTGGGTGTCGAGGGTACCGGTGAGTCGCTCCACGCACGCTGCGTCGCGCCCCAGGTGCAGCCGTGCTTGTGTATTGTACATGGAACCCGCGCGCCCGCCGGAGCCGGAGAAGTCGACGGTGGCGGAGATCGGCGCATCGACCACGTAGCCGCTGGGCTTGGCGTCGCCGCAGGCGGTGATGCCCTTGATGCCGGAGAGATCGGTGGGTCCGAAGTTCTCGGGGTCGAGAACGCGGCCGCTCTCCACCAGCACCGGGAAGATCCAGCGATCGGGCGCGGTGGCGCCCGAGGTCGACTGGCCATCGAGCACATAACCGAGCCGGCGCTCGTCGTCGCTCCGGGCGAGGCGCGGCGTGGTGCGCCCGATGCCTGCGCCGGCCACCCGCGGAAAGCGCGCGACCACGCGGGCGCTGGCCCCTTCGAAGGCAAACAGCGTGGACTCGGCCGGCGTCGCGAACGAGGCGAACCACTGGCCGTTCATGCGGGTGGCGCTCTCGAAGTCGGTGAACGGCTCGCCGTCGAGGCGCCGCAGCTCTACCGGCGGGCGGTTGGTCTCGAGGGCGAACAGGACCGTCTCGGCGCGGCCGTTCTGGTAGGTGCGCAGGGCCAGCAGCGCGTGGTCCTTGTCGTCGCCGAAACCGAGGAAGAAGTTGCCCCCGTTGCCCGCCATGCTGCCCCCCGAGGTGCGCGGTCGCACGATGTCGCGCAGGGTCTTGGGAATGGCGCCCACCTTGGTGCTGCGTGCTTGCGCCGAGTCTTCGAAAGGCGAGAGCCAGCGTGTAACGCCGCTGGCGCCCAGGTCCCATTCGCTCGACTTGGGCCCCCACCCGTACACGCGGCCCACCGGTGCGGTGCGCGAGTAGCGATCGCCACCGTCGTAGATGTCGAACCACACCGCGCGCTCGTCGCTGCGCACCTTGGGCGCTGCGACAGAGAAGAACGGCGGGGCGCCCTCTGCGGCGTCTTCGGTCTTCTTGTTGTCGCCCACCGACGAGCAGTGCAAGTGAATGGCGGGGCTGGCGGTCACCCCAATGCGCGGCGGCGGCGGCAGCACCACGTTCTCCTTGGCTGCGCCGCCCCAGCCCAGCCGGAGCCAGCCCTGGCCCATGCAGCCGAGCGGACCACACACACGCGACGTCTCTCGACCAGGGACCGGGTCGGGCAGGTCGACCTGGGTCCACTTGATGCCGCCGTCGGTGGTCTCGAAGCCGCGCCGGGAGCCGGTCCAGCGAAAGCCGTAGCGGCCGCCCAAGGCGAACGAGCCCGCGTCGTTGAGAATGTCGCCCAGCGTGACCTGTCCGGTGAGGGCGATCTCGACGCCCAGCACCACGCCTCGGTGCTCGACCCAGCCGCCCAGCACGCCCGGCCTGCGCTCCTCGAAGCCTTCGAGCCAGAGGCCTTGTTCGAGCACCCGGAAGGTGTCGCTTCGCAGGCGGGGAAAGGCCAGCGCCAGCGTCTTCATGCCGCCCGCCGCCAGCACCGTGACCCGTGCATCTTGCAGCTTTCCGTGGGGCGGCGAGACGATGGCCACCCGGCCGTCGCCCAGCGCAATGAGCCGCTCGTGGTCCACCTCGCCCTGAACGTCGATGTCGCGCAGGCCCTTCTCGGCGTACACGCAATAGCGATGCGGTGCAGGTGCGCCGCGGGCGCAGCCGCCGCGCACCGCAAACGTGCCGGAGCCCGAGGGGAGCACCACCCGCGGCGTGTCGAAGCTTGCCAGCGGCAGCATTTTTCCCGCCTGGTAGCGATACACCACGGTGGCGCCGGCGCCGCTGCCGCGCTCGCCGCAGGTGAAGCCCAGGCCCTTTTTGTCGGGGCCGAGGGGAAAGGCATGGCAGCGTGCGCTCGACTGGGGAAACGCTTCCGCCACCCGCTCGACCACGCGTCCGGTCGCCAGCTCGATGCGCGAAAGGGCGCCGTCGCGCGCGACGATGGCGGTGCCGTCGGCGAGCGGCCAGCCGTCTTCCATAGCCACCACCAGCGGCGCGTCGTGAAAGCCCGCGGCGTGGGCCCGAGGGTTTGCGTCGGGCGCTGGCGTCGACCCATCGCGCGAGACCAGGACCACGCTCGACATCTTGGCCAGCTCGCCTTGGCGCGTCACCTCGAAGCCTACCGCGACGTTTCGCTCGCGATCGGTGCCGGTGACGATGGCGCCGTTGCCGTTGCGAAAAAGGGCGATGGGGTTGAAGGGGACGGGAATGCTCTCCCAGGTGGCGCCCGCGTCTTTGGTGATGAGCAAGCCGCGGCCGTCGGTGAGCGCCACTGCGGTCCACGGGTCGAACGCCGCGTAGCCCGCGACGCTCGGTGCAGGTGGCCAGGGGCCCAGTGAAAGAGGCGCACCCGTGCGGGGATCAAAGGCCCGCGGACCACCGGTCGAACCCTGGAGCACCACGCGATCGAGGGTCTCGTACACCGAGAACACGCTGCTGCCCGCGGTGACGATGGGGCGCGCGTCGCCGAGCCAGGTGTCGGCCCGATGGATGATGTTGCCCACCAGGAAGAGGAAGCCTCCGCCCAGGTGCTCCGAGAGCGCCACCACGTTGGTGGGCAACTGCGCGAAGCGATCGCGCGCCGCGCGCACGCTGCCGTCGGCTTGGGTCAGGGTGCGCACGCCGCCCACGATGCCGCGGCTGCCGCCCTCGCCGCTGCCGTAGAACTTCTCGGCGTTCTTCCAAAGCGGAATATAGGTGGGCGCGGCGGAACTGGCGCGCGACCCGGCAGCGTCTGGCGTGAACCCAGGAAATAACGGCGCCGCCGCTCCCTGCAGGGCGCGACCTCCGGCCGGCACGGCGGTCGTCGTGGGGGGGGCCACCCTGGAGGGCGCAGAGGCGCAGGCCGACACGCCGACCACCATGGCCCACACCGCGGAGCTTCTCAGGATCTGCACCCGCTCAGCGTATCATCCTTCTTCCGCCTCTCTGCTACTCGACGATGGGTGCGGCCTCGGCCTCCTCTACGCCGTGGTCGGCGAGGACGCCCAGCGCGCGCTGCACCTTGGCGGTATCGACGTAGGTGTGAATGCGCACCGCCGAGCCCCAGCGTAGCTCCACCACCTGCACGCCGTGATTGCGGTAGGGCGCGCCGAAAGGCGGCGTCACCACGTCGTCGAACACGGTGTACACGGTGGAGCGCCACGGCCCCCCCACCACCTCCACGCTGCGAAGCGTGAACTTGCCGGGCAAGAGACGAAACAAGCGGCCGAACCATTTCTCCACGCCGGCCCGCGACACCCGCGTGCCGCCCAACGCATGCTCGCCTTCGAATGTGTATTCTACATTGGCATCCATGAGGCCAAGGGCGCGCGAGGGGTCGCGCTCGTTCAGGTAGGCGAAGCTGTCGATGACCTTGCCGCGAACCACGTTGCGGTAGACGTTGAGTGAGAATCCGTCGTGCGTCTCGTCCACTCTCTCCATGTGCTCCATGTGCTCCATGTGCTCCAATCCTTGGGCGCTGCGCGCCGCAGCGCCGTGGGCGCAGCCAATCGTCACGATCACGAGACCCAGCCCCACGTAAGCCTCGATGCGGAGCCACGCTCTACTTTGCATCGCGCATCTCGGCGGTGAGCGCCTGGCGCATCGCAGCCAGCACCGGCGGTCCTTTGGTCTTCCCCAGCGCCCGGGCGACGGCCATGGCACCCACGCAGGTAGAAAGCAGCACCCAGGCGCGGGTCTCGGCCGGCGTCGGGCCCCCTTCGGTCGATTCGCCGCCTTCGGGCGCGGTGATGCGGTCTGCCACGAAGGCCACCAGTGACCGCACTTCCGCCAGGAGCGGCGCGGCGGCGAGTCGCGGAAGGCGCGAGAGCTCGGAGACGTTGGACGCCACCGGGCACCCGCGCTCCACGTTCTCGAAATGGTGCTGGCTCAGGTAGCGGCTCACCAGCGCGCGCTCGAAGGCGGGTCCCGAGAGCCCGTCGATGCCCGCGAACAAAAGCGCGCGCGCATCCTTCAAGGCCTCGCCCAGGGCCTCGCCCACCAGGGCATCCTGGGAGTCGAAGTGCTTGTAGAAGCCGCCCACCGTCATCTTGGCGCTGGCCATCACCCGCGCCACGCTCGTGCGCGCTACGCCGTCCTTGCGCACCAGCCGCGATGCGCGCTCCACCAGGCTCTTCCGCACGCCCGACTTGTGCCCCTCGGGGTACCTCATTCTTATAGATTATGATTCAAATCCAATGAATGCAAGCCGCGGAGGCGCGGCGGCGGCGTGGGGATCAGCGGGGCATGCGGTGAGCGACCCCACGGCGGCGCCGCAGGAGCAGCAGGCCCAGCGCTCCCAGGGCGATGCCGGGCCCGCTTCCGGCTCGGGAGCCCGCGGTACCGCAGCCGCAGCCGCCGTCGCCGTCGGCGGCGGGCGCTGGTTCGTCGGGGGTGCGCTTGGTGCCGGGTCCCGAGTCCTCTTCGGGCGCGAAGGGACCCACGTTGCCGGCGTCTTCTTCCACGCCGGCGTCGCTGACCATCGCGCGGCATTCGGAGGTGTGGGTGGTGCGCTTCTGCGCGCAGCTCGTGGGCGAGGCGCAGCTCGGCTCCGTGAGCGCGGGCGGCGAGCCGGCGCCGCCGATCTCACCGCGGTCTGGATACGCTGGCGCGAGCGATGGCCAGTGGGCGGCGGTGGGCGGGAACTCCATCCAGCCGAGCACCCGCTCCTGGTAGGCGTAGGCCCCGCCGTTCTTGGGGTTGTAGGGTCCGCGTCCGGCCTTGAGGTTGGGGTTGTTGGGGTTGTTCGAGTACGCGAGCCCGTTGTACGCCCAGATGGCGGTGTACCAGTCTTCCACCAGGCCCGGATCGTTGTCGCCCACGCAGCGCGTGGCCGCCCACTTGTCGCGGAGAATGCGGGTGCCCGTCGCCAGGTTGTAGGTCGGATCGCTGGCCACGCGCGCGCGATCGAA
Source organism: Polyangiales bacterium (assembly GCA_038210445.1). Lineage (GTDB taxonomy): Bacteria > Myxococcota_A > Polyangia > Polyangiales > Polyangiaceae > JABFRG01. The sequence continues at coordinate 328,906 of JBBQWQ010000001.1, forward strand.
GGTTGCGGTCTCGCCCTTGCGCATGCCGCTCGTCACCTGGCCAATGCCGTAGCCGCAGTCGAAGGAGACGATGGTCCGCTCCTTGGCGCCCACCGAGGCCGCGGGCGCGTCGGGAACGCAGAACTGCCGCCAACCGCTCTCTTGCATGGCGATGGCCTCGAGCACGTGACAGGGAAAGCGCGCCGGCACCTGGGTGGTGGGCGTGGGCTTGCCGCAACCCTTGCCCATGGTGCCGATGTCGGGGCCCTCGGTGCCCCACGATGCCTTGCCGCCGGAGACCTTGAGGAAGATGCCACTCCAGTCGGCCACCGCCGGGTTTTTCCCGAGCGCCGGCTCGACGTCGCAGTTCTTGCCGCCGGCGGTCTGGGCCGGCGTGTAGCTGGGGCAGTAGGCTTGGGCGGCGCCGGAAATGGCCCAGGCGCAAAGCACGAGCGCGGCGGTGGTCGCCACCTTCATCGCGCACCGCCGTTCGTGCCCACGACGCCCAAGAGCTCCAGGCGCTCGTCGGCTCCCGAGAGCCGTACCGCTGCGCCCTGGGGATCGATCGCCACCAGCACGTCGTAACCGCGCGGCGGCGTGAAGTTGGCCACCACCGTGCCTTGCCCGGGTACTGCGTCGAGCGGCGCGTAGAAGCCGGGCCCGAGCGGCGCCCATGTGTGTGCATCAAGCACGGGTGTGCCGGCTCCCGGCAAGAAGGCGAGGCCGCCGGTCCCGTCGGCGGTCACCGCCAGGCCGCCCGCTGCCGCGAGCACCGAGGGGGCCTGGAGCGCGCGCGAGATCACCACGTCGAGGGTGCCGGTCGCGAGGTCCAGGCGCATCACGTGCCAGCTTCTGGGGTCGACGGCATCGCGATCGTCGAAGTAAAGCGCGCTCCCTTGCAGCGAAAAATCGCGGGCGAACGGCGGCACGGCGGCGACGGTGCGGCTGCTTCCGCTGGCCTCGTCTACCAGCACCACGCTGGCCGCGCTGCCATAGACCCCGGCGTTGCGGCTCGGCTCCACCTGGTACACCACCAGCTGCCCGGGGAGCGCGCCCGCGAGATGCGTGGCGTACCCGCGGGTGCGGTAGAGGACGCGCAACGAAGCGCCCTCTATCCGCTCCACCGTCAAGGTGTCTTCGCGCAAGAGGCCGGCGCGCGCTTCTTCGGCGCCGGGCAGGGTACCCGCGGTGCCACGTTCAATGTAGAGTGCACCCGAGTGGGCGCGCAGCGGGCGCGACGCGTGGAGCACGCCGCCGGCGACCCTGGTAGTGATGCCGGCGGTCACGCGGTACAGCGCGGCCCCAAAGTCGGAGCGCACGTCGTCGTCGGCTACCACCCAGGCGGCGTCGTCCTTCTCGAGCGCGCCGCGCGCAACGCCACCCGGTGGCAGGGCGACGTCTCCCAGCACCGCGTCGACCTCCGCCGCGCCCTCGGCGTTCACCCGCAACCGCCGCACCTGGGCCCGCGCCGCCTCCGCGTCGTGCGGCGTAGAGAGCACCAGCGCGGTGAAGGGCCGAACCTTGGGCAATGGCGTGGCCTCGGCCCGGGTGCCTCGCGAGGCCAGGGCGGCTCCGCCGAGCGCGAGTGCGGTGCCGAGGCCCAGGAGGATCTTTCGATGGGTTCTCACGATGGCCTTTCCTTTCCACACTTTGCGAGCGAGCTCCACTCTTCAGCGTACCGCTCGCCACCGGCCGCGCGTCACAAAACTTGGCCCCTTCGCGGCCCTTCTGATGAGTGTCTCGCATGCGAACCACTGCCGCCTCGCTCTCCTCCTTCGTGCTTCTCGCCTCGGTGCTCGCAGGCACGACCGTGTCGGCGCTTACCGGTTGCGGCGGCGACACCGCGGGGCAGCCTTCCGCGCCTGCGATTGAGAGTCCCGCGCCCGCGCCCGCCGCCGAGGCCACGCTGTTCGCCTACGTTCCGCAGCACCCGCAGGCGCTGCGCGTGGTGGGCGGCCAGGTGTTCTTCACCACCAAGAAGAGCATCCTCGGCGGTGAGCCCAGCGACAACGGGCAGGTGATGACCCTCGACAAGAACGGTCAGGTGCTCTCCATCGCCCTCGACCGCTTCGGCGCCGGGTACGAGGCCCTGACCAGCGACGGCCAGGAGCTCGTGTGGTCCACCAGCGACGGCCGCGTGATGGCGGTCTCGGTGCGCGGCGGCGACGCCCGCACCTTGAACCGCGGCGAGCCTGGCATCGTCTCCCTGGCGGTGGATTCGAGCTATGTGTATGTTGCACGCGATAGCGCAGGCGCCGGCACCGTGACACGCATTCCGCGCCAGGGCGGCGAGCCAGAGACCATCCTCGAAGGCCTGGTTCGTCCGCGCGGCATCGCGGTAGGCGCCGCGGGCGTGTACGTGGCCATGGCTGGCAACGGCAAGAAGGCCGGCGTGATTCACCGCATCGACGCGCAGACGTTGGCTCGATCCATCGTCGCCGAAGGGCAGAACGCGCCCTGCGGCATCGTCGCCGACCGCGGCAGGGTGCTCTGGACCAACGCCGGCGAGGGCGCTGCCGACGGCACTGTCATGGGCCTTACCGGTACCACCGCCACCGCGCTGGCCACCGGGCAGGCGGCGCCCTGCACCGTCACCACCGACGTCGACTCCGCCTACTGGGCGCCGTCGTCGACGCTCCGTGCGCCGCTCATGAAGGCCAAGCTCGCGGGCGGAAGCCCCATCGCCGTCGCCCAGGGCGGCGCGGCCACGGTCTCTACCGATCTCGGCACCGTGGCGGTCGACGAGCAGTTCGTCTACTGGGCCACCGATACTGCCATTCTCCGCGCCAAAAAGTAGGAGACTGGTGTTTTCGGTCAATACCTTCGGGATGCCGACGTCGGCCGTCCTCACGAACAGAAGTTCGTTCCGGGCGAGCCTCCTTGGCCTCCCTCGGTCTTGACCAAAAACCCTCAGTCTCCTGGCGCTTCTCGCGCTGCGCGCTTTGGGGAGCGAGCAACCGGCCTCCCTCGGTCTTGACCAAAAACCCTCAGTCTCCTGGCGCTTCTCGCGCTGCGCGCTTTGGGGAGCGAGCAGTGGTCGGCGCGGGCCGTCCCAACCGGCTCCCCTCGGTCCACGACGGGCCTGGTCTTGTGGCGGTGTAGCCTTCGGCTACCATCCAGGTCGATGATCAAGGTCTCTCGCGTTTTCACCTCGATTGCCGCTTTCGCCTCGGTGCTCGCGTGTCGCGGTGGTCCGGAAGCGACCGGCCCCGGTGCGGCTGGCTCTGGTGCGTCGTCCGTCGCGGGCGCGGGAACGTGTCAGCCGTCGAGCGTGATCACCAGCACGTGGTGCGCGCCGCGCACCGTTCCGCCGAGCAATGCCAGCTCCTCCCGTGGATGCAAATCCGATGCAGAGTGCAAGAATGGCATCGATGGGCGATGCGTCGATAACCGCAGCGCTCCACGGCACGGCGCCTTGTCCCGTGCGGCGCGGAACCTGCTCGCCGAGCCGCCCATGCCGCCACCCGACACAGTGTGCATCTACGACCAGTGCCGCAGCAACGCGGAATGCGGCGCCGGCGCTCGTTGCGGGTGCGGCGCCGACCAAGGCCGCAACGCGTGCATCCGCCTCGACAACTGTCTCCACGACGCGGAGTGCGGTATCGACGCGCTCTGTGCGTGCGGCGCTTCCGGTGGCCCCAACGCCTGCACCCCGGGAAACTGCCGCGCCGACGCCGATTGCGGGGGCCAGGCCTGCGGGGCGGGCGAAGCCGGCCGCTTCTGCCATACCGCGCGCGACAAGTGCCGCACGACCGAAGACTGCGCGTCGCCCCAAGAGTTCCGCATCTGCGACTTCGACCGCAGCGCCAAGGCTTGGGCCTGTCGTGTGATCCCGCCGCGGCCCCCCGGCTGACTCTCGCCCGCGCGGCTTGCAGGAGTGCTATCCAAGCACTGTGGATTGGTCCCCTTCGTCCTGGCAGTCGCGGCCTTCATCTCAACCGTTCGCCTATCGCGACGCAGCGGAGCTCGACCGCGCGGTCGACAAGCTGCGCAGCCTGCCGCCGTTGGTCACCTCTTGGGAGATCGAGCGGCTCAAGGGCTTTCTCGCCGACGCCGAGGAGGGAAAGCGGTTCTTGCTCCAGGGGGGCGACTGCGCCGAGACCCTGGACGACTGCCGGCCGCCCATCGTCACCAGCAAGCTCAAGATCCTCCTGCAGATGTCACTCGTGCTGTTGCACGGCCTCAAGCAGCCCATCATTCGCGTGGGGCGCTTCGCCGGGCAATACGCCAAGCCCCGGAGCGCGCCTGAAGAGACCCGCAACGGGCAAACCTTCCCCAGCTACTTCGGCGATCTCATCAACCGCCCCGCCTTCGACGAGTCGTCGCGGGCCCTCGACCCCAACCTGCTGGTGGCCGGCTACACCCACGCCGCCATGACCTTGAACTTCATTCGCTCCCTCACCGCCGCCGGCTTTGCCGACGTACACCACCCGGAGCAGTGGGACCTGGCGTTCGCATCCCGCGCGGGCCTTTCCCAAGAGCTGCGTGAAGAATACACGAAAACCGTGGCTACCCTTTCGGAGGCCATCCGCTTCATGGAAGCGCTCTCCGAGAAGGCGGTCGACGATCTGACGCGGGTCGAGTTCTTCACCAGCCACGAGGGCCTGAACCTCCACTACGAGGCGGCGCAAACCCGCACGGTGCCGCGTCGTGCCGGCTACTACGATCTCACCACCCACCTGCCGTGGATCGGCGAGCGCACCCGCGACCCCGCAGGCGCCCACGTCGAGTTCTTTCGCGGCGTGCAGAACCCGCTGGGCGTGAAGGTAGGGCCCAGCGTCACCCCCGACGCCATGCGCCGCCTCGCCGCCGTTTTGAACCCCGGCAACGCCCGGGGAAAAATCGTGTGGATTACACGCATGGGTGCCGAGCGCACCCACCTCATCGAGCCTCTGGTGCGCGCCGCCCAGCAAGAGGGCATGGCCGGACTCTGGGTATCGGACCCCATGCACGGCAACACGCGGGTCACCGCCTCGGGCATCAAGACCCGCAGCTTCGACGACATCGAGCGCGAGATCGAGCGCACCCACGAGGTGCACCGCGCCCTCGGGAGCCGCCTGGGCGGCGTGCACTTCGAGCTCACCGGCGAAGACGTGACCGAGTGCACCGGCGGAGGGCTCGAGGAAGAAGATCTCGACAAGAACTACGTCAGCGTCTGCGATCCGCGCTTGAACTACCGACAGGCGCTGGAGATGGGCTTTGGCCTGGCCCGGCTCTTGGCGCCGCGCGCCTGAGCCCGCGCCGCTGCGCCGTAGCTAAGGTGGGCGCGCCCGGGTCGCGCCCGCCCGACACCGCGAAGGCTCCCCCCGTTTCTGCGGGAGTATGTGCACCTCCGAGCGGGCATGCCGGCTGCACTCATACGCGGCATGCGCACCTTTCTCCCCTCCGCTCTGCCCTCGTCGCTCCGCACCGCCGCCATCGGGCTCGTGTCTGCGTCGCTCGCCCTGGGCGCCACCGGCTGCGGGAAGATGAAGCTGAGCGCCCGGGCCACCGGCTACAAGCAAGGCGCGTCCGACACCATGCTCGTTCACCTCGTGGGCGAGAAGGGAGCCCGCGTCACCTGCGCCACCGGCACCATCAAGTGCGAGCCCACCGAGATTCCCTTCAGCGGAGAGGCCGACATGGAGGTCGACCTCGCGGGCACCAGCAACGAGAAGGGCAGCCGCATCTTGTTCGTGAATGCCAAGCTGGGGCGGCGCGAAGCCTCGGTCACGCTCGATCTCGAGACCGCGCTCCCCCCCAAGTTGAACGTCTCTTCCGCGGGCGACATCTCCTGCATCGGTCGCAAATGCGACGGCAGCATTCAAATTGCCGAGTCGCGCTTCAAAGCGCACTTGCCGCCGGCCACCACCGCGCAGCTCGGCAGCGTCAAGCTGGTGGCGAACGCCGCGGGCGACATCGACGCGCCGGTAAACCTCGGCCTGCGTACGCCGCCCAAAGACCTCTTGCTGAGCAAGCTCTGCGCGTCCACCTCGACTTCGTTCGGTTCCACCGACCTGACGCTCACGTTTCCCGACGGCGCCAAGGCGTCGTCGCCGGTGGAGCTCACCACCGAGCGCGTATGGAACGAGATCAGCGCCCGTTTCAGCACCGGCGGCGCAGCCCTCTTCCCTTGGGAGAAGCCCGGCGCCTCTCCCGTGAGCAAGCGACGCGCGGCGATCCTCTACGCGCCCTCCCGGTGCGTGGCCGGCGGCGCAGCCGATGCGACCCTGGGCGATGTTGGTGTCTTCGTCACCACCACACCGGCCGCGCGCACCCGCGCCGATACCTGCGTGTATCAGCTGAACCTGAAGGCCTCCGGCGCGTCGCGTGGCGTGGCCACCGCCAAGCTCACGCTCCACGACGAGCAGGCCACCGCCTACGAGCGCGTCTCCGGCCGCAAGCTCGGCACCCGGGCGTTCCAGGCAGCGCACTACTGCACCTCCAACGTGAGCCTCTCCAGCGCCAACGAGAGCATGCCCGACCAAGACGCCTACGTCGACGACAAGGTCGTCGTTGCCTGGGCCGCGACCTTGGGTCGCTGAGCAAGATGCGCTAGATTCTGCGGCATGCGCGCATGGACGGCCTGGTTGCTCGCGCTCTCGGCGACGCTGCTCCCCACCACCGGTTGTGAAGACGCGCCCGATGCGCCGGCGGCGGTGGCCTCCACCTGTCGGGCCCCCTTGCGGCCGGGCGCCACGGGCGTTCATCTGGAGCGACGCTGGCCGGCGGTGACGTTCGCGTCGCCGGTGGAGCTGGTGCCTGGCCCGGGCGGCCGCTTTTATGTTCTGGAGCAAGCCGGAGTGGTGCGCAGCCTCACCGCCGACGCGGCTGCTGCCAAGGTAGTGATGAACATCGCCGGGCGGGTAGCCTGCTGCGGCGAGTCGGGGCTCCTCGGGTTGGCCTTCGACCCGGCCTTCGACCGCAACGGCTTCGCGTACATGTATTATACACATCCGAAGCCGGGCGTGTCCTTCGAGTCGGTCGTTTCGCGCTTCCACTCTTCCGATGGCGGCGAGACCTTCGACCCCAGCTCCGAAAAGCGCGTCTTCGCGGTCGACCAGCCCTACTCGAACCACAACGGCGGGCACCTGGCGGTGGGACCCGACGGCATGCTCTACCTGTCGCTGGGCGACGGCGGCTCTGGCGGCGACCCCGAAAATCGCAGCCAGAACTTGCAGTCGTACCTGGGCAAGATCCTGCGCTTCGACGTTCGCAGCGAGCCCTACGCCATTCCCGACACCAACCCCTTCGCCAAGGGCGGCGGCCTGCCGGAGATCTACGCCTACGGTCTGCGCAACACCTGGAAGTTCAGCTTCGACCGGGCCGGCGGCAAGCTCTACGCGGGCGACGTGGGGCAAGGGTCCTTCGAGGAAATCGACGAGATCGTCCTCGGCGGCAACTACGGCTGGCGCCTGCGCGAGGGCAAGCACTGCTACATTCCGGCTTCAGGGTGCGAGTCGCCCGGGCTGGTCGACCCCATCTGGGAGTACGGCCGCACCGAGGGCGTGAGCGTCACCGGCGGCTACGTATACCGCGGCGCGAACCTGCCAGCGCTCGCTGGAAAGTACGTATATGGCGACTTTGCGTCGGGGCGCATTTGGGCGCTGAATCTCACCACCCTCGAGAACGTCTTGGTGCTCGCCCCGGACATTCGCGTCTCGACCTTCGGGCAGGGGACCGATGGCGAGATGTTGGTGGCCGACTACGCCACCGGCGCCATTTTCGCGCTCGACCCAGGCGACGAGGCCGGCAGCACCACGCTGGCTGAGCATCTCGCCGATACCGGGTGCATCGTCGATCTCGCGAGTGGCGGCAAGCCTCCGCCGGGCGACGTGATTCCCTACGAGGTCAACAGCCCGCTGTGGAGCGACGGCGCGGAAAAGACGCGATGGGTGTCGCTTCCGCCGGGAGGCCGCATCGGCGTGGCCGACGACGGCGACTTCGATTTGCCCATCGGCACCGTGGCGGTGAAGACCTTTCGCCTGCCGGGCCGCGCAGCGCCGGTGGAGACGCGGCTCTTCGTGCGCCACACAGATGGCGGGTGGGCCGGCTACACCTACGAGTGGAACGACCAGGGCACCGACGCCACGTTGCTCACCGGATCGAAGCGAAAGACGGTGGGCGATCGCCAGTGGTACTACCCCAGCCGCGGCGAGTGCATGGTGTGCCACACCCAGGTCGCCGGCTCCTCGCTGGGCCTCGAGGCCCGGCAGCTGAACCGCCTGGTCGATGGCCAGAACCAGCTCGACCGCTTCGGGCCGTACCTCGCCAACCCGGTTGCTCGCGCCCGCTTTTCGCCGCTGGTCTCGGCCACCAGCAGCGCCCCCGCCGAGGAGCGCGCGCGAAGCTACCTCCACGCCAACTGCGCCATGTGCCATCGGCCGGGGTCGGGCGCGGGGGGCGCCGCCATCGACCTTCGCTTCGCGACGCCCCTGCGCAGTACACGCATCTGCGATCTCGCGCCCGAGGTGGCCGACTACGGCATTGAAGGCGCGCGCCTGCTGGCGCCTGGGTATCCCGACCGTTCGCTGGTGTGGCGCCGCATGATGATCGAGACCGCGGGGGGCGGCCGCATGCCCAACGTCGCCACCTCGGTGGTCGACGTCGCCGGCGCCGCGGCGGTGGGCGATTGGATCAAAGGGCTCGCCGTGTGTCCTTGAGGTCGGATCGCACCATCGCCAAGAACGCGCGCAGCGCCGGCGACGCGTGCCGATGACGTGCATAATACAGGTGCATACCGGGGAGCGTGCGGCACCACGGTTCGAGCACGCTCCGCAGGCGGCCTGCGGCGACGTCGGCGCTCACCTCGTCGCGCGGCATGTAGGCAATGCCGGCCCCGGCCGCTGCCGCACGAATGGCCAGCTCGGTGTCGTCCACCACGACCGCGCTGGTGGTTGCCACCTCGACCGTGCGCCCGCGCCGTTCGAACTGCCACCGCACCAGGTTGCCCCGCGTCGGTAGGCGAAACCCGATGCAGCGGTGCCGCGCCAGATCGGCCGGCACCTGCGGCTCGCCGTGCGCCGCGAAGTAGCCGGGCGAGCCCACCGCTGCCAGCGTGAGCTTGCCCTGGAGCGGAATCGCGACCATGCCCGGGGTCAGGTGCTCTCCCAGGCGAATGCCCACGTCGAAGCGCCCGGCCACGATGTCGCGGAGCGCGTCGTCCACCGTCACGTCGAGCACCGCGTCCGGGTACTCCTTCGCAAAGCGGCCCAGCCACGGCGCGACCCAGCGCATGGCCGCCACCCGCGGCACGTTCAGGCGCACCACGCCGCGCACGGTATCTACGTCGCCGGCGGCTTCCTTCTCGGCCGCCACCATTTCCGCCAAAAGGGGGCCCACACGTTCGGCCAAGCGCAGACCCGCATCGGTCGGCGTCACGCTGCGGGTGGTGCGCCGAAAGAGCTGCACGCCCAGGCGCTCCTCCAGCGCCCGCACGCTCTGGCTCAGGGCCGGCGCCGAGAGGCCCACCGCCGCCGCCGCTCCACCGAAGCTCCGCTTCTCTACCACCGCCAAAAGCGACCGCAGCTGGGCCAGCTCACCACCACGCATTGTATTGCTCCACCAAAGAATGTGATTCGTTTCCGTCGTATTGTGCCAGAGATCGCCGGTCCCTAGCTTGCGTTCATGACAAGCTCCCTCACCCACTACCGCCTCCTCGGCCGCTCCGGCCTCCGCGTATCGCCGCTCGCCCTCGGCACCATGACCTTCGGCACCGAATGGGGCTGGGGCAGCGACGAAGCCAACGCGCGGCGCATCTTCGACGCCTACGTCGACCGCGGAGGCAACTTCGTCGACACCGCCAGCAACTACACCAACGGCACGTCCGAGAGGCTGGTGGGCGCCTTCGCCGAGGGCAAGCGCGACCGCCTGGTGCTCGCCACCAAGTACAGCCTGGCGAGCACCCCGGGCGACCCCAACTCCGGCGGCAACCATCGGAAGAACATGGTGCAGACGGTGGAGCAAAGCCTGGCGCGGCTGCGCACCGACCACCTCGACCTTCTCTATTTGCACACCTGGGACGGCACCACCGCGGGCGACGAGATCATGCGGGCCTTCGACGACCTGGTGCGTGCGGGCAAGGTGCTCTACGCCGGCATCTCCGACACGCCCGCTTGGCAAGTGGCGCGCATGCAGACCATGGCCGAGCTCCGCGGCTGGTCGCCCTTCGTGGCGCTGCAGATCGAGTACAGCCTGGTGCAGCGGACCGTGGAGCGCGATCTGGTGCCCATGGCGCGGGAGCTGGGTCTGGGCGTGGTGCCGTGGTCGCCGCTGGGCATGGGAGTGCTCACCGGCAAGTACACGCGCGACGATCTCAAGCCGACGGCGCGCTCCGAAGGCGGCCGACGCGACATGGTGGTGGGCATGGGGGCGGTCACCGAGCGCACCCTCGCCATCGCCGACGCGGTGAAGGCGGTGGCGAGTAAGCTCGAGCGAACGCCTGCGCAAGTGGCGGTGGCCTGGACCCTGTGCTCGGACGCGGTTGCCGCGCCCATCGTCGGTGCCCGCACCCTCGCGCAGCTGGAAGACAACCTGGGCGCGCTCGACGTGGTCCTTCCCGCCGAGCTGCGTGCCGAGCTCGAAGCTGCCAGCGCCGTGGAGCTGGGCTTCCCCCACGACTTCCTTGCCAGCCCGGGCGTTCGGCAGATCATGACCGGGGGCGCCCACATCGAAGCGCGCCGTCCCTGATCTCGTTCAGCGATACGCGCTTCCGGCGAAGGACTTCCGAGCCTTCGCGATGTGCTCTGCCCACCCCGCGGCGCCGCTCCAGGCCACGCTGTCTTTGGGCATGAAGGAGCACTCCCGCACTTGGTTGCCTTCATTTGTGTACTGTACACTCACGTAGGTGGCGCAGTCGCAGCGCTTCTGCGCGCCGTGGTCGGTGATGCGCCCCAGCGGAATGGCCAGGCTCCCTTCGCTCGCCAGCGCGCGCTCGTCGAGATCGTCCGTGGGCGTCTGCCCGAACACCAGCGCGCCGATGGGGCCCAACGCGCCGCCTACCAGCATGCGTCGGGCGGCGCCGCTGTCGCCGGTGGAGAGGAAGACGAACCGCGCCGAGGTGAGCAGCACGCGTCCCAGGTACGAGCCGAAGATGGAGAACCCCGGACGCCGCTCGTTCCACAGCTGCAGGCCGTCCTGCGCGTAAAGCACCACTTCACCGGCGCTGGCTTCCATGCGGCGATGCTACACCTGGGTCGTGGCACCCATCGATCCCCTTCGCAGCAGCGCCGTGGTCGACGACTTGCGCGCCCGCTGCCCCTGGCTCGGCATCGCGCCCGCCGCCGTGTTCCTGGACGATGCCGCGCGGGCGGCGCTGGCGCCGTACGTGGCCGGAGTGCAGCACGTTGCCGCGGCCATCGACGTCGACTGGACGCGGGTCGATCTCGCGGCCGGCACCGCCCTGTTCCGCGCGCGCATTGCCGATGCGCACCCGGAGCTCGACGCCGCGGCCCTCGATGCCCTGTCCGCGCAGTTCAGCTATGCCTGGCGCTGAGCGCTAGATGCACTTCAAACGAAGCGCGCGCAGACGGCCTATGTTGTTCGCGTTAACGTCACCAACCAACAGCACATACCCGTTCTCGACGGCCGTCAGATGGCGCCGTCCGTACGAGCCGTCCAGGGTGACTACCACCTCCTTACCCAGGTTCTCCATCTTCGCGTCGAGGCGTTGGATGCGGAAGGTGTACGTGCTCGCGCTCGGCTCTTCGTATCGCGTGACGTTGTTGGCCGCGAGCCAGAGGTCCACCAGCACCCGCGGGCCGTGCAGGTCCGACACGGCGCTCCTGGGCACCTCGCCGACCTTCCTTCCCGGTCCATTCGCGGGGTAGTGGACCCAGTATTCGTAGGGTGCGCTCGACGTGCTCTGTTCGAGGCAGGGAACCGGAGCGGTCACCGTTCGCACCGCCACGAAGCCCGAGGCCGTCCGTTGCAACGTCGAGTATTCGCAGCGCGCGTCGGTCGTCGCGACGGAAGGTATCGCGTTCGACGACTCCACCTTGCCGTCGCCGTCCAGGACCACATCCCGGTCCGGCGAAAGGTGCAAGTGCGTCTTGCCACCCTCTTGCCAGGCGGAGCGCGGGATGCTCGTCAGGGCGGTCGTCTGCCACTGGGCGGCGTCGAGCGCTCGCCGATGGACCGAGAGAACTCCGGCGGTGCGGGTGCTCAGCCACGCGGTCGGAGTCGTGCCGTCGCCCACCAGGCGGCCGCCTTCCACGCGCTCGGCATTCAGCTCGGCTCCAACGGCAAATCCGACGTTCTCCTGCGTCAGGAAATCTTGCGTGAAGAAGCCCGAGGTAACGCGACGGTTGCCGGAGATCTCGTGAAACGTGGTGCCGAACGCCGCGCCCTTCGGGGTGCGCACGAGCTGGAATTCCAGCGAGGTTTCCGGGTCCCAGAGCTTCACGCTTCCCAGCGGGTCTTCGGAGATCATCTGAAAGGCGTCATCCAGATGGACCGACATCACGTCGGTGAACTTCAGAGTCAACGCACGAAAGCTGCCGTCGTTGAGGGGTACCAGCATCGCGTCGCTCGGCACGAGGAAGCCCAATGACGTGCCGAGGTCGATGGGTGCGCCGTCCACCACCACGTCACCGGGGCAGCCGAGCTTCGATTCGTCGACGATGGCGAGCGGCCCCTTGAAGACGTCGGGTACACCCGTGTCCTTCACCGTCGCGCCATCGACGCCACCATCGATCGCGGCCTGGGACGGAGGCGTCGACTCCGACTTCCCACAGGCAAATAGCAACGCGACACCCAACCCCGGTCCCACCCATCGCAAAGTCATGGTGGTAACCATAGCTCGAAATGCGCAGATGCGCACCTGCGGCCTGGGCATCTACGCGAGGTGCTGAAAGTCAGATGCATTTCAGGCGAATGGCGCGGACCCGATCTTTCGCGTTCTGTTCCAGGGCCACCTTGTCGGAGATGAACACGAAGTATCCCGCTTCGATGGCCGCGAGGTGCCTCTGCGCATTGGTGCCGTATTCCAATTCCAAGACCACCTCTTTGCCGAGGTTGTCCATCTTCGCGTCCAGGCGCTGGATCCGAAATGAATACGAATTCGAACGCACGTCCATCGCGTACTTGGCAACGTTCGCGGCTTCACGCCAGAAGTCCACGACCACGTATTCCGGGGGGCCGGACGGAATCCTCGAATATTCTCCCACCTTGCGCCCCGGTCCATCGGACGGAAAATGAAGCCACACCTGCTCGGGGGGGAACATGTGCGAGATCTCCGAGCACGGTCCGTGCAGCATGACGGTGCGCTCCGTGACCCAACCCGAGCGCGTCCGGATCTGCGAGTCGGATTGGCAATACGTCGGATCGCTCGCGATCGCTGGACGGGGCGGCCGGGTGCTCACCACCGTCTTGCCGTCGGTTCCGAGGACGACATCGTTTGGGCCTGACAGCACGTGGACGTTGCCATTCTCTTGCCACTGCGCGTGCGGCAGGGCCTTCAGGTCGGTCACTTGCCACGCGGGCTCATCGAGCGCGCGTCGATAGATCCCGCCGCTCGTTGGAACCCAGGCCGTCGCCGTCTCTCCGTCGCCGACCAACGTGCCCGGGAAGACGGCATTGCCCTCCAGAGTCGGTCCAACCGAAAAACCGCCGCCGTCTTGCGTGAGCACGTCCTGCGCGAAAAAGTCGGCGAAGGACGTCGCTCCGACGGCAAACGCGTACCCTTTCGACGTAAGTACGTTGTGGAGCGACAACCACGCCGTTGGGCTCGGCGGCGGTATGCTGCGGACCGTTTCTTGCGACAGCCTCGCGAGCGCGTGGTCGAGATGCACGGACACGATGTCGGAGTTGCGCAACGTGAGTGCTCGATACGTGCCGTCGTTGAGGGCTACCAGGGTTGCATCCCCGGGCGTGACGGAGCCCAGGGACTCCGTGACGTCGATGGGCGCGCCGACCACCGCGACGTCACCGGGGCACCCCAGCCTCGACGCTTCGACGACGGCCAGCGGTCCCTCGAAGACGTTGGGTGGCGCGGCCTCCGGCTCCGGCGCGCGAGTCCTTCCCGTCTCGGGCGCTTCGGAGATCGCCATTCCCCCACAGGAAAATAGCAACGCGACGCCCAGCCCCGGTCCCACCCATCGCAAAGTCATGACGGCAGCCTAGCGCGAAAGCGCGCACCGCGCACGGAACCCGCTCACTTCGGTTCGAGGCGCAGCACGCTCTTGCCCTCGGTGGCGATCCACACATTGCGGGGTCCGGAACCGTGCACCTTGAAAAGGTTCGTGCTCACGCCGCTCGAAACCTTGCTCCACCCGGTGCCGTCGTAGTGAAAGAGGCAGCCACCGGCGCCGCTCAGCCACGCGTTCTTCGGACCGCTCGCGTACACCGAGGCCAGCTTGCAGCCCCAGGCGCCGGCCGGCGCGTCGACCATCGTCCAGGTGGCGCCGTCCCAGTGGGCGAGCGACGAGGGCGCATCTTTCTCGGAGGCGCGTCCCCAGATGGCCCACACGTCGTCCACCGCCGACCCACCGAAGCCCGAGAATGAGCGTCGCGCATCCAGCATCGGGCGCGGGAGCGTGGCCGTCTTGTCTTGCCAGGCTTTGCCGTTCCACAGGTACAGGTGCCCCTGGTCCTTGGGCGGAAAGTCGTTCACGTACTCCCAGGTGAACCACACCTGGTCGGTCGCCTTGGCGAACATGGCGGTGCCGTCCTTGGGGCCCTCGGCCGGCCCGGTCGCGGCCGCGAAGCCGGTGCCCTTGTTGCGATACGTGTACATTCCATTGTTGCTGAGCCCCCACACGTCGGTCCCGCTGCTGCCGGCCATGTAGCCGATGCCGTAGGTGTCGCCGTCCACCGCCCACTTGCCTTTGCTGCGCCGGTAGGTCGTGGCGCCGAGGCTCCATACGCGATCGTCCACGCCCCAGAGCGACGAGCCTCCCTGGTCCAGCAGGTCTTCCGTGAACTTGCTTCCGTCGTAGTGGAACACCGTGGAGACGCTGATGTCGAAGCGGGTCGACACGTATACGTCGTCGTTGCCCGCCGCGTACACGTCGGAGACGGACCACTTGTCGAAGGTGCTCTGCAGGTCGATCTTGGCGAAGGTGCCGGTGACGATTTCGGGGTCGGCGCCGGGCGGGATCGTTCCGCCATCGCCCTGCGGCGTCTCCGTGGAGGGTGGCGTCGTGGCCCCGGTCTCGCTGCTGCACGCCGCGGACGCGAGAGAGAGGGCAAGCAGGGCGCGCGCGCGAAGGTGCATGAGTGAAGCTCCAATCGAAGGAAAGGGGAAAGCGGAGAATGGACTTCCCACGTCGCCCGGTCATTCACGCGCTCGTCGCGATGGCACGTGCGGCGACCGTGTTGGCGTGCGCAGTGCGCCGGGTGCGCTGCCGGGAGCCCGATGCCCGTAGCCTCGCGCGCCGCCGTGAGCGATACTCTCGCCCATCATGAGCTCGGCGACCTTTCCCTGTCCCTGGTGCGGGGCGCCCATCACCGGCGCTGCGCCCGGCGCCACCTTCACGTGTCCCTACTGTCAGTCCAAGGTAACAGCCCCCGACGCTGGCATGGGCGCCATGCGTGGTGGTCCGGTCTCGGTGCACGGCGCCGCTCCAGCGGCCACAACCGCGGCCCGCCCGCCCGCGCTCCTCGACGCCAGCGCCGGCGCCGTGGTTCCGGTGCTGCATCCGCAACGCGGATGGCTCTTCGTGGGACCCCACGCGCCCGACGGGCAGCCGCCCCGCCTGCGCGCCATCGACGCCGAGCAGAACCAGGTCCTGTGGGAGACGCTGCAGGGCCAGTCCTGGGTCTCCAACGTCACCGCCGGCAGCATGCTGGCCTCGGCGAACAACTTGTATGTTGCATCGAACCGGGGCCTGGTTTGCCTCGATATCTCCACCGGCGCGCGCAAGTGGGGCATGCAGCTGGCCGACAACGTGGCCACCCAGCAGGGGCCGCTGGGGGTCTCTGCGGCGGTGTACGATCCGTTCCCGCCCCAGGGTCGCGGGGCCATCCTGGTGATGACCATCGATCACACGATGTACTCGCTCGACCGCGACTCGGGCCAGGTACTCTGGAGCGCGCAAAAAGAGTGCGAGCTCACTTCGCTCGACGGACAAGGCGCGGTCATCGCCTCGTTCGGCTTTCCGTACGTGAAGGCCGACATCATCAACCCCGCGTACGCGCAGCCGGTGGCTACCGTGCGCGGCTCCGACTGGAGCGCCGACATCGGCAAGGTTCACACCGCTGGCCCCATGATGCTGCTGGCCACCGACGACTTTCCCGGTGACGGCGATCAGGGGGCGGCGGTGGTCGACGCCATGAGCGGCCGCATCGTGTTTTTCGAGCCGGTCGAAGACCTGTGCGAAGACGTGGTGCCGGCGGCCATGGCGCAGCGCGTGTTCTTCGCCGCCGACGACGGACGAAAGCTCTACGTCGGACCGGGCGCCATGCTCGTGCCTTCACCGGCGCAGAACTTCGGCATCGTGGGCATCCGCGCGGCGGGCCCCACGCTGGTGCTGCTCCTGCGAAAGCTCTCCGGCTCCAGCGTTCGCCGTGTCATGGGCATCGACCCGGCCACACTCCAGTTCCGCTTCGACTCCGGCGAGCTCGGTACCGAGCCCGACGACGACTTTCCGGCCCAGCTCCAGACCGACGGCTACTCCTGCGTGTTCGTGGCCAGCCCCAACGACGATCCGCGCGACTGCGAGCTGCGCAGCATCGATACCAGCACCGGCCGCCCGCTCTGGACGCGCAAGGTGGGCTACTGGCACGCGCACACATTCATCGCGGGTCACGTGGTGGTGCGGGCGGGCGACCGGCTGGAGGTCCTGGCGGCGCCCACCGGAAAAGTCGTGGCCACGTTCCCCCGCTGAGTCGCATTTCGGTAGCAGGCTAGCTCCCCCTGTGGGTGCAAAAATATTGTCTAAGATCGAGTGGTTACGAAGCGGTGAACGGGCGTGCACGAGACGGTGTCGGCAAAACGACACCCACCGCTTGCGAGGCACCCTTCGTTGGATTATCCGTCGGGAGCCACACTCGCTCGGTCGTCGAGAGGGGGTGGACGGTGCAGCGGATGTTCGTTGCTCCGCATCCCGTTGGCTCTCACGGGCTCACGTGGACAAAGTTCGAGTAACGCGAGGTTGCGTCTGCATGGGTAGTCGGATGTCGTGGCCAGAAATTCGGAAACAGACCGAATACCGGGGCCGCTGGGTTGCGCTGGACAACTGCACCTACGACGCGAAAACGGCACAGCCCCTCGAAGGCAGCGTCGTTGATAGCGACGATGACCTCGTGGAGCTGTGCACGCGCATTCGTCAGGGCGAGAACAAGCACTGCGCCATCCTCTTTTGTGAGGACGAGATGCCGAGCTCGCGCACGCGCCACTGAGCCTTCGCAGGATCAGCTGATCTTGCTGGCTTCCTTGGCGGAGCCCGTGCCGTAGCCCTTACCGGACTCGGTGGTGCCGCCGCCTTGCGCGCTGGGGTTGCTGTTCGCACCCTTGTTCGTCGTGCTCGACATGTGCGTCGCCTGCTTCACGCCGTCGATGGCGTGCTCCGCGGCGCTCTTGGCGCCGTCGACCATGTGCTCCGCCTGATCCTTGGCGTGCATGGCCGTGTCTTTCACCGCGTCGAGCGCGTGCAGGGCTCCGGTCTTCACCTCGGCGGCGCCGGAGCCGAAGAGGCTCTTCACGCGGCGGCCCAGGCCCGCGAGGGTGCCCGGCTTGACCAGCTCGAGCACGGCGATGCCCGCGGCGCCCAGCACCACGCTGCCCACCGCCACGTAGGCGATGCGGCGATTGCGCACCTTGGCGGCACGCTCCGGGAGCAGGAACGGCGCGAGGCTCACTGCGAGATCGTAGGTCTTGAGCACGCGGCTCCGCATCATCTTGCGCGCGTCGGCGGCCTGCTGAACAACGACGTCCTTGGCGTGGTCCGCGGAGCTCGCCACCTCGTCATACCCGTGGCTCAAGGACTTGGCGCCGCTCTTGGCGGTCTTCTCCACGGTGTGGAGCGCGTCCTTGGCGGAGCCCTTCACGGCGGGACCGGCGTGGTTGATGAGGTCGTTGGCGCTGTCGAGGATGGTGTCGATGTTCATGGTGCAACGCCGCTAAGCGACGCGCGTGCCAAGTCGCGATAGGCCGAGTTCCCGCACGGAAGCAGGGTTCGACTCGCTCACGACGCCGCGCACGCTCGCCCCAACGTGGCAAAGCTGCGTCCCAGAAGGCGGCGTCAGCGGCGCATCAGCTCGCGGCGCAGTCGCAGCCCATCGCGGAGCGACCAGGCGCCGCCCCCGAACGTGATGAACAGAAACAGCACGAAGAGCAGCGTGGCGTTCGTGGTGTTGGCGTGGGCTTTTCCGAAGAACAGCCCAAGGCCCACCACACCTGCACAAAGGCTCACGATTCCGGTGGCCAGTCGCTTGGTGGCGATGAGCCGGACGGTGGTTCGGTCGACCATGCGAGGGGCCGCGGCAGGACGAGTCTTGGGCATGGGCTTGGCCACGCCTCTCAACTAGCGGAAACTCAGCGGTTCGTCAGCATGACGTTGTCGACCCACAGCACCGCGTCGCCGGCGTTGTCGGTGACGCCAAGGGTGAAGCCGGGGGTCGGGCTGGGGTCGGGAATGGGCAGCGAGTACGCGCGGATATCGCCGTTGACCAGGAGGTGAAGCGGCTGCACCGGGCCGCCCGCTGCCGGCAACGTGAGGTCGAACCGCGCGTAGCGATCCAGCGGAAAGTTCGCCACTTCGGTGCGCACCTTCTCGCCGGCGTCGGGCACGTGGTCGAGATACACCGCCACGCGGTTGGTGTTCGGGAAGGGCCCCAGCACTACGTCTTCGTGGGCGCCGGCCCGAAGGTCGAGTCGCACCAGCGTGGCCTCTGCGGTCATCGTTTCGACGCGCGCGAAGAACACCAAAACGCCGAGCTTGGTCGGCACCAGCGTGTGGCGCACGGCGGCCGAGCCGCCCACCGCGCGCACCGCGAGGGCCAGCGGGGCCTTTGCATCGCTGGCCGCCGTCACCGTTAGCGCCCCGGCACCCACCGTGCTCGGCGTCCACTCGGGCGAAGGCGCGCCGCCCTGGAAGTCGTCGCAGAAGTCGAGGGCAGGGTCGGGGCACACGCCGGGGAGCCCGGCATCGGAGGTCGGAGCCGCGCGATCGGCGATGCCCGCATCGGTGGGCACGCTGCCGTCGTCGGTCGCCGAAGCGTCGCGGCTCGGTGTCACGCTCGAAGAGCTGCAAGCCAGCGCCGTGAAGCACGAGAGAGCGAAGAAGGCGCGCATGGTCGGAGCCTAGCAGGTCTCCCTGGTGGGGCTCTCGGCCCGGGCGAATTCGTGCGCGTGCGCGTGCGCTCGCGGCGGATGCGCTTTCTGAGCTTGAAGGCCTTCGAAAAGGCACGCGGCGAGCCGCCCACGCGTGACTGTGCGCGCCAAGAAAACCGAATGGTTTCGAGAACCACGCCCCACGAGAAGGCTCTCGCCGCGGCCCCGTTGGGTGCTACACTCCCGCACGCGTATGTTGCCCGAGAAAAAGCAGGTCCTGATCGTCGATGACGAGCCGAATCTCCGCAAGATCCTTGCGGCCCAGCTCGCCCGCGACGGGTACGACGTGATGACCGCCGAAGACGGCGCCGAGGGGCTGCAGATGCTCAAGGAGCATCACATCGACCTGGTCGTGACCGACCTTAAGATGCCCAACGTCGACGGCATGACGCTCCTTCGTGAGGCGCTGCGCGAAGACCCGGACCTCCCGGTGGTGATGATCACCGCCCACGGCACCGTCGACACCGCCGTCGAAGCGCTCAAGATCGGCGCCTTCGATTACCTCACCAAGCCCTTCGACAAAGACGAAGTGCGGCAGGTGGTCTCCAAAGCCCTGCGCACCCGCGAGCTGGGCGACACCGACGCGAAGGAGCCGGCAAAGGGCGCCGGCGCTCGCTTCGGCATCATCGGGCAGTCGGTGGGGCTCGGCGAGCTGTACCAGATGCTCGAGCGCGTTGCCGATACGCCGACCACGGTGCTCATTACGGGCGAGAGCGGCACCGGCAAAGAGCTGGTGGCGCGCGCGCTGCACGACCAGTCGTCGCGCAACGGCAAGCCCTTCATCAAGGTCAACTGCGCCGCCATTCCCAAGGAGCTCATCGAAAGTGAGCTCTTCGGTTACGAGCGCGGTGCGTTCACCGGTGCGGTCTCCTCCAAGCCGGGTCGCTTCGAGCTTGCCAACGGCGGCACGCTGTTCCTCGACGAAATCGGCGAGATCCCCGTGGAGATGCAGGTCAAGCTCCTGCGCGCTCTCCAAGAGAGCGAGTTCGAGCGGGTCGGCGGCATCAAGACCATTCGCGTCGACGTGCGCCTGGTTGCTGCCACCAACCGCGATCTCAAAAAGCTCATCGCCAATGGCACGTTTCGCGAAGATCTGTTCTACCGGCTCAACGTGGTTCCCATTCGCCTTCCGGCGCTCCGCGAGCGCACCGGCGACATTCCCATTCTCGTCTCGCACTTCCTCTCGAAGTTCAACGAGCGCCTGAAGAAGAGCGTGCAGGGCTGCGACGCCGACGCCATGGAGCTGCTGGTGGCCTATGGCTGGCCGGGGAATATTCGCGAGCTCGAGAACGTCGTAGAGCGCGCCGTGCTCTTCTGCGATGCCGTCGACCTGCGCTCTCAAGACCTGCCGGGCGAGCTCCGTGGGGGCACCGTTCCTTCGCCGCGCGACCCCACCGATCACGCGCCTTCCTCGCCCATTCCCCCGGAGTCGGGCCTCAAGGAGCACGTCAAGATCGCCATGTCGCGACTGGAGCGCGACCTGGTCAGCCGTGCGCTCACCCAGACCAGCGGCAACGTCACGCACGCGGCGCGTTTGCTCAAAATCTCGCGCAAGGGCCTGCAGCTCAAGATGAAGGAGCTCGGCCTTCGGGAAGCCAACGAGAAGGGGGATATGTGACGCCCCGGGGCTTCGGCACCGCGCGGCTTCGTCGCGCGTCTCTGGGGCTGCTCGCGTGTGTTCCGGTGCTGGCCATCGCCGCCGGCTGCAGCAAGAAGCCGGAGCAGGTTACGCCGGCGAGCGACGTCTCGGTCTCCCTCGCCACGCGTCCACCCGGCACCGCTTCGCTCACCGCGCGGCCGGGCATGGTGTGGATTCCCCCGGGCCTGCTCAAGGTCGGCACCCACCCCAACGTTGCGCCGCGCATCGCCGACGAGGAGCTTCCCGGCGCGCCCGTGCAGATGGGTGGGTACTACATCGATCTCTATCCCTACCCCAACGAGCCGGGCGCCATCCCCACCACCGCCGTTTCTCGTGACGAAGCGCAAAAGCTGTGCGGCGCCAAGGGCAAGCGCCTGTGCACCGAGCTCGAGTGGGAGCGCTCCTGCAAGGGCAACGACAACCAGACCTACGAGTACGGAAACGGCTACCAGGCCGACGTATGCGGCACCGGCATCGCCGCCGATCGCGCGGCACGCCGGCCCAACGGCGAGCGAGCCACTTGCAAGAGTGGCTTCGGCGTCATCGACATGCACGGCGGGGTGTGGGAGTGGACCGACAGCTCCTGGGCCCGCCGCACCCACGACGCCTCGGTGGGCGTTCTCCGCGGCGGCAACGCCAAGTCCGGCGAGCTGGTGGGCCGCTGCGCCAACGCCCTTGGGCGCCCGGTGGGCACCAAGCAAGCGACCATCGGTTTTCGCTGCTGCGCCGGCCCTCGCAACGATGGCGCAGTAGACTTCGACGTTCACGATCAGCAAGCGCTCGAGCGGCGCCCCGACCGCGAGCTCGACGCCCTCACCGCGCCTCTCGCCGACATCACCACCACGCTCTGGGGCTCGCGCGAGACCCAGGCCTCGGCGTACGAATTTCAGCGGGCATGGCACTGGCATCCGGTCGGAAACGAAGAGCTCCTCATCGCCCTCGGCTGCGAGCGCCGTGGTGGCCCCTGGGCCCACTGCGGCGTGGTCGTGACCCGCGTCTACGAAGGCAAGGCCATGCTGCTGGCGCAGTTCGCCACGGGCGCCCACATTCCCGACGTCATCGCCTTCGACGACGACAGGCGGCACCTGCGGGCCCGCGGCATGGATATCCGCGGCACCTTCCAGCGCGACTTCGAGTACGTCTACGGGCGCATCAAGGTCACCGAAGAAGCGCGTCCCTGAGGGTGGGCAGCGCATGAGCGTCGACTTCCTCAGCATCGTTGCCTGGATGCCGCCGGCCGATGCCCGGCGCGTCGTTGCGCGATGCGAGCGCAGCAAAGGCCCCGACGAGCTGGTCGACGAGAGCGGCTCGACGCTTCACGACTTTGCGCGCGATGGCGCCGACATCGACCTTCGCGCGTGCGCCAAGAAGCTGCGCCGCCGCCGGAGGACTTCGTGGCTGCCTCCCTCGACGGCGTGCCGGACGTCCCCGCCGCGAGCCAGGACAGATCCTGCTGGTCTTCGAACTTCCCGCTGCTCTCGGTGCTCGATCGCACCCTCGCCATTCCCCACCGGACCCCGCTCCTTCTGGGCCGGGCCTACCGCCGCTTGCGACCCAAGGCCCGCGACCGCACCGAGCAGGCCTGGGCGTCGCTCGTGCAGAAGCTCGGCGGAGAGCGCGTGGTTGCGCGAAGGGTGGCGCCCTACGTCGATCGCAGCGGCGACGGCGAGGAAGTGGTCGGAGAACGACGACGGAGACGCCGTCACCAGGGGCATGCGCATCGCGTTCATCGGGCCACCGTCCGCAGGGCGACGACGGCGGCGAGCGCGACGGCGGCCGCGGCCACAATGCGCACGGTGCCGTGCCACTTCTCCTCGCGCTCGTCGGCTGGCTTGAGCGCATGACCGAGGCCCAAGCGGTTCGCGTCATCCTGCGCCAGCGCGCCGAGAAGGGCGGCGACCAGCGCGTCGCCGAGTGGCCCTTGCCGAGCGAGCTGGAGCCCCTCGCGCGCGAGATTGCGCAGAAGGCCCAGGACGACGCGCGTCAGCAGCGCGGCCGCTAGCTCTACGGCGTCTTCGCGTACCGCGCCCAGGACAAGAAGGCCTTCGACCGGCTCTTTCTGAGCCCCCAGCATGCAGCCGCGAAGACCGTCGAAGGCCTCATGGAGGAGGCGCCCGAGTCGATGGCGCTCCAGGCCGGCGCCTCGCCCGTCACGGCGCTGCTCTCGCAGCTGATGCGCCACAACGAGGCCTCGGCGCACATGGCGCTCGGGCACACGAGCGACATCATCGCGCACTACCAGCGCATCGTGGGCGCGCTCGAGCGCCGCGTGCAGGAGATGGAAGAGCG
>JBBQWQ010000002.1:0-330658 GCA_038210445.1 Polyangiales bacterium
GAAGCGCCGAAGCCGGATCCGACTCCGGACCCCGTCGAGCCCGCGCCGCCGCCGGAGCCCAAGCGCGAAGAGGTGGACGAAACCCGCCAGCATATCGTCCGGCGCCAGGCAGGCCTTCAGCTGGGGCTCTCGCCCGGGTTCTTCTTCGACGACGGCGTGCGCTTCATGGCTGCCGCCGGTGTGGGCTACGGCTTCGATACGGGCTCGTTCATCCTCGCCCCGGGCCTCGGGGTCACGGTCCGCTTCCCCCGAGCCGGGTCGCTGTGGACCGTCGCGCCGCACGTCCGCGCGGGGATTCCGCTCGGCCCCTTCTACCCCTTCGTCGAGCCCGAGATCGGCATCGCCCTTTCCAGCGCCGACACGCTGCCCAGTCCGAGCCCCCTCTTCGGCGCCACCTTGGGCTTCTACGTGTACCCGATTCCCGCCCTGGGCATCGGTCTCGCCGGGTCGTATACGGCGCTCACCCGCTGGGACGCCCACTTCTGGAGCGTCACGCCGCTCCTCGACATCGCGTTCTAGCTCTACGCCCGTTCGCATGTACGCTGCAGTCGCACCGCCGCAGCGGCCCCGCGGCACGGGGCGGGGGACGGGACCGGGGACGGGGCGGGACCGGGGACGGGGCGGGACCGGGGGCGGGGCGGGACCGGGACGGGGGACAGTGTCGCAATCTGGCTACAAAAACGCCACTGTCACCCAAATGGGCGCTTTCCCAAAGGCCGGAAGCCTGCGACATTCATGGGCTAGATGTTCGATGAGGCTCCCAAGTCCCCGGTGGCTGTCGGGACGATGCTCGCCGGCAAGTACCGGGTCGATGGCATCCTCGGCGCCGGTGGCATGGGCATCGTGGTCGCTGCGACGCACGAGGAGCTGGAGCAGCGGGTCGCCATCAAGTTCCTCTTGGCCGGCGGGATCACCAACGCCGATCTGGTGAATCGCTTCGTGCGCGAGGGCAAGGCTGCGAGCCGCCTGAAAAGCGAGCACGTGGCGAAGGTGATCGACGTGGGGCGCCTGGAGGACGGCGCTCCATACATGGTGATGGAGTACCTGGAGGGCGACGATCTCGGCGCGCTCTTGCGGCGAGATGGGCCGTTGCCGGTGGACGTCGCGGCGAGCTACGTCTTGCAGGCGATCGAGGCCATTGCCGAGGCCCACGCTGCCAAGATCATCCATCGCGACTTGAAGCCGGCGAACCTGTTTCTCACCCGTCGCGTCAACGGCGATCCGCTGGTGAAAGTGCTCGATTTCGGGGTGTCGAAGGCGCTCGACGGGACGCACATGGCGCTCACGAGGTCGCAGAGCCTGCTGGGCTCGCCGCTCTACATGTCGCCCGAGCAGATGCGGTCGTCGAAGAACGTCGATACGCGCGCCGACATCTGGTCGCTCGGCGTCATTCTCTACGAGCTGCTCACGGGCCGCTATCCGTTCGAGTCGGAGACCGTGCCGGGCCTGGTCTTCCAGGTGACGATGCAAGACCCCACGCCGCCGCGGGAGCATCGCCCCGAAATTCCCCCGGACATCGAGGCGGTCATCCTGCGCTGCCTTTCCAAGTCCGCCGATGGGCGATACGCCAACGTCGCCGACCTGGCGCACGCCCTGGAGCCCTATGCAGGGCATGCCGCACGCGGGGCCGGGGCGGGCATCGCCGCTGTGCTGCAAGCGCCGCCGCGGCGAACCTTCGCCAGCGTCACCAACGAAGACGCCGACCCGCTCGACGCGACGCACGCCACCGGCCCCAAGGTCGCACTGGTGGGCCCGCCGCTCGGCACGCCGCCGCCTGGCTCGAGTCCTGGGTCGAATCCAGGAATGCAAGCAGAGCGCGCCGTGGCCACCGATCCTCCCGCGGGGTCGAGCGGTCGCGTGGAGGCCATCGGCGCCGCGAGCGCTTGGGGCAACACCCGGGCCGACGCGGGCGGGTCGCCGCGCAAGACGCTGCCATGGGTCGCTGCCCTGGCCGTCGGCGCCGCGGTGGTCGCCGGTGCGGGCGTTGCGGTGTTCGCGTTTGGCGTGCGCGGTCGCGCCACCGCCGACCACAACCTCATCACCAACGCCACCACGCTTGCGCCGCCTGCCCCATCCTCCGTCGCGCCTGCGGGGCAACCGAGCTTCGTGCCGCCCACACCTTCGGCGACCGTGCTCGCGGCCGCGGCCACCGCCTCGGCGGCCACCGCCGCCGTCAGCGGCAAAGCACAGCCGATCGGACATCGGCCCGCGGGCTTGCCCTCGAGCGCGGCCTCCGGCAAGGCGTCGGCCGCGCCGTCTGCAACGGCCAGCGCCCCGCCGATCACCACCGCTCCGCCGGTTCCCACGGGGCCGCCCGGCTTCGTCCCGTACTGAAGTTCCCGAATGCGCCCGCTTCTTCGCTCGCTCTCGCCGTTTGCCTGCCTGCTGGTCGTGAATGCCGCGTGGGCCGAGGGCCCGGCGAAGGACGACGCGCCCCTCTCACCCGACGCCGAGGCCCGCGCCAAGCAGTTGTTCGACGCTGCCATCGCCGATGCGCAGGCCGAGAACTACAAGGACGCCTGCCCCAAGTTCCGTGCAAGCTACACCATTAATCGCAAGGCATCGACGCTTCTCAACCTGGGAACCTGCTACGAGCGCAACGGTCAGACCGCCAGCGCCTGGGGCACCTTCAGCGAAGCCGTGGGCGCCGCTCGTCAAGCTGGCCACGCCGAGTGGGCAGCCCAGGCTTCGGAGCGCATCCGCGCGCTCGAGCCGCGGGTGGTGAACGTCACCGTCGTGGTTCCCGCAGGCACGCGCATTCCCGGGCTTACGCTCAAGCGCGACGGCGCCGAGCTCACCGAGAGCGAGTGGGGCTTTCCGACGCCGGTCGATCCGGGCGAGCATCTGCTCTCGGCGACGGCGCCCGGGAAGGTGCCGTGGAAGACCACCTTCAAGGTCTCCGAAGGCGCTCCGCTCAAGGTGCAAGTGCCGCAGCTCGTCGACGAGCCGGTCGATAGGCCGAAGGTCGTTGTGGTGACGCCGCCCCCGGCCCCGCCCAGCTTCTGGAGCCCGCTGCGGGTGGTGGGTCTCTCCGCGGGCAGCGTCGGCGTCGTCGCGCTGGGCGTCGGCACTGTCCTCGCCATCGTGGCCAAGGGCCGCTACGACACCTCGCGCCAAGCGTGCCCCAGCGCCGCGTGCACCGACCCCAGTGCGCTCGCCGACAACCGAGCCGCGTTCGATCTCGCGACGGGCTCCACCATCGCCGTGGTGAGCGGCGCCGTGCTCACCGCCGCGGGCGCAACCCTCTTTCTCTGGGCGCCAGACCGCGGTCAGGCCGGCGCTGCGCGCGCCACCGGTACCCGCCTCACACCTGCCTTCGATGTTCGCGGCGCCGACGGCTCCGCTAGCTTGCGACTGGAAGGTGCGTTTTGAAGCGCCTGCGAATCGCCCTCGCCGTCGCGAGCCTCGCCGCCCTCGGCGCCACCGCCTGCGCGAGCCTCTTCGGCTTCGAGGAGCTGGTGGCTACCCCCGCCGATGCTGCGGCCGATGGCGCCGCGCCCGACGCCGGGGCCGACGCAAACACCACGCCTGAAGCTTGCAAGCGAACGGGAGCTCCCGACGCTCCAACCGTCGACGTCGCCGGCGACGCGGGCGGAAGTGGATCCTACGTGCTCGCCGTGTCGACATTCGACATCGGCCTTCCGAACGACGCAGGCGCACCTCCGGAGCCCATTGGCTTGAACCTCGATCTTCGCTGCACCTACGCGCGCGGCGAAGGGAGCTGCAAGGACACCGCGGACGACAGCGCCTTCGAAACCTCCATCAAGGACAAGGTGGATGGGGTCGACAGCGCGGGCTATGCGCTCTTGAAGCGACTCGCGCTAAGCTACACCGCTCTCTCTGCGGAGAGTGTGAACGAGCGTCTCCGCCAGGGGGAATTTGGGGTCGTCGCGAAGATCGACAACTACAACGGCGGCCCCGACGACACCGACATTCAGCTCGCGGTGCAGCCGGCGCTCGGTGTGCTGCCCAAGGATGGCGGCACCACCGCCCCCGCCTTCGACGCGACCGACCGGTGGACCGTCGACAGTCGCTACTTCCTCAACGAGGAGATCACCCGGCCCCGCTTCGTCTCCGACGTGGCGTATGTGCGCGACCACAAGCTCGTCGCTCGATTCAAACAGCTGCTCGTCTCGCTGACGGTTCCGTCCGCGGAGCGCGACCTCGACCTGCTCCTCGACGAGGCCTGGCTCCTGGGTGATCTGTCGGTAGTCAATGGCGAGGCCCGCCTGACGAACGGCATCATCGCCGGCCGCTGGCAGACCCCCAAGCTCCTCGGCGCGGTGGGGGAGCTCAAACTGGCGGGGCAGCCCATTTGTCAGCGGCCGGATATCTTCGCGGGCCTCGTCAAAACGTACGTTTGCAGCGCGCAAGATCTCGCAGCGAGCTCCGCCGAGCCTGTCTCTGCGCCTTGCGGCGCGATCTCGTCTGGCTTCCGGTTCGTGGCAGGGCCAGCCCACCCCGACACGTTTGTGCGGCCGCCGGTCAAGGTCACCCCACCCACCGATCTGTGCAAGAGCGACATCTGTCCCTGACTGTCGGGACGTTGAGTCTGCCGGATTCAAGCCGCAGCTCCGTACGGTGCGTTGATGCGGCATGCGGGTCGCGGGATGCGAGCCACCGCGCTGTCGCGCTGCATCCCAGCTTTCACCGGGGAAGTTCAGTGGGCGCAGTAGGATTTGAACCTACGACTTCATCCGTGTGAAGGATGCACTCTACCGCTGAGTTATGCGCCCTGAGTGGCCCAGAAAGCTACCCGATGCGGGGGCCGTTGCCAAGGGCTTTCCGGTCACTTTTTCCGCGTGCGTGCAGACCTACTTCTTCTCGGCCGTCGGCTTGGGAGCTTCGGGCGCGTGAAGGGAGCACTTGGCGCTGTGCAGGGTGACGGGCGCGATCTTGGGCGGCTCCTTTTTGCCCCTGGGCGGCGCCGGCGGTGCGGCCTTGCCCACCAGATCGACGAGCGCCTCCAGAGCTTCCTCGACCGCGGGCGCATCCAGCGCGCCCGGAGAACGCGTGCAGGATGCATACGTCCACTTGGCATGACCGAGCGATTCGCGGAGCGGCGCGGGTCCCTCGCCGTCGGCCAGGAAAACGAAAGCCCCCGACTGGCCTTCGGCGAAATGCGGCACCACCGCGTCGGCCATGGGGTCGAGCGCCGCGTACCCGTTGGCGGCGAAGATGCCTTGCGCGGCCAGCCGCGTCGCAAAGCTGGCGCCTTCGCGGAAGCCCAGCACCAAGCGGGGATGATCGCTTCCTTCGAGCAGCGCGCCCACCTGCCAGATGGCCTTGTCCCACGCGGCGCTCAGCTGCCGGGCCTCGGTCACGTCGTCCAGATCGAGGGGCCAGCAATGCGACTGCTTCTGGTCGGCCGTGAAGCTGCAGTAGCGGCCAGCGCCGTGCGCGAGCAGCACCGCATAGCCTTTGCCCAGCGCGGCGCGCACCACCTCGAACTCACGCTTCTCGCCGTCGTCGGTGGTCATGCTCGCCAGGTACACCAAGATTTTGGCGTTCTGCT
Source organism: Polyangiales bacterium (assembly GCA_038210445.1). Classification (GTDB taxonomy): domain Bacteria; phylum Myxococcota_A; class Polyangia; order Polyangiales; family Polyangiaceae; genus JABFRG01. The sequence goes on from JBBQWQ010000002.1 coordinate 5,516, forward strand.
TGCGCTCTGGAAGCGCGAAGCAGGTGTCGCCGGGGCCGGGCTCGAAGCCTTCCGGGCACCAGTTGTGAGAGGCCTCGATGGCGCCCTGCGGGCCGCGCTCCTGGCACGCAGCGCCGGCGAATAGGACGAAAAGTGGGAGGACGAAGCGTCGCATGGGAGTGCGCATCATACCGTCACGGCAAGGGGTGGTTACAGAATCGCCTTATGGATGCGGTCCCAGAGGATGTCGGTGCCTTCACCGGTTTCTCCGCTGACGCCGAGGGGCCTACCGGTGAACCCTGCACGCTTCGCGCCGTCGGTGACCCGGGCCAGCGCCGGCTTGCGCTCGCTCTTGGAAATCTTGTCGAGCTTGGTGGCCACCAGCAGCACTTCGATGGGTTTTGCAGCCTCGCGCGAGGTTCCGCGGGTGAGAAAATCGAGCAGCTGAGCGTCTTCTGCTTCGACCCCACGGCGCACGTCGACGATGATGGTCACAGCCCGCAGCGTGGGCCTTTGCCCCAAGTACGCGTCCATCAATGGTCCCCAGCCCAGGTGCTCTTTCTTGGACACCTTGGCAAAACCATATCCCGGCAAATCGACCAGGTAGAGCGAGAAGGGCTCCTCGCCGGGCTTGGCCGACGCGGTGAGCGCGAAGAAGTTCAGCTGCCGCGTGAGCCCCGGCGTGCGGCTGGTGCGCACCAGGCTCTTGCGTTGCGCGAGGGCGTTCATGAGCGTCGACTTGCCCACGTTGGAGCGACCGCCAAAGGCCACTTCGCCCAGGGTCGGCGGAGGCAGCGATCGCACGTTGTCGGCGCCGCAGGTGAACTCGGCCGAGAAAATACGCATAGGAACGCCTCATATCACTACTGCGGGCCGATTGCAGGCCGGGCTCACACGGGGGCGGGCGCGGCCCTGCGCCGGAGCCGCCGCAACGCGCCGGCCGCCAGCGCGTCGAGCTCTTCCGAACGCAGCCCCCAGGCGGCGATGCAAAAGAGGCCCACGAAGGCCACGCCGCCGGCAATGCCAGGCACCCACGTGGGCAGCCCGGTCAGGTACGTGGCGAGGCCCCAGGCGCCGACGCCCGCCACGAGCGACGCCAGTGCCGTGCGCGCGCACGAGCGGACAATCTCGGTCGCCCGAAGATCGCCCATCTTCTTCTTGAGGGCGTAGAGGAGGAGCGCCATCTGCACCAGGCTCGACCCGGCCACCGCGGCGGAGATGCCCACGTGCCCCAGCGATCCCTTGAGCCCCAGCGCCAAGGCGATGAACGCAAGCAGATCGATCGCGCTCACGACCACCGGCGTCCGGGTGTCGCCCAGCGCGTAGAATACCGGCACCGTCTGCCGCACGCCGGCCACCGTGAACACGCCCGCGCCCTGCACCATGAGCGCCTTGGCGGTCTCGTGGGCGTCTTCGGCGGTGAAGTGGCCGCGCTGGAAGAGCAGGCTGGTGAGCGGGTCGGCGAGCGCCACCAGCGCCACGCTCGAGGGGATGGCCACGAACATGGCGAGGCGCATGCCGTAGGCGAAGGTCTTGGCGAGCTCGCCCATGTCGCGCTTGGCCGCCAGCTCTGCGAGCGAGGGCAGGGCAGCGGTGGAGAGCGCCATCACGAAGATGCCCTGAGGAAAATCGCACACGCGATTGGCCCAGGAAAAATAGCTCTGCGCGCCCTCGCCCAGCTCCGAGAGAAAGCGCCGCGAGAGCACCAGATCGACGTAGTAGACGCCGATGCCGGCCATCATCGGCAGAATGCGCCGCACCATGCGCCGCACGTGCGGGTCTTTGAAGTCGACCTGCGGCGACTGGAAGTAGCCAATCTGGCGCAGCGCCGGCCACTGCGCCACCACCTGCAGCGCGCCGCCCAGGAGCGCGCCGATGGCGATGGCCTGCGCGAAGTCGATGCCGCGAAGCGCGAGCACGCCTGGCAAGCCGAAGCTCGTCACCAGGAATGCCACGTTGAGCAGCCCGGGCGCGAAGGCGGCCACCGCGAACTTTCGCTTCACGTTCAGCGCGGCCATGCCTAGCGCCGCGGTGCCCATGAAGAAGATGTAGGGAAACACGGTGCATCTTACATGAAGAAGATGTAGGGAAACACGGTGCGTGTAAGATGCACCGTTCGCTCGAACTGCCCGGGCCGCGCGTGGTAGCCGCTGGCGAAGAGCTCGGTGATGGGCTCGGCGAACACCATGCCCAGCACCGTCACCACCGAGAGCGCCACCAGCGATACGCCGCGCGCCTTCCGGAAGAAGCTTTTGGCAGCCTCGTCACCGCCCTCGGCCAGGCGCTCCGAGAGCACCGGCACCACCGCGCTCGATACGGCGCCTTCGCCCAAAAGCTGCCGCAGCGCGTTGGGAATGGTGAACGCCACGAAGAACGCGTCGGTGGCGTCGCGGGGGAACACCGCCGCCAGCACCATGTCGCGAAAGAGCCCGAGAATGCGCGAGGCGAGGGTACCGAGGCCCACGATGCCGGCCCGGGCCACGAGCTTTTTCCGCTCGCCGGCGCCGGCGCCCTCGTCGGGAGTCGTGGGCGCCTCGTTGGCCGCCCCTTCGGTCACAGCCGCGGCCGCTCTTCTGGCAGCTCTGCCGGCGCGCAAGCCGGGCACTGACACAGCGCGCGCAGGTATTTGTACGAGTAGAGGCCGCTCGAGTGGCCATCGAACCACTGGAGCTGCAGGGCGTAGTTGCCCACCGGCTCCATGTCCTCGAGCTCGAGCTGGTTGTCGCTGGGCGGAAGGTACTTGATGGTGCCCTCGTGGCCCTGACAGCCGGCGCAGGGGCAGTATCCGCGGAGCACCGCATGCGGATAGATGCCCTTGTGGCCGTCGCCCCAGTCGATCTCGGTGACGCGGGCGCCCCGCGGCGAACGAATGGCCACGCACCGGAACTTGGGATCGCTCATGCCTTCACCTGGAGGCGCCGCGTGATGGCGGCGAGGTTCTTGATAGCCGACGTACCGCCCAGGCCGCGCACCGCTTGCGCCGCCACCGCATGGCCGTTCTCGGCCGCGCGCTCCCACACTGCGCGGCGCTTCCACTGCGCGGTGCCGGGGGTCGCCTTGGAGCGCACCAACGTTGCGAGCACGCCGCCCAGGAATGCGTCGCCGGCGCCGGTGGCGTCGAGCACCGGCACTTTTTTGGTGCGCACGTCGAAGGGCTCCATGGCCCCCGAGATGGTGGCGCGATCGCCGCCGCGGGTCACCACCCACACGGCCTTGGGCGCATGCCGCGCGAGAAAGCCCATGCCGTCCTCGGGCGCCAGCGCCGCAAGGTCCGAAGCAGAGGCCTTCACGATGTGTGCATGACGCACCAAATCGGCGATCTCGGTACGCATGCGGGTGGCCGAGGGCCAGAGGTGCGCGCGCACGTTGAGGTCCACCACGAACGCGCCCTTGGCTTTTCGCGCCTGGGCCGCAAAGGCGGTGGTCGCGTCCCACAGGCCGTCGGTCATGAGCGTGCTGGTGCCCACCACCGCGAACGTGGCCTTGCCGGCGGCGTCTGGGAGGTTGCCGTCGTCTACCGACATGTCCGCCGTTTCGTGGCGGTAGAACAAGAACGAAGGCTCGCCCGCTTTGTCGCGGGAGACGAAGGTGAGGCCGGTGCGCTGGGGCAGCACCACGACCTTGGAGACGTCGACCTTCTCGCGCTTCAAGAGCGCCACCAGCGCGCGTCCGAAGCTGTCGGCACCGACGCCGCCCACCACCCGGCTCTTCACGCCGAGCCGCGCCAGTACCACCGCGAGGTTCGCCGGCGCGCCGCCCAGCTCCCGGCGGTAGACGCCTTCGCCGGTCTCGAAGATGTCCCACAGGATCTCGCCGAAGGTGGCTACGTCCACGACCATCCGCCCCCTATAGCACTCTTGCCAAAGCCCGCTCAAAAGCTGGAACGGCCGGGCCCTCGAAACATGCCTTGACAGGCATATGCCGCGTATGGCATATAAAGACATGCTGTCGACCTTCGAAGTGGTGGCCGAGCCGAGCCGCCGACAAATTCTCGATGTGCTGCGAGGCGGCGAGCGGGCCGTGGGCGATCTGGTGGCCGAGCTCGGCCTCTCGCAGCCGGCGGTTTCGAAGCACCTGCGGGTGCTCCGCGATACCGGGCTCGTCACCGCCGAGGTCGATGCACAGCGCAGGCTCTATCGCCTGCGGGCGGCGCCACTCCGCGAAGTGCAGACCTGGCTCGCGCCGTATCGCATTCACTGGGGCGAGCACCTCGACGCGCTCGAGCGCCATCTCGCCGCCCACGTGGGCACGGTCGATGGCGATGGCAGCCGCCGGAGCAAGCGATGAGCGAGCGACGCTTCGTCCGCTTTCTCCCGCACCCGCGCGAGCGCGTGTTCCGCGCGCTCACCGATCCCGCAGAGCTAAAGGCGTGGTTGCCGCTCGCCGCGCCGCGCGCACCGCGTGCGCCGCTGGCCCCCGGCGCGGCGCTCACGTTCGACGTGCCCGGCGCCCCGCCGCTTGTAGGCGAGGTGCTCGTCTCCGAACCGCCCGCGCGGCTGGTTTACACGGTGGGCGACGAGCGCGTGGCCTTCGAGCTGTCGGAGGCGCCCGGCGGCACCGTCCTCACCCTCTCCACCGAAGGCGCCAACGACGCCGCCACCCAGCCTCGAACCCCGCAGGCGAGCTACCGCCGCGCCGCTTGAAAGGAGCCTCCGTGCTACGAACCCACAACGTCATCATGCCCACGGTGGTGGAGACCACCCACCGGGGCGAGCGACACTTTCGCATCTTCGACCGCCTGCTCACGGACCGCATCGTGTTCCTGGGCAGCGAGATCGACGACGAGGTGGCCAACGTGGTCATCGCGCAGTTTCTGTTCCTGGAGAGCGAGGATCCCGACAAGGAGATCATGCTCTACGTGAACTCGCCGGGCGGGGTGGTCTACAGTGGGCTCGCCATCTACGACACCATGCAGCATCTCCGCTGCCCGGTCTCGACCATGTGCGTGGGCATGGCCGCCTCGGCGGCGGCGGTGCTGCTGGCGGCGGGGCACCCGGGCCGTCGCGCGGCGCTCCCCAATGCGCGCATTCTCATTCACCAGCCCCACGGCGGTGCCCGCGGTCAGGCCACCGACATCGAGATCCAGGCGCGCGAGGTGCGGCACCTGAAAGACACCCTGGTGGGCATTGTGGCCAAGGCCAGCGGCAAGCCCCACGACACGGTGATGGCCGACATGGAGCGCGACAACTATATGAGCGCCGAGACCGCCAAAGCCTACGGCCTCATCGACACCGTGCTGGCGCCCCGCAAGGTCCAGACCAAGTAGCTCAGTCGCCGATGTCGGCGTGGGCCAGGAGCGCGTCTTCCACCACCGACGTGAGGGCCCGCAGATCGGGGGCGGTGAGCGGTCCGATGGTGCCGCTCCGCAGCACCTCACGTGCCATGGTCAGCGCCGAGGCTGCGACCAGGCGTCCTTCGCCGCCGCAGCTGGCGCACACGATCCCGCCGGCGCGCCCGGAGACGTGGGCGCTCCGGCCTTCCGGGCACGGTCTGCCGCAGCGGATGCAGGCGTCGAGATCGAGTCCGTAGCCCACGTCACGGAGCAGCCGAAGGCCCGCGGCCACCAGATGCACCGCGGGCGGCACCGAGGCCTCGGTGCGCTTCGCATCCAGCGCATCGAGCAGCTCGCTCAGGGTGGCGAACGCCGCCGGCTCGGGGGTGCGCGGCGGGCACAGGTCGCGGGCCCAGCGAAGCGCCTGCCCGGCGGCCTCGAGCGCATCCAAGTGCGCGGTGATGCCGGTGCGCACCACCACCAGCTCCGCGTCCTTGAAGGTCGCCAGATCTCGCCGTTCCAAGAACCGCACCCGTGCGGTGTGGAAGGGTTCGAGTGCACCTTGCACGCGTTTTTTCGAGGCGCGGCCACCGCGCACCAGCATGGAGATCTTGCCGGTGGTCACCGTCAGGTAGGTGGCGATGACGTCGCTCTCGCCATACGCCACGGCGCGCAGGAGCAGGGCGTCGGTGGTCTGCGGCTCAGCCGACGTGGTGCGTCGCGCTCCGGGCCGAGAGCTCCTGCGGAATGTCTTTTCCGCGGGGCTTGAGCACGATGGAGATGGCGAGCGTGAACAGGATGAGCAGCAGCACGCACGCGATGGCGACGCCGAAGCGGCGGTTGCTCTCGCCGCTGGCGCGCACCGGCGAGGTGACGGGAATCGGAGCGGCCACCGTGCTACGGCGGCTCTGGGTATAGCGCGCCAGCACTTCTTGGGCGGGGAGGCCCACGGCGCGGGCGAACGAGCGCAAGAAGCCGCGTACGAAGACTTCGCCCGGCAGATCGTCGAAGTGATCGCGCTCCATGGCTTCCAGCGTGGGGACCGGAATGCGCGTGACGCGGGCGACCTCGGCCACGCTCATGGCGCGGGACTCCCGATGCTTCTTGAGGGTACGGCCAACGGATTCCAAAACGCCTCCGGTCATTTGGGCGACTCCAGCTTGGCCAGAGCCACCGTGCACGCGCGCCCGAGCTTCGTGTCGTTTGCAACTTCCTTGCAGCGACCGAAGTCCGCACGCGCTTCATCGACACGTCCGAGCCGGGCGCGCACGCGCCCGCGAGCTTCCCAGGCGTCTTGCAGGTTCTTGCACTCGGGTGCATCGACCTCCACGGCGCGCGAGTAGCTCTGCTCCGCTTGGTTCAGATCGTTTTTCTTCTCGTATGCGGCGCCGAGCCGGTACTGGCCGACGCAAAAGCGAGGTTGCAGGGCAACGGCGTTCTTCAGCGCCTCGATGCCGATGTCGACCTTGTTGCCGAGCACGTAGGCCCAGCCGAGGTTGCCCCATGCGAGGTGAGCCTCGACGTAGGCCGGGTCTTTCGTGAGCGGCTCGATGGTGGTGACCGCCTCGTCGTACTTCTTCTCCCAGATGAGGATCTGGGTGAGCAGGTTCCGGGCTTCGCGGAAGCGGGCGTCGGCCTTCATGGCCTTGCGGGCGTATTCTTCGGCCTTCGGGACCTTGCAGTCAGGCGAGGCCAGGCCGGCGTCCTGGTTGCAGAACGAGGCGTAGATGGCGGAGGTGAGAAACAGCGCCTTGGGGTTGTCCTCGTTGAACTCCACCGCCTTGAGGGCGTGGTCGAGGGCCACCCGGGGCTGCGCTTTGGCGAGCAAATCTCGAGCGATGTCGTACTCGGCGTCGCTCTGGCGCTCGGGGCTCTGGGCCGGATTGCTGGTCTGGGTGCTGCCGCCGCACGCGGCGCCCACGAAGCTGAGGCCGAGGAGGCACGCGAGACCGGTCGCCGTCCGTGCCCACCTGCTGCCGACACTCCACCCGCCCGGCGCATGGGCGAGGGGGGCCGCTTGGCGTGCGCCGCGCGTATGCGTAGGGCGCGCACTGCTTGCGACGGAGAGTGAGGGGGAGGGGGTAAAGGGCATCGTTTGGGAGAGGGGAGGCGCCGCCTACGGCTCGCGCTCCCAGGTCTGCTGCTTCGAAGCGACGGATGCATACCCGAGGGGCTCCGGGTGCGTCAATGGACAATCGACGATCCATAAATCCGCGAAACCCATCAAGAAACCGTCATCTATGCCGCAAGTCGTCAGGATCGTTGAGAAAGGAAGCGTAGCGCACTGCGTTATTCCTTCTGCAAAGGATTGTACCATGGGCGGAATGGATCAAGACCACGGGATTCCCGCAGGTTCTCGCTCTGCGCGCGCCCGGGCGTTCAGTGCTTCCGGAAGCACTTCGATAACCGCCCGGCGTCAGGCGCCGCGGAGATCTTCCTTCGCGCCCAGCAGCAGGTAGTAGCGCCGCAGGGCTTCCACATCGGGAATCTCCACGTGCTCGCCGGCGATGCGGATGTACTGCTGCTCCCGGAGCTTGTGGACGATGCGCTTCACGGTCTCGACGTCGAGCCCCACCCGGCAAGACAGCTCCACCGGCGAGATGGCCAGCGCCATACCCGGCCCGTCTTCCTGCCCCACCACCAGCTTGAGCAGGGCCCCCACCACGCGGGAAGGGTTGTCCTTCAGCATCATGATCTCGATCTGATCCTCGGCGTCGGCCAGCCGGAGCACCAGCTGCTCGAAGACCCGAGTGGCGATGGCCGGATGCCGCTCGATGAGCTGCCGGAAGGTCTCGCGGTCGAGCGCCAGGGCCACGCCCTCGGTGAGGGCCACCGCGGTGCTGCCCCGGAGGCCGCCTTCCACCAGCGCCGTCTCTCCGAAAAGATCGCCGGCTCGCAGCACCATCAGGCTGCGCTCCGCCACCCGCACGCGCTTGAGGAGGCGAACCCGGCCGTCCTGCAGGAGGAAGGCCTCGTGGGCGGCTTCGCCTTCGCGGAAGAGCGTCTCGCCCGCCACGAACCGCCGGCCGTAGCGTGAAATGAGTCGCTCCCGTTCGAGTGCGCCCATCTCCTTGGCCGGTTCCATCACCCGCCACTATACACCAATGCCCGCAGCGTCGCCCACCCGGAACCACCCGCGCGTCCCCGCGCCTCCGAGGTGGTTCAGCGTTTTCGGGCGGCGATGACCACGTGCGGATACGGAAGAAAGTCGGGTACCCGCACCATGCGTACCTTGAAGCCGAGGGAGCTGAGAATACGCCCCCACTCCCGGTGGTGCCGGTAGGTAAGGGGCTCGTTCCACCCCACCATCACGCGGTCGAGGAGCTCGGTGAACTTCAGCTCGTGGGCCGGCTCGGTGGTGATGTCCTTCATGACCAGGAGGCCGCGCGGGGCCAGCTGGTCGCGAAGGTGCGCCAGGAGCTCAATCTGCGACTCCGGCGGCACATGGTGCATGACGTCGAGCACGTAGGCCGCGTCGAAGGGCCCTTGCACCCGGGGGTCGAAGGCGTCGCAGGGGAGGAAGCGGTGGTGGTGCAGCTGCAGCTTGGTGGCCACCGCCTCGGCCAGGCCCACCCGGCGCGCGTCGGGATCGACCCCGAGAATGCGTCGCCGCGGATGCGTTTGCCCGAAGTAGGCCGCGAAGAGCCCGAACCCGCAACCGACGTCGAGAATGCGCCCCTCGGTCGGCAAGAGAAGATCCATGACCGAAAGCAGCTTGGGCCGCATGATCGAGAAGCGGATGTTCGCGTAGACGCGTTCCAGCAGCGGCAGCGCCCGGGCGATGTTGGCGATGGCGGCGCGCCCGTAGATCTCCGGCGCTTCGAAGGAGGCCGCGCGGCTCGAAGGGGGCGGCGCGTCGCTGGGGCGTTCTTCTCGGCGGGTCTCCACGGCGGCCCGTATAGCACCGAACGGGCGTTCTTGCGTTGGCGAACCGCGCGTGGTCGTCCGCGGAGGCGCGCGAGAGCTGGGCGGAAATTCTCCGGTCATCCCACGGCCCCGGGCTACACTTCGTGCCATGAAGTGGAAGCTTGCGGCGGCCGCCCTTTTCCTCGCGTGCTCTTCGGATACGCCGGTCGCTCCCGCGGGCGACAACCCGTGCGCCGCGCAGAATGTGTCGCCGTCGTTCCGCTTCGCTCCGGGCAGCGTCGACGGTCACCCGGATCCGAAGGGCGCAAAGGCCGCTGGACAGGCCCGGGCGGGCCGCATTCGCAGCGGCGCCGACATTCGCCTTCCGGCCAACGGCCGCAACCGCGTGCGCGTCGGCGACTACCTGCTCGCCAACGACAAAGTCGCTGCCTACATCGGCAGCGCCGCCATCTCCGACGGCATGTCGCTCTACGGCGGCGAGCTCTTGGCCATCGAGCCGGTGGGGGCCGACGGCCTCCCGCAAGGCCTCTCGCGCTACGGCGAGACCCTGGTGCTGTTCTCGAAGCAGACGCTATCGCCCGAGACGGTGACGGTCCTCGCCGACGGCTCCGACGGCAAGGCGGCCATCGTCCGCGCCTCGGGCACCCTGCAGAACGTCGCGTTCCTGGAGCCATTCCGCGCGGTATTGCGTGATGAATACAACTATCCTGCGGCCATCGACTACGTGCTCGAGCCGGGCGCCGAGAAGGTCACGCTGCGGGTTTCGGTGATGAACACCTCGGGCGAGGAGACGAACTTCATCCGCGCCGAGAACCTCGGGTTCTTCCACTACTACACCTCGCAGCTCTTCACCGAATCGGAGGGCTTCGGCTCGCCCAAGGGCTCCTCCAAGTGGGTGGGCTTCGACGGCGGCGAGTCGGCTTTCGCGGTGAAGACGTTGCAGTCCGATCTGGCGCTGGGGCTCGAGGTCTCGGGCTTCCAGTACTTCAGCGACAAGTCGTTCGACACGGTGGCCGCTTGCCAGGCGAAGACCGTCGACTACGCCGACGTCATCACCGCGAACGGCGGCATCGACGGCCTGCGCCAGGCGGTACGGCGGGTGAACAAGGAGAGCGCCTGGGAAGCAGTGCAGGGCACGGTCCAGGAGGACGACGGAACGCCGGCTCCGGGCGCCACCGTGCACGTGCTCCTCGCCGACGGAAAGTACGCCAGCCGCGTGATCGCCGACGCCAGTGGAAAGTTCACCGTTCACGCGCCGTCGGGCTCTACCGTCACCGCCACCGTGAATGGCTACGACGTGCCGGCCGCGGTGCCGCTGGTCGCGGGCGTGGCGGTCAAGCTCAAGACCCACGGCACCATCGTGGTGCGCGCCCGCGAGGCGGGCAGCGGCGCGCGCATACCGGTGCGCGTCCAGGTCGTTCCCAAGAACCCCATCGCCGACCCGCCGCCGGCGTTCGGCATCGAGCGCGAGGGCAAGGGGCGCGCTCACCAGGCCTTTGCCATGCAAGGCGACGCGTCGCTGCCGGTGCCGCCGGGCGAGCACCGAATCATCGTGAGCCGCGGCTACGAGTGGGAGATGCTCGATCAGTCGGTGACGGTGGAGGCGGGCAAGACCGTGATCGTCGACGCGCCGCTGGCCCACAGCGTGGACTCCACCGGCGTGCTGTGCGCAGACTTCCACATTCACTCGCAGTTCTCGTTCGACTCGAACGACACCGTTCGAGAAAAGGTCATGAGCGCGGTGGCCGACGGCCTCGACATCCCGGTCTCCAGCGAGCACGAGTGGATCGTCGACTTTCAGCCCACCATCGAGGCGCTGGGGGTCGCCGACTTCGCGTTCGGATTCCCGTCCCAGGAGCTCACCACCTTCACCACCGGTCACTTTGGCGTGGTGCCCATCTTTCCCCGGTCCGAGAAGCGCAACAACGGATCGGTGCAGTGGATCGGGCGCAACATCCCCGAGGTGTTTCAGGAGGTGAACGCGCTTCCGGAGAGCCCGGTGCTCATCGTCAACCACCCGTCGTCGGACACGCTGCAGGGGTTCTTCAAGGGCACCGGCTTCGATCGCTCTACGGCTCAGGGCTCGGGCGAAAAGGGCGCGCAGTTCTCCGATCGCTTCGGGGCCATCGAGGTGTGGAACGACAGCGATTTCGACGCCAACCGCGACGCGTCGGTGGCCGACTGGTTCGCGCTCCTCAACGCCGGGAAGACCCCGTGGGGCGTGGGCAACTCCGACAGCCACAACCTCAAGTCGAGCCCGGTGGGCTACCCCCGCAACTGCCTTCGCATGGGCCACGACGATCCCCGGAAGCTCACCGCGCTCGCGGTGCGCGACGTGCTCAAGGCCGGCCACTCCACCGTCAGCGGGGGTCTGTACATGACCGTCAGCGGGCCCGCGGGTGAAGGACCGGGCGACACCCTGAAGACCGCCGGCGGCGGCGCCTTCAAGGTCACCATCGCAGCGCCATCGTGGCTCTCCGCGACGTCGCTCGAGGTCATCGTCGATGGCGCCACCATCCAGACCATCCCGCTTCCGGCGCCCAGCGGCGCGGGCCCCGGCAAGCTTTGGGAGCAAACAGTGGACGTGAAAGCGAGCTCCAGCAAGCCCCGTCACTGGGTGGTGTTCCACGCCAAGGGGCCGAACGATCTCGCGCCGCTGCACCCGGGCCGCAAGCCGTTTGCCGTCTCCAACCCCCTCTTCTTCTAGGAGACTGGTGTTTTTGGCCGATACCTTCGGGATGCCGGCGCCTCCCGTCCTCACGAGAAGGGAGAGTGAGCGACCGGCGCTGCCCCCAGCGAACGCGCCGCCCTCGGTCTCGGCCAAAAACCCTCAGTCTCCTGCTTGGCGCTCTCGCCGCCACGCAGCCTCCCGGACCGAAAGAGCCACGTAGCCGACGAAAAACACCAGCCACCTAGGTGGCTGGTGTTTTTGGTCGATACCTTCGGGATGCCTTCGCCTCCCGCGCTCACGACAGGAGAGCGCTGCACCCAGCGAACGCGCCTCCCTCGGTCTCGGCCAAAACCCCTTAGTCCCCATCCTATGCATGCAGTGTGCACCATCGACCGGACCGGGCGTTGGATTCTATTGCGGAGCAAACCGGCGGCGAGCCCCTCGGGGGTCGTGGAGCGCGAGCACGAGGGGCGCCGCACGATACCGCGACGGCGGAAGTCGCCGGTGCTTGACGTTGGGCCGCGCCCAGGAAAGCATGGGCCCATGGCCATCGCGAGTGCGACAACGAGACCCAAGCGATACGCGCTCGCCGTGGAGCTCACCGGCTACTGCAACCAGAAGTGTGGCTATTGCTACAACGACTGGCGAGGCGACAAGGGCGAGTCGTCGGCGCTGCCGGGGCCGGAGCTGGTGCGCATTCTCGACAGCGCCCTGCGCGACGTGGAGTTCGACCACGTGACGCTCACCGGCGGTGAGCCCTTCGCCCGGCCCGACGTGTGGGACGTGCTCGACGTGGTCCAAGGGCATGGTCTTCGGGCCATCATCATCTCCAACGGTGGACTCATCAAGGCCGCCACCGCCGAGCGCCTCGCGCCGTATCGACCGCATTTTGTGCAGGTTACACTCAATGGGCCTTCGGCCACGCTCCACGAGGAGCACGTGGGGCAGGGGCATTTCGAGGCCACGCTGGCCGGCATTCGTGCGCTCTCTGCCGCCGGCGTGAACGTCGCCGGCTGCATCGTCGTGACCCGGAAGAACGCCGCGCAGGTGGGCGATACGCTGGAGCTGTTCGCCTCACTGGGCGTCCGGAGCGTGGCGCTCAGCCGCTATTCGCCGGCGGGCTACGCCGCGGAGCAGATAGCCGAGCTCTTGCCTTCGCGCACCGATCTCCTCACGGCCCTCTCGCAGGCGCATCCGTTCGCCGCCGACCGGGGCATGTCGCTGCAGGTGACCATGCCGGTGCCCCCCTGCGTGGTCGACACCTCCGACTTCCCCGCCATCGCCTTCTCGAGCTGCCCCATTGGCACCGAGATGCAAGAGTTCGCGCTGGGAACCCGCGGCGAGCTGCGCAACTGCACGCTCCACACCGAGAGCCTGGGCGACGCCAAGACCACGTCGATGGCCGAGCTGGTGCAGGTGCCGGTGCATGCCGGGTACCGCGACACCACGCCGGCCTTCTGCGCGCCCTGCCCCATGAAGGCGCAGTGCATCGGCGGCTGCGGGGCAGCGGCGGTTTCGGTGCATGGTGCACGCGAGCTCGACCCCTTCGTGGGCCAGCACGTAGACGACGCACTGGAAGCGCGCCTGGTCGCCGCCCGAGAAAACCAGGGCTCGTTCGTGCCACTCGGGCGCCTCAAGCGGCCCCGGGCCGAGATACGACCGTGACCGACGATCGCCCGAAGCGGGAGCACGACCGTGCCGCGATCCTGGCGCGCCGGGCCGCGTTCGTGGCCTCGGCCCTGGCCGCGCTGACCCAGACCGACTGCAAGGGCGCCGAGCCCATGCCGTGTCTCGACATCGTACCCGACCGCGACGGCGAGGTGGCGCCCACAGCGGTAACCGTCGACGGGCCTACCGATGCCGCGCCGCCGCCCGTGGACAAGGTCGATGCGAGCAATGTCGCTGCGCCCTTGCCATGCCTCGATGTGGCCCCCGAGCGCGACGGCGGCCCGCCGCACCCCTGCCTCTCCGTGCGGCGCCCGCCGCCGCCGCATCCGACCGCCAAGCCGCGCCCCTGCCTGGACTTCAACCAATGAGCGTTCGCAAGTGAGCACCAAGAAGGAAGACAAGGCTGCCATCCTCGCCCGCCGGGCAGCGTTCATCGCCGCCGCGGTGGCCGCGCTGACCCAGAACGAGTGCAAGAAGACCGACCCTGGCCCCTCGCCTTGCCTCGAGCCCATGCCTTACGATGGCGACGCAGGCGACGAGAGCCCTGCGCCGATTCCGGTGCCCTGCCTCACGCCGATGATGGCCCCGCAGGATGCCGAGGCCGAGCCTGCGCCCTGCCTTTCGATACCCATGCAGCAGCCCGACGCCGGTCCCGAGCCCCGTCCCTGCCTCTCGCCGCCGCCGCAGCCGAGGCCGTGCCTGACGCCCAAGCGACCCGAGCCGCGGCCCTGCCTCAGCAAGGCCAAATGAAGGCTTCGCCGCGGGTGCGCGCGCTCCTGCTGTGGCCTGCCATCGATCGGGGGTCGAGTGGTAACTTCGGCGTCCCTCAGCTCCTTTCCATCGCCAGCTACGCGCAGGCCCGGGCCGGGGCCCAGGTCGACGTGGTGGACCTCTCCTGCGAGCGCGCGCTGGGATCGGTGGATCTTGCACGCATCTTCGCGGGCCCCGACGGCAAGGGGTACGACGTGATCGGCATCTCGGTGTACTCGTCGTACGACTATCTGGTCTGCATGGTGCTCGCCGAGCTCGCGCGCCAGGTGTGCCCGGAGGCGGTGCTGGTGGCCGGCGGCTATCACGTGAGCGCGCGCCCAAACGACATCGTCTTCGACGGCTCGCCGTTCGACGTGGCGGTGGTGGGGGAGGGGGAACGACCCTTCGCCGAGGTGGTTCGCTCGGTCGCCGGTGGCAGCCCGCTCCGCCAGCTGGTGCTCGGGCCCGACCCCATCGAGGATCTCGACACCCTGCCGGTGACCGACTGGAGCCTGCTGCGCAAGTATCGCGACGTGGCGCGCACCGTGGCCTCGCAGGCCGAGCTCTACCTCTCGCGCGGGTGCCCCTTCGACTGCGCGTTCTGCATGGAGCGGGCGAAGCGCGAGACCTCTTGGCGGCCCTATTCGGTGGACCGCGCCATCGAGGAATTCGTGGCCCTGCATCGCTTCCTCGATCTCACGACCTGGACGGTGTACGTGGCCGACGCGCTCTTCGGCATGCGCAAGGCCTGGCGCAGGGAATTTTTGGAGAAGCTCGCGGCGCGGGGCATTCCCACCGAGAAGATCTGGCTGCTGGTGCGGGTCGACATGATCGAGCGGGTGGATCTCGAGCTCTTTCACCAGGCCAACGTGGGCCTGGGCTTCGGCCTGGAGTCCGGCGATCCCGAGCTCCTCGCCATCATTCGCAAGGCCGGTCGCCTTCACGACTACCTCGACCGCATGAAGGACATCGCCGTGCAGGCGCGGGAGATTGGCCTGCCGTGGGGCGCCAATGTCATCGTGGGCCACCCGGGCGAAACGGAGGCGACGCTCAAGAAGAGTGCAGCCTACATGCGAGAGCTCTTTCTCGATCCGCGCGGCACCACCGGCTTTCTCTCGGTGGATCCCTTTCGCCTGTACCCGGGGTCGCCCATCGACGACGAGCGTGACGCGTATGCCGCGCGCTTCGGTACGCGCTTTCACCGCACCGAGTGGTGGAAGGACGGCGATCAGGAGTTTCTCTCGGAGTGGGTCGACCCCTCGGCTTCGCTCGACTTTCGTCGCCGCGGTGACCTCATGGCCTCGGAGCTGGGGCCCATCCTTCGGCAAGCGCCTGCCCACTTTCGCTACGAGGGCAACGCCGCACCGTACTTTCGCCGGGCTGTCGAGAGCCAGATTCGCAACTTCGAACCGCGCGCCCGCATTCATGAGCTCGACCGCTACTACGCGTGGCGCGGGTACCTGGGTGAGGGCGATGCCGCCCGCCAGGAGCGCGCAGGCGACGAAGCGCTCGCCGCCATCACCGCCTCGGTGCGCGCCGAGCTGGCGGTCCCCGAGGCCTACCGGGCGGCCTTCACCACCGTCCGGCGCGAGCTCTTCGTGCCCCTGGGCGCCACCGCGGAAAGCTTGCAGGATGCAGCCATCGCGCTCGACGCTTCGGGGCTGGCCACGGTGAGCGCGTTCCACGCCTACGCCCGCACCTTTGAGCTCGCGGGCATCGGCCCCGGCATGCGGGTGCTCGACCTGGGCGCCGGCACCGGCTACGGCACCGCGCTTTTGGCTGCCATCGTGGGAGAAGCGGGCGCGGTGCGCGGCGTCGAGCTCGACCCCGTGCTGGTGGCGCAAGGCGCCTCGCTGCTGCCGCCCCACGCTGCGTTGCAGGTGGGTGATGCAGACGACGCCGCGACGTGGGAAGGGACCTTCGACGCGGTGGTGGTGGGCTTCGCTGTGGCCGGCGACAAACCCGCGTGGTACGCGCGGCTGGGCGCGTTCGGCGGGTCGTCGGTGCTGGTGATGCCACGGGCCGACGCCTCGGGGAAGACCCACCTGGTGCGGATTCGCCCGGGTCGAAGCGTCGAGGTGTTCGAGGAGGGTGCCTACGTCGGCGAGCGCCATGCCCCCGCGCTTGGCTTCGCGCTCGCGCCTGTCGCGCCTGTTGCGCCGCTCGCGCCTGTTGCGCCGTTGCGCCGGGCGCTGCCGATCATGCCTTGAGCCGCGCCGCGACCTCTGCCACCTGCGCTGCGGTGGGCGCCGTGGCCGCCGTTTGTACGTCTTCCAGGTTCATGCGCCGGAGCCGGGCGTCGTTGCACGCGGCCCAGCTCGACCCTTCGAGGGCCGCCCGCGCGCCGTCGACGGCAAGGCGCTCCACCTCCGCCCACCGGTGATGCCCGAGCACGGCGGTCGCTGCGCCCACCGCGAGCTCGTGGATCGCCAGGAGCGCGGTCTCGCTCGCCGCCTGATCGCTCCAGGGCATGGGAATGCCCAGCGACATGGCGCCTTCGCTGAAGAGTCGTCCATACGGGCCCAGCGACGGCGCCCCGTGAATCTCTGCCCGGGCCAGGGCGCCCACCACCCGCGCCGCGTCACGGACGCTCGCTGCTGCGCGCTCGAGCCCCGGTGCGGCAGCGTCGCGTACAATGCTCGGGTACGCCTCGGCGTAGGCGTCGGCGACCAGCGCCACCGAGGTGCGAAAGAGCCCTTCGAAGAGCCCGCGATCGGCGTCGGCCGCGGCTTCCTGCGCCAGGAACGTCGCAACCTCCCAAGGCTCTCGCGCGAGCGCCTGCAGGTGCACGAAGACCGGGTCCTTGGTGGCGAGCTGCCCGAGCAAGGTCGCCACCTCCAACAGCGGCCGCGTCGCGTCCTCGGGAAGGCTCCGCGCGGCCCAGGCTACATAGGCGGGGGCGTGGAGCGAAGCGGCCCGGGCCAGGAGCGGCGCGCGCCCCGGCACGGGCACGAAGGCGTAGGCGTGAAACACCAGCGCCTCGAAGGCGCCTGCCAGGTGAACGTGCATGCCGCGCTCAGTACGGCTTCTTGCCCACGAAGTTGCCGGGCGGGCTGTAATCGCAGACCCACAGCTCCCAGGCGCCGCCGGCGCCGGATCCGAAGGGCGAGCCGCTGGTGCAGGTCTGCGCGGCGCAGCCCAGATGGGTGGTGTCGGCCCACACCACTTGCGTGTAGTGTCCACACGTTCCCGAACACTGGTTGGTGGCGTAGCTGTAGTTCTTGGCCTCGCCGGCCCAACTTTTTACCACTTTTTCCGGGGTGATCGCCTGCCCCGCCGCGGCAAAAATGTTCTCGCCGCGGACGCCGCGCCCGGGGTTGTGCTCGAAGCGGCACTGCGCGGCCCAGGCCTTGGCCGCCGCCGCGTCGTCGTCGTTCCACTGGAGCGGGGTGAGGGGAGAGGCGGGCGCAGGGCTCGCCGCGGCGCGCACGGCATTGTGCGCCGCCACCATGCCGGCGAGCTTGGGATCGCTCGACTCGGTGACGGGGCCGCCAGAGCTCGCGCCCGAGCCCGCGCCGGGCGACGACGCGCATGCGGTGAGGATCACGAAGAGCACCGCCAAAGACCGGACCATGAGCACCTCCGCTTCGAGGATAGCAGCAAACGCGCGATCGCCGGGGCCGGGGCCCGGGGAGCATCGAACGGCCGCACGGCCATCGCGCGTGCACATTTCGATGCCGAGTTTTCAAAGGAAAGTTAGGATACGCCCAAAGGACTCCTGGCCATGACATTCCCCCGCTTCTCCTCGCACCTTTCTCATGCCTCGCGCTACGCGTTCGTCGGGGCGGCTCTGCTCTGGGCCCTCGGCACCGCAGGCTGCAAGCCCAAGCCGGGCGACTCGTGCTCCAGCGACGGCGAGGCGAAGTGCATGGACCCCAAGGCGGCGCTGCTCTGCCACGGAAAGAAGTGGACGCGCATGGACTGCCGCGGCGCCAAGGGCTGCGCCCTCACCGGCGCCCTGGTCGACTGCGACGAGTCCTCGGCCGCGGAGACAGAGTTCTGCGACCACGAAGGCAACTACTCGTGCAGCGTCGACAAGAAGTCGCAGCTCAAGTGCGAGAAGAACGGCTGGAGGGTTGATACCAAGTGTCTCGGCCCCAAGGGCTGCAGCGCCACCTCGACCATGGTCGACTGCGACGACAGCGTGGCGGCCGCCGGCGATCCGTGCGCCAAGGACGACCACCACACCTGCGCGCTCGACAAGACCGCGGTGCTCGTTTGCAAGGGCGGCAAGTTCGCCGTGGCCTCGGCGTGCAAGGGCGCCACCTGCAAGGTCGAAGGTAGCACCGTCGGCTGCGACTGACCGTGGCGAAGCCTCGCCTCGAAGGCACAGCCCTCCGCGCCGTGCTCGGGGCGGTGCCGGCGCTGGTCGTCGCGCTCCCGGCCGCGTACGTGGTTGCGCGCGCGGCGTACCTTGCGTCGTTCACCACGCTCGGCCGCGACCAAGGCATCTTCCAGTACATCGCCTGGGCCATGACCCAGGGCGACGTCGACTACCGCGACGTGCGCGACGTGAACGGCCCGCTCATTCACGGTCTGCATCGGCTGCTCTTCGTGCTCGGCGGGGTCGACGAGCACCGCTTCCGGGTTCTCGATCTGATCATCAGCTTTCTGGTGTTCGGCCTTGCCGGCGCCGCGGTGCCCGGCGCCGCGTCGAACCGTCCGCCCAGCGCTCTCCAGCGGGCGAGCTTCGGCCTTTTGGGTGCGGTGATCCTGGGCGGGCAATACCTGCGCTATCTGGCCTGGGATCTGGCGCAGCGCGAGAGCATGTGCGACTGGTTCGTGCTGGGGGCCGCCGCCGCGTTCCTCTGGGAAGGAGCGCGGCCTCGGCGTTTCTTCCTGGCCGGCTTGCTCCTGGGTTTGGCCTGCTTCGGCAAGCCTACCTACGTGGTGTTCGCGCTCTTCGGCGCGCTGCAAACCGCGGCCATGCCGGGCGACCGCAAGCGCAACCTGCTGCGCTACGCGCTCGGCGCCGCGGCCAGCGCGGCCGCGGCATTGGTGTATCTTGCATCCGTCGGCGACGCCGGGGCCTTCCTGCGCATTTACCTGGTCGACGCGCCGCGCATGTACGCGTTCATCTGGCCGCACACCGCCCGTGAGCTCATGGACCTGGGCTGGGTGGCCCACCCGGCGAAGATCGGCGCTGCGGCGGCCGCGCTGGGAACGCTGCTGGCGATCGTTCGGGTGCTGCCGCGGCGGGCGTGGTTCGCCCTTTCGGTGCCCATCGGCGGGCTGGTCTCGGTCTACCTGCAGAAGAAGGGCTTCCCCTATCACCTTCATCCGGTCACCGCGGGCGCGGCGCTCATCGGGGTGGCTTGCTTCGGCGCACTGGTCGACGCCCTCTGCGCTCCACCCGACCCAAGCGCGCCGCGGCATCGCGCGCGCATCGCGTGGGCCGCGCTCACGGTGGGCCTGGGCGTATTTTTGGCGGTGCACGAGGTGGCGGCCATGCGCGGCTCGCCGCACCTCATGAACCCCTGGACCGCGGAGCTGGGCGCCACCGCCGAGGGCCGAACCTCCAAGGCCTACCTAGACCGCTTCAAGATGTGGGACTTCTTTCCCTACGAGATGCGCGAGACCGCGGGCTACCTACGGGCCCACACCGCGCAGGGCGGCCGCGTGCAAATGTACGGCATGGACCCCTATGTGCTGTTTTTGGCCGAGCGCCGCAGCGCTTCGCCATACATCTACGCCTACGATCTGAACACCGACGCGGCCTTCAACGGGGCCATGGAGACGCTGCCGGTTCCCAAGAACGAAGCTGCCGCCGCCATCATCCGCGACATGGGCGACGCCCACGCGCGCGACCTTCTGGAGCGCCTCGCGGTGCGCCCGGCCGCGGCCTGGGTGCTCTTCGATCACGCGCCGCTGTGCTCCTACGAGACCGCCAAAGAGGACCTGGAGAAGACCCAGCCGGCGGTCTTCGCCTACCTCGCCGCGCACTACCGCGAGGAGGCCCGGTTCGGCGAGATTCACGTGTATCTTCCCCGTACCAATGTTCCCGCCCCATGAGGCGACTGCCGCTGTTTCTGCTGCTGGGCTCGGTGCTGGTGGTGACGGCGCTGCGGCTCGCCCTGGTGCGGGCAGGCCCGGACCTCGACTCCGACTCCTACGGGCACGCCATCATCGGGCGCACCCTGCTCGACAACTGGAGCGATGTCCGCCAGCACTGGGTCTGGCTTCCGCTCTGGCACTTCGTGTTCACGGGGCTCACGTTCGCCTCTGCCGGGGTCACCGAGGTGCGCTATCTCAACGTGGCGGTGTGCGCCGCGCTGCCGTTGGTGCTGACTGCGCTCCTTCGCGTGCGCGATCCGCGGGGCTTCGCGCCGTACCTGGCAGGCATTTTCGCCAGCCTGTTTCCGTTGTGGATAGAGCACGGCACCTCGGCCGAGCCGGAGCCCTGGTTCGCGCTGCTCTTTCTCGGCGCTGCGCTGTGCATCGAGAAGCGCCGGCCGGCCCTGGGGGGCGTGGTCTTCGCCTTTGCGGTGCTGCTCCGCTACGAGGGTTGGGCGGTGCTGCCGGCGTTCGCGCTGCTGGCGCTTGCTCGCGGTCGCGGCGTTCGCGCGCCCCTGGCGTTTCTCGCGGCGCCGCTGGGGGCCATCGCGTTTTGGTGTATTGTGCACCAGAAGGCCACCGGCGAGTGGCTGCAGTTCGTGCGCTTGAACCGCGAGTTCGTGGTGGAGGCGCGGAGCCACAACGACGGCTCGGGGCCGGAGCAAACGGTCTACTGGTACGCCGCGACGCTGCCCTATCGCGAGATTGGCTGGACGGCGCTGCTGGCGCCGGTGGGCCTCTGGGGGCTTTTGCGCCGACGCCAGCTCGGCGTGCTGGTGCCGGGCCTCTGGCTCCTGGGTTTTGTCACCTATGGCTGGGTGCGCGGGCAGCACTTGGGGCTCGACCGCCATTTCTTCACCATTGTGCCGCTCTACGCGGCAGGCCTCGGCTATGGCCCCGAGGCGCTGGTGCGCCTGCTTCGCCGCGCGTCGCTGCTTGGCAGCCTTCTCCGGCCCAGGCT
Source organism: Polyangiales bacterium (assembly GCA_038210445.1). GTDB lineage: Bacteria > Myxococcota_A > Polyangia > Polyangiales > Polyangiaceae > JABFRG01. Next base: position 26,738 of record JBBQWQ010000002.1, read on the forward strand.
CGCCGCCGGCCTTTTGTACGGATGGGCCCTCTTTGCGGTGCTCCGCTCCTACAGCGTGCCGGCGTACGAGCGTGGCCTGGTGTGGCATCGGGAGGCGTTCGTACCCGAGCGCGAGGCGGCGGCCGCCCTCGCCGCAGCGCCCGCGGGCGCGGTGTTTTGTGATCTTCCGCGGGTGGAGATCTTCTCGCGCCTTCCGCCGGCCCGCTTCGTCCGCTGGAACGTGGCCGACGTGGGCCTCGAGAACGCCCGCGGTGATGGCCGCGCCTACGGCCGCGCGTACGTCGTCTCGAGGAACGATAAGTTTACGAAACTACGGACCGAAATGGCGCAAGACGAGGCCGCCGCGGGAGGCGCACGGTGGCTGCTCCGGGGCGCCGAAGTGAGCGTCCTCGAGGTGGATGCGCCAGCAGCGTCTGCGCTCCCGTGAACGCGGCGTTGGGCGGTCGTCGCAGAGAATTTGCAAAAGACTTGCGTCCTTGCGCTTTTGGGACAGAATCGCCGCTGTACGGATGATTCCTCCGAAGTTCAAGGACCGCCCCTCCGACCCGCTCCCGCAGTGGCCTCTGCTGTCGCCCGCAGAGTACCCGCGGACCACGATCGCCGAAGCACCCGCTTTTCGCGACGCGATGGTAGGCTCGCCGCTCCTCGCGCTGCCCATCGACGAGGCCTGGCTTCGCTCGATGCCGGTAGACCCCTTCGACGTCGCGCGCACCAAGCGCCGCGTGGTCATCACCGCCGATGCGGCCGCCAAGCTCCTCTCTCGCGACGCGATGCAGGTCAGCCCGGTCGGCGCCGACCGCACCGAAGAGCTCGACGCCTCCTGCGTGCTTGAGGTCCTCGACGCTGTTTCCGTCGAGCCCGGCCAAATCGTCACCGGGCAAGTCACGGGGCAAGTCACTGGGCAAGTCGCGCTCGCGCGCGCCGCGGTAGAGCCGGCTCGTCCGGAGTCGCGGCGCCAGGCTACCGTGGCCCCGCGCGTGATTCGCGATACCTTCGCGCCCGTCGCTTTGGGTACGTCGGGGCTGTTCGGCGCCGCCGCGTCCGAGGGCGACTTCATCGCGGTGCCCCCCACGCTCACGCCGGTACCCTTCACCACGCCGGTTCCGTTCGAGCCGCACGCAGCGCGGCCGGCCCCTCGTCGTCCGCTCTCCGCAGGCTGGTGGGCGGCTGCTGTGGTTTGCCTCCTCTCGTGCGTGGGTGTGGCCGGCGTCGGCGTCACCGTGCTCGCCCAAGGCGCAGCCACGTCGCTGCAGCCGTCTGCCGGGCGCAGGGTCGACCCCTACGCGCGCACGCTCGTGGTCCGCGAGCAGCGCGGCGTATCCGTGAGCAGCCTGCCCACGCGTCGCCCGGGCCGGCGCTGATCGTTCGCCTGGGGGCGCTGCTGGCGTCGGCGCTGGTGGCCGGCTGCACGCGGACGTCGCCTTCGACGACGCCGCACCCAGCGCCGGTACCGATCCGCAGTACCTCTGTGGCCGGCTTGCCGACGCCGACGCCGGCTCCGTTTCCGTCGGGCGTGCTCAGGTCGCACGTAGACCTGCGCTGGACGGTCCGCGATCGAGGCACTGCGTACGTGCAGGTGACCGAGAGCCAGCTCGATCTTGCCCTCGACGTGAGCGCCACGCCGGCTGCGGCGCTCACGGTTCGGCAGCGAACGGGCAGCCGCGGACGGTTCCTCGCGCCGGACGCCGCGGCCGACGAATCCCGGGGCGCCGGCGAAGACACCTGGCGCGGCGAGCTCGGCCCGGACGCGTGGCAGCTCACCCTGCGCCGGGGCGCGGCCACGCAAGAATACCAGTGCTCCCCGCACACGGAGGGCGATCGAGAATACGTGTATTGTACCCCTAAATCGGGCTTCGAGGGGATGCCGTGGAACGATCCGCTTCCCGCCTACATGCGGGTGCCGCTGGTGTTGCCCGCGCGCCGCGAGGCCACGCCGCCACGGCTCCGCATCGACGGCGATCACCGGCAGCAGCGCGTTTCTTTCGACCCACGTTGACCGCGCTCAGCGCGAGGCGAGGACCACCAGCAGCACGATGCCGAGCACCAGCGCCAGGCCTCCGCCGGCGACGGCCGCGATGAGCAGGAGCTTGCGCTGCTCCGCGCCGGCGTCGTCGGCACGCCCGCCGGCGGGCGCGGCGACCGGAGCAGGCGGCGCGTAGGAGACGATGGCGGGCGGCGCGTGGGAAGCCACCACCTGCAGCGGCAGCGCCGGCGCAGGCATCGAGGCGGCGACGGCGGGCGTGGTGGGACCGGCCAGGGAACCGGCGCGGCCAATGGCGTCGCCGGAGGGAACCGGCGCCGGCGGGTACACGGTAGAGTTCTGCGCGAGGGTCTTGCCGCTCACGTCGTCGTACCAACGGTCGAGCTCCGCGCGCTGTCCGGGAAACACCGTCTCGAGGAATCCCGCAAGGTCTACCGGCGCGGGCGAGGAACGCACGATGCCCTCGAGGGCGCGGGCGAGGCCGTTCATGGTGGTGAAGCGCCGATCGGGATCGTAGGCGAGGGCGCGCATGATGAGCGACGAGAGCTCCGCCGGAACGTCGGGCGCCAGCGAGCCGGGCACCGGAACCACCCCTTGCTGGATGGCGCGCAGCGACTCCTCGGGGGTGTCCTTCTTGTAGAGGCGCTTGCCGGTGGCGAGCTCCCATAGGGTGATGCCGAGCTGGTAGATGTCGATGCGGCGGTCGGCGGTCTTGGAGGTGAGCTGCTCCGGCGCCAGATACGCCACCTTGCCCTTCACCACGCCGCTCGGCGCGCGTGCCTGGGTGCCGCGCGAGCGGGCAAGGCCGAAGTCGATGAGCTTCACCCGGCCATCGAAGGTGAGGAAGATGTTCGACGGGTTCACGTCGCGGTGCACCAGCTCGTAGCTGGCGTTGTCCGGGTCCACGAGCTCGTGCGCGTGATGCAGACCCTCGGCGACGCGCATGCAGATGAGCGCGCCCACCTCGAAGGGAATCCGCTCGCCCCGGGCTGCCAAGAGGTCGAACACATCGGCCAGGCTGCGACCGAGGAGCAGCTCCATGGCGATGAAGCGGTGCTCGGTGGTGACGCCAGCCTCGAAGACGCGGATGAGGTTCGGGTGCCGGAGTCGCTCGAGGATCTTCGCCTCGTCGAGGAAGAGATCGAGGTAGTAGCGGTCCTTGAGGACCAGCTCGCTCTTGATGACCTTCAGGGCGATGACCGGAATTTCGGCGTCGCGGCGGAGATCGCGCGCGACGTACACGTCGGCCATGCCGCCGCGTCCGATCTTCGGACCCACCTCGTAGGGGCCCATGGTTGCCATACGCCCGTCGTTCATCTTTCCGATGTCATCAAATCACGCGCAAGGAGCGCGCACGAGCTTCTAACGTCGACCGGAACGGGAGCCAACACATTTGCGGAGCTGCGGGCTCTGGCCATCGGCAAATACCCAGAAGAACAGGAGGAAAACGGCCTGGAAGCGCGTGCAGTGGGCAGCGATCATGGTACGCTCTACCCCGATGAAACGTCATCTTCTCGCTTCCGCCGCCTGCCTCGTCGCCTTCGGCGTTGCCTTCGTCGCCCGCGCCGAGGTCCGCTTCACGGATCCGCCCAACCGGCAGGGCCGTACCGACCAGCGCAAGGCCAACTGCGGTCTGGCGCCGCGCTCCGCGACCTACGCGAAGTACGCGGTGGGCCAGGACGTGATCGTCAAGTGGGACGAGGTGAACGCGAACCAGGGTTGCTTCCAGGTTGCCCTCCTCGACAACAACGACAACATGGTCGTGAGCGTCTTCGCACAGAAAGACGACCCCGCGGGCACGCAGGCCGGGCAGACCCAGGCGATCAAGCTCCCCGCGGGCAAGACCTGCGAACAATGCACGCTCCAGATTCGGCAGCTGACGCTCGGCGGCGCCTGCAATGACGCGGGGCTCGAGCCGCTCGACGGCGGCAACGCGTTCTTCGCGTGCGCCGACATCTGCATCGGCGACACGTGCCCGGCGCTTCCCTCGAACGACGCCGGCGGCGACGCCGGCCCGCAGCCCACCGACGACGGCGGACCGGTGACCACGCGCCCCGATGGCGGCGACGGTGAGGGCACCTCGGGCTTTCAAGACGGGGGCACCAACGAAGGGTGCGCGGTGGCGGGGGCGGGGGCCGGCGGGCTGGCGGGGGTCGTCTTCGTGGCCCTCGCGCTGCTGCGTCGTCGCCGCAAGAAGTAACGGGCGCTCCGCATCGGAACGCATCACTCCTCTCTCGTTTACGCTCGCTCCCGGAGTTTCATCATGCAACGTACGCTCCTCGCTCTCGCCGCGGCCGGTCTCTCCTTCGGCGTCGCCCTCTCCGCCCAGGCCCACACCAAGTGGATCGACCCGCCGCCGCGCGACCCCAACGGGAACATCAAGACCGGCCCCTGCGGCGGCATTGCCCGGACCGGCACCTACAAGCAGTACGCCGCAGGCGCCACCATCGACGTGAGCTTCGACGAGTTCATCGACCACATCGGCTGCTTCCAGGTGGCGCTCTCCGACGCCAACGACGCCAACTTTCAGGTGCTCTACCAGATCGACGATCCCTCAGACATGCCCGGCAAGCGCACCGCCAAGGTGACGCTCCCGGCCGGCAAGACCTGCGAAAAGTGTACGCTACAAGTACGTCAGATCATGCTCGGTAGCCTCACCTGCGTGGGCCGCAAGGCGGGTATGGTCACCACCACCGCGCCCTTCGACGATCCGTCTAAGCGCGGCGCGGGCGACACCTACTACAGCTGCGCCGACGTCTGCATCGGCACCACGTGTCCGGCCGTCACCGTGAGCGATGCCGGCGCCGACGCATCCACCGCGGCCGACGCATCGACGCCCCCGGTGGACGACGCCGGACCCATCACCACCCGGCCCGACGGCGGCAGCTCCGGCGTGCCGCTCGGCGCTACGCCGGCCGACGACGGCGGTTGCTCCACCGGCGGAAGCGGCGTGTTCGGCCTTGCGGGCGTGGGCGTCGCAGTCGGCGCCCTCTTGCGTCGTCGTCGCCGCACGGCCTGAGCGCGGCTCTCTCTCGATGCGGGCGCGTGGTGCTTCGGCGCCGGGCGCCCGTGATTTATTTGAGGGGGAAGAGGCTGCGGTTCTTCCAGGCGTCGAGCTCGCGCAGGTCGGCCCACACCTCGCGCGCGGCGGCGTAACGGAAGGTCTCGCGACGACGCAGCATCTTGGCGATGAGCATGCCGAGCGGCGTGCCCAGCTGCTCCGCGCGCTTTCGCGGCTCACCTTCTTGCACCTGTCGCACCAGCTCGGCGTAGGCCGCGTCGATGTTCATGGCCGCGTTCCCGGTGACCATCCAATAGAGGAGGAGCCCCACCTGGTAGAGATCGCTCTGCTTGCTGGTGTAGCCGCTGGCGAGGATCTCCGGCGCCATGATGGCGTGGTGCACGACGTTGGGGCGAATCGCCGGCATGCCGCGCAGCTCGTGGCTGATGCCGAAATCGCTGATCTTCACCTGCGGCCGATCGGTGTGCGTGATGAGCACGTTGCCGGCGTGGAGATCGTCGTGCACGACGTCGTTGTCGTGGAGGAACTGCACCGCGGCCAGCAGCTGCCGCGCCAGCTCGATGACCAGGCCCTCTTGCATGGGCGTTCCCAGCATGTCTTTGAGCGCGTGATCGCAGCGCTCGAGGGCGAGGTAGAAGAGGTGGTCTTGCTCGAAGGCGTCGTAGATGTAGACGACGTTGGGGTGGCGCAGGGAGCCGAGCCGCGACACCTCGCGCGCCCACTCGGCTTGCACCTCGCCATAGGGGCGGTTGGCCGGGCGCACCATCTTGAGCGCGTAGACCTGATCGAAGGGCCCCACGCACTCGTACACCGCGCCGAAAGCGCCGGACCCGATGACCTTGATGACGGTATAGCTGCCGCCGCGCGGCGCGGTGAGCACCGAGCCCGCTTGCGGGTACTGCACCTTGAGCGCCGAGGGCGGCGGCGCCGGGAAGCTACCGGTGCCGTTGGCGTTGGCGTTGGAGGGCACGGCCGGCGCGAGGCTCTTGGTCATGGTCGGCGTCGGTGAAGCGCTGCCGAGCGGCAGCGTGCCCGGCGCGATGCCCGGGTTGGTGCCAACGTTCGAGCGCGAGGCAGGCGGCGCGTCCAGCGCAGGGCTGGACGGCTGCGCGACCGGCAGCACGGTACCGAGCGGCGGAGTGGGAATGGGACCTCGACCCGTATTCAAGCGCCCCAGTGTACCTCAAATCGAAACGACTGTGCGATGATGCGCGCGATGAGTGAGTTCGATGCCGCCTACTATGGACGATTCTACGAGTCGACGAAGACCCGGGTGCATGGAGCTGCGGAGGTGGCTCTCCTTGCCACCGGCATCGCCGCGATGATGGGGTGGTGGGGGGCCGATTTGCGCAATGTCCTCGATGTGGGCGCTGGAACCGGCCTCTTTCGCGATTGGTTTCGTCAGCACCGGCCCGAGGTCAAGTATCGGTCTACGGAGTACAGCGCATACGCGTGTGCGGAATATGGCCACGAGCAGCGCGACATCTCTGCCTGGCGAGACAGGGGGCGCTTCGACCTTGTGGTCTGCCAGGGGGTGCTTCCCTACCTCGACGACGCCAGCGCGGCCCGCGCCATCGAGAACCTTGGCGCCATGACCCGCGGCTTTCTGTACCTTGAGGCCATCACCGCCCGCGATCTGCGCGAGGTGTGCGATCGCGATCTCACCGACGTCCAGGTGCACCCGCGCACCGGCGCCTGGTACCGCAAGCGCCTCGACGTACACTTCGTGTGCGTGGGCGGCGGGCTCTTTTACGCCAAGGACGGCCCGCTCTCGTTCTACGAGCTCGAGACGGCGCGGCTCAGCAAGAACGCCGCGACCCGCTGAAACACCAGCGTCTGCATGTCGCGACCCAGGAAAAGGTCGGCATGCGCCACCGGCGCTTCTCGCGTGCCCACCTCGACCAGCTCGCGATCGCTCGAGCCCACCTGTTCGTAGAGGAGCCGCGCGGTGGCCGCCGGCACGATGCGATCTTGCAGCGGCACCACGCACTGAAACGGCGCGCGGAACTCGCGCAGGTAGGCCGAGACGTTCACGCCTTCGACCACCAGCTCGCGGCGGTTCACCCACTCGGCGATCTCGCGGTTGAGGCGCGGCGACGGATCTTCGACCGTGCGCACCATGGTCTCCGCTTGGCGAATGTCGGTGGTCTGCGGGTTGAGATAAGCGGAGAGCAGCGGCCTTGCAAAGCGCGCCAGCACCGGGAGTGCGCGCCGAGAGAGCTCGCGCGTGCCGGTGATGCGGAAGCTACCGGCGAGCCGCGGCGAGGCGAACGCGATGCGCACCAGCGGATGAATATCGCGCCAGGTGACGAGCCCGGCCAGCGCCACCACACTGCCCACCTCGCGAGCCGCCGCCGAGGGGTCCCGCGCCAGGTGCGCGAACGTGAGCGCCGCGCCCAGGCTGCAGCCCACGAGATCGATGCGCGAGCTGCCGGTGATCTCCCGCACCTTGGCGGCGGCGCGCGGTACGTCTTCGAAGGCGAGATCGGCGAGCCCGTACGACCGGGTTGGGTCGCTCGCGCGCTTCGACTCGCCTTGCCCGCGGAGATCGACGGTCCACACGTCGAGGCCGGCATCGGCCAGCGAGTGCACCAGCGAAGGTCCGCCCGGGTGGTAGCTGAAGATGAACGAGTTCATGCCGTAGCCCGGCACCAGGAGCACCGGACGCGAGCCCGCGGCGATGGCCCGCGTGGCGCTGGGGAAGCGCCGGAGCGCGAGGGTGTAGCCGCCGCTCTCCGTCGTGTGCTCGGTCATGCCAGCACCGCGAACTTCAGGTAACGGCCCTCGGGGAACGTGGGCAAGGTCGGGTGGTCGGGCGGGGGCCCGAAGAATTCCTGGAGCCGGAGATCGCCGCGGCCCAGCGTGTCGTCGTCGAGGGTCTCGAGGAATGCCTCGGCGGTCACGTGGCTGGAGCACGACGACGCGCACAAGATGCCCGAGGGCGAGAGCACCGCGGCGGCGGCCCGGTGCAGCTTGCGGTACGCGGTGAGGGCGCGGATGCGGCTCTTTTCGTTGGGCGCGAAGCTGGGAGGGTCGGAGATCACCAGGTCCCAGGTCTTCTTCTGCTGTGCGGCGCTCTTCAAGAACTCGAATGCGTCTGCGGTCGCGAACGCGTGGGCCTGGGGGTCGACGCCCGCCAGGCGGAAGCTCTCTTGGGCGGTGGCGTGGCCGCCGCTCGCGATGTCGACGCTGGTGACGTGGGTTGCGCCCCCTACCGCGGCGAAGAGCGAGAAGCCGCCGGCGTACGAAAAGAGGTTGAGCACGCGCCTACCGGAGGCGAGCCCACGCACGCGCCGCCGGTTCTCGCGCTGATCGAGGAAGGCGCCGGTCTTTTGGCCTTTGGCCAGGTCGACCCAGAAGGGAATGCCGTGCTCGCGAATGCGAATGCGCGGCGGAGAAGCCTCGCCATCGAGGGTCACCACCGCGCCCTCCTGCTTCTTGATGATGGTGGTGATGCCTTGCTCTCCAAGCACCTTGATCATCGCCGGAAGAAAGCCGGGGAGGGCGCTCTCGGCGGCGTCGCCGTCGGTGCGGACCACCGCCACATGCTCGTAGCGATCGATGACGATGCCGGGCGTGCGATCGCCCTCGCCATGAAGGAGCCGCATGGCGGTCGTCTCGCCGCCCTCAAACGTGCGCTTGCGCAGCGCCACCGCGCGGCGCAGGCGTTCTTCGAAGAGCTTGCCGTCGGGCATGCGCTTGTCGTGCGTCCACATGCGCGCGACGATGGGCGAGCCGGGGTCGGCGATGGCCATGCCCACGAACGCGTCGTCTTCTATTGCCACCGCATCGCCTGCGTGGAGCGTGCCCTGCACCTTGACCACCGAGTCGCGGAAGACCCAAGGGTGACCTCCGCGCAAGGCGCCGCCTACGGTTTTTCGAACCACGATGACGGCTCCCATGGCCTACCCTTATAGGCAGCGTTTCGCCTCCGAGAAAAGTCTGATAGAACCGCGCTCCTGCCTCGGCGTATCGCCGCGGGGGAATCGATGGCCAAACGAGGACGCAGGCGAACGAGCAAAGGGAGAGAGCCGGCGGTCACCGAGGCGCCGGCCCGCGCAGCTGCGTCGACGCCCGAGGACGCAGAAGCTGCGCCCACGTCCATGTCGACGTCCACGCCACCGAAGTCGGTGCCGCCTGCCGAGGCCGTGGAGGCCAAAGCGACGTCGGTTCCGCCGGCGCCGGTCGAAGCCACCGAATCGAAGCCCACGTCGGTTCCGCCGGCGCCGTCGCCGCCCGCTGCGGAGAAGCCGAAATCGGAATCGGCGCCGCCGGCCGAAGCCAAGGCCAAGTCGGTTCCGCCACCCAGCGACGGCCCGCGCACGAAGCGCGCGAGCATTCCACCTTCCGAGGGAGGTTCCGAGGAAGACGATCTCGGCGACGGCTTCTTCGCCCAGGGAGCGCGCTTCTCTTCGATACCGCCGCTGCTCGAGGAGGAGACCGACCCGCGCGTCCTTCGGCACCTCTCCGAGGAAGTGCAGGCGCGGCGTCAGAAGAACGTTCGCTACGTCATGTGGGCGGTGGTTGCGTGCGCGCTCCTTGGCGGCGGTGGCTTGTATCGCTACGCCACGCGCCCGGCGGAAGAGCAGCCGGCGCCCTCTACCACCACTTCGCATGCTCCGTCCGCGCCCTCCTCTGCGGCCAGCGCGACCACAGCGCAAACGGCTCCGTCCGTGATCGCCGCGGCAACCGTGGCCGCGGCGCTCGACGCCGGCCCCTCTGCGGTCGCCGATGCAGCGCCGAGCCCTGCGGCTTCCAGCGACGACGCCGAGCTCACGCCGGAAGAGCGAGCCAAGCGCGCGAAAGCCGAAAAGGCGAAGGCCCAAGGCGCCCTCGACCGCGGCGCCGTGCAGGCCGCCATCGACGCCGGCGAGCGCAGCGTGGCCCTCGACGAGACCGACGGCGAAGCGTGGCTCTTGCTGGGCGCAGCCTACCAAGAGAAGGGCCGTCTCAGCGACGCCCAGCGCGCGTACCAGGCGTGCACGCAGAAGGGCAAGCGCGGCCCCATTCGCGACTGCGCAGCGATGATCCACTGAAGCCTCTGCTCCCACATGGAGCACTCATCTTCGCATTCGTCCCGGCGCGCGTTGACACACCCGGACGCGGCGATTAGACACGCGATCCTAGGCGAAGACTTCAATGCCTAGGGCCGGAGGCTCGCGTGTTCAAGAAGGTCTGTATCTTCTCTGGGAATGCCAATCCCGATCTCGCGACTGCCATCGCCGCGTACCTAGAAACGCCTCTGGCGCAGTCGAAGGTCACGCGCTTCTCCGACGGCGAGACGTTCGTCGAGTTGAAAGAAAACGTGCGCGGGGTCGACGCCTTCGTCGTGCAGCCGACCTGCAGCCCGGTGAACGATCACGTCATGGAGCTCCTCATCATGACCGACGCCCTGCGCCGGGCTTCGGTGGGGTCCATCACGGCGGTGATTCCCTACTACGGCTACGCCCGGCAAGACCGCAAAGTCGCGCCGCGCACGCCCATCACGTCGAAGCTGGTGGCCGACCTCATCCAGGCCGCGGGCGTCGCGCGGGTGCTCACGGTCGACCTTCACGCCGGGCAGATCCAGGGCTTCTTCAACATCCCGGTGGACCACCTGCACGCCATGCCGGTGATGCTCGACGACTACCTGCGGAAGAACTTCGATTCCTCGGCGGTGTTCGTCTCCCCCGACGCAGGCGGCGTGGAGCGCGCCCGCGCGTATTCCAAGCGCCTGAATGCCGGTCTGGCCATCATCGACAAGCGCCGAGAGCGGGCCAACGTCAGCGAGGTCATGAACCTCATCGGCGACGTCAAGGGCAAAGACTGCATCATCGTAGACGACATGATCGACACCGCAGGCACCCTCTGCGGCGCGGCCCAAGCGCTTCGCGACAACGGCGCCCGGAAGATCGTCGCCGTCGCCACCCACGGCGTTCTCTCGGGGCCCGCGGTGGAGCGCATCGACGCCTCGCCGCTCCACGAAGTGGTGGTGGCCGACACCATGCCGCTCCCGCTGCTCGCCCGGGGCTCGGCCAAGATCAAACAAGTGAGCGTGGCGCGCCTCCTGGGCGAGGCCATCAAGCGCATTCACAACGGCGACTCCGTGAGCTCGCTCTTTGCGTAGACGTTTCCGCGCTTGCACCGGGCTGGGTGGTTTGCTAAGGAGCGACGCCCCGAACGGCAGTGTACGCATTCGGTACCCGGCTCCTACTTGCGGAGCCACTTGAATGGAAAGTTGGAGGAATTTGCCATGACGACGATGCAGACGCTCACCGCCAAGCCGCGCACCCCCGCCGGAAAAGGGGAGACCCGTCGCCTTCGCTCGGCCGGCCAGGTTCCCGCCATCGCGTACGGCAAGGGCCTCACCGCCACTGCGCTTGCCATCGCGCCCAAGGACGTTCTCACCATTCTCCGCAGCGAGAAGGGCAAGAACACCGTGGTTCAGCTGAAGGTCGAGGGCCAGGCCGACCTGCTGGCCATGATCAAGGACTACTCGTACCACCCGCTGACCCGCAGCCTCGAGCACGTGGACTTCGTCCAGGTGAAGCTCGACCAGCCGGTCACCGTCGACGTGCCGCTCATCACCCACGGCAAGGCCGCCGGCGTGACCCTCGGCGGCATCCTGCGCCAGGTCTACCGCACGCTGCCCATCAGCTGCCTCCCCGAGGCCATTCCGCTCAAGATCGAGCACGACGTCACGAACCTTAGCCTCAACGAAGCGGCCGCCACCAAGGACCTCACCCTCCCGCCCGGCGTCACCGTTCTCCTCCCCGCCGAGCAGACCGTGGTCTCCGTCGTGGCCCCCGAGAAGGATCGCACCGAAGACGTCGCTCCGGTCGCAGGCGCTGCAGCCGCGGCTCCGGCCGCTGGCGCTGCGGGCGCAAAGGCCCCGGCCGCTGCCGCTCCGGCGAAAGACGCGAAGAAGAAGTAGTCTGGCATGTGGCTCGTGGTCGGGCTCGGCAATCCGGGCAAGAAGTACGAGCGCACCCGCCACAACATCGGATTCCTGGTGGCCGACTCGCTTCGCAGCGACGTCGGCCTTCCTGATTTTCGCGACAAGTTTTCGGGCCGCTTCACGCGCGGCCCGGCGTTCGGGACCGAGCTGGGGCTCCTCGAGCCGCAAACCTTCATGAACCTCTCTGGCGACAGCGTGCAGCCGGCAGCCGCCTTCTTGAAGGTCGGCCTCCCGGACATTCTTGTCGTTCACGACGAGCTCGACCTGCCGTTCGGCACAGTCCGCATCAAGAAGGGCGGGGGACACGCCGGCCACAACGGCCTTCGCAGTCTCATCGAGCGCCTCGGCGCGCCGGACTTCGTGCGGGTGCGGATGGGCATCGGGCGCCCTCCTGCCGACTTCCGCGGCGACGTGGCCGACTACGTGCTCGCCGGGTTTGCGCCGCCAGAGCAGGCGGAGCTCGCGGCCTTCGTGGCTGCCGGCGTCCAAGCCGTGCAAACGGTCGCCGAGAAGGGGGCCGACGCCGCCATGAACGCCCTCAACCCCAAGACGCCGCCGCGAAACGCCCCGAAGAAGGCGTAAGCCCCTTTCCGCTTTCCCCGGGCCGTGCTAACTCACGCGACCCCGACGCAGCTCGATTGAAGGGCTGCGTCTGTTCTCGCTCATCTCCGGCCTCCGCCGAGGGTGGGCCGTTCCGGTGATGTCCACCGGACGTCCAAGAGGAAACCGAATGTCCACGACACACTCCACGAATCTCAAAGAATACGAAACCATCTACATCCTCCGCTCGGATGTGGACGCCGACGCCGCCGAAAAGGTGCAGAACCGCATCGCCGAAGTGGTCGGCCGCGAGAACGGCAAGCTGGTCAAGGTCGAGGCCTGGGGCCGCCGCAAGCTCGCGTACCCCGTCGCCAAGCAGAAGAAGGGCGTCTACGTCTACGTGAAATACGTGGGCAAGGGCGGCCTCGTGCAAGAGCTCGAGCGCAACCTCAAGCTCGCCGACGCGGTGATGAAGTTCCAGACCATCCTGGTCCGCGAGAGCGTCGACGAGTCGACCCTCACCATCGATCCGGAAGAAGTGAAGCTCCAGCGCCTCGACCTCCCGCCGGAGGAAGAAGAGAAGGAGTCGCGCGAGAAGGCCCTCGGTCTCGTGGACCTCGGACCCGACGCTCCGCGCAGCCGCGCCGTCGAGGACGAGTTCGCCGACGAAGAGGCCGAGGAAGCGGAGCCCGCAGCTGCCGCAGCCGCTGCCCCCGCAGCCGCTCCCGCCGCTCCCGCAGCCGCTCCCGCCGCTCCCGCACCCGCCAAGGACGAGCCCGCCAACTGAGGCATCTCCCCGTCGCGTGCACACTGCACCGACTTTTTCGAGACGCGGACTTCCCCCGGCACTGACCGGTACCCGCTCTCTTCCGATTCGAAAGGTTTCAAGTCATGGCCATGATGGACGACGACAAAGATTTCCGGAGCCCGGACCTCAATCAAGACGCACCCGGCCGCCGCCGCGGTGGCAAGAAGCGCGTCTGCAAGTTCTGCTCCGACAAGGAAGTGCAGATCGACTACAAGGATCCGCAGGCCCTCAAGTACTTCATCTCCGAGCGCGGCAAGGTCGTTCCGCGCCGCATCAGCGGCAACTGCTCGCTCCACCAGCGCAAGATCACGCTCGCAATCAAGCGCGCGCGGAACATCGCGCTCCTCCCCTTCACTGTAACCAACTGAGGACGCCATGCCTGCTACCCTGCAAGTGATCCTGCACTCCGACGTGCAGAACGTCGGCGCCTCGGGCGAGCTCGTCCGTGTTCGCCCGGGCTACGCCCGCAACTTCCTGATTCCCCGTGGCTTCGCGGTGCCGGCAACGGCCAGCGAAGTGAACCGTCTCAACCACGAGAAGGCCGTCGCGCTCGCCAAGTTCGAGAAGACCAAGAAGGAATCGAAGGCCGTCGCCGACAAGATCGGCGCCGTCACCATCAAGATCGCCCGCACCGTCGGCGAAGACGACAAGCTCTTCGGCGCGGTCACGGCGAAGGAAATCGAAGCCGCGGCCAAGGCCCAGGGCGTCGAGTTCGACCGCAAGAAGATGCACCTCGCAGAGCCCCTCAAGGCCCTCGGCACCTTCGAGATCCCCATCAAGCTGATGACCGACGTCACCGCGATCCTCAAGGTCGAGGTCGTCAAGAAGTAAGCCCGCTCTTCCGGCTGCTCCGGAAGAACGCTCGCGAAATTTTCGCTCCACGAAGCCCTCTCCTCATCTCTTCCCTTGTGGAAAGATGGGGGAGGGTTTCTGCGTTCCGGGATGAAAAGCTGTGGAAAAGGTCTTCAAAAAGCGTGAACAGGCTGTGCAGAATCCGCCGCCCTCGGACGGTCGGGTTCCGCCGCACGATCTCGACGCCGAGGCCGCGGTGCTCAGCGCCGTCATGCTCGACCCGTCGGCCATGGACAAAGTCCTCGAGTTCCTGAAGCCCGAGCACTTCTACTCCGAGGCGCACCGCCGCATCTTCGAAGCGTCGCTCGAGCTGAAACAGCAGGGCAAGCCGGTCGACATCATCCAGGTCGGCACCTGGCTCAAGGATCGCGAGCGCATCTCCCAGGTGGGCGGCATGTCGTACCTCACCGAGGTACTCAACGCAGCGCCGGCGGTGGTCAACGTCGCCGCCTATGGCCGCACCATCCACGAGAAGTGGCGCGTGCGGCAGCTCATCCTCACCTGCCAGCGCGTCGCTGCCGAGGGCTACATCGACTACGGCGAGGCCCAGTCGTTCATCGACAACGCCGAGCAGTCTATCTACAACCTCGCGCGCACCAGCGAGTCGAGCTCGGTGGAGCGGCTCCGCGACGTCGTCATCAAGGCCTTCAAGAAGCTGAACGACGCAGTGAAGCGCGGCGATCGCATTACCGGCGTTCCCACGGGCTTCGAACGCTACGACCGCAAGACCGCGGGCCTTCACAACGGCGACTTGACCATCGTCGCGGCGCGCCCCGGCATGGGCAAAACCAGCTTCGTCCTCAACGTGGCGGTCAACGTCGCAAGCCCCAAGAACCGCGAGAAGGAGAACGACCCCAGCGAGCGCTGGGAAGACGAAGGCGTGGGGTGCGCGGTGTTCTCGCTCGAAATGCCCCGCGAGCAGCTGGCCAATCGTATGGTCTGCTCCGAGGCCCGGGTCGATGTCTCCAAGCTGCGCACCGGGTTTCTCGATCGCGCCGACTGGGAGAAGCTCACCCGCGCGGCCTCGTTCCTCACCTCGCTGCCCATTTGGATCGACGACTCGCCGAGCCTCTCGCTGCTCGAGCTGCGCGCCAAGGTGCGCCGGCTGCAGGCCGAGTACGATCGCAGCGACGACACCGGGCGCAAGACCCGGCGCATCGGCCTGGTCATCATCGACTATCTCCAGCTCATGCGCGGGCGCGACGGCGCGCAATCGCGCGAGCAAGAGATCAGCGAGATCTCCCGCGGCCTCAAGGGCCTGGCCAAGGAGCTTCAGCTCCCGGTCATCGCGCTCTCGCAGCTCAATCGTGCGGTCGAGACCCGCGGCGACAAGTCGAAGCGCCCCATGATCTCCGACCTTCGCGAGTCGGGCGCCATCGAGCAGGACGCCGACAACATCTGCTTCATCTACCGCGACGACTACTACAACAAGGAAGACTCGACCGAGCGCAACATTGCCGAGCTCATCATCGCCAAGCAGCGCAACGGGCCGACCGGTACCGCGAAGGTGCGCTTCGAGAATGCCTACACCCGCTTCGACAATCTCGCGGAAGGCGAGTACCTCGAAGAAGACGACTAACGAGGGCGTTGTCTCGGCGGCAGGGTGGTGCGCGGGGCGCGGAGAAAGTTTGTGGACGCGTCGGCGCGCGCGTTGCCGTTTCGCTCGAATGCGGCGCGGGTCCCATGACATTGGGGTCACGGCGTCGTAACCGAACGTTGCCGCACGTTCGAAGAACTACCCGGAATGCAGCAGCGGGAGCGCGGCATGAATGCTGCTGAGCTGGCGCTCATGAAGAGCAAGCGAGCCGAAGCGTGGGGTCGGGGTTTCGGCGGACTCGCCGTGGCGCTATCGAGCGTCGGACTCGTGCATTGTACATTTGCCGCCGAAGAGCGCCCCCACACCCTGCCGAACCTGACGCTGAACGTGGCGGAGCACGCGGCGCTGGGCGCGGAGATCAGCTTGAATCTCGGTCTGTCGTGCCCGCCAGCGGATACCCGATGCATGCCCAGTGTGCTGAGCGATTCGACCTTTGAGCAAGTGACCGTCGACGATCCGGCGGTGCTCGAGATCGCCTACGAGGCAAACTCGAGTAGGGTCAAGCTTCGGGCGAAGCGTGAGGGCGCGGCCAAGCTGCAAGTGACGGTGACCGCGCGCGACAGCGATGCGCGCGCGTATCGCGAGACGTTCACGCGCGCCCTCGACGTGCGGGCAACGGATCGGGTCGAGCTGAGCTACCGCGGTACGTGCGACGCGCCACTGCTTTTGGGGACGGGCACCAGCTTCGAGATCGTGGCGAAGCTCTCCGGCCGGGGAGCGACACTCGCGGGAGACCCCGTGCCGTTCCCCGCTTCTTCCGACGTCGCCAAGCTCGACCGGGCATTTCTCGGCATCCTATTTTTCAAAGCGCAGGCGGTCGCCGGGGCGGGCAAAGTGCAGTCGACGCTGGACCCGAAGGATGCGATTGACGTCGATGTCTTTGATGGATCGCAGGTGACGGCCCTGGCTGTTCAGGTGCAAACCAGCGAACGGCTTGGTGAGCTTCCCCTGGTCGCCAGCAACGCGAGCTTTACCCTTCGGCCGGAGCTGACGGTGGGGACGCGAAAGCCGTGCGCCGAGCTCTTGCCCATCAACGTCACGACCGACACACCCGCCGTCTGCACGCCCCCGCCGACGCGTCGGTCCTCGGGCATCGTCATCAAGACCGGCGAACCTGGGCGTTGCACGTTGCGCATCGAGCTCGGAAGCCTGGTTGTGATGCAAAGCGTGGAGGTACGGCGCAATGGTTGAACGTGCGCACATTCATCGGGCGATCGGCGCACTCCTCGCCGCGTCACTTTTTCGTTGCAGCTCCGCCGGCGAGGCCACGACGGAGCTCGACATTCCTTCGCCGGTCGCAGTCGGGGCGACGGTCACGGTGAAGGAAAAGTGCGCGAGCGGCTCCTGCGCGGCGAAGCTCAAGCTCGATCAGGTTCGGGTGGAAGACGCCTCGGTGTTCCGCGTCGAAGGCGCCCAGCCCAACGCACAGGTCGCCGTCATTCGGCTGGAGGCGCTTCGCGCCGGCACCACCCTCTTGCGCGTTCGCGTCGACGACGGTCAGACCGTTCGCACCGTCGAGCAGTCGGTGCGGGCCGCGGCTGCCGACAAGCTTACTTTCGTGGTTCCGAAATGCAGCGCACCGCTCCTCTTCGGCACCGACCACACGTTCACGCTCGGCGTCAATCGCTTCCTCGGGTCGGTTCCGCTGCAGGGCACGGGCGGAGCCTATCCGCTCGCCGCCGAGGGGGCGGCCCTCGAGGGGCCGACCGGGCTCACGTTCAAGACCAGCTCCCAGCCCACCAAGGGCTCGATTCGATCCCTGGTCAATTCTGCCGCGGTTCCCTTCGAGGTCTACGCCCTCGCGAACGTGACGAGCATGACCCTTCAATCCGCAACGACGGCTCTCAAGGCCGGCGTGCAGTTCGTGGTCGACAGCACGCTACTGGTAGGGCGCGATCCGCTGTGCGCCGACTCGTTCGCGCGAAGCGTTACCAGCGAGACGAAAACCATCTGTGACGTCACGTCGGCCAGCGGATCCGTCATCAACCTCCTTGGGCGCCGGAGCGGCACCTGCACCATCAAAGCCGCGCTGCCCGGCACTGCGGTGGAGGCGCAAGCGAGCTTTGTGATTCAGAACTGAAGGGCCGCCGCGGCCAGCGACCGACACTGGTACGAGCAACTCCGCGAGTTCGCGGGCGGTTTCTGCTATGACTGGGGGGTCGATGGAATCTCTCGGTCAATTGGTGAAGACGCGCCGCGTGCTCATCACGGTGGGCGCCGGCGGCGTTGGCAAGACCACGACCGCGGCCGCCCTGGGCGTCGCAGCGGCCCGGGCCGGACGCCGCGTGCTCTGCCTCACCATCGACCCCGCGCGGCGCCTGGCCGAGAGCCTGGGTATCGGCGAGATGACCTCCGAGGCGGTCGAGGTGGACCTGGGGCGCTTCGCGGCGGCGGGCATCCCCGTCACGGGTTCGCTCACCTGCATGATGCTCGACACCAAGCGCACCTTCGACGATCTGGTGGTCAAGCACTCATCGTCGCCGGAGAAGGCCCAAAAGCTCCTCGACAACAAGCTGTACCAGTACGTCTCCACCTCGCTAGCCGGTACCCAGGAGTACATGGCCATGGAGAAGCTGGTGGCGGTGAAAGCCGACCCTCGCTACGACCTCATCGTCCTCGATACGCCGCCCACCGCCAACGCCCTCGACTTCCTCGACGCGCCGGAGCGCCTGGTCTCGGCCCTCGATTCGGCGACCATGAAGTTCTTCGTGGAGGCCTTCAAGTCGAGCGGCAAGTTCTCGCTCAATATCTTGGCCAAGGGCGCCGCCGCGATTCTCAAGGGCATCGGCAAGATCACCGGGGGCGGCTTTCTCGAGGCCATGAGCGAGTTTATCGCCGAGCTGAACGATCTGTTCGGTGGCTTCAAGGAGCGCGCCCGCGCCGTCGAGAAGTCGCTGCGCTCGCCCGACGTGGCCTTCGTTCTGGTGACGTCGCCTTCGCCTCCGAGCGTCCAGGAGGTGCTGTTCTTCGCCGACCGCTTGCGCGAGGCGAACATGCCGCGCGGCGCGTTCGTCATCAACCGCGTCCACGTGGCGCCGCGTTTCGCAAGCCGCAGCGTGCCGCTCGACGGCGCGGTGGCATGGGCCGCCGCCTCCGGTCTCCCGGCCAAGGCCGAGCTCGGTAAGCGCATCGTGGAGGCCCGCGACGACGCCGCGCTCCTGGCCAACTCCGATGCCCGTCAGCTCGACGTCCTCTCTCGGTCGCCGGCCGCCGCGGGGGTGCCGGTGGTGCGGGTGGCGGAGCTCCCCACCGACGTCCACGAGCTGCGCCTTCTGGCCCAGCTCGGCGAAGTGCTCACCGCCAGCTGACGCCTACTTTTTTCGCGGCGCGTTGACCGTGATCCGGACGAAGACCAGATCCTTGATGAGGTAGTCGGTCTCGCCGTCGAAGGCCACGTTGAAGGTCTTGCGGTTCATGGAGAACTGCGCCGAGGCGGTGACCTTATCGTCGGCCACGGTGATGTTCGCCGGGAACGAGAGCGACTTCTTCACGCCGTGAAAGTCCAGGTTGCCGGTGATGGTGTGGGTGGCGCCCTTGACGTTGGTGACCGGCTTGATCGACGTCGACCGAAAGGTGGCTTTCGTGAACTTGGCCACGTTGAAAAAGTCCTCAGACTTCAGGTGCTCGGTGAGCTTTCCATTGTCGGTGGCGACGCTGGCGAGGTCGATGTCGACCGACAACTTGCTGCTCTCGATGGCGTCTGGCACCAGTGTGAGCGTGCCGTTGAACTTCTTGAACGAGCCCTCGTGCGAGCCGCCCACTTTGGAGCCGGTGAACAAGATGCTGCCGGTGGCGGGGGAGAGGGCGATTTCCTCCGGCGGCTTGGCCTCTGCGGCGGCGGTGGCGTCGCCAAGCGCCGCAGCGTCGCTCGGCCCGGCGTCGGCGCTGGCGGGCGCGGTGGGCTTGCTGGTCGCGGCGGAGGCGGTCTCCACCGCCTCGCCCACGGTCGCCGCAGGCTGACCTTCGGTGGGGTCCTTGGAGCAGCCACTGCAGCCCGACAGAGACATGGAGACCACGACGCCCAGCATCACACCCAGCAGAGAGCGGCTCATGCAATGAGCTTACACCACGCCGCGGTCACGCGGCGTTGCTTCCCAGGCAACACCGCGTTGCGCGGCCGCGAGCAACGCTTTCGTTCAGGTAGAGCGCGGGCGCGGGCTTTTGCGTGCCGGTGCGCGCTTGCCCGCCGCCGTGCGCGGACCCGCGGGGCGAGGGCGCTTGGCGGGGGCCTTGCTGGGCGCTGCCGCCTTCTTGGCCGGCGCGCGGGTCTTCTGCGGTGTGCGCGGCTCCGGCGCGCTGGCCCGGTGGGGCAGGGAAGGCGCCTTCTTGTTCTTCGGCGCCTTCACCGGCGCCGCGTCCTCGCGCTCGTCGTCCACCCCCACGTCGTCGACCTCGGCCGCCAGCGCCGGCTCCTGGCTGCGAGCCTCATCGCGTTCCTGGCGCGAGGTCTGTCGCTTTGGCTTGTAGAATACACGCACCGGCACACCCTCGAAGCCAAAGTGCTTGCGCAGCTGGTTCACCACGAAGCGCCGGTACGAGAAGTGAATCGCGTCCGGCGCGTTGGTGATGGCCACGAAGGTGGGAGGCGCTGTTTCCGCCTGGGTCACGTAGTAGAGCCGCGGCGCCTTGCCACCCTTGGTGGGCGGCGGATGGGTCTCGAGCACACTCTCGAAGAAGCGGTTCAACGCGCCGGTGGGAATGCGCTTGGTGAAGGCCTCGTAGGTGTCGTCGATGGTCTTGAACAGCGTGCCCAGGCCGCGGCCGGTCTTGGCGCTCAGGCGCACGATGGGCGCGTACGGCGCAAACGTGAGCTTGTCGCGGGCCCGCTCCTCCGCCTGATCCTGCTCCTTTTGCGAGAGGAGATCGCACTTGTTGAGGGCGATGACCAGGGCGCGGCCGCGCTCCTCGGCCAGGCCGAGAATCTTGGCGTCTTGCTCCGCCACGCCTTCTTTCGCGTCGGCCAGCAGCACCACGATGTGCGCCTTTTCGATGGCCCGGATGGCCGAGAACACGCCCAGCGATTCGACGGCGTCGTCGGCCTTGGTGACCTGCCCCTTCTTGCGAATGCCGGCGGTGTCGGAGAGCACGTAGGTCTTGCCGTCCTTCTGCAAGAGCACACGAATGGCGTCGCGCGTGGTGCCCGGCTGATCGCTCACCAGCATGCGGTCTTCGCCGAGAATGCGGTTGGTGAGGCTAGACTTTCCCGCGTTGGGGCGACCCACGAAGGCGAGCCGCGGGAAGCGATCTTCGCCGCTGCCGTCGTCTTCGGGCGGAGGCGGCAGGGCCTCGATGATGGCCGCTTCGAGATCGCCGATGCCGCGCCCGTGGAGCGCGCTGATGGGGAACACGCGGTCGACGCCGAAGCGGAAGAGCTCGAAGGCCTCGGCGTCGCGGCGCGGCGAGTCGGCTTTGTTGGCGGCGAACAGCACCGGCTTTTCTGCGCGCCGAAGGAGCTTCACGGCGGCGCGGTCGGCGCTCGTGAGCTCGGTGGTGCCGTCGGTGACGAACACCACCACGTCGGACTCGGCGATGGCCGCCTTCACGTGGGCGGCGATGCCGGACTTCATCGGATCTTCGTCTTCCGGGTCGAAGCCGCCGGTGTCGACCAGCGTGTAGGCGCGACCGAAGGCCGAGGTGTCGGCGTAGTGGCGGTCGCGGGTGACGCCCGCCTTGTCGTGCACGATGGCGAGGCGCGCCCGGGCCAGGCGATTGAAGAGGGTCGACTTGCCCACGTTGGGGCGACCCACCACCGCCACGATGGGCATGTGGCGAAGGCCGCCGGGCATCTCGCCGCGCGAAGGGCGGAAGCCCTCCTTGGGAAAGGCCGAGGCGTCCTCGCCGCCGAAGGATTCGCTGGGGACTGCGCGGGTAACTGCGCGTTTTCGGTGCTTGGTCATCGTGTTTTTCCGTAGCCGAGGTCCGACATGAGGCCCTCGCGTTCGTACCACTTGGGCGTCACGCGCACCGTGGTCTTCAGGTTTACCTGTCGTCCGAGCAGGCGCTCCACGCGGGCGCGCGCGTCTTCGCCGATGCTCTTCAGCATCGAGCCACCCTTGCCGATGACGATGCCCTTGTGGGACTCCTTGTCGACGTGGATGACGAGCTCGATCTGCGCCACCTTGCGCTCTTCCTCGAAGCGCTCGATGACCACCGCCACGCCGTGCGGCACCTCGTCCCGGAGCTTGCGCAGAATCTGCTCGCGCACGTACTCGGCCACGAAGAAGCGGGTGGGCTTGTCGGAGAGCTCCTCGGCGTCGAACGCGAAGGGGGCCTCCGGTAGGAGCGGCTCCACCGCCTTGAGGAAGGCCTCGACGTTGTCTTTCTTCTTCGCGGAGAGGGGCACGATGGCCGCAAAGGCGTGGGCCTCGCCCAGCGCTGCCAGCATCGGGAAGAGCTCGCTCTTCTCGGTCAGCTTGTCGATCTTGTTGAGCAACAGCATGATAGGCGACTTGGCGTTCTGGGCGACGCGGCGCAGGAGCTCTTGGTCCTCCGGCGAGAGGCCGGGCTCCCGGCGTACATCGGTCATGAACGCGATGACGTCGGCCTGGTCGGCCTCGCCCTGGGCGTGGGCGTTCATGTGGACGCCGAGCTTGTTCTTGGCCTGGTGCATGCCCGGCGTGTCGACGAAGACGAACTGGGTCTTCTTCCGGGTGACGATGCCCGCGATGGAGTCGCGCGTGGTCTGCGGGTGACGGCTGGTGATGGCCAGCGCCTCGCCCAGGAGCGCGTTGAGAAGGGTGCTCTTGCCGACGTTGGGGCGGCCCACGATGGCAATGCGTCCGGAGCGGGTCTTGGCCATGACGGACCCGCTCATAGCACAGCACCCCCCTCAGCGTCGCTCCGGAGGCGCGCGCCTCGTTCTCGCGCCTTCTATCCCGCTATCGCGGTCGCTCCACCGTGCGCCACACGGGCGTCTCGACGTCCGACGGTCGGTGCTCCAGCACTTCTTGCGGATAGTAGCTCTCTTTGTAGCGAAGCGATGGGCAGTCGCGAACCCGGAAGCCCAGGTACACGTGCTCCTTCCCCAGCTCGCGGGCGAGCGCCACCAGCGTCAGGATGTTCAGCGTCCCCAGCGAGAACGCCTGGAATTCCGGGTCGAAAAAGAAGTAGACCGCCGAGAGCGCGGTGGGCGTCTCGTCGCAGATCGACACCCCGATGAGGCGGTCTTCCAGGTGAAACGCCAGCTCACGCCCCGACGGGTGCGGAAACGCGAACTGCATCCGGTACGTCTCCAGGTCCATCGTTCCTTCGCCCCAACCCCGCGCTTCTTCTCGGTTTTCGTGCCACGCGTGGTAGAGCGCCAGGCGCTCGCCGTCGGCCCGCGAGGGCCCGAAGCTGGCGCGAACCCCGGCGCCCTTTTTGCGCACCCGCTGCTGGCTCCGGCTGGGCTCGAAGGCGGCGGCGGGAATGCGGGTGGGGACGCACTCGCTGCAGGCTGCACACGCCGGGCGGAAATAATCGGGCCCAAAGCGGCGCCAGCCAAAATAGAGGAGCCGATCGAAGGCGCTGGGGGACACATCCAGAAGAATCCGGTGATCGAGCTGCGCGCGCGCGTCGGGCAGGTACGGGCACGGCCCCTCGGAATCGCGGAAAATACGTAAGACTCGTGCCATTTTATCCTTCGGCAGGGTTGCCGAAACTCCGTTCATTAAGTATTCCCGAAACCCCATGCCGAAGGAAGACGAGCAGATGGAATCCGACCACGGCTCCGCCACAGGCGAAGGCGGCGGCAGCGAAGGCGAGAGCGCCGCGTCCGCCCCGGGCGACGTGCTTGCCATGAACGCGCCGGGCGAGCTTGCCGCATCGCTCGCCGGCGAGTCCGCCGACGATCTCGACGAGACCCCCCAAGACGAGCCCGACATGCTGCGCGAGGGCCTCTCGCTGGGCGCTTGGGCCGAGCGCTTTCCGCTGCTCCTTGCGGTGGGGTTCGCGGCGCTGCTGTTCTTCGCCCTGCCGCCGCTCTCCGAGAGCGGTATCTGGGATCCGTACGAGCTCAACGTGGCCGATCTGGCGCGGCGCGTGGCCATCAACCTCCACGGCGCGAGCCAGCTCATCCTGGCCGACGCCGACAACTCGCTGCCGCACCTGAACGATCTCGGGCGCCCCCAGCTCGCCTTCACGTCCATGGCCCTGGGCTTCAAGATCTTCGGGCTCCACGACTGGGCCGGGCGCGTCCCTTTGGCCCTCTGGGGCCTGGTGGGTGTGGCCGCGACCTACGGCGTTCTGGCGCGCCTGGTCGACAAGCGCGCGGGCGTGTTCGGCGCCGTGGCCCTCGCCACCATGCCCATCTACTTCGTTCAGGCCCGCACGATGCTGGGCGATATCGTGCCCATGAGCGCCCTCGCCATGTCGCTCGGCGGTCTCCTCGTGGTGCTTCTCGACAAGGACCCCAAGGTCCGCGGTCTGTGGCTCCTGGTGGCGCTCGCGGGTCTCGCTGCGGGCGCGTCGAGCCGCGGCATCCTCCTGGGCGTGGGGGTTCCCACGCTGGCCACGGGCCTCGTATGGGCCATCTCTCGCCGCCGCTCCGACTCCTTCGCCACCGACGCGGTGGGCGGCGCGTCGCTGGTGGTGGGGCTCGTCGTGGGCTACTTCGCCTGGCGCGCGCTCGAGCTTACGGAGCCCAAGGCCGATCTGAACCCCTGGCTCGGCGCACTGGTGCGGCCACCGGCAAAGTATCCGACCTTCGACTACTACATCGGGCACCTGGGCCCCGCGCTCGCGCCCTGGAGCGGCTTCATTCCGCTGGCGGTGGGTCGCATGTTCCTGGCGCCGCCGAAGGTCGAGGGCGAAGCGGCCGAGCGCGAGAGCCGCGTTCGCGCAGGCCTTCTGGTGGGCGCAGCCACCGCGCTTCTTGCGCACGGGCTCCTCGTGGCGCGCACCGATTTGCTCACCTTCACCGGCGCCTTCACCATGGCCGGCATCGTGGCCATCGCGCTCCGCGACTACGAGCGGGGCGCCCACGCCTCGGTGGTCGTTGGCGTCGGCACGGTGGTGTTCCTGGCGCTCTTCCATCACGATCTGCACGCCATGCCCGAAAAGGCCTACCAGGCGTTCGGCATCACCAGCGCGACCTTCCCGGAGAGCTTCAAGGATCGCTCGCTTGCGCTGTGGACCGTGGTGCTCATCGGCTTCGCGGTGGTGGCGTTCCTCACGTTCGTAGAACGCGACGCCAAGCGCGAGCCCTTCGATCCCAAGAGCTACCTAAAGATCCTCGACGGACTCCGGAGCTCGTGGGACGGCAGCCTGTCGCTTGCCTACTTCGCCATCGTGGCCGGCGCATCGCTTGCGGCCCTGGTGGTGTGGGGCGGTACACGCCTCGGCGCCCGCTGGCTTCCGAACCTCTCGTTCCAGATGCGCGCGGTCGCCATGAACGCCTGGTGGGTCGTGGCCATCGTGCCGCTGGCCATCATCTTCGGGCTCTTCTTCGCCTGCGACGTGTGGCTCTGGGCCTTCCGGCGCTCGCAGCGCTTCGGGCTCCGCTCCTTCACGCGCTTCCTGCAGCCGCTCGAGACGATCCTTGGCGGGGTTTTCACGGCGAACGTCAACGAGAAGGGCCAGCCGCTGGGCTTCATCGACGACGTGAGCCGCATCCTGTTCACGGTGGTGGTGGGCATCTTCACGTTTCTGGCAATCCCAGGCGCGGTGGGCTTCGGCCTGTTCCGCGCGGGCGCGGCGCTGCCGTACGTCATCCTCGCCGCCGTGGTCTCCGGCCCCGCATTCTGGAGCCTCCTCGGCGCGGTGGGCGATCTCCTCCGCGGCAGCCGCGCCGCGTTCCTGGTGGTGGCCGGTGCAGGCATGGGCATCGTGCTTTCGGGCGCGTTCTACCCCGCGCTCGCCAACCAGCTCTCGCCCAAGGAAGTGTTCGATAGCTACGCCAAGCACAAGAAAGGCGACGAGCCGCTGGCGCTCTTCGGCGTCGGCGGCAAGACCGCGGCCTACTACGCCGGCGGTCAGCCTACGATCCTGAACGACACCAATCTGGCGTTTGCCTGGCTCACCTCGGCGCCCACCGGCTCCCGCCGTTTCATGGCCACCCGCGCCGACGAGCTCGCGCGCATGAACCAGATGTTCCGCCAGCGGGAGCACAAGAACGTGCCGGTCATCGACGGTCGGTCGAGCCAAATCATGCTGCTCGCGTCGGCGCTCGACGACTCGGAGAAGAACCAGAACCCGCTCTCCAAGATCGTCATGAACGAGGTCCCGCCGATCCAGCGTCCTGTCGACGTGAACCTCGAGGACAAGCTGGCAGTGCTCGGCCTCGACATCACCGACACCGACGGCAAACTGGTGGAGGCCGTGAGCCCCCTCAAGAAATATCACATCCGTACCTACTACCGCGTCCTGGCGCCGATCGGCACCGAGTGGGAAGCCTTCATCCACGTCGACGGCTTCCACCGGCGCCACAACGGCGACCACAAGACCTGCGGTGGCAAGTACCCCATGATGCTGTGGCTCCCGGGCGACATCATCGTCGACGACTACGAGTTCTCCCTCGAGCCGAACTTCAACCCTGGCGACTACGCCATTTATTTTGGCTTCTGGCTCGGTGAGAGCCGCATGAAGGTGAAGACCGGACCCAGCGACGGCGACAACCGTATCAACGGCGGGAGCCTGCGCGTCCGGTGAACGGAACAGGCGCACGTCGGCGGGCGTTCTCTCGCTTCGTGCGCCCCGCCCCTAGGTATTTCGCGATCCTCTCGCTGTGGGCGGCGGCCTCCGTTGCCGCGTGCGGCAAGAACGTGCCCTCCGGGGCCAAGGACGGTGGCGCTGCGAGCGCCTCCGCCTCCGCCTCCGCCGCACCCACCGCGCTCGGCAGCTTTGCGCATGCGCCTTCCGGCCCGGGTCCGCTCTTTCCGGTGCTCGAGGGCCGGTGCTCCGGGCTGCAGGTCTCGCCGGTCGATGGCGCGACCTTCGTCAGCTATGGCGCCGAGCTTCTGCAGGCTACCGGCGACGGCTTGGGCTACGTGCCCGAGCTCGCGGCGGGGTGGCCGCTCGCCGCATCGAGCATGAGAGTGGGCCGGGTGATCGGCGTCTTCCGCGCCGCGGGTCCTCATCTTTTGGAGGTGCGCGCCGATGGCGTCCGCAACGCGCGCCACGGCCTCTTTGATGGCGGCGGCTGGCGCTGGGACGATACGTTCGACCCCGACCGCGGCGACCGAGACGACGGCAGCGCCTTCCGCCCCCACCAAGCATGGGAGACGCGGCCCTGGCTCAAGGGCTCGTTGCTGCACCTCGCTGGCTGTCGCGAGCTCCAATGTGGGGACGGGCCCAGGGTGAAGCTCGTCGCGGTCGGTGACGGAGCCCCCACCGCGCCGAAGCTCTCGCCGTCGGACGCCGTGGAGGACGAGGTGATGGCCTTCGATACACTGCCCAGCGGCGACGTGTACGCGGTGCTGCGGCACTGCGGCGACGGCGAATCGCAAAGGCCGTACGAGGACGACGACGCCAAGGATGACCATTGCCTGCGGGTCGCGCACTGGGCGGCGTCGACCGCCAAGCTCGAGACGTGGACCGTGCCCATGGGGGCGAGCGGATCACCCGAAGGGCCTTCTGCCTCGGTGCTTGCGCACTCGGCCACCGAGGTATACGTCGGGTCGAGGCGCCATGGATACAGCGCGTCGGGGGCGGCCGTCTTCGATGGAGCCAGCTGGCGGCTTGTGGCCAAGCCCCTCGCCTCGCCGGGCTTCTACGACGCCGGGCCCGAGGGCGTCTGGGCCCGCGGCTTGGGCACGGTCGACCTGGTGCGGGTGAGTAGCGCAGCCAACAACGCCTACGACCTGGTGCTACCGGCGGACGGCCAAAGGGTGCAGGGTGCACTCGGTCGCCGCGCCGCCGCGCCCTGGGCGTTCGGACGCCGCGCGCTCTTTCGTCGCCAGGAGGGCACCTGGGACCCGGTGACGTTGCCCATCGTACCCGGCTATGGACCGGCGGCGGTGGTGGCCGTGGCGGTGGCGGGCGTCGACGACACCTGGGTGCACCTGCAGTACACGGCGCTCGCAGGCACCACGCCGGCGCCCCTGGCTACCGACGACGCGCCGGTCTTGCCCACCGCCGAGCTCCCTGCAGCGCCGTTCGACGTCGTGCTGCGAACGCGTCGCCCGACCGAAGTGAAGCGATGTCAGGCCCCGCGGACGGCAGACGCGCTGGTGGACTGGCCGCCGGCCGCCGGCCCCTCGTGCGCGACGCCGGTGGCGCTGCTGTTTCCGCTGGAAGGGTCGGAGCTCGGGCGCGAAAAGGCCACCCGCGACGCGGCGCTACTGCGATCCCGAAGGCCCGGGCTGGCGCCCTTCGTCACGGTTCGGTTCGGCGAACGCGCGTTCGTGGCCATGCGCGTGAAGGAGGTCGACGCCGACTTCCCGGCGCAGCTCTGGAGCACGGTGCCGGGCGCCCGCGTCGAGCTGGTGTGCCTTCCGGACGCTGCCGATCAGCCGTTCGCATTGCCGCCGGGCCTCGCGCCGCAGGCCTCGGCATCCACGCCCATGCCCATGCCCACGCGTGCGCTGCCGCCCCCCCCGCCGCCGAGACCGGACTTCGCGCCGAAGAAGGGGAGGCTCTGATGCCGCGCCTACGATACGTCGTGCTCGCCGCGGTGGTCGCCGCGTGCGGCGGCAAAGCCAAGACCAAGCCCGACGCGAGCGCGTCGCCCCCGATCGCCGCCCCCACAGGCTTTGGGCTGCCGGAGAAGGACCCCGACCTGGCCCTGCAGGTCGATGGCTGTCGCGAGCTCGGCCTGGCGCACATCGGCAAGGATTGGATCCTCTACGCCGGCACCGAGGAGCTGCGCTTCGCGCGCGTGGAGCCCGATCGCATCGTGCCGCTGGATGTGCCCCCGTTGCCACTCGAACCGGGCGCGTCGCAGGCTCCCTATTTCCGCGCTTCGGAGACCCTCGAGAGCGTCGATGGCGCCGATCTCGCGCACCTTTCCGTCACCTTCGGCAGCTACCGCGGCAGCTATGGCGAGCACGCTGTCCGCACGGTGCACCGGACGCAGAGCGGCACCTGGGACCCGCGCGACGTCCCGTTGGCCAACGTGGCCGAGCGGCGCACGCTCTCCGCGCCGCGACCGTGGCGCAGCGGCTCGACCCTTTCGGTGGAGACCTGCAGCGACGGACGCGCCGAGTGCGAGGTGCACTACGAGGTCGACGGCGCGCCCTTCACCGCCGCGCCCGAGCTGCTGGCCGACGCCAAACAGTGGATCTTCTTCACCGACTTCGCGGCATTCCCGAGCGGCGAGGTGTTCACCTTCACCAACTTCTTCTCCAAGGGGCAGTCGTGGGAGCGCCACGCGCACGTGATCCTGGGCGAAGGCAAAAAGGCGCTCCACAAAAAGCTGCATCACCCGGGAGGCGAGGGAGGAACGTTCTCGCGACCCGATGTCTTGGCGCTGGCGCCCGACGATCTATGGGTCCTCTGGGCGAGCGCGCTTTTCCGCTTCGACGGGCGCGCCTGGACCGAACCCAAGCTCCCGCTCCACGCCGAAGAGCGCGTCAGCCTGCTCCGCGAGGGCGCCAGCAAGGGGCTCGTTGTCATCACCGACGAGGGCCGCGTGCTCGAGCGGAAAGCCGGCGAATTCGTCGACATCTCGCCGGAATCCCCCAAGGTCGTGGAGGCCGCCGACGGGTTCGCCGGCGAGCATCCGTGGCTTGCGCTGGCCGACCAGACGTTGCGCCGGCGGTCGGGGTCGGCGTGGACGTTGGCGACCTTGCCGCACGGAAGGTATGTAGGCGAGACCCTGGCGGTGGCGCAGATATGGTCGATGGCCGACGACGACGTTTGGGTCCTGGCCAACGGCCGAGGCGGGTTGGCAGAGCAGGAGCGGTCGCTCTTCACCACGCATCCGCGCAAGGGCGCGCTGCGCTGCGATAGGCCGGAGCCGGGCTGGGGGCGGGCCCTTCGGTCGTGGGCATCGCCCGCCACCGCCGAATGTGCGGCGCCCCTGGTCGTGGTCGCCGAGGCCGAGGCCGATCGCGGTGCCTCCGCACGCGCGGTCACCACAGCCTTGTCGCAAAGCGACGCGCTGGGGCGCACCGAGGTGGGCTTCTTCGAGGCCGCCGGCACCACCTACCTGGCAGTGCGGGCCCTCGACGCGAGCAAGGGCAAGGCCGTGGAGAGCGCACTCGTACGCCAGGGCATTCGACCTCTCGACGTGGTGTGCGCTCCGGGCGTCGCGCTCGCCGCCGCCGCCGCGCGCTGACGCTTTCACCGGAACGCGTGCGACACTCTTCGCCCTCCGGCGTCAGGGCGGCGGAGGCAGTGAAATGGCAATCCGTCGTGGCGTGTTCCTTCTCGGTACCTGTGGCCTGCTGGTGGCTTGCGGTAACATCAAGTTTCCGAACCTGAGCCTGAGCTCCGGAGGCGGCGGGGGCTCGCCTTCGGCCAGCGGAGACGACCCTGCCAAGGGGCCGCCATCGCCCATCGCCACCGCCGATGCCGACGTGCAGATCACCCAGCTCACCACGCTGGAAGACGAGGCGAGCGCGCCGGCGCTATCGCCGGAAGGCACGCTCCTGCTCTTTCTCACCAAGAACGAGGTCGACCCCAAGGCCAAGAAGAAGCCGTCGACCTTCGCCCTGATGGGCATCGATCCGCGAAAATCGTCGGCGCCCGCCCTGTACACCAACGACGGTGTTCACGCGCTCGACCCGACCTTCATGCCGAACGGCCGCGGCTACGTCTTCGTCAGCGACACCATGGGCGAGATGGGGCTGCTCCGCACCGAGTCGCTCTCCGCCGGCGCCTCGCTCACCATGATCACCCACGCCGCGAACGAGCCGCGCTGGCCCGCGGTATCGCCGGAGGGCGGACGCGTCGCCTTCACCATGAAGAAGAAAGGGGAGGACCTCATCGCCTCCACCCGCATCGACGGCACCATGCTGACGGTCCTGGGGCCCGGCATGCGCCCCGCCTATAGCCCCGACGGCAAGAAGCTCGTCTTCGTGAAGCGCCTGCGCAATCACGCGCAGATCTTCGCCATGGGCGCCCAGAGCGGCAAGGGCCTCACGCAGATCACCTCCGACGAGTTCGAAAACGACAGCCCGACCTTCTCGCCCGACGGCGCCTACATCTCGTTCGTTTCGAATCGCGGGGCCACCCAAACGGGCGCCAGCAACCTCTTCGTGGTGAAGAGCGATGGCACCGGCATCAAGCAGATCACGAGCGGCCGTGGGCCGGTTCGTGACGCGCACTGGGGTCGCGACGGGAAGATCTACTTCGCCGCCGACCCCGACCTCCAGGGCCACAGCAACCTGTTCGTGGCGAGCCTTCCCAAGCTCATGGGCTCCTTCGTGCATGGACCAGAGGTGCAGCCGCAACCGCAACCGGCGCCGCAGTGGCAGCCGCAGCCGCAGCCCAACGTGGCGCTTCAAAGCACGGCTCCGGCGCCCGGCGTCGTCACCGTGCAGTGCAACAACGCGTGCGGCTCGCCGCAGGCGTGCCCGGTGACGGCGTGCCTCTGCAACGATCGCCGCGTGGTCAACACGCAGAACTGCGACAACGGCTGCTGCGCCTTGCCCGAGGTGGCCTGCGAGCGCTCCTGTGGCCGGCACAACGGCTTCAGCGGCAAGGTCATCGGCGGCGCCGCAGCGCCCGACGCACCTGCGGCGCCGGCGGCGGCGCAGCCGGCATCTGCACCGAAGCGCGCGGTGGGCAAGGAGTGCGGCGCCGACGGCGACTGCGCCTCTGGCATCTGCATCGTCCGCGGCCAGGCGCGCTTCGGCTATTGCAGCCAGGAGTGCCAGTCGTTCTCCGAGTGTCCGTCGTTCTGGGAGTGCAAGCGCGTCAAAAACGGCAGCGCCAAGTACTGCGTCCAGGATCACGACGACTGAGCGTCGCGGCGCGACTCAGCGGGTCGGGGCAGGGAACCGACGAAGCACGATGGTGGTGGGCGCGGTACCCTGCTTGTCTTCCCATCCGAAGGCTATCGCGGGCGTCGCGCCGCCGGTCGCGATGGTCACGCGCTCGCGGGTGTGGCCTTCGGCCAGGCTCACCTGAAAGTCGGTCTCCGTGCCGTCGGCGGGATTCAGCAGGAACCCCGCCGAACCGCCCAGGAAGCGCGCGCGAACATGTCCGGTCGTCTTGTCCGACCAGCCCACCACGAACGAGCCGCCCACCGCGCTCGCTGCAGCCACCGCCGGGAACTGTTGATTGCCCTTCGATTGCGTCTCGTGCACCGGCTTGGTCTGATCGCCCGCCACCTTGCGTCCGTTGGCGGCGAAGCGCTGGACCATCACGTTGGCGTCGTCGGCTTTGGCCCGATCGGTCCAGGCAATGGCGTAGCGGCCGTCCGGGAGCGAGGCGATGCGCGGCTCTTCCTGCGCGCCGTCCACCGCTTCGTTGACGGTCGTGTCGCCACCACCGGGCGTGCCATCGGCCCCCACCACGCGGAGCTTGATGTCGCCCCCGCTCTCCCACACCACCAGGTAGCCGGTCGGGGTCGCGGCCAGCGCCGGAACGCGATTGGTGCCGCCGTTCGAGAGCTCCTGCTCCGGCCCAAGGGTGGCGGGCAAGGTGAGCGTGCGGCCGAAGATCTTCGACGTGGCGTCGTCTTGCCACACGATGAACAGGTTGCCCTGAGGCCCCGCGGCGATGGCCGGATTGGTCTGGTCTCCTGCCACGTTGGAGACGATGAGCGGTGCCGCCGCGGCGGCCTTGAAGGTCGCGTCCAGGGTCCGCAGCTTGATATCCACGCCCGTTCCGTCGTCTTCGTACACCACGTACTTCTGGGCGGCGCTGGTGGCCACCGCAGGGTGCCGCTGGTTTCCTGCCAGCGCCTTGGGCGGGGTGACAGCGGGGTCGTTCGGCAAGAAGAACGACGCGGCGAAAGGCGCCGTGGGAATGGGCGCGAGCACGTCCGAAAGGAGCCGTGCGGAGACGTCGTCGTTGCCGGCGCCCGCAGATCCGTCGCCGAACACTGCGAAGAAGCGGCCGGCGTCGCCCTTGCCGTCGGCCCAGGAGAAGGCCGGCGAGGTCTTGGCCGCGTTGGCCACGGTGCCGTTGTCGATAGACGCCGACGACACCAGGAACTCGACGCTGTGGCATGCGGCATCGCACTGTGCGTCGGTCGAGCCCTCGCACTGCTCGGTGACCTCGATGTTGCCGTTGCCGCAGGTGGCCTTGGGTAGGCTCCGCAGCATCTTGATGCTGACCTGGCTGGTGGGCGAGTCGACCACCGCGGCGGCGCAGCCGCTCATGAAGGTCGCGCCGCTCTCGTCGGTCCCCGTGGCGACGAAGACCCGCGCGGCAGCGCTGGTGTCGAGGTCCACGGCGCCGCAGAAGCGACCCTGACCGGCGCACGCGGCCGCCGTGAGGTTGGCGCTGGCGATGCGGGTGGTGGTGGCCGTGACGCCGGTGACGGTTCCGCGCGCGGCGTCGCAGGCGACGCCCGCCGCGGCGTCGACCACCTCGAGCTTGAGCGCGCGCACGCGGTCGAGCAAGCCCTGGGGCGCGACGATCTGCGGAGCAATCTGCACCGTCGCGTTGCCTTGACCGGAGCAGGCCGAGAGCAGGACCAACATACCCATGCGCCGCACTTGCACGCGGCGTTTATAGCACATCGCCCAGCCCTCAGCCGAAGGGCCAAAAACGACGCTTTGGCGCGGGACTCGGCGGGGCAGGGGGCTCAGCTCCGGCGAGAATTGCCGCGATGCCCGCCAGCCCGGCAGCGTCGAGCAGGGCAGCGACGGGCGCCTCACGCCCCGCGACCACGATGCTGCGCACCCTTCGTTTTGCCAGCTTGCCCACCAGGGCGTCGGCCCAGGCGCGGGTCTCGCCTTCGTCGTCGGACTCGAGGGCGGCGAAGACGGCCACCCGGCCCTCACCCAACGGCACCACCGGCTCCGCCCATCGGGTGCGCTCCAGCTCTTGTGCGCGCGCTTCGCGGGAAGCCACGAAACCCTCGAAGAGCGCCGCCTTGGCGCCCGGGAGCCAGGCTGGCCGTCCCAGCGCCGCGGCCTCGCACAGATTGTCGAGCGTCTCGGCGGCGAGGACCCGCGAGACATCGAGCTCTGCCATGATGCGGCCGAGGCTGGCCGCGGCGTTGTAGAGATCGCGCACCTCCTCGGCGCCGGCATCCGTGTCGCGCGGCAGCCGCGTAGTCCACGCGAGGACATTTGCGCGCGCACCGTCGAGGGCGGCGAGCTCGGCGCCGGACGCCCAGCGCTGGTCACGCTCTCGCCACGCTCTCGCCGGCTCCCGGTCCTTCTTCAACGGCTTCCTCAGCGGTTCGACGAGGTCGCGGCGGGCGTGGGGTCTGCCGGCGCTTTGGGTGCGGGGCGCGCTGCGGGCGCGGCTGCACCACCGGCACCCGAAGCCTCGGCCTTGCGCGCCTTGGCCTCGTCGGACCGTCGCTCGGCGATGCGGCGCACGGTCTCGAGCTCGGCCTGCGCGCGTGCGGCGTGCGACGGCACCATCACGAGCTTGTTGAAGCGTGAGCTGGCCGCGTCGAGGTGACCCAGGTTTCGATAGCAGATGCCGCCTTCGAGGGCGGCATCGTAGCCGGCCGGGTTGCTAAACGAAGTGGATGCGAGCTGGTCGAACCGAGTGAGCGCCGAGGCGCATCCGTGACCGTCGCGCACGCTTCGGGCCGCGTACAGCGCTGCCTGCGTGTCGCCATTCTTGGCGAGCGCGTCGAAGCGCCGCACAGCGTCGTCGAAGTTCCGCGCGCGGTAGGTGGCGAGGGCGGCGTCGAAGCCGGTGTCGCCATCCGCCTTCTCGTCCTTGCCCTCTTTCTGGGATTCGTCGAGGTCTGCGGTGGTGGTCCGAGTGCTGGCTTTGGCGGGCGGTGGCGGCGCGCCGTTCCTCCCGCCGCGGTCGTCGGAGTATTCCTCGCGGTTGGCCTGATCGCCCGCGGCTGCAGCGGCGCCCGCTGGGGCAGCCGCGTTGCCCACCGCCCCGCGCTGCGACAGCCCGTCGCGCTCCGCCATCGACGGCTTGTACTCGCCGGGCGCCACGAAGGCGAGGCCGCCCGCGCCGGGGGTCGCGGTCACCGGCGCCGTCTGGGGCGCAAGGGTCGTGTCGCGCAGCCGCGCGCCCCCCAGACCATGCGCAGCGGGGTCTGGCATATCTTCGTAACGCCCCTCGCTGGAGGGGGCCGCTGCGGCCACCGGCGCACCCTGCTCGGTCACGGTCACCGCTTCCGGCGAGCGCTTCACGCGGCCCTTGAGGAGCAGCGCGCTCGAGCCGATCATCAACAAGAAGACTGCCGCCATGGCGGTCTGCGGACGCATGGCCCAGCGGCCCATGGCCGACACCACGCGCGAGAATCGGGGTTCGAGGCGCACCACGTTGGTGGGCGCGCCGACGGCCGGCGAGAGCTTGGCTTCCACCGTCGCCATGATGCGGTCTTCAAGGTCGGCGGGAACCGCCGCCGGCACCAGGTCCTGGGCCACCATGCGGCGCGTCGCCGAGAGCCTGTCGAAGGCGGCTTCGCACGTCGCGCAGCCCGCAAGGTGCTTCTGGAGCGCCGCGCTCGTGACCTCGTCGAGCTCTCCGTAGAGCTCGTCGAGCAACAAGCTATCTGCCTTCTCGCAATCCATGACTACCTTGGGAACCTTGGTCTTCTCGGGAATTCACGCAACCACTTGACGCGTTACTTCAACGCCTTGGCGAGATCTTCGTACTCCGCCAGGGCCTCTTGTAGCCGCTCCAGCGCGTAGCGCATGCGGCTCTTCACGGTGTTCTCGGGAACGCCGGTGATCTCTGCAATCTCCTTGAAGGGTAGGTTCGAAACCTCTCGCAACAAGAAGACTTCTCGTTGGTCCTCCGGGAGCACCGACACGGCCCGCGTGATGCGGCCCTGGAGCTCGCTTCCGGTGGCCTCGCGCTCGACGCTGGCCCGCGTGTCCGCGGTCTGCTCGCCCAAGGTCGGCCCTTCCTCCTCGCCCTGGGTTTGGTCGAGGGAAGGATGTTTGCGGAGTGCATTCTTTCGCAGCTGGTCGATGCAGAGGTTGCGGGTGATGGTGTAGAGCCAGGTGGAGAACTTGGCCTCGTGCTTGAAGTCCTGTGCGCTCTGCACCACGCGCACGAAGGCGTCTTGGACGATGTCCTCGGCCAGCGTTGGCAGACGTGTTTGCCGGAGGGCAAAGTTGTAGAGCGGGGTCTGGTGACGCTTGACGAGGTGCCGAAACGCGTCCTTTTCGCCCCGTTGGAAGCGAATCATCAGCGCTTCGTCGGTGATCGCCGGCGCGCTCACGAAGCTCCCCCGCACTTCGTGCGGCTCGCCGTACGGATGGGCTGTGGGCGATGGAAGCGTCGTCGAACACCGGGGGACCTCGTTTCTTGGGTGATCCGACGCGCGGGCTCCACAAAGGATCTTCGACATCCTGCGGGCGTGCGGAATTCCCGCGCGTCCGGCGCGAGGAGCCGAAATCGCGCCTGCGATCCCAGCGGGGGTGTCGAGGGCCAAGCCATGAAGGGGAGCTCCGCCTGTGATGAATCAGAGTTCGAGGGCTCAAATCAAGTGTCGTCACCGCTTGCGGGGCTTGGACGTGCGAACCGAAGGCGCGCAGAGAGTGTATGGGTCCTCGACGGCAAATGTATACCACTATGTAGTACATGTCGGTCTTGGGTTCGCTGTCGCCGGACTTGTGCGTCTTTACCTGGTTGCAACCCCTGAGGGCCCCATCTAGAGTGCCGACGGTTCCTTGTGTGGTCTCCTGACGCGGTCTACGTGCCGTCGAGGGTCGCCTCCCATCGGTTCAGTTCTCTCTTGAGTTACTCTTCGTGCGCCCCCTCGCGGTCGGCGCTGAAAGGGGCAGTGGAATGCGACGTCACGCAGGTTGGGCGATTTCTCTCTTGGCATCTTCGGGGCTCGTTCTCTCGTTGATGGTGGGAGCAAGCGAGGAAGCGGGCGCCCAAGGTGCAGCAAAGTCTGCGACTGCGAAGGTCGCCGCTCCGAAGGCCCCGGCGAAAGCCAAGGCCGACGCAGGCGCTTCCGACAGCGGAGCCACCACGGCCGCCAGCGGCGACGGCGGCGCACCCGTTGCGGTCGCGGCCAGCGGCGATAGCGGCGCGCCCGCGCCTGCGAGCACCGGCGCCACGCCGACCGCTGCGGGCAGCTCCGGCAGCGGCATGGACGGACCCACCTACGCGGTTCGCTTGCGCGATCTCGAGGCGCGGGTCGACGAGCTCAAGGACCAGATTCGGCGCAGCCACACCCGGCTCTCGCTCCTCTCCGACACCATTCTCTCGGGCGGCGCCTCCGGCTCTCGCTCCGAGGTGGTGTTCCACAACGAGATGTCGAGCGCGTTCAAGCTGATCAAGGCGCTCTTCGTCATCGACGGCGCGGTTCAGTACAACAAGCAAGACGAGACCGGCGCGCTCTCGGACCAGAAGGAGATTCCCATCTTCACCGGTTCGGTTCCGCCGGGGGATCACACCGTGCAGGTTTCGCTCCAGTTCCAGGGCAACGGCTACGGAGTGTTCACCTATCTCCGCGGCTACAAGTTCGACGTGAAGTCGAGCCACTCGTTCACCTCCGTCGAGGGCAAGCAGCTCACGCTCGTCGCCACGGCGCTCGAAAAGGGCGGCGTCACCACGCCCCTCGAGCAGCGCCCGGGCATCGAATGGCAAGAGAAGCTCGGCCCGCTCGGGGGCAACGGTGGCGGCGCCACGCCGGCGGCGGCCGGTAGCGCCAAGGCCGACGGCAACTCGGTGTCCGGGGGCGTGTCCGTCGGGGGCGGCAAGTGAAGTTCCCCGGTTCTCCGGGGCACCTTCGAAGAGCGACGGCGCTGGCGGCGGGCCTCCTCGCCATCTCCGCCGCGCACAGCTCGCTCGCTGCCGACGCCGACGCCAACGTCCGCAACGCACAAAACGAGATCAACATCGTCGAGCGCGAAGCGCCCTCGATCCAGGCGGCGGTCGCGCGCGCCAAGTCCACCATGCCCACCGCCGAGCAACGGCTCGCCAACGGTGAGCTGCTGTTCCGCTCCAAGGACTACCCGCGGGCGATCATCGTCTTCAGCGAGGTCCTCGAGGAATACCCCAACACGCCGTCGTACCCCGACGCGCTCTACCTGCGCGGCGAGACCTACTACGCCTCGCGCGAGTACCTGGCTGCCCGACGCGACTTCAAGGCGCTGGCCGAACGAGGCTCCGAGTCTCGTTTCGCCCCGTACCTTACGCGCGCCATCGCCCGCCTGGTCGACGTCTCCCTCCGGCTCAACGATCTGCAAGGCCTCGACGAGGTCTTCGCGCGGCTCAATCAAGTGCCGCCGGGAATGATCGACGCTGGCCTCCAGTACGCCAAGGGCAAGGCCTACTA
Source organism: Polyangiales bacterium (assembly GCA_038210445.1). GTDB lineage: Bacteria > Myxococcota_A > Polyangia > Polyangiales > Polyangiaceae > JABFRG01. The sequence goes on from JBBQWQ010000002.1 coordinate 64,733, forward strand.
CTTCAAGAAGGACTACGCCACGGCGCAACAGTCGCTCTCGGCGGTGCCTTCCAACACGCCGTACGCGCACCAGGCGAAGTACTTCGAGGGCCTGGTGGCCATGCGCCAAGCCGCCCAAGCGGCGCCGGCGGTGGGCGCCAACGGCAAGACGACCCCCACCAACTACAAGAACGCCATCGACATCTTCCGCCGGGTCACCGACATGGCGCCCGACAGCGACGACCACAAGCAGGTCATCGACCTTTCGTGGATGGCCATCGGCCGGCTCTTCTACGAGATGGAGCAGTATACGCAGGCGGCCGACGCGTACCAGAAGGTGGCGCGCGACTCGCGCGAGTTCGACACCATGCTCTACGAGCTCGCCTGGGTGTATGTGCGCCTGGGCGACGCCCAACGCGCCGAACGCGCCCTCGAGGTGCTCTCCATCGCCGACCCCGGCTCTGCGGTCCTCGGCGAGGGCACCTTGCTCCGCGCCGACCTCTTGCTCCGCGCCGGCTCCTTCCGCAAGGCGCTGCAGCTCTACGAGTCGGTGAAGGACAAGTACGATCCCATGCGCGTCAAGGTCGACACCTTCCTCGACTCCACGCAAGACCCGAGCGTCTACTACGAGAAGCTGAGCCAGCAGCAGCTCGACATCCTCGACCAGAACGAGCAGCTCCCGGCGCTCGCCATCAAGTGGGCGCGCGAGGCCGAAGACGGCCCCATGGCGTTCGCCATCATCGACGACGTGAACGAGTGCCGCTCGCTCATCAAGCAGTCGTACGGCATCATCGACAAATTGATGGCGCTCGCCAACGCGGCCAACCGCGTACGGGCCTTCCCAGAGCTTCTCGCCGGCGAAGAGCAGGCGCTCGGGCTCCTCAATCGCATCTCGCATGCGCGCTGGGAGCTCGCCACCGGCCTCGACGCAGAGGAGCCCACCGAGCTCTCCGGCGACATCGCGCAGGCGCGCACCACCCGCCGGCAGCTCATGTCGCAGATCAAGGGTCTGCCCCAGAGCTCGGCCGACTTCGCGGAGCGCGACTACCAGGGCAGCAAGCAGTGGAATACGCTCTCGCAGGAGGTCTCGCGCCAGGCGCTTGAGGTCGACCGCCTGAACGCCGTGGTCAACGGCCTGCGGCGAATCCTCAAGCAAGACGCGCAGCAGGGCATTACCCGCGATCCCGTCGCGCTCAAGCGGTTCAACGACGAGATCGACGCCAACGAGAAGGACCTCAAAGCCCGGCAAAAAGACATCGCCGAGCTGCGGCGTCTTTTCGAGATGGGCCGCATGCAGGTCGGCGTCGGCGATGCGCGCTTCCAGAACGACGCGGCGGCCCGTCTGGCCTTCCGCGACGCGCTCGAACGCGAAGTGCAGCTGGCGGCGCAAGGGCAGGCGGGTAGCAACGCGCAGCGCTACGCCCAGCGCATTCAGCCCACGCTAACTTCGGCGCGCGCCGCCGAAGAGAAGCTCCTCCTGGCCTTCGCAGCCCTCGAGGTTCAGGTCGAAAAGCGCGTCAGCGAGCTCAAGGACAAGGTCGAGAGCGAACGCGTGAAGATCGTCGGCTACGAAGAGCGGCTCAGCAAGCTCGACACCGAGGCCCGCGATCTCGTGGGTCAGGTGGCCAAGCGGAACTTCGAGCTGGTGCGCGACAAGCTCCGCAACATCGTGCTCCGGGCCGACGTCGGCATCACCGAGCAAGCCTGGGAAGTTCGCGAAGAAGAGCTCTATCGCGTGCGCACGCTGCAGACCGAGCGGGCCAAGCAAGAGCAAACGCTGGACGAGGAGCTCCGCGAGGTCCTCGACGATTCCGGCGACAAGAAGTGATGGACGTGATGGCTTCCCGCGCGTTTCGGCGGGACCAGTCCTGAGGACGAAATGAAGATTCGACTACTAGCCGCTTCTCTTACCGTGTCGCTCCTCGGCGCTCTGCCGGTGTTCGCGCAGCCTGTGCCCGCCGCCGGTTCGGCCAAGGCCGACGCCGGTGTGGCCAAGGCCGACGCCGGCGCTGCGCCCGTGTCCGCCGCCGATGCGGGCGCCGCCCTCACTGCCACGCCCGAGGCCGGCGTCGCCACGCAGCCCACGCCCGCGGCACCCCAGGTGGCCGTCAAGGCGCCGCCGCCGCCGCCGCCTTCGGCCAAGCAAGTGGCCGCGCTCGGCGTCCTCAAGGGCGAGGTCGATGCCTTCGACAAGGGCGCCAAAGACTACAAAGACACGGTTACCAGCATCATCCGCCTGCACTACGAGACCAAGAAGCGCGAGATCCTCTCGGACCTCGACAACGAGATCGGCGTCGAGAAGAGCGAGCTGAAGAAGGCCCGCGAGAACGCGATCCTGCGCCTCGAGAAGTTCGTGAAGGAGTACTCCGGCTCGCGCTCGCACCCGGAGGCGACCCCCGACGCGATGTACCGACTGGCCGCCCTCTACGAGGAGCGCGCCCGCTCCGAAGAGGCGACCGAGCCCGTGGAAGAGGGCATCAAGCCCGCCATCGTTCTCTACAAGCGCATCATCGTCGAATTCCCCAAGTACAAGGAGTTGGCGGGCGTCTACTACTTCCTTGGGCACGCCTACAACGACTCCGGCCGCGTGTCCGAGTCGCAGCAGGTGTGGCGCTCGCTCGTGTGCCACAACAAGTTTGCGTACCCCACGCCGCCCGACGCGAAGAAGCCCGACCAGGACAGCATCAACCCGCTGCCGCAAGATCACGACGAGGCCTTCTGGAGCGCCTGGCGCGCCCGCAATCACGACCCGAAGCGGCTGGCCAAGGGCGGCGAAGAGACGACCTTCACCGATCCGTATCCGAAGGACTGCACGCCCATCCCCCAGCCCAACGTCATCGCGGGGACCGAGCCCAAGTACCTCGCAGAGGTCTGGTGGCAAATCGGCAACTGGGAGTTCGATCTCCTCGACATCGGCTCCGGCGTCGTGCGCGACGAGCCGGGCAGCGTGTACGGCTACAACCGCGCCGCCCGCGCCTACCTCCAGGCAATGACCTTCAAGAAGCCGCCGCTGTTCGGCGTCTCGCTCTACAAGTACGCTTGGACGCTCTTCAAGCAGCAGCGCTACGAGGCGGCGACCCAGGAGTTCGTGAAGCTTCTCGTCTACACCGACGAGCAGCAGAAGCTCACCGGCGACCCGGGCGCCGACTTCCGCAGCGAGGCCTACACGTACATCGCCGGCTCGCTCACCAACGTCGACTTTGCCGGTCCCGGCACCGAGGAGCCGTACATTCAGCGGCCCGACATCATCGACATCGAGCCGCGACGCGACGTGCAGGAGAAGAAGCTCCACATCGCAATTGAGCGCGTCCAGGACCCCAAGATCGTCCCCCAAGACAAGCCCTGGACCATCGAGGTCTACAAGGCCCTGGCGGTGGAGTATCGCACCCTCGAGCAGCACACCAACGCCATCGAGGTCTACGAGCTCATCCTGAAGAAGTGGCCGATGGACCCCACGGCTCCCGAGGTGCAGGCCGCCATCGCCGACACCTACGACGCCATGAATGCGTCGCGAAAGCCGGGCACGCCGGAGCACGACGCCATTGCCGCCAAGGCACTCGCAGCCCGCACCGCGCTCTCCAACTACGTGGGCGTCACGCCCTGGACCGAAGCCAACAAGGACAACCCGGCGGCGCTCCGCAACGCCGAACGCCTGGTGCGCGGTGGTCTTCGCCAGGCGGCGGTGCAGCACACCAACAACGGCAAGGCAGCCCTCCAGGCGGCCACCGAGACCGGCGACGCCGCGCGGCAGTTGGAGCTGCTCACCCGAGCAAGTGCAGAATACAAGCTTGCCGCCCTTGGCTGGCGTGGCTTCCTCAAGCAAGAAGAAGACGCCCCCGATGCCTACGAGAGCCGCTACTGGCTCGCCGACGCCCTGCACCAATACGTTCGCATCCAGGTGGTCCTCCACAAGCTGAAGCCGGCCACCTACGCCGAGCCCAGCCGCGGAGAGATCGACGAAGCCAAGGCCGCCGCGGTCGACGTGCGTGACTCCAACGAGGACGACAAGTTCCTCGACAATGCGGCCTTCTTCGTCGTCGACATTGCCGACGTCGATCGCGATCTCGCCTACCAGCGCTTCGACGACTCCAAGGGCGCCCAGGGCACCCAGAAGCGCGAGGAAGTGAAGTTCAGCGGCGAAGGCCAGGACAAGAAAGTGGTGCGCGATGAGGTGCCCAGCGTGGTGCAGCAGAGCCTGCAGGCGCGCGACGAGTACGTGAGCCGCGTCCCCGCGAGCCTCGACGTCAACAAGCACGCCCTCGACTACCAGTACTACGCCGGCGAGACGTACTTCCTCTACGGACAGTTCGACCAGGCGCGGGCGCGCTTCGAGCCCATGTACAAGGAGCAGTGCGGCAAGACTCCCTACGGCTACAAGGCCTGGGAGAAGCTCATCACGATGTCGAACCTCGAGCGCAACGTGGAGCTCTCCACCAAGCTCGCCAACGAGGCCAAGGCCAAGTCTTGCGCCGTCGACGACGCCGGCAAGGCCAACGAAGGCATCATCATCAACCCCACCTTGCAGGAGGCGGCGTACGTCAACGCCCGCAAGAAGTTCGAGGAAGCCAAGGCGGCTCCGCCGGGCGAGGGAAAGAACAAGCTTTGGCGCGAGGCCGCTGGGCTCTACGAGGCCGCGCTCAGCGCAGCTCCCGGTCGCGATGAGGCGCCGGAAGCCGCCATGAACGCCGCCTACGCGTACAAGCAGGTCGGCGAGTTCTCCAAAGCCATCGACATGTACAACAAGTTCATCAGCGAGTACGGCAGCGAAGACCGCCTGACCAAGCTGCAGAAGGGCGACCCCAAGACCAAGGCGCCGGCCGACCCCAAGAAGTACGAGGAGCGCCTGCGCTTTCTCAACGACGCGTACGACGCCCTCGGCACCACGTACTACTCGTTCTTCAACTATCAACGCGCCGCCGAGACCTACGAGAAGGTCGCCGGCAACGACCGCTTCGACGCCGACAAACGCAAGGTCGCCTCCAAGAACGCCATGGTGCTCTACGCGAGCATGGGCCAGCGCGACAAGATGACCGCGCAGTACAAGACCTACGTCTCGCTCCGCCCGAGCGCCGAGGAGAAGGCCAGCGCCGACTACCTCATGGCCACGTACGACTTCAAGCAGTGGAACGCCAAGGGCGGCGACACCGGGCAAAACCGCCAGAGCCGCATCGCCGCGGAGCAGGCGCTCACCGAGTTCTTCCAGAAGAACTCGAACAACGCGCAGGCCGCGAAGTACAACGTCGAGGCGAGCTACTTCATCGCCAAAATGCACAAGGCAGTTGGCGAGAACTACCGCACCTGGTTCAAGTCCACGGTGGCCACCTGGGAGCGCTTCAAGGCCGTTGCTCCGCCGAACAAGGAAGGCAAGAGCCCGGCGCTCGACTCGCCGTACGTCGACTACGCCGCCGAGGCGGACTTCACGATGCTCGACGAGGACATCAAGGAAAAGTACGAGATCGACGCGAAGCACAAATACGACGGCGCCGTCGCCGACGTGCTCGGTGAGTTCGACGCCAAGACCAGCAAGCAGACCAAGCCCGGAAAGTACCAGCTGAACGCGGCTGACGCCGACAAGTGGGACAAGCAGCTCGACCGCATCGCCCGCGCGTACCCCTCGCTCGAGTGGGTGCCCGCCGTGCTGGCTCGCCAGGGCACGCTCTGGGACACGCTTCGCACCGGTCTCTACAACACCACCAAGATCAAGATCTTCACCGCCAAGCAAGAGGCCTTCCTCAAGCAGATGGAAAACAGCGGCCGCGAAGATCTCGAGAACAAAGCTGCCGATCTTCGCGACCAGGGGCGCGAAGGCTGGCGCACCAAGAAGGAATCGGAGCTCAAGGGCGCCGACACCCTCATGGTTCGCCGCTATGCCGGTTCCGTGCAACTTGCACGCAAGTACAACATCCGCAACGACAAGACCCAGCGGGCCATCGCGCGCCTCGCGTATTTCACCGACATCATCGGTGACGCAAAGATGCGCGAGTACGTCACGCAATCTTCCGACCCTCTCGACCAAACGGGCGCGAAGAAGCTCGAATACAAGGACGGCCAGTACGTGCAGACGCGGCCCGGTCAGACGGCCGTGCCTCCTGCAAACGGCATGGCGATTCCGCTCCCGGTGGCGCCATGAAGAAGCTCGCTTTCGTCAGTCTCTCGTTTCTGCTTCTCGGCGCCGTGGGTGGCTCTGCCGCCTGCGGTGGCGACGACAAGCCCATCAACTACCCCCAGGGCGGTGGTGACGGCGGCGGCGTTGCCACCGACAACAAGGGCGGCCAGGTGGGTGTGGTCGCGAGCCCGGACGACAAGTCCGAGCTCTCGGGCGCCGCGCTCGCCTCGTACAACCAGGGCTTCCAGGCCTGGATGAACGGCGATCTCCAGGGCGCGAAGAAGTACTTCAAGGAGGCTGCCGAGAAGGACAACAAGTCTCCGGCGCCGCAGTACTCGCTGGGCGTGGTGCTCGAGCGTCTCGGCGACAGCGCCGGCGCGCAGCAAGCGTTCCGCGCCGCCTACACCGTGAAGCCCGACTACGAGCTGGCCATCGGCGCCTACGCGCTCTCGCTCGCAGGGAAGGGGGCGCTATCCGAAGCCGACACCTTCCTCACCGACAAGAAAGCCAAGTTCCCCACCTCGGCCCGAATTTCCACGTACCTAGCCGAGATCAAGTCGCTCGCCGGCGACCACGGCGGCGCGCAGCAGCTGGCCCAAGACGCCCTGCGCATGAACCCCGACTACAAGGACGCGATGGTGGCCATCGCACGCGACCACTATCGCGCGCGCAAGATGGAGCTGGCCCGTTACGCGCTCCAGGCCATCATCGACGGGTTCGGCGATTCCAGCCCTGCCCGCGACAAGGAGAACGCCGAGGCCAACCTCCTTCGCGGCCTCATCGAGCGCGAGTACGGGCGCCGATCGGTGGCCTTCGGCGCACTCGAAGTGGCCTCGCGCCGTCGGCCCGATCTGGTGGAAGCCCTGGTGCAGCTCGGGAGCATGCGTCTCGAAGCGGGCAACGCCACCGAGGCGCAACCGGTCCTCGAGAGCGCCGTCAAGTACGGCCCCAACAGCGCCATCGCTCACCTCAACATGGGCGATTGCTACCGGCTCCTCGGCCGCGCCGCCGATGCTCGCAAAGAGTTCGACACGGCGCTCTCGCTCGACTCGAGCCTCGGTCTCGTACACTACGACATGGGGCTCTTGTACCTGTTCGCTCCGAACATTCCTGGCACCAGCGCAGGCGATCAGGTGCAGACCGCCATCAGCGAGTTCGAGAAGTACAAGACCATGCGCGCCAAGGGCGTTACCGACGACGTCGACGATCTCCTGGCCCGCGCCAAGACCAAACAGGCCGAGCTCAAGGGCGGCACCGCCGCCCCCGCAGCTACCGGAACCGCTCCCGCGGCGACGAAGGGCGACGCGGGCAAGTGAGTGCTACACTTTACCCCATGAAGCATCTCGCCGGCCTCGCCTCGCTGCTCGTCGCCTCCTCGGTGTCGCTCGTTGCCAGCGCCGATGCGCCGGCGCCGGGCGTGATCACGCTCCCCACCATGGTCCTTGTGGGGCGCTTGCAGCGACCAGCCGTGGTCATCGAGATTTCCCGCGCCAAGATGTCCCTTCCGCTGGCCGAGATGCAGCCGCCCGCTGCACTCCGCGTCGACGACGCAGCCCGCCGCGCTCCGTAATCCCGAGAGAACCACCATGAAGCTCGCTTTCTCCGCCGTCGCCCTTGCCGCCCTCGTCCTGGTTCCGGCCGTCGCCGTCGCCCAGCAGAAGGGCCCGCTCACCATCGGCGAGGTCACCATCGTCGGCCGCGTGCAGAAGCCGGTCGCCGCGGTCGACGTGAGCAAAATTCAACCGAAGCTCACGCTCGCGGAGCTTCGCCAGCCGTTCCTCGAACGCATCGAAGAAGCGGCGCGCAAAGAGCCGTTCTGAGCGAGCGTTGGCTCCGCTCGTCGTCGTCCTCGTCGTCGCGCTCGGCTGCATGGGGCTGTCGCTGCGGCGGCTGCTCTTCGTGTTCGACGCGCCGTTCGCCGACGCAGAAGCGCTGCTGAAAGCCCTTCGGACGGCAAAGAAGCGCGGCCTCACGCTGCTCGACGCGAAGCTGCCTGAAGGCTCGTTCGAGGCCATGGTGCAAGAAGCCATGGCCGCGCCCCTCGACATTCGCGTGGCGCGGCTCGGCGAAGCGCTCATGGAGCTCGAGTTCTCGCTGGCCCACTGGGCCCGCGTGCCGCGGGTGTGCGCGAGCATCACCTCGAGCGTGGGTTTCCTCGGCGCAGCCGTGTTTCTCCGGCGCGGCCTCATCGACGAGGTCGACGGCGACGCGCCCGACTTCAACGGCCTCGTGCTCTCAGCCCTCGGCGTGGCGGCGGTGGGCATCGCCGGCGCCATCACCTGCGCTCTCCTGCACCGTGCGGCCATCCGCGAGGGCAAGCAGCGCATGCGAGCGGCCGACGATCTCGTGGAGTGGCTCGAGAACTACGGCAACGGCACCGAAGCCGTAGAAGGCGAGGGCGTTCGGCTTGACTACACCCCCGCACCCGGCAGCACCGTCGACCCTGCGGAGCCCCTGACCGCCGTCGCGAACACGGGAATGGATTGACGCTTTTTTCTTCTTCGGCCGTCTTAGGGTCAGGTACCCTGAACAAGACCGTAGGTATTCGGGAACTTTTTTCCGCTCCGGGTGTCTGACCTCGCGGAAACGTTTACCCTCCGAAAGGCGAGCTTCGAATGTCACAGATGAACATGGGACCCGGCGCCGGTCCGTCGAATCGTCCGGGGCAGATGACCGCGGTCATGCGCGCGATGCAAGTCGCGACGGGCCCCAAGGTCCTCCGCATCGGCCTCGTCACCGCCGGCCGCGTGATGGAAGAGCGCGTCATCAAACAGCGCATCACCGTCACCGTGGGTCCCAGCGAGAAGTCGACCTTCGTCGTCGCCGCGCCGCAGCTCGCGCCCCACTTCAAGCTCTTCGAGCTGGTGGGCTCCGACTACCACCTGAACTTTCTCGACGGCATGAACGGGCGCGTGGCGCTGGCCTCCGGCATCACCGACCTCGCTGCGCTGCGGGGTCAGGCGCGCCGGGTCGGCAACATGTACCAGGTAAAGCTCAGCGAAGACGCGCGCGGCAAGGTCGTCATTGGCGACACCACGTTCCTGTTTCAGTTCGTCGCGCCCCCGCCCGTGCAGCCGCGCCCGCAGCTTCCGCTGGCAGTGCAGGGCGGGCTCGCCAGCCAGATCGACTGGACGTTGACCATCATCGCCGCGTTCAGCTTCCTGCTGCACTTCGGTCTGGTGGGCGCCATGTACTCCGACTGGATGGACCCGCCCATCGGCGAGGGCTCCGTCGCCGACCTGGTCGACATGATGAAGAACATCGCGCCGCCGGCCATTGAAGACAAGCCGGAAGATAAGCCCGACGACACCAAGGTGGCCGACACCAAGCCCGACGCCAACAAGAACCCTTCGTCGGCTCCCAAGGCTGGCGCGGGTGGCGCGCCTGGCCCCAAGGGCGCCGCGGTGAGCGACGCCAAGGCCGCCGCCATGGCGCAGCAAGCCGAAGCCATGCAGATGCAGATGCTCGCTGCCTTCGGTGGCCAGTCTTCCGTGCAAGGTGCACTCAATCGCAGCGACATCCCGCCGGTCGACCTTTCCGGCGCGGCCCAGTCGAGCGCCGGCGTCTCGCCGGGGTCCGGTGAGCTCAAGATGGGCACCGGCGGCGCACCTGTGCAAGGCAACGGCAAGGGCGCGGGTCTGGGCGGCATCGGCGGCACCACCAAGGGCGAGGGCGGCGCCGGCGGCGCAGGCACCGCAACCGCGGTGGCGGGCCCCAAGGGCGACGCGCAGCTCGGTGGCACCAGCGCAACGGTCCCGGTGAACGGCGCCGACCGGGTCATCGCCGGCCTCCGCGGCCGCTTCCGCAGTTGCTACCAGTCGGGCCTCAACGTCGACCCGAACATGGAAGGCAAGGTCGTCATCAGCGCGAAGATTGGCCCCAACGGCGAGGTCGAGAACGCATCCGTCGCCAGCAACAGTGGTCTCTCCAGCTCGGTTGCCTCGTGCATCCAGCGCGCCGTTCGCAACGCCCAGTTCGACGCCCCGGGCGGCTCCGGCTCCACGCTCAACATCCCGGTCACGTTCAAAAAGCAGAACTGAGCATCTTCTCAGTCTGTGGCAGAAACGGACGCCTCGCCGCGTCCGTTTCTGTTTTGTCTGCGCCGACCGTTCGAAGCCTCAAGGGACTGCTCTTTCTATCAGCGGTGTGAATGCGCCTGCCGAATGCCGCAACGTAGGAGGGAGACAAGCGCGGCCAGGCTCGGTTGGCCCGCCGCTCCCATTCCCGCAGATTCGCCGCAGCTCTTCGGGAAAATCGTTGAAATGAAACAGGTTTTTTGCGGGTCTCGAGCGTTGACTTGCGCCCCAGTGGCAGGTAGATTCTTACATCCGGGGCTCTCACGAGCTCATGGGAGGAGCGAAGAGGATGCGATCGAATCTCAAGTGGGTCTTGGCAGCCGGTATGTTCGTCTACATGGCGGCACCCGCAGGCGCGCAGCCCGCGCAGCCCAAGTCTCCTGCGGCCACGGCCAACGCGGACGCGCAGATTGACGTCTCCAAGAAGGCGCAGCTCTCCCCGGCCGATCAACTTGCCGAGTCCGACCGTGCGCTCGCGAAAATGGAGCGGGCGGGGGCTACCGTGCGCAAGCAGCTCGAGCAAGCCCGCAAAGACAAGGACGTTGTCAAGACGCTCTGCCTCGACGACAAGCTCTCCCAGATCGACGTCGCGGTCCGTTCGGCGCGGGAGCGCAAGACGGCGCTTCAGGCGGCGGTGTCGCGCAACGACGCCGAGCTCTCGGGGCACGAGTTCACCATCCTCCAGGTTCTGCGACAGCGCTCCGAGCAGCTCGTCGCCGAGTCCAACCAGTGCATCGGCGAAGAAGCCGCGTACCTTGGGCAAACGAAGGTGACCACGACGGTTGATCCGTCTGTGTCGACCACCGAAGAAGCTCCGTATCCCGACCCGGTCGTGAACTACCCCGGTAGCACCATCGAGCCCCCCTCCTGTGTGAGCTGCGCAAAATAAGTTGCGCTGTTGAATTTCTTGCTGGTCCTGATATGGGTGTTGCGGGCACATCTGCCCCAACCTGCCCCAGGCCCAGTTATTTACGCGGGAGGCAGTTGGCCCGCTCGCCCATACGCGTGACTTAATGAGCCAGAGAACCCGCAAATACCTAGCAGTTGGTTTGTTCGCGTCCCTAGCGGTCTCGTTTGCAACCAAGTCTGCGCACGCGCAAGCCTGGCTCAAAGATCGTCGCTACTCCGAGGGTGCCGGTTGGAGGGTGGGCGACTTCGAGCTCCACCCCGGCATCGCCGGTGAGGTCGGCTACGACTCGAACTGGTTCCTTCGTTCGTCGAAGGATGGCGTCATCAACGGCGCCCCCAATAACCCGCCGACCGACGGCGCGACCTTTCGTCTGACGCCCTCGCTCACGCTGAGCACCTTGGGCGAACAGCGCAAAGAGGGTGCCGACGGCGCCCCTGCCGCACCCGGCGCGATCGCCTTCCGCGCAGGCCTTTCGGCCACGTACCGCGAGTACATCGGCAAGACGGAGCTGCGCGATCAGCGCAACGTCAGCGTCAATGCCGACGCGCGCCTCGATATCTTTCCGAAGCGCCCCATCACGTTCTCGATTCTGGCGGGCTACGTGCGAACCATTCGCCCGAACGTCGTGGGCGATCCGAGCGTGGGCTTCAACACGAGCAACCCGTACGCGGGCGCCGAGCTCACCTGGACGCCCAACAACGGCACCTTCGACACCACGGTCGGCTACAACTTCAACGCCACGCTCTTCGAGCAGTCGGCGGGTGCGCCCTTCACCAACCTTCGGCACGAGTTTGCGCTCCGCAACCGCTGGCGCTTTCGTCCGCGTACCGCCATCTTCCACGAGAGCACCGTGGGCATTCTCGGGTACACCGACCCGAACCGCTCCGTGAACTTCCTGGCGGACTCCATTCCGCTGCGCACGAAGATCGGCCTCAACGGCCTCATCACGCCCCGATTCGCGGCGCTCGCGTCCATCGGCTACGGCGGCAGCTTCTACGACGCGAAGACCGTGGCGGCGCGCCAGTTCGACAGCATCATCGCCCAGGCAGAAGCGCGCTTCTACCTCACCGACAACCCGGAGACCTCCGACCCCGGCAAGCTGTCGCTCACGCAGTCGTCGCTCGCGGTGGGCTACACCCGCGACTTCGAGAACAGCTACCTCGGCAACTTCTACGGCGTCGACAAGGGCTACCTCTCCCTCTCGTACTTCTTCGGCGGCCGCGTGCTGCTCTCGCTCACCGGCGGCGTGTCGGCGCTTTCGTACCCAGACGTGTTCCTGGCAGGGCAAAACACTGCAGCCAATGCGTCGTTCACGGTCGTTCGTCCGGAGGCCCAGCTCTTCGGTGAGTACCGCTTCACCGACTCGTTCGCGGTGAACGCAACGTTCACGTACATGCAGAATGTTTCGAGCACCCAGATCGTCTACGGTCCGGGTCAGCTCTACGACATGAGCTGGAACCGCTTCACCGCGTTCGCAGGCGCCCGCTGGTTCCTCTGAGCTGAGCGAGCAACGAATCGTCGCATCGCGCTCCCGCATCCGGGGGCGCGATGTCGCTTTGTGGGGGCATGAATGTCCGCGCGCACCGGCTCACCGTAGAAGCACATGCGTCGCCCCCGTCTGCGCCGACATGTTCACCGTTCGCCACCCCCTTTGCCTACCGGCCCATCCATGATTCGGGCTAGACTGCACGCCGCTCGCATGGCCTTTCGACAGCTCGTCCTCGCGCTTACGCTGCTCCTCGTGGGCTGCTCCGGCTCCCGCCCGGGGGCACCCACCAACTTGCCGGCGCCCACCTTGAGCACCACCGTCGGGCCGGGCGACGTGTTCGAGGTGAGCATCGTCGGCGAGAAGGATCTACCGAAGGAGTACCGGATTCAGCCCGACGGGACCATCGACTTTCCCTACATCAACCGGGTCAAGGTCGGCGGTCTCGAGCCGCAAGACATCGCGTCGCTGCTCCGGCTCAAGCTCTCGGAGGCCAAGATTCTGCGGGATCCGCAGCTTTCGGTGCTGGTGAAGCAGTACTACTCCAAGAAGGTGAGCATCGTGGGGCAGGTGACCAAGCCCGGCAGCATTCCCTGGACCGAGGGCATGAAGTTGGTCGACGCGCTCTCGCAGTCTGGCTGGTTCACGCCCCTGGCAGACTCCAACCACGTCACGCTCACGCGGAACGTTGCGCCCGGCAAGACCGTCACCGCGGTCATCAGCGTCGATGCGATTACCGATGGCCAGCAGGGCGACATTCCGCTCCAGGCCGGCGATACCATCAAGATCGGTCAGCGCGTCTTTTGAAGCGGATATTTGTACTCTACACGGGTGGTACCATCGCCATGCGTGTAGAGGCGGACTCGGGCGCGGTGGGGCTCAGCGGCGGGCCACGCGATCTGGTGCTCGAGGTGCCGGAGCTGGGGAAGATTGCCGACATCGAGACGCGCGCGGTGTTCCATCGGGACTCGGCTGATCTCCGGCCCGAGGACTGGGTGGTACTGGCCGAGGCGATACACCAGGCCTTCGACGACGGCGCCGACGGCATTGTGGTGGCGCACGGCACCGACACCATGGCCTACGGCGCGAGCTTCGTCTCGTTCCTGTTGGGCCCGCTTCCGGGGCCGGTCGTCTTCACCGGGGCGCAGCGGCCACTCTCTGAGGTGCGGAGCGACGCGCGCACCAACCTCATCGATGCCACCATCGCCGCCACCCTCGACGTGCCCGAGGTTTGCATCGCTTTCGATTCCAAGGTGCTGCGCGCGGTGCGCACCACCAAGCTCGACGCTTGGGCGTTCGACGCGTTTGCCTCGCCGACCACGGCGCCGCTGGTGCGTCTGGGGCTCGACGTCGCGGTGGGCGCCCACGTGCGCAAGGCTGCCGCGCTCGCCCCGCTCGACCGACGCTTCGAGCCCAAAGTGCTCTTCGTGCGGGTGTTTCCTGGGCTCGACCCGGCGATGATCCGTGGCGCGCTGCAGGTGGGCGCCAAGGGGCTGGTGCTCGCCACCTACGGCACCGGGACGCTGCCGAGCCGCGAAGGCTCGCTCCTTCCCGCGGTGCACGAGGCGCGCGATCGCGACGTGCCGGTGCTCGTCATCTCGCAATGCCCGAGCGGCTTCGTGGACCTCTCGCGCTACGACGCCGGCATCAAAGCCGCGCAGCTGGGCGCCATCGGTGGCCGCGAGCTGAGCGTCGAGGCGGCCATCGCCAAGATGATGGTGGCCCTCGGTCGCTTCACCGGCGCTGCCGAACGCCGCGCATACCTGGAAGCCAACGTGCTCGGCGAGGTCGACTGACGCAGGCGACTGGGCGCTTGTCAGCCGCCGCTCAGAGCAGGAGAGCCACGCAGCTCACGAAAATCACCCGTCTCCTCTAGCGCGGTCGCGGTGGCGCGGGCAGCCGCGCCCGGCCCCGGCGCAGGTAAAAGTTCGAGGCCAGGTAGGCGCGCACGCCGCGCGTGATCAGGATCTTCACCACGGCGCCCAACGGCACCGCCAGGAGCACGCCCAGGAAACCAAAGAGGGTGCCCGCGCCCATCATGGTGACCAGCACCTCGAGCGGGCGGAGCCCCACCGAACGGCCGACGATGCGCGGCGTGACCACGATGGAGTCGAGAATCTGCACGCCCGCCATGACGAGGACCACAGCGACCACGGTGCCGATGCCGGTCCAATCGAGAATGGCCATGGCCAGGGCGCAGGTGAGCCCCACCGCGAACCCCACGTAGGGTATGAACGCCAGCATGCCGGTGAGCACGCCGATGGGGACCGCCAGGCGAATGTCGACGATGCGCAGGCCGGTCGCGTAGAGCGCCGCGAGCACCAGGTTGGCGGTGAGCTGACCGCGTACCCAGCCGCCGAGCGTGGTGTGAATCTGCTTGGCAACGCCGCTCACCGTCGCGATGTACCGACGCGGCATCAGATCGGCGACCCGGCGCACGATGCGGTCGAAGTCGATAAGCAGATACACCGCGAATACCGGGATGATGAGCGCCGACAGGGCCACACCCACGTAGCTCAGGGTACCGAACGCGGCGGTGAGCGCGGTGGCCGCCACGGTGCCGATTTGCGTGCCGGAGAGGCTCTTGGCGAGCTCGTTGACGTCGTGCGGAGCGTGAACTTTGAAGTTTTTGAAGAGCCACGGCTCGACCCGCTGCTGCAGGCCTTCGATCTGCTTCGGGAGGTCTTCACCGGCGGCGCGGAGCTCGTCGAGGAACATGGGCACTGCGAAGACCAGGAACGCCCCGACCAACCCCGTGAGGAGCATCATCACCATGACGGCGCCGAGGGCGCGCGGCACGTGGGCGCGCTCAAGCCTGTCGACCGCAGGGTCGAGCGCGTACGCGAGCAAAAAGGCCACGAAGAGCGGCGCAATGACCCCGCGCAGGAGGTACAGCACGCCCAACAACACCACCACGCCGAGGAACACGAAGATGCTCTTCAGGTTCGCCGGTCCGCTCTCCGGCTCCTCACCATGGCCGCGGTTCGCGTGGTCCGGCATGGGAGACGAGGCTATCACCAGGTGCCGCCTGGAAAGCCGCCTTTCGCTGGCGCCCGCATGTGTCGAGAGGCGGAGTTGCCTGCTATAGACACGCCCATGGAACGTTTCGACCACGCGGCGCACCGCGCGCTCAGCCCTCGGGAGACCCAGGATGGCAGCACGCTGACGCGCCTGGTGCAGGTGATGCAGCGGCTCCTCGGCCCGGGCGGATGCCCGTGGGACCGCGAGCAGAGCTTCGCGACCCTGAAGCAGTACGTGCTGGAGGAGGCGTGCGAGGTGCTCGACGCCATCGACAGCGGCGATCGCGCGCATCTGCGGGAAGAGCTAGGCGATCTGCTGCTGCAGGTCGTGTTTCAAGCAGAGCTGGCCCGGGAAGAAGGCTCGTTCGCCATCGACGACGTGGTGGAAGGGATCGTGGCCAAGCTGGTGCGGCGTCACCCGCACGTGTTCGGCGGCGGCGAGGTTGCAAGCGCCGCCGCGGTGCGCGCCACTTGGGACGCGATTAAGGCGCAAGAAAAGGTCGATCGCAGGCTCCTCGATGGTGTGCCGCGGAACCTGCCGGCGCTCCTTCGGGCCACCCAGATTGGCAACAAGGTGAAGAAGGTGGGCTTCGACTGGGAGAGCCCCGAGGGCTCTCGCGCAAAGATCACGGAGGAGCTCTTGGAGCTCGATCAGGCGTACGCCGAGGACGATCGCGACGCCATGGAGGCGGAGCTGGGCGACGTGCTCTTCGCCCTGGTGAACTACGCGCGGCACCTGGGGCTCGACCCGGAGAAGGCGCTTCAGCGCACCAGCGACAAGTTTACCCGACGCTTTTCGCACGTGGAGAATCGGGTGCGCGACAACCACGGGGGCTTCGAGCCGAAGCAACCACTCGCGGTGCTCGACGGGTACTGGGAAGAAGCCAAGCAGCACGAGCGCGCCGCCGAAAGCGCCGGAGGCGCCTCGTGATCGCATCGAAGACCGAAGTGCCGCCGCTGGCACGTTACCCCGAGGAGTGGGAACAGGCCGTCACCTCACTGGGCGCGCGATCCTTCGCAGGCAAGCAGGTGTTTCGGTGGATTCAGGGGCGCAGCGTCATGTCGGTCGACGGCATGACCGACATCGCGGGCGGCCTTCGGGAGAAGCTCCGCGAGGCCGGCGTGGGGCCGGTGCTCGAGGTGGCGCTGGTGCAGACGTCGACCGACGGCACCCGCAAGCTGCTCGTGAAGATGAAAGACGGCGCCACCGTGGAGACGGTGCTCATTCCGGGTACGACGGGCCCCAAGCGCTTTGCCGAAGGTGCCGATGCGGCTTCCGACACCGAGGCCGACGCTGACGCGGCGGCGGCGGATACCGACGAAGAGGAAGAGGGCGGCGCGGTCCGGGTGACCCAGTGCATCAGCACGCAGGTGGGCTGCGCCATGGGATGCGTGTTTTGCGCCAGCGGCGTCGCCGGGTTCAAGCGCCACATGGGCGCCGACGAGGTCATCGCGCAGGTGCTCCTGGCCAAGCAGTACCTGTACCCGGGCGAAGCCTTGCGCAACGTGGTGCTCATGGGCATGGGCGAGCCGCTGCACAACTACGACGCCACCGTGCGCACGCTGCGGCTGCTGACGCATTCGGAGGGGCTGCATCTCTCTTCGCGCAGGGTCACCGTTTCGACCAGCGGCCTGGTGCCGGAGATTCGCCGGCTGGGCGAGGACTTCCAGGGGCGCATCGGCCTCGCCATCTCGCTCCACGCGGCCGACGACGACACGCGCACCCGGCTCATGCCCATCAACAAGAAGCATCCGCTTTCGGAGCTGATGAAGGCTCTGCGGGAATATCCGCTGCCCCCGCGGCGTCGCATCACCATCGAATACACCCTGGTGGCGGGCAAAAACGACACCCTCGAAGAGGCGCGCAAGCTGGGCAAATTGCTGCGCGGGCTTCCGGTGAAGATCAACCTCATCCCCATGAATCCCATCGAGGCGAGCAGCCTGGGGCCCACCGCCCGCGACCGCGTGCTCGCGTTCCAGACCGTCTTGACCGATACCGGATACTCGGTGTTCATTCGCAAACGCCGAGGCGATGACGTGGCCGCGGCCTGCGGGCAGCTCGCGCTCTTGGGCGCCAAGCCCAAGGTACGGGTAGACCGTACCTGAGCGAGACACGGCCCCACACATGAGGTAGAAAGACCGTCGTGATGCTTCCCTTCATCCGCGTGGCGGACATTCAGCTCGGACCCCTGCCGATCCACACCTTCGGGTTGCTCGTCGCGACCGGGGTCATCCTGGGTACCTCGCTCACGCTCCGTCGGGCTCGCGAGCGCGGCCTCGACGTCGATGCCCTGAACTCGTTCATCACGTGGATGCTGGTGTGCGGCTTCGTCGTCGCCCACGTCTTCAACGACGTGTTCTACGAGTGGAAGATCGTGAAGGAAGATCCGCTACGGCTCTTCCGCATCTGGGAGAGCATCAGCTCCTTCGGTGGCTTCCTCGGCGGCTTCATTGGCGTCATGGCGTGGAAGTACTTCGAGGCGGTGCCGTGGTTCAAAGTGGTCCCCGGGCTGACCATGCATAAGCTGCGGCGGCGGAAGAAGCCGGTGCCGGTCTTCCCGTTCTGCGATCTCATCCTTTCGGTCTTCCCAGTGGCGTGGATCTTCGGGCGCGCCGGTTGCACCACAGCCCACGACCACATCGGCGCCGTGGCGCCCCAGGGCACCGCCATCGCCGTCGAAGCGCCCTACGAAGACTTCCACCGTCTCATGGGCCGCTACGAAGGTCCGCCGTGGATCAAGTTCGAGCACGGACCGTTCGCGCGCTACGATCTCGGGCTCCTCGAGTTCCTGTTCACCATCGGGCTGTCGGTATTCATCGTGCTCACGTGGCGTCGCAGGCTCCCCACCGGCACCTACGTGGCCGTCACCTGCCTTGCCTATGCGCCGGTGCGCTACGTGATGGACGCCTTCCGCCTCTCGGAGAACGACAACCGCTTCGCCGATCGCACGCCGGCTCAGTGGATGTGCATTGCACTCTTCGGCGCAGGCTTGGCTGCCGCCTACGCTGCATACAAGTACGGAAAGTCGGGGCAGGACCCGATGGAAGTGTTCCGCCTCTCGGACGAGGAACGACGCGCGCAGCAGCCTGGCTGAGCCTGCCCGCCGCCGCCCAGCCAAGGTCCGAGCCCACCGCCAACGACCGCGCGAACGCGAGCTAATCGTCGACGCGGTGGGTCTCGAGGATCGCACGCACGTCGGCGGGTATCGGAATCTTCGTCATGGCGTCGAGATCGCAGAGCACGCAGGTGTGGCGCACGGAGGCGGCGTGAACGCCGTCCTGCCGCACGAATCGGTAGACCAGGGTGCACGACGTCGTGCCGATCTTGCCGGCGGTGGTCTCGATGGTGAGCACGTCGCCGTAGCGGAGGGGCGCGTGGTAGTCGGCCTCCACGTGCACCGCCGGAAAACCCACGCGGCGCTTCATCACAAGGTGCGCATACCCGCCGTCGACCCCGGCGAAGAAGAGCTCCATGGCCTCGTGCGCGTAGCCGAGGAAGCGACCGAAGAAGACGATGCCCGCGGCGTCCACCTCGTCGAAGCGAATGGGCCGCGTGAGCGCGATCACTCGAACAGATCTTCCTTGAGCGACTCCACCACCGCCGGCTCGAGCTTGGTCTCCGCGCGGTAGGCCGGGTGATCGGCCACGAAGCGCACATCTGCGGCGGCGCTGGGGGTCTCGCGGAGGTAGGCCACCGCCGCAGGCGGAAGCTGGAACTTCAGGTAGAGCACTGCCGATACGCGGTCTTCGAGGGCGCGCTCGGGGAGGCCGATGGCCTCAGCCGCGTGGCCGCCCACGCGCAACGTGAGCGACTTTTCCAGGCCCAGCGCCTCTTTGAGGAACGCGTCGCGCTCGGCCTTGTCCTCGATCTCTATCATGCACGTGGTGGACACTTGGTCCTTGCCCGCCACCAGCTCGTTGTAGGTATCGATCTCGTGCTTCACGGCGCCCTCGCGGGAGATGCGTTCGGTGCGCAGCATCTCCTGAATCTGCAACAGCACCGTGTCGTGGTTCTCGAGCACCACGCTGATCTTCGGTCCGATGCGGGTGCGGCGCCGCTTCTTCTCGGCGATGACGCGCGCGCGAAAGGCTTCGCGCAGGGGCTCGTAGGCAGAAAGGCTCAGGACTTCGTCTCGCTCCACCGGTTTCATGCGTCCTCCAGACCGTAGGCCCGGGCCAGGGCGGTCACCGGGTGCACGACATCGACTTTGTTCTCGTGGCGAATGCGCTGCCCGGAGAGGGGGCAGTCGGTCACCACCGTCTTTGCTTCCACCGCTTCGATGCCGCGCACCATCTTTTGCGCGTATTTTCGTCCCATTTCGTAGTGCTGGGCTTTCATGCCCCAGGTGCCGTCGACGGCGCTGCACTTCTCCACCACGTCTACCTCGGTGTCGGGCAAGAGGCCGAGGATGCGCGCGCCGGGGGTGCCGATCTTCTGCGCGCGAAGGTGACACGCGGCGTGGTAGGCGACTTTTCCGAGTCCGCTCTTGAAGTCCTTGTTGAGGGTCTTGGCCTTCCGCAGGCGGTCGAGGAACTCCATGAGATCGACGGTGCTCTCGGCCACCAGCTTGGCTTCCTTGGTACCCAAGAGCTCCGGGTATTCCTTGCGGATGGTGTAGGAGCACGACGGCCCCGGCACGACGATCTTTTGGCCGGCCTCCACCGCGCTCATGAGTGAGCGCACGTTGGTGCGCGCCTTCTCGCGCGCGGCCTCCACGTCGCCGCCGTCGAGGTTGGGAATGCCGCAGCACACCTGGGGTGGGCGCTCCACGCGGAAGCCGTTCTTCTCGAGGACCCGCACCGCGTCGCGGGCGATGATGGGAAAGTTGTAGTCGCCGAGGCAGGTGGCGAAGATGGCTACCGTGCCGGCGCTGCCGGCGCCCTCCAGCGGCTTGTGGGCGCTGAGCCATTTCTCGAAGGGCTGGCTTGCGAAAGGCGGAATCGGAAACTCTTCGGAGATCCCCAAGACCTTCTCGTTCACCTTGCGCACCAAACGGTGGCGGCTCACGAAGTTGGTGAGCAGCGAGAGCGGCCCCGACCCCAGCGCGCCCAGCTGGCCCGGCTCGCCCAGCGCCTTGTCTTGCAGCGTGATGCCTTCGCGCTGCGCCCGCTGCGCCTTCTCGCGGCCGAGCAGCCGGGGAATGTCGAGGGCCCACTCGTGCTTCTGGTCGGGCGTGTAGGGGCAGTCGATGTAGCAGAGCTTGCATTGCCAGCAGAGCTCGGTGACCGAACGAAAATCGGAGACGTCAAGGCGCTCGGAGCCGTCGGCGCCGCGGTCGATGTCGCGGTCGACGCGCGCGAAGAGATCCGGGAACGAGCCGCAGTAGTTCACGCACATGCGGCAGCCATGGCAGACCTCGAACTGTCTGCGCAGCTCGTCTTGCAGGTCGACCGGATCCCAATAGCGGGGATCGGCGATGGACGTGACCGGGGGAACCTTGGGGCGGGGATCGATCTTGGACATGGCTTCCGTGAAAAAGCCGCGTGTGGTCAGGCCTCACGAGGAGAACGCTGACCGCTCGCGGCTCGGTGCGCGACGCCCTCGCAGGTGCGAGGACGCGGGTTTCAGATCAAGTCGAGCATCTTCTGGAAGCGGCCGGCGTGGCTCTTCTCGGCCTTCGCCAAGGTCTCGAACCACTCCGCGATGTCGTCGAAGCCTTCTTCGCGCGCGGACTTGGCCATGCTCGGGTACATGGTCTCGTACTCGTGGGTCTCACCGGCGATGGACGCCTTGAGGTTCTTCTCGGTGTTGCCGATGGGAAGGCCGGTGGCGGGATCGCCCACCTGGGCCAGGTACTTGAGGTGACCGTGCGCATGGCCCGTTTCGCCGTCGGCGGTCTCCTTGAAGTTGCCGGCGATCTCCGGGAGACCCTCGATGTCCGCCACTTGAGCGAAGTAGAGGTAGCGGCGGTTGGCTTGGGACTCGCCCGCGAAGGCGTCCTTGAGGTTCTGGTGCGTCTTCGTGCCGTTCAATGACTTGGACATGATGTCTCCTGTGTGGGCCGAGACGCTACGCCTCGGGGGTGCCGTTTGGAAGGGGGGGAAGCGAGTGGTCGGCGCAGCCGGCGCAGGTGCCGCGATAGATGGTTTCGACCGCGCGAACCTGGAAGCCGTGGCCCTGCACGCGGGCCTCGCCGGCGAAGGCCCGCGGATTCACCGGCAGATCGGCCACAGAAGCGCAGCGATCGCACACCGCGTGGTGGTGGGGCTCGGTGTTGGGGTCGAAGCGGGTGGCAGCGCCGGGCGCGCCCAGCCGCAGCGAGCTCGAGAGGCCGGCCTCGGCCAGCGCATCGAGTGTATTGTACACCGTTGCGAAGCTCATGGTGGGAAACGCCGCCCGGAGCCGCGCGAACAGGTCGTGCGCGGTGGGGTGCGACAGGTCTTCGGCGAAGAGGCGCACGATGGCCAGCCGCTGCGGCGTGAGGCGAAAGCCGCGCGCGCGAAGCCCCTCGCACATGGCCTGCTCTTTCGCCGTCGGTTCCTGCACCGCCGCGATTCTTACTTGAGAATGATTCTCGATGCAACTGCGGAGGGACCGGCCCCCGCGCTACTTCTTGTTGCGGCCGCCGAGCACCGCGAGCTTGAAGTAGGAGAGTTGGCTCTTGGCGGCTTCCTTGAGGAGACCGAGCTTGTTGGCGTCGCGCGCGCCCTTTCGGTCGGCCAGCTCGCCTTGCTCGTAAAGCTCGCGGGCGCGATTTCGCTGGAGCTTGCCGCTGGAGGTCTTGGGCAGCGCGCCCGGTACGAGTGGCAGCACGTCGTCGAGGGTGAGGCTCATGCCGGCTTGCACCGCGCCGCGCACCTCGACCGACAGCGCCGGGCCCTTTTCGGCGACCTCTTCGGCGCCGCCCTCGGCTTGCATCTCGAAGGCCAGGACCACGCGCTCGCGATCGTGCTCGCCGGTGTGCGGCACCCGCGCGCCGAACGCGATGACGTTGCCCTTGCGAACCCCCGGCACCTTGCTGGCTTCCCACTCGATGTCTTGCGGGTAGTAGTTGCGACCGTTGACGATGATCACTTCCTTGGAGCGGCCGCACACGAACAGGTGCCCATCGTGCACGAAGCCGAGATCGCCGGTGCGCAGGTAGGCGCCGGCGAAGGTCTCGCGGGTCTTCTCCGCGTCTTCCCAGTAGCCCTTCATGACGCTGGGGCCCTTGAGGCGAATCTCGCCCACCCGGCCGTCGGCCAGCGGCATCGCCGAGCTCTCGTCGTCGAGACCGAAGATGGAAAAATCGTGGTTCGCGAAGCGGGGACCGCAGGAAACGAGGCGAATCGCTCGCGGATCCGACTCCGGCAAGACGTAGGCGGTGTTCTCGGACCACAGGCGCTCGCCGTCGACGCCGAGGGTCTTGATGCCCTCTTCGCGCTCCGTGAAGGCGATGGCCAGCGACGACTCCGCCATGCCGTAGGAGGGAAGGAGCGCCTCCTTGCGGAAGCCCACCTTCGAGAACGTGCTCGCGAACGTCTCCAGGGTCTCGGCGCGAATCGGCTCGGCGCCGCAGCCGGCGATGCGCCAGCGCGAGAGATCGATGCCCTCGAGATCGCGGTCCTTGATGCGCTTCACGCACAACGCGTAGGCGAAGTTGGGCGCGTAGGAGATGGTGCCCTTGTGCTTGCTCAGCGCCTGAAACCACGAGACCGGGCGCTTCAAAAACAGCAGCGGCGGCAAGAACACGACGGGCACGTGGTAGACGAGCGGCGCCAGCACGAACCCGATGAGGCCCATGTCGTGGAAGAGCGGCAGCCACGAGACGCCGGTGTCGGCGTCCGGATCGGCGTGCAGGCCGTCGGCCATGATGCACTCGATGTTGGCCGCGAGGTTGCCGTGGGTGAGGGCCACGCCCTTGGGTCTCGAGGTGGACCCACTGGTGAACTGAAGGAACGCCACGTCGTCGAGGGTCGTCTTCACCGGACGCAGGGTCTCCATCGACTCGCGGATGCCCTCCACCGCCACCACCTGCTCCAGCCCCGGGCAGGCCTCCTGGACCGTTCCCAGGAGGCGCTTGATTGAGGCGGTCGTCACCACGGCGCGGGCGCCGCTCTTGGCGATGATGTGCCGGGTGTTGTCGAGGTAGCCCTGGAGCTGCCCGAGGCCCAGCGGCGGGTACACCGGCACCGGGATGATGCCCGCGCGGATGGCCCCGTAGAAGGCCAGGACGAAGTCCTCGTTGGTGGGCAGGATGAGCGCCACGCGATCGCCCTTCTTCAGCCCCAGCGATTGCAGAGCTCCGCCGTAGCGGGCGCTCGTGCGCTCGATGGCGGTGTACGAGAACGACGCCTCACTCGAGGACTCGGCGCCCGCGAACCCCGGGACGCCGGCTTCGGAGACGAAGCGGTAGCCCTTGGAAGGGTCGAGCTTGGCGGCCTCTTCGATGCTCTCGGCCAACGTGCGGAAAGGGGGGCGGAAGGGAGTGCGCGACATGGTGATCCTGCCTTGGACTCATACCAGATGACGTTTTCCGAAAGGCCGCAAAAAGGTGCAAAAATAGGCCAAAAGGGACGGTTTTGGCCTCGCCCACGGGGTGAGCCCACCAGCGCACCTTTGACAGATACCCCGAAAGCCCGGGATACTGCTTCCATGCCGCTCATCGAAACCGAGGAAGCCGCCCGTCGTCTGGCCCGCGCCATCGCCAGCGATCTCTCGCTCTATAACGAGGAGAAGATCGTCGGCGGGATCACGAGCGACAATCTCTTCGAGGCCCTCGCCGAGGAAATCGAAGAGGGTCGCGCGCTCTTCAAGCGTCGCGTGTCGCCCGATCTGTATCCCAAGAATTTCTACGACCGCGCCCTGGTCGACATCCTCATCAAGGCCAAGGGGCACATCAAATCGAAGATCTGGTGATTGTCGCGGTCCCGACGTCGGCCAAAGGGCTGCGCCTGGACCGGTACCTGGTTACGGCGTTCGCCGGCGTTCCCGAAGCGCCCTCGCGCTCGGAGATCCAGCGCTGGCTCGACGCCGGGGCGGTGGAGGTCGACGGCGTGGTGGCGCGTGCCCGCGACTCGGCCCGTCCCGGCGCGAAGATCGTGGTGCACCCGCTGGCGCGTGCGCGCACCGACGCGGCAGCCGAAGAGGGGATCGCGTTCGAGATTCTCCACGTCGACGCCGACCTCGTGGTGGTGGTCAAGCCCCCGGGGCTGGTGGTGCATCCGGCGGCGGGGCACGCCGGCGGCACGCTGGTGAACGGTCTGCTCGCACGGGGGCTCTTCACGGCCGAGGTGCTCGCCGACGAGGCCGACCCGGGGCACGTGCGTCCGGGCATCGTGCACCGGCTCGACAAGGGCACCAGCGGCGTCATGGTGGTGGCCCGCACCGTGCGCGCGCGGGAGCACCTGAAGGCGCAGTTCGCCAAGCACACCATCGAGCGCGAGTACGTGGCGCTGGCGTCGGGCGAGCTTGTAGACTGCACGTTTTCGTCGCTGCACGGGCGGCACCCGGCCGACCGCAAGCGCTTCACCGGCAAGGTGAGCCAGGGCAAGCGTGCGGTGACCCACGTGCGCGTGCTCGAGCAGCTGGGCCGCGTCACCTTGGTGGCGTGCACCCTGGAGACCGGTCGCACCCACCAGATTCGCATGCACCTCGGCGAGGCCGGCGCGCCCATCGTGGGCGACGAGGCCTACGGGTTCCGCACCAAGGATGCGCTGCTGCGGAGCGTCGCCCTCGAGCTCGGGCGGCCGGCTCTCCACGCGCGCGTGCTGGGTTTCGTGCATCCGAAGACCGGCAAGCCGGTGCGTTTCGAGGTGCCGCCGCCGCCGGACTTCACGAAAGCGCTGGCCAAGCTGCGCGCGGCCGTCAAGAAGGCGTAGCGAAGAGGTTGCGCAGCCCGGCGACCAGGTGCGCTGCCACTCGAGGCTCCGGCATGCCCGCTCGGCGCGTGGCTTCGGTGGCCTTTGCAACGGCGCTTCGTTCGAGCGCAGCGAGCGCGCGCTCCTTTACCGCCGCAACGGCTTGCCGCTCGGGCGGCGTGAGGCGCGCGTGCAGCCATGTGTCGAGATCGCGCGACCAGGATGCGTGCAAGAGCTCGTCTTGGGCGATCCCTTCGAGGTCTCGCCGGAGCGCGGGATCGGCGGCGAAGCGCGCCTGGTGCATCGTGACCAACGCGGCGTAGCCCTCGTTTACGCAGCCCTCGCGGGCGTTGTGGAGCGCCATCGCGAGGAGCGACGAATAGGGCTGCTCGCTCGCCACTGGCGCAGGCACCTCGGCTCCGTGCGCCCGGGCGTGGGCGCTCATCAGCGCCGCGTGCCGCGCCTCGTCGGCGGCTGCCTCCCGGGCGCGGGCCACCAGCGAAGCGGGCGCTCCCTCCGCTGCGAGCGCCGTCGCGAGCTCACGAAACGCCACCACCGAAGCGGCTTCTGCCTGGGCCAGCCGCGCGAGCAACGCTGCGAAGGAGTCGTCGTTGCCGGCGACACCGAGCCCCGAGAGCGGCATGCGGCCCGGCGTTGCACACGCATCGTGGGTGGGCGTGCGTGCGAGCTCCCGAGGCGCGCCCGAGTCGATGCGACCATCGGCATGCACCCGGTGGGTGACGACCATGCGGGCCATCTGGGACGGCGCGCCCTTGACGCTCACGCACGTGGTGTATTCTGCACGAAGATCGTGCCAGTCTTCGCCCGCCCCTCCGTTGGGGCCGTCGCCGGTGCAGGTGGCGCCGATGCGGTGAAGCGATGCCCAAGCCTGCGCCTCGTCGGCGGTGACGATGCGCGCCAGGTGCTCACGAAGGCCATCGAGCGTGGTCACCAGGACCTGCTTGCCGCCGCGCCGGACCACCGCGAAGCCGTACGCGCTGGGGGAGTAGCTGTCTTGGAACATCTCGTCGACGTAGACCCACCCTTGGCCGCCGGCGGTGAAGGTCTGGGCCACTGCATCGCGCTCCGCTTCGCATGCGTCGCTCTTGCAGGGCGCGCCGCCCATGTACCGGAGCACCGGACGGGTGCCGGGCGCCAAGGGCGGGCCTCCCGGGTAGCTGGCGGGCATGGCGTAGAGCGCGACGCTCTCCACCGCCGGTGACCAGCGGAGCCGTGCGTACAGCTTGCGCATGTTCCCGGCGTCGGCGCACGAGACGGGGGTCGCGCCCGACGTGGGCTCTGGGAGCGGACCGGCGTAGGGCGGACCGCCGGCGGTTTGAACCGGCGGGGGATCGGCCGCGCAGGCGGAAAGAGCGGTGAGGAGGATGCCGGCGAGGGCTTCGGGCAGCGAACGCATCGGGCGATGCTACCCGAAAGCCGCGGCGCGGCCGCGATCGCAACGCTAGGGCGCGGGGGCGGGCTCGCTCACGCGGGTTTCCACTTCCACCGGCGCGACCTTGCGGAACCGCAAGAGGAACAGCGCCATGAAGCCCACCGCCACCGCGAACCACAGGGTGGCGAAGCGAACGAGGATCATCGCTGCGGTGCTGGTGTTCTCGTCGACCTTGCCGAGCTCGGTGAGCTGCTTGAGCAGCGCGCCTTCGGTGATGCCGAGCCCCCCCGGCACCGGGATGATGGCGCCGGCCAAGGTGCTGGTGGCGTAGAAGAAGAGGCAGGGAGCCACGGGCGTGGACTGGCCGAAACCTTGAAGGATGACCCACAGGGCCAGGCACTCGAGAAGCCAGGCCACCACCGACAGCAACGTGGGCAAAACCAGGTTGCGCGGCTCCACCATGACCGCCAGGCTCTCGTAGGAAATGCGGAGCTTGGGGGCGATCTTCTCGCCCTTGGGGAGCTTCTCGATGATGCCGATGATGCCGAGCGAGAGGCGGCGCGACGCGATGACGACGAGCAGCGAGAGCACGAGGCCGGTGCCGATGGCCGCCCACAAGAGGCCACCCTGGAAGCCGAAGGACCCGATGGTGATGAGCACCACGATGCCGAGAACGTCGGTCACGCGCTCGGCGATGACGATGGGGGCGGTCTTCACCACGGGGACGCCGAAACGCTCGTGGAGCACCGCCGACTTGAACACCTCGCCCACCTTGCCGGGGGTGACGGTGAGGACGAAACCCGAGAGGTAGATGAGAAAGCTATCCCACTTTGGCACGCCCCTGATGCCCAGCCGCGCCAGGTAGAACTCCCACTTCAAGAACCGGAGCAGATAGTTGCCAAAGGCAAGGGCGCACGCGGCGGCGAAGGCCCATGCGTGAAATGTGGCCATCGCTGCGCCCACCTTGTCGACGCCACGGTAGATGGCGAACGCGCCGTAGAGGGCGACCCCTACCACCATGACGCCCAGGACCTTGCGCAGGTTCTTGGGCTTGGCGGGGGAGGCCGGGGGCGACGGCGCCATGGCAGATGCGTCGCTCATGTGCGGTTCTTTCGGTACAGGCGGAACGCGACCGCGGCCGCGGCGGCGACCACCGCGACAAGCACGAGCACGAAGAAGACCGGAGGAGCCTCCCACTTGCCGCGGCGCAGGGCGCCGTCCGGGCGATGAACAATCTCCTGGATCGTCGGTGCGGCGCTCGGCATCGGGGCAGAGGCCGTCGCCGGGGCTGACGGCCGCTCCGGGGCGGGAGGAGGCGCGGAGGCGGGAGGGGCCGATGGTAGCTGCACGACACCTTTCCTAGCATCGCTCGCGCGCTCTCTACCCCCAAAAAAACATGGACAGCGTCGGGGACTGGTGAAACAAACACGTCGTGTCCAACCCCCCCACCGACACCGCGCTGCTCGAACGCGCACGGTCCGCACGCACCACCCTCCTCAAAGCCCTCGCCGAGCGCGTGGTGGGCCAGGAAGACGTGGTGGAGCTCATGCTGGTGTCGCTGCTCGGCCGCGGCCACGCGCTCTTGGTGGGCGTGCCGGGGCTGGCCAAGACGCTCCTGGTGTCGTCGCTGGCCGAAGCGCTCGGGCTCTCCTTCGGACGCGTGCAGTTTACACCGGATCTTCTGCCCGCCGACATCACCGGCACCGATGTCATCAACGAGACCGTCGAGGCCGGTGCGGTGCGCCGCACGCTGCGCTTCTTGCCCGGCCCCATCTTCCACAACCTGGTGCTGGCCGACGAGATCAACCGCACCCCGCCCAAGACCCAATCGGCGCTTCTGCAGGCCATGCAAGAGCGCAAGGTCACGGTGGGCACCACCACCCACGCGCTGCCGGACCCGTTCCTGGTGTTCGCTACCCGCAACCCCATCGAGCAAGAGGGGACGTATCCGCTTCCGGAAGCCCAGCTCGACCGCTTCCTGCTGGAGATCCACGTCGACTATCCCTCGGAAGCCGAGGAGCGCGAGATCGCCCGCCGCACCACCAGCGCCAACGTGGGCACCGTGGTCGAGGTGGTGTCCGCCGACGAGATCCGGGCGCTGCAGCTCCTGGTGCCGCGCATCCCCGTGACCGACGCCGCGGTGAGCCTGGCCGTGGCCCTGGGCCGCGCGACGCGCCCGTCGGGCGACACCGCCACCGCCGAGGTGAAAGAGTTCGTGCGCTTCGGCGCCGGTCCCCGCGGCTCGCAAGCGCTGGTCATCGCGGCCAAGGCTCGCGCGGCGCTGCGCGGGCAGGCCGCGGCCGATGTGGACGACATTCGCGCGCTCATCGTGCCGGTGCTGCGCCACCGCCTGGTGCTCTCGTACCGCGCCGAGGCCGAAGGCATTCGCGACGTCGATGTGCTCGCGCGCCTCGCGGCCAAAGTCTCGAGCTGAGGCGGAGGAAACGTGCAAATTCCCTGGAATTGACGGGGCATTTGTAGCAGCATCAAGGGTCGATGGCAGAGAGGCAGCCCAAGGTCCGTGAGGCGGAGGAGCTGCGCGATTCTTCGCGCGACGTGAACAAGCGAGCGACCGCGGCGCCCAAGGGCGAGGCCGAGCCCAAGGTCTCGAGCGCCGAAGAGGCTTCCGAGCCCACGCTCCCGTCGATACCGCCCATGCCGGCCGCCGGCCCCTGGCGCAGCTACAAGGAGCTGGTGGCGCAGCTCGCCGCGCGCGTGGTGGAGGCCCAGCGGCCCATCCGCGTGCTGCAGGCGGTGCGCTGGGAGAACGCGGTGGAAGAGCAGTTTCACAAGGCCAAGGGCCGCGAGATGCCCAAGATCGACGCCGCCACCTACGCCGGCGTGGAGCTGGGCTTCGACCCCAAGGCCAAGGCCGAGGAGTTTGAGGAGCTGGCCCGCGACGTGCGCCGCGATCTGGGCGAGACCGACGCCATCGGCGACATCCTCGAGAAGACCGCCCTCGAGTACCGCGACGTGGTGCGCATGCTCGAAGCGCGCGGCACGCCGCTCTTCTACGGCTACTCACGCAAGCTCTACGGGTCTCCCAAGGACAAGTTCCCCGACGGCAAGCACACGGTGCGCGATCTGGGGCACCTGCTCTACGAGGTTCTCACCCACGTCGACGAGAAGACGCTGGGCCCCACCTTGCCCCGCGACATCCCTTCGCACGTGGCCGCCGAGGAGCTCAACACCCGCTTCGCCACGTATTTCCACGACGACGCGGTGCGCGTGCAGGTGGACGACGACATCTTGAGCGACGCTGCCGGCGGCAGCGACTACGTGAAGGTGCGCACCGGCGCCAAGTTCTCGCCGCGCGACATCGACATCCTCGAGGTGCACGAGGGATGGGTGCATGTTGCAACCTCTCTCAACGGCCAGCAGCAGGGCGTGGCCAAGTGGTTGGCCAAGGGCCCGCCGCGCACCACCACCGTGCAAGAGGGCCTCGCCGCGCTCCTCGAGATGTTCACCTTTCGCACGTATCCGAAGCGCGCGCGCCGGCTCAACGACCGCATCCTCGCCGTCGACAAGGCGGAAGACGGCGCCAGCTTCATCGACGTCTTCGAGTGGTATCGCACCGAGGGCTACGAGGAAGACGAGTGCTTCGCCAACACCCGCCGGGTCTTCCGCGGCGGCGTGGTGGAAGGGGGCGCCCCGTTCACCAAGGACGCCTGCTACTGCAAGGGCATCGTCCTCAACTACGCGTTCATCCAGAGCGCCATCCAGCACAAGCAAGCGGAGCTCATCCCCTGGCTCTTCGTCGGCAAGGTCGCCCACGAGGACGTGCCCATCCTTGCGCGGCGCGCCAACGAAGGCGTGGTGAAGGCGCCCCGCTACCTGCCGCCCATGTTCCGCGACCTCAACGGCCTCGCCATCTGGATGGCCTACTCCACCTTCTTCTCGCGCCTCGCCGCCGAAGCGACTACCGACTACTACGCCAAGCTCTTCGCGCGGTAACGGGCGTTTTGGCCGCCAGTGGCGGCTCTGACTGCATCAAGACTTGTGAAGACGGCTTCTCCCAAGGCGGGCCCGGAACGTGGGGGACTCGTGCGCAAGCAAGGCAGTAAAGTGAGGGCGCGTGCAGGTGCTGAGCGCGTTGCGAGTACTCTTCCGCGTCCCATGCTACCGCCCACGGAAGACTCGGAGTGGGCGAGGTCAAGGCCGAGCGGCCAGTGAATGCAATACTCGTTGCCGCTCGAGCTATGGCGTACGAACAGCGCCCGCACGAGGAACTTCGTGAGGTTCTCTTCTTGTGGACCGCTCGAATCTCGACGCCGAGCGTGGCGTCTGCAAGTGCTCGAGGAGAGACCGGCCTGCCTGTAAACTCGTAGTAGCCGCTGCGCGATTCACCAAGAACCATGCACAGTGCACGAATAGAATAGGCCGCCTTCGTCGACTCGATGAAGGCGAGTTTCACTCGCTCTCCTTCGCGAAGAAAGTGGCCGCAGCTTTTGGAATTTCGCGCTCCATGTGTTCAGCCGGACCAAGCCATGTTGCTAGACCACTCTCGCCAAACGTTGCCCCAGATAGACGCACTTCGTCTATGGATAGGACGATGAGTTTGGAGATGGACACGCTGGACGTGCGCGGCTGGCTGCGCGGCTTGTGTTTGATAGCCATCGTTCGTTCGAGCGACGGCCGTTTGGCCGACGCCCGAGTCGGGCACCACTTGGATGTGGCGCTGGGCGGCAAGCAACAGCCATTCATGCATGCACTCGCTTCTTAAACCGGTATCGAGGAAGGCGTGCTTCAGGGGGCCGTCGACGAACTCTTGGCTGCCGACGGGGAGTACGTGCTCCCCGACAATCTGAACCTGCAGCTGGGCCTGCTCGCTGGCCAGCCGATACCGGTGTTCGGGTTCGTTCAAGAGGCGGGAGTCGATCGGGTAGCGCTGCTGTACCCGCTTACGGAGGCGGCGTTCGCGCTCACCCACGCCGCAATCCGAGTGCGGATGCAGGCGCCTGCGGGCACACGGTCCACGTCGATCGAGGAGTTCGGCGGTGCTCTGGGACGGTTTCTCGGCGGGGTTTGGGGTGATGACGAGATTGGACGGGCGTTCGCAGTCGCTACCATCGCACGCGCGGCCGGCGACGTTCCTTTCTTCAACGGGGACACGGCATGGCGGGCGAGCGATCCTGAGCTAGCTGGTCGCATTGATGCGGCCCTGGGTGAGCTGAGGGCCACGACGATGTTCGCCGTGGCCGGTCGACGGGCCAAGTAGAGTCATGCGCACCGCGGCCGTGGTCGCGCTCGCTCCAAGCAACATTCGAGGCAGCAATGATAGAACAGAGTCTATTTCGGTGCGTACCGCTACTCGCGCTCGGGATCGCGTGCAGTTCCACTACGCCATCCTCCACCAGCTCCTCATCCGGAAGCACCGCGGGCGGCGACGCGGGACCCACCGGGTGCCCGGTGCTGCTCAGCGGCTGCTTCGCCTACGCGTGCACGTGCAAGAGCGGTGGCTCCCATCCCCAGGTGGCGGGCGCCGCGCCCAGCGGGGCTTGCACGAGCGCGGCGGAGGCGTGTGAGCGGACGTGTTCCGCCGAGCAGGGCGTCGCGACCGTCGCCTGCTAAACCGCGCCCGCGCTTCAGGATGCGGGGCCCGACGTTGCTCCACGACAGCAGTGCATGGCTGGGCTTTGCAACTACTTCGCGGAAGCCGTGTGCAAGGACAACGCCACGCTACGGCTCGACAGCGAGTGCCCAGACACCGGCGTTTGGCCCACGATTGCGGAGGCCGCAGAGGCGAAGTGCGCCGACCGCGGCGGTGTCATGAGCTTCACGCCTTGATAGACTGGAGTTTCTCATGAGCCTGCCCATGTTCTCCGCGTTCTCGTCTGTCTTCGTGGCTGCGGGCGCGCTTGTGGCATGCAGCAGCGGCTCACCGTCATCGGGCGTAGCCAGCAGCCCAGACGCAGGCGATGCGGCCGTGAACAGCAACCCGCTGGGGTGTGCGATCGGTTCCAGCGACGGGTGTCCGGTGTACTACTGCGGTTGTCAGCGCGGTCCGGCGAGCGAAAAGGTGCCCTCGAATCAAGCCGTCGGGTGCGGGGCGCCGGAGGCGGTGTGCGCGAACTTTTGCGAACATCAGTTTCCGGCATCCCCTGCCGCAGAGTTCCGCTGTGGCAAGGACTCGCGTCCGCCGCCACCCGTCGATGCGGGGCTGCCCCGTGCCAGCGCCGGTGGGCCCTGCTTGGCCGGTGATGTCTGCAGCGAGCGCGACTTCGCGAGCTGTGCCGACCTCACCGTGCAACTTATGCGGAGCGCCTGCCCAGCCTCGGGTGTGTGCCCCACGTACGCGCAAGCCGAAGCCGCCGCCTGCGCTTCGCATGGCGGCCCGCAGCGCATCTGACAGCTACGGCGGCTAGCGACCCCGAAATACCGGTTTGCGCTTTTGGCCGTATGCAGCGAGGCCTTCTTTGGCGTCGTCGGAGGCGAAGAGCGAAGCTTGCAGCTCACGCTCGAGGGCGAGGCCTTGCTCCATCGACATCTCGAGGCCGCTCTGGACCGCGCGCTTGATCTTGCCGGCCACCAGCGGTGCGCCCGCGGGGGCGGTGAAGCGGTGCGCGTACTCCACCACCTTGCGAAGGAAGTCGGCGGCGGACTCGGCGGGCCACACCTTGTTCACGAGGCCCATCGCCAGCGCTTCGTCGGCGCTGAGCTTGGTGCCCTCGATCATGAGCTCCATGGCGCGACCTTTCCCCAGGAGCCGCGCGAGTCGCTGGGTGCCGCCGGTGCCGGGGAGCACGCCGAGCGCCGCTTCGGGAAGACCGATCTTCGAATCGCCGGCGCGGGCGATGCGCAGATCGCAGGCGAGGGCGATCTCCAGGCCGCCGCCCACCGCATGGCCGTTCATGGCCGCAATGCAGAGCTTCGGCGTGTGCTCGAGCCGCAGCAGCGTCTCGTTGGCGTGGAGGCAGAAGTAGTATTTGAAGACCGGATCGGCCTCGCGCAGCATGTTGATGTTGGCGCCGGCGGAGAAGAACGCCTCGCCGTGGCCGGTGAGCACGATCACCTGCACGTCGTTGTCGAAGCGCGCCTCGAGGATGTAGGCGTCGAGCTCCTTGAGCATCTCGTAGGTGTATGCGTTCGCCGGCGGATCGTGGAACCGGACGATGGCGACGCCTTTTTCGGTCGAGTAGTCGACGAGTGCACCCATGACGAACAACCTCGGCCGCGGGCGAATTGGGGAAGGGGACAGACCCGCGGAGCTGCGCATTGTGTCCCCCATGGCCCCAGGTTTCAACAAGGTTGACCCCGCCGGCAGGGCCTCGGGTATAGTGCTCGAGGTCCGCGTCGGCCCCGGTTCCGGGATTCCGAAGCCCGGGTAGAAACCCGGGGAATACCAACGTCCTGCCAGATGTCCCCCCTCATGATGCAGCAACTGTCTTTGGCACGCTGTGCCTCCGTCCTCGGTGTCCTCGGCGCGCTCTCGTCGGTGGGTTGTTCGAAGGCGTACATTCCCAACACCGACGTCGAGGACACGAGCGAGAACCGCAAAGTCGTCCTCTTCTGCGAAGGCTATCGCCGCGCGGTGGAAGAGAAGGACGTCGGGCAGCTCCTGAAGCTCGCCAGCGATCGCTACTACGAGGACGGCGGCAACACCAACGTCGAGGACGACATCGACTACGGCGGTCTTAAGGACTACCTCACGAGCTCGTTCTTGAAGACCAAGACGGTGCGCTACGAGATCCGCTACCGCAAGGTCACCTTCACCGAGAAGAAGGAGATCTACATCGACTACACGTACGCGGCGAGCTACCGCCTCCCCGGCGTGAAGAACGACGAGTGGCGCCACGCGGTGGCCGACAATCGCCTGGTCCTCGTTCCGGTAGACGACACCTACAAGATCGTATCGGGCATGTGACGATGCGGAAGGACGTGTTCGTCATCGCGCACGTATCCGACCTGCACGCCTCCACCTTCGGCGACACGTTTCACGACGGCGCCCGCATGATTCGCCGCAGCGCCAAGCCGCGGCCGGTGGACCCCAAGAAATACGAAGTGGCGTGGGAGGAAGCCGGCTGGCGGGTGTTTCACCAACGCGGCAAGAAGGCCTCTGCCATCATCCTCGTCGACCCCGAGGACTACGAGCACGCCATCCCCACCGCGCGAAAGAGCGGCGGCGTCGAAGATCCGGTGGAGCGCGCCGCCAAGAAGGCGTGCCGCGTCGAGGCCCGCACGGCGCGCACGCTCTCCAAGGGGCTCCCCTCCAAGGGCGCCCTCGAGTACCTCGCGGAGTCCACCCCCAACAACGCCAACCTGCGCCTCATTCGCGCGGCCCGCGCCATCGATCCCGCAGAGGTCGACGCGGTGTTCATCACCGGCGATCTCACCGACGACGGCGACGGCTACGAGCTGGTGCGCGAGGCCTTTCGCCCGTGGCTCGAGCGGGGCATGCTTTTCGCGGTCCCGGGCAACCACGATTTGTACCTGTTTCCGCTCTTCGGCAGCTCCCGGCCGCGGCCTACCTTCGAGACCAAGCGCGCGGGCTTTCGCGCTTTCGCCGCCGAGCTCGGGCTCGTGCTCGAACCCTCGGGCCTCTGGCATCGCTACCTGCCGGAGCCCAACATCTATCTGGTGGGTCTCGACTCCTGCGCGCGCACCCAGCCGCGCTTCTTCCGCCACAACGGCGGGGTGGGGGAGGCGCAGCTGCTGGCGCTGCAAGAGCTGGCCACGCGGCCGGAGTGGGCGGCAGCGCGGCACCGCATCGTGGGCTTGCACCATCACGTAGTCCCGCTCCCCCACGGCGTCGGCCGCCGAACCCCGTCGGAGATCGGCATGCGCCTCGACGACGCCCCGCGGGTCGCCAAGGTCATGGACGAGCTTCGGGTCGATCTGGTGCTGCACGGCCACCGGCACGTGAGCGAAGAGCGTCAGCCGGCGGGCACGCGCTTTCGCATCCTGGCCTCGCCCTCGCTCACGCTGGGCTGCCGCTCCGGCGACGGGCCCTCGTACTGGCGCATCTCGGTGAGCGAGCACATACGTGTAGAGCGCACGTACTTGTCGTTCGCCCCCATCGAGGACGCGGACGACGCTGTGACCCCCGAGATCGCCTGAGCCGCTACTGACCGGTGGCGTCGGAAACGTCGCTCCCGGCGTCGACCACCGCCGCGCCGGCGTCGGGGACCGCCAAGAACGAGCAGGCGGAGGCGATCTCCGGCTGCTTCACCACGGTGCAGTCGCCGGTCAGGATGACGTTCACACACGCGTCGGTCTCGCCGCCGCCCGGCTCCGCGGTGGCCACCAGGCCGTGGAGGCAGGCGTCGCGGTAGAAGCGGACGCAGGCGGTGACGTCGGTCTCGGGATCGCCCTTCTCGTGAAGCGGGGTGCCCAGGCTGATGCCGCAGCCGGCCGCGCGCTGGCAGCGGGCGGTCTCGATGCGCCGACACGCGTCGACACCCACGGCGTCGCCGGAGCAGGCGCCGAACACGGCGATCGCGAGCCCGGTGACCGCGAGGAGGGAAATGAAGCGCATACCGAAGGTCCTATCTGAACGGGCGTGAGTGGAACAAAAAAGGCGCGCAAATAGTCCCGCGCCCGCCGGCGACCTCGCTATCGTCGGCGGGTGATCGCCACCATGATCCTCGCGGCCGGTCTCGGATCGCGCCTCATGCCCCTCACCGCGCACCTCCCGAAGCCCCTGGTGCCGGTGGGCGACGCGCCGGTTCTCGACCACGTGCTCCGAGGCCTCCACGGGGTGGCGCGAGGCAAGGTGGTGGTGAACGCGTACCACCTTGCGGACGCGCTGCGGGTTGGTTGCGATCCGGCGCGAATCGTGGTCGTGACCGAAGCGGCGCTGCTGGGAACCGCCGGCGGCGTGCGCAACGCCGGGCCCTGGCTTGCCGACGCCGACGTCCTGGTATGGAACGGCGACATCCTCGCGCCGACGCTGCCCGCGCGCGAACTGGTGACGGCGCACCGTGAACGCAGCGCGCTCGCCACCCTGGCGGTGCGTCCGCGAGGCAAGGGCGAAGGCAACGTGGGGGTCGACGCCAGCGGACGCGTGGTGCGCCTTCGGGGGCAGAGCTTCGGCACCGAGGTGCGGGGCGGGGAGTTCCTGGGGATTCACGTGCTCGGCGCCGCGCTTCGCGAGCTCCTGCCGGCGGAAGGGTGCCTGGTGGGCGACGTGTACCTGCCGCAGCTTGGCCAGGGCGCGCATTTGCGCGCGTTCTTCACCGACGCGCCGTTCTCTGACATCGGCTCACTGGAAACCTACCGCGCCGCCAACCGCGCATGGCTCGCTGCCCGCGGCGCCGCGTCGTACGTGCACTCTACAGCCATCGCCACCGGACGCACCGACGGCAGCGTGGTGGGGGCGGGGGCGATCGTCCGCGCTGACGTCGTCGATTGCGTGGTGTGGCCAGGCACCAAGGTCTTGGAACCCCAGGTGGGGCGGATTCTTGGGCCGGACTTCACCGCCTGACGGCGCGCGAAAAATCGACGGCCGCGCGCCGTTCTCGTGAGAACTCCGGCGCCCGCCGGACGTCGAAGGGGTCCACGGAGGCGGTCCATGCGCAAGGTCTCGCGGGTTGTGTGGCTGCTGGCGTGTTTCCTGGGCGCTGCGTGCGCCAAGAAGCCGGCGTCGTCGGGCGATACCTCTGCGCCAACCCAGGCGGGAAACCTCCAGGGGTCGAACGGAGGCGCCGCGCCGGCGGCAACTGGGGACCGACGTGGACCGCGAACCCAGAGCAATCTCGTGGCGTTTCGCTCCTACGACGACGTCCGCGCGTTTCTCAAGACCGAGGTGCAGAACGAGAAGGATCACCAGGCGGAAGTTCGCCGCCAGAGAGAGGAGGCGCGCCGCGCCGACGCGGGTGCGGACGCGGCGAAGCCGATTCTGAAGAGTGGCGAGCCCTGGGACGCCGGGCCCAGCCACAAGCCCGCCATCCACTTCGACGATCTTGGCGGAGAGCCCACGGAGGCCAGCCCCGCGCGGCGGAGCGCCACCCCGTCGCCTGCCGCCGCCGCGCCCGCCAAGAGCGAGGCCAAGGGCGCCGCCGCCAACAGCATCACCAACAACCAGCACGCGGGCGTCGACGAGGGCGACATCGTGAAGCTCTTCGGTAAGCACCTGATGGTGCTCCGCCGCGGGCGCATCTTCTCGCTGCGCCTGGAAGACAAGGGCATCGTGCCGGTGGACCGGGTCGACGCCTTCGGGCCGGACATCGACCCTGCGGGCACCTGGTACGACGAGATGCTCGTTTCGGATCACAAGCTGGTGGTCATCGGCTTCAGCTACGCGCGCGGCGGCACCGAGGTGGGCTTCTTCGACCTCGACGACGTGGGCCACGTGAAATACCGCTCCACCTTCCACTTTCGCTCCAACGACTACTACTCGGCCCGCAACTACTCGAGCCGGCTCATCGGCGACAAGCTGGTGTTCTACATGCCGCTGTATCTGAACCCCTATGCCGATGATCCGGTGCGCGATTTCCCGGCCAATCGCCGCTGGCACGCCGGCGCCACCGGGAGCGAGTTCAAGACCATCGGCGACGGCAGCCACGTGTATCGCCCGCAGACGCTGGAGGGCCTGCCGCGGGCGCTGCACAGCGTCGTGACCTGCGACATCTCCGGGGCCGACCCCGCGTGCGATGCGCGGTCGGTGCTCGGTTCCTATTCGCGCACGTTCTACGTGTCGCCCTCGGCGGTGTACGTGTGGACGCAGGACTACCGGATGACCGAGCAGGGAAGCGCGCGGGTGCTGGCCAACGTGTTTCAACTGCCGCTCGACGGCGGCGCGCCGGCCAAGCTCTCGGTGAGCGGCGCGCCGGTGGACCAGTTCTCGTTTCTGGAGGGCGACGACGAGAACCTCAACGTGGTGGTGCGCGCCCAGGGCAATGGCGACGCCATGTGGCAGACCGAGGTGCGCAGCGGAACGATGGCCGCGCTGCGCTTGCCGCTTTCTCGGTTCGACGGCGCCGACGAAGCGGTACCGGCTGCATTCTACACCGAGCTCCCGTCGGTCAGCGGTTGGTCCATGCAGAATCGCTTCGTGGGCGACACGCTCTTGTACGGCGAGGGCAACAGCTGGGGTTACGCCCACGACGATCACGAGCGCCGCATCTTTGCGTATCGCTACAAGGACAAGAGCCGGCCCCACGCCATCTCTCTCGACCACGGGGTCGATCGCATCGAGGCCATGGGCAAGAACGCGCTGGTGGTGGGGGGCGACGGCAAAGACCTCCACTTCACCACCCTGCGACTCGGCGGCGATCCGGCGCGCGCTGCCACCTACGTGCGCCCGCACGCCTCGCAGGGCGAGCTGCGGAGCCACGGGTTCTTCTACCGCAGCGACGGCGATCTCTCGGGCGTCATGGGCCTCCCGGTGCGCAGCGAGCGCGAGCCAGGCTACGCGCACCTGGTACGAGACTCGGCCTACATCTTGTTCCTCAAGAGCGACGCGTTGAAGCTGGGAGAGCTGGGTCAGCTCGGCTCCAACCTGGTGGGCCCGCAGCAAGATGGTTGCCGCGCGTCGTGCGTCGACTGGTACGGCAACGCCCGCCCCATCTTCGTGGGCGATCGCGTGTTCGCGCTGCTCGGCTACGAGCTGGTGGAGGGCAAGATCGACGGCGGCCGCATCAAGGAGCTGCGCCGCGCCAACTTCAGTCCGCCGGCCGCGCCCAACCGGGTGCCGGACGAGTACGACGACTGAGCTTGGCGCTCAGGGTACGAAGCTCTCGAGGGTGGTCGCGCCGCCTACCAGGCCGATGCCCACGGTGGGGAGCGCGAAGAGCCGGGGCGCCATGCGCGGATCGCGGATCGCCAGAGGACGGCGCTCGGTCTTGGTGAGGATGGCGCCGCCGTCGTCGCCCGCATAGAGGATCCGCGCGGTGTCGATGGCGAGCACCGTCGCATGGGCGGTCTTCGGGCCCGCGGTCCACACTTCGGCGGTGCACCCGGCGCGGCACCCGAGATCGTAGCGGAGCACGCTGCCCGCTTCGTCCACCACCACCACGCTGTGATCGTCGAGCGCCGCTGCAGCCAGCGGACGGGCGGTGGGCGCCGGGTACCCGAGGGGTGTGGCGGAGTCGGCCGATACCAGCTCCGGCGGCGCGTCGGTGCTGCTCACGAAGAGCCCCTTGGCGGCCACGAACGCCGCCACGGCAGCGGTGCGCGGTGCGCTCAGCGCGCGCGCGGTGAGCTTGCCGTCGGCGCCCAGGACCCAATTGCGGTCGGTGGCGACGTTGCTCTCGCGGGTGGCGGCCACCAGATACGCCGCGCCACCATCGCCATGAACCGCGACCGCGCCGGCCACCTCTGCGGCGTCGCCGGGCGCCGTAACGTTGAACACCTCGCCGGTGGCCACGTTGAGCGCCGTGACCCGATCGCCCACTACGTAGAGGTTCTTGCCCTGGGCCACGATGCTTTGGGCCGCCACCGGGAGCGCCGGACCAACCGAGAGCGGCGTCAGGGTCTCAAAATCGTACACCTGCGTTGCCCTGCTCCCGCGGGTGGCCAGAAACAGATAGCGGCCGAAGACCACTTCGACCATCGGCGACGCCGGCGCGGTGGGGAAGGGACCGGGCATGCGCGCGAGCTCGCCGGTGCGCTGGACGAACACCGGCACCGCGTCACGGTCGCCGGCGAGGATGGGCGTGCTGCGGCCGGCCACGAGAACCTTGCCTTGCTCGTCTCTCGCGCGCACCTGGATCCGCAGCACGGTGCCGATATCGAGGTTGCCGAGGTCGAGGCTGGTGGCGGGCAGGGGCGTGGTGGCAAGATCGCGCTCCACGCCGTCTTTGTCGATGGCGGTGATGCTCAAGGTCTTGGGCGCCGGTGCGCGCGTGAAGACGTCGGTTTCGGCGCCAGTGACCAGCGCCACCGTGGCGTTTTTCTCCGAGCTCGCGCAGGAGAGCAGCATCAGCATCGGGAGCGCGCGCCGAAGAGCCATGGCGCCAGTGTTAGCACTACTGAAAGACTTCGAACCATTCTCGTCGTTTCCCAGTGCCCGCCTCGGGCTTGGCGACCCATGCAAGCGCCCGCCGGCGACTTGCGGTGCCGCCGCGGCGACCATCACGCCACGCGGCAATGGCTCGGCCTTCCACGAATTCCGGCGGTCTCGCCGCTTCCGTCCCGCTGCCGCGGTGCGACCGCAACGTAGATGCGAATCCGGCGCGCAATTCTCGCAGTAGCGTCAGCACGGAAAACTTGGCCGCGCGCAGGGGCCCGAGGTACGCCGGATGAGAACGAGGAGATGCCGATGCGATCCAGTGAAGGGATGCGGGATATCGAACAGATCCAAGAGCAGGATCACGATGCGAAAGGGTCCCGCGGGGCCACCATCGCCTTCGTGGTGCTGGGTGGCGCCTGTGCGGTGTTCGCCACACTGGCGTTCGCCGGCAAGCGCGCGCCGCAGGCGTCGCCCAAGGCCGACCCCCTGGCCGAGCTGGTGGCTGCGCATGCCAAGGGTGCTCCCTCGAGCAGCGCAAAACCATCGGACCTCACCACCAACGACGTGACGTTTCCAGGGCTGCTCAGCGACGGCGACAACCCCACGACGGCGCTCGCCGCGGTGCGCGGCAACCAGGCTGCTCCCTCGGATTTGCCGATGCCGCCGCCGGCCACCGATCGCCTCTCGGTGATGCCCTTGCCCGCGCAGAATGTGCTGCAGGCGAGCCCGGTGGTGACGCGTCCGCGCGATGCGCTCACCCGCGTTGCCGCCGAGCGAAGCGACTCTGCCGACAGCAAGGCCACGCCATCGGTGCCGGGCAAGGAGGGAGGGTACCAGCTGCAGGTGAGCTCCTTTCGTACGCAAAAGGAGGCATCGCAGTTCGCCGACCAGCTGCGCGCACGGAGCCACAAGGCCTACGTGCTCGAAGCCAACGTCGCCGGCCGCGGCACCTGGTACCGCGTCCGCATCGGGCCTTTCTCCACGCAGCACGCGGCGGTAATGTACCGTTCTAGCTTCGAGTCGAAGGAGCACGTGGTGCCCTTCGTGGTTCCGCCCAACAAGCCCTGACCGCCCGCGGCCGCATGCGCCCGCACCGATCTGCCGACCCGAGTACGTGTAAACTGCACGTACAAGTCCTTGACGTT
The DNA here is from genome assembly GCA_038210445.1 of Polyangiales bacterium. Classification (GTDB taxonomy): domain Bacteria; phylum Myxococcota_A; class Polyangia; order Polyangiales; family Polyangiaceae; genus JABFRG01. The sequence goes on from JBBQWQ010000002.1 coordinate 106,519, forward strand.
TGCTCCCCTCGACCGCACCATGTACGGAGCAACGTCGGGCGCGTGCGCGCCCCAGCACAGGATGGGTAGGATTGGTCGTCGATGTCGATTCCCGTATGGCTAATAGCGTTGGTGTGGGCGGGGGTAGCACCGCTCGCCGTTCGCCTGTTGGTCGATACGCTGAAGCGGCGCGCCGTGGCGCGCGCAACGCGACTCTTCCCGCTACCGTCGGCTGCCCCGGTGCGGGCGGCATGAGATTCGATGGCGCCGCAGCCGCGGTGCCGTCTCCACTACTCTCCGGGTGAACCATGGCGCGACTCTTCGGTCTCATCAGCAATCGGGCGGACCTCACGGTTCGCATTCTCGCCCACGAAGCCGATGCGCTTCGGGTGCGCAGCGGCTCTTCGCTGGGCTGGGGTGTGGGCTTCGTGCAAGGCGGCGAAGTGCTCATGCGACGGCGTCCGGTAGACGACCGCCCCGACCTCGACGTGGGCGGCATGTTCACCGATGTGCGGACCGACTTTCTGCTGGGGCACGTGCGCCGGGCCACGGTCGGCGCGCTGCGCCCGGAGAACACGCACCCGTTCCGATACCGGCAGTGGCTCTTCGCCCAGACCGGCACGGTGGAAAAATTCGATCAGGTCCGGCCCAAGCTCCTGGAGTCGGTGCCGGAGTTCTTGCGCTCGGGCATTCGCGGTGAGACCGACGCCGAGGTGGTGTTCCACATTTTCCTTTCGTTCCTCCACGACGCAGGGCAGGTGGAAGAGACCTCGATCAAGACCACCAACGAGGCGCTCCGTTCGACCCTCGCGCTTCTCGATGCAGCGGCCGCAGAGGCGGGCGCCGATAGCTCGTCGCTCAACATTTTGGTGGGCAACGGCGAGATGCTGGTGGCGGCGAACCGTGGCGCGCGCATGGCGTACCGTCTCTTTCATGGCAAGCACGATGCCGACGCGCTCATCGGCGACGATATCAACCTGCGACGGAAGATCCCCGAGCTGAACCAGATGCACGCGGTGCTGGTGGCGAGCGACTTCGGTCCGGTCTCCGCGGTGGCGTCGCCGAGCAGCCCGCCTTCTTCGGTCGATCCCAAGCGCGCACCGGGCGCGCCTTGGGTCGCCGTGCCCGAGCGCTCTCTGGTAGTCTTGGAGCGTGGTGCTGCTCCGGTTCTCGATACTCTCTAGTCTGCTCGCCTTCACGCTTGCGTGCGGCGGCGTTCAGGCCGTCGCGCCGATCGCAGGCGCGCCCGACAAAGAGCTGCGTCGTCCAGAGGGTGTTGTGCTGGAGCCGACGCTCACCGTGCCGGACGCCGAGGAGCGCGCGGCCGCTGGCGGCGTGGTGGCGCTGCGGCTGCCCACCGCGAGCGCCGAGGTGGAGTCGTACGTGCGGCGCATGCTCGAGGCATGCGTGGCCGAGAATCTTCCGGAGCTGGCCCAGCTGTTCGCGCCCGCCGCACCGTTCTTCGTGGGGCCGCGCGCCACGGTGTCGGCGGTCGACACCTATCGCAACCGCCTGCGCTCCTTCGACTATGGCAAGCTCCGGGGCGCGACCGTGGCCAAGTGGGACGACATGGAGATTCTACGGGACGACGAGCTGCCGAGCCGCCGCGCGCCGCTGCTCTCGGACCCGCGGTTTCCCCCGCTTCACGCCGGCGACGTGTTCGTGCACGTGCCCATCGACCTGCCGCGAAACGTCAACGAGCCGCTCTTCGGCGACGCGGTGTGGTTTCTGCTGCGTCGGTCGGGCGATCGGCTGGTCGCGGTTGTGGTGGGCGAAGACCCGCGCTGAACTTTAGCCCGAGAGCGCGTGGCCGAGCGCGTCGAACAGCGGGGCGGCGATGCGCAGCGCGGCGCGCACGTCGTCGGAGCGCTCCCGCGGCGAACCGCCACGGCTGGAGAACGGCGAGTCGGAGGAGTCGCGTCGCAGCTCGGCTGCGGCGAGGTTCTGCCGCGCCTCCGGCAGGTTGCCGGCGCGGAGCGCGCGCTCGGCGGCGGCCAGTTCCATCAGCATGCGCTGGATGGTCACCGCGTGGCGTGTGAGTGGGTCGCGGCGCGCCGCCAGGCGTTCTCCCCGCGAAAGCGCCAGCGCGGCGTCGTCGATCCGCCCCGCCAGCGCCAGTGCCGCGGCCAGGCGCCCCAGCGCGAGCGCCTCCGAGCGCCCGTCGCCGGCAAGGGCGAGGCGAGCTTTGGCCTCTTCGAGCAGCGCGATGGCGCGCGGGCGATCGCCGCGCTCGAGCCAGTACATGCCGTAGTTGCCCAGGGTGATGCCGGTGAGCCTTCCGTCGTCGGCCCGGTGGAGCCACGCGATGGCTTGCTCGAAGCGTCGGCCGGCGTCGTCGGCGCGGCCCGACTCGTGCTCCAACACCGCCAGGTTGCCGGCGCAGATGCCGCCCTGGCGCGCGTCGCCGATGGCCTCCAGGAGCGCCACCGCCTCCACGTAGTACGCGCGGGCGACGTCGAGCTGGCCCTCGTCGTGGCAGAGCGCACCGAGGTTGGCCAGCGCGCGCGCTTCGGGTCGGGTCCCTTCGCCGGCGCTTTCGGCCAGCACGTCGTCGTAAAGGCGTCGGGCTTCGTCGATCTCGTGGGCTTGGTGGTGCACGACGGCGGTGTCGACGAGTGCAGTCTGCACCCAATCGGCATCGCCCGAGGCTTCGGCGGCACGCCGCGCCGCCGCCAGGTCGGCCTTGGCTTCTTCGAACTTGCCGAGGGTGCCGAGAATGCGCCCGCGCGCCTGCCGCACCCGCGGATAGTTGGCTGAGCCCTCGGGCGCGCCCGCCAGGATTCGGTCGAGCTGCGCCCGCGCCGGGCCGAGCGCGCCGCGCACGGTCCACACCGGCTCCAGGAGCAAGCCCAGTGCGAGCGCCCGTTCGCCCTCGGCACGCGCCAGGCTCTCTTCGAGCACCAGCTCGGCAGTTTTGGCATCCATGACCAGGTCGGCCAGCGCCTCGGGCTGCCCGGTGCGTTGGAAGAGGCGCGCCCGCTCGGCGAGCCGCGCCACCACGTGGTCGGCCAGCAGCCCATGACGGAACTCGAGCTCTGCCCGCTCGTCGAGTCGTTCTTCCGCGAACTCGCGAATCGGTGGCGAAAGATGAAGGCGGGTGAGCGGGCCTCGGGTCTCGCTCACCAGCAGCGAGTGATCGCGAAGCCGCTCGAGCTCGGCCAGCACCTCGCTCTCGGTGAGCTCCGGGATCACCGCGCGGATGTCGGAGAACGCGAACGTGCCGGGGAACACCGCGGCCGCCGCCAGCACGTCCTGCGCCGGCGACGGCAGCAGGTCCCACGACTGGCGAATGGACGCGCGCATGCGGCTTTCGCCTTCGCTCGTGAGAAGGTCGAGCGGCCGCTTGGCGCGCTCGAGGAGGCCCGCGAGTCCGAGGATGGGATACCGCGCGGCGGCCAGCTTGAGCGCCAGCGGGTTGCCTTCCATGGCCGCAACCAGACCTCCGAGGTCGGCCTCGGCCGTCGCATCGGCGCGCTGCGCCCGCACGTGGGCCTCGAAGAGCTGGGCGCCTGCGCGCCCGTCGAGGGGGCCTACCTGCACCACCGGTAGCGTGCCGTCGTGGGGCACCCGCCGCGAGGTGACGACGAAACGTACGTGGGGCGCCGCGCTCCGCCATTGCGACAGCGCCGCTCCCAGGTCGCCCACCACCGCCTCGGCGCCGTCGAACACTCCGACCACGTCTTCCTGGGCCTCCCAAAACTCTTCCGCCCGTTCCATCGAGGTGCCTTGCCCACGCAGCGCCTCCTCCAGATCGCGCGGGTTTTCGAACACCAGCGGCGCTGCGCCGGCGTGCGCCACCAGCTCCTGGGCGATGCGAGTTTTTCCCACGCCGGGCGGGCCCCACAGGACGACGATGCCGTGCGCTTGCAGCAAGGCCTGGGCCTCGGCCAGCTCGGCGGTGCGCCCGAAGAGGGGTCCGTCGCGCCGCCATGCGCGCGCGAGCCCACGCCGCTGCTCGTCGGCGAGCGTGCCAGCCACGGTGCCCGGCGCTTCGACCGGCGCGCGGATCGCGCTGCCGGACCGGAGCGCGGCGAACGACTCTAGCAACGCAGCATCGGGCGCCGGGCGGTCTCGGAAGTTGCGCGAAAGCAGGCGCGCGACCATGGCATCGATCGCGGGCGAGGCTCCCGTCATCACTGCGCCCAGGCGGGGCGGGGGGTCGAGGAGAATGCGCGAGAGAACCGTCACCGGATCCGCATCGTCGTAGGCCGCGCGCCCGGCGAGACACTCGAACAGCACGCACCCCAGCGAGAACACGTCGGCCCGGCCATCGACCTTGGTGGGCGCGCGAATTTGCTCCGGCGCCATGTAGCGCGGCGTGCCCAGCATGGCCCCGGTTCGCGTCAGCGCCTCGCCGTGCATGGTGCGTGCGATGCCAAAGTCGACGAGGATGGGGCGGGTAACGTCGCCTTCCGCGAGCATGACGTTGTCGGGCTTCACGTCGCGGTGCACGATGCCGCGCTCCGCCAGGTAGGCGAGGGCGTGGGCCAGGCGCTCCGCGAGCTCGAGGGCGTCGGCCTCGGCCAGCGGACCCCGGCGAAGCCGCTCCGCGAGCGAGGCGCCGCCCACCCACTCCATCACCAGGTAGTGGCCTTCCGAGCAGTCGCCGTGGTCGATGTAGCGAACGATGCTGGGGTGGCGCACCTCGGCCAGGACCGCTGCCTCGCGATCGAAGCGCGTCTCACCGCTCTTCGTGGCGCGCCGGGGCCGATGCGCCACCACTTTTACGGCAACCCGAGCTCGGGTTTCCTGGTCGATCGCGCGGTACACCGAACCCATGCCGCCGGTGCCGGCGAGGACTTCGAGAAGGTAGCGTTGACCGATCGTGCGGGGATTCATCGGGAGACTCGGGCCAGACTCTTTGCTACGACTGAAGGACCGATGCGAAACCTCGGCTCTTTTATCGTCTTCGTTTCCGTAGCATGCCTCCTTTCGTGCTCGAGCACGTCGGAAACCGCCGCGCCTCTGCGAGCCTACGCGGGGTCGGTCGAGGGAACCACCGTGCGCGTGGGCGTCGCCAGCGAGGGCGGACGGGCGGTGGTGTTCTTCTGCGGCGACCGCAGCAACGCAGCGACCCACACCCAGTGGTTTCGCACCACGGCCGCACCGGGCGCCTCCTTCCAGCTGAAGGAAGGCGGGTGGACCCTCGCCGGGCACTACGACGCAGACGGCGCCGCGGGCACCATCGATCGGGGCGACGGGGTGAACCTCGCGTGGAGCGCGCCGGTGCAGCCGGAGGGCTCGGTCAACGGCCTCTACGAGGGCACCGACGCAGATGGCGGCCACGCCGGCGTCATCATCGCCGACGTGCCGCAAGGCGTGTTCATTACCGGCCCACGCGACGCGTTCTCGCAGATTACGCCGCTGTTCCCGGTGGTGAAGACCTCGCAGGGCATCGCCGTCAAGTTCACCGTCGGTACGGTGGAGCGCCGGCTCAACGTGCTGCCCGCTCGCCCCTGAGCAGACGGTACCGAGGCCTTCGCGGTGCCGGCGTGCTCATGAGACAAGAGGGGCTGAGCGACCGGCGATCTAGTCGCGGTAGGTGTTCACGTCGATGTTGTACTTGCGGAGCCAGCGGTGCACCTGCATGCGCTCCTTGTTGAACTCGCGCCCCACCGCGGCCACGTTGCCCTTGTGCTTGGCGAGAAGCTCCCGCAGCTCGCCCTCGCTGGGCGTGCCGCGCAGGGTAGGCGGCGCGGAGGCCGCGCGCGGAGGCTGCGCTGCCTGCGGCGCGCCGGCGCCCTTGTCGGAATAGGTCCGCATGTGCTCGCGGATGGCGTCGGGCAGGTGCGCGCGGTCGAGCGGCGCGCCGGCGCACAAGGCCACCGCCCGCTTGATGCAGCTCTCGAGCTCGCGCACGTTGAAAGGCCAGTCGTAGTGGAGCAGCGCCATCATGAAGGGAAAGGTGAGCTTGGGCGCGGGAAAACTGGTGGCTGCCGCATAGCGCTTCACGAACACCTGCGAGAGCAGGAAGATGTCTTCCTTGCGCTCGGCCAGCGGCGGCAGCCGCACCACGTGCTCGTTGAGGCGGGCGAAGAGATCGCCGCGGAACCGCCCTTCTTTGACGTACCCGAGCAGATCGCGGTGGGTGGCGCAGACCACGCGAATGTCGACCCGCTCCGGGGTGGTGGCGCCCAACGGAAACACCTCGCGCGCCTGCAGCACGCGGAGCATCTTGGCCTGCGCCTCGAGCGGCATGTCGCCGATCTCGTCGAGAAACAGCGTGCCGCCGTCGGCCGACTTGATGAGGCCCGGCTTGTCGCGGTCGGCGCCGGAGAATGCGCCGCGGCGGTAGCCGAATAGCTCGCTCTCCAGCAGGTTGTGGGGAATGGCCGCGCAGTTGATGGCCTGAAAGGAGCCGGTGCGCTCGCTCGCGCGATGCAGGGCGCGGGCGGCCACTTCCTTGCCGGTGCCGGTCTCGCCGAGGATGACGCACGAGAGCTCGGTGCGCGCGATGCGCTCGAGATCGGCGGCGATGCGGTCCATCTGCGCGCCGCCCACCAGCTCCTCGTAGAGCGACTTGGCCCGCCGCTCCGCCCCGCAGGTGCCGTCGATGCGGTAGGCCACGAACTTCTCGGCGCCGGTCTCCACGAACTTGAAGATGGCGTCGCCCACGCGAATCTCGCAGCCCTGATCGAGCTCGAGCTGGCGCACGTACTCGCCGTCGACGATGGTGCCGTTGCGGCTCCCGAGATCGCTGAGCATCCACCGCTCGCCGTTCCACTCCACGCGGGCGTGCTGCCGGCTCACCGCCTGCTCCGGCACGCACACCGCGTTGCTGGCGTCGCGTCCGATGGTGAGCGTTTGGGCCGAGAGAAGATACGCCGGCTGGAACTGGGCGAAATTCGGCGCAAAGAGCAGCACCAGGCCGGCATAGGAGAACCCTCCGCCGGTATCGCCCCGCGGCGGCTCCGGGCCTCCGAAGGGCGAGGAAACGCCGGTTCCCTGCTTGGTGTTGGTCAAAGGGGCGAGCTCCGCGTCACGGAATGAAGTGTACCGGGACCGCGGGCGCTTGGGGAGGAAAGCGAAGCAGGCCCAGCTGGTCGGTGATGGCGTCCAGGGTGGCGTCGGCCTGGGCTTCGAGCTCCTGCAGCGATCCCTCGTTCTGGATGACGAAGTCCGCCACGCGCACCTTGTCGGCCAACGGCATCTGCGCGCGGATTCGCTTTTCCACCTCGGTCTCGGTCTGGCCGTCGCGTGCGGCTGCGCGCCGCGCCTGCGCCGCCGCCGATGCGGCCACGACCACCAGCGGTCGGAACGCGTCGGCCACGCCGTTCTCCACCAGCAGCGCTGCTTCGTAACAGGCGAGCTTTTGCCCCGCCGCCGCGAGCCTGGCCGCGTGCTCCATGGTGCGTGCGCCGATCTTCGGATGCAGGATGGCGTTGAGGTCGCGGCGGGCCACGTCGTCGCCAAAGGCGCGCGCGCCCAGGGCTTTGCGGTCGAGGGTGCCGTCGGGACCGACGAGCTCCACCCCGAACCGCGCCACCACCGCGTCGAGCCCCGCCGTTCCCGGCGCCACCACCTCGCGCGCCACCTGGTCGGCGTCGATGACCGGCAGCCCGCGCGCGCGAAACCGATCGGCGACGGCGCTCTTTCCCGAGGCGATTCCGCCGGTCAGACCGAAGAGGTGCATCTCGACCTACATACCACCGCAAACGCAAAAACGGCCCGCATCTCTGCGGGCCGTTCGCGCACGCGGGGCGTGACCGTAACGGTCAGTCGGTGCCGGCATCCTTCGCGCCACCGCTGTCGGTGCCGCCGTCGCCGCTGCAGTTCGGCGGCGGGCCGGGCGGATCGGGGTCCACCGCGGTGGTCGGGTTGGCGACTTCCTTCACGGTGAAGCCCACGCCGATGGAGATGCCGTCGCACTCGGCGGAAGCGTTGGGCTGGCCGCCGATCATGATGTCGGCGTTGGAGGTGATGGTGTCGACCACCGACTGGACCGTGCCCTCGATGCTGGTGTTGCAGGCGAGCTGCGGGATCTTCGGCACGACCTTCCTGATCTGATCGCCGAGCTTGTTGGCGTCGAGGATGCCCGCGATGATGCCCGAGGTGCCGGTCTTCGCGTCGAAGGTGATGATGGCGTTGTTGATGTCGAGGTCGATGCTCACGCCGGCCAGCGAGAGGCTGAGCGTGACGGTCGACGGATCGCCGCTCACGAAGGTGCCGGCGGAGATGTAGGAGTTGGAGAACTTGATCTTGGAGCCGCTGTCGACGGTGCCGCCCGTGAGGAGCTGCTTGTTCACCGGCCACGTGTCGGTCTTGTCGAAGGCCGGCGTCTTGCCGAGCTTCAGCGCGTTGAAGATCTGCCCGGAGAGGCCGGTGGCGTTGGCGGCGCCGTCGACCAGGCCCTTGACCTGGAACAGCACGCCGAAGGTGCCCTGTTTGAAGGCGTCGTTGACGGTGCCTTCGAGGTCGGTGACGTTGGGGATGCTGGTGAGGGTGGGCACGATGAACTGCCCGAAGGCGTTGTCGATGCCGCTCTCGCCGTCGGCGTGGACCTTCTTGTCGGCGCCCGCGCGGGGCTTGCAGACGTCTTTGGCGCCGGAGACCGACACCTTGCCGTCGAGATCGTAGCCGTACTTCTTCCAGTCGTTGTTCAGACCGAGCCGCAGCTCGGCGATGGCGTAGGTACGATTGTCGGTCGAGGTGGTGGCCGGCCCATCCGGTCGCTTCGGCGGCGTCTTGCCGGCACCGGTCGACGGAGCAGGGTCGCTGCTGCTGCAACCTTGCTGCGCGACGGCCACGCCGAGGACGCTCAAACCCACTCCACCGAGCACTACCGCTGTTCTAAGCTTCATCATGACTCCTCCGCGTGAAAGCGCGCTCCGTTACACCATAGGTACTTCGTGGCGCGCAAGGACAAGACAAAGAGTGCCAGAAAACCTCGACCCACGCCAACTGCGCGGAAATGCTGCCGCGTTGCGTCAACGTGGAGAACTGTGCGAGACCCTCGGCGCCGGCACCCTTCACCGTCGCCGCGTAAGCTGGTAGCGAGGTGTTCGTGAGCGAGTTCGTCCATCTCCACGTCCACACGCAGTACTCGATGCTGGACGGCGCCCTCAAGGTGAAGGACCTCACCAAGCGCGTGGCCAACCTCGGCATGAAGGCCGTGGCAATGACCGACCACGCCAATATGTTCGGCGCCATCACGTTCTACAAGGCGGCGAAAGAAGCCGGCGTGCAGGCCATCGTCGGGTGCGAGCTCGACGTGAGCGCTGGCGCGCACACCCACCACCTGCCGCTGGTGGCCGAAACCGAAGAAGGCTACCGCAACCTCATCTGGCTGGTGTCGCGCGGGCACGTGGCGCCCATCGATGGGCGCGCCGCCATCAAGCTCGAAGATCTCGAAGGACGCACCAAGGGCCTCATCGGCTTCACCGGCTGCATGGGCGGACTGGTCGCCCAGAAGGTGCTCGAAGAAGGTGAAGGCGCCGGGCGCACCATGCTCGAGCGCCTCACCGCGGTGTTCCCCAAGGACCAGCTCTTCGTGGAGCTGCAGGATCACGGCCTGCCGGAGCAGCCGATCCTCAACGGCATCTTGAAAAGCCTCGCGCGCGACATGGGCATCGGGCTGGTCGCCACCAACGACGTGCACTACGGCGCCCGCGAAGACGCCGACGCCCACCTATACCTCTCGTGCATCAAGAACGGCCGCAGCTACGAGGAGTCGAAGGAACGGCACCACGGCTCGAGCGAGATGTACCTGAAGACGGCGGAGGAGATGTCGCATCTCTTCCGCGACGACCCCGAAGCGGTGAAGAACACGCTGGCCATCGCCGAGCGCTGCAGCGCCCTCAAGCTGAAGCTCGGCTCGCCCATGCTCCCCACCTTCAAGGTGCCGCAGGGCTACGACACCGAGAGCTACTTTCGCCACGTGGCCAAAGAAGGGCTCGAATCGCGCTTCGTGGAGTTCCGCGCGGGGGGCAAGCAGGTCGACGAAGGCGCCTACCACGCGCGCCTGCAGCTCGAGCTCGACATCATCGCGGGCATGAAGTTTCCCGGGTACTTCCTCATCGTCTGGGACTTCATTCGCTACGCCAAGGACAACGGCATTCCAGTGGGACCAGGCCGCGGTTCGGGCGCCGGATCCATCGTCGCGTACGCGATGCGCATCACCGACCTCGACCCGATTCCCTACAACCTGCTCTTCGAGCGCTTCCTGAACCCGGAACGCGTCTCCATGCCCGACTTCGACGTCGACTTTTGCATGGACAAGCGCGACGGCGTCATTCGCTACGTGCAGCAGAAGTACGGCGAAGAGAGCGTGGGGCAGATCGCCACCTTCGCCGAGCTCAAGGCCAAGAGCGTGGTGAAGGACGTGGCCCGCGCCTGCGGCATTTCGCCCGCCGAAGGCCAGATGGTGGCCAATCTCATCCCCCGGAAGAACCCCGCCGAGACCTACAGCATCGCCGAGAGCCTGGAGATCGAGCCCAAGCTCAAGGCACGCTACGACACCGAGCCGAAGATCAAGGAGCTGTTGATCCAGGCGCAGAAGCTCGAGGGGCTTACGCGCCACGCCGGCAAGCACGCCGCCGGCATCGTCATCAGCGAAGGGCCGCTCTGGGATCACGTGCCGGTCTTCAAAGACGAGAAGGCCGACGGGTACATAACCCAGTACTACAAAGACGACGTCGAGCTGGCGGGGCTCGTAAAGTTCGACTTCCTCGGTCTCAAGACGCTGACCGTGGTCGATATCGCGGTGCGCCTCATCAACGCCCGGCCCGACGTGAAGCGCGCCGGCAAGGTGTTCGACATCTCGAAGATTCCCCTGGACGACAAGGCCACCTACGGGCTCCTCGGGTCGGGCGAAACCAAGGGCGTGTTCCAGCTCGAATCGAGCGGCATGCAGCAGCTCTTTAAAGATCTCCGCGCCGACTGCTTCGAGGACATCGTCGCCGCGGTGGCGCTCTATCGCCCCGGGCCGCTGGCCTCGGGCATGGTCGGCGACTTCGTCAACCGCAAGCACGGCCGCGCGCCCATCGCCAAGATGCACGCGCTGGTCGACCACCTCTTGCTCCCCACCTACGGCGTCATCGTCTACCAGGAGCAGGTCATGCAGATCGCCCAGGCGCTGGCCGGCTATTCGCTGGGCGGCGCCGACCTGCTCCGGCGCGCCATGGGCAAGAAGAAGCCCGAGGAGATGGCCAAGCAGAAGAGCACCTTCGTCGACGGCGCCAAGGGCAAGGGCGTGGCCGAGGCCGACGCCGAGCAGATCTTCAGCCTCCTCGAATACTTTGCCGGCTACGGCTTCAACAAGAGCCACTCTGCGGCCTACGCGCTCATCACCTACCAAACCGCGTTCCTCAAGACCCACTACCCGGTGGAGCTCCTGTGCGGCATCTTGACCTCGGACAAGGATCGCATCGACAAGGTGGTGCGCACCATCGCCGACGCGCGATCCATGGGCATCACGGTGCTGCCCCCGGACGTGAACGAGAGCGACATGGACTTCAAGGTAATCTACACGCATCCCGAGGGCAACAAGGAGCGCCGCCGCGCCGACAAGATGAAGGACCGTCTGGGCCCGCAGATTCGCTTCGGCCTCGGGGCCGTGCGCGGGGTGGGCGAGTCGGCGCTCGACACGCTCTTCGAGGCGCGCACCGCCGGCGGGCCCTTCGCCGACTTGTTCGACTTCGGGTCGCGGGTCGACGCCAAGCGCATCAACAAGGGCGTCCTCGAGGCGCTGGTACAGTGCGGCGCCTTCGACTCCACCTTGCCGAAGAGCACCAGCCGCGCCCGGGCCTTCGCGTCCATCGAGGTGGCCCTGGAGCGCTCGCGCTCCGCCAGCCGCGATCGGGAGCGTGGGCAGGCCAACCTGTTCGGGCTCTTCGATGCCGCCAAGGGCAAGGGGTCGGAGGGCGCCAGCGAGTACCTGCCGTGTCCGCCGTGGGATCGCCAAGAGGCGCTGGTGCGCGAGCAACGGGCGCTGGGCTTCTACGTGTCGGGGCATCCGCTCCAGCGCTACATTCGCGGCGACAAAGCGCTCTCCAAGCTCGGCGCAGCGCCGGCCGACGCTTGCAACACCATGGCCGACTGGTCGGTGGTGCGGCTGGCCGGCATGGTCGAGGGCTACCGCGAGCGCGTGTTCAAGGACGGCGGCGGCAAGATCGCCTTCTTCGAGCTCGAAGACCTCTCCGGCCGGGTCAACGTGAAGGTGCGCGGCGCGGCCATCGACACCTACGCGCACGTGCTCACCGCGGGCATGCCGGTGCTGGTCACCGGCAAGGTCAGCTTTCCCCACCGCGGCGACGACGCGCCCGAGGAGAACGAAGACACGCGCGAGGCGACCATCCTCCTGAACGAGGTCATTCCGCTCATCGACGCGGTGAAGAGCGACACTTCGGCGCTCGCCATTCGCCTGCCGCTCGAGTCCACCACCGACCGTGAGCTGGAGCAGGTGCGGGCGCTCTTGGTGGAGTCGCGCGGCGATTGTCCGGTGTCGCTGCAGCTCTCATCGGGCGATGGCACCGAGGCGCTCTTCTCGCTCGGGTCGAGCTACCGCGTAGAGGTGGGCGATCCGCTGTTCTCGGGCCTCGAGAAGATTTTCGGCGCCCAGGTGGCGGAGCTCCGCTGACCGTCAGGGGAGCTTCTGGAGCAACGCCGCGGCGCCTTCCGCGAGGAGCTGACGATCTTCTTCGTACTTGGCGAGCACCGAGAGGGTGCTCTCGATGGTGGCCGCGTCGAGCGCGGTGCGACCGAGCAGCAAGAGCGCCCGGGCCCAGTCGATGGACTCGGAGATCGACGGCACCTTGCGCAGCTCGAGCTTGCGCACCTCGGCCAGATAGGCCGCGATGCTCCGCGCCAGCGTGGCAGACAGGCCGGGAACCTTGAGCTCGAGGATGCGTTGCTCGCGCGAGGGCGGCGGGTAGTCGAGAAACAGGTGGAGGCAGCGTCGCCGGAGGGCGTCGGTCATGTCGCGGGTGCCGTTCGATGTGAGGACGACGAGTGGCGCGTGGACCGCGCGCACGGTACCGAGCTCCGGAATGGTCACCTGGTTTTCCGCCAAGAATTCCAGCAGAAACGCCTCGAACTCGGGATCGGCGCGGTCCACCTCGTCGATGAGGAGAGCGGCGCCCACCGGGCTCTCGAGCGCCTGAAGCAGCGGGCGCGCAAGCAAGAAGCGGCGATCGTAGAAGGTGCCTTCGACTTGGGCGAGGCGCGCAGACGCTTCGGTCACCGAGGCCGCGCCGGCCAGCTCCGCGTCGACCGTGCCCCGCAGCAGCGTGGTGTAGAGCATCTGCTTGGCGTAGTTCCACTCATAGAGCGCGCGGCCTTCGTCGAGGCCTTCGTAGCACTGGATGCGCAGCAGCTCGCGGCCGGTGGCGCGGGCGAGGGCCCGCGCCAGATCGGTCTTGCCCACGCCGGGCGGCCCCTCCACCAGAAGCGGCTTGCCCAGCTTCAGCGCGAGCCATGCGACGAGGCCGGTGCGGTCGTCGCACAGGTAGGTCTCGGCCAGCGCCGCCTCCACGTCGGCGGGGGCCGCGAAGGAGGGGCCAGGGGGCACGGGCGCAGCGGGAGACGTCATCGCGGTGCCTGCAGACTACCACAGGCGCCGCTCGGCATGGGTCATGGTCCAGTGCGCTGAAACTCGAGAACCCGAGCGTCCTTCGCGTCGATGATGACGAGCGTATCTCCCTCCGCGCGGTATTGCGCGTCGCGCGCCACGTCTGCCACCGGACACGTGCCGGTGGTGGTGATGGTGACGCCGCTGAAGGCCAGGGTGCCGGCAACGCGCGTCTCTACGCCGCCGTTGCGCCGGAAGACGATGGCGTAGCGCGAGCCGTCGAAGCGCGCGATCTCCTGCCAAGTTTCCGAAGGCGAAATGGGAAGGCCCGCGCCGTAGTAGCGCACTGCCGCGAGGGCGTAGCGACCGGGGGCGACCACGCCGCCGCTGCCCACAGGCAGTGCCGCGTCGACCACCGTGGGGCGCACGACGGCGCCGTCGTTCGCGAGGTCGGTGCACGCCGCGGGTGCGTCTTGGGCGGCGTCGGCGGCCGCGTCGTTCGCGTCGAGCGGGACCGCCACGTCTGCGACGCCAGCGTCGACGACCGAGCTCGCATCGGGAGAAGCCACCGCTTGTGGATCGCTCGCGCAGCCGAGCGCGAGGGCGAAGAGCGGAGCACACAGAAAGCGAAGGGAAAGAATGTCCATGCGCTTGGAGCCCGCTCGGCGCGGCGCTGTGAAAGAAAAGTGCGGGCCGCGTGAAGCCCGGTGAAAACCCCACCCGGGTGCCCTTTGACCCCCGGTGCCCACCACGGCAAAACCGGTTGAACGGCACTTTCCTGGGCGATTCCTGAACCTTTCACCGCGTTTTGTGACGAAACCCACAACGTTGGGTATGCTCGTGGCCATGTCCGATCGCGAGGACCGGCTACGCATCGACTCCACGGGGACCATGCACCCCTTGGGACGCGAAGCGAGCACTGCGCTTCGATCCCGGGCAGGGGAGTGGCGCGTTCTCCAGGCTCCCGAAGAGATTCTTCTCCTCGTGCCTGCGGGGGAGCGGCGCGCCGTGCGTTGGGCCGGGGAGCTGCACGCGCCCGGGGCGCTGAGCGACGTGGTGACGCTGGCGGCGCAAGCGGGCTGGCGCGGCGAGCTGCTGCTCTACACCGAGTCGGGCATACGCTCGATCTTCTTCGAAGGCGGCAACGTCATCGCGTCGCTCACCACCGTGTCCGCGGAGCGCCTGGGCGAGATCATGTTTCGCTTCGGCGTCGTCTCGTCGCGCGAGGACCTGGAAGCGATTCTCACTGCCTGCGAGGAGTCGGGCAAGCGCTTGGGGGAGATGGCCATCGAGCTCGGCTTGGTGACGCCGGAGGCTCTCTATCCCATGATGAACCGGCAGATTGAGGAGGTCGTCTTCGGTGCCCTGCACGCCGGGGAGGGAACGTTCGCATTCCTCGAAGGCTTCGACGAGACGCGCATCGTCGGGCGGCGCTTCAGCCTCAACGCCAGCGGGCTGCTCATGGAGGCCGCGCGGCGGATGGACGAACTGCAGTTTTTTCGCGAGAAAGTGCCCAACGACACCTACGTGGCGTCGCAGATCTTCGGCATCAAGATGCCGCCGGAGGAGCTGCAGGCGGTGTACGACGCGTGCGACGGCAAGAAGAATATCGCCGAGGTGGGGCGCGCCCTGGGCCTCCTCGAGTTCGAGCTCACCAAGGCCATCTATCAGCTCGTGTCGGGCGGCCTCCTCCGCCTCGCGCCGTCGCGACCCCAGGGACCCGAGGCCATCGTCGAGGCGTTCAACCCAGCGCTCGCCGCGGTGCATGGGTCCTGCGACGAGCAAGGGAAGGGCGCCGAGCTCCGCGCGGGTCTCTCGCGCTTCGCCACCGGCGCCGGCGTGTACGATCCGCTCTTTCAAGGAGCGGGACCGCTGCCCAACGGCACGCTCAAGGCGGAGCGCGTGGCCAAGAACATCGTGGCCCTCGCCGGCGCCGACGAAGACGCGTGGCTCCTCCAGCTCATGAACGACTACGTGGGCTTCGCGCTCTTTCAGTCGGAGTCACTGGTCACCCGCGACGCCCAGCGCACCTTGGCCACGCGCGTGAACTCCATCCTCGCGCCGCTCATGCCGTTGGTCGATACGCCGGCGAGCCTTCGCAACCGCCAGACGCTCAACTTCGAAAAAGACACCTAGGTGGCCGGTGTTTTTGGCCGATACCTTCGGGATGCCGGCGCCTCCCGTCCTCACGAGAAGAGAGAGTGAGCGACCGGCGAGCCTCCCAGCGAACGCGCCTCCTCGGTCTCGGCCAAAAACCTCAGTCTCCTGCTTGGCGCTCTCCGCCGCCGCGCAGCCTCCCGGACCGGAATGGCCACGTAGCCGACGAAAAACACCAGCCACCTAGCGAGACCGCTCAGAACGCGCCGCCGCGGCCCTTGCCTTCGGTGAAGGCGGTGGCTCCGGAGAGCGTCTCGCCGGTGCCGATGGTGTCCATGCCGCGCGCGAACTCGCCGCGCATGGCCTGGTCGAAGGGCGCGTCTTGCGCCGCGTAGGTGCTGGCGCGGTCGCTTTTCATGCACGCCTGGGGAAAGGCCGCGATGTCGCGCGCCAGGGCTTCGGCTGCGGCTCGCGCCTGGCCCTTGGGTACGACGCGGTTGGCGAGGCCCATCGCGAGCGCCTCGGTGGCGCCCACCGGACGACCGGTGAGGATCATGTCGAGGGCGCGGCCCAGACCCACCACGCGCGGCAGGCGCACGGTGCCGCCGTCGATGAGGGGCACGCCGAATCGCCTGCATAATACACCAAAAATGGCGTCTTCTTCCACCACCCGTAGGTCGGCGAGCAGCGCCAGCTCGAGCCCTCCGGCAACCGCGAAGCCGGCGACCGCGGCGATGAGGGGCTTTTCCAGGACCATGCGCGAAGGCCCCATGGGTCCTTCGCCATCCGGGTGGAGGCGGTTGCCGTTCCCTTCGGCCACCGCCTTGAGATCGGCGCCTGCGCAGAACGTCCCGCCCTCGCCGAACAGCACCGCGACCTTGGCCTGGGCGTCGGCCTCGAAGGCGCGGAAGGCCCCCGCCAGCGCCAGCGCCGTGGGGCCATCCACGGCGTTGCGGCGCGCGGGCCGCGAGAGAACGATGGTGAAGACCGGGTACGCGACCTCGGTGCGGACGGTCATGCGCGTTGGCGCAGGATCTCGTAGAGCGAGAGGGCCGCCGCAACCGACGCATTGAGCGAGCCGATGGGCCCCTTCATGGGCAGCCGCGCCAGCGCGGTGCAGCGTTGCTTCACCGGCTTGCGCAGACCCTTGCCTTCGGCGCCCACCACCAGCAGAACCGGGCCCTTCAGGTCGAGCGCGCCGAGCTCTTGCTCGCCGCCCATGTCGAGCCCGATGACCTGAACCCCGGCCTCGCGGGCGGCGTCGAGGGCGCTGGTGAGGCTGGGAACGCGGCAGAGCTTGGCGTGCTCCACCGCGCCGGCGGAGGCGCGGAAGGTGGCCGGAGAGAGCGGCGCCGAGTGGTTCTCGGGCCAAAGGATGCAGTCTGCACCGAGCGCTACCGCAGAGCGCAGAATGGCGCCGAAGTTCTGGGGATCCTCCAGCTCGTCGAGGGCCAGCACCAGGGCGGTGGGGCCGAGATCGCCAGGCTCGAAGGCGTGCATGGTCAGCGGCGCCGCAAAGGCGATCACCCCTTGGTGGCGCTCCGCGTAGCGGTCGAGGTCGGCCCGCGGGGCGCGCTCGAGCTTGGCGCCGCGCTCGGTGGCGAAGCGGGCCAGGGCCTCGAGCGTGGGCGACTCGCTCTGTTCGACGATGACCCGATGAAGGGCGGCGCCGTGAACGCGAAGCGCCTCGCGCACCGGCTGAAGGCCGATGATGAGGCGCTCGCTCGAATCCAGTGCGGGCTTCTTGGGCTTGACCGGATACCGTTTTTGCTGGGGTCCGCCGCGATCATGCGTACGCGAACGCGATGAGAAGGGCGGTCGTGAGTTGTGTTCCAAACGATTGCGCGCTCAGAGGCAGGAGCAGAGCGGATCGCCGGGGGTGCAGTTGCACGGCTTCGCCGGCTTGCCGCCACCGCCGCCACCATTGCCCGTGGGCGGACGAACGCCGCCGCCACCGCCGCCGGCGCTGATGGCCGCCTTGGTTGCGTTGGCCTTGGCTTGGGCCGCTTCGAGCGCTTTCTTGGCGATGTCGCGCTCGGTGTCGGTTTTCGCCGTGGCGAGCGACGCGTTGAGCTTCTCGACTTCGTCCTGTTGCGACGCGAGGTCGGACTGGAGCTTCGCGAGCTTGTCTTCGCTCGCCTTCATCTCCTCCTGGTGCTTCTTGTCGGAAGCCGCGCGGGAGTCGAGCATGGTCTTGAGGCCGAAGCCGCCGCCGATGAGCACGACGAAGAGGAGAATGCCGCCGCCCACCAGCATGTAGGTGAGGGTCTTCTTCTTCTTGTCTTGGGTGAGCGCCGTGAGGTTGCGCTCGTGCTCCTGCTGCTTCTGCATGGCCTCCATGCGCGCGCGGTTCTCCGCGTCGACGCGGGCCTTCTCGATTTCACCCTGACGGATGGCCTCGAGCCGCATGTTCTCTTCGCGCTGCCGCAGATCTTCTGCGCGCTTTTTCTCTTCTTCCGCGCGGAAGCGAGCCTCTTCGGCCTCGCGTTGGCGGCGCTCGGCCTCTTGCTGGGCGTGAAGCTGCGCTTGTACTTGCCGCTGCTTGTCGGCTTCTTCTTGCTTGATCCGGTCTTCCTCGAGCGTCATCAGCTCTTTGAGGGAGAAGAGAACCGAGCTTTCTTTCTGTTCCGCCATGTTGTTCTCACGTCCAGTCATGCGGGCCTCTACTTCCTGGCCCCAGTTTCAACGGCAAGGGCTACCGGCAGGCTGCGGGCGAGAACCCGCTATCCCTAACCGGGGAGGCTAGCCGCTCGCGCTGAGAGACGCAAACGGCGAATGCATCGGTTTCGCCAGGTTTTGTGTGTTCGGTCAGAGCCACGAGCAGGTTCCGTCTAGATTGACACGGCAGGTGGGATCGCCCTCAGGACACTTGCAGTTGGCCTTGGGCTTGACGGGCCCGCCGGGACCCGACACGCCGGGCCCGGAGGCGCCGGCGGCTCCGTGTTTCAGCGCCTCCTGGGCCTCGCGCTCCTTGGTCTGCGCCGCGGTGAGCTTGGCTTGCGCCTCGGCCTTGGCCGCGCCCTGCGCGTGCTCCACGTCGCTCTTGAGGCGCTCGACCTCGTCGTGCTGGCTGCGTGCGGCGCTCTCGAGCTTGTCGATCTTGGCCTGGTGCTCGGCGGCCTCGTCCTGATGCCGGCGGTCGGCTTCGGTCTTGGCGTCGGCCTGGAGCTTGAGTGCGACTCCGGAGCCGACGATGGTGAGCAGGAGCACCGCGCCGCCGAGGCCCACCATGAGCGAGAGGCGCTTCTTCTTCTTGTCTTGCGCCAGCGCCGCGAGCTCGCGCTCGTGGGCCTGGGTGCGGATCATCTGCTCCAGGCGCCCGCGGCTCTCGGCCTCGACCCGGGCGCGCTCCACCTCGGCTTGCCGCATCGCCTCGAGGCGCGCTGCTTCTTCCCGCGCCGACGCCTCCTCGTGGAGCTTGCGGTCAGCCTCCGCCCGCATCCTCGCCGCTTCGGCCTCGCGGGTACGGCGCTCGGCGTCGGCTTGGGCGGCCTCCGAGGCGCGAATCGTGGCGAGCCGGGCGTCCTCCTCCTTCTTGAGGCGGTCCTCCTCGAGGGTCATCAGCTCTTTGAGCGAGAAGAGCACCGAGCTCTCCTTCATCACGTCTTTGTCGCGTTGGTTCATCGGCGGGGGCCTCGGACTCGTGGGTCGGTGAAGTAGCGTGTGGGCCGCGGTGCGTGCGATGCGGGCGTGGAAAATTGCTGGCTCACGGTTTGGACCCACGACCCCGGGGCGCCTTTGGAGCCTGCGTGTCGATCTCCGCAACGGTTGCGCGGTTGCGCGGTTGCGCGGTTGTGCTGTTGCGCAAAAGGGGCGCTCCGCGATACGACGGTTCTCCCCAAGGAGACACGAATGGCCACCCCCGTCAGCGCGCACATCACCGGAACCGTTTGGAAAATCGAAGTGAAAGAGGGCGACACGGTGAGCGAGGGACAGACCTTGGTGATCCTCGAGTCGATGAAGATGGAAATGCCTGTCGAAGCGCCGGCGGCGGGCAAGGTCGAGAAGATTCACTGCACCGAGACGCAGGCCGTGAACGAAGGCGACGTGTTGGTCACCCTCGCCTGAGCGGCGCCCGCGCAGGGTCTCCCCGCGGCCTTGCGGGAGGATGCTACAGTAGAGGCCATGCGCGCCCTCACCTCGTCCGTCGCCGTGGCCTCCGCGCTTGTCGCGCTCGCTCTCGCATGCAGCACGTCGAGCTCCGCCACCGAAGGCGGCTCGTGCTTCTACGCGAGCGACTGTGCGCCCGGCCTCATCTGCGTGGCGGCGGCCGATGGCCAGCGAAAGTGCACGGCCGACCTCTCGAAGACGCAGAAGGGTTTGCCCGCCGAGAAGGACGCCGGCGGCGCCAGTGACGCGGCGCCTGCTTCCGATGCCGCCCCCGAAAAGGACGCGGCCGAGGCCAAGGACTCGGCGCCGACGCTGGTCGACGCCGCGCCGGACGTGGTCGACGCCGCCAAGGAGTAGCGCTCAGCCGCGCCGGTCGAGCCACCAGGCGAGCCACGCGATGCCCAGCACCTGACCCAGGCTCGGGTTCACGATGGGCTTGGCGCTGCGAAGCTGGGCCTGGGGGCAGAGGCCGAAGATGTTGCGGAGCCGCTGGAGCTTGTCCTCATCGACGCCGGACGCGGTGAGGCGCCCTCCGTTTTGCGTCTTCTGCACGCGAATGGTTGCAGACTGCACTTTCGAGAGCACGGTGCGGAACTCGCCCACGAGGCCGGCTGGCACCCGACCGCGGACGATCAAGAGCCGTCCGTTGCGCACGGAAATGCAGAAGAGCTCGTTCGAACGCCAGGTCCAGAAGAGGAACACCACGAAGACGACGGCGAGGAGCGGCAAGTACATGCGCGCGTCGCTTTAGCATGCCTGGTCTGGGCGTCGAGGTCGAGGGGGTGCTCAGCGGGCGGCGCGGGCCTGGCCCAGGGCGAAGAGCGCGATGCCAGAGGTGACCGATACGTTGAGGGAGTCGAACCCCGGGGCCATGTCGATGCGCACCGGCTCGGTCTGCGCCAAGAGCGCGTCGGGCAGACCCGGGCCTTCGGCACCGAGCATCAGCGCGTAGCGAGGAGGCGCCTGGAGCGTGCGGAGATCGGCTTCGCCGCGCGGCGACAGACCGTACACCGTGAAGCCGCGCTCGGCGAGTGCGTGCAGAATCTCTGCAATCGGCGCTTGCACGAAGGGCACCACCAGCGCGCCGCCCACCGAGACGCGGATGCTCTTGCGGTAGAGGGGATCGCAGGTGGTTTCGTCGAGGAGCACCGCATCGACGCCGAAGGCCGCGGCGTTGCGGAAGATGCCGCCCACGTTGTCGTGGTTCGCGAGCTCGGAGAGCACCAGGATCTGCTTGGCGCCTGCACCCAGAGCATCGAGCAGTGCTGCCGCGCTCTTCGCGGGGCCGCGTTCGGCCACCGCCAGCACGCCCCGATGAATGGGAAAACCCACCACCTCGTCCATCACCGGCTGGGGCGCGACGTACACGGGAATGTCGAGGTTGCCCACCAGCGCATCGAGGGTTCGTGCGCGCGGCTCCGCGAGAAAAAGCGATGCGGCGCGAAAGTTCGAGCGGGGCCCGAGCAGCACGCGCAGCACGTTCTCGCCCTCGCCGATGAACTGCCCGCTGCGCGACAGATCGCGCTCACGCACGCTGGTGTAGGCGGCGACGCGGGGATCGCCCGCGTCTGCGATGTCTACTCGCGCCAGAGGAACTTCCAGGGGTTGTGCTTGAGGTCGCGCACCATTTCCTGGACGTCGTCGTAGATGGCTTCGTCCATGACCAGGCCACCCACGGTGCCCTTGCCCTTTTTGATGTGCGAAACGATGGATTGCGCGTCGGCGGCGGTGGCGTTGGCGCGCGAGGCGAGCTGCGCCATGTCTTCCAACGTCTTCCGGAGCTTCTGCTGCTCCTCGGCGCCGCCGATGACCGCCGAGGCGCGGTTCATGTTGGCGAGCGCCTCGCGCGCGTCCTTCATCATGGGACCCGAGTCCTTCTGGATGTCGGCGGTGATCTTGTCGACGTTGTCGACGGTGCGCAGCATCTTCGGGTTGTCGACGTAGTTGGTGCGGGCGTGCTCGGTGAGGAGCTTGGCCTCGGCGGAGAGCGCCTCGATGTTGGACGCCGTCCGGTTGATGCGGTCCTTGTTGTCGGTGAGGACGCCGTTGAGGCCCTTGAGGAGCCCGGCGGTGTTGGTGGCGATGTCGCTGATGAGCTCGCGGTTGTTGCGGATACCGTTGATGGTCGTGTCGAGGAGCTCGTAGGCCTTGGCAAGGAACAGGTCGAGGCGCGGGGGATCGATGCCCTTAACGATGGCGCCTTCCGCGAGCACGGTTTTCTGCGGGCTGCCGGGGTCGATGGCGAGGAATTGCTCGCCGAGCACGCCCTGGGTGGTGACGTAGAAGTCGGCGTCCTCGTGGATCGATTCCTTCACCCGCTGCTCCACCGAGATCTTCGCGCGGATGAGCACCCGGCGGTTGGTCCGCGGGTCGACCTTGCCGCCCAGGAACTGGAGCTCCTGCACCTTGCCGACCTTCACCCCGGCCACGCGCACCGGCGCGCCGGTCTGCAGGCCGCCCGGGTTGTCGAAGTCCACGTAGAGTGTGTAGGTCTTCTCGAAGGAGAGGCCCCCCATGAGGAGCACGAAGGCGGCGAGGATTCCCAGGGAGACCAGGATCAGGGCGCCGACTTTGACTTCGATCGAACGTTCTTGGGCCATCGCCCCCTACCGTACACGGGGCCGATAGCGCCGTAAATCAGGGTTCGGGCGCGGCTTCTAAAGATCCATCGGGCCTTCGGCGCGGCCGTTGATGAACTGCTGGATGACGCCGTCTTGGGTAGTGCGGAACTCTTCGCGGGTACCGAGGAGCCGCACGTTGCCTTTGTAGAGCATGACGATGCGGTCGGCGATGCTGAAGATGCTCATGAGATCGTGGCTCACCACGATGCTGGTGACCCCGAGCTTGTCGGAGAGCTCACGAATGAGCTTGTCGACCCGGCGCGCGCTCACTGGATCGAGCGAGGTGGTGGGCTCGTCGAAGAGCACGTACTCCGGGTCGAGGGTGAGCGCCCGGGCGATGACCACGCGCTTGCGCATGCCGTCGCCCAGCTCTGGCGGGTAGCGATCGCCGAACTCCTGCATGTGCACCAGCTCGAGCCGGCGCCGCGCTTCGGAGAGCGACTCCTTCACCGAGAGCTTCTTGTGCTTGCGCAGCGGCAGGGCCACGTTCTCGGCGCAGGTCATGGAGTCGAAGAGCGTGGAGTGCTGGAACACCATGGCGCAGCGCTCGCGCACCGGGCCCATCTGCTCCTCGTTGAACCGAGAAATTTCCTGATCGTCGAGCCAGATCTCGCCGCCGTCGGGAGAGAGCAAGCCCACCAGATGCTTGATGAGCACGCTCTTGCCCACGCCCGATGCGCCGATGATGAAGAAGCACTCGCCGGTGCGCACCTCGAAGGAGACGTCTTGGAGAACGACCTTGGGGCCGAAGCTCTTGCGGATGTGCTTGAACTGGATCACGCGATTCGACTCTTGCACAGGTCGCGCTCGCGTGAAATGGCGGCGCCCGTTGCGTGCGCAGAATGCGCGTCCGGGTGCCGCAAAAAGACTTTCCAACCCGCCCGCGCGGCGCGACCATCGGCCCATGAGCCGCTCCGAAGCCGAACAACGCCTGCGCATCGATCTCGCCGCCTGCTACCGACTGGTCGCCCTCTACGGATGGGACGATTTGGTGTTCACGCACATCTCCGTGCGTATTCCCGGGCCCGAGCACAGCTTTCTCATCAACCCCTACGGCATGCTGTTCGAGGAGATCACCGCCTCCAGCTTGGTGAAGGTGGGCCTGGCTGGCGATAAGCTCGAGGAGAGCGCGTACCCGGTGAACCCCGCGGGCTTCGTCATCCACAGCGCCGTGCACGCGGCGCGCGAGGACATTTCGTGTGTACTCCACACGCATACGCCGGCCGGGGTGGCGGTGTCGTGTCAGAAGGGCGGCCTGCTCCCCATCTCGCAGCAGTCCACCATCGCGCTGGCGTCGCTCGGCTACCACGGCTACGAGGGCATCGCCCTTCGCGACGACGAGAAGCCGCGGCTGGTGAGCGATCTCGGCTCCAACATGGGGCTCATGCTGCGCAACCATGGGCTCCTGACGGTGGGCGCCACCGTGGCCGACGCCTTCCTCGGGATGTTCAACTTGCAGCGCGCTTGCGAAATTCAAGTGCTCGCGCAGGCCGGCGGCGGCGAGCTCACCACGGTGGCGCAGCCCATCCTCGACGGCGTGAAGGCCAACATCGGCGTCGTCACCAAGGGCATGGGCGGGCAGCTGGCGTGGCCCGGCCTGCTGCGGCGCCTGGACCGCGACAACCCCGGCTACGCGTCGTAGCGCGCGGTGCGCACCGTCCTCGGCACCTTCCGGCACCTGCATCGCATGCGGGTGTCAAACGTGTTCCTGGTGGATGGCGGCCCGGGCGACCGCTTTCTGGTGGACACCGGCCACCTCGCCGAGCGTCCACTGCTGCTTTGGGAGCTGCGGCGGCTGGGCCTGGGACCGCGCGACCTGACCGGTGTACTCCTCACGCATCGGCACTCCGATCACGCGGGCAACGCGGCGTTTCTTCAGCGCCACGGGGTTCGGGTGTTTGCCCATCGGGCCGACGCCGAGGTGCTGGCCGAGAGGCGCCCGCGCACCCGGCTCACCCGCGGAGATGGCTCGCGCGTGGCCGGGGTGTTGGCGGCGGTGGAGAACCTGTTTCCCGCGCGGCTCGTTCCCGACGTGGCCCTCGAGGCGGGCGACGCGGTGGCCGGGCTTGAGGTGCACTGGATGCCCGGGCACACGGAGGGCTCGGTGTTCTTCCGGCACGACGCCACCCGTTCGCTGTTCTCGGGTGACACGCTGTTGGCGGCCAAGCCCCCGCTCACCCTGGAGGCGGGCCTCGCGCTGCCGTACCCGACGTTCACCCTGAGCATGACCCAGGCCTACGCCTCACTGCGGGCGTTTCACGCGCAAGGGCACGCCTACGAAAACCTCCTCGCCGGCCACGGGCCACCCATCCTCGGGCGTGCGCGCGAGCGGGTAATGGCCTTGCCCGCGCTGCAAGATCGCGCGCGCTGAACCTCAGACCTTGCCTCAGACCTTGGGCGGCCGCTCGCTGGTGAGGGCGGCGCGGGAGGGCGATTGCGACCACTCCACGATCTTGCGGTTCAAGGTCGACCGGCTGATGCCCAGCATCTCGGCGGCCACCGTGCGGTTGCCGCCGGCGCTGGCCAGCACGCGCTCGATGTGTCGCCGCTCGACGCCGGCCAGGCGCGCGTCGCCGTCGGTGCCCAGCTTGCGTGGATCGGCCGCCGCCAGCACTTCGGGCGGAAGGTGCTCGAGGTGGATGGGGCCGCCGCGGGCCAGAATGAGCGCTCGCTCCAGGGCGTTGCGGAGCTCGCGCAAGTTGCCCGGCCAGCCGTAGCGGGCGAGGGCGCGGGTCAGCTCGCGGGTGAGCTTTACGGTCTTGGCGCCCCGTCGCAGCTCCTCGAGAATGGCGGCGGCCATCTCGGGGATCTCGCTCGAGCGATCGCGCAGCGGCGGCACGTGCACAGGCATGACCCGCAGGCGGTAGTACAGATCGCTGCGGAAGGTTCCAGCGGCCACCAGCGCCTCGAGATCGGCGTTGGTGGCGGCGATGAGCCGCAGATCGGCGCGCAGGTTCACCACGCCGCCGACGCGTCGGAAGTTGCGATCGTCGAGGAAGGACAGGAGCTTCGACTGCACCGCCAGCGGGAGCTCGCCGATCTCGTCGAGAAAGAGCGTGCCGCCGGCGGCAGCCTCGACCAGGCCGCGCTTGGGGTGCGAGGCGCCGGTGAAGGCGCCGCGCTCGTGGCCGAAGAGCTCCGACTCCACCAGGTTGGCGTCGAAGCTGGCGCAGTTGATCTCGAGGAATGGCCTTCGGGCGCGGGTGCTCCGGGCGTGGATGCGCCGGGCGAGGCGGCTCTTGCCCACGCCGGTTTCGCCCAGCAGGAGCACCGTGACGTGGGGATCGAGGGCCGCCGTGTCGGCCAGCGCATAGACGTGGCTCATGGCGGTGCCGGTCTCGCCCTTGGGGCCGTCGGCGGCGCTCTTCTCGGTATCGGACAGAATCTCGGTGGCTCTTCGCAGGCCCTGGAGCTCGGTCACTTCTTGCGACATGGAGCCCACGCGCAGCACGTGCTGGCCCACGTCTTTGATGAGAAAGAGCCGCTCTTCCACCGCGATCTCCAGGCCGCTGCGCAGGCGCGACACCTCGCGCATGGGGAGATCGCCGGACTCGACGATGCGCTTCTCGGCCAGCAACAGCTCCTCGCACGCGGTGGCCGGCACCAGCACGTCGACCGATTGACCCAGGGCGTCTTCGGTGCGCATGCCGTACAGCCGCTCGGCGGCGGGGTTGAAGGAGACGATGCGCCGGTCGGAGAGGTTCCAGGTGACGATGGCGCCGGGAGCGGCGCACACGATGGTGACCAGCTCGCGCTCGGCGATGCGGGCGGCCTCGGAGACGCGGCGCACCGCCACGACCAGCAGCGGCTCGTCCTCGGCGGCGCGGGTGACGCGCAGATCGACCGGCGCCTCGCCGCCGCCGTGCCATCGCACGCTGAGCCGCAGCGGCGTATCGGGATGGGGATCGTGCTGACCTTCGAGGGCCCGCCCCACCAGCTCCGGGGTGCCGCCGATGAGCAGCTCCGACAAGCTGCGCGAGAGCAGCGTCGCCGCCGGGTATCCGAAGATCGTTCCGCTTCGAACGTTGGTGTCGACGATTCGAAGGTCGTGCGCAGTGACCAGAAAGGTCGCGTCCGGGAGCTTCTCGAGATACGTGCGGAGGTCGCGCGTCGCCATAGGCAGAGCCCATTCTACGCGGACTTGCGCAAGATGCTCGGGAACATTGGTCGGGCGCACCCGCGGGCCCCGATTGCCCTGTTCCCGGGGCGCAAGCTGGTCGATACTCGGGAGATGCGCGCTGCGAGCATCTTGCCACTCCTGCTTCTGACGGCATGCCCAGGCCTGCGCACCGAGAGCACCGATCGCGACGCCATGACGTCGCCGGCGCAAGCGGCGTCGCAACCGAAGCTCGAGCCCGCTGCCGAGGCGCCGACCGTGGCAGCGGCGCCATCGCCCAAGAAGGCGCCCGCGGCGCCCGCCAGCACCAAGCGTGGGCCGCGCACCGTCGACTTCCGCTGCCCCGCAGGGCAAGCCCCGAACGGCGTGGTGCGTGCAGGATGCATGTGTGGCGACACCATCCTCGGAAGCGCCTGCGGAGCCGGCGGCTTCACCGACGTGACGCCCACGGGAACGGGCTGCCGCTTCACCTGCGACTAGGAGACTGGTGTTTTTGGCCGATACCTTCGGGATGCCTTCGCCTCCCGTCCTCACGAGAAGAGAGAGTGAGCGACCGGCGCTGCCCCCAGCGAACGCGCGTCCCTCGGTCTCGGCCAAAAACCCTGCGTCTCCTGGTTGCGCTCTGCGGCCGCAGCGCCGGCTAGCGCGCCGAGGAGCGGCGGCGGATGGCGTTGCGCTTCAGGCGGCGGCTTCTTCGCCGGATTGCGCGGCTTCGAGGCGCCGGGCTTTGCGGGCGGCTTCGCGCTGGGCGGTGAGCACCGCGCGATCGCGGACGATGGGCGTGAGGCGGCTCTTGAGCTTGGTGATGATCTGCTCTTCGGTGAGCGCGACGTCGCCGAGCTGCACGTACTTCTTGGCGAGCCACTGGTAGCGGCCGAACCAGAGGGCGAACGACACCACGAAGAAGTCGGTGCCCGCGAAGACGATGGCGTCTTCCTTGGCGTACTTGGCCTGGTTCTTCCGGAGCTCGCCGGGGTAGTCGGTCCAGTGCGTGCTCGCAACCAGGTGGTGACCGATGTGGTAGCCGTCGTTGAAGCACGACGCGTTGTAGGGGCTATTGATGCAGGTGATGCTGTTGGCGTAGGGGCTCTCGGGGCGCGCGCCGTCGACGAAGGCGTGCTGCCCCCAGTTGCCGGCCATCATGCCGAAGCGCATCATCGCGTAGGGCACGATGAACACCACCAACGCGGCCCGCCAGTCGATGCGCACCATGGCGGCGACGAAGGCAAAGAAGAAGACTTCGCCCAGGAACGCGCGCCAGGCCAGGCGGGTTCGCTTCTTTTTGAAGAGATAGCTGGGAAGCTCGAAGATCGTCATCGTCATGAAGCGCAGGTAGTAGTGGAGAAAGCCGAGGAAGCTGTCTCGCTGGTACTTCATGGTGGAGCTGAGATCGTCCTCCAGGTTGTTCTCCGGGTGGTGCATCCCCACGTGGTGGCTGTAGTACGTGTACGGCGTGTTCCCGAAGAACGGTGTGATCACGGTGGGAATGATGTCGTTCATCCAGCGCATGCGCTTGAACAGCGGACGATGGCTGGTGTTGTGAAGCATGAGCGTGACCGGGCCGTTCCAGCGGCCGACCATGATCGCGTAGGGAATGGCGATCCACCACTTGAACCACACGAACTGCAGCACCGCGAGCGGCCACACCGTGAGCATGATGGTGACAACGAAGCGCACGAACACGAGATCGCGCTTGTCGGTGATGATGCCGTCGAACAAGCGCCCGAGGAAGCCGCTGGGCGGAACGGGGCAGACTTCCGGATCACGAAGCTCGAGGGAGGGCGCCATGCTCCGGTGGTAGCTAGCACAACGTTCGCGACCCATCCAACGCCGGCTCGGTGGGCGCCTCAGCCTACGCTGCGTAAGCCTATTCGCGCTGTAAGGTACGCGTGCGCAGAGGCCGCCGCCTTGCGTCCGTCGGCGATGGCCCACACCACGAGCGACGCCCCGCGCGAGGCATCGCCTGCGCAGAACACGCCGGGCACCTCGGTGGCCATGGTCGCGGCGTCCACCGGCACCCGGCCGCGCGCATCGAGGGTGAGGCCGAGCTTGGCGAGCACGCCCGTGGGCTCCGCCGCCGTGAAGCCCATGGCCAAGAGCACCAGATCGCAGGCATACGTGGCGGGGGCGCCGGAGGCCGGAACCACACGCCCGGAGGCGAGCTCGATGCGAACCGCTTCGATGGATCCTACACGCGATGGGTCGTCGGCCCGGGGCGCCAGCGCCACCGTTTGGATGGCCCAGGTGCGCTCGCAACCTTCTTCGTGCGACGAGCCGGTACGGAGCACCAGCGGCCATTCGGGCCAGGGGTTCTCCTTCGCGCGCTGGAGCGGCGGCTGGGGCATGAGCTCCCACTGGAGCACCTCGGCGGCGCCCTGGCGCGCGGCCGTGCCCACGCAGTCGGCGCCGGTGTCTCCGCCACCAAGGATCACCACGCGCTTGCCCTTGGCGTCGATGCCGGGCGGCAGCGGGTCGCCGGCCACCCTGCGATTCTGCTCGGTGAGGAAGTCCATGGCGTAGTGCACGCCGCCGAGGTTCGCGCCGGAAACCGCGAGCGGGCGCGCCACGCGGGCGCCGACCGCAAGCACCGTGGCGTCGAAGTCGGCGAGCGGCGCGTCCTCACCGGCCACACCGGTGCGAAAGACCACGCCCTCGGCCTCGAGCTGCGCCACGCGCCGATCGATGAGGTCCTTCTCCATCTTGAAGTCGGGGATGCCGTAGCGCAGCAGGCCGCCCAGGCGGTCGTCGCGCTCGAACACGGTGACGGCGTGGCCGGCGCGCCGTAGCTCTTGGGCAGCAGCCAGGCCCGCCGGACCCGAGCCCACCACGGCGACGCGCTTGCCCGACTCGCGCAGCGGAGGCAGCGGGGCGAGCGGCGACGCGAACACGTGCTGCGCGATGCGCCGCTCGATGTCCTTGATGGTGACCGGGGCGCCTTCGAGCTCCAGTACGCAAGAGGCCTCGCACGGCGCCGGGCATACGCGCCCGGTGAGCTCTGGGAAGTTGTTGGTCGAGAGCAGCACCGCGGCGGCCTCGTCGAGGTGCCCGCGGTAGACGAGATCGTTGAACTCAGGGATGACGTTGCCGAGCGGGCAGCCCCGGTGGCAAAAGGGGATGCCGCAGTCCATGCAGCGGGACGCCTGGGCGGTGAGCGACTCGGCGGTGGGGTCGACCGTGAGCTCACGCCAGTCGTGCACGCGCTCTTCGGTCGGCCGCTCGGCGGCCTTCTTGCGCGGAACCTTGAGGAAACCTCGGGGATCAGCCATCGCGGTCAACCATGGGCGAGGAGGGGCAGTTTGTTGCGTTCGAGCAGCTTCTTGTACTCGCGGGGGATGATCTTCAAGAAGCGGGCGCCGGCCAACCCATCCAGCAGCTGGGCGGCGCGGGCGCTGTGGGCGCGGTGCGCGTGCTCTTCGAGGAGCGCGCGGAGGACCGCACGATCGCCGTCGTCGAGGTCGCTCTCGACGTCCACCAGATCGCCGTTGATGCGCCGGGCAGCGTCGCCCTGGTCGTCGAGCACGTAGGCCACGCCGCCGCTCATGCCGGCGGCGAAGTTGCGGCCGATGGGGCCGAGCACCAGCACGGTGCCACCGGTCATGTACTCGCAGCCGTGATCGCCTACGCCCTCGACCACTGCGGTGGCGCCGCTGTTGCGCACCGCGAAGCGCGCGCCGGCGCGTCCGGCGAAGAACGCGCGGCCCGAGGTGGCGCCGTACAGCACCGTGTTGCCCACAATGACATTTTCGGCGGCCACGAAAGGTGCATCCTTCGGCGGGTAAATGGCCAGGATGCCGCCAGACAGCGCCTTGCCCACATAGTCGTTGGCGTCGCCCTCGAGCGAGAGGGTCATGCCGATCACCGCGAAGGCGCCGAAGCTCTGCCCGGCGGTTCCGGTGAGATCGTAGCGAAGGGCGTCTTCCGTCAGGTTGGCGTTGCGCCGCGCGAGCTCGCCGGCGACGCGGGCGCCAAAGGTGCGGTTTGCGTTGACGATGACGCCGCGCACGCGGGCCGGGAGCTTCTTGCCGAGGGCGCTCTCCTCCAGCTCGTGGGCCTCTTGCGTGGCCAAGGAAGCGCGAGCCTCGGCGCGCTCATGGGGCGCTGTAACCTGGGCCGCGGGCAGGGGCGCGAGGACGCGAGAGAAGTCGAGCGTGGCCGCGCGCGGATGGTCGGTCTCGCGCACGCCGATGCACTCGCGCCGGCCCACCATCTCGGAAACCGTGCGAAAACCCAGCTGCGCCATGATCTGCCGCAGCTCTTCGGCCACGTAGAAGAAGTAGCGAATGACGTGCTCGGGGGTGCCTGCGAAGCGCGCCCGTAGCACGGGATCTTGCGTGGCCACGCCCACCGGGCAGGTGTTGAGGTGGCACTTTCGCATCATGATGCAGCCGCTGGCGACCAGCGGCGCGGTGGCGAAGCCGAATTCGTCGGCACCCAGCAGCGCGGCCATGGCCACGTCGCGACCGGTCTTCATCTGCCCGTCGGCCTGCAGCACCACGCGGCCGCGGAGCCCGTTCTGCGTGAGCACCTCGGCGGCCTCCGAAAGGCCCAGCTCCCAGGGTGTGCCCGCGTGCTGAATCGAAGAGAGCGGCGAGGCCCCGGTGCCGCCGTCGTGACCGGCGATGAGGATCACGTCGGCATGGGCCTTGGCGACGCCCGCGGCGATGGTGCCCACGCCGCTCTCCGACACCAGCTTCACGCTGATGCGGGCGGTGGGGTTCACCGAGCGCAGATCGTAGATGAGCTGCGCCAGATCTTCGATGGAGTAGATGTCGTGGTGCGGGGGCGGGGAGATGAGCGTCACGCCCTCGGTGGAGTGGCGCACCCGGGCGATGACCGCATCGACCTTGTGGCCCGGGAGCTGGCCGCCCTCGCCCGGCTTGGCGCCCTGGGCCATCTTGATCTGCAGCTCGTCGGCGTTCACCAGGTAGCGCGTGGTGACGCCGAAGCGGCCGGAGGCGATCTGCTTGATGGCGCTCCTCTTGGGGCTGTTGAGGCGCGCCGGATCTTCGCCGCCCTCGCCGGTGTTGCTCTTGCCGCCGATGCGGTTCATGGCGAGCGCCAGGTTCTCGTGGGCCTCGGCGCTGATGCTCCCAAACGACATGGCGCCGGTGGCGAAGCGGCGGACGATGTGCGTCGCGGGCTCCACCTCGGCGAGGTCGATGGCGCCGCCTGGGGCGCGCAATTCCCACTGCGCGCGCAGCGTGAGCCCGCCGCCCGCAGGCTCGTTCACCAGCGCGGCGTACGCGTCGTAGGAGGCCGCGTCTTGCAGGCGCACCGCGCGCTGAAGGGCGGCCACGCTGTCGGGGGTCCACAGGTGCCGCTCGCCCTGGGTGCGCCATGCGTACACGCCGCCCACCGGGAGGTCGGTGCTGGCGCGCAGGCGCCGCCCGACGTCTTCGGCGATCTCCTTCAAGCCGATGCCCGAGAGCTTCGAAGAGGTGCCGCAGAAATACGTGGCCACCAGCGACTCGGAAAGGCCGAGGGCCTCGAAGATCTGCGCCCCTTGGTAGCTCGAGAGGGTGCTGATGCCCATCTTCGAGAGCACCTTGAGGAGGCCCTTTTGTAGGGCTTTCGTGTAGTTTGCACGGGCCTTCTCGGCGCTCACGGAGACGTCGCCCTGGGCCGAAAGTGCAGACACGGTTTCCAGCGCGAGCCAGGGGTGCACCGCGCCGGCGCCGTAGCCCAGGAGGAGCGCCACGTCGGCCACCTCGCGCGCGTCGCCGCACTCAACCACCAGTCCCACCCGGGCGCGCTTCTGGTTCTTGATGAGTCGGTGGTGCACCGCGGCCACCGCCAGCAAGCTGGGGATGGACGCGTGCTCGACGTCGCGATCGGAGAGCACGATGGCCATGGCGCCGTCGTCGACCGCCGCTTCGGCGGCCTCCAGGAGCGCATCGAGACCCGCGCGCAGGGAGCCCTCGGGGTCGCCGTGCAGGCGAAAGTCGAGGGCCAGCGTGGTGACGGGAAAGTCGCGCCGCGACGAGAGCCGCGCCAGCGACGCAGCGTCGAGGATCGGCTGGTCGAGCGACAGCAGGTGGCAGTGCTCCTTGGTCTCGTCGAGGAGGTTCGACTCGGAGCCCAGGTTGGTACCCAGCGACATGACCAACGCTTCGCGAATGGGGTCGATGGGCGGATTGGTGACCTGCGCGAACTGCTGCTTGAAGTAGCGGAAGAGCGGAAGCGGGAGCTCACTCAACACGGCCAGCGGCGTGTCGACGCCCATGCTGCCCACCGGCTCTTCGCCGGTCTCGGCCATGGGCCCGAGGAGCACGCGCAGGTCTTCGCGGGTATACCCCAGCTCCACTTGGCGCCGGGCGCGCTCCGCGTCGTCCTTGGGCCGCGGCGCGGCCACCTCGGGAAAGCTTTGCAGGTCGAGGCGCTCGCTCGCGACCCACGCGGCGTAGGGCTTGTTGCGCACCACCTCGGCGGCGATCTCCCCGTGCCGGTGGATGCGGCCGGTGCGGGTGTCGACCATGAGCATGCGGCCTGGTGCGAGCTGGCCCTTCTCCACCACCGACGCGCTGGGAATGTCGACCACCCCGAGCTCGCTGGCGAGCACCACCAGGCCGTCGTCGGTCACCACGTACTTCGCGGGTCGCAGGCCGTTTCGGTCGACCATGGCGCCGATGCGCTCGCCGTCGGTGAAGGCGAGCGCGGCCGGGCCGTCCCAGGGCTCCACCAGCGAGGCGTGATAGGCGTAGAATGCACGCGTCTCGGGGTCGAGGTCGGGGTTTTGCCGGTAGGCCTCGGGCACCAGCATCATCATGACGTGGGGCAGCGAGCGTCCGCTGGCGAGGAGGAAATCGACCACGTTGTCGAGGGACGACGAGTCGCTGCCGCCGTCGCGGATGATGGGCTTGAAGTCCTCGATGTGCTCGCCGAACGCGGTCGAGGCCAGCAGCGCCTCGCGCGCGGCCATCCAGTTCTGGTTGCCCCGCAGGGTGTTGATCTCGCCGTTGTGGGCGATGCGGCGGTAGGGGTGCGCCCGCTCCCAGGTGGGAAAGGTGTTGGTGCTGAAGCGCGAGTGCACGAGCGCTATCTTGGAGCGGAAGCGATCGTCGGCGAGATCGCGATAGAATTCGCCCAGGCGCTCGGGCAGCGCCAGGCCCTTGTAGACGACCGACTTCGACGAGCAGCTGGCGAAGTAGAGATCGTCGCCGAAGCCGCGGCGGCTGGCGAGCTTGCCGGTGCGCTTGCGGATCATGAAAAGGGTGCGCTCGAAGGCAGCCGCCGGGCACATGCGCGCGATGAACAGCTGCCGCATCCAGGGCAGGCTCTCGCGGGCGGTGGGGCCGATGACCTTGGCGTCGACCGGTACGTCGCGCCAGCCCACCACCTTCTGGCCGTGGTAGCGGACGATCTCCTCGAGGCAGTACATCTGGGCGTAGGCGCGGGCCGAGTCGCGCGAGAGGAACACCTGCGCCACGCCGTAGTCGCCGTCGAGCGGCAGCTCGAAGCCGGCGCGCTCCATGACCAGCTCGAAGTAGGCGTGGGGCATCTGGGTGAGAATGCCGGCCCCGTCGCCGCTGTCGGCATCGGCGCCGGCGGCGCCCCGGTGGGCCAGACGCCGGAGCACTTCGAGCCCCTGCAGCACCGTGCGCCGACTCTTGTCGCCACGGGTGTCGGCCACGAAGCCCAGGCCGCAGGCGTCGTGCTCCTCTCTCGGTTCGTAGAGTCCGCGGCTCATCCGGCGTACGCGTCCTCGCCGTGCTGCGTGGTGTCGAGGCCCTCGCGCTCGTCGCTCTGCTGCACGCGGAGCGGGAGGAAGCGGCCGATGACTTTTAGGAGGACGAAGGTGAGCACGGCGGCGTAGCCGATGGTAACACCCGAGGCCAGCGCCTGGATGGCCAGTTGCTTGGGGTTGCCGTGCAGAAGGCCATTTTGCCCGGCTTCCGGGTTCAGCGTCTGGTCGGCGAAGACGCCGGTGAGAATGGCGCCCACGAAGCCGCCCACGCCATGCACGCCGAAGGCGTCGAGCGAGTCGTCGTACCCATACTTGTACTTTGCAAGTACCGCGAAGTAGCACGCGATGCTGGCGAGAAAGCCGATGGCGATGGCCGAGAGCGGCGAGACGAAGCCGGCCGCCGGGGTGATGGCCACCAGGCCCGCCACCAGGCCCGAGGCCACGCCGAGCGCGGTGGGCTTGCCCCGGTGCCGCCACTCGATGAACAGCCAGCCGAGGGCGCCGCCCGATGCCCCAAGATGGGTGGTGACGAAGGACAGCGCGGCGAGGGGCGACGCGCCCAGGGCACTACCGGCGTTGAACCCGAACCAGCCGAACCACAGAATGCCGGCGCCGGTGAGGGTCATGGTGAGGTTGTGCGGGAGCGGCCGTTCGTGCGGGTACTTCAGGCGCTTGCCGATGACCAAGCAGGAGACGAACGCCGATGCGCCGGCGGTCATGTGAACCACCGTGCCGCCGGCAAAGTCGAGGGCGTGCATCTTGGCCAGCCACCCGTCGGGCGACCACACCCAGTGGGCGACCGGCACGTAGACCAGGAGCGACCACAGCACGATGAATAGCATGTAGGCAGCAAAGCTCATGCGCTCGGCGAAGGCGCCGGAGATGAGCGCCGGCGTGATGATGGCGAACATCATCTGGAACGCCACGAAGGCGAAGAGCGGTACCGTCTGGAAGGTCTGACCGAAGACGCCGTTCAGGCCGACCATCTCGAAGCCGCCGATGAGGCCGCCGTGGCTCTTGCCGAACGCCAACGAGTACCCGCACACCACCCACAGTACGGTGATGACCGGAATGGCGGTGAACGAGTGCATAAACGTGGAGAGCACGTTCTTCTTCCGCACCATCCCGCCATAAAAGAGCGCCAGCGCCGGCGTCATCAGGAGGACCAACGCGGAACAAATCAGCAGCCAAGCCGTGTCACCAGAGCTCACGGGAAGTCGTTGTGACGCAAGTTACGCGCCGCGTCAATGGCGATAGCGCAGGGGCTGGGGATTTCGCGTCACTCCGCGGTCACGAGGGCCCGCACGCCGGTGGGCGCGTCCGGCGCGACCTCCGCGGCGATCTGAGGTGGTGTGCCGACGATGACGTCGCGGCCGAGCACGAAGCTCTGGCTCTCCACCCGCCGTCGATAGGCGCGGTCGAGCCGAAGCGCGCGGGCGGCCGAGGGCAGGATCAAGCGACGCACGTCGCCCGCGAAGGTTCGGAGCGCGTCGCGGTCCGGCTTCCCGTCGGGACCGAAGAACCGTCGGGCGATCTCGTCGTTGCTGCGGAAGTCGTCGCCCCCGCCGACCTCAGCGAGGTAGTGCGCGTACTCGCCTTGGCCGTCGCTCCGCGTCCGCTCTGGCAGCGGCTCGTCGCCGCGACCCTGATGAAACCAGCCGCCAGCGAACGCCTCCGCCCCAAGCTTGCGCGCGAAGCTGAAGGTCCCGTCGACGCCGACGCCGATGCCCCCGTGGCAGCCGACGCAAGCGCTCAGCTCCTCGTAGCTCTGCGGGCGGAGCGCCCCCTGGGCGTTCTCGATGCTGGCCTCCATGCGCCAGCCGCGGCCGGTGCCCACGCCGTGCTCCCGGTCGCCCCGGACCTTCTCCAGGCGATCGGGGTTCTGCACCTCTTCGCGCGCCTCCCGCGCCTGGAGCAGCTCGAGATCGGCGTAGCCGAGCCAGCGGACCTTTTGCATGTATCTTACCTCTTTCATGCGCGCCGCCGCCACCACCCGGCCCGCCTGCACGTCGAGGTAGCGGAGCGTGTGCAGCAGCTCGGTGCCTTGGGGATAGAGGCCCGCGGTGGCCGGCTGCAGGCTCCCGGCGCGGCCGAGGTAGCGCAGCGGCGTGCGGGGCGGCCACACGAACGCGACGCGGTGGGCCGTCCCGATGCGCCCGTCGGCGTCGAGATCCACACCCTGCGCGCGCTCGTCGGTTTCGTCGATGGGTACGTCGGCGCGTCGCACGTAGGCCTCTACGATGGCCAAGTTCAGTCGATA
Organism: Polyangiales bacterium; assembly: GCA_038210445.1. Classification (GTDB taxonomy): domain Bacteria; phylum Myxococcota_A; class Polyangia; order Polyangiales; family Polyangiaceae; genus JABFRG01. The sequence continues at coordinate 142,894 of JBBQWQ010000002.1, forward strand.
GATGCGGCGGTCGTCCTTACCCGCCGCGTCTTGCCGATACTCCACGGGCAGACGAACGAACGCGTCCCCGGCGGACCCGCCGTTGGTGGGCCAGAACATGCCGGGCAGCGGCAGGTAGGCGTAGGTGCGCCAGCCGGTAGGGGCGCCCCGCGGATCGCCATCGAAGCCCTCGTCGTCGACGTTGAAGTGGCAGTCGTGCTGGACCTGGTAGTTGGACGCGCGGACCCAGCGCAGGGTCTCGTCGTCGTCGTCGGCGGCGGAGGAGGAGGGCGGCGCGGCCAACGCGTTCGTCCAGTGGTTCACGGTGGCATACGCGGGAAACGTGCTCTGGGTCTGCAGGTCGGCGTCGCGCACGTAGCTCGGCGCGCGGCCGTCCTGGTGGCACACGAAGCAAGGGTTGTGGACCCCCGCCGCGTCGCGCGTGATCGCGTAGCACTGCGGCGGGATGTACGGCGCGAGGTTCGGTTCTCTGGTCGGGGCCGCCAGCGTCGGTGGCCCGGCGCCCGGCGAGCCCAAGGTGAGCGCGCACGCGGCGAGCGCGCACAGGCGAACCAGGTTCACGGCGCCATGGCGGGCAGGGGGCCGAGGTAGCCGGTATAGGACCGTGCGTCGGCCGGATTGGTGAGCATGCCCTGGTCCGACTCGCCGTACGGGTGCTGCACCTGCACCTTGATGTACGCGTGCCCGTTGAGGTTCGGATAGAAGTAGAGGCCGGTGGTCTCGGCCCCGTAGGGCGTCGAGAGAATGCGCGTGAGCTCGCGGGTGCGAATGTCGTAGGCCCACACGGCGTCGTTCTGATGCTCGGCGCCCGAGTCCTCGCCAATGAGCAGAACGCCGTAGCCGGGGAGGAAGGTGAGGTTGTCCGGGTTCGCAATGTTGCTCACCGCGCAGGTGTTCTTGCCGAAGTAGGGGCTATCGGCCGGGTAGGGGTTGGGCGAAGCGGGGTTCGCCAGCCAGGTGCCCTCGATGACCGCCTTGGCGGACCGCGCCACGTAGTCGCTGCCCAGCTGTCGGTCCGGGCTGATCACGTACTCGTACACCGCGCCGCAGGGGTTCTCCGCCAGACGAATGTGGTTCGGTCCGCCCAGGTCGCGGGTCGGGTGGTTGTCCATGGTGCCGTTGTTGAGCTCGCTAAAGGCCACGTAGAGGCGGCTACCGTCGGGGTCGAAGGTCATGCCCTCGTTCTTGCGGAGCTCGGTGGTGGCGCCCAGGTACGCGGCGTAGCGCCGGCTCTCGAGGCGAGACGCCGCGAGCTCCTGCCCGGCCTTGAGCTTGAGGCACTCGGTCACGACGCCGTAGCCGAGGTCCACCACAGTGGAGCGAAACCCGCCCCCGGCGCTCGGGCAGGTGCCGCCCGCGGGCGCCTCCACCTCGAAGATGTCGGAGAACTTGATGCCCCCGTCGATGAGCGCACGCACCTGGGAATCTTTGGCGTTCGGGCCCAGCTCGATCCATGAGATGTCGGCGTTGCCCCCGGGGGCGCCGGCGGGGCTGGTCTGGAACCAGCGGGCGGCGAAGAGCCGACCTTCCGAGAGATCGCCGGCGGTCTTGGCGATGAACATGTAGAATGCATCGTTCGTCCCGTCGTCGGTGAGGTACACCGTCCTTTGGTCGGGCATCACGTAGGCGAGCTCCAAGGCGCGCCGCCCAGCGGCGTAGTGCTTCTTTGCGGTGGGCTTGGCCGCAGCATCGAGGCTCACCTCGGTGAGCCATCCGTAGTTGTAGGGATTGAAGACCACCTTCGCCTGGGCCGCCGTGGTGGTGGCCGGGTCGAGACCCCAGTAGCGCACCATGTTGGTGTTGAAGGAGCCGGTGACCTGCGCGAGCGTCTCGGCGGTCTCGTACTGCCGCGCGTCGTTCGGGTACTCCTCGGAGCCGAGGTGGGTGTTCCAGGGGGAGACGCTCCCGGCACAGGGCGTCCACAGGCCGTTGACGCCGGAGAAGTCGATGGGCTTGGTGCTCTTGATGGCGAGGTTGCCGGCAGCGTCCTGCGCGAGCTCGCTCAGGTACATGCTTGCCGGGGTCGTCTCGAAATGCGTGATCTCGTAGAGCTTGGCGCCCACCTTGAGGATCGAGGAAAAATCATTGGAGGGGGAGACGAAGCTCGACCCGTCGGCGTTCTTGATCGGCGCCCCGTTCTTGTCGACCACGAGGCCGAAGGTGGCGGCTCCGAATGCCTGGCCGGAGCGCGCCTCGGTGACGAACGAGATGGGCGCGTCGCGGCCGTCGATGCGCGCCTTGGAGGTCGCCAGCACGGCGCGCTTGTCGTCGTCGGTGGCCGGGGCGCTCACCGGTGCGAAGCTCAGGGTGTGCGCGGCGGATGCTCCGCCAGACGACGACAAGCCGGTGCCGGGGGCGCCGGGTTTGCCCTCGCTCCCCGCCTTTCCCTCGCCTCCGGCCTTGCCCGGCTCTCCGTCCTTGCCTGCGCTCCCGCTCGCGCCGTCGGTTCCGCACGCGATCGCCGCCGCGGTCAACGCGAGGCTCCACAACATGGTCTTGGTGGTTCGGTTCATGTGCGGCATCCTTCCCCGCCGACGTGGCGGCTCGGTGCCGGAATGCGCAAACCTGCGTGAGCCTCTCGTCGCCGATGGCCTCAGCTTCGTTTCCGCTTCGCGACAGCTTCGCGACGTACCGGCGTCAGCGCGCCGCGGGCCCATATGGCGAGGGCAGTGCGCACCACCTCGCGCCGAGCCAAGCCGACCTCGTCACCGATCTGCGGATCGTGCGCGTGGGTGTAAATGAGATCGAGCAGCGCGAAGGCGGCCTCCGGCACCAGGCCGGGCCGGAGGTGTGGACGCAGGATGGCCGCGCCCTGCTCCTTGCGCGCGGCGAGGTCTCGCTGCAGCCGCTCCGACTCGTCCGGATAGTCGCGCGCGAGATCGCGGAAGAAGGCCGGTGCATACTGCACGATCCGGGTGGACCACGCGTTGCCCCAGGTGCGAAAGCGCGCGGCGATGGGCACCGCCTCGTCCTCCACCAGCGCGTCGTGGGTGGCCAGCTCCTCGCACCAGCGGTCGACCATGGCCGAGACCAGGTGGCCCTTCGACGGGAAGTGCGCGTACAAGGTCGACGCGCTCATGGCGAGCTCGCTCGCGAGCTCGCCCATGACCACCGCCCGCAGGCCCCGCTCCTTGGCGCGCCGGGAGAACACCTCGAGGATTCGCGTCGCCACGGCGCCGGCGGCCGGGCCTGACGCGACTGGCGGTGTTGGGGGCCGCGGTTTCGCCGCCCGAGTAATCGCAGAGCTTGACACGTTACTCAAGTAACCCGAGCCTTCGGCGGATGAAAACACGCATCCTATCCCTGGGTCTGGTGGCGGCGTCCGCGCTGGTGGCCCTGGGCGCCGCTGCGTGCTCCGGGGATGCCGCCGGCCCGGTGGTGCCGGTGGGGGACGGAGGCGTGGTGCCCACCAACGATGCCTCCACCATCGACGCGGCCACTGCGGCCGACGATGCTGCGGTCGTCCCTTCCACCGGCTGCACCGGCCCGGCCCCCGCGAGTGGCCTCGCTAGCAAGAACCTCACGGTGGGCGGCGCCGGCCGACGCTACCAGCTCTTCGTCCCCAAGGGTCTCGATCCGCAGAAGCCTACGCGCCTGGTGTTCGTGTTCCACGGCCTCGGCGGCAACGGCGATCAGATCCGCGCGTACCTCGGCCTCGAAGCGCAATCCGGAGCCGACGCGGTGCTGGTGTATCCCGATGGGCTGGTGCGTCTCCAGGGTCGTACCGGTTGGTCGGAGGAAGATCTGCCCTTCTTCGACGCCATGGTGGCCGACGTCTCCAGCGCCGTCTGCGTGGACCAAAAGCGCGTCTTCGCCACTGGCCACAGCTTCGGTGGCTACATGACGAACCTGGTGGGCTGCCTCCGCGGAGATGTGGTGCGCGCCATCGCGCCGGTCTCCGGAGGCCTGGTCGCCTCCGGCGCGTGCAAGGGGCCGGTGGCCGCATGGCTGGCCCACGGCGACCGAGACGGCACTGTCCCCCAGAGCGAAGGGCTCGCCGCCCGCGATCGATGGCGGGCCAGTAACGGGTGCGCCGCCACCAGCAAGCCAGTGTCACCGGGCCAGTGCGTAAGCTACGACGGGTGCACTGCCAACCATCCGGTGGTCTGGTGCTCGTTCCCCGGCGACCACTACCCGCTGCCGGACTACACGCGCCCGGCCATCTGGGACTTCTTCAAGTCAATGTAGATTACACCTAATTCGCGCAGCAGTAGAAGTTGCTGCCGGGCGAGCGGCTCGCCACGTCTTCCTCGCACGCCGTGACGGGCACGATGAGCGCGCCGCCGTCGGCTCCGGCGGCGCACTGGTAGCGTTTGGGCCGGGCGGCGTTGGTGCACTTGGCGTCTTGGTCTGGCTCGCGCACGCAGGCCAGCGTGGGGCAGCAGTAGGTGTTGCCGACGATGGCCGAGGTGCGCATCTCGCGGCAGCCGCCGATGTTCGGCGGCCCGCCGTTGAAGCAGACGTAGCCGTACTCGCCGCACACCGCGTCGCAAGGCGTGCCCTTGCCGAAGCCGACGCAGGTCTCGCCCACGTTGCTGGCGGCGGGCCCGCTGCAGCTGGCGTCGCTCACCACCTTGGCGTCGGTCGCGGCGTCGCTGGCCACGCCGGCGTCGCCCCCGTCGCTGGCGCCGGACGCCGCGTCGCTCGCCGCCGAAGCGTCGGTGGTGCCGGGGAGGGGATCGCTCGCGGTGGATGAGCACGCGACCGCCCAGCCGAGACCCACAAGCACAGGCACAGCCGCGAGAACGAAGCGCATGCCCGTTTATACCACCGATGCGAGGGCGTCGGCGTGACCGTCGCGCGTCAGCCCGGGAAAATCAAGAAGGAGGCGCCCGAGATGAAGAAGTTGAGAATGATGATCGCGAGCGACGAGTTCACGACCGCGCGGGTGGTGGCCCAGCCGACGCCTTCGGAGCCGCCGAAGGTAGAGAGGCCGCAGTACCCGCTCACGATGGGAATCGCTGCGCCGTAGGCGATGCACTTGGCGAAGCCGGTGAGAAAGTCACCCGCATCGATGAGCTGCATGTTGAAGAACGTCTCGGGCCGCACGTCGTAGAACGCGTAGGCGGTGGCGGCGCCGGCGCAGAAGGCCACCAGGCCTGCCACCGTCACCAGCATCAGCGTCATGACGATGCTCGCCAGAAACCGCGGCACGATGAGGAAATCGATGGGGTCGGCAGCGCTCATGCGCAGGGCATCGACCTGTTCGGTGACCACCATGGATCCGATCTCGGCGGCGATGCCGGCGCCCCCCCGGGTGGCCAGCATGAGGGCGCCGATGGATGCGGCGAAATCGCGCACCAGGAGCTCCATGTAGGTTGCACCGAGCAGGGTGAAGTCGGGCACCACGCGTTTGGCCTGCAGGCCCGCCTGGTACACCATGATCATGCCGATGAAGCCCATGGTGATGCACAAGAAGACCAGCGACTTGTTGCCGATCTCGTACATCTGCCGGAGCACCGCGCCCTTCTCCCGCTTGCCGCGGAAGATGTAATAGAGCGTGCGCACGAACACCGAGTAGAGCTCGCGGGCGCCGATGAAAAGGTCGATGGCCGCCGCGCCCAGCGAGCCCACGAAGCCCAGTTCCTGGTGCGGCGCCTCGAGCGCTTCTACCTGTACGACGGGGCTGCTCATCCGAGAATGAAGCTGGTGAGGTAGTCGAGGACGAAGATGCCGGCGGCGCTGGCCACCACCGTGGCGTTCACCGCGCGGCCCACCCCGGGCGCCCCGCCCTTGGTGGCGAGGCCGAAGTAGCAGCTCGCCAGGGCTATGACCACGCCGAACACGAAGCTCTTGGAGAGACCGTTCGCCACGTCGCCGAAGCCGAGGAGGCCGCTGCCAGTGAGGCCGTTGTAGAAGGTCACCGGGTCGACGTTGAGGAGCCCTTTGCCGGTGTAGGCTGCACCGAACAGCGCGAGCGCATCGGCGAACAGGGTCATCATCACCAGCGTCGAGACGATGGAAATGAAGCGCGGCACGATGAGGAAGGCGATGGGATCGATGGCCAGCACCCGGAGGGCGTCGATTTGCTCGGTGACCACCATGGTTCCGAGCTCGGCGGTGTTGTTGGCGCCCACCCGGCCGGAGATCATGAGCGCGGTGAGGAGCGGCGCAATCTCGCGCAGCGTACCGAAGCCGGCGCCCCAGCCCAGCAGGCCCTCGGCGTTGTAGCGCTTCACGATGACCGCCGCCTGGATGACCATGATGGCGCCGGTGAAGAGCGCGGTGACCGCCACGATGGGTAGGGATTTCACCGCCATTTTGTACAGGTTCTTTATGAGCTCCTGGCCATCGAAGCGGAAGAACCGGTGGAGCACCCGCGCGAAGAGGATGCCCATGCCGCCGGCGACGGTGCACCATTCGAGGGTGGCTGCCCCCACGTTGCCCAGCAGCGAGACCAACGCGCCCGGCGCGGGGGGCGTCGCATCGGCGGCGGAGGTCGGGCTTGGGGTGGGACCGGACGTGGCGCTCATGGCTTGGTGACGCCCGCGGCGTCGAACACTACGCCTATCACGACCGCGACCACGAAGACGAAGGCAACATAGCCCAGGAAGGCGGGCAAAGCCCAGATGCGAGCGAGGCCCCGCCGCGTGCGCAGCACGTAGGTGGCGATCCACAGCGCGGGCGCCAGCGGCGAGAGCAAGACGGTGGTGGCGGTCGCCATGCCACGGGTCGCCGGCAAGAACGCCGACTCCATCTGCTCTTCCGAGAGCCGGCGCTCGTCCCACCGAAAGAAGAGTGCACTTCCGGCCGCGCACACCGGGAGCAGCAAGGCGAGCGACACCAGCTCCGCGTCTTGGTCCGAGAGCGGCAGCTGCATCAGAGCGGCCCCTCGGTGAGCCCGTGAACGAACTGGCGTACCCGGGGCTCCTGGCTTTCCTTGGCTTCCTTGGTGGTACCGTCGAAGATGAGCTGGCCGCGGTACATCATGCCCACGCGATCGGTCACCGTGAGGAGCCGATCGAGATCGCTCGAGACCATGACCACGGTGGCCTTCTTGGCCTGTTGCTCGCTGCGCAGGAGCTCGAAGATCTTTTGCGAGGTCACCGGGTCGAGGCCCGCTGCCGGCTCGTCGTAGAACACGATGGGCGCCCGGGTGACGGTGGCCCGAGCTACGCCCACCCGCTTCTTCTGTCCGCCCGAGAGGCCAGCCGGAAGGCGATCGCCGAAGCCCGCCAGAGAGACGGCTTTGAGGCGCTCCTCGACCCGCGCCTTCACTTCCTCTTCCGGGGGATTTTCCAGGCGCCGCAGCGGAAACGCGATGTTCTCGTTCACCGTGAGGGTGTCGAAGAGCGCGTTGTTCTGGAAGAGCATGCCAATCTTCAGGCGGAGCTTCTGGAGCTCCAGGTCCGACAGCTCGGTGACCTCCTGGCCTGCCACCGTCACGGAGCCCTTGTCCGGTCGCATGAGTCCGGTCATCATTTTGAGGAGCACGCTCTTGCCTGCGGCGCCGGGACCGATGAGCCCGTAGAGGCAGCCGTCCGGCACCTCGAGGTCGACCGTTCGCAGCACGCGGTTCATCCGCCCCTCAGCGCCGCGGAAGGACTTCTCGACACCGGCGAGGCGAATCAAGCGATCACCCGTTCATCCCTTGCGCTCGGTCTCCCGCTGGAGCCGTGCAGCTTTGGTGTAGAATACAAGTGCGACGAGCGCCAGCAGGCCCACCGTGAGCACCAGGATGGCGAAAAGGCCCTGCAGCCCGCCCTTCGACCCCTTGGCCACCGCGAAGGGGCCCACGTGCGCCAGGCGATCGGCGGCCTTCTCCGACCGTTGCGGGCGCGAGACGTGCACCACCGCCACGTCGGCCGGCGCGAGACCATTGACGCCGCCCGCCACCAGCTTTTGCACCGCCTCGACCGTGAGCGGAGGGGTGCTCCCCCGGTGCTCCACCAGCACACTCGCGGTGGCCTTCAGGGGCGTGCCCTGCGGGCGGAGCGGATCCGGCGTGGGCAGGTTCAGGTGCACCCGCGCCCGAAGGACGCCGTCGACGCTCAGCAGGGTGCGCTCGAGATCGCCGGCCACCCCCGCCACGTACTGCGCGTGCTCCGAGCTCTGGCTAGGCACGAGCGCACCTTGCCCTACCGCATCCAGCACGCCCTTCGGGTGCGCCCGCGGCAGCTCTTCGTCGCGGAGGACGGCGATGGCCTCGGGCGCGTCGTCGCGGGCCACCGTGATGCGGTACTTGCCTTCGCTTTGCGGGTCGGCCTCCTTGGCGGCGTCCACGCCCGCGCGCTCCAGCGCCACGGCCACCGCGTTGGCCTCGCCCTCCTCGAGCGCGCCGGCCACCGGCACCGTGCAGCCCATCAGCATGCTCCCGAGGAGTGCCATCCGGAACCAGGACATCCCACCCATGTTCATGTTCGCGTTCGCGATCGCGCGTCGAAGCATGGCCGGTTTGATACACGGAGAGGGCCGGTGTGCGCCAGGAGTCCCGCGTGATACCGAAACCGGCCTCGCCCGCAAACGGAATGCGCGACAGCATCGAAACACGTTGCCGAATCCGCGGTTCTTTGGTAGGTCCGTGCTGAAGGGGCACACCGCCCCGGTCCTGCGCGATCCGCGAGTCTCGCGCAGCGTTACCCTCTACGGCCCGCTCTCTGCAACGTCGGAGACGCGCGATCCCAGCCGCCTTGTCGACCACGCCATTCTCCGAAGCGCTATCCTCGCTCACCGACCGCGGCCTCCGCCGCCTTCTCGGAGCGCGCGCGTTCCTGCGCGGCGCCGACTACGTTCGCCGCGGCGCCGTGAGCCAGCTCGCCATCGCCGTCGCGGCCGCCACCGGCAACGTCAAGGGCAGCGAGCCCGACCCGTACGCCGTCTCCATCCAGCTCACACCCACCGGGTTCTCTTCCGAGTGCACCTGCCCGGCATTTTCCAAAATATCGGGTCATTGCAAGCACGTGGCCGCGCTGCTCATCGCGCTCCGCGACCAGGTGCGTCCCAAGGGTAGCGCCTCGGCGTCGGGCAACGGCGCCAATGGTTCGCCGCACATCGCCGCGTCCGAGAGCGGTTCTAGCTCGCAGTCGCAGGGTGGTGGTGGCGGCGGTGGCGGCGGTGGCGGTGGTGGCGGCGGTGGCGGTGGTGGCAACGCGCCGATGGGGCGCCGAGCGCGCCGTCGCGCGGCCCGCGCGGCCCGCATGGGTCAGCCGATACCGCACGCACCCAGTCCCAGCGCGCCGAGCGCGCATGAAGGTGGGCGCCGCGGCGGCGACGGTCCCTCGGGCACCGGCATCGATGCCTGGCTGCCGGACGCGGCGCCGCCGGTGCCGAAGCAGATCGAATACCGCATGCAAGTGCGGCCCGGCTCCTTGACCATCACGCTCCTCGACCCTAACGCGCGCACGCCGTTGTTGCCGAGCGCCCTGCTGGCGTCGCAGGCGCAGTCGCCGTCGGCCGATCGCGAGGCCATTCGCATCCTGGCGCGCCTCGAGAACGCGGGGCCCCGGAGGGTGGGCATCGAGGTTCGTGGTGAGGACGCTTCGGACCTCCTCCCGCACCTCAAAGGGCGCAAGGTCGTTCTGGAGCCGCAGATGATGGAGCTCCGCTTCGGCGACGAAGCCCTGCGTCCGCGCTTCGACCTCGAGCTGAGCACCGATGGCACACAGGTGCTGGTGCGCGCGGGCTTTCAGCGGCCTGGCGATCCCCGCCGCTTCGGCCTGGGGCAGGGGGCCTGGTTTGAGGGCAGCCCTGGCTGGCACGTCGACCCGCAAGAGGGCGTGGCGCGTCCCATCGACCGGCGCGTTTCACCGTCGTCGATTCGCCGGCTTCAGCGATCGCCTTCGATCCACGAGTCCATCGATCGCCTCCCGGCGCTCATCTCCCAGGGGTTGCCCCGCATCGCTCTCGAGGTCGGCGCGGAGCTCCCGGAGCTCTCGCAGGTGGCCGACGTCATCGACATGGAGCCCACGTTCCGCCTTCGCGCTGGCGGCTCGCTAACCGAAGCGCGGGTCGCCCTGCGCGCCGCCTACGAAGACGTGGAGATCGACATCCGCGCCGACGGCATGACCCCGCCGGTCATCGTCAAAGCCCCCGGTGAGGGCGCCGCCAAGCGTGCACGGTGCATCCGTTGCGACATCGCGGCGCAGCAGTCTGCGGCCGCCCGCTTGCGCGATCTCGGGCTCGCGCCCGACGAAGACGGCAATGGCTTCCTCGTGCGCGGCGACGACGCGATTCACTTCTGGACCGACGGCATCGGCACCCTCCCCGAGGAATGGGACCTCTTCGTCCCCGACGATCTGGTGGACGTGCAGGTGCGCGGCGAAGCGCTCGCCGCCAGCGCACGCGTAGCCAGTGGGGTCGACTGGCTCTCGCTGCGCCTCAGCTTCGAGAGCGAAGGCATCGCCGTGAGCCAAGAAGAGCTCGGACGCTGCCTGGCCGAGGGCCGCAAATACGTGCGCCTGGCCGACGGTTCCTTCGCGCGCCTCGACCCCGACAAGGTGCGCCAGGTTCTCCTTCGCCAGGCCGAGATCCTCGCCACCGGCGGCGGCGCCGGCAACCGCCTCCCTCTCTCGCAAGCAGGCCGCATTCAAGAGCTCCTCGACCAAGTGGGGCGCACCAACGTCTCCGATGGCGCCAAAGACCTGTTCACCAAGCTCCGCGAGATCGACCACATCAAGGGCATCAAAAAGCCCCGGAACCTCAAGGCTACGCTGCGTCCGTACCAGGAGCAGGGCTTGCAGTGGCTTTGGTTCCTCCACGAGATCGGCGCCGGCGGCGTGCTGGCCGACGACATGGGTCTCGGCAAGACCATCCAGGCCATCGGCCTCTTCTTGGCGGTCAAGGCCGCCGACGAAAAGGCCGATCGCACCTTCAAAGCGCTCATCGTGGCACCCACCAGCGTGGTCACCAACTGGCTCAAGGAGATGGACAAGTTCGCTCCGTCGCTGAAGCACGCGCTGTGGCACGGCGGCGATCGCAAGGAGCGCAAAGAGGAGCTCGCCGACGCCGACGTCATCGTGACGAGCTACGCGCTCCTCCGGCGCGACGAGGAGCTGCTCTCCAAGTTCAAGCTCCGGTACGTGCTCCTCGACGAAGCCCAGCACATCAAGAACCCGATGTCGGCCACCGCCCGCGCCGCCAAGCGCCTGCGCGCCGACCGCCGGCTTGCGCTCTCCGGTACGCCCATCGAAAACCGTCTCTCGGAGATCTGGTCGATCTTCGACTTTGTTTCGCCGGGTCTGCTCGGGCCCCTCGACAAGTTCGAAGAGCGCTACGCGCGGCCTATCGACGCTGGCGACGCCAAGGCTGCCAAGCGCCTGCGCGCCACCATTCACCCGTTCATCCTTCGGCGCACCAAGTCCGAGGTCGCCAAAGACCTTCCGGAGAAGATCGAGAGCGATCAGTTCTGCGAGCTGGCGCCCGAGCAGGGCTCGCTCTACGCCGCAGTGCTCAAGGAAGTGCGCGCCCAGGTCATGGGCGAGGTCGAGCGTCAGGGGCTCGCCAAGGCGCAGATCCAGATCTTGGCGGGTCTCACCCGCCTGCGCCAGGCCGCCTGCGATCCGCGGCTTTTGGGCCTTCCGCGCGAGTTCACCGACGAGGACTCGGGCAAGCTCCAGGCGCTCCGCGAGCTCATCGAGACCAGCATCGCCGGCGGCCACCGGGTGCTCGTGTTCAGCCAGTTCGTCTCCATGCTCACCATCATCCGCCGGGCGATGGAAGAAGACGGCGTGGCGTACGAATACCTCGACGGCTCCACCAAGGACCGCCAGGCGCGGGTCGAAAACTTCCAGCGCGAAGACGGTCCGCCGGTGTTTCTCATCTCGCTCAAGGCCGGCGGCAGCGGCCTGAATCTGACCGCCGCCGATACGGTCATCCACTTCGACCCTTGGTGGAACCCTGCGGTGGAAGATCAGGCCACCGATCGCGCCCACCGCATTGGCCAGACCCGGGTGGTCACCACCTACCGTCTCATCGCCAAAGGCACCATCGAGGAGAAGATTATCGAGCTCGGCGGCAAGAAGCGCGAGCTCGTGGGCGCGGTGCTGTCGGAAGACATGGGCGGCGCCAAGAAGCTCACCAGGACCGACCTCGAAAGCCTCTTCGACGACTAACGCACCTCGCGTGCGCTGGCGTGAAGGTGGGGCAGGCAGCTCGTCCTGCGCCCTTTGGTGTCGCCGGCGTCTCGGTCGCGCCGTGGCCCTGGCCGTGGGCCCCGAAGTTCGGCTCTCGCCAATTTTCCCCGTACGCCGCCGCTCGACGACTCAGTTTCACTGTGTCGGCCTACTAGTGTTAGTCTCAGCGTCACGATGATCTGGCTCACCAGCTCCACCCTCGCGCGCCTTCGTGATCAACTCCAGAACCGAGGGGCACGGCCGTCGTTCGCGCCGGCCCCCGATACCTCGCCGGAGGACGCCCTGATGATGGTGATCTCCGCCGAGATGGGGCCGCTCGCGGAGGCGATGTATCTCATGATGTCGGCCGACGGCGAGGTGAGCTCGGACGAGCGCGAGGTGCTCCGCGGCGCCTTGCGCAACCTCTCCGACGACACCGTGCGCTCGGCGCACATCGAGCGTTTGCTCGACGACGCCAAGGCGCGCGCCGAGAAGGAAGGCCGCGAAGCGCGGCTGGCCGCCGTCGCGCAGGACCTGTCCGACGACCAGGCGCGGGGTGAGGTCGCCTTCGTGCTCGCCGCCGCCATTGCCTTCGCCGACAACGCCATCGCCGATCAGGAGAACGAGCTGCTCAACAGCTTCGCCGAGCTGCTGGGGCTCGACGAGGCCCGGGCCAACGAGCTGCTCGACGCCATGGAGAGCGATCTTCGACAAGCGTCGGACAAGGCGGCGGAGGCTGCCGGAGGCGAGGGCGGCTGAGTGCAATTCGGCGCGTATCGCGTAATTGAACCGGTCGCGAAGGACGCGCGAGCCGACGTCTATCTCGCGGTGCCCGACGCCGGCTTCGCCAGCAGCGTCGTGCTTCGCGTCATCCCGGCCTCGTCGTTCGAGAACGAGGCGGCCCGCGCCGACTTCACCCGCAGCGTGAAGCTCTACGCCACGCTGTCGCACTCTGCGGTGGTGCAGACTTACGATCTGTTCTCGGAGAACGGCAACCTGGTGGTGGTCATGGAGTACGTGGAGGGCACCGCCCTCGACGACTTCCTGGAGACGCTGCGGACGCTGGACACGCCGATGACCGACGCCGCGGCGCTCTTCGTGGGCTTGCGCGTGGTGGGGGCGCTGGCGGCTGCGCACGCGGTCCGCGATCCCACGGATCTCTCGCTCTCGCCCATCGTGCATGGCGACGTGCGCCCGGAGACCATTCTCATCCCCTGGGACGGCTACGTGCGGCTGGCAGACTTTCGCGCCGCCAAGACCACCACCACGTTTCGTGCGCGCCCCGGCGGCGTGAGCCGCCACGCGGCGCCCGAAGTGATGCGCGAGGGTCGCGCGAGCACTTCAAGCGACGTGTATTCCGCGGCTCTGGTGGTGTGGGAGCTGCTCACGCACCGGCAAGCATTTCCGCCTTCGCTGGGCGGCGCCGAGCTCATGCGGGCGCTGGCGTCGCCCACGATTCCGCGGCTCGCCACGGTGCGCCCGGACTTGCCGCGCAAGCTGGTGGAGACGCTCGACCGGGCCCTGGAGCCCCGCGCCGAGGAGCGTACGGTGACCGCGGCGCAGCTCCTGGCCGTGCTGCGCAGTTCGTTCGTGCCGGAGGAAGGCGAGACCTGGATCATTCGCACCTTGGCCCACATCCAGGCGGGTCCTACCCTACGTCGGGCGCCCGAGAGCGCGCCGCTGGTGAGCGACGCCGATGTGCAAGACGCGCGCAGCGCCGACGCGACCCAGAAGCGAAAGACCTCGTCGACTTCGCTCCGCGCGATGCCCGACGAATCTCAGCCGATCGGCCTCCTTGCCTGGAGCGACGATGCCACGACCGCGGCGCTGGCGGTGCCCAGCACGGCGCGCCTTCCGCCCAAGATGCAGAAGACGACGCCCATGAAGAACGCGCCGCCACTTCCGCCGCGGGCTTCGCCGAAGAGCGGTACCACGCCAGCGCCCGCGGTTGTGAGCTCGGCCCCGCTCGGCGCGTGGGCGCGCTCCACGATGGCCATTGCGGGCGGGCCGCCGGCCATGGCGAGCGGGCCGCCGGCCGTTGCAAGCGGGCCGCCGGCCATGGCGAGCGGGCCGCCGGCTTCGCCGCGACCGCCGTCCAAGCCGCCGCCGGTGCCGACGGGTGCGCCGCCGCCCGCCCACGAGGGTCGGGAGAACACGCTGGCGCTGGCCGCGCCGATGGTCGCGGAGGCGCTCGCACCCAGCACGCAGAAGTCGGCCCGCGCCGGCGACGCGCCAACCACCAATGGCGCCGGGCTTCAGCACACGCTCGCACTTGCCTCGCCGCTCACGCCCCGGGGCGCTCCGTTCTCCACCGATCCCGCGCCGCCGCCGCTCATGTCGATGCCGCCTTCGATCCTCCACCTGCCGAGCCCGGCGGTGCCCCAGGTAGAGGTGTGGCAGCCTTCCTCCGGACCCTTCCCCTCGCAGCCTCCCGGCTACGTGCCCCTGCCGACGGTGAGCATTCCGCGCAGCGTTCCGCCGCCTCCTCCGAGGAAGACCTCGAGTGCGGTATGGCTCGTTCCGCTGGGTATCCTGGTGTTTGGCGGCCTCGGCGTCACCGCGTACGCCTTCCGCGATCGCATGGTTCCGCGCAAGGTGGCAGTTGCGCCCTCCAAGCCTTCCGCTTCGGCCTCCGCGCCCATCGCCGTCCGCACCGTGGCGCCGCCCGCGAGCGTATCTGCGGCATCCACCGCCGTCGCCGCGGGCACCATCGGCGCACCCATCGCCATCGCCACCGCGACCGCCAGCCCCGCGACCGCCAGCCCCGCGACCGTTGCGGCGAGCGCGTCGCCCTCCGCGCCGTCCGCGAGCGCGTCGGCCAAGCCCGTGCCCACCTTGCCGGCGACGCCTACCGCGCCGGCGGCCGACGCCACCCATTGCGTGATGCACACGCGCGACGCCCAGCCGGGCCATCGCATCTACTTCGACAACCGCGTGGTGGGCGAGACCCCCGACAGCGTGGTCGTGCGCTGCGGCGTGCACGAGGTCAAGCTCGGCAGCGCCGGCTACCTGCGCAAGCCCGACCTCCCCTGCGGCGGCGAGCTTTCGCTCAAGTAGGCGGCCCTCAGGGGGCCGAAGCGTCGCGCGCGCTGCCGTCCGGCGCGCCGGCGTCGGCATCTGCCTTGGCGCCGCCGCCGTGCTCGGCGACGAAGAAGGTCCAGAACTTCTCGCCCCACTGCGCGCCCCCCTTGTCGGTCGGATGAATGCGATCGCCGGCGCGCGGAATGTCCATGTTGCGCGAGTCGAAGAACTTGCAGGGTGCAGCGTTGGCCTTGATGATCTCCACCACGCCGGTGTCGGGCTTCCAGGTGGCCGGCGACATCCAGTAGCACTCGCGATCGCCGATCTTCTTCACGATGCCCTTCACGTGCACCGCGAGAACCTCGGGGCTTGGTACGAAGACGTCGTTGGCGCCCAGGGTGATGATGACGATGTCGGGCCGAGTCCGCTGCAGGCCCTTGGAGAAGCGCGCTTGAAGGTTGAAGGTCAGCAGCGATGCACTCACCACCGTGTCGCTCTGGTACTTTGCGCCCTCGGCCTTGAATTTGGCGTGGAGCAAGCGGCTCAGGCCGGCGTCGCCGCCCACCATGGAGTCGCCGGCGTGGAAGATGCGCTTCCCCTCCAGGCCGAGGCTGGGCGGTCCAGCATCGACCGGCTCCTTCGCCCCGCCCGCGTCGTCGTGCGAGGCGGCCGCGTCGCCGGCATCGTCGTGCGCGGCGGCGGCGTCGCCTGCGTCGAGCTCACGCTCGTCGGCAGGGCGCGTACCCGAGCTGGGCCCGCCTTTGTGCGAGCAGGCACACGCGGCGAGAAGCGCAAGGGATGCAGCGGCGGCACGCACCCTCGCTTTTTGGCGCATTCCCACCCATAAATCGAGGCAATTCTGTGGGGCTGCGCGACTCGTGTTAACCTCTGCCCGTGGACCGCATCTACTTCGTGCCGGGCATGTTCGGCTTCGGCAAGCTCGGATCGTACGATTACTTCGGGCACCTCGCGAAGGGCCTCACGGCGCGCCTTCGCAAGGCCGGCCGCGACGTGGTGACCCACACGGTAGAGGTGCCGCCCACCGCGTCGATTCGTCGCCGGGCCGCGCGCTTCGCGGATCTCGTGGCGCGCACCGCCGGCGAAGACGACGGCGGCATTCACCTGGTGGGCCACTCGACCGGCGGCCTCGACGTGCGTCTGCTGGCCTCGCCCAGCGCGCACATTCCGGTCGATGTGCGGGCGCTCGACTGGCTGCCGCGGCTCCGCAGCGTCACCACGCTCAACGCTCCGCACTACGGCACTCCGCTGGCCAGCTTCTTCGCCACCGTCAGCGGCCAGCGTATGCTCTACGCGCTCTCGGCGCTCACCGTGGTGGCGCTCACCATCGGTGCGCCGCCGCTGGCCGCCGCGAGTGCGCTCATGCTCGCCGTGGGGCGCGGCGATCGCTCAAACAGCGTCGACATGGGCATCGTCGATCGCACCACCGACGCCATCCTCCGGGTGCTCGATCCGGCGCAGAGCCAGGAGGTGCGCGACTACCTGCGGGCCATCACCGAAGACCAAGGGGCGGTCATCCAGCTTTCGCCCGAGGCCATGGATCTCTTTCAGGCGGGCGTCGAGAACCGTCCCTACGTGCACTACCAGTCGTGCGCCACCATGGCTCCGCCGCCCTCACCCGGCCGCTGGGCGCGCCTGCTGGTCAAGCCCTGGACGCTCATCTCATCCACGCTCTTCGCCACCCTGCAGAAGCTCACCTCGCGCTACGACGAGCGCTACCCGTGCGCCGCACCTTTCGCCGGCGAGCGCAACGAGGCGCGGCTGGTGCAAGCCTTCGGTCGCGCGCCCGGGGTGCGGGCCAACGACGGTGTCGTCCCGCTGCGCTCGCAGATCTGGGGCGACGTGGTGTGGTGTGGCTACGCCGACCACCTGGACGTCCTTGGTCACTTCGCCGACGACGACGGCGCCAGCGAGCACGTCGACTGGATGAAGAGCGGCTCCTCGTTCGATCGCGTGCGTTTCGCCGAGCTGCTCGACGCCATCGCCGCGGGCATGATCGCCCACTGAGACGGCCTCACGCGCGGTCGGTATCGGCGCCTTCGCCGTGCGTTTTTTTGGGGAGCAGCAGATCCTTCTGAATCCACAGCCACACCAGCAGCAGCGGCAGCATGCGCAGCGAGTGAAAGCGCCGGTGGGCTCCGAGGAATGCGAAGGCGCCCTGCAGCTTGGGCTCGACCGCCGTGTAGATGGGACCCGGCGCGAGAATGGCCAGGATCAGGAGCGCCGTATGAACCGGGGTTCGTGGACCAAGCGCGTACCAGATGCCGAGGCCCGCCGCCGAAACCACGAAGGTGCAGTACTCGGTGCGGTGGTTGAACAGGATCACGAACATCAAGAGTGAGGCCATCATGCAAAGGCGCTCGCGCGGGGTGGAGCCGCTCTTCAGCGCCTTCAGGAACGGGAGGCCGAGGATGGCCGCGCCCACGCCTTGCACCCAAATGTTGCGCACGTTCCAGTGAAAGCCCTTCTCGAATACGCCCATGATGGACCACCCGTGGTTCACCACCGACTCGTTCGAGAGCAGGCGCCGCCACGACGCGTACTCCATCTTGAAGTCGCGCAAGGAGAGCGTGAGCAGCGGCAAAAAGCAGAGCGCCACCGTGAAGAGGACGAAGGCGAGGGGGGCCTTCCACTTCTTCCAGTGAAAAACCAGAAAGCCTAGGCCGAGCACCGGGAAGATCTTCACCAGCGTGCCGACCGCGGCGTAGAAGCCGAAGCGCCAGGGCTTGCCGTCTTCCAGGGCCTGGTAGGCGAGCAGCATGGTGCCGCCGATGAGCAGGTTCGACTGATCGCCGTCGGTGACCACGAGAATCCCCACCAGCGCCACCGTCAGGGCGATGCGCTTCTCGCGCTCCTCCTTCATGACGGCGTCGATGCCGTAGAAGGTGGAGAGGAAGTTCAGCAGGCTCCACAGGCTGCCGGCCAGCCAGGTGGGCATCCACAAGAAGGGCACGAAGAAGAGCGCGAAGGTCGGGCTGTACTTGAACCACTCGGTGGAGTGCAGCTCGTACAGATCGGCGCCGCTGAGCACGTCGCGGGCGCCCTGCAGGAACACATCGAGGTTCTGCGATTGCCCGAAGGCCCACGACACGAAGCCCGCTGCGATGCCCGCCACGACGTAGGCTATCAGCAGCGCGCCGCGTGACGGCCAGTCTCGAAACCGCGCCATCGAGCGGTAATACTACCACTCCGCCTGAAGATCACCCAACTCCGGCCGTCGCCGCCACGCCCCACTGCCCGCATTGCCCTGCGATCTCGGCAGCGACCGCGAATCGGGGTTCCGTCTCGGGAGCCGGTGGTATAGACCCGGGGTCCGCGATGCACCGGAAGATAGTCGTAAAAGTCGTCGATTTCGCCAGTCGTTCTCCGATCGTCGTCCTGCTGATCATGGCGACGCTGTTTGCCATCTTGGGCACGCTGGCGGCCAAGCTGCAGAACAACGTCCGCACCGACTTTCTCGAGCTGCTCCCCCGCAACAGCCCGCGCTTTCAGGCCTTCGAGCACCAGCTCGGCCGGGTGGGCGGCGGCGCCAAGCTCATCGTCGTGGTCACCAGCCCCGACCGCAAGAAGAACGAGAAGTTCATCGACGATCTCGCGGCCAAGGTGAACGCCTACGCCGAGGAGAAGAAGACCTGCGGCGGAACCTGCACCGCGGGCGATGCAGCGTGCAAGGAGCGCTGCTTCAACCCGGTCGCCTACATGGAGTCGGGCACCAAGGACGTGCGGGCCTTCTACGAGTCCAACAAGTGGCTCTTCGCTGACCAGAAGGACCTGGAAGAGGCCGAGAACAGCCTCGATCAGCAGATTGCCTACCGCGGTCTGGTGGAGCGCCTCGACGACGACGACGCCCCCAAGGCGCCGGCCCCCAAAGCCGGCTCCGACGCCGGGGCCGCGAAGGCCACCGCGTCAGTGAGTGGCGACGCCGGCATCTCCGACGCCGGGGCCGACGCCGCCGATGCCGCCAAGTCGGCGCTGGGCGTGGACGACTATCTCAAGCGCTGGGACGAGAAGGCCAACCACAAAGACGCGTTCCCCACCGGCTACTTCGCCACCGAAGACGGCACCGCGCTGGGCATGAAGATCGTCTCCAACACCACCCTGGGCGATGCCCGGGGCGACGGCTTCTTGGGCGACGTGCAGCGCATGGTCGACTCCATGAACCCCACGGCGAACTACGAACCCAACATGCAGGTCGGCTTCACCGGCGACATCGCCAGCGCCAACGACGAAAAGCGCGCGCTGGTGAGCGACGCTGCCTGGGCCTTCCTCATCGCGCTCGGCATCATCCTGGCGGCCCTCGCGGTCTACTACCGGTCCATCTGGGCCCTCATCGTCATCTTCGCGCCCACCTTTTTCGGCATCGCCGCCGCCTACGCGTTCGCCTACGTGGTGTTCGGCTACATCAACACCGCCGGCGCCTTCCTGGGCGCCATCATCCTTGGCAACGGGCTCAACTACCCGGTGGTGCTCCTTTCGCGCTACCAGGAGTTCCGGGCGCGCGGCATGGAGCCCGAGGTGGCCCGGCGCGAAGCCGTGCTCAACGCGTTTCGGGCCGAGCTGGTGGGCGCATCGGTGGCCAGCATCGCCTACGGCTCGCTGGTGGTCACGCGCTTCCGCGGCTTCAGCCAGTTCGGGATGATCGGGTTCTTCGGCATGTTCATCGTGTGGCTCGCCATCATTCCCCTGGTGCCGGCCCTGGTGACCGTGAACGAGCGCATTCAAGCCAAGCTGCCCCCGTGGATGCGCGAGCGCCCCGCCAAGCTGCGCTCCGACGGCAGCCGTAGCTGGTTCACCAAGCAGCTGGCCGAGCTCACCACCAACCACCCGGTGCCCTTCGTCGTGGTCGGCCTGGCGGTGACCGTATTCGCTGCCACCAAGATCCCGGGCTACATCGGCGATCCGTGGGAGTACGACTTCGGCAAGCTCGGGTCGCGCAGCACCCACGTGAGCGGCGCCAACAAGTGGTCCGACACTGCGAACCACGTCTTCGGCGGCAAGATGAACATCGCCGGCGCGCTCATGCTCGCCGACACGCCGGAGCAGGTACCGATCCTCAAAAAGCAGATTCTCGACAACGACAAGAAGGATCCCGAAGGCGCGCTGCTGGCCGACATCGCCACCGTCAACGATATGCTCCCGGGCTCGCCGGCGGAGCAGAAGAAGAAGATGGAGGTGCTCGGGCGCATCCGCGACCACCTTACGCCGCGCGTGATGGAGAGCCTGACCCCGGAAGAGCGTGTGAAGATCGAGCGCTTCCGGCCGCCGGAGGACCTGCAGGTCATCGAGGCGAAAGACATTCCTCCGCTGCTGCGGCGACCGTTCTCCGAGAACAACGGCACCATCGGCACCGTGGTGTACGTCAAGATCAAGAACGAGATCAGCCTGGTCGACGCGCACTACCACCTGCGCCTCTCCAAGACCTGCGACAACGTGCGATTGCCCGACGGCACCGTGGTGCAAACCGCGACGTCGTCGACCATCTACGCCGAGATCATCGACAGCATCCGTCGCGATGGCCCCCTGGCGTCGCTGGTGTCGTTCCTCGCGGTCATGGTGGTGGTCATCCTCGCCACCCGCAACTGGCGCGGCGCGGTCTCGGTCATCTCCGCCCTGCTGATTGGCGTCATCTGGCTCACCGGCACCGCGGCCCTCCTCAACGTGCGCATCAACTACGTGAACTTCATCGCGTTCCCCATCACCTTCGGGATCGGCTGCGAGTATCCGTTCAACATCAGCGACCGCGCCCGGCTCCTGGGGTGGAACGTGAAGGACGCGGTGATCCGCTCCTCCGGCGCGGTGCTGCTCTGCAGCTTCACCACCGTGGTTGGCTACGGCTCCGGCATGTTTTCCGACTTCCAGGCGCTCGAGTCTTTCGGCAAGCTGGCGGTCATCGGCGAGTTGGCCTGCGTCTTTGCCGCGGTGTTCTTCATGCCGTCGTTTCTCACGCTCCTGCAGCGCATTCGCCCCACGTCGCCCAAGTCCGACGCATAGAGGCCCCCCTGTCTCCGCGCGCCCGCGAACGACTCACCCTCCTCGCGTGCGCGCTGCTGGGGCTCGGTGTGGCGGCCTACGTGATTGCCACGCTGCGGCGGCCAGCCGGCCCTACCGAAGCCGAGCTCCTCACCGAGGCCTCGCGCATCGCGCGGCGCCTGCCGCTGTACGTGGAGCCCGAAGTGGGCGCGATGGACGACGGACCTCTGCCGTTTCGAAAACATGCACTCTACACGCCTTTGTGGAGCGCGCTGCTGGGGCTGCTGATTCCGCTCGGCGGTGGGGCCACGCTGGTGGCCGGTCGACTTCTCGCTTCGCTCGCATGGTTCGCGGGCGTTCCGCTCACCGCGCTGTGGGCGAGCCGCGGCAGCGCCCAGGCGCGCTCGATGGCGCTCCTGGGGTTCGCCGGGCCCGCGGGAATGTTCTTTCTGGTGCGCGCCGGCGTGGGCTGCAACGTCGACCCTCTCGCCGCGCTGCTGGCGGCCCTCGCGTTCGCCAGCTGCCTCGCGAAAGGTCGGGTGACGCCGCTGGGCGCCGCGCTCTTCGCGGCGGCCGTGCTCCTCAAGCCCCACGTCGCGGGCATCGGCCTGGGCGTGGCGCTCGCGTCCATTCCCCGCCGCGATCTCGGGCGCGGCTGGCTCGGCCTGGGGCTCGTCGCGGCGCTGGGAGGCGCTGCGGCTATTTACCTCGTGAGCGACGGCGCGTGGCCTCGGCACATGCTGGCCTCCAGCGCCAACCCCTGGAGCGCCGCACGCTTCGGCGACTACCTGGGCGGCTACGGCTTTGCGCTGGGGCTTCCGCATCTCGTCTTCGGCGTCGCGCTCCTCGTGCGCGGCGATCGCCTGGCGGGCGCCGGGCTCCTGGGGAGCACGCTGGTGGCCGCGGCGCTCATGGCGAAGCTGGGGAGCGCCACCAACTACTGGCTCGAGCCCACCGCAGCCCTCGCCGTGGCACTCGGCGCGCATCGCGGCAGCTGGAAGGCGCCCGCGTGGGCCTGTGCGCTCGGCCTGGTTCTCGTTGCCGGCGCGCTCGACCTGGGCGCCCTTCCGAAAGAAGCGCGCGGCTGGGCCGCCGAAGCGCGCACCCTCGAAGCTGCGCGCGCGGCGTGCACCCCGGGGCCGGGCGAGGTGTGGAGCGCCAGCGATCCGATGCTCGAGTACGCGCTCGCCTTTCGCGTTACGCGCGCGCCCTGGCAGCTCTCGCTCCTGGTTCGCGCGGGGAAAATGCCCATTTCCACCCTCGCTGCCGACCTGGCCGAGCCCAAGCTGGTCTGCTTTGCCATGCGCGGCCCTGGCCTGGAGTCGCCGCCCGGCGCCACGCCCGTGGAGGACGGCCTCTACGATCACGAGCTGTGGGCGCCCATGCGCCAGAACTTTGCGCGGGTGAGCGATGTGGGTGGAATCTACATCTATCGGCGCCGCGCCCGCTGAGGCTTCAGCAAGCGAAGAGGCCCACGCCGGTGGGTGAGAGCCGCGGGGCGCTCCAGGCCAGGAGCCGCTCGGTCTCGTGGCGGAGGATGCCGTGCTTCATGTCGCCCGGGTGAATCGCAAAGCGGGTGGGGAAGAAGCGCGCGCCGGCGGTGGCCACCCGGCAAAACGCCACGGTAGACGCCATGCGCGACTTCGAACGGCTCGCAAAGTTGAGCACCAGGCTCCGGCGCCGGATCTTCTCCACCGGATCGTAGACCGTCAGGTGATCCTCGGTGTAGCGAATCCCGCGGCGACCGAGCGCCGGCAGGAGCCAAGGTGAGAACGACCACGCGGGCGCCACGAAGCCGTCGATGCGCAGCCCGGCCTCGGTGAGCACGCGCGTGCCCTCGTCGAGGCGCCGTTCGGCCTCTTCTTCGCCGATGGACGCGAACTCGGCCTCGCCGGCCGAGACCACCCGCTGCCGGAAGAAGGTCCGCGCGCTCGCCTTCTCGGCGTCGGCCCGATGGTAAAATCCGTGGAGGTACACCTCGTGGCCCGCGTCTTGAAGCTGCCGTAGCCGCGCGCAGTAGGCCGTGGCCTCGAGGAGCGGCGCCTTCCCGTGAAAGTCTGGCACCACCAGGAGGGCGGGCCGGATTCCATGCGCCGCGGCCATCGCCAGCGCGGCTTCCACCTCGCGCTCCCAGGCCGGCGAAACATCGTGAATGCTGACGTGCACGCGCATCGCGTGGACCCTACTGCGCGTTGCGCGCCGACAGAAGCGCTTCGTAGTGCGAGAGCAGCTTCTGGAAGTGATCGGCCACGCTGGGGATCGTCTCCGCCGCGGCGAGGCCTTGTTCTCGGCGCGCCTGCGCATCCTCTTGCAACAGCCCGCGCAGCGCGCGCGCGCAGGCTCCGACGTCGAGGCTCGGGTAGCTGCGCACGCTTCCCAGGTGCGCCCACTCGCTGGCGCCGCCCTGGTCGGGCAAGACCGCCGACAGCCCGGTGGCCAGCGCTTCGGCCACCCCCAGGCCGAAGGTCTCGTAGGGGCACCCGTGAAGCAGGACGTCGGAGCTGGCCATGGCCATGGCGAGGCGCTCCCGGTTCTTCTCGAAGCCCATGAAGCGAATCCGCGGCGCGCCGGCGGCGCGGGCCCGCATGCGCGCCGCCTCGGGGCCGTCGCCGAACACCACCAGGTGCGCGCTCTCCGTGGCCCCTTCGATAAATGCATCGATAACCACGTCCCAGCGCTTCTCCACCGCGAAGCGCCCGATGGCCAGCACCACCGTGGCGTCTTCCGGCAGGCCGAGCTCCGCGCGCCACGCGCGAGCGTCGCGGCGGGCAGGGGAGAACACGTCCTTCTCCACGCCAAAGGGCAGGTGCACGACCCGCGGCACGCCGTGAGCGTCGAGCTTCTCCTTCTGAAAGCGCGCGGCCACGAAGGTGGCGCCGCAGCCCTCGGCGATGCGCCGCACCCAAGCCCAGAGCGGCGCCGTGAGGGCGTGGGTCATGGGCTTTGGAAGCCGCTTCAGAAGCACCGCGCTGTAGGTATCGATGAAGTCGGAGTGCCACACGAAAGTCCGTACACCGAAGGTGTTGCTGGGGCACGACAGGGCCGCGACTGCAGCGACATAGGGCGAGTGGATCTCCAGCACGTCGGGGTGCTCGGCCGCCACGTAGGCCCGAACTTTGTCCACTCGGTAAAGGAGATGGTACGAGGGGTCGTAGGGCATCGAAGGGCCGCGGAAACTCCGCACTATGGAGTCATCGGGTGTCAATCGTTTCTCGTGCGCGACCGGATGCGCCGTGGTATCCGAACCGCGCTCGACCCCATCCTGGGGGCCCGGGGCCACGATCCGGTGCGCGTGACCGAGTTGGCATAGAACATGACTTTTGACGGTCAAATGGCTTCGAACTCCGCCTCCTCTTTGCGAGTAGAATTCGGTAACGTCGAGAACCTTCACGGCCGCCCTCGGACGGCCCCGCCGGGCATCCATCGCAGCAAGCCCAGGTCTGCGTTTTCGCTGGAAGAAGTCACGTCCCACGGGGACTCGGCGCCGGCTCCCTTCGAGGCCCTGACGCAGCGCCACGGGCGCCCGCTGAAGGTCGCAATTCTCAGTGATTTCACGAGGATCTCGTACGCCAACGGTGCCGCCTTTCAGACACGGTTCCTGTATCAAGAATTGCGTCGGTGTGGTCACAAAGTCACAGTCATCGGCCCCCGGGATCCCGACGCCCGGCCCGAAGATTTGGCCCCCGGAACGGTAGAGCTTCCGAGCATGCCGGTGAAGATGTACCCCGGCTTGCATCTGCCGCTCCCGTTCGAGTCCTGGGTCTACGATCCGACGCGCTGGGACTTCGACATTGTCTTCGCCCAGACCACCTCGCTCCTCATGGAGTTCGGCGTGTGGCTCCGGAAGATGCGCGGCATCCCGCTCCTCTGCGTGAACACGACGCACCTGGTGGCCGCCTACGACGTGCTGCTGCCGGAGCGCCTGGCCAAGTACGAGCTGCTCCACGCGGGCCTGCACGTGGCGCTCAAGCGCCCCTACGAAAAGTACTTCGCGAGCATCTACAACGATAGCGACGGCCTGGTCGTGCTCAGCGAGGGTCTCCGCACGTACTGGCGCGAGTGCGGCGTCACCGGGCCCATCCACGTCATTCCGCGAGCCGTGCAGCCGGAGGTGTTCGACAAGCCCTTGGGCGCCGACCCGTACGTGGGCTTCCTGGGTGGACGCGCCGGCCCCCGGCTCCTCTGCGCCGGCCGCCATACCCGAGAAAAGGCTCAAGACCGCATCATCCGCATCTTCGCGCGCCACGTGCTGCCGAAGAACCCCGACGCCACGCTCACGCTGCTCGGGCAGGGGCCCGACACTGAGTACTACCAGCGGGTCGCCAGCGAAGAAGGCGTCACCGGCGCGGTGTTCTTCCCGGGCGAGGTACCCTTCACCCAGATGGTCGACTTCTACGCCTACGCCGACGTCTTCGTGCATGGCTCGCTCAGCGAGACCTACGGCAACGTGCTCGGCGAAGCACTCTGGTGCGGCACGCCCACGGTAGCTTTTGCCGACGGCATGGGCGTGAGCTCGCAGATTCGCGACGACGAGAACGGCGTGCTGCTCTCGCCCGGTTCCGGTGACACCCGCGACGCAGACGCCGCGTTCGGCGCTGCGGTGGTGGACCTTCTCGGCGATGCCGACCGCCGGGCTCGCCTGGGTCGCGCGGCGGCGCGTCGCTCCCGGGAGCGCTCGTCGCCGCGGGCTGTCGAGCAGAAGATCGCCGATGCCTTTCTCCTCGCCCAGGAGCACGCCAAGCGCTCCGGTCTTCGGCCCGCGGTGGAGGGCCCGCGCGCGCTCCAGTGGGTCACCACGTTCTCGCATTTCCGGCGGTGGGCCTTCTACAACGGCGCCCTCGTGGCGGTGGGTCGCATCCGCAAGCCCCACGCCAAGGGCGGCGCCACGCACCCGCAGATTCACTCCGGCACCGGCGGCGGCACCGACACCTGACCCAGGCTGCGGTGGCAACAGCGCGCCCCGTTTCTCTGCGACGGGGCGCGGTCTTGTGTATGCTTAAGCCGTGGTCGCATCAACGGTCGAGCGCGTCGTGCCGCTGCCCCGCGGGGGTACCTACGTACGCACGTCGCGCGGGCCCGTGCAGTTCGGAATTCCGCCGGAGACCATCAAGGACTCCATGGGCCTCGGCCTCGACGTGGCCGAGGTCTTCGTCGTTCCGCGCACGCTCTTCGATCGCCGGCGCGGCATGTCCGTCGCCGAGTTCGAGTTCCCCTCGTACTACAACTTCTTCCTCCTGAAGCGCCGGGCCCGGCTGGTGGTCGAGAGCCACGACGTCGAGGCCCGCATCCGGGGCATCTTCCAGGAGACGCTCTTCGGACCCAGCGGCGCCCCCGACGACTGCGAGTTCGCGCCCGACTTTCCGGTCGGCGCTCGACCCGACTTCGCCCGCGAGAGCGAGTACTTCCGCAGCGTCCCCGGACGCAAGCGCATCGAGGTCGACGATCTCGTGGAGTTCGTGGTCTTCGACAACGGCCGCGTAGATCTCGGCGGCGGCGTGCATCTCGAGGCTTCGCCCGGCGGGCATCGGGTGGTAGACGGCGGCGTCCTCCTCGCCACCGTGCCGTACACCATGGATCTTCCGGCGCGGGTCTCCACCGTCATGTCGCCGAAGGATCCGTTCCGCGGTCCGGAGTTCGGCGTCACCGTGCTCGGCGCCAGCCACGGCTTCGACGTGAGCGGCAAGACCACCGGCTTTCTGCTGTGGATCGGCGGCCGCGCGCTCATCGTCGATCCGCCCACCGACAGCACCGAGTACCTGCGCGAGAACGGCGTACCGCCCAAGCTCATCGACGGCGTCATTCTCACCCACTGCCACGCCGATCACGACGCCGGCACCTTCCAGAAGCTCCTGGAAGAGAGCCAGGTGAGCCTTTACACGACGCCCCACATCCTCGGCTCGTTCCTACGCAAGTACTCGTCGCTCTCCGGGCTCTCGCAAGACACGCTGCGGCGCACCTTCGTCTTCAACCCGGTGCGCATCGGCACGCCCATCCACGTGCGCGGCGGTGAGCTGTGGTTCCGCTACAAGCTCCACTCGATTCCCACGGTGGGGGTCGAGGCGTTCTACGGCGGGCGCAGCATCGCCATCTCTGCCGATACGCTCTACGATCCCGAGCGCATCGAGGAGATGCACGCTAAGGGCGTTCTCGACCGACCGCGCTATGAGGAGCTGCTGTCGTTCCCGTCGAACCACCATGTGGTGCTGCACGAGGCGGGGATCCCCCCGCTGCACACGCCGGTGTCGGCACTGGCAGCTCTGCCGGAGAGCGTGAAGCGTCGACTCCTCCTGGTGCACATCGCCAGCAAGGACGTGCCCGAAGGGCTCACCCCCGCCCAGGTGGGCCTCGAGCACACCCTTCGCCTCGATGTCTCTGCGCCCCGCTTCGCCGACTCCATCGCGCGCCTCGACGCCTTCGCGATGGTCGACTTCTTCCGCGATTTACCGCTCTCTCGCGCGCGCGCGCTCTTGCAAGTGTCGCGGGAGATGACGCTTCCGGCGGGCGAGAAAATCGTCCGCCAGGGCACCCGCGGCGACAGCTTTTACGTCATCCAGAACGGCATCGTGTCGGTGGTCCGCGACGGCATCACGCTCAAGCGCTACACCGCCGGCGACTATTTCGGCGAGACCGCGCTCATTCTCGATCAGCCGCGCAGCGCCGACGTGGTGGCCGAGACCAGCGTCGACGTGCTCGCCATCGACCGCGACGATTTTCTCACCCTTCTGCGCGGCAGCGAGACCTTGAACCGGCTCAAGCGCCTGGCGCGCGGGCAGGCCGAAGGCACCTGGGAGCTCATCGGCAAGAACACCGTGCTCCAGAAGATGTCGAGCGCCCAAAAGACCCAGCTCGAGACCTTCTTCACGCCCACCGAGATCGCCACCGGCGAACGCTTGTGGGCGCCCGGCGAAGTACCGGACCGCGCATACCTGCTCGACACCGCCGTGGCCACGCTCGAAGGCCTGCAGGAGCGACCGTTCCGCACCGGCGCCTTCTTGGGCGAGGTCGATGCGCTCCTCAAACGCAGGCCCGCGATCTCGTCGGCGCGGGCACTCGCCGGCGGGCGTGCATTCTACATCGATGCCCACGAGCTCTCGGCCTTCTTCGGCGAGAACCCGGGGGCGCTGCTGTCTTTCTTGGGCGCCCGCTTCTGCGAGTAGCTCCGCAAAGCGCGGACCAGCGCCGGCGCGGGCCGGTTAGCTGCCGTCGAGGGCGCGGGAGCTCTTGGCAGGCATCTGCGCGGTGGAGCCGGTGCTGGGAACCCCCACGCCCACGTAGCGAAGGCCGGCGCGCCGCACTTCCGCCGCGCGCCAGATGTTGCGCGCGTCGATGACCACCGGTGAGGGCGGCAAAAGTCGGCGACGGATCTCGTCGAAGTTGGGTGCGCGGTAGCTGCGCCACTCGGTGAGGAGCACCAGCGCATGCGCGCCTTCGAGGGCGTCGTAGTCGCGGTCGACCACACGGGCGCGGCCGCCCGCGTCGCCCAGCGCCTTGAGGAAGTTGGCGCCGCCCTCGGGATCGTGCCCCACGATGCTGGCGCCGGCGTCGAGCATGGCCCTTGCGAGGCGGAGCGAGGGCGCGTTGCGAATGTCGTCGGTCTCGGGCTTGAACGAGAGGCCCCAGAAGGCGAGGGTCTTGCCCTTCACGCCGCCCAGGGTCTGGTCTACCAGGGTGGCCAGGAAGGCCGCCTGCTCGTCGTTCGCCAGATCGGTGGCCTCGGCCAGTCGCAGGTGCACCCCGTGCTGCTTGCCGAGGGCGATGAGCGCCTTTACGTCTTTGGGGAAGCACGAGCCGCCGTAGCCGGGGCCGGCGTAGAGGAACTTCTTGCCGATGCGCGAGTCGGCGCCCATGCCCAGGCGCACCGAGTGAATGTCGGCGCCGGTGGCGTGGCAGAGCCGGGAAAGCTCATTCATGAAGGATACACGCATCGCCAGCATGGAGTTCGACGCGTACTTGATGAGCTCGCTCGACCGCGGATCGGTGACCACCACGCGCTCGCCCTGGAGCTGGATGGGCGCGTAAAGCTTGCGGAGAATCTGCTGCGCGCGATCGCTCTGCACGCCGAGCACCACGCGTTCGGGCCGGAGAAAGTCGGTGACCGCGTCGCCCTCGCGGAGGAACTCCGGGTTCGACACCACCTCGAGCTCCACGCCGTGCCGCTTGGACGAGCTCAGGTGGGCCTGGAGTGCGTCGCAGGTGCCCACCGGTACGGTGCTCTTCATCACCACCAGGGCGTTCGACTTGGCGATCTTGGCGATCTGGTCGGCGGCGGCGTACACCGCGCGGACGTCGGCGCTGCCGTTGGCGTCTTCCGGCGTTCCCACCGCGATGAAGTAGAGATCGGCGTCGTCCCAAGGGGCGCCGATGGTGCTCTGAAACGACAGGCGACCGTTGCGCGTGTTGCGCTTGATGAGATCGCCAAGACCGGGCTCGTAGATGGGAACGCGACCCTCGTTGAGCGCGGCCACGCGCTCAGGGTCGATGTCTACCAAGAGAACGTCGTTCCCGAGATCGGCGAGGCCGGTTCCGGTGACGAGACCTACATAACCGGCGCCAAAAACAACGAGTCGCATGGGCAGGGCACTACCTACCCAGCCCCCTTGTCCGGCGCAAGCGTTTCCAGGGGTTTGCGCAGCCGAACATAGAAAACGACGGCCACTACCAGATTCATCATGGCCGTAGACAGGGCGATGCCGGCGAGGCCCAGAACCCGGAAGAACGCGATGTTGAAGCCCGCGTTAAGGACGGCGTTGAGGATGCCCATGGTGATCATGATGCGGGTGTTGCGGAGCGCCACGTGGGCGCGCGCGAGCACCAGGAGCACCCCAAAGGGCACCGTCCCCAGGAGCGCGAACGGCAGCACCTCGGCGATGAGATCGGCGCCGGCGGCGTCCATGGCGCCGTGGGCAAAAATGAGCCGCATCGCGGGCTTTCGCACCAGGAACACCAGAAAACATGCGCCCGCCAGAAGGGCTATCACCCAGAGGAGCGAGCGCTGGAGCGTGCTTCGGAACTGCCCGCGATCGCCAAGGGCGGCGTGTTGCGAAAGGTGCGACAGCATGACCGAGAGAAAGCTCGCCTGCACCAGCGAGGTGGGCAGGGTGGCCACGTCGAAGGCGTAGTTGAGAATGGTGCCGCCGCCCTCGATGGTCGACCAGCTGGCCACCATTTGGTCCACCAAGGGATTGATTCGGGTCACCACGTTCCCGAGCACCTCGGCGGAGACGAGCGCCACGAAGATCTTCAGCTCCGGCTCCCGCGTGAAGCCGAAGCGCAACGTCACGTAGCGCCGCGCCACCTGGTAGAGCAGAAGCGACGCCACGATCTCGCCGAAGAACAGCCCCATGGGGACCGCGGTGATGCCCATCTGGCGCTTGGCGATGAAGATGGTTGCCAGGGCCACGCCCATGCCGATGCCGCTGGCCACCGGATACGCAGCATAGGCGTGGTGCGCGTTGAGGAGCCCCACCAGGAAGGCGCGCCCGCACAACGCAAACATGTGGAGCGCGTAAAAGAAGGTGAGCCCGCGGGCGACCGCGGCGATCTCCGGCGGGTAGCGAAGGTGGGCCCAGGCGGCCGCGCTGCCGCCCATGAGCAGCGCAATGCCGAAGCCGAGCACCAGGGTGTACGAGAGAATGCTCCCCGCCACGTGACCGGTGCGCGCCGGGCTGTCGACGCGCACCCGCATGAGCGTGGGCACGAAGGCCGAGTCTTGAAAGCACGCCACCAGGATGGCGCCGGAGAACGTGAAGAACTTGGCCAGCAGCACTTGGGCGTTGGTGGCGTCGTTGCGCCCGAACCACAGTGCGAGCAGCAGCGGGAGCGCCGCCTCGCCGCCGCGAAAGAGGAACTGGAGCGGAAGCAGGAGCAGCGCGGTGCGTCCCAGCGACTTCGGCTTCGGGGCCGGCGGGTCTTCCTCTTCGCCCTTCACGGCGCGCTAGTCCTTGCCGGCGGCGCGGAGGATCTCTTCCTGGATGACGCGGCCGTGGGCCGCCGCCTCGAAGTGCGTCTCGATGCGTCGTCGGCCGGCGTCGCCGTGGCTCTTGCGCTGCTCGGGCGCGTGAAAATACGAGAGGAGCGCCGCCGAGAGGAGCTCGCCCGGCGCAACCAGCAGCCCCGTCTCGCCGTGCGCGACCTGCTCCGGAATGCCGCCCACCGCGTGCGCCACGACCGCCTTGCCCATGGCCATGGCTTCCATCACCGCGCGCGGCAGCGGGTCTTCGTACACGCTGGGAATGACCACCACGTCGAAGGCCGCCACGTACGGGCGCACGTCGGCGCGGAAACCGAGAAAGTGCACGTTCTTCTCGAGGCCCAGCGAGCGGCTCAGGGCCTTGCACTCGTCGAGGTGATTCACCTTGGTGTCTTCCGGGGTGTCGCCCAGGATGACGAAGTGGCAGCGCGCGCGCTCCGCGGCGTCGAGCTTCGCCATCATGTCGGCGGCGCTGCGGATCATCTCCACGTAGCCCTTCTTGGGCACGATGCGTCCCTGGCTCCCGAAGAGCACGCTGCCCTCGGGAAGCCCGAGCTCGCGCGCGAGCTCGGCCTTCGGCACCTGGGGATCGTAGTCGGCGACGTCGATGGCGTCGTGGATGACCTTGACCTTGTTCTCGCCGTTTGGGCCGAGGATGGGCCCGCCGAATTGCGTGGTCGTACACGACGACACGCACGCGATGCGGCGGACGCCGCGGCTCTTGGCCAGCCGCAGATGCAGCGGCTCGATGGCCTTGCCCACCGAAGAATAGAACACGTGCCACAGCGCAGGCACGCCGGTGAGCGCCGCCAGGCCTCCGCCGAGAAAGCAGGCGCTGGTGCCGTTGCAGAACACCAGATCGTACTTCTCGCGCTTGACCCGGGCGGCGAGGCTGAGCACCGCCCGGGTGGCGCGCCCCACGTTGCCCGCGAAGCGAATGCCCTTGAGCGCCACGTTGGCCTCGAAGTCTTCGCGTGCAATGGCGCGGTCCCAGGGCTCGACGGCGTTCTCCACGATGCCCGGCTCGATGATCAGCGCCTCGAACACCCGCGCCTCGCGCAGCATGCCGGTGACCACGCCCTCTCGCGGCACCAGCACCGTCCGGCGAATCACCGCCGGATCGAGGTGCTGCAGAATGGTGAGGAGCGTGCGCCCGGGCCCACCGTTGCGCGAAGTGTCGTTGATGAAGAGAACGGAGACCACGGCCCCGGGTCTTACCATCCCTCCGCTCCTTTTGGCGACTGCGCAGCTTCGGCGCAGCGCTGTGCGCGAGTGGCGCAGCGCCGGGTCGCGAGGCCGCGCCAATGCCGAGAAAGTCGGTGCGGCACGCTCGCTGCACAGGGCCGCCGCATGCCGTCGCCGACTCGCGGCGCGGAGCAAAGGACCCCCATGAAAATTCTTCGAAGTGTGACCGCGCTCTCCCTCGCCGGGATCGCCGCCTTGGCCCTCAATACGGCCCCGGTACGCCGACGCTCGACCCATCCGGTCACGGTGTCGGCGTACTAGTTCGGAGCTTCGGGCTTTCGCGCGAAGACGCGCACGTCGCGGGTGGTGCTGGCGTGCATGTCGACGCGCGGCCAGAAGCTCGAATGCCAGGTGCCGGTGAAGACCAGCGTGTAGGGGAGCGCGCCGCCGTGGAGGGCCTTGAAGTAGGCGCGCGCGTCCTGGTCCCGGTACTTCTCTTCCCAATCCTTCTGATGCATGTAGCCGGGGAGCGGCGGATCGTCGGCCACCAGGTAGCGGCTCACCCAGAACTCCGGGACCACGATAAAATCGGGCGCGCGCGGGGCGCCGAACGCCTGCTCAATCTCCTCCACATCGGGCAGGGGATTGCGCTTGTCCTTGGGGGCCGGGTCGACCCGCACCACCCGCACCCCGGATCGCGCTGGAAAGCGTGGAAGATACACGTTGTTGCCGTAGATCTCGATGGTCTGCCCCGGCTTCACGTGCTCCCGCAGGTACGCTTCGGTCTCGTAGCGGGGGTCCTTGAGCAGCGCGACGTCGACCGCGATGCACTGAAACAGCGCGTAGGCCAGGGTGACGAGGCCTACCGCCCGTGCGCCCCAGCGCAGCACGGCCCCCTTGGCGCTCACCGCCACCGCCGCGCCGATGCCCGCGTAGAGCGACAGGAAGACACTTTGCGGCAGCACGAAGCGGGTCTCGCTGCGGCGCGCCGTGAGGTTGAAAGCCACCGTGAACGAGAGGGCGAACAGCGCCGGGAGGAGCGCGGGCACCCAGCGGCTCCGGGCGCCGCCGCGTGGCTCGTCGCTCCGGGTGAGGAGCACTGCCAGGCCCAGCGTCAACGCCGCCAAGAAGGGGAGGGCGGGGTAGAAGCGATCCCACTGGCGGACGATGTCGTAGAGCACCTGCCGCCGGCCGGCCCCGTCGTTGGTGTAGAATGCATGCGCTTGGCTGGCCGGGCCCAGCAGAAAGCGCACGCGCTCGCGGAAGCCGCTGGGATTGGTGACGGCGCCGTCGAGCACCAGGAGCGCCCCCAGCGAGACGCCGGCGGTCTTGGCGGCGGTAGCGAGCAAGCGGCGAAGGTTTTTGCGCGGCCACGGATCGAGGAGCGCCCACAGCGCCAGCGCCGCCGGCAGCGACAAAAGGAACATGGCGTAGGCCTGGTCCTTGGTGCCCACCGCGCACACCATGGCCAGCGAAAGGCGGCGCCATTGCGAGAGATCGCGGTGGCCCACCAGCCGCACCAGGGCCAGGAGCGCCAGCGAGCCCCAGAAAACGTAGGGGCCGTCGAGGTTGGTCGTGTGTCCGTAGTACGTGAGCGGGATGTTCACCGCCGCCGCCAGTGCGCAGAAGACCTCCACCCGCGGCACCTTGGGGGCCAGCTCGCGGCCGATCAGGCCTGCGATGCGCAGGGTCCACACCGACATGACGCAGCTCACCAAGCGGGCTACCACCGCGAAGGCGGTCATGTAGGGCACGTGGATGAAGTGCGCGATGAGCGCCGAGGGGTGGGTCGACGGCGCAAAGAGCGCGCCCACGAGCCACACCGGCGCGGTAGCGACCGCCAAGATCAGCAGGTGCACCGGCGGATACGTGTAGTGCTCCCCGGGGGCGAAGGTCTGGTACACGCCCACCAGGAAGTCGCGCGGCGCCACACCGTCGTCGTCCCACCCGTCCGACGCCGGCAGACCCCAGTCGATGCCCACCAGGCGAAGCACCGCGGCGCCGAAGAGCACCCAGAAGAGCGGCGTTCGCGGCGCCTCCCGAATCCAGCCGCGGGCGCGGGTCCATCGGGTGGCGCGGGTCTCGGGGGCGCTCATGGCGCGAGCTCCGCGTAGGCCGCTGCGTAGCCGGCGCACATGCGCTCGACGGTGCACCCAGCGTCGACGAAAGCGCGTCCGGCGGCGCCCATGGCACCAAGGCGCGAACGCGCGTCTACCGCGCGCCGGAGCGCCCGCGCGAGCGCAGCCGGGCTTCGCGGCGAAGCCAAAAACCCGGTGACGCCGTCGTCCACGATCTCGGGTATGCCGCCTTCGGCGAAGGCCACCACCGGCCGGCCCACCGCGAGCGACTCGAGCACCGAGAGGCCCAGCGGCTCCTGCTCCGACGCGTTGACGGAGCACTCGGCCTCCGCGAACACCTGGCGCACGTCGTCGCTGCGCCCGAGAAAGCGGACGCGATCGCCTACGCCGCGCGCCCGCGCGAGGCGCTCCAGTGGGGCGCGCTGGCTTCCTTCGCCCGCCACCGTCAGGCTCGCACCCTCTACCTCCGCCAGCGCCGTGATGGCCAGATCCACGCCCTTCCAGGCCTCGAGGCGGCACGCCATGGCCACCCGCAACGGGCCCGAAGCTGGAGCGGTGGGCGGCGCGAACGAGAACGCCTTGGCGTCGACCCCGTTGCGCACGACGCGTACCCGGGGCGCCGCGTCGGGAGCCACTTCCGCTAGCTTCTGTCGCACGAACTCGCTGATGGCCACGATGCTCTCGGTGCGCCGGAGCGCCCAGCGGGTGAAGACCGCGGCCGATGGGTCTTCGTAGTGCACGTAGTGGTGCTCCGTGCGCAGCGTGCGAACGCCGGCGCGCTGCGCGGCCCGCACGCCAAGCACGTGCGAGCCGAGCGTGTGCATGTGCGCCAACTGCGCGCCCCAGCGGCGCATCGCCTCGGCCAGCCACGCCACGTCGCGCGGCCCCAGCGACCGCCACAGGTAGGCGAGCGGGCTCTCCCGCACCGGTCCGCGATCGAGCAGCTCCAGGCCGCGCTCGGCGAAATACGCCCGGAGCCGTGGATTGGGGGTGAAGAGCGCCACCGCGTGGGCAGCCCCGGTCGCCTGGCCGTGCGTCGCCAGGTCTACCAGGAGGCGCTCGGCGCCGCCGATATCTCCTGCGACGACCACGTGCAGAACCCGGATCAAAGCGTGCCCGACACTACCACAGGCCTCGTTCTACCGTGAGAGATGCGCGCCAGATTCGCGGCAGCGCGACCGAAGCGACGACGCCGGAACGAAGCCGCCGCTCTATGGTAGGGTGCCGCATGCTTCCGCGCCGGGCGGTGCTCGCATTTTCCCTCGTGGTGAGCCTCGTCGGCATCGGATGGGGCTTGCCCGGCAGCGAGTCGTGGGCGGCCGATGCCGCTTCGCCGCGGGGCGCAGGCCTCGGCGCCATCCTGGAGACCTACGCCGCCGGGCATCATCACATCTACCCGCCGTTGCACATGCTGCTCTTGACGGTACTCGCGCTGCCGGTGGTGCTCTGGGGCGTCGCCACGGCAGGCACCCGCCCGGCGGCGCTCGAAGCGGCGCTCATTGGCGTGGGCCCGATGAGCGTGGTCGAGGCGCTCTCGCGCCTGCTTGCAGTGGCCATGACCCTCGGCATCGTGCACTTCACGATGCGGCTTCACGACGATTCGAAGCGCCCATGGACCGGGCCGCTGGCGGGGCTCGCGGCGGCCACCGTGGCGCCCCTGGCGTACTACGGAAAGACGGGCAATCTCGACGTCCCCGCGCTTTTCTGGGGCGCCGCATGCCTCGCCGAGCTCGCGCGACTTCTGCGCGAAGGCGCTGCGCGTGATCCCCGGCGCGCGGTGCTGTACGCCGCCGCCGCGGTGCTCACCAAGGACCAGATCGCGGGCGTGCTCGCGCTGCCGCTCCTGCTCGTGGCGGTGCAGTGGGGCCGCGAGAAGCGCCTCTTCACCCGGCCGGTGCTCACGGCCGCTGCGCTCGGTCTCGGCGCGTTCCTCGCGCTCAGCGGAGCGTTGCCCAACCCCAGCGGCTACGCGGCACGGCTCCGCGAGCTCTTCGGCCCCGCCAGCCGCAGCTGGGAAGCCTATCCGCGCACCTCCGAAGGCTCGCTGGCGCTCGTTCGCGATCTCGCGCTCTCGGTGCCGCGGCTCTCGTCGTGGCCGATGTTCGCGCTCGCCCTGGCCGGCCTCGGGCTCTCGGCAACCGGGCGCGGCCGCGCGGGCGAAGTGGCGCCCTGGGCCCAGCGCCTCCCGGCATTGCTCCCGGCGCTGGGGGCGCTCTCGTTCACCCTGACGTTCACCCTCGGCGCACGACGGACCGACGATCGCTTCCTTCTGGCGCAAGCGGTGCTGCTTTTTCCCTACGCGGGCACCGCGCTCGGTTGGCTCCTCGAGCGCTCGCGAAAGGTCGGCACGGTGGCCGCCGCGGGCGCCTTCGCAGCATCGGCCTTGGGTGTGGCGTCGGTCGATGCCACCCTCCTGGTCGACGCGCGCTACGCAGCCGAGCGCTACCTCGAGGGCCTGCCGGCGGGCACCACCGTCGAGGTCTACGGCGGCCCCAAGTTCCTGCCGCGCATCCCGGAGAAGCTCGCCGCGTCGCGGGTGGGCACCGACCCGCCGGAGGCGCGCTCGCACCTGCCGCACCTGGCCGAGGTGCTGGACCCCAACATGGGCGAGCGGCGCCCGGAGATCATCGTGCTCTCCACCGAGTTCAGCCACACCTTCGGGGGGGGCGCGGCCCCGGCGCCGCTCCACGGCGTGCGTGCCTACATGGACCCGGCTTCGTTTCGCTTCTTCGACGATCTCACCGCGGAACGCTTGCCCTATGCACGCGTATTGAATGCAGAGTGCAAGCTTCCCTGGCCCCTCGTTTGCCGGCGCATCCACGGGTCCACCGGCGAGCCGGTGTGGGTCTACAAGCTGCGGCGGTAGAGCCACCAGCCGCCGCGGTGCTCCACCAGCGAGAGCGCGTCGGGCACATCGTGCATGCTGCCGTCGGGGCGGGTGCGCACCAGCACGTAGTCCCAGTCGTGCAGATCGTAGGCCTGCCACTGGATGGCCTTGAGATCGCTCTCCACGTAGTTCTCGGGTAGGCGAAGCGCCGGGTTGGCCTGGGTCGGATACACCGCGCTGCCCTGGTGAAACCACACGTCGCTGGGCACCGACGGTCGGTCTACCATGATGAGCTTGTCGTAGTGCACGAACGGGTGGGCGGTGAACACGTCGCTGTTGGGGTCGAGCGGCAGGTTCAAGAGCCGCGCCTCGGCGGGCACCCGCCCCAGCACTTCCTTGTAGCCCCGCGCCTCGTCCTGGAAGCGGTACGAAGCCACCAGCGCCGAGACCACCATCGCCAGGGCGATGAGCGGCGCCACCCGGCGCTCGATGCCGGAGGCAATGCGGCCGAGCAGGTCGGGCGGTGCGGCCAGCGCCGGCAAGAGCAAGAGCAGCGGCACCAAGCGCCCGTCGACGAAGCCGAACCATCGAATGTTGTGGGGCAGGGCCGCGAACGCGCCGAACAGCACCAGGCTGGCCAGCAGGAGTCGCCGCGCCGAAAGGCTCGCCTTGCCGCGCACCACCGAGGCGACGATGCGCGCGAGGAGCGCCAGGGTCCAGAGCCAGATGACGATGCCGATGAAGAAGTCGACCCCGGAGCGGGTCATGAGCGTCGGCGTGATGAGCAGGCTGAACTTATCGAGCGCCCCCTGAAACAGCGTGGTCATGTGCGCGTCGACCGCCGCCGCGCCCTCGGGCACCGCGTGCCCGCGCTCCCAGAAGGCCACACCGGCCGCCAGCGAGAGCGCCGGAATGACCGGACGCACGGCGCGAAAGCGCGCCCGCAGGCTGGCCCGCAGCGGCACGAGGAGCGACACCCCGACGATGAGGTTGAACAGCAGGAACGCGTGCCCGTGGGCCACGAACAGGAGCAGGCACAAGCCCGAGAGGAAGATCTCGTCCTTGGCCCGGCCTTCGCGACCTGCCTTCTCGGCGTGGGCGAGCCACAAGGGCAGGGTGAAGACCAGGATCGACAAGCCCAGCTGGTAGCTCGCGAAGCCGAGCAGGGTCATGAACCCGAACGAAAGCACGATGCCGAGAAAGCCGTAGGTGGGCGACCATTCGCCATGGAGCCTGCGCCGCGCCGTGATGAGCGCCAGCGGCATGGTGACGATGGGCAGGGTGGCCAGGAGGCGCACCGCGGCGAGCGGCCCGAGGATGCGGCCGAACACCTCGCCCAGGCAGCGGAACAGCGTGTACGGGCCAACGTGCGGCGCGTACACGAAGTAGTGGCGGTCGATGGGCGACGCGTCGATGCGACTGCGGAGCGCGATAAGCCCGGCGTGCGCCGGCAGGTCTTGAAACGGGAGCGCCTCGAAGGCCCAGAACACGGCGCAGGCGAGGGCGCACGTGACGGCCAACGCAGCCCAGGCCACACGTTGCGAGCGCACCGCACCCAGAGCGCCCTCGCGGCCACCTTCTGCACGCACGCCCGCGTCACGGGCGGACCGTGCCGCCGCCTCCCGGAACGCTGGGGTCTCGCTCGTTTGCGTAGCCACGCTGCGTTACCCTTATGCAGCGAAATCCAAGGAAGCGCCAGCGACGCCTTTGACGCAGGGGGGCTTCCGTGGCTTGATGCGTCGCATGGTCGCGCCGTCGGTCGTAGACTGGTTCACGCAGCTCGTCTATCGGCTCCCCGGCGGATACTACTTTCGCGTGGGGATTCGATGGCTTGGAGAGCACAGCGGGGTGCCCGCGGCGCTCCTCGCCGGTGCCGCCGCGCTGATCATCTACAAGTCGGCCAAGAAGCTCCTCCGCGTGCTGGTCTTCGTGTGCCTCGTGGTCATCGGCCTCGCGTACGCCAGCCATGAGGGCTGGCTCAATTGGTGAGGCCACGCAAAAAACGCGCGCACGCGACCGGGCCGGGGCTGGTATAAAGCGCGCCGCGGCGAATCCCGCCGTTCAACCAGGAAATACGGGTGCAGGGATGAATCTGTCCGATTTGAAGATCATCGTCAGCGGTGGTGCGCAGGGTATGGGTCGCCACTTCGCGCTTCGGCTCGTGGAAGCGGGCGCGTCCGTTGCCATCGGCGACGTGAACGAGGCCGGCCTCACGGAAACGAAGGAAGCCGCCAAAGGTCCGGGCAAGCTCTTTGCGCGCAAGCTCAACGTGGCCGACGAAGCCGACGTTGCCTCGTTCGTGGCCTGGTCGAACGAGTCCATGGGCGGCCTCAACGGCCTCATCAACAACGCGGGCATCCTCCGCGACGGCCTGCTCGTGAAGAAGGACCGCGAGACCGGCGCCGTGAAGAAGCTCAGCAAGGAGCAGTGGGACGCGGTTATCGGCGTCAACCTCACGGGCGCCACGCTGCTCACCCGCGACGTCGTCGCCAACATGGTCGAGACCGGAACCAAGCCGGGCGTCATCGTCAACATCTCGAGCGTTGCCCGCCACGGCAACCGCGGCCAGTCCAACTACACCGCGGCCAAGGCAGCCCTCGCCGCCAACACGGTCACCTGGGCCCGCGAGTTCGCGTCCTTCGGCATCCGCGTGGGTGCAGTGGCTCCCGGCATGATCGAAACCCCGATGACCCAGGGCATGAACCAGAAGGCGCGCGACGCCCTGGTGGCCAACATCCCGGTGGGCCGCATCGGCCTCCCGGAAGACATCTGGGTGGCCGTGAAGTTTGTCATCGAGTGCGACTACCTCAACGCGCGCACCATCGACGTCGACGGCGGCCTTTCGATGTAAGCTGCGAGCTTACATCGCGCACCTGTTCATCAGACAAGGCGCGCCAACCAGCGCGGAGTGGGTTCCAGTTTCACGGAAATCCCCTCCGCGTTGAATTTTTGTTTGCGAATACCGCATGGATGGCGCATTGCTCTACTGTTCACGATTGTGACGTTTGAGTGACGACGCGATGGCGATTGCGGAAATCAGTCCACACCTACTAGCCCGAGCCCAGGAAGCTTCCCTCGAGAAGGCGGGAGAGGTGCGCGTGGCGATCCACGATGCGTCGCGGGTAGAGTGGAGCGTCACGGTGCCCCTGCCGCGCGGCAAGGCCACCACCTACGAGATCGAGTTCGAGCTGCAGATTCCCGCCAACGCGTTCGTGCGTCACGCACCCTGGGATCAACTGCAGTCGTACACGCGCCTCGACAGCCCGCACGGCACCGGCGGCGACGCGGTGACCATCGACGCGCTCCGGCGCGAGGTGCTGGCGCTCGCGCACCGGCTCACCAAGATCAGCGAAGAGTTCACCCGGCACTGCCGTCTCTCGGGCTCGCTCTTCAACGCCAAGGCCCCGCACCCGCTCAACGTCGACGCGCTCTCCTCGGCCATCATCGACGCGGCCGCGCTGGCCAAGGCCACGCGGCGCGATCTCTGCCACGAGCGCGCCTGGCACGAGCCGTCGGAGCTGCAGCGGGAACGCCGGCTGGTGGACGAGTACGTGAGCGTGCGGCTCCTCGAGTTCCTGGCGAGCTCCGGTCGCGCGCTCCGCACCCTCATCGAGTCACGCTCGCCCCACGTGGCGTCGTATCTCGATGCCGTCAACGACGTCGACGCGCGCACCGCCGATGCCCTGGAGCAGGAGCTCCTCTACCGCAAGGAACGCGGGTTTCTGTCGGCGGATTCCAAGTCGCTGGCGGCCCTCGAGCGCTACCTCGATCGCGCGAGCCAGCTGAAGAAGCACTTCCAGGAAGTTCTGTTTTTGGAGGCCGAGACCTTCCAGGTGGCCGAGCGCATCCACCATGTGGTGGCGGCGTTCGTGGCGGTCATCGCCTCCACCTGGGCCTTCTTCTGGCAGATAGCGCTCGCCAACCGCGCCATCGGCGCCGGCGGGCAAATCGGCTCCGGCATCGTGCTCTTGGCCATCCTCGCGGGCGTGGTCTACGCCGGCAAGGACCGCATCAAGGAGATCGGCCGCGACTGGATCAGCGGTCGCGTGCACCGGCACTACGCCCAGCGCGTCGCACGCTTCCGCGCGCCGGCCCGACGGCTTCCGGGCCGCGATATCATCGCCAATGCCCGCGAGAGCTTCGACCAGTGGACGGTCAAGCTGCCGGATCCGCTCAACCCCGACAGCGGCGCCAAGGTGCTGGCCACCACCATGCGCTACGTGCAGCG
The DNA here is from genome assembly GCA_038210445.1 of Polyangiales bacterium. Taxonomy (GTDB): domain Bacteria; phylum Myxococcota_A; class Polyangia; order Polyangiales; family Polyangiaceae; genus JABFRG01. Next base: position 184,241 of record JBBQWQ010000002.1, read on the forward strand.
CGGCAACGTGTTCCCGCAGACCGAGCTGTCGCGCGGCGGCGTCACCCGACTCAAGCACGTGTTCCGCTACGATCTCTCGCCGCTCTTCTCGCGCCTCGACGACGCCATGAAGCAGGTGCCGGTGCTCGACGAGGCCACCCACCGGGTGCGCTTCATCGATGCGCCGCGCTGCTACCGCGTGCCGGTGAAGGTCCGCGTCACCACCGCCGCGGGCACCTCCGAAGAAGCGGGCACCCTGGTGCTCCACAAGCGCGGGCTCGATCGCATCGAGCGGGCAGGCGACGCGGGCGATTCGGACCCCGATCTGGACGGCGGTCTCGAGCCGAGCTGAAGGCCGTTTGCCGGGCCGAAGTGCGATTTTTCTGGGCGATTTTCCCTGAATGACCGCCCCGCGGGGTGCATCGGATTGTGGGAAGCCGATGCACTCCCTCCTCGCCGTCTCCGTCCTCGTGTTTGGTTCTTTGGTGGCCGCCGGTTGCGCCGAGGCGCCCGCGCCCAAGGCGCCCGAAGCGCCGCTCGCCCAGGTGCGGGCCCCCGGCGAAGAGCTCTGCGCCTCCCAGGGCGATCCCACCGACATGAAGGTCTGCCGCGCCGAGGCCCGCCTCCGGGCGGCGCGCAAGGCCAAGGAGATTGGCAAGTACGACTGCTACGACGATCGCGTCGGGCAGATGCACGCCGCGGTGCGCGAGCGCGACGCCGCACGGGGTCGCCGGCGGGAGCAGATTGCCCTGGGCTATCAGCCCGACGAAGGCACCCGCGTGAAGATCTCCGAGCAGCGGGTCAGCGAGATCTGGGATCACCTGCAGAGCGGCGTCTGCGACGGCCACTAAAGGGCCCGAGACTCAGGGCGGGAAGATGGTCTTCAGGGCCGCGAGCACGTCGGCAGCCGGCGCGGTGGCGGGCGTAGGGAAGCGGGCCTTGAGCGCGGCGTTGGCCACGTAGGCGCGCGCCCGGAACGTCTCGTTGCGATTCTTCGGCCACGCGCTCACGTGATTGGCAAGGCAGAAGTCGGCCCACGCGGCGGTGAAGGTCTGCGTCCCGAAGCGCGCCAGGCAGTCGGCCTCGACCTCGCCGCGCACCGCAGCCGCGTAGCTGCACCACATCTGGCGGCTGGTGGAGTTGATGCGGCAGAAGCAGCCGGTGGTGCAGGTTTTGGTGACGCCCTTCTCGAAGGTGTACACCGTGCCCTCGTCGACCTGGCCGGTGAGCGGGAAGATGCGCGACGACTGCCCCAGCACGTTGCCTGCGATGACGAGCAGCGCCGCCTCGTAGCTCGCGGGCTCGCGGGTTTTCAGCGAGGCCACGGTGTCAATGAGGGCGGCGGAATCGACGATCCACGCGGCCACTCGGCCGGGGATGGGGTTGGCCACGGTGACCTTGAGGCCGCCGTTGTAGGTGCACTGCTTCACGCCGGGGTAGGGAAACCCCGTGTAGGTTGCATCGACGCAGGCGTCTTCGACGTAGGGCTTCACCGAGAGCTTGGCCACCAGCGCTGCGGGCAGATCGGCAGGGAGCGGCTCGAACACCACGCCGCCATCGTCCGGCTTGCCGGCGTCGGGCGGAGGTGGTGGGGGCGGCGTGCCGGCATCGGCGTCGACCCCCGCGCCCGCTTCGATGGGCGCCTCGCTCGGCGCGAGGGCTTGGCCGTCTTGACCGCTGCATGCGCCGATGGCGAGGCCTACCGCGGCGGCAACGGTGAGCCCGGCCAATGCCTTCACTTGGCGGCCGTGGGGGTCACGCCTTGGGCCGCGAACAACCCCTGCGCGGAGGCGCCGAAGGTGCCCACGAAGGAGCCGTAGCTGCCGCACGGCGATCGCGAGAGCTTGAGGGAGCCGGAGATGACCGCCACCACCACCGGGCGACCGTTCTCGAGCACCAGCACGGGAGCGCCCGAGTCGCTACGACAGGGTTGGGCATCGCCGGGCGCGAGTCCCACGAACGCCTCGTGGGCGGCGAGCAGCGGATGCTCCCAATAGCGCGCCACCTGGGCGCTGCGGTCGTCGTCGGGGGAGAGAGCGCTGCGATCGCCCTCCTTCTTCTCGATGAGCGAGTCGAGGATGCTGCGGCTCGCAAACACGCTGCCGAGCGCGCGGCCGGCGGTGGCCCGCAAGGTGACCGTGCCGCGCTTGCGGACGCCGTTTTTGTCGGTCTCGTCGAAGCCGAAGCCGACCACCGTGAGCTTCTTTCCCACTTCCTGGACGGCGGGATGGGCCGCGCGCACCAGCGCCGGCGTGATGCCGGGGGGCGCAGATTCCAGCTGCAGCAAGGCGACGTCGCTGCCGTACTCGATGAACCCGCCTTCGGCGAGCTTGGCCGCGGCGGCGCTCACCACCTTGTAGCGAGGGCTCTTGAGCGAGGCTTCGATACCGGGCACGAAGTACACGCCGCTGTCGAGCTTGTCGAAGGCGCTGCCCTCCGGGTCGGAGGTGACGCAGTGCTTGGCGGTGAGCACCAGCTTGGGCGCCACCAGGGTACCCGTGCAGGATACATTGAACGTGGTGTCGCCGGGGGCGCCCAGCGCGCCCACCGGACCGTAGACCGCTTCCCGTGCCACGATGCCGCCCTTCAAATCGTCGTCGGACGAGGGCGTGGGCTCTGCGTCGGCTGCGCAACCTGGCAAGAGCCCGAGCAACGTCACCACCGCCGCGGAAACGGCGGGGAAACGGAGGCTACGCGGGCTCTCGCGGAGGCGCATGTTCGTTACTTGGTCGCGCCTTCGTCGTCGTGGGCGCCGAGGGGCTCACCCTGGCAGGCCGGCTCGTTCGCCGGGCACACGTCGGCCGAATCCTCGAAGTTGCCCGCCTGGAGCTTGGCGCGCTTGCTCGCCGGGAGCGACTCCATGTACGAGACGAGATCGCGGTAGGTGCCGCACTTGACGTCGGGCCGCGTGCAGACGGTCTTGGCGAAAGCCTTCATGGCCTCCCAGTAGGCGCCGCCGTTCCACTTGGAGAAGTGGTGGCCGATGTGCAGCGGCGCGCGGTTGCCGGCCAGGTTCTTCTCGAAATACGCGTTGTACGTGTCGAGCACGTCCTTCTCGTACTTGGCGGCGTTGGCCGAGTCGGCCACGGCCTTGGAGTGCGCCACGTAGTGGTTGTAGTCCATCGAGAGGGTGCGCTTGCCGCTGTTCTTGAGCACCAGCGAGGCGAGCGGAAAGTTCCACACGCCGTTGATCTTCTCGGGCCAGTAGTTGGTCTGCGCCACCTTGCTGGTGTCGTAGGTGAAGCCCTTGGCCTTGAGCACCGTGTAGAGGGCGGGGTCGTTGCCCAGCTGCGGCGCGCGGAAGCCAACGATGCCCGCTTCCTTGATGGGGTTCAGCTCGGTGCGCGGGGTGCCGTCGGGGTTGTTGAAGAAGAGCGGTCCGAACTGATCGAACTCCTTGGTCCACTGGTCGACGCTCCAGGTGGAGCCGTCCCAGTGGCCTACCGCGTGCGACTCGATGGCGTGGCCTTCGGCGTGGGCCGCGGCGGTCTGGGTGATGCGCACCTTGATCTCGTCGACGGTGCCGCCGAAGCCGATGGCGCTCTTCCCGCAGCTGCTGCCTTGCGGCGGGCAGTACTTGGTCTTGCTCGCGTCGGGCGTGTAGTACGACGGATTCACGAAGTAGGTGAACTTGAGGGCGGCGCTGCCGTCACCCTTCTTCACGCTCTTGGCGAAGTCGCGCGACTCCTGCCAAAAGGCATTGTTGTAGGATCCATCGAACGCGAACATGACGAACTGCGGCGGCTTCTCCGTGATGTCGTCCTCGCTGGTGGGCGACGATTCGTCGGCAGAGCAGCCGGCAATGCCGACCGCGGAAAGGGCGCAAACCAGGGGAAGAACGAAAAACCGCATGTTCATGCTTATGCTCCGAATTGCCCGTCTTGCAAGGGCTTTGGCGGCCAAAAACGTGGCGCGCTGCGCGTAAAATGCGTGGGGAAGCTCGGACCGGGCAAACGATGATCCAGCGAGGCCGCGGGATTCGCGGCAACGTACGGCGGCGGCCCCGCGCGGCTTCCCTCGGACAGGCAAATAGGCGGGCGCTTTCCCGCTTTCACGTTTTCGCGCGGGGCCGTCTCGCCCTCCAGCGAGAGGGGCCTTTCCGCGGGAGCGTCCGTGCTAAAGGCTCCGCGCGATGCTGTTTCCCCACGCGCGGCCCTCGTGGATCTTGCTCGAGGACGAAGACTGGATCTTCGTCGACAAGCCCCCGTTCGTGCCCTCGCAGGCCTCGGACCCCAAAGTGCCCGACGACATCGTGGCACGCCTCGGCGCGTACCTCGCGGAGCGCGACGGCACGGCGCCGTACCTGGGCGTGCACCAGCGCCTCGACCTGCCTACCAGCGGCGTGCTGGTGTTCGCCAAGCGCCGGGAGGCCAATGCTGGCCTCGCCCAGGCCTTCGAAAAGCGCAACGTGGAGAAGACGTACCTGGCGTTGGTCTCGGCCTTTCGCGGGAGCGCTGGCTCGCGGCGCACGCTGCGCGACACGCTGGCCAAGGGCGAGGGCGGCGCCATGCGGGTGGTCACCGGCCGCGCCGGCCAAGCCGGACAGCTGGCGGTGACCCACGTGACCGTGGGCAAAAAGCGCGCAGACAAGGACGGCTTGCTCCTCGAGCTCTCGCTCGAGACGGGCCGGACCCATCAGGCGCGGGTGCAGCTGGCCCACGCGGGCTCGCCCATCGTGGGCGACCCCATGTATGGCGGGGCGCCGGCCTCGCGGCTCTTTCTGCATGCGGCATCGCTCTCGCTTCCGCACCCGCAGACCGGCGTGGTGACCAAGGTGAGCGCGCCGGTCCCCAAGGACTTCGATCGCGAGGCCGAAGGCCGCGTATACGACGATGGCCCGCGCCTGCGCCGCACCCTCGAGGTGGCCATGGACCGCCGCTACGCGCTGGGCCGCCTGCGCGCCGAGGAGACCAACGCGTTTCGGCTGGTGAACGAGGGGGGCGACGCCCTGCCGCGGCTGGCGGTCGACCTGTACGCCGGGTTCGCGGTGGCGCAGTTTTACGAAGACGCCATGTGGACGCCGGCCCGGGAGGAGCGCGTGCTCGACGCGCTGCTCGCGCTGGGAATCCGTGGAATCTACAAGAAAGTGCGGCCGCGCCAGGCCAACGAGCTGGTGGACCCGCGCACCGACCGCTGGGCGCCCAAAGAGCCCGTGCGCGGCGAGGCCGCGCCAGACCCGTTGCCCATTCTGGAGAACGGCATCGCCTTCTCGGCGCGCCTGGGCGACGGGCTCTCCACCGGCATCTTCCTCGATCAGCGGGAGAATCGCGCGCGGGTGATGGCCTCGAGCGGGGGCAAGAGCGTGCTCAACCTTTTCGCCTACGCCTGCGCCTTCACGGTGGCGGCGGTGGCCGGCGGCGCCTCGCGCACCGTCAGCGTCGACGCCTCCGCGGTCGCCCTCGAACGCGGCCGCCAGATGCTCGCCGGCGCCGAAGGCGATCATCGGTTCGTGGCGGAAGACGCCTTCGCGTGGCTCGAGCGCGCGCACCGTAAAGGCGAGCGCTTCGATCTGGTGATTCTCGACCCGCCCTCGTACTCCAGCACCAAGAAGCGCCGCTTCGTGGGCGACGCCGACTACGCCGAGCTGGCGGCCCTGGCGATGCGCCTCATCGCGCCGCGCGGCGAGCTCCTGGCCTGCTCCAACCACCGCAAGGTCTCGCAGAACAAGTTCCGGAAGTTCCTCTTCGACGCCACGCGGCAGATCGACCGGCCGCCAACGCAGATCAAAGATCTGCCGCAGCCATCGGACTTTCCAACGGAAAGTGACCAGGAGGGACACCTCAAGAGCGCCCTCGTGCGTTTTTCTGGCGAGCCTGTGTAAGCCGCCGCCCTGGCTCTCGTTTCCTCCTCCGATACCGCAAAGGAGAAGAGGGTCATGGAGAAGCTGAGCTCGCAGGTTGCATTCATCGTGGTCGCAGTGGGCGCGTCGCTCTTGGGTGGCTGCGGTGGCAGCTCCGGCGGCGGCAGCTACAGGTCGGCGCAGGCCCCCAGCGGCTACGGCCCCGGCAATGACTATTCGGGCGGCGGCGCGAGCCCCGCGCCGGCCAGCGCGTACTCCGACGGCAACAACAAGGCCCCGGCCGCCGAGTCGGCGATGCCGCGAGGCGGCTGGACCGGCGGCGAGCGCGCACCGGCGCCCCCCGCTACCGAGCGCCAAGGGCTCGGCACCGAGTGGGGCGAAGCGCGCGAGTCGCGCGTCTACGACATGGCCTTCGTGCGCAGCGACACCGAGCGGCCGTTCACCGTGATGGCCCTCAACTACAACGACCGCGCCGGCGTCCAGGGGCTCATGACCTTTCACGAGCGCAACGGCACCATGCGGCGCCTCTCGTCGTACCAGACGCAAGAAGTGAACATGGTGGTGCGCGACGCCAACGAGAACCCCTTCGAGACGCTGCGGCTGGGCGAACGCACCTACGTGGTGGGCGCCGCCGGTGAGCGCTACAGCATCGTCCTCACCAACCTCACCGGGCACCGGTTCGAAGCGGTGGCCACCGTCGACGGCCTCGACGTCATCAACGGCAAGACCGGCAACATGCACAACCGCGGCTACATTCTCATGCCCTACGCCACGGTGGAGATCGACGGCTTCCGGCAGTCGACCAACAGCGTCGCGGCCTTCCGCTTCGGCGCCGTGGGCGACTCGTACGCGGCGCAGAAGGGCAACGACCGCAACGTGGGCGTCATCGGCGTCGCGCTGTTTCAGGAGCGCGGCGATCCGTACCCGAGCGAGCGCGAGATGCGCATTCGCGACAACGCCAACCCGTTCCCCGCCTCGGATTCTCGATACGCGCAACCCCCCCGCCGGTGATTCGGGGGAATGGGGGCGATACCTTCGCTCGGGCGTTGTCGGGCGTGCTCATGAACAGAAGTTCATTCCGCGCGGCCCTCCTAGCCAGAGCTCGGTCTCGCCCCCATTCCCTCCGAATCACCTGGAGCTTTGTGGGTGCGCGCTTGCCGCGGGGGGGAGTGTGTGTGGGCTCGCGCTTCGCGCTTGCCGCGGAGGGAGTGTGCGGGCTCGCGCTTCGCGCTTGCCGCGGAGGGAGTGTGTGTGGGCTCGCGCTTGCCGATTGCCGACAATGCGCTTCGTGATTGCGGGGCGGGACATGCGTGTCGGTTGCGCGGGGTGAGCCCGCGAACCTACGGCGCGAGTTGTTTCTTGAAGGCGTCGGGGGCCAGGGCGGCGGGGAGGGACGGGAGGACGAGGAGCTCGTTGGGGTCGGCGGTCGGCGAAGGGTCGGTACCTGAGACGCCGGGCGCTTTGGGGGCTTCGCCAAGGTCGCGGGTGGCGAAGTAGCGGGTGAGGGCGGTGCGCGCACGGACGATCGGCTCAGCCATAGCGGGGGTGGCCTCGAGCACGAGGAACTTGTGGTGGCCGGTGCGCGAGCGGCTGCGGAGAGTGGTCGCGCGGTTCGGGTGCGCAGCGAGGCTCTGCGCGTGGGCATAGGGAAAGGCGAGGAACTTCGCGCGTTCGAGCTCCTTCGGCAAGGCCGCATGAAAGGGCGCGGCGCAGTCGCGATGACGGGCGGGCCTGGGCGGAGTGTGCGAGACTGCGGGGGTGAAGAAGTACGTGGCGGTGGCGGGTACGATCGGGGCGGGGAAGACCTCTTTGGTGCGATGGCTCGAGAAGCGCTACGGGCTCACGCCGTTCTACGAGCCCAACGAGGGAAACCCCTATCTGGCAGACTTCTACGCCGACATGAAGCGCTGGGCGTTCCAGTCGCAGGCGTTCTTTCTGGCGCACAAGCTCGAGCTGCACCAGAAGCTCCTGGAGTCGGGAAAGCCCGCGGTCATCGACCGGACCATCTACGAGGACGCAGAGATCTTCGCCAAGAACCTGTTTCTGCAGAAGCTCATGGAAAAGCGTGACTGGCTCGTCTACGAGCGCCTCTACGAGGGCATTCGGGCGGCGCTGCGGCCGCCCGACGTGATGATCGCGGTCACCTGCTCGCTCGGCGCCACCAAGAAGCGCATCGCCCAGCGCGGGCGGGCCATGGAAAAGGCGATCCCCGACGCGTATCTGCGGCGGCTTCATCGAATGTATACTGCATGGTTTGGGGCGTACGATCTCTCGCCCATCGTGCGCATCGACACCACCAACCTGGACTACGCGGAAGACCTCTTGGACCTCATCGAGCTCACCGCCACCGTCGACAAGGCCCTGGGAATTCGCGGCAAATAGCCCACTTAAGGGGTTGACAGCCGGCCCGGAGCCGAGTCCCCTTCGCCGCCATGGCCGAAGCGACGACGTCGAATTCCGCAGAGACTCCCAAGGGCCACCCCATGGGCCTCTACATCTTGTTCTTCACCGAGATGTGGGAGCGCTTCAGCTACTACGGCATGCGCGCGCTGCTCATGCCGTACATGATCTCCGCGACCTTCGGCTACCAGCCGAGCGCCGCCTCCGGCGTGTACAAGTGGTACACCAGCCTGGTCTACCTGACGCCGCTCCTGGGCGGTCTCATCGCCGACCGGCTCATCGGCGCGCGCTCGGCGGTGCTCATCGGCGGCGTGCTCATGGCGATCGGCCATTTTTTGATGGCCATGCCCTCGAAGGGGATCTTCTTCCTGGCGCTGGTGTTCCTCATCGCCGGAAACGGGTTCTTCAAGCCCAACATCTCGACCATGGTCGGGCGCATGTACAAGTCCGACGACAACCGTCGCGACGGCGCGTTCACCATCTTTTACATGGGCATCAACCTGGGGGCGTTCCTCGCCAGCATCATCTGTCCCTCGCTGCGCGAGTGGCGGGGGTTCGATTGGGGCTTCGGCGCCGCCGGCATCGGTATGCTCATCGGGCTCTGCGTGTTTTTCTTCGGGCAGAAGCGCGTGGTCTCCGACATCGAAGCGGCCGGGAACTCGGCCGGCATCGGCACCGAGAAGAAGAAGGAGAAGGTCGTCGACAACGAAGACGCCAAGTACCGCGACTCGGCCAAGGCGGTCGTGGCGGAGACCGACGCCGACAAGCCCGGGACCACCGGCATCGCGAAGCTGCTCGGGACCATCTACCCGTACTTCATGATCCTCGCCGCGGTGGCCATCGTCGGCATCTACGTGATGAAGGTCGCGACCGGCGAGGCCAAGCCGCTCGTGCTCATCATGCCCATCGCCTTCGGCGCGATCTTCGTGGTCATGGCCGTTCTGCTCATGCGACTCCGGGGCGCGCAGAAGGACAAGAGCGTCAGCATCTTCATTATGTTCCTGTTTCCGGTGCTGTTCTGGATGGCCTTCGAGCAGGCCGGCAACGCGCTGAACCTGTGGGCAGAGATTCACACCAACCTGCACGTCGACGCGGTGAACCGCGCCTATCCGGCGGGCTGGTGGCAGTCGGCCAACGCCATCATGATTTTTGCGCTGGCGCCGGTGTTCGCCATGGTGTGGGCCGCCCTGGCCAAGCGCGGGAAGGAGCCGGGCACCCCGTGGAAGATGCTCCTCGCCATGATCATGATGGTGATCTCCTTCATCGTGATGGTGTTCGGCGCGGCCAGCGAGAACGCCACCGAGTCACGCGTGAAGCTCGCGGTTGCCCCCAAGGAGCTTGCCGGCAAGGCGCTCGACGCCAAGCGGCTCCGCTACGACGCCGCAACCGGCGAGCTGGTGGTCAATGGCGTGCTTCCGGACTTTGCGGTGCGCGACGCGTACGAGAAGGTGGCACCCGAGGAGAACGGCAAGAAGATCGAAGCCTTCCTCAAGAGTGCCGGCAAGGCCTCCAAGGAGGCGCCACTCGTGCTCGAGTTCGACGCCCCGGTGTTCGACTTCACCCACGACGAGAAGGAGCTCAAGGACCTGAAGCTCGCGTACGAGGCTTCCGCCGACGGCACCTCGCGGTTCACCAGTGACGATCTCGTCATCACCGCCGACGACCGCAAAGACCAGGGCATAGCCACGCGCCTCCACGTGAAGATCGAGGCCAAGGGCGAGCTCGATGCTCCGCGCAAGTATGCCGTGTACGCCGCCATCGCCGAGCCCGAGTGGAAGAAGGCGCTGCTGGCGCTGGCGAAGGAGAGCGAAAAGGCGCGCGTCTCCGGCATTTGGCTCTTCCTCAGCTATCTGTTCGCGACGCTGGGCGAGCTGTGCCTCTCGCCGGTGGGGCTCTCGATGGTGACCAAGCTGGCGCCCACGCGCTTCGCTTCGCTCTTCATGGGCGTGTGGCTGCTGTCGAGCTCGGTCGCCCAGTACGTGGGCGGGAGCATCGGCGAGTCGTGGGGCGAGATTCCGCCGGTGAGCTACTTCTGGATCTTCGTGGGCACCAGCGCGGTCGGCGTGCTCCTCACGCTGCTCTTGGCGACGCCCCTGAAGAAGCTGATGCACGAAGTGCGGTAGGCCGCGGCCGTGCGGCGGGAGGGCTACCTACTTCGGTAGGAGCCCTTCGCTCACTGCGGCTTGCGCGGCCGGAACGGAACGGCCGGGGTGGGATCGCTGATACGCCGCGGCCCCGGGATGACCGCGCGGGGGGCTGCGGGGCGCGAAGGAGGCGGCGTCGGCGGTCGCGGCTGCGAGGGGCGGTCGACCTGGAGCCGCGGGTTGGAGTCGGAGGCAGCGAGGGGGTCGACGTCGCGCTGATGCTTGAAGAGCTTCCAGCACTCCGCGCAGCGCCACTCGAGGGCCACGCCGCCGTCGGGGAGGACGCGGCGCTGGAGCCGCCAGCCGAACTGCGTGCTGATGAGCGTGTAGTCGGTCGACGTCTCCGGTGCCTCTTGCTCGCAATCGATACAGATGTGGCCCATCGACCGGACGAGAATACCACGCGTCGCCGGTCAATTCGCCGGGAGGGCGCGTTTTCGTAGGACCTGGTAGCCACCGTGGCTACCCAGGCGCACGTAGCCCACGTCCTCGAAGTGGCGCAGGGTGACAGTCGAGGTGCCGAGCCGTGCATCGAGCACGCGGGTGTAGGTGGGAGCCAGCGGCTCGCCGGCGGGTCCGCGCGTGGGCGTGGCGCTGAAGAGCAGCAGCGTGTCAACGTCGCGCGCCAGCAGCATTCCCGGGTCCACGCGCTTCGAGGTGTGACCGCCGGGGAGGAATGCGATCTCGGGATCGGTGAGGCCGGCCAGGTCTACCAGGGTCACGTCGTCGCGGGCGGCGCTCGGCCAGCCCACGTCGATGGTGGCCACCGTGCGGCCCAGGAGCGGCGCTGCGGCCCGCGCGAGGGTCTCCCGGTCTGCAGCCACGTTCTGCCCCTCGGGCGCGTTGTGCACCCAGGTGAACGCCAAGAGAAGGCATGCGGGGATCATGAAGAGACGGCGCACCCAACCGCGCCACGCGGGAATCGTCGCTGCGCCCAGGGCGAAGGCCAGCGCCGGCAGCACCGGCGCCAGGAGACGAGCAAAGGGCATCCAGTCGCCGCCCACCAGCGCCACCGTGACGACATGCACCAGGAACGCCACGCCCAGCCCTACCGCGCGCGCGTCGCGTCGCTCGCGCGGCTGAAAGACCAGCGCCAGTGCCGCCACCGGCACCGCGCCCACCAGAAGCGCCGCCAGCGCGTAGACGGCCCCGTGCGAGAGATCGCTGGGCTTCGCGAAGAGCGCGAGCGGCGCCGGGCGACCGAAGACGTAGAGACGCACGGCCACGCACAGCGCGAACGGTGCCACGGAAAGCGCGAGGGCGCTCAACACCCGCATCGGCGTGCGCGCATCGGCACGCGCCCGCGTCGCAAGGAGCGCAAGCGTCACCGCGAAGGGGCCGAGCTCCGGCCGAAATGCCACCGCCACCCCGGCGCAGGCTGCGGCCCACTGCGGGCTCGACCAACGCGCCGCGGCCAGGGAGATGGCGAGCGTTGCGATCCCCGTCTCCATGCCGCTCGCGGCGTAGGCGCACACCGGCAGCGGCGCCACGACCAAGAGCGCGCCATAGAGACGCGCCTCGAGGGGCTGCTCCTTCGCGCCTGCCAATGGGCCCACCAGGCACGCCGCGCCCACCGCGGTGGCGAGGGCGCCGATCCACTTGGCCACCTCGAGCACTGCGAAGGGGCCGCGCGTGATTCGGGCGAAGGGCGCCAGTACGAACACCCAGGGCAGGGGGGTCACGCCATCGGTGCACGGCCCGCCGACGTTGAACCGGTAGCCGGCGCCTCCGGCAAGGTGCCGGGCGTATCGGACCGAGATGAGGGCGTCGTCTACCGTGAAGCCCCACATGACGCGCGCAAACCCCATGGAAACAAGGGCCGCGACCGCCCCCCACATCCATTTGGACGCGCCGGGGCCGGCTAGCAGTCTTCGCAAGGTATGTCCAAAAGCCTCCATCTTCCGCCGAAAAGTACATCGAGTTGGTGTGGGCTTTCTACGATTGCTCTTGCGACGCGCCTTCGGGGTCGCCAAACAAACATGCGATCGTTCGAAATCTTCGTTGCCGATCCCCCTCAACCCTTCTTCGCCGATCGCGGTCTTACCGCAAGCGATCCGGCGGAGGCGCCCAAACCGTTGGCCAAGCCCAAGGCTACGCGGCCCGGAAAGACGTTGCTCGACGTCTTCCTGCACGGCGCCAACATCACCGCCCGCGTCGAGGAAGCGCAAGGCGTGTGCGTGGTTCGCGACATGGCCTACGCCGTCCTCGACCTCGCGACGCGCCTCGCGGGCAAGCGCATCGTGCGCTTCTACGACGACGCCTACGAGCTCTGCCTGGAGCGGGTGGGTGAAGCGGCGCTGGTGAGCCTGTACAAGGGCGGCCTCGAGCCGCTGGTGGTGGTCTACGACCGCAAGGTCTCGTTCGGCGACGTCTTCCTCGGCGTGCGCGATGCGCTCGGTGCGCTGTCGGCGCAAGGCGATCCCGAGATCGTCGCGCTCCGCAATCGCTTCGACGCGCAGGACGTGCTCGCTGGCGAGATGGTCCTCGAGGAGTGCGTCGCGGCGTCGGTGGAGCCGGATCGCGACGCGCCGGTCTCGTTCGCTACCGACTTTGCCGTGCGGCCCCAGGTGCGCACGGCCACCAACCAAAGCTCCGAGGTCTCGGACCTGCACGCGCTGCTCTTCCGCGGCCGGGTGCGCGCCGAGATTCGTGGTCGCTCGGTGGAGCTCGGCGAGTGTCATCCGTTCCTCTTCGCGGAGCGCATTCTCCGCGGCGCCTCCGAGATGCTCGACGCCTGGGAAGCCGGCCGCGAACGTCAGATTCGCATCGACGCCGGGGGCATTCTGCTCCGCGGGCGGGTCATGGCCTCGGGTGAGATGTCGCTCATTCTCGGTCGCGACGGCAAAGAGCCTGCAGTTTACACGTTTCCCGGACTGGGGATCTTCGACGTGGTAGAGGCGATTCTCTCCTTCGGTAGGGGCCTGGTGCGCTCGGTGCTCCGGCGCGACCGCGCCCAGGGGAACAACCTCCGCTTCGCCGCGTTCCGGCGCGCCCTGCGCGAGTCGACCGAGGCCTTGCGCAGCGCCAGCCAGACCGACTCCAAGGTGAACGCCTCGCCGGAGTCGTACCGCGCGTTTGCGCAGAGCCGTCCGGCTTCCTCGCCGCCGCCCTCCGGTGTGTCCACCCGCCTTCGCTACGCGCCCCGCTGGCGCGCCATGGTGCCGGGCATCGACCTTCGGTCCACGTTCCTTTGCGGCTCGCGGCTGTTGGTCGGCTCGGCACAAGAGACCTTCTGCCTCGACCGCGTCTCCGGTGCGGTGGAGTGGCGCATGCCCACGGTGCGCGCCACGTCGGTGGTCACGCCGTCGGGTATCGCCCGCATGTCGGGCGATGGCACCATCGAGATTCACGATCTGGCCACCGGCCTGGTGTCGCTCCGCGCCTGGGTCGCGCCGCGTCTGGGCGGGCCCATGGCGGGCGCCGTCATCCACGCGCCGGGCCTCCCGCGCCTGCTGGTGGTCACCGAGGGCGAAAAACACCTGGTTGCGATCGACCTGCTCAGCGGCGAAGCCCGCTGGCGCTACGCCTGGGGCGGGGGAGGTACGCTGCGCCTCAAGCGCTCCGGCAAGCTCCTCTACGTCACCTGCGGCGACAGCTCGCTCACCGCGCTCGACGTGGTTTCCGGCGCAGTCGTGTGGCGCACCCGCGATCGGTTGCGCTTCCGCGCTGCGCCTACCGTCGACAGCGACGCCTGCTTCGCGGTTTCCGGCGGCGCCGCCAGCCCCGCGCACATTCATGCGTTCGACGCGTTCTCCGGCGAGTCGCACTTCCGCGTCTCGCTCGAGGGCTGCACCGTGGAGGGGCCGGTGCTCGCCTGCGGCAACGTCCTCGCGGTGGCGCTCCGGGAGCCGCGCGGCCTTCGGCTCCAGGCGTTCGATCGCAGCTCCGGCGCGCCGCTGTGGAAGACCGAGCAGATCGCGTCCATCGGGACCTCGTGGCTATGCGTCGACGACCGCATCATCGGCAACTCGCCGCTGGGCGAGGTGGTGGGGGTGGACGCGACCCGCGGCACCGTGGCCTATCGCAAGAGCCTCGGGAAGATCATCGAGTCCGACCTGCCCCGGCGGCTCGAGCCGGTGCTCCGCTCTGGCGCGCTCTTTGTTCCGCACTCGGATATTCACGTGATTCGCCCGCAAGACGGCGTCACCATCGGGCAGATTCCCTGCGCCGACGCCATTCCCGATCTCCTCCGGGTCGACGAGCGCTGCGACGTGTACGTGGCCGAAGAGAGCGGGCACCTGGTCTCGTTCGGCGCCATGGCCAAGCTCTCGCTCGTGCGCAGCGCATGAACCTGCTTCTGGCCACCATTCCCGCCGCGCTCGCCATCACGTATCTGGTGAAGTTCGTGAGCGCGCCGGGGATCGCCAAGAGCCAAGGAAAGTACGACAACAAGAACCCGCGCGACCAGCAGGCCCTGGTGAAGGGCTGGCCGCGCCGTGCGGTGAATGCACACTACAACGGTCTCGAGGCCTTCGCGCCCTTCGCGGCCGGGGTGATCGTGTGCCACTTGACCCACGTCGCCGAGAGCACCGCGCTCGGTCTTGCGCTGGCGCACCTGGTGGCGCGCCTCCTCTACTGCGTCTTCTACATCGCCGACATCGACAAGCTTCGAAGCGCGGTGTGGACCCTTGGCTTCGGCGCCTCGGGCGCGCTGCTGGTGCTGGGCGCGCTCTCCGTGGCCACGTAGAAGGGCCCCGTCCGGATCGGACGAGGCCCTGGTGCCGCGCGCGGCGTTCGCTCAGAAGCGCAGGAACGGTTCGGCGACGCCGGGCAGGGAGCCCGCGATGCCGTCGGAGTCGGGCTGCGCCGGCGCCGGCGCACCGACGGTCGGCGTGGTCTCTACCACCGGCTGCGCGCCGGTCCAGGCTACGCCCACCGAAGGGCCCGAGCCGCCGTGCCCGCTGGCGCCGCCAAGGCTACCGCTTGCGCCGAAGCCACCGGCGGAGAAAGCCTTGCCGGAGGGGTTGGAGCCCGGACTGCCGCCGGCGGTGGGCGCGCTGCTGCGCGTGCCCTTGCCACCCATGCCCGCGCTCTGCGCCGTGAGAAGGCTCTTTGCGTCGAAGTGCATGGCGCTGCGAATGGCCACTACCGCGACGCTGGCGCCGCCGGCCTTGCCCGGCGTTCCCGCGAGGCCCGGACACCCACCTGCGCCGCCGCCCGCGCCCACGATGCCCCAGCGCATCTGCGCGTCGCTGGGCAAGACGTCTGGACGCACGCTGCTGCCGCCGCCGCCTCCCTGGCCCGGCGCGCCGTCGGTGCCTTGGGTCCCGTTCTCGCCGTGGTAACCGTCGGCGCCGAACGTGCCCGCACCGCCGTTCACGCCGCTCATGCCGGTGGGCTTCATTTCACCGGCCAGCGCAGCTTCGGTCTGGGAGCCGCCTCGGGCGGTCTCGGTAGACCCGGGCCGCGGCGTACCATCGGCGCGCGTGTCGGCGCCGTAGAGCTCGTAGCCGCACGTCGACAGGCCCCCACCCCCGCCGGCCGGGGGCGTGCACGGCGTGCCGGTGAGACGATTGAGCGTGTTGTATCGGCCATTCTTGCCGCCGGCGCCGCCGGCGCCGCCGTTCTTGCCGGCCACGCCCACGCACTGCGAAACGCCGCCCGCGCGCATGCGGCCGTACTCGGCCGCATTGCGCCCGTCGTTCATCAGGTAGCCGAGGGTCGAATCGAGCCCGTCCTCGCCGTCGATATTGCCGGCCTGGGTGAGCTGCACGCCAGGCGCGCCATCGTCGCCGGCCATGGCGGCGCCGGCGGTGATGCTCACGTCGAAGAAGGAGAGCCCGCCGGCGTCCTGGGCGATGAGGCCGATGGAGCTGCCGCCGGGGCTCGTGGCGTTCGGGGCCTTCACGTCGAAGCCTTCGATGCGCGTGGGCTTGCTGATGCTGGCGGCGCGGGCCGCCACGCTCTCGGTCGTCGGCGCGATGGTCGCCCGGCTCGCGCCCACCTTCCAGCTGCTGGTGCAGTCGAAGTACCCGAAGACGGCGATGCCGTCGGCGAGGGTGAGTACCTCGTCGTAGGTTTCGGCGCAGGCGTAGACGCGGCGGCCGGAGCTCTTGGCGGCGGCGATGGCCGCGCTCACACTCTTCAGCGGGCTCACGCGCGAGCCGTCGCCAGCGGCCGTGCCTTTGCTGGCGCTCACGAAGACGCCGTACGATTCGTGGATCATGCACTCATTTTCCGTGGGCAGCACGTTGCCGGGGCAGCCGGGTGGCGGCGGCGGCGGCGGCGGAAGCTCGGAGCCGGCGTCGTTGCCGTTGCCGTTGCCGTTGCCGGAATCCGGCTCCGGAAGGGCAATCGCGTCCTTTCCAGCGTCCTTGCCCACCGCGGCAGGCATGTCGGAGCCGCAGTGAAGGAGTCCGGTGGCGAGGCAAGCAACGGTGGCGGGCACGAGAAAACGAAGGCGCATGGGGGTCGAGTCCTTGGGGTTTTGGGTAGCGAGACCCGTCCCCATCGGCCGCCGGCGCGGGGGGTTGCGCACAAAGCACCGCCGCGCCGCGCTCCGCTACCCGCAACACCTACCTTGTGCGCTCGAATGGACGCTCAGAGGCGCGCGTCTTCTGGCCGCGGTTTCTTTTTGGCGCCCCCGAAGATGCCGAACGCCAGCGCGAAGAGGAGGAAGCCGCCCACGCCGAAGGCGGTGGTTTGCAGCACCCGCGACGTGACGAAGGTGAGCACGCCGGTACCCCAGAGCACCCAGCCGACGCCGGCGCCGAGGGCTGCGCCGACGATGGATCGCAGCACGGTGGCGGCACGGTAGAAGAGGAACGACGGCAAGATGCCCACCAGCGCCACCGCCGCCGGAAAGAGCAGCTGCGTCTCGTGGCCGAAGAGCGGCACCGGCTGCCCCTGCGAAAGCATGTACTCTCCACCATTTTGGGCGGCGTACCCTGCGCCGGCAGCCGCTGCGAAGAAGAGGAGCGCGAAGAAGAACGCCACCAGGCCCTCGGCCAAGGTCAGAGACGAGGGCTTGGGCGTCTTCTTCTCGAGCGCGGCGAGCTTCTCCTTGAGCGCGGGCGCGCTGGCCTGGGGGCGCGCGGGAGCGGCGGCCGGGGCCTCGCTGGGAAGGCCCGAAGCGCGCTCGGGTGGCAAGCCGGGATCGCTCGAGGGCCGCGCTGCGATGCTGGCCGGGGAGGGGGCTCCAAAGCCCAAGGCGCGCGCCTTGCGCTGGAGCACCTCGCGGCGCGCGGCGGGAAGTTCTGCGCTCTGCACGTATCGGCCGGCGCCCAGCTCGGCCATGGCCTCGGCGTACTCGGTGGTGTCGGGCTCGGCGCCAATGGCTGCGGCGCGCGCCGCGGAGCGGTACCACACGCCAGCCTTCTCGGCGTCGAGCTTGTAGTGGGTGCCGCACTCGTACAAGTTTGCAAGATACACGCGACCCTGCACGTGGCCCGCCTCGGCTGCGGCGCGCAAAAACGAGAGGGCCTGGGTGGGGTCTTTCTCGACGGCGCCCCCGCTGAAGTGGAAGAGCGCGACCGCGTAGGCGGCATCGGCGCTGCCCAGATTGGCCGCCGAGCGATACGCGGCGTAGCAGGCCTTCATGTCCTTGGGGCGCCCGGCGTCGCCGGTGCGATAGGCGCGCGCCAGCGACAGCAGCGTCTCCAGATCGCCCTGTTCTTCCAGGGATTGGAGATCGTCGCTGGCTTCAGCCTCGCCTTGCGCAGCCTTGGGGTCCATAGGCACCGTGGTTTATAGCAAACACCGGGCGTTTCGCGGGGCGCTCATCCGGCGAAGCCCTGTTCGGTGCGTTGCAGCAGCGAAAGCAGGGCCCGGGCGCGCGGGTCCTCGGCGCCCATTTGCACCTTCTCTCCGGCGTTGCGCAGGTAGAACGGCCCGAGCTCGCCCGTGAAGTGGGCGAAGCGGCCGCGACCCGCGAAGACGATCTCGGGGACGCTGGCCCGGGCCGACGAGGCCGCGTCGTCTTCCTCGAAGCTGACGTCGTTCCAGTCTACGGCGTCGGGTTGCTCGCCGCCGCGCGACTCGGCGTAGCTCAGTCGAATGGGGCCGCTGGGGGTTTGCCGGCCCTTGTGCGCGAACAGCTGCAGCATCGAATCGGAGATCTTCACCCGGAGAATGGTGGTGAGAATCTCGGGGTCGACGGTCTTCCGCGAGAAGTACGGGAACACCGCGTTACCGAGCAGCGGCAAGAGCTCGCGCGACGTGAGGAGCTCGCGCACGTAGGTTTCAACCGACGAGAGCGAGACCCGGAGCTCGCTCTCGCGCACGCGCTCGAGGGCTCGCTTGGTCCACCACTTGAGCACGTGGACGAGGACGCGCTTCACCTTGTCGCTGGCCTTGATGGACATGGGGAGCGACGCGTCGAGGGCTTTTTTGACCTCTACCAGGAGCTCGTCTTGGGGAACCACCACGCGCGCCACGAAGTCGCCGAACACCGCGCCCGAGAGCTTGCGGCTCATCTCGGCGCGCAGCGCGTCGGCCAGCTCCTTGGCCATGCCGAGGCGCCGCTCTCGCTCCTCGGCTTCGTCGCGCGAGGGCGCCAGGGTCTTCAGCACGCTGAGGAGCTCCTTCTCGAGGGTCTCGGCCTCGCGCTGAAGCTCCTTGGCTTTGAGGTCCTTGCTTACCTTGTAGCGGAGCGCCTGCGCCAGCAGCGGCACGCCGCTCTTGGGGAGGCCGGACTCGCCGTCGTTGCCCTCCACCGCGGCCCATTTTTCTGGGGCGTTCTTGAAGTAGCGTTCCACCGCGCGGGCTTCGAAGTAGCCCTTCTTGACCGCCTCGTAGTCGGGCGAGCCGGGCTGTAGCGTCTGCATCTGGTCGGCGTAGGGGTTGCGAATCCAGAACAGGTTCTGGAACGGCTTGCCCTTCTTGCCCCAGTTGAAGAGCCACGACGAATAGCTGCGCGCCCAAAAATCGACGCAGGCCTCCTGCACCCGCGATTCCCAGCGCTCCTTGGCGTTGTCGGAGCGCAAGCTGCCGAGGCTCATGTCGAACTTGGTGAGCGCGAGAAACAGGCTCGGATCGTCCACCTCGTCGGTCGCCGTCGGCGTGGCCGTGCCGTAGCGGATGGTGAGCCAGCTTTCCACCTGCGACTGCAGCTGAATGGCCTCGGGCTTGGTGGGGCCAGGCGAGCAGAGAAGGAGCGCGGTGATCTCGCGATCGATGGAGAACTGCTCGAAGAGGAAGGTGAGCTTGCCCCGCTTGTAGACCTCGATGCCGTTGTCGAAGGCGCCGGTGTTGAGCTCTGCTGGCCCGAAGCCGTTGATGCCCTTGAGCGCGCGCCCGCCGGGAAAGTCGAGGATATCGGCGCGCTGCAAGAGAGAGCCCTCGCGGGCGTCGAGGGGAAGGCGAATCTCGGCGATGAGCGCCGCGAGCACCGAGGGGTCGATGTCGGCGTCGCGCACGTGGCCGCCGTCTTGTGCGAACACCTTGATGGTCTGAAAGGCGCGGCCGATGGAGTTGAGGCAGCTGGCGTCGAGGATCGAGGGCTCCTTGCTCGAAGCGCGCACGTGGCTGATCTCTACCTCGACGCCTTCCGCGAAGTGGAGCGCCTCGAGGCCCGACACCAGCGTCTGCATGAGGCGCTCGAGGTCGGCCGCGTAGCCGGGGCCGCCCCAGAGCAGCGAGAAAAGGTGGAGGAACCCGCCCACGGTGGTGATCTCCGTCCGGTAGGTTCCGCTCTGCAGCAGCGGATCGGCGCGCAGCTCGTTCAGGTACGGGTGCCTATCCTGGTACTTCTTCATCAAGCTGTGGAGCACCGCGTCCCATGCGGCCAGGAACGTGGGCGGCGCCGTGGCTCCGCCCTGGAGCTTGGCCTCGCGCAAGGTGCGACCCACGCGATCGGCGTCTACCGGCGGCGACGTGCACTCCACGAGAAAGCCCGTGGCCATCGACTCGAGGACGCTCTCCAGGGCCAGCAGCTGGCAGTAGAACTCGCCCCGCTGCAGGTGCGACGGGGCCGCCGAGAAGCGGGTCACCACGCCCGTCGACTCCACACCCTTGGCGGGGTTGATCTCCTTTAGAAAGTCGAGCTCCTGGGTGCGACTGCGCACGCGGAGCGACCCCAGCTCGTGGGCGAGGAGGGCGCCGATGAGGAAGGATTTCCCCGCCTGCGAAGGCCCGAAGAGGCCAATCGCCTGCGGGCGCTTCCAGGCCCGGGCGAGCTTCTTGGCGCGAATCGAGAGATCGCGCAGCACCTCGGCGCTGGCGGTGGCCTCGGCAACGCCCAGGGTCTCGTCCACGGTCTGACGCAGTCGCTCGATGTTCATCGTGTCGTCCTCGCGCGCATCAGTGTGCGTGCCACTTGCCGCTCTTGTCTTTCCACTCCACCTTCACGCCTTCGAAGTTGTTGGGGGCCTTGAGCCACACCTCGAACTTCTTGCCGCGGGCCTCGGTGCGCGAGACCTTGCTCGTGCCGGAGGCCACGCGCCACGCGGTCGCTTCGCCCTGGATGTGTACCCGGTGCGGACCTTCCTTGGAGCCGCCGCCGGGCGTGACGGTGGTGACGACTTTGTGGGTGCCGCCGCTCGATACGGTGGTGCTGCCACTGCTGGAGAGCGTGGTGGTGCCGCCACTCGATACGGTGGTGCTGCCGCCGCTGGAGCTGTCGTCGTCGGTGCTGTCGTCGTCGTCGTCGTCCGAGGCGTCGCTGGCATCGGAAGCGTCGCTGGCGTCCGAGGCGTCCGAGGCGTCCGAGGCATCGCTGGCATCGGCGCCCGCTTCGTTCATGCCTCGGTTGTTGCCCCCGGCGCCGAGCACGCCGCCGTCGAGGCCGGCGCGTTGTTCGTCGCAGGCGCGGAGCAAGAAGAGGATGAGGCCGATGAGCAGGAGGACGCCCAGCGCCAGGAGGAGCCAGAGCCACCAGGGTCGCTTCTTCGCCTCTTCCTTGGGCTTGTCTTCTTCCTTGGGCTTGTCTTCCGCAGCCTTGGCCACGGTGGCCGCTGCCGCCACGGCGCCAGCCCCGGCGCCCGCGCCCACGCCCACGCCCACCGCCGCGGCCGCGACGCTGGCGCCGAAGAGCTTCTCGAAGTTGCCATAGCCGAACACGTACTCGCCCTGGCCCCCGAGCGAGCGCGGGGACGCGCCCCAGTTGATGGCGAAGAGCTTGCCGCTCTGGGGATTGAAGAAGTAGTTCGGCGTGCCCTCGACCTCGAGGGAGGGGACGGTGAACGCCTCCTTGTACTTGTGGTAGCCGGAGGCGGGGTCGGCGAAGGTCTTGGACACCTTGGCCAGGCACGCGCCGAAGTCGGCGATGGCCTTGTCGGTCTCCCCTGGGTACTTGGTTCGCGCTTCCGCCAGCGGGACCAGCTCGGTGAGGTTCCACCGGACGGTCGTCGGCAAGCTATCGGAGCCCTCGGTGTCGGGCACCAGGAGCCGCCCGTCGAAGAACTGCGGTTCGTTGAGATCGGAGGCCAGCTTCCAGATGGAAACGCCGCCGACGAGATTGGGAAGCCAGGTCGTGCTCTCGTCACTCATGAAAAAGGGCCTTTCAGGTCCGGACCAAGGCTTTCCGCTTCACCAGTGCGCTTTGCGCGACGCGGCAGAGAAAGCTACTGACTTCTACGATCGAGCTCTTCGTCGGATCTGACCCGGCCCCACGCTCGCACGTGCCGGAGTCGAAAATGCGAAGAGAATCGACAGTTTCGAACGACACGCGCGAGAGCTCGGTGGAGAGCAGCTGGGCCAGCAGGGGGGCAGTTTGCACCAGCAGCGCGCGGTCTAAGGTGCGTCCGAAATCGTAAAACGCTCGGCTAACTTCGAAGCCCAGCGCCACTTTCGCTTCTTCGTCCATCTCCGCCCGGAAGTAGAAGCTCACGCCGGAGGCAAATGTAAAGGCCTCGGCCGCCGATAGGTGGGTGCCGAGCTCGGCAAAAAAGAGACGCAGCGGAAAGCTGGGATCGCCGCTCCGCGCGCCGAGGATCGAATCGTCGAGCACGTCGCCCAGTACCAGCTTCGAGAGAATGGGATCGCGCGCGGCGTCGTGGCTGCCGTGCGGCGCTGCGGCAACTGCCGGCGCGGGCACCAGCTGCGCCATGGCTCGCTGGAAGCGATCGCGGTCGACCGCGCTACCGAGCGCCGAGAGCACTTGCTGGAGAATGTCGCCGTTCATCCGCTCACTCGCTTTCTCGCGGAACCGCGAAGACGCCGGTATCGAGCCAGTAGCGATCGCTGGCGAGGGTCTTGAGGCGCAGCGTGAAGTCGGTGGGCTCGAAGTGATACGTGTCGCGCTGCGATTTCACGCTCTTGATCATGATGTGGCCGTCTTCGGTGCGGGCAAAGGTGAGCGAGACGCGGTCTTCGAGGAGCGCATTTTCCACCTCGGCGCTGCCGGGGACGATCTCGTAGAGCGGCGAGCCGTCCATCTCTTCCGAGTCGACGTTGCGGAAGCCGATGCGCATGTGGTTGCTGTAAAAGAAAGGCGGGCTCTCGGCGCCCTTGGCAAAGAGCTCGTTCTCGTGGGCCACCTGCGGATCGGTCTCTTGGTAGAGTCCGAAGATGGGGCGCGGGCGCAGCTCTTCGATGGTGTCGAGCACGAAGCCGGGGAGGCGGTTGCGGCTCGCCAGGTGCAGGATGGCCGCGCCGGCGGTCACGGTCGACTTGGGGTCTTTCACTTTGCCGCGGTCGCGCCACTTCGACGGATACCACTCACTCACCGCGTAATCGGACATGGAGACGAGCCGCGGCGGCGTCACCGGCATCTCGGAGAGGAGCATCTCCTTCACCACCCGCAGCTTCGAGGCGCGGCCGGCGAGGATCAAGAGGTCGACGTCGAACTGCGCCAGGATGTCGGCGTAGCGCCGGAGCGGCTCGCGCAGCACGCGGGCGATGGCCCGGTCGATCTCCGGTACATCGAAGCGGAACATGAAGTTGCGCAGGCCCGGAAAGCTCGGGACCACGGTGCCGAGGAAGCGATCGGCTTCCTCGAGGAGCGTCGCGGATGGAGCGATTTCCGGGAAGATGCGCCCGAGATCGGCGAAGGCGTAGACCTTGCCCTCGGCGTGATCGGGAATCTTGGTGCCCTCGGCCACGGCCCAGAAGGCGCGGGCCACCGGGAGCCAGAAGTTGGGCACCAGCTTGGCGCGCAGGGTTCGCCAGGTGGAGCCGTGGCCGGCGTCGCCCTCGGCGAAGAGATCGGCGAGCTTCTGCCGGGACGCCACCTCCGGCACCTGGGTGAGCAGCTGGCTCCACACGCAGTCTTCGAGAATCGCCCGGCAGACCTCGTCGCCGGCGACGCTGATGCCGTCCTGGAACAGCTTCTTGATGGCCAGCGAGGTGCCGGTGCCGGGCATGCGATCGTCGTACTCGGCGATCATCACGTCGGTGGTGCCGCCGCCAATGTCGATGGAAGCGATGCGCACCGTGTGCGAAGGCTCGGGCGCGCCGGCGCGTAGCGGCTTGTTGGGCTGCGGCTCGGGCTTGCGGCCGTATACCTGGGCGAAGTCTTCCATGCTGCCGCCGAAGCGGTGCCGCACCTCTTCGAAGACGTAGACCATCTGCGCCGAGAGGGCCTCGTCGATGAACAGGAAGGGCTCGAAGGTGCCGGTCTGGGCGTTCCAGTTCGGTCGCAGGTCTTGCCGGATGTTGAGCAGGTGGCAGGTGAGCACCACAGCATTGCGAACGAGTGCATCGTACACACTTCGCTCGATCTCGCTCATGCCCGATGGGTAGGTGAGCACCAGGTGCTTGATCCACCGGGGGTTCGCCTCCTTGCCCTGGTAGACGCGGTAGGCCTGCGAGTTCACCTGGGCGTAGGCCTGGGTGAGGATCTCCACGATGGAGAAGAGCATCATGGTGCGCGGGGCGTAGCGGGGATCGGGCGGCGTCGAAGGGCCGTCTTCGCGGAGGCCGAGCCCTGCCGCGTCGTCGACCAGGTACTTGAGCAGGCGCCCGGAGATGGGCGGAAACTCCGCCTCTTGCCGCTTGGCGAAGTGCCACTTGTCGGCGGTGGGCCGCGGGTCCCACAGGTAGCGTTTCGGTCCGGAGAGCGAGCACTGGTAGCGGTGCGGCGTCTCAAGGGCGCGGTCGCGAGCCTCGCGCCCCAGGCGCGCGATGGAGGGCCAGGCGAAGCCCTCGCCGGTGGCGAGGAGCGAAAACCCCTTGTCGAAGGGGCTGGGCGAGAACGTGACCCGGGAGTCGAAGGTCTCTTCGGAGACGTCGAAGGGGTTGCCGAAGCTGCGGAGCTTCAGCGGGATGGCCAGCATGCCCTGCTCGCGCGCCTCGACCAGGACCGCGCTGGAGCGCGAGTTGCCGAAGTCGAGCACCAGCGACACTGGGATGGGCGTGGTGTTCTCGAGACGCATCATCTTGATCCGCGGCAGCAGGGGACCGACCGCCTCGAGCACCGCAGCCAGCTTGAAGAGCGCACGCTCGACGCCCGAGCGCTCGAGCTTTTGCACGAAGTCGCGGGTCTCGAGGTGATCGAGGAAGGCCGCGAGCTCGTTCTTCTCGAGGGGGCGGAATGGCCGGCCCTCGTCGAGCGTGGCGTCGAGGTAGCGACCCCGCGCGCCTTGCACCTCGATGGTGTCGATGGCGAGGAGGATCTGCACGTCGCCGCGCGGCGAGGGCGCGAGCGTCATCTGCACCGCATGCGGCGCCGACAGCTGGTAGGGCACCGGCAGCCACCGGTGCGCGAGCTCGTTCAGATGTTCGAGGACCGAGATCTCCACGTCGGGATCCTCGCCCGGGTTGGCCCGGCGCACGCTCCAGCTCCCGCTGGGGCCCTGCACCGTTGCGGTGGGCGCAGCGGTGGGCGAGGGGGGCGCTCCGAACGGCGGCGGTGCGGCTGCCGACTGCGCCGCAGCCGCGCCAGGATGGGCCGCGGCTGCCGGCGCGCCCGCCTGCATGACGATGAAGCTCGCCACCAGGTCCGGCACTTCGCCGCGCAGCTCGTGGAACAAGATTCCGGTGTTGAAAAAGAGCTCGAGCACTTCCGTCGAGGCGACGGCGGCTTGGGGCCCGCCGCGTTTGATGGGCCCATCGGCCTTGCCCGTGAGCGAGACTTTCTTCACCATGTGGGCGTCATCCTACTGAATTCCGCGCTTCTTGGAACTGCCGCAGCAAGCTCTGCTGTCACATTCGAAGTGCGGCGACGGGCTAGGAAATTGCGTGGCGACGGGCTTCAGAATGTGTAGCCTCGTGCCCATGTCTGAGTTCAAGCACGAGTCTGCAAAGTACGGCACCATCGACCTCAACACCCTCGTGGGCGTGCAGAGCGCCTTGCAGGTCATCGGGTTCGACCCCGGCGTGGCCGATGGCATCGACGGCCCCAAGACCAAGGCCGCCATCAAGGCGTTCCAGGAGAGCGGTTCCATCGCCGTCGACGGTATCGTCGGCCCGGATACGCGCGAACAGCTCCTCGCCGCGGTCAACGCTGCGTCCGAGCGCAACGAAGATGCGCCGGCAACAGAAACCCACAACAACAGCTAGAGCGGTAGGCTTCACCCAATACCTTCGCGGGGCGGGCAGCGGGCGTGCGCACGTACAGGAACTACGCTCCGCGCGTCTCGCCACCCGCCTCGCTCGGTCTTGCGTTGGCTTCGGAAGAGGGGGGGCGGGGTTGCGGTTGGTTGGGTGCGTTGAGGGCGCGGTTTTGGACGAGGTTTGTTGGGGGGTCGCGTGGGCGGGCGGTTTTGTGTCACAATCGGTGGGTCTCGAACGACCTCCGATGTGTACTTTCCCATGAACGACGCCGACTGGTCCGGAGCACGTTTTCGCGAGGCCCTCGTGGCCATGGCGCGCAAGCGGGTGCCCGAGAGCGATGTGGAGGACGTCGTGCAGGCGGCGCTCACCGAAGCGTTGGTGTCGAAGTCGAAGCCGGAAGATCCGGAGTCGCTGCGCAAGTGGATCTGGGGCGTCGCTCGGAACAAGGTGGCGGACTACCACCGACGGTCGCGCCGCGAGACCTTCGACGTGCCGGAGGTGGCCGTGGAAGCTACCCCCCACTCGGAGCGCGACCTTTTGCGCTGGGCCACGCGCTCGCTGCCCAAGGGGAAGGACGCGGAGGAGACGCTGGAGTGGCTGCTTCGGGAGGGCGAAGGCGAGAAGCTGGAGTCCATTGCGGAGAGCGCCAACGTGCCTGCGCCCCGCGTGCGCAAGCGCGTGAGTCGGTTGCGCGCCCACCTGCGCGAGCACTGGGCCAAAGAGGCAGCTGCGCTGGCCGCGCTCGGCATCATTCTCGGCCTCGCCGTCTACTTTCTCCAGAAGAAGCCGGTGGAGCCCATTGCGCACGATCCCGTGCCAGTGCCCACCGTGAGCCCTGAAGACATGCAGTTGCGCGAGCGCGCGCAGGAGATGCGCCGCGTGGCGTTCCTTGCCTGCGACGACGCTGCATGGGTCACCTGCTTGAACGGTCTCAACAGCGCTCGCGAGCTCGACCCCGCAGGCGACCAGGCCGCCAACGTGGGCGCCGCCCGCGCGCGCGCCGAAGAAGAGATTCGCAAGCAGATCACCCCCGCGCCGAGCGCTGCGCCCTCGACCCAGAAGGTCCCGCCGCCCCTGAACCAGAAGAGCTCGACGCCGCCGGCGCCGGTGTACAAAGGCAAGCCCTCCGGCAAGGCCTCGAAGTCGAGCGACCTCGAGGGCCCAGAGCCCGACGGCCTCGGCAGCAAAAGCAACGTCACGCCGAAGAAGGCTTGGGACCAGCGCACCGGTCCGTAGACGTTTCGTCATGCGTGCAAAGTGCAATCGTTCGTAGCGGGGCAGCATTGCGTCACGAAGCTTGGGTGAACGCGCGATAGCCGGGTGAACGCGCGGAGCGAGCGGTCCTTCTTGCCAGTGCAGGAGCGACGACGCGCGCGGGCCGCGTTCCGAACGGAGCTCGCGATGAACGTGCTGGTGCGCAGTCTTGCGGCGTGTGCCGTGCTCGGTTGGTCGATGGTGGCGCTTGCGCGGGAGCCGCCACCCACCGGCTCGACATCGTCGCCGGCGATGCTGCGAATGCCCCGCGCGATCGCCTTCGTCGACCCGGAGGCGCCGAACAAGAGGCCGGGAATCGTGTATCTTCACGGTATCTGCGGCCGCGCCGAGAACGGCTGCCCCCACTTCGCCTCCGGCGCTGCATCGTGGCTTCTGTGCCCGCACGCTCCCAGGGCATGCCCAGGCGGCGGCGATTCGTGGGGCGATGCGCGCGAAGCCTCGGCAACGGTGCTCCAGGCGGAGGGCGATCTGGAGCGCGCCTACGCGTCGACGAAGGCGCTGCCGGGCAGTGGGCGCATCCTGGTGGGCTTTTCGCAAGGAGGGTATGTGGCGCGGGCCATTTACGGAGAGCGCCCCAACGCCTTTCGCGGGATGATGGTGCTGGGCGCCGACGTCCGCTTCGCCCGCGCCGACCTCGAGCGCGCCGGGGTGCGGCGGGTGGCGCTCGGCGCCGGACGCTTCGACGCCACCTTTGCGCCGCTCCGTCGAGCCACGGAGGCGCTGGCGGCCGAGGGCTTTCCGGTGCGCTTCGTGGACCTCGGCGACGTGGGGCATACGTACGTGGCGGCGCCCACGAGCGCGTTGGCCATTTCCCATGCGCTTTCCTGGCTGGCCGAGACGGGCGGCGACGGATGATCAGTCGTCGAAGCCGAGAAAGTGCTTCACGCGGGCCGCGCCGGCGCGGAGCTTCGACGGGTGCTGTGCGGTGATGGCGACGCCGTCGACGGCGGAGATGCCGACGTAGAACAAGTCGTCGCCGGCGTTCGCTTGGCCGCGGTAGCGATAGCGCGCGAACCACACCGGGTAGCGGACGAAGTGCATGGCGTGCACGGTCACTTGCGACTCCAGGAAGAGGCCTTGCGACGTCGAGGAGCTGCGGGAAAGTGACGCAGCAGCGATGGACTTGGCTTGCGCCTCGTCGACGTCGGCGTCGAGGATCTCGAAGCCGCCCGCCAGCGAAGGCTCACCCGCCGCGAGCGCCGCGAGCGAGAGCGTGAGCGGCTTGGCGTCGCCCGGTAAGAGCGTGGACGGGTGCTTCATCTGGTAGGGAAACGCGGTGCGCGCGCACACCATCCAGGTGGCCTTGGCCTCGCTGCTCTGCTGGTGCGGAATGGGAACGCCAAGGGTGCCCACGCGCACCTGCGCGAAGCGGAGTGCCGAATCGGAGCGCTGAATGTCGACCCGCCAGAAGGGGACCTGCAGCGCGTACGCTTCCTCGAGGGAGCTCGCCTCGGCCGCGTCGTGCGGGCGAAAGGTGCCGTCGCACATCTCTTCCTTGATGCGCGCCTCGGCCTTGGTGGCCCCGATGCGCGGCGCGACGTGGTAGCGCTCAGCGGGGAGCACCGGGCGGGAAAGCGGGGGGAGAAAGCGCGCCATGGGGCGATGATACGCCGCTTTCGCGGCGAACGTTCCTCCGTCGGCACAACGCGAAACGCGCGATCCCGAGGGACCGCGCGCTTCGTGTTCGGTTGGAGCTTCGCTCAGCTGCGGCGGGGGCCGCCGCGACCGCCGCGATCGCCGCCGCCGCTGCGACCACCGCGATCGCTGCCGCGACCGCGGTCGCGATCACCACCGCCACGGGGCGGGCCGCCGCCAGCCTCGCGCGAGGCCGCGAGACGCTCCTTGGCGCGCTCGCCCTCTTCGCCTTCGGGGAAGGGAAGGAGCTCGCGGCGGGTGAGGCGGATCTTGCCATCGCGCCCGACCTCGAGGACCTTGACCTCGACGGTGTCGCCTTCCTTCATGACGTCTTCCACGCGCTCGACGCGGTGGTGGGCCATCTCGGAGACGTGGAGGAGGCCATCGGTGCCCGGAAGGACCTCGACGAAGGCGCCGAAGTCGGTGACCCGAGAGACGGTGCCCTTGTAGATGGCGCCCACTTCCGGCTCGGCGGTGATGCCCTTGATGATGTCGAGCGCGCGCTTGACCGCGTCGGAGTCGCTGGACGCGATGTTCACGGTGCCGTCGTCCTCGACGTCGATGGCGACGCCGGTCTGGTCGATGATGCCCTTGATGGTCTTGCCGCCGGGTCCGATGATGAGGCGGATCTGGTCGGGCTTCACCTTGAGCGTGGTGATGCGCGGGGCGTACTTGGAGAGATCGCCGCGGTGGGTGGCCAGGGTCTCGGCCATCTTGGCGAGAATGTGGATGCGGCCTTCCTTGGCCTGGTCGAGCGCCTTGGTCATGATGTCCCGGGAGAGGCCCGAGATCTTGATGTCCATCTGGATGGCGGTGATGCCGCGCGCGGTGCCGCACACCTTGAAGTCCATGTCGCCGAGGTGGTCTTCGTCGCCCAGGATGTCGCTGAGGATGGCGGTGCGGGTGCCGTCGGAGATGAGGCCCATGGCGATGCCGGCGACCGCCGACTTCACCGGGACGCCGGCGTCCATGAGCGACAGGGTGCCGCCGCAGACGGTGGCCATCGACGAGCTGCCGTTCGACTCGAGGGTCTCGCCCACGATGCGGATGGTGTACGGGAAGTCTTCCTGCGCCGGCATCATCCGGGAGAGGGCGCGCTCGGCCAGGTGACCGTGGCCGATTTCGCGTCGACCGGGGCCGCGCATGGGCTTGGTCTCGCCGGTGGAGAAGGGAGGGAAGTTGTAGTGGAGCATGAAGCGCTTCCAGCGCTCGCCGGTGAGGGCGTCGATCTTCTGCTCGTCGGTGGAGGTGCCGAGGGTCGTGGTGACGATGGCCTGGGTCTCGCCGCGTTGGAAGAGCGCCGACCCGTGCACGCGGGGCAGGATGCCGGCCTCGGTGACGATCGGGCGAACGGTCGCCATATCGCGGCCGTCGATGCGCTTCTGCTTGGAGAGCACGTACTCGCGCACGACGTGGTACTTGCGCTCGTCGAACTCGGCCTTGATGAGCTTTTCGCTCTCGGCGAACTTCTCGGGGCCGAGCTCGCTGGTCAGGGTGGCGACCATGCCGTCCTTGATCACCTTGTAGGCGTCGTAGCGCTTCTTCTTCTCGCGAATGAGCGAGGCCTCGACGATGCCGCCGTCGCACAGGGCGCTGATGCGCGCGGCGACCGGGGCGGGCAACGCCTTGGGGGTGAACTCGCGCTTGGGCTTGCCGATGGCGGCCCGCATCTTCTCGATGAGCTCGATGATCGGCTGGGCCACGCGGTGGGCGAAGTAGAGGGCGTCGATGAGGTCGGCTTCTTGGACCTCGGCGGCGCCGCCTTCGACCATCACGATGGCTTCCTTGGAGCACGCCACCACCATGTCGAGGTCGGCGGTTGCCTGCTGGGCGAAGGTGGGAAAGGCCACCAGCTCGCCGTCGATGCGGGCCACGCGAACACCGGCCAGCGGGCCGGCCCACGGGATGTCGGAGATGTGCAGCGCAGCGCTGGCGCCGCAGAGCGCCATGACGTCGGTGGGGTTTTCTTTGTCCGACGAGAGCACGGTGGCGATCACCTGCGTGTCGTTCTTGTAGCCCTCGGGGAAGAGCGGACGGCACGGGCGATCGATGAGGCGGCAGGTGAGGATCTCGTCGTCCCGCTGGCGCCCCTCGCGCTTGAAGAAGCCGCCGGGGATCTTGCCGGCCGCGAAGGTCTTCTCGACGTACTCGCAGGTGAGCGGGAAGAAGTCGAGGTTGGGGCGCTCGTCGCCCGACACCGCGGTGACGAGGACGACGCTCTCACCGTAGGTGATGAGGATGGAGCCGTGGGCCTGCTTGGCCAGCCGGCCGGTTTCGAAGGTCAGGGGCTTGCCGTTTACCGTTACCGATTCACGTACATAAGACATGCGCGATACTCCCGCGCGCCGACTCTGGCGCGCCATTCTGTAGGGGATCGAGCGCCTCTTTGGTCCTCGGTTTCCGGGCGCGAACGGTGGGGCGGGTGACGCCGGCTCGTGCGCGGAAAGCGAGAGCGAAAGAAGGAGCTCGAAGAAAAACGAGAAACGGGATGGTGAGCATCACCATCCCGTTCATCCGTTGCGTTACTTGCGGAGGCCGAGGGCGCTGACCGTCTTGCGGTAACGATCCAGGCTGGTTCGCTTGAGGTAGTCGAGGAGACCGCGGCGCTTGGAGACCAGCTTGAGCAGGCCTCGTCGCGAGTGGTGATCCTTGGCGTGGGTCTTGAAATGCTCCGTCAGGTAGATGATGCGCTCGGTGAGGAGCGCGATCTGTACCTCGGGCGAGCCGGTATCGTTCGCGTGGGTCTGGTACTTGGTAACGAGCTCGGCTTTTTTCGGGGTAAGGAGGGCCATTGGGCTTTTCCTGGCACCGCGCAGACGGATCCGCGTCGGGCCTCGATGGGTCATCTGTCGAGTTGGTTGGGGGCAACGGCCCCCGACTCACAGACGGCGCAGTATAAGCGGCGGCCCCTGAACGTCAACAGAGATTGACGGGGCATTGACGGCGGCGCCCGATGCGGCTTTCTTCTTCGGATGCGCTTTCTCCCGTTGCTCGTTCCGGTGGTGCTTCTCGCGTGCTCCAGCTCCTATTCCGGGGGGCCCATCGGTGCATTCGACGCGGCATCTGAGGCCGCGCCCGGGGCCGACGGCGGGAGCCCGATCGTCGATTCGGGGCCGCCCAAGCCGGCGTTCCCTTGGGGCTTCGCGGTGGAGCCGGAGCTCTCGTCCGCGCCGGTGCGCAAGTTCACCAAGGCCGAGCAGGTGCTCGACGCGGCCAAGGACTATGTGGCGGTCATCGATACCGACGCCGGCAGCGTCACCCTGAACCTGCTCGCGCAAGACACGCCCATCACCTGCAACTCGTTCGTGTTCCTGGCGCGCAACCACTACTTCGACGGCGTTGCCTTTCACCGGGTCGTCGAGGGCTTCGTGGCGCAGACCGGCGACCCCAACTCGGTGGCCGGCGATCCCGCGACCTGGGGCAGCGGCGGGCCCGGCTACTCGTTCGGGCTGGAGGTGAAGCCGGAGCTGAACTTCGACGGCCAGGGTGTGGTCGGCATGGCCCGCACCAGCAACCCCAACTCCAATGGATCGCAGTTCTTCATCACCTTCGCGGCGCAAGCCAGCCTCAACCAGAAGTACACCGTCTTCGCGAAGGTGCTCGAAGGGGCCGATACGCTGCCCAAGATCGTGCGCGGCGAGCCGCCGGCGACGCCGAGCCACATGACCACCGTGAAGATCTGGTCGCGCGCCCGCTGAATGCACTGCCCGCGCTGCCAACGCGCTGCGCGCAACGTGTTCCCTGGGGGAACCGTGCATTGTACATGCGGCGAGACGTTCGTGGTCTCGGTCGCCAAGGTGCCGGGCGGCGCTGCGTTCCGCACACCGGCGGCGCGCGAGGAGCGCACGTCGGACGTGCCTACGATGCTGTGCCCGTACTGCGGCACCTGCTGCGCGGGCAACGCGCGGGTGTGCCCCACCTGCGAAGTGTCGTTCGACAGCGCCCGCTGTCGCGGGTGCCGGACCTTGCGCCCGCCCTTCGAGACCTCGTGCGGTCGGTGCGGCATGAAAGACGCCACGCCGGTTGCCGGTGGGTGCCCGCGCTGCAACGTGGAGCTCGACTCCCTCCGCGATAGCCCGGGCCTTCGGGCCTGCATTCGCTGCGGCGGGCTCTTCGCGAGCCACATCACGCTGGCGGAGCAGGTGGCGCGCGCAGAGTCGGGCACCGTCGCCCGCATCGAGGTGGTCGGAGATGCGGCCATCGAGCCCACCGCCTATGCCCGCTGCCCCGACTGCGCCGACATCATGGGCCGCGTCGGGTTCGCGCGCGCCTCGGGCGTCATCGTCGACGTCTGCGCTGCGCATGGCACCTGGTTCGACCGCAACGAGCTCACCCAGGCCCTTCGCTTCCTCGCGGAGACCCCCGGCGCGCGCCCCACGCCGCGGAGGCAGCGAGCACCCACCAACGCCTACCGCGCCCAGGAGTCGGGCAAGCTCGCCGGCCGCGAAGCCTTCGAGGCCCTCCGCGCCCAGGCCCACCACGCGGGCACCGAGTCGCTGCTCGTCGATCTCCTCTTCATCGCCCTCGAGTAGTTTTTGCGCGAGGGGAGCGCTGCAAGAGGCGCGTTCGCTGGGCGGCTCGCGCGGAGCGACTCTTTCCGGTCCGGTCGACTGCGCGGCGGCGGAGACTGAGTGTTTTCGTCAAGACCGAGGGAGGCGCGTTCGCTGGGGGCAGCGCGCGGAACGAACTCCTGTTCGTGAGGACGGGAGGCGCCGGCATACCCGAAGGTATCGGCCAAAAACACCAGTCTCTTAGAGTTCTGTTTTGGGCGGCGCAACGGCAGACTTCTGCGTCGCAGGCGTCGGATCCGCCTCCTTGGCGTCGTCGACGTTCACCAGCTCCGAGGGCGCCACCGTCGAAACGCGCGCGTCGAGGTACGCCACCCCGACCACCACGCCGTCCGGCTCGTCCTGAATCCACACCACCCGACCAGGGCGCCAGATGTCTGCGCCGCAGCGCACCTCGAACTCGTCACCGAGCTCGACCTTGTCCTCGAGGATGGCGCGAACTCCGCCCTTGCTGGTGTTGAGCGCCCAGCCGTCGAGCAGCTTGTCGTCCTTGCGAAAGACGACGCGCTCCGAGGTTTCGGTGCGCGCCTCGTTCCGCCGCATCGCGTGCTTGCCGGATTCGGGCTGCGGAACGCCAGGAAAAGGAGTGAGGGCACGACGAACGGTCACCGAGTGGACGGTAGCAAACGCCGCGCGCGCCGTACAATTTCCATGAAAATGCGGCAGCCGGGGAGTGCCGGGCCCCGCGCCCGGGCGGGCTTTGCGCGCCAGGGGTTACGTTTCGGTTACCGCCCGCGCGGCCATTTCCAGGCCCTTTCGCGCCTTCCAGGCAGTCGCCGGTGGCGCCGAAGAGACCGAAGTCGTTTCGAGGACTTGACGGCGTGGGGCTGGTGCTACCACACTGCCTTCTCCGTGACGCTCGCTGTCCTTAAGAAAGCTATCCAGGCCGAGGGGCTCGAAATCTATCGAACCCGAGAGAACGAAGTCGTTCTCGCGGAGCGCGTTCGAGAGAACTTGATCCTCGACTCCGGCGTCCGCGTGCGCGCGGGCTCGCCCGCCGAGGTGTTCGTGGTGTTCCGCGCCGAGCGGCACGACTTCCCGGGCGAGGCGGACCACGCGGTCTTCGACCACGCCGCCGAGCTGGGCGGCGCGGCCGCGAAGGAAGGCTTCGCCGAGCTGGCCCGCAACGCGGTTCCCATGACCGATCCGGGCGACCCGGAGCGGGTCCTCGATACGTTTTACGAAGTCACCTTCCGGGCGTCCGCCGACGACTACGAGGGCGCGGTCCGGCTGGCGCGGTTTGCCCTGGGGCTCGAGCGCACCGCGAGCGGCCCCGGTCCCGGCTGACGCCGCCGCTTGCCTGCGGCGGGGCCGTTCATCGCCGCGCGACCACGGCGTTTTTCCTGCCTTGCCCGTAGGCGTGGACGAGAGAGCCCGACGCGTGGTAATCGGGGCCTCGAAAACGTTCGGATTTTCCCCAGCGTTCGGTCGCTTTTCTCGATTCACTTCGTTTCGCGAAGGCGGAGGCAAAGGCCCCACTCATGCTCCATGTCTTTCGGAACAAGAGCCTCTCTTCGGTCGTCTACGGCGTCGTCATCATCGGCACCGTCACGGCCTTCGTGATCAACTTCGGCCCCAACATGGGGCGTCAGGGCAAAGGCATTCGCGACGCCTTCAACGAGACGTGCGCGCTCAAGGTCGGCAACGCATGCGTGGACCCCAAGACCCACCGCGCCACCTACCGCCTGCTCATGCCCCGCGACCGCGACGGCGCCACCGACGTGAACCGCGCGCGCGCCATGGGTCTCTCCAAGATCGTGGGCGACGGGCTCATCGAGCGTGAGCTGCTCATCCGCGAGGCCGAGCGCATCGGCCTCTCGGTGACCGAGAACGAGGTCACCGACTCCATTTACGCGGGCTTCATCTACGTCAGCGTCCCCTCCGACAACCCCATGCTGTCGTTTTACCTGCACACCAACGACGGCAAGCTCTACGCCGGCTTCAAGGACCCGAAGACCAAGCGCTTCGACGAGAAGACCTACAAGAAGCAGGTGGCCATGCTCACCGGCCTCTCCGCCAACGAGTTTCGCGACTGGCAGGCCCGCGAGATCCTGGCCGCCAAGATGCGCGATCTCGTGAAGTCGCCGGTGCGCCTCGCCGACGAAGAGGTGTTCAGCAAGTACGTGCGCGAGAAGAGCACCGCCCAGGTGGCGTACGTCGAAGTGAAGCAGAGCTACGCGGCGCGCTACAGCAACGCCGCCAACCCCGCCGCCAAGGACGTCGAAGCCTGGGCCAAGGAAGACGCGCACAAGGCCGAGGTCGAGGTCGAGCTCAACGCGAGCAAGGAATCCTTCCTTCCCAAGCCCAACCACGTCCGCCACGTGCTGGTGCGCCTCTCGCCCAACGCTTCGGCGGAAGACAAGCAGAAGGCCCTGGAGAAGCTCGGACGCGCCTGGGCAAGGCTCCAGGCGGGCGACGCCTTCGCCAGCGTCGCGCGCGACTTCTCCGACGACACGAGCAACACCACCGGCGGCGACGTCGGCGACAAGACCGACGGCTTCGTGCCGAGCTTTCGCGACGCTGCCAACGCGCTCAAAGCCGGCGAGACCACCGACGGCGCCATCGAGAGCCAGTTCGGCTACCACATCATCTACAAGGACGATCCCTCGAAGTCCGGCGCCATCGAGGCCCAGCTCAGGAAGGACATCGCCCGGCGCGCCTACATCAAGGCCAAGTCCGCCGACGCGGCGCGCGATCTGGCGACGCAGATTCTCATCGCCGTGAAGGCCGGAAAGAGCGACGACGAAGCGGTCAAGGCCGCCATCGCGCCGCTCGCCAAGTTCACGCCCACTCCGGCGCCCACCGTGAAGATCAAGGCCATGCCGGTCGAAGGCCCCGCCGACGCGGGCGCCGCCACCAAGCCGCCCTCCGCGAGCGGCGACGCCGGTGCACCGGACGCAGCCGCCGGCGACGCTGGCGCAGCTCCCACGCCGCCTGCCCCGGCGGTCACTACGTTCACCGCGGAGACCGATCCCGATCGCCCCAAGGTGGAGATCCCCATGTCGTTCACCCGCGGCAGCGATCCCGTGCCGTCGATTCAGGGTGAAGACACCCAGAAGCTCAACGAGTTCGCATTCGGCGCCAAAGAAGGCGACGTCCTTCCGGATTTGCTCCGCGGCGAAGACACGTTCGTCATCGTGCGCGCCAAGGATCGCAAGGTCGCCACCAAGGAAGACTTCGAGAAGAACAAGGACACCTACGTCGAAGATCTGCTCAAAGAGAAGCGGAACGAGACCTTGGGCCTCTACGTGAAGCGCCTGCGCGAAGCCGCCAAGAACGAGATCAAGCTCTTCGAAGAGAACATGGTCGACGCCAAGGTCGACGGCGGCGCCCCCACCGCACCCGAAGACGACGAGCCGTGAAGGAATCGCAGCGCACGCTGCCCAACGGCCTCCGGGTGGTCGTCGTTCCTCAGCCGCAGCTGCACCGGGCCCACGTGGCGCTCTTCGCGCGGGTGGGCTCGCGCTTCGAAACGGCGAAGACCAACGGCATCTCGCACTTTCTCGAGCACATGATGTACCGCGGTACGCCGCGGCTGCCGCATGCGCACCAGGTGAACCTGGCATTCGAGAGCCTGGGCGGGTACCTCTACGCGGCCACCCAGGTCGACTACGGCGTGTTCTCGGTGACGGTGCCCGAAGAGAACATCGAGGCGGCGACCTCGCTCTTTGGCGAGGTGGTGCAGAGCCCTACCTTCCCGGACATCGACGTGGAGCGCGGCATCGTCATCGAAGAAATCCTCGAGGATCTGGACGACGAAGGGCGCGACGTCGACGCCGACAACTTGTCGCGGCGTCTCATCTACCCGGACCATCCGCTGGGCTTCACCATCACCGGCACCGAAGACCACATCCAGAGCTTCACCGAAGAGACCCTGCGCACGCATTTTCGCCGGCACTACACCGGTGAGACGACGGTGCTGGCCATCGCCGGCGCGGTGGACCCGGCGCGCATGCTCGACGTGGCGGAGCGCGCCTTCGAGGCGCTGCCGCGCGGCGCGCGCATCGACGCCGCGGCGCCCACCCACGATCAGACGAAGCCGCGCCTCTCGCTCATCGACAACGCGTCGAGCCAGACCGAGCTGCGCCTCTCGTTCCGTGCCGTCTCCGAGCGCTCGCCGCAGCGGGCCGCCATGGACATGCTGATGCGGATCCTGGACGATGGCATGTCGACCCGCCTCTACCACCGCATCTGCGACGATCAGGGGCTCTGCTACGACGTGAGCTCGGTGTTCGACGGCTACGAGGACGACGGCATCCTCGACTTTGCGGCCGGCGTGCAGCACGGACGCGCCGCCAAGGTGACCCGGGAGATCCTCGGGCTCTTGCGGGAGCTCGGCGAAACCGGGCCCACCGAGGCCGAGCTGCAAAAAGCGCGGAACCGCAATGCGTGGGACACGCGCGCCATGAAGGACTCCGCCGAAGACACTGCAGGGTTCTTCGCCGGCGGCCTCCTCTTCGAGCGCTTCCAGCGGCCCGAGGAGCGGGTGGAAGAGAACGCGCGGGTATCGCGCGAGGACATTCGCGATCTCGCCCGCGCCGTAGCGCAGCCGGAGCGCCTCAACGTCATCGTGGTCGGAACCCCCGGCAAGGAAGAGACGAAGCGCCTCGAAGAAGAGGTGCTCGGCTTTCGCGGCGTCGGCTAAGGCGCGCGCCTCATCGCGGAATCACGCAGCAGAACACCCCGATGAGCGCCGGGAGCTTCACCACCACCCCGGCGCTGGCGGTCCAGGTATCGCTGGTGGGAAAGTGCATGAAGGCGCCCTCGGCGAAGAAGCCGATGCCCGCCTCGCCGTAGGCAGCCAGGCTGCCGATGCCCGATTTGTTGGCGGTGAAGCCGCCGGGGCTCATCGCGAAAGCGACCCACTCGTAGGTGAGCTGCAGCGCGAAGCCGCCGCCCACTTCGTGCATGCCGTCGTCGTAGACCAGTCGCCCCTGCCCCCGCATCATGAAGCGGCGCGCGGTGTCGCCTTGCGGCAAGGTGTGTCGCGTACGCCGCGTCGCCTCTTCCTGGGGGTCGAGAACCGGCCGGCCGACGTAGGGAATGGTCGCCGCTTCGAGGTAGCCCCCTTGCAGCGTCGAGCGCGCCCCCTTGTCGAGCAAGTAGCCCACGCCGAAGTCGGCGCGGCGGTAGAAGAGCGACGGCGCGAACTCGAGCGGCCGCACCGAGGCGCGCACCTGGAGAGGCACGTCGCCCCGCGAGCGATTCGTGCGCGCACCCAGACCCACTTGACCTTCGGCGGGTGGCGCGAGCAGGGGAACGCAGCCGACCAGAGCCAGGAGCGCAGGCGCAAACGCGAAGAGGCGCACCATCGACGATGGTACGCCCGAGCCGGTGGGCCCTTCCCTGCCCCGGGAGGCCGGGAGAATAAAACGCTGCGGCGCGACGTACCGGCGAGTCGTGCGGGGGGGACGCATAGGAACGTCGCCGACCCCGTCGCGCCGCAGCACTGATGAAGGACGGCGGCCGCGGGAAGAACTTGAGAACAATTCGTCGACCCTCCTGCCCATGGCCTGGGGCGCGGCGCTACTCGGCGGAAAACGCCAGAATTGCCGCAGCAAGCGCCTCGGGCGCGGTCCAGTGCACCATGTGACCTGCGTTCGCGATGTCGACGCGACGCACGTCGCGAAAGGCTGCCAGGCGCTCGTTCTCGTCGGACGGATGGTAGCCCGCGTCACCGCCCCCGACGAAGAGCACCGGCCCGGCGTAGGCCCCGGCGAACTCGCAGAAGACCTCTGCGGAGAAGGCGGTGGGGCTCCGGGTCTTGTGCAGCGCATCGCTCTTCCACTGGTAGGCGTCGGGCCCCACCTGGCGGGTCAGGTTTTGAAACCGGGAGCGCAAGAGCTCGTTCGATATGTGTGCATGATGCACGCGCAGTCGCCGTAGCGCGTGCTCCTCGCTCATGGGCGCATCCAGGCTGGCCGCCCGGCGGGTGGTCTCCAGAAAGGCGCGCATCCGCGCCACGCTCGTTCCCTTGGGGTTATCCGGTGGGCCCAGACCCTCGATGAGCACCAGCCGCGCCACCAGGTCGGGGAAGGTGCCCGCGTAGAGCGTGCTCACCACGCCGCCCATGGAGTGGCCCACCAGCAGCAGCGGCGCGGCCGGCACAAGGGCCCGGTGCAGCGCCTCGACGTCCCTCAGGTAGTCGGGGAAGTGATAGTACGATCCGGGCGGCGTGCGGGGGGCGTCGCCGTAGCCGCGGAGGTCGGGCGCGAGCACGCGAAAGCCCGCCGAGGCTAGCGCGGGCGCCGTGAGGTCCCAGTTGGCGGCGGCGTCCATGTACCCGTGGAGCAGGAGCGCGGCGCCGCGGGGAGCCCCTGCGTCGCCCCACGCCCGTACCGGAAACGTGAGCCCGTTCGCCGACACGCGCAGCACCGAGTGCGTCATGCCGGACCACCCTACTACACCGCGCAGGGAATTCGCGAATGCTGGATTTTCCCGGAGAGATGCACCATTCCAACGCTGGCGGTGCG
This sequence comes from Polyangiales bacterium, assembly GCA_038210445.1. Taxonomy (GTDB): domain Bacteria; phylum Myxococcota_A; class Polyangia; order Polyangiales; family Polyangiaceae; genus JABFRG01. The sequence goes on from JBBQWQ010000002.1 coordinate 223,887, forward strand.
TGGCCACGCAGAGTATCGTCCGGCGCGCATGGCACACCAGATCACTCTCATTCCCGGTGACGGGATTGGTCCCGAGGTGGCGAACGCCACCAAGCGCGTTCTCGAAGCCACCGGCGTGCAGATCGAGTGGGAAGAGGTGAACGCCGGGGCCGCCGTGGCCGAGACCCGGGGCACCACACTCCCGCCCGAGGTCATCGAGTCGGTCAAGCGCAACAAGGTGGCCCTCAAGGGTCCCATCGGCACGCCCATCGGCAAGGGCTTCAAGTCGGTGAATGTGAGCCTGCGCCAGGCGCTCGACCTCTACGCCAACGTGCGCCCCATCAAGAGCCTGCCCGGCCTGGAGCCCCGCTTCGAGGGCACCGACATCGTCATCGTGCGCGAGAACACCGAAGACCTGTACGCCGGGCTGGAGCTGATGATCATGCCGGGCATTGCCCAGTCGATCAAGCTCATCACCGACACCGCGTGCACCCGCATCTGCGAGTACGCCTTTCTGTACGCCGAGCGCATGGGCCGCAAGCGCGTGACGGTGGTGCACAAGGCCAACATCATGAAGCTCTCCGACGGCCTTCTCTTGGAGGTCTTTCGCAAGGTGGCGCAGAAGCACCCGAAGATCGAGCCGGCGGAGGTCATCGTCGATGCATGCGCAATGCAAATGGTTCGCAGCGCCAATCGCCTCGACGTCATCGTGACCGAGAACCTCTACGGCGACATCTTGAGCGATCTGGGCGCCGGCCTGGTGGGCGGCCTCGGCATCGTTCCGGGCGCCAACATCGGCGCCGAGGCGGCGGTCTTCGAGGCGGTGCACGGCAGCGCACCGGACATCGCCGGCATGGGCGTCGCCAACCCCACGGCGCTCATTCAGAGCGCCGTCATGATGCTGCACCACGTGGGCGAGACCTTGGCCGCGACCAAGATCGAGAAGGCCATCCTCGAGCACTTCGCGAGCTCCGCGGTGCGCACCGCAGACCTGGGCGGCACCGCGACCACCGAACAGTTCACCGACGCGCTGTGCGCGGCCGTCGCCAAAGCTTGAGCGAGCCGGACGCGCCGGTCCCTTCGGAAGCGCCGGTCACGGCGCCGGCGGGGTCGTCCATCGGCGGCGCGGTGGGCACCGCTGCGGCCATGCTGGCGGTCGGCTTCGGCATCCTGATCACAGCGCCGAGCGCGGTGCGCACCGGCGACGCTGCCTTGCGCTTCGCGCTCACCCAGGCGCTCAAGATGGTGTTCGGCCTGGCCCTCACCCACCTCCTCCTGGTGCGCCTGCGCAAGCTCGCCCCGGAGCGCATCGGCCTGCGCTTCGACGTCGCGATGCTGGGCCGTTTCGGTGTCGGGAGCGCCCTCGGTGCAGGGCTGGTGCTGGCGTCGTTCTGCATCGCCTGGGGCGCCGGCGCCTTCGTCGTCGCCGGCGCGCCGGTGGAGACGAGCCCAGCGGGCACGGCGGCCACGCTGCTCGCCCTGGGGTCGCTCTTCGGCGCCGTCTTCGAAGAGCTGGTGTTCCGAGTGGGGCTCACCGCCGTTCTCGCGCTCGCGCTCCCGCCCGGCCTCGCCATCGCCGCACCCGCCGGCATCTTCGGCCTAGCGCACGCGCTGAACCCCGGGGCGACCACCGTGGGCGTGGCCAACACCATGCTGGCCGGCCTGCTCATGGGGTTTCTCTTCTACGACCCGAGAGCCGCACGAACGCCGTCGCTGGGCATGGCCACGGGCTTTCACTTCGCCTGGAACTTCGTACTGGGAACGGCGCTCGGCGTGCCGGTGAGCGGTCACTTGCCGATTCGCTCGTACCTGGTGAGCGAGCCCACCGACGTCACGTGGTCCGGCGGAAGCTACGGCCTCGAGGGCAGCGTGGCGGTGAGCGCCGTGCTGCTGGTCGCGGTGGTGCTCGCCGCGCGGCGCGCGCGCTTGCCCAGCGTCGCCGTCGCTCAGTAGCGCTCCTTCGGCTCTTCCGCCGAGAGGATCTCCACGGTCTGGAACACGTCCTTGGCAAAGCGATCGCGCACGATCTTGGCGCGCCCTTCGTCTTCCCGCGAAGGAATCGCCACCCCCACGATGAGACAGGCATTCTTCCACGCCGGGTAGGCAGCCCAGGCTGCGGCGTAGGAGTCGTGCGCGGCCAAGGTTGCGGTCTTGGCGAGGAGCGCATCGGCGCTCAGGATGTGCGGCGGGGCCTTGGGCGTCTGGGTGTTGCGCCACGAGAACGCCACCGGCGCGTCGTGGGTCAGCTCCACTTCGAAGAGGTTGATCCACGGAACCGCCCACTGCTCGAAGCTCTTGCCGCAGGCGCCGTCGACGGTGTTGTCGGGCACGTGGGTGATGAAGGCCCCGGCGATGCCGTGATGATCCTTGCCATAGCGAAAGCCCACCAGGCTGGGCACGCCCCAAAAACGCACCCGCGTCCAGTTGTCGCCGTCGGGGAGCTTCCAGCGCATGCTCTGCTGCTTGTCGTCGCGAAACACCAGTGCTCCGGTGCGAAGCTGCTCCAGCGCGGCCGAGTGCTCGGCGCCGCCCTGCCCGCCCTCGGCCGGCTTGCCGTCGTCCTTGGGCGGCGGCGCAGCGGCAACCTCCCGCGGAGCCGCCTTGGCAGTGGAGCAGGCGGCGCAGGCCAGGACCAAGAGCAGGGCGAGACCTCGAGAGCGGGGCGAGACGCGCGGTCGCAAACACATGGAGCGGATCTTACCAGAGGTATCGAACTGTGCGAGTTTCGCTTCCACGCACGGGCGATCGGCGTGGAATGCGATAGAGTGTGCAGGTATGCGCGGCGCCTTCTTGCTCTTCTTCCTCATGCTGTTGGCGGCGGCGTGCTCGAGCGCCGAGAGCGCAGCCCCGGGGCGCGTGTGCACGCCCGGCAACAACGTGTTCTGTCGCTGCGCCGACCGGCGCGAGGGCACCAAGCTTTGCAACGATGACGGCAGCGGGTTCGCCACCGAGTGCCGCATCGGCGAGAACCTTCCGTGCGACGAGCTCGGACTCGACGCAAGCAGCCCGGGTCCCGACGCCGGCGAAGACGCGCCGAGCCTTTGCGGGAACGCCGCGGTCGACACCGGCGAGGCCTGCGACGACGGCAACCAGAAGGACGGCGATCTCTGCAGCGCCCGTTGCGAGCCGGTGGGCGATCCGGTGCAAGCCGGTATTTGCCCGGGCATGCCGGTGCACTTGTGGGGCGGCCGCACCATCGAGATCTCGGGCGCCACCGCCTTTTACCCGAACACCCACAAGGCCGACAAGCCGTGCGCCGGCAAGACCATGGGCCTCTTCGGCAACGATCGCGTCTTCGCCGTCACCACCCATCGCGACGGCACGGTGGTCATCGACACCAGCGGCGCCGACTTCGACGCTGCGCTCTTCGTGCAGACCGACTGCGCCCTGGCCAGCACCGAGATCACGTGCGCCGATCTCAAGGACGGCACGGCTGGCGAGCACCTCGAGCTGCCCATGAAGGCCAACGAAACGCGCTACGTGTTCCTCGACGGCAAGGGCGAGCCGGCCAAGGGCACGGCGACCATTCGCTTCGCGCTCAAGTAGTCGCCGCAAGTGCAGTTTTTGCGACGCCGCCGGCGGAGGCGCATCCGCTTTCCCGACGCGAGGCAGAAAGGCCGGGCTCGGGGGCCGCTGCCACTTTCGCCTCGCGCGAACCTGCGCTAAGTGAAACTTCCGATGAAGAACGAGTCCTTGCCTCCCACCAAGAACAAGCAACTCCTTTCCTGGGTGGAAGAGTGCATCCAGCTCACCAAGCCCGCTCAGGTCGTCTGGCTCGATGGCTCCGAGGAGGAGAAGGCCCGCCTCACCGAGGAGGCCGTCTCCAAAGACATCATCAAGCCGCTCAACGCCGACAAGCTCCCGGGCTGCTTCTACTCGCGGTCCAACCCCAACGACGTGGCCCGCGTCGAGCACCTCACCTTCATCTGCACGCCCACCAAGGAAGAGGCCGGCCCCACCAACAACTGGATGGCCCCCGACGAAGCGTACAAGAAGGTGGGCGCCCTTTTCGACGGGTCGATGAAGGGCCGCACCATGTACGTGGTGCCGTACGTCATGGGCCCGGTGGGCTCCGCCATGAGCAAGATCGGCATCGAGCTCACCGACAGCGTGTATGTTGCACTCAACATGCGCATCATGACGCGCATGGGCAAAGCCGCGCTCGACATGCTGGGCGACAGCAACGACTTCAACCGGGGTCTGCACTGCACCCTCGACGTCAACCCGGAGCGGCGCTTCATCTGCCACTTTCCGCAGGACAACACCATCTGGTCGGTGGGCTCCGGCTACGGCGGCAACGTGCTCCTCGGCAAAAAATGCCTGGCCCTCCGCATCGGCAGCTATCTCGGCAAGAAAGAGGGCTGGCTCGCCGAGCACATGCTCATCCTCGGCGTCGAGAGCCCCGAGGGCGAGATGACCTACGTGGCTGCGGCCTTCCCCAGCGCCTGCGGCAAGACCAACTTTGCCATGATGATCCCGCCCAAGCGCTTCAAGGGCTGGAAGGTGTGGACCGTGGGCGACGACATCGCCTGGATGCGCGTGGGTGAGGACGGCCGCCTGTGGGCCGTGAACCCCGAAGCCGGCTACTTCGGCGTGGCGCCGGGCACGAGCATGGACTCGAACCCCAACGCCATGAGGAGCATCCAGAAGGACACCATCTACACGAACGTGGCCCTGACCAAGGACAACGACGTGTGGTGGGAGGGCAAAGACGGCCCGGTCCCCGACGAGCTCACCGACTGGCAAGGTCGCCCCTGGAAGAAGGGCTCCACCGAGAAGGCCGCGCACCCGAACTCGCGCTTCACCGCGCCCGCCCGAAACAACCCCGCCCTCTCCAAGTACTGGGACGACCCCAAGGGTGTCCCCATCAGCGCCATCATCTTCGGCGGCCGCCGCGCCACCACCGTGCCGCTGGTGCTGCAGGCCTTCAACTGGGTCAATGGCGTGTTCTTCGGGGCCACCATGGGCTCGGAGACCACCGCCGCCGCCACCGGCCAGGTGGGCGTGGTGCGCCGCGACCCGTTCGCCATGCTGCCGTTCTGCGGCTACGACATGGGCAGCTACTTTGGTCACTGGCTCGGCATGCAGAGCAAGCTCGAAAACCCGCCCAAGCTCTTCATGGTCAACTGGTTCCGCAAGGGTAAGGACGGCAAGTTCCTCTGGCCGGGCTTCGGCGAGAACATGCGCGTGCTCAAGTGGATCATCGACCGCGCGCGGCTCCGGGTCGGCGGCTACGAGACGCCCATGGGCTGGGTTCCCAAGGCCGGCGATCTCGATCTCTCGGGCCTCACCATGGATCACGAGCTGGTCGACGAGGCCACCCACATCGACCTGGGCGAGTGGACGACCGAGCTCGAATCGCTCACCGAGTTCTTCGACAAGATGGGCCCCAACATGCCCAAGGTCCTGAAAATTCAGCGTGATCTCATGCTCGAGCGCATCTCGATGCTGCAAACCTCCAGCGCCTGATTTTTCAGCCACTTCGGGAATCAAATGGCCTCCGCTGGCGTACGCTAGCGGAGGCCATGTCGCATCCGTATCGGTCGGAGAAGCAAGCTGCGTTGCCACCGGTGAACCGCACCCACTGGCCGGTTCGGCGCGCGTGGACGTCGTTGCTGACGGCCTCTCGCGCTGCCTACACGCTGGCCGCGCTGGGCAGCCCTTTCCTGTTCGATGCGATTTGCCCGGGGCCTGGCGCCTGGTTGGGCCTGGCGCTGCCCGCCATCGTCACCGCCGCGGTCTACCTGTACGCCCATGCGCTCGCGAAGGCTTCGCACGCGGCACGGGAGAAGTTCGTGGCCAGCGACGTCGAAGCAGCGCTCCGGGACTTCGAGCCCCTCTTGGCCAAGAGTCGGCTTCTGCCGTCTGCCCAGGCGGTCATCGCGCTCAACGTTGGTGCATGTTACACGTATATGGGCCGCGCCGATGTGGCGATGGAGCTCTTCGACGCCGTCGAAGAAGCAGACGCCATGCGCCTCGAGCACCGTCCCGTGCTCTGGCGTTATCAGGCCATCGCCCGCGCCGCCCAGGGCGATCTGTGGGGCGCGCGAAAAGCACGCGGCGCCCTTCCCGCCGAGCTCGGGTGGATCGACGCGCTGCTCCTCTGCCGGGAGCGCCGCTACGCCGAGCTCATTCGCCACGCAGACGCTGGGGACTTCATTTTCAACGCGGAAAAGTCGCCGTACACCGAGGCCACGCTGCGGGCGCTCGCGCTCTTCGTGGCCTTCGGCTGGAGCGCGATGGACGCTTCGCCGCTCGAAGGCCGAGCGCCCGCCGACGAAGAGGCCAAGGCCCTCGCTCGGGCGCGCAGCGCGACGCCGGGCCAGGCCCGCTCTATCCTCGGACTGCTTGCCGGCTGGCCCGAGCTCCGGCGGTACGCAGAAGCGCATCTCCCCTGAGCGGCGTGAATGCCAGTGGTGCGGCGCGCCCCTTGCTACAGGGAGCGCATCCCCGAACTTTGGCCAACGGCCGGGCCGGGGATGACGTAAATTCGTAGGGTTACCAGCCGGTGGCTCTGTCCCCACTGGATCATTTCACCCAGACTCGAAGGATCACGATGCGCATCCGCCTCTTTGCCTCACTCTCGATGGCGCTCTTGGCAGCCGCGTGCACGACCGATCCCCCCGGCGGCACGGTGGACCCCACCGCCGATGGCGGCCCCGCCACGACCGATGGGAGCGCCCCTTTGCCCGACGCCGAGGTGCCGCGCCCCATCACGTGCCGCGACAAGGTGAAGAACGGCGACGAGACCGACCTCGACTGCGGTGGCGCCTGCGCAGGTTGCGCCGACGGGCTCATCTGCAAGCTGGCCAAAGACTGCTCGAGCCAGGTGTGCAACGGAGGAAAGTGCGCAACGCCGACCCACACCGACGGCGTGAAGAACGGCACCGAAACCGACGTCGACTGCGGCGGCGATGTGAACGCGCCCAAGTGCGTTTCCGGAAAGCGTTGCGGCGGCGCCGGCGACTGCGACAGCGCGGTGTGCGTGGGCAGCATCTGCCAGAAGGCCACCGACAGCGACGGCGTACAGAACCAGGGCGAGACCGACGTCGACTGCGGCGGCGCCAACACCGCGAAGAAATGCAGCGACACCAAGAAGTGCGCCGCGGGCAGCGACTGCACAAGCTCGAGTTGCAGCACCGCCGCCAAGGTGTGCGTCCCCGCCGCCGCCAACGACGGCATCAAGAACGGCACGGAGACCGACGTCGACTGCGGCGGCCCCGCCGCCACCACCCCGCGCTGCGCCACCGGCAAGACCTGTGGCGGCGGCAGCGACTGCACGAACAAGGTGTGCGCCACAACCTGCCTCGCGCCCACCGGCAGCGACGGCGTGAAGAACGGCGACGAAAGCGACGTCGACTGCGGCGGCACCACCACCGGCGCTGCGGCCTGTGCGGCCGGGAAATCGTGCGCCGTGAGCGGCGACTGCCAGAGTCTGGGCTGCAACTACTTGAACAAGTGCGCCGACGGTCGGAGCTGCACGGGCAGGTTCGGCGGCGACACCTGCGGCGCAGGCGAGGTCGGCGCTGGCGGCGCGATGCACGAGAGCTGCTGCAAGAAGATCGCCCTTCCGAGCGGCGCGAAGCTCGACAAATACAAGACCACCTCGGGTCGCGTGCGCGCGTTCATCGAGTCGCTCGGCGGCAACGTGGCGGGCTGGTACGCCGCCAACCGCGGCGCGCTCTCGGCGGCCGCCCAGGCGCAGATCGACCCGTACACCGGCTACCTGCCCAGCAACTACACCGGCGAATACGGTGTGAACCAACAGATTGGTGGATACATCTATCTCCCGACGCGCCCCAGCACCTCGCAGGGCTGCTGGATCCAGGGCCAGGGCACCCACACGTACTGGCTGCCCGACACTGTGCAGATGAACGATCTGGGCGACACCCCGCACGCCTTCAGCAAAGACTACATGGACACCAAGCCGCTGAACTGCGTCACCTACCCGCTCCTCGCGGCCTTCTGCGCCTGGGACGGCGGCCGCCTCGAGACGCGCGCGGAGAGCGACGAGGCCTACGGCGCGAGCGCCTATCCCTGGGGCGCAGCGCCGCAGCCGGCGGGCTACAAGCCGGTGGGCGGCGTGTGGACCAAGGTCGGCCCCACCTACGGCTCCGGGGCATGCCCGACCTGCGACGATACGTACGCGAACTGGCTCTTCAACTACCAGTTCCCGGTCGGTGGCGTGGCCGCCAAGCCGCAAGACCTCTCCTACTGGATCTCCGCGCCCGGGCGGTTTCCCAAGGGCGCGGGGCCGTTCGGCCATCAGGACATCGCGGGCGACATGATGGAAATCACCGCCACCGCGGCCGGCAACGACGGCAGCTTGGGCCCCGCAGTGCGCTGGAACAGGTCGGGCTCGTACGAGGGCCACGACATCGGCTACGGCGGCTTCGCCTTCGCCGTCATGACCAAGTACGGCAAGGCCGGCGGCCGCTGCGCATACCCCTGAGCGACGCTTTCGCGTGGGCGTGATACAACCGCGACCATGAATGGTTGGGCAAGCGCAGACGCGATGGGTTCTCAGGCTGGCCGCACCTTCCTGGTGACCGGCGCCAACAGCGGGCTCGGCTTCGAGAGCGCGCGGGCATTGGCGCGCAACGGCGCAACGGTGGTTCTCGCCTGCCGGAACCAGCCGAAGGGCGACGAAGCGCTGTCCCGCATTCGCGCCGAAGCGCCCGACGCCAAGCTCTCGCTCTTGCCGCTGGATCTCGCCGACCTCGCCAGTGTGCGCGAAGCGGCCTCGCGCTTCCGGGCGGAGCACGAGGTGCTCGACGGTCTGCTCAACAACGCAGGGCTCATGGCCCTGCCCTTCAGCAAGACCCAAGACGGCTTCGAGATGCAGATCGGCACCAACCACCTGGGCCACTTTGCCCTCACCGGCCTGCTTTTGCCCGCGCTCGAAAAGGCCAAGGCTGCGCGGGTGGTCAGCGTGTCGAGCCTCTATCACAAGCGCGGCAAGCTCGACCTCTCCGACCTCTTCTTCGAGACGCGTCGCTACGACAAGTGGGTTGCCTACGCGCAGAGCAAGCTCGCCAACCTGCTGTTCGCCTTCGAGCTCCAACGGCGCGCCTCGAGGAAGAAGCTCGCGCTCCTTTCGCTCGGCGCGCACCCCGGCTACTCGGCGACCGAGCTCCAGGGCAAGGGCCCGAAGGCCGAGGGCTCGTCCTTCCTCGAAGGTGTCATGAAGGTCGCCAACGCGGTCATGGCCCAGTCGCAGGAGCGCGGCGCCCTTCCTCAGCTGCGCGCCCTCACCGATCCCTCGGCCCAGGGCGGCGAATTCTATGGCCCCGGCGGCTTTCAAGAAGTCTGGGGCGACGCGGTGCGGGTGGAGGCCGTGGCGGCCGCCCACGACGAGGCCAGCGCGCGCGGCCTGTGGGAGCGGTCGGTCGAGCTCACCAAGGTCGACTTCGAAGGTCTCTGATCGGGCGCCCCTCGAGGCGTGCAGAGTACATACATATCGGTGAGACGAGCCGGCCGAGCAAATTCGGCATCCGATGCCCAGTCGCGTTGCCGGAGACCGGCTGGAGCGCGTTTTTCCCACGGTTACCGCGCGTTTCCGTTGCAAACGGGCATCGCCTGGGTACGCTCATTTCCCCCCCGGACGCGCCGCGGATCGGGGCCATCGAGGTACCATGTCGGACAGCACCGATTCGCGTTTGAAGGATGACCGTCGCTTCGTGCCCGCTGCCGAGTTCAGCAAGCACGCCCGGGTCCAGTCGCATGCAGAGTACACGAGCCTCCACGAGCGCTCGCTCTCCGAGCCCGATGCATTCTGGCGCGAGCACACCCAAGACCTGGTGCTGCGCAAGCCGTGGACGTCGTTTCAGGAGTGGAAGTCGCCCGAAGCCAAGTTCTTCCTGGGCGCCGAGCTGAACATCAGCGAGAGCTGCCTCGATAGGCACCTGCACTCCGACGCGCGCACCCGCGCGGCGCTGGTATGGGAAGGCGAGCCCGGCGACACGCGAACGCTCACCTACTTCGAGCTTCACCGCGAGGTGGTGCGCCTCTCGGCGGCGCTGCTCGACCTGGGCATTCAGAAGGGCGATCGCGTGGGTATCTACATGGGCATGGTGCCCGAGGCGGTCATCGCCATGCTGGCCTGCGCCCGCATCGGCGCCACCCATAGCGTCACCTTCGGCGGCTTCTCGGCCGACTCGCTCCGCGACCGCCTCAACGACTGCGAAGCGCGCCTGCTCATCACCCAAGACGGCGCCTACCGCCGCGGCAACATCGTGCCGCTCAAGCAGATGGCCGACGAGGCCGTGCTGCAGGCGCGCACGGTGGAGAAGACCATCGTGCTCCGCCGGGTGGGTCGCGAGCGCGCACCGGTGGAGATGCGTCCGGGGCGCGACATCTGGTGGGACGATCTCATGGCCCGCACGCCGTCGCCCAAGAGCGTCGAGCGCGCCATGAAGCCCGAGGCGTTCGACGCCGAGCACCCGCTCTTCATCCTCTACACTTCGGGCTCCACCGGTAAGCCCAAGGGCCTGCTCCACACCACCGCCGGCTACCTGGCCGGCGTGCACGTCACCAGCAAGTACGTGTTCGATCTACGCCCCGGCGACCTGTACTGGTGCACCGCCGACATTGGCTGGATCACCGGCCACAGCTACATCGTCTACGGCCCGCTCTCCTGCGGCGCGGCTTGCCTGCTCTACGAGGGCGCCCCCAACTTTCCCGACTGGGGCCGATTCTGGAACATCATCGAGAAGCACGGGGTCACCATCCTCTACACTGCGCCCACCGCCATTCGCGCGTTCATCCGCGCCGGCGACGAGTGGCCGCAGAAGTACGATCTCTCGAGCCTGCGGCTTCTCGGCAGCGTGGGTGAGCCCATCAATCCCGAAGCATGGACCTGGTACCACCGGGTGGTCGGCGGCGGCCGCTGTCCGGTGGTCGACACCTGGTGGCAGACCGAGACCGGCAGCATCATGCTCACCACCCTTCCTGGCGCCTGCTACTCGAAGCCGGGCGCCACCGGGCTTCCCCTCTTCGGCGTCGACATCGAGGTGCAGAAGGAGAGCGGCGAGCCGTGCGCGCCCGGCGAGAGCGGAACGCTGGTCATCAAGCGCCCGTGGCCGTCGATGGCCCGCACCATCTACAAAGACCCCACGCGCTACGCGGAGACCTACTGGGCCGCAAAGAACGGCTCCTACGTCACCGGCGACGGCGCGCGCCGCGACGAGGACGGGTACTTCTGGGTGGTGGGCCGCATTGACGACGTCCTTAACGTCGCCGGCCACCGCATCGGCACCGCCGAGATCGAGAGTGCCTTGGTGAGTCACCCCTCGGTGGCCGAAGCCGCCGCCGTCGGGCGCCCCGACGAGCTCAAGGGCCAGGCGCTGGTGGTCTTCGTCACCGTGAAGAGCGGAATCAAGGCCGACCGAGCCCTGAAAGAAAAGCTCACCGAGCACGTCGACAAGGAGATCGGGAAGTTCGCGCGCCCCGATCAGATTCGCTTCGCGGAAGCACTGCCCAAGACCCGCAGCGGGAAGATCATGCGCCGCTTCTTGAAGGACATCGCCGCCGGCGTGGTCGAAACCAAGGGCGATACCTCGACGCTGGAAGACTTCAACGTGCTGGCGAACCTTCGCAAGGACGACGACGTCTGAGCCCCCCAGGAAGGGCCAACAACCCTTCGATACGTCCCGCTGCGCCAGTGTGTGTCAGCGGGCGGTACGGTGTCGCGCTGAACGCGCGAAAGTGTGCTGCCAGGCGCGTATGTGTGCCGGCCCTACGTACGATCTCCCCCATTTTTTCGCCTGCGATCTGAATGGAGGGAGTTTTCCGCGCCACCATGCGTAGACAATGAAGTTCCACCGAGACCGCCCCCGCGGCTCGGAGGGAGGGCCACGATTCGCCATGCCCCCCGGCCCCTTCGTTCGTCCCTTTGCTTGATCCTGTAATCCGCGCCGCTGGCGCGCGTTTGCAGAACCTGGAGGCTGCGCGCTTGAACCCGGAACGCGGTGCCATTCTCGGCGGAAAGTATCGAGTCGAGCGACGTCTCGCCGAGGGAGCCATGGGCACCGTCTACGAGGGGCGCCACCTCGAGCTGGGGCGGCGCGTCGCGCTGAAGTTCGCCGACGTGCGCGGGGGCGCGACGGTGGCCCGCTTTTACCGCGAGGCACGCATCGCCGGTACCCTCGAAAGCGACTACGTGGTCCAGGTGTTCGACGTCGGAACCGACGAACGCTACGGCGTGTACATGGTGCTGGAGTACCTCGAGGGCGAAGACCTCGACGCGCGGCTCACCCGCGAAAAGAAGCTCCACCTTCCCAGCGCCGTCACCCTCGCCTCGCACATCGCCCGCGGCATCTCCAAGGCGCATTCGCGGGGTATCGTGCACCGCGATCTCAAGCCCGCCAACGTGTTCCTGTGCACGCGCGACGACGGCGCCACGGTCGCCAAGGTGCTCGACTTCGGGGTCTCGAAAGTGGTGGACCACGAGAGCCAGCGTGACCTCAACGGGCCGGTGACGGAGTTCGACCTCGCGGTGGGCACGCCCATGTACATGGCGCCCGAGCAGGCGGCGGCGCCCAGCGAGGTAGACCAGCGCGCCGACGTGTTCGCCGTGGGCGCCATTCTCTTCGAGATGCTCGCGGGCCGCACCTGCTTCGACACCGAGCAGGTTCCTGCCGATCGCTTGCTCTCGCACATCTTGCTGCGCAAGGCTCCCCCGCTGCACACGGTGGCGCCGTGGGTTCCCGCACCGCTCGCGGGGTTCGTCGACGAAATGCTCAGTCACGACCGCGACGCGCGGCCGCGCAACGGCACGCGGGTGCTCGAGCGATTGGGTGCACTCTACCCGAATCTATCGCTCCCCACGCCCACGGTGGTGCTCGCGCCCGCCTCGCAGCGAGGGCGCGCCGCGGGCGCCGACGACACGGTGCGTGCCGCGGCGCTGGCCGACGGACCGGCACTCGACGCGGTGGCTTCGCCTGCCCGCGCCGTCTTGCCCACGCCCGACGCCTTTGCACTCAGCTCGAGCGTGCCGCCGGCGGTGCTGCCCCCGGACCCCGCGGACCTCACAGCTGCCGGCGCCGCGCTTTCGCTCGGCAGAAGCGGCGGCTTCCTGGCGCGACCGGCGCCACGCTTCGATGGCGAGGACACCGGGCCGCAGGTACGCCGCATGGCGCACGGTAGCGGCCGCGGCCACCACGCGCGCCCCCACCCCCTCGCATGGCTGGCCGGCGCGTTGCTGCTCGCTGCAGGTACCTTCTGGCTCGGTCGCACCACGCTGCCCAAGGTGGCTGCGGCACCGGCGGAGGCGGTGCACCACGAGCCAGCGCACGCTCCGCAGGCGCCCTCATGCCCGCTCGCAGCCGCAGCAGCCGCAGCCTCTTCGGCCGCGCCCGCGGCGATCTCCGGCCGCGTCGCTCAGCCGGCGGTGGACTTCAATGCCTTGCCGCGCTCACCCAAGGGCCTGCCGCGCTCACCCAATGCTGTGCCCGTTGTGGCGCGCCCGCACGCGACCGGCAACGCCGTCGCCCCGGCGCCTGGCAGCGACGACGGACCAGCGCCCGAGACGCCCGCGCCGAGCGCAGCACCCTCGGCGGCGCATTTCGACGAGATGTGAGCCGGCGCTTCCGCCGCCTTACTCGCTGCGCCAGTCCTTCTTGCGGTCGTACGCGACCTCTTCCCTCACCGGCATCTGCTTGGGCTTCGGCTTCGCGGCGGGCGCGCTCGGCGCGGGCGGGGCTTCGCTGGGCTGCCTCACGGCGCGGCGCGGAGCCAGCGGGGGCGGCGGCTTCGCGGAGTCGTGCCGCGGCGGCGGGCGCACCGGAGCGTTGGGCCGGAAGACGTCGGCCTCGTCGAGATTCGGCGGCGGCTCCTCGCTCACGTGCGCGCGCTTCGGACGCACGAACGAGTTGCGGTTCTCGCGCGGGACCTCCTGCGGATCGAGGAGCGGCGGCAAGTCGAGGTCCGGTACCTCCGGTACCTCCGCTCCTCCGGGCTTTGTTTTGCCTCCGCCCATCCCGTTCATCATGAGGCCGGGATACCTCAATCGCCAACAATGCGTCCAATAAAGCTACGAAAACGTAGGCGATTGCGCCTACCGTAGGAGCCGCTGTAGGGGCAGCGCGAGCTGCTGTTCGCTCGGTGCATCTTGCAGCGACGGCTTCGCCGCAGACAGGGTGTGCCAGAACAAGATGGGTCCGCCGCGGCTCTCCGCACGGTGTGCGCTCGGCGTGGCCATGTCCATCGCGCGCGCGAAGACCTTGGCGGTATACGTGTCGTCCAAGGTAATCGGAATCGATCTCGCGGCGATGCACGCGGCGTCGCCGGCTGCGGTGGCAGCGCCGTAGCCGGCCCCCACGGCAGAACCTTCCATCGAGAAGTGCCGCTGGGCTGCGTTGCCCAGCGCGCGGCCCCCGAGCCTTACCCCCACCGCGTACGCCAAGCGGCGCGCAGCGAGGCCCAAGAGCCACTGCGGCTTGGCGACTGCGACCCCCACAACCCGCGTACGAAGGCCGGCCCGCGCAAAGGCCACGGAGAGGCCCGCAGCCGTGCCGCCGGAGCCGAGCGCCACCAGCACGAGCGAGGGCTCGGGGAGCTCGCCTACGGCGATTTGCTGGGCCAGCTCGTCGCCCGCGTCGACGAACCCCAGGGTGCCCACGATGTTCGAGCCGCCCGGTGGAATCACGAATACGCGGCGGCCGCCGCGGCGCCGAAGCATGGCCATGCGGACCAGGGCCTCTGCGTACGACTGCGCGGCTACCGCGCGGAGCCCGGCACCGATGCCGGCACGAAGGTTTTCCACCACGTGCTCGCTACGCGGTTGCGGAAGGAGCACTGCGGTCACGCGAAAACCGGCGCGGCGTCCAAACAGCGTGGTGGCGAGGACGTGGTGACTGCCTATCGCGCCTACCGTGAGGAGCTCGGTGGCGCCGCGCTTCGCCGCCTCGATGAGCAGTCGCTCGAGCTTGCGCACCTTGTTGCCGCCGTAGAGGCTCGCGGTGAGGTCGTCGCGCTTGATCCAGAGATCGTCGCCCCCGGGAAAACGGTGGAGCTCCACCGGGGTCGGATACGCGCCTATCACCGCTTGATTTTTAGCACGGAACCGCGCGGCCCACGTTTCGCAGACGCGAAACATTGACGAAACATTGAGGCGCTAGACGTCGACGCGTGAAAAAAGTCGAAGCCATCATCAAGCCCTTCAAGCTGGACGAGGTCAAAGATGCCTTGGCGGAGGTCGGCGTCACCGGCATGACCGTCACCGAGGTGAAGGGCTTCGGTCGCACCGGCGGCAAGAAGGAAGTCTACCGAGGCTCCGCCTACGTGGTGGACTTCGTGCCCAAGGTGAAGATCGAGATGATCGTGCCCGAGGCGCTGGTGATCTCGGTGGTCGACGCCATCGAAAAGTCTGCCAAGACCGGCCGCATCGGGGACGGCAAGATCTTCGTCTCGCCGATCGAAGAAGTGGTCCGCATCCGCACCGGCGAGCGCGGCAAAGACGCCATCTAATTTTCCGAAGCGTTGCGGGCCACCCCCGCGCGCCTGCTCACGATTCGATTCGCAGGAAAGCATAAGGAGACATCTGCACATGAAACCGAAGGAAGTGCTCGAGCTCGCCAAAAACAACAACGTGCAGTTCGTGGACCTCAAGTTCATCGACTTCCCTGGTCAGTGGCAGCACACGACGCTTCCGGCGCACCGGCTTGACGACGCCCTGTTCGAAGACGGCGTGGCCTTCGACGGTTCGTCGATTCGCGGCTGGCAGCCCATCAACGCCTCCGACATGCTCATGGTGCCGGACGCGAGCACCGCGAAGATCGACCCGTTCTACGCGCACCCGACGCTCTCGCTGGTGTGCTCGGTGTTCGACCCCATCACCAAGCAACCCTATTCGCGCGACCCGCGGCACATTGCCAAGAAGGCCGAGGCGTACCTGAAGCAAACCGGCATTGCCGACACCTCGTACATGGGGCCAGAGGCCGAGTTCTTCATCTTCGACGACGTGCGCTTCGACCAGTCGCGGCCCAACGAGGGCTACTACTACCTCGACAGCGCCGAGGGCGCGTGGAACAGCGGGCGCAACGAGGGACCCAACCTCGGCTACAAGACCCGCCACAAGGAAGGCTACTTCCCGGTCCCCCCCACCGACACCCTCGGCGATCTGCGGCAAGAGATGATGCTCGCCCTCCAGGCCAGCGGCATCGAGGTCGAGGTGGGCCACCACGAGGTGGCGAGCGGCGGGCAGTGCGAGATCGGCATGAAGTTCGATCGCCTCCTCCCGGTGGCCGATCAGCTCATGTGGTTCAAGTACGTGGTGAAGAACATCGCGCGCAAAAACGGCAAGGCCGCCACCTTCATGCCCAAGCCCATCTTCGGCGACAACGGCTCGGGCATGCACGTGCACCAGTCGCTCTGGAAGGATGGCAAGCCGCTCTTCGGAGGTGACGGCTACGCTGGGCTCTCCCAGCTCGCTCTCCACTACATCGGCGGCATCATCAAGCACGCCAAGTCGCTGGCCGCCCTCACCAACCCCACCACCAACAGCTACCGGCGTCTGGTGCCGGGCTTCGAAGCTCCGGTGAACCTCGCCTACTCGAGCCGCAATCGCTCGGCCTCGGTGCGCATTCCCATCACCGGCCCCAACCCCAAGACGCGTCGCATCGAGGTCCGCTTCCCGGACCCGACGTGCAACCCGTACCTGGCCTTCTCAGCCATGATGATGGCCGGGCTCGACGGCATCCAGAACAAGATCGACCCGGGTGATCCTCTCGACAAGGACATCTACGCCCTCTCGCCGGAAGAGCTCAAGAACGTGCCCCACATGCCGGGCAGCCTCGAAGAGGCTCTGCAGGCGCTGGAAGACGACCACGAGTACCTGCTGCGCGGCGACGTTTTCACCAAGGACGCCCTCGACGAGTGGCTCGACTACAAGAAGACCAAGGAGCTGAACCCCATCCGCATGCGGCCCACCCCGCACGAGTTCGTCCTCTACTTCGACTGCTGAGCGCGCGCGAAGCGCACGAGCCCCACGCGACTTACGGGTCGGTGGGGCTCTTTTCGTTCGGCGTGTGCGCGCGCGTGCGTTGGTGTGTTCCTCGAGCCGAGGCGCGTCAGCCGCCCAGGCAACCGAGCTGAACTTTGACCTTGGCGTTCACGTCGGCTTGCACAGCCGTGCACTGCGTCGGGCACAGGTTGATCTTCGTCGGCGTGGTGTTGTTGTCGTAGTACCAGCCATTGGCCACGCAGGCGGCCAAGTTGGTAACGCGCACCAGGCTCTGCGGCGTGGTGCCGTTCATCAGGTAGTCGACGGTAACCTTGGCCGGGTCGATGACGCCGGTGGTGGTGGTCGGCATATTGTACGAGCAGCCGATGGCCGAGAGTTGGATTTGCTTGAGCGCTTCGACAAAGGCGGCGGGGTTGCCGGCGCCGACGTTCCAGCTGCGGCAGGTTGCCGCGCCGTTGCCGCACGCGTTGGTGAGCGCGCCCACCACGTTGTTGTGCAAAGGCGCGTTGCCGCCTACGGCCCAGGTCTCGAGGTTCGCGAAGGTGGCGCCGGTCATGCCCACCACGAAGGTGCGCACCGCAGTGGCCGCATAGTGTGCCTGCAGAATACCCTGCAGCGTGGCGTTGCTGGTGTTGCAGGCCGTGGGGTCGCCGTCGGTGATCAGAATCCCGATGGCTTGGCGCCCGGCGCGGCGGTTGGTGGCGTTCCCCAGAAAGCCCGCGATGCCGCGCATGCCGCCTTCCGTGGGCGTGTCGGCGCCATCGGGGTTGGTGCTGTTGAGCAGCGTATCGAAGGTGGCCGAGGGGAGCGCCGTGAAGCCGGTGGCGCCGCCCGGGGCGCTCGATAGCGAATACCCACTGCCGTCGCACTTGTAGGTGGTCGACGGGAGCTGCGGGAAGAACTGCAGCGCCGCCGCGTTGCCGGTGGAGCTGGCCGACTTGAAGTACGAAGAGAGCGCGTTCACCGACGCGCACCACTTCGACGCCGTCGTGCTGCCGACGTTGCAGTCGGTGCCCATGCTGCCCGACTTGTCGAGCATGATGAACATGTCGAGGGGCGTCAGCGTCGCCTCCGCCGAGGTGGCCGCGCAGGCGTCGCGCGCGGCGTCGCGCGACGGCGCGTCGTAGGCGAAGCTCACGTCGGGAATGTTCGAGGCATCGCTGGCGTCGATACCGCCGCTCGATGCGTCGACGCCGCTCGATCCCGAGCTGCCCGAGCTTCCGCTGGAGCCGGAAGATCCCGAGCTTCCGCTGGAGCCGCCGGAGCTGGCGCCGGACGATCCCGATGCGCCGGACGATCCGGATGCTCCAGACGACGACGACGACGTCGACGTGGCGCCGCTGCTGGCGCCCGCTTCGGGTGTTGCTCCGCCGGCGCCGTCATCACCACACCCGCCCGTAAGAGCCGCAGCTCCACCAAGCGCCACCGCGACGACGAAGATTCCGCGCGCAACCTTCACTTGTGCCATTGTGTAATGCTACGTTGGTCGTTTGTACTGTTCAAGAAACGTGAGCAGCGGAGGGCGAGATGAGTAGTCCGAAGAAGCAGATGTCGCATGCACGTCGGCCGCAGTGGCTGGTCGCCCTTTCGACGACCGCCGCGGCGGTGGCACTTTCTGCGGCCGCGTGCGGGGGCGACGACGGCATATCGCAGTTCGACGGCGGGTCCAGCGGCCAGCCCGATGGCGCGGGCTCCAGCGGCTCCAGCGGCAACCTGGGAATCGGCGACGACAGCGGAACGGGCCGCTCCGACGCCGCGTTCAATGCCGACGCCGCTTGCGCCGTCACCACCGTCGAAGCGAAGCGGGCGCCCGCCAGCCTGCTCTTCGTCATCGACCGCAGCGGCAGCATGAACTGCAATCCGCCTCCCACCACCACCTCGGCGATGTGCGAGCAATTCCCGATTACCGCCGACACCACCAAGGCGAGCAAGTGGACCATCACCCGCAACGCCCTGAAGGCGGCGCTGGCGGCCATGCCCGCCACCAACAGCGCGGGCATCAGTCTCTTCAATACCGACGACGACTGCGCGGTGTTGCCCACGCCTGGCGTGCTGGTGAAGCCGCTCGACCCCACGCAGAAGACGGCCCTCAACGCCAGCCTGGACGCGGTGACGCCCAAGGGCTTCACGCCCATCGTGGGCGGCGCCACCCTTGGCTACCAGTACCTGCACACCACGCCCGGCGTCGTGGGCAAGAAGTTCCTGGTGCTCATCACCGACGGAGAGGAGACGTGCGCGCCGGATCAGCAGGAAGGGTTCGTGACCACCACCGTGCAGAACGCGGGGCTGGTGGGCATCAAGACCTTCGTCATCGGCGCCCCGGGAAGCGAAGAGAACCGCGCGTTCCTCTCGCGCATGGCCTTCAACGGCGGCACTGCCCGCAGCGCAGCGTGCGTGCACGCGGTTTCGCCGGCCAACGCCGGCGACTGCCACTTCGACCTCACCAACTCGGGCGTGAACCTGGCGACGGAGCTCAACGCCGCGCTCGATTCCATCTCTCGCGAGGCGCTCGGGTGCGAGTTCGACGTACCCAAGCCCGGCAGCGGCACCATCGACTACAGCAAGGTCAACGTGCTGTACACGCCCTCCGGCGGCGGGGCCGCGCGCAGCGTGCCTCAAGACAACAGCGCCGGCTGCGCCGCGGGCGCCGACGGCTGGCAATACTCGACCGACCGCTCAAAGATTTTCCTGTGCGGCAACGCCTGCAACACCGTGAAGGCCGACCAGAACGGCCGCGTCGATGTGGCGCTCGGCTGCACCACGGTTGTGCGCTGAGCCGCGCAGCCGTGCGCTGAGCCGCGCAGCTCAGGGTCGAACGTCCCACCACTTCGAGAGGTTGGTGTCGGCGGTACGCGGCTGCTGCGCGTAGTGCGAGATGTCGTTGTAGAGCATGAGGCGGGCCCGCACGGGGTCCTTGAAGTCCACCACGTTGAGGCACGCTGGCGACTGGTCGAGACGGTCGCGGTAGCCGCGTGCGTCGATGCCGAGGAGGCTCGCCAAGATGAGGCGAATGGTGGCCTTGTGCGACACGATGGCCACCGTCTGGTTGGGGTGCGCCACCACCACGTCGCGCACCACCGGCAGGGCGCGCGCGGTGACAGCCAGGCCCGACTCGCCGCTCTGGGGCGCGAAGGTGAACGGATCTTCTTCCCACGAGGCGTACTCCTCGGCGAACTCGACCTCGACCTCGCGGCGCGTCTTCTGCTCCCAGCGCCCGTGGCCAATCTCGCGGAGCCCGTCTCTCTGCTGCGGGTTGAGGCCGTGGGGCACGCCGAGGATGCTCGCGGTGTCGAGGGTGCGCTGCATGGGGCTCGCGTAGATGGCGGCGAGCTTCTCCGTCGCCAGGCGCTCGGCGAGCTTCTGCGCCTGGGCGCGTCCTTCGTCGGAGAGGAGCACGTCGGTGGAGCCCGCGAAGCGGTCCTCCGCGGTGAGCGTGGTCGCGCCGTGCCGGATGAGAAGAAGCCGCGTCGTCATGGCGATACCGTATAGGCAAAGTGCCCACAAAAGCGAAGCGGCCAGCTCCGAGGAACCAGCCGCTTCGTAGCCCTGCAGCGCGGGATCAGGCGCTGGCGAAAGAGCCCTTGCCCTTGCCCTTGGCGGGCTTGGCGTGGCCATTCGCGCCGTTGGTCTTGCTGCCCTTGGAGCCGCCCTTGAGGAGATCGTCGGCCACCTTGGCGGCGCGGGTGGTCTTCTCCCAGGAGAACTCGTCGCGGCCGAAGTGACCGTAGGCCGCCGTCGCGCGGTAAATCGGGCGAAGGAGGTTGAGCTCGTCGATGAGCGCCTTGGGGCGCATGTCGAAGTTCTCGAGGATGTACTTCTCGAGCTTCTCGTCGGCGATCTTGCCCGTGCCGAAGGTGTTCACGTGGACACCGACCGGCTTGGCAACGCCGATGGCGTAGGCCACCTGCACTTCGCAACGCTTTGCGAGGCCTGCAGCGACGATGTTCTTGGCGACGTAACGGCCGTAGTAGCAGGCCGAGCGGTCGACCTTGGACGGGTCCTTGCCAGAGAAGGCGCCGCCGCCGTGACGGCCCATGCCGCCGTAGGTGTCGACGATGATCTTGCGGCCGGTGAGCCCGCAGTCGCCCATCGGTCCACCGACCACGAAGCGGCCGGTGGGGTTGATGTGGAACTTGGTGTTCTTGTCGATGAGCTTCTTGGGAAGCGTCTTGAGGACGACGAGCTCCATGATCGCTTCTTTGAGCGTCTTGTACTTCACGTCTTCGGAGTGCTGCGAGCTGACGACGACCGCGTCGATACGTACGGGAACGTCGTTCTCGTACTCGAGGGTGACCTGGGTCTTGCCGTCGGGGCGAAGGAAGTCGACCTTCTTCGCGTGACGGATGGCCGCGAGCTGGCGGGCCAGCCGGTGCGCGTAGTCGATGGGCGCCGGCATGAGGCTGGGCGTCTCGTCGGTGGCGTAGCCGAACATCAGGCCCTGATCGCCCGCGCCCTGCTCCTTGTGCATGCCTTCGCCCTCGGTGACACCTTGGGAGATGTCGGGGCTCTGCTGCTCGACGGCGGTGAGGACCGCGCAGGTGCTGGCGTCGAAGCCCATCTCCGAGCTCGTGTAGCCGATCTCGGTCACCGTCTTGCGAACGATGGTGGGAACGTCGATGCGCGCGGTGGTGGTGATCTCACCGGCGACGACGATCATTCCGGTCTTGGCGAGCGTCTCGCAAGCAACGCGAGCGCGCTTGTCTTGGGCGAGGATGGCGTCGAGGACGGCGTCCGAGATCTGATCACAGATCTTGTCCGGGTGCCCTTCGGTGACCGATTCCGACGTGAACTGATAGCGTCCCATACGTGCTCCATTGCGCTGGATGATTCGAGTCTCGAGTGCTGATGCCGGCGCGTCCGAGAACATTCGCCGCCGCACCGCGAGACGCTGAGATAGCGCGTCGGGCCCCAAGATAGAACGGGAATTTTCGAGACGTTTCGGGAAGCTGGCACCGCGGCGAGGGCGGCGCGCGGGCGGCGGCTCCCGGCGCAAAACCGTCCGGCCCCGAAAAAGCCTCGGTAACTGCAAAATAACGTTCGGAAAAGAAGAACCGCCGCGGACTCGACACCAGGCCCGAGCCGGACCATTCTTGCGCGCAATGCGCCGCGCTCTCTTTTTGGTCCCCGTGATCATCGCCATTGTCCACTGCGGAAGCTCGTCTGGCTCCGGCTTCGACGGGCAGAGCTCGAGCGGAGGCACCTCGAGTGGCGCGAGCTCGGGGCTCACCACCTCGGGCGGCCCGGCCCCCAAGGACGAGACCGAGTGCACGAAGATGGATCTCGTGTTCGTGGTGGACGACTCCGGGTCCATGGGCGAGGAGCAGTCGAACCTGGCGGCGAACTTTCCGGCGTTCATCAAGCTCCTCGACGACACCAAGAGCAAGAGCGGCGTACCGCTCAACTATCGCATCGCCGTTACCACCACCGGCCGCGACATCAGCTACACGTTGCAGCCGCCCTTCGGCGGCCCCATTCCCTTCAACGAGAAGGGCGACAACGGCGCCTTCCGCAACAAGAAGGAGTGCGGGGGCACCAAGCGCTGGATCGACCGCGGCGACCCCAATGTAAGCTCAGTGTTCTCGTGCCTCGCCAAGGTGGGCACCGGCGGCCCGAGCGTGGAGATGCCCCTCGAAGCCCTCGATCTCGCGTTCGGTGCGCGCACCGCCGACGGTACCAACGCAGGATTCCGCCGCGACGACGCGCTCCTCGGCGTGGTCATCCTCAGCGACGAAGACGACTGCTCGCGCAAGGACAACAACTTCGCGATCGGCACCGAGTCGTGCTCCGACATGAAAGGCGTGGTGGCGCTCAACGACTACGTCGACACCCTCGACCGCGTCGCCAAGGGCAAGGGGCGTTGGGCCGCCAGCGTCATCGCAGGGCCCGGCCCGAGCAGCTGCAAGTCGGCGTTCGGCGACGCCGACGACGCCCGCAGGCTCCGGAGCTTCGTGGCCCTCACCGGCCAGAATGGCGTTTTCAGCAGCATCTGCGAGGGCGATCTCACGGCGGGCCTCAAGCGCGCGCTCGAGACCTTCGACGGCGCGTGCAAGCGGCTGCCGCCGGCCGTGAAGTAGGCTCGCGACTTCAGCCTTCCTCAGCCGAGGTCGGGGGCGCGGACGCTGGCGCGGGCGGCGATTTCGACCTGCGCGCCGGGGAGCGCGGCGATGGCCAGGGTGGCGGCGGGCGCGAACGACAGCGGCGCGTCGGGCCCGCCCACGCCTTCGTAGAACTTGGCGGCGATGCGGTTGATGCGCTCGTCGCCCAGATCTTCCCAGATGCGGCGCCAGGTGCAGGCCTCGCGGAGCGATCGCACGAAGTCCTCGGCGCGCTCGAAGATGTTCGGATGCCGAATCACCGTGCACCGCACCATCGCCAGGCCGGATTCCTCGAACATCTTGGCCATGAGGTCGCGCTCGGCGAACTTCCGGCGGCCGGAGGGCGCGTAGCCGGGCTCGAGCTCCTGGAGCACGTGGGCGAGCCGCTCGAAGGGGCCGTCCGGGTCGGGCGGGCCCCAGGTGACGATGCCCACCTTGCCGTGCGGCGCCAGCGACGCGCGCCACGCGGCCAGGACGTCGGCGCGACGGGCGTCGTCGATCTGCCACAGGCCAAAGGCGCAGACGATGGCGTCCCAAGGGCCCCCGGAAGCGTCGGCGAAGTCGGCCACCCGGGTGGTGATCTCGAGGCCCGCGCGGCGCGCCTCTTCGGCGCAGATGCGCACCATCTCGGGGCTGGCGTCGGTGGCCACCACCTTGCCGTGGGGCCCGACCCGGCGAGCCGCTACCAGCGCCTCGGCGCCGGGGCCGGCGCTGACGACCAGGACCTTTTGCGCCTCGCTCACGGCCAGCTCCTCGATGAGGTCGCGGTGATAGGGGAGAAAGCGGGGAACCCACTCGGCCAGATATTGCGGCGCGGCGCGGTCCCAGCTCGTTGCCGTGGGGGTGGTCGACATGGGGGCACTATACCACTGGCCTCGGACCTGAGGAGAGCTGCTGCAGCGCCGAATCGGTACGCACCTCCCATCGCTGCGCGGGGCGGTAGAGGGTCCCAACTTTTGCGCGGTTGATGGTAGGCTGCGCGGCCATGACGACGGACGCCCTCTCGCGCACCCCTATCTACGACGAGCACGTGAAAGCCAAGGGGCGCATCGTCCCGTTCGCGGGATGGGAGATGCCTGTGCAATACACGGGCATTGTCGACGAGCACCAGGCGGTCCGCAACGCCGCGGGCCTCTTCGACGTGTGCCACATGGGCGAGCTGGAGATGCGCGGGCAGTACGCAGCCCAGGTGGTCGACTACCTGGTGACCGGCGACGTCACCAAATTGAAGGACGGCCAGGCGCTCTACACCTGCGCGTGCAACGAGGGCGGGACCATCCTCGACGACCTCATCATCTACCGCGCATCGCAGGAGCGGCTCCTGGTGGTGTGCAACGCCTCAAACCACGGAAAAATCGCCGCGGTGTTCCAGAAGGCCGCCGTGGACCACTGCGAGTTCGAGGACATCTCGGCCAAGACCGCGCTCATCGCGCTGCAAGGCCCCAAGGCCTTCGAGGTGCTGGCACGCGCCGGGGCCGACGCCGCCAAGCTGGTGGAGCTGCCGAGCTTCCATTTCCGCGACGCGATCATCGCCAACGTGCGCTGCACCGCAGCCCGCACCGGGTACACCGGCGAAGACGGCGTGGAGATCTTCTGCGCCTGGGACGACGCCGCCGCCCTGTGGCGCTCGCTCCTCGAGCTGGGGCAAGATCTGGGCATCAAGCCCTGCGGCCTGGGCGCCCGCGACACGCTACGCCTCGAGGCGCGGCTCTCGCTCTACGGCAACGACATCGACGAGACCACCAACCCCATCGAGGCCGGCCTCTCCTGGATCGTCAAGCTCGACAAGCCTATGTTCGTAGGCAAAGACGCGCTGCTGGCCATCAAGGCCGCGCCCCTTCCGCGCAAGCTGGTGGGCTTCGAGGTGACCGGCCGCGGCGTGGCGCGCCACGGCTATCCGCTGCTCGACACCGCAGGAAATGTGGTCGGCATCTGCACCAGCGGAAGCCCTGGTCCCACCGTTGGCAAAAGCATCGGGCTCGGCTATCTGCCGACTGCCCTCTCCGAAATCGGCACCCCATTTTTGGTCGACTGCCGCGGCAAGCAGGTCGAAGCAGTCGTCGTCAAAACGCCCTTTTACAAGCGCGCGAAAAAGTAGAGAAACGCCCATGAACATTCCCCCGGAACTGAAGTACACGAAAGACCACGAGTGGGCGAAGGTGGAGGCCGCAGAGGTCACCGTCGGCATCACCGGCTTCGCCGTCGAGCAACTCGGCGACATCACCCTGGTGAACCTCGACGTCAAGGTGGGCGACGTGGTGACCGCCGGCAAGACCTTCGGCACCATCGAGAGCGTGAAGACGCTCAGCGATCTGTACGCGCCGGTCACCGGCAAGGTGGTGCGGGTGAACGCCGATCTCGCGCAGAAGCCCGAGCTGGTGAACGAAGATTGCTACGGCAAGGCGTGGATGGTGACCATCGAGTCCACCAGCGCCTCCGAGCTCGCGGCGCTCCTCGAGCCCGCAGCCTACAAAGCCCACGTCGACGCGCAGTGACGCGATTCCGTCATCGAGCTGGCCGGTTCAGGCCAGCTCGGTGCGGTTGCGGCCGTTGCGCTTGGCCGCGTACAGTGCCCGATCGGCGTCTTCGACGATGCCCTTGAAGGTGAAGTCGCTGGCCCCCTGGGCGCAGGCGATGCCGGCACTGTAGTTGATGATGTTCGAGTGCCCCTTGGCGAAGACGTACGGGTCTCGCGCGAGCGCTTCGCGAAGTCGCCTGTCGACCCGCAGCGCGCCCTCCACGTCGGCGCCCGGCAAGATGACCGCGAACTCCTCGCCGCCGTAGCGGAAGGCGCGATCCTCTCCGCGGAGGATCGACTGCACCTTGGAGGAGAAGTACGTGAGCACGCGATCGCCCTCGGAGTGGCCGTGGGTGTCGTTGATGGTCTTGAAGTAGTCGAGATCGCCCATCAGAATCGCGCACGGAGACTGGTGCCGACGGGCCCGCGCCGCCTCTTCCGTGAGCGTCCGCTCGAACTGACGCCGGTTGTAGAGATTGGTGAGCGGATCGATGGCCGCGTGCTCCTCGGCCTCGAGCAGCTTCGCCTTGAGCTCACGGGCGTGCTGGGTGCGGCGGCACAAGGCTCGCACCCGCGCCACCATCACCGGGCCGGAGAACGGCTTGAACATGTAGTCGGAGGCGCCTGCGTCGATGCCGGCCACCACGTCTTCGTCGCCGGTGGCATGGGCGGTGAGCAGGAGCACGCCCACATCGGCTACCGAGGGAATGCCCCGAAGCCGTTGCACCACCTCGACGCCATTCATGCCCGGCATCATCACGTCGAGCACCACGCAGTCGAGCGGGCTGGTCAGCGCAGCAACCACCTCGAGGGCCCCCTCTCCGGAGGGTGCCTCGCGCACCTCGTAGCCCTCCTTCTGAAGCCATCGCGAGACGAGCGTCCGGGTCGACGCGTCGTCATCGACAACGAGAATCAGCCCCCGCTCCGATGGTTGCTCGGGCGCCACGATGAGAGGGAGCATAGCAAAGTGGCGGACGTCACGCACGATAGACGCACGCACGCGGCGCGCGCCCTCAGCCCGCGTGCTCTTTCTTCCACTGGGCGAGCAGCGAAAGGGCCTCCAGGGGCGTCAGGCGATCGATTTCCAGGGTCTTCAGCGCGCTCACCAGCGGGTGAGGGCCGGCGCCGAACAGGCTCAATTGCGGCTCAGCTGCCGGCGCTCGACCGCGCGCACCGGGCGGCGGGCGGCCCTGCTCCAAGGTCTCGAGGAGCACGCGAGCCCGGGTGAGCACCAGCTCCGGCAGGCCGGCGAGCTTTCCGCAGGCAACGCCGTAGCTCCGCGACGCCGCCCCACGTTCGACGCGATGAAGGAACACCAGGTCGCCCTTGTGCTCCCTCGCACTTACACTTCGGTTCTCCACCGAAGGGCGCTCGGTCGCGAGGCTGGTGAGCTCGTGGTAGTGGGTCGCGAAAAGTGCGCGACAGCGCACAACGTCGTCGAGATACTCAGTGACCGCCCAGGCGATGGCGAGGCCGTCGTAGGTGCTGGTGCCGCGGCCGATCTCGTCGAGTACCACCAGCGAGCGGGGCGTGCCCCTCTTCAAGACGTGCGCCGTCTCCTTCATCTCAACCATGAAGGTGCTCTCGCCTTTGGCCAGGTTGTCGCTGGCGCCCACCCGCGTGAGGATGCGATCGACCACGCCCACGCGCGCCCGGCGACAGGGCACGAAGGAGCCCATCTGCGCGAGAATGACCACCAGGGCCACCTGCCGCATGAAGGTCGACTTGCCGGCCATGTTCGGTCCGGTGACCAGCCACAAGCGCGCACGGCCTTCGGCTGCGGCGCCGTCGGTGGCGTCGAGGAGGCAGTCGTTGGGCACGAAGCGCCCGAGCTCGGTCATGCGCTCCACCACCGGGTGCCTGCCGTCTTCGATGTCGAGCACCGTGGAGTCGTCGACCAGCGGCCGGGCGAAGTCGCAGCGATGCGCCAGCTCCGCGAGCCCGGCGGCCACGTCGCAGTGGGCAAGTGCGGCCGAGGCCGCGAGCACGTCGGGCACGTAGGCCGCCAGCTGCTCCACCAGCGCACCATAGAGCTCGGCCTCGCGCACCGCCGCGGCGTCTTCCGAGCGCCCCAGCTTCTCGGCGAGCACGTCGAGCTCCTCGCAGGTGAAGCGCTCGGCGTTCGCCACCGTTTGCTTGCGGCGCCAGCTCTGGGGAACGCGCGCCGCGTGCGACCGTGTGACTTCCAGGTACCAGCCGAAGACGCGTGTATACCGCACCTTGAGCGTGGGGACGCCAGACTCTTCCTTGAGCCGCGATTCAAGCTCGGTGAGCAGTCGTTGCCCGTCGGTGGTGAGGGTGCGCGACTCGTCGAGCTGAGCGTCGTAGCCCGGGCGCAGCACGCCGCCGTCGGAGACTTTGAGCGGCGGATCGTCGGCGAGCGCTCGGGCCAAGAGCTCGCGCGCGGCGTCGACGGTGGGGAGCACGAAGGCCTGGGCCACTGCATCTTTCACCGACGTCAGCGCGGCGGCGATGGGCGGCAGCTCCGAGAGCGAGCTACGAAGGAGCGCCAGATCGCGCGGCATGGCGCGGCCCTGGCGGAGCCGCATGCTCAGGCGCTCCAGATCGGCGACGCGGCCAAGGCGCGTACGGAGCTCGGCGCGCAGACCGGGGTTCACCACGAACAGCTCCACCTCGTCCAGGCGGCGCCGGATGGCGGCCACGTCGACCAGCGGCGAGAGCAGACGCCGACGGAGCAGGCGCGCGCCGACGGCGGTTTTGGTCTCGTCGATGTGCGCCAGGAGGGCCCCCTTGCGCTCGCCGTCGAAGGTGCGCACCAGCTCCAGGTGGCGCTGCGCGGCCTCGTCGAGAATGAGCGTGCCGCGCGCCTCTTGGTAGGTGAAGCGCGAGAGCTTGGGCGCACGCTTGGGCTCGGCGTAGCGCACGAAGGCCAGCACCCGGGCGGCTGCCAGGCGCGCCGGCAGCGAGGGGCAGGGCTCCCCTTCCAGCATCGCCAGCGCTTCCTCGGGCTCGGCGATGGGTGTACTTTCCACGCGAACCACCGCCCGCGGGCGCACCGCGCGGAAGGTCGCCTCGAGGCTCGCGGCAGCGGCGCCCAGCAGCACCTCGCGGGGGTCCCACCGAACCAACTCCGCCAGCGCGCCTTCGAGATCGCCCACCTCGCAGGCGAAGACCTCGCCGGTGGACAGGTCGACGGCCGCCACGCCGTAGGGGCCGGTCCCCTCCACCGCTGCCAGGAACACGTTCTCTCGCGGGTCGAGGCTGGCGTCGTCGAAGGGAATGCCCGGGCTCACCACCCGCACAACCTCGCGGGGCACGATGCCCTTCACGGTGGCGGGGTCGGCCATCTGCTCGCAGATGGCCACGCGGAAGCCCTGATCGAGGAGCCGCTGCACGTAGCTGGTGGCGGCGTGGTAGGGCACGCCGGCCATGGGGATCTCGTCGGCGGCCCCTTTGTTGCGGCTGGTCAGCGTGAGCTCGAGGGCCTTGGCCGCCACTACGGCATCTTCGAAGAAGAGCTCGTAGAAGTCGCCCATACGGAAGAAAAGAAGCGCGTCCGGCACCTCGGCCTTGGCAGCTTTGAACTGCCGCATGACGGGGGTGTCGGCGCCGGTCTCCTTCTTCGCCATGAGCGGCTCGTGCCTCGCTTAGTAGTACGTGCGGGGTACGAGGGTCACGTTGTTGAGATCGATGAGCACGAGCCCCTGGTCGGCGGCGTCGACCACCGCCATCTGCCCGAAGCCGTCGATGTAGCGCATCGACTGGGGCGAGACGCGGGTGCTGGAGGCGGCCAGGTTCACGGCCTGCGACGAAAGCTGGCCGATGGTGGTGAACTTCCAGGTGAGGTCGCGGGTGGGCGCCCCAGCGCCGTTCCAGGTGACGAACGAGAAGATGGGGTTGCGGAACGCGAGGGAGCTATTGCGAGGAACGCGGGTGCTCGGCACGAGCACCTGGTTCCCCTGCGGGTCGAGGTACGGCGTGGTGGTGGTGTCGGTGGCTGCGGCCAAGGCCGGAACGAAGGTCTGATTCTGCGGACGGGGCAGCGGAAGGCTGCGCGCGTTGAGTAGGCTCTCCCGCGCCGAGCACGATTGCCCACAGCGAAGGCTGGTGGCGTCGGCGACCACGTGGTGCAGGTATCCGGCGCCGCTCCCGATGGTCATCCACTCGCCGCCGGCGCGAACGCCGAAACGAACCTGGTTGTGGAAGCAGCACTGCATGGCCCGAAGCGACGCCGTGTTTCCCTTGGTGATGCGGCGGGCGGCGTCGTAGGTGCCGAGCACGAGGCGATCGTCGTAGGCCTCGACGATGGGAAAGTCGCGAGAGAGCGGCGGGTTCTCGCGCTCGCCGAAGACCTGCGCGCAGTAGTCGTGACGCAGGGTGGAGCTGGTGTTGTTCTCGAGATTGGGAGCCCGAGGGTCGTTGATTCCAGCCCAGCAGGCGTTGGGCTCCCGCCAGTACGGATCGCTGACGTCGAGGATGGCGTCGGAAAGCTGCACGTAGTCGCCGAGGCGGCCGGAGAAATCTGCCAGCGGGTTGCCGGCCTGGTCGACGAGCTTGTCGGCCTTCATGTCGGCGGCCGCGGCGCGCGCACGCACGTTGCCGAGGTCGGCGTCCTCGATGCCCTTGCGGCAAAAGTGCGCCTCGGGATTCGACAGGGTCAGCGTGGCGTAGTTGTCGCTGGTGGAGACTGCAGTGAACACGCCGCTCAAGCCAGGCAGCGCGCCCTCGTAGGCGACGTTCCAGTCTTGATCGGCGTGCACGTCGGGCGACTCGAACGACATGCGGATGCCCGGCCCTTGCTTCGCGCTGGGAGACACGACGAAG
Organism: Polyangiales bacterium; assembly: GCA_038210445.1. GTDB lineage: Bacteria > Myxococcota_A > Polyangia > Polyangiales > Polyangiaceae > JABFRG01. The sequence goes on from JBBQWQ010000002.1 coordinate 254,227, forward strand.
GCAACCGCCGCTGGGGGGTCGGTGAGAAGCTCGTAGGTCGGGAGGATGGACGCGTTCTTGGCGCCTTCGTCTCCCAGCGTCGCCTGCGGCGTGCCGTCGGGCGCGAAGAGCAGCGGCGAGCCGGAAACGCGCGGGATTCGGTTGCCGTCGGCGTCGTTGCGGATCCGGTACTTCGAGCGAATACGGTGCGGCGCCGAGACCGGGAAGAACGCTTCGCCAGACACCGCTGTATCGGCCAGCGGCACATCGTACGGACCGCTGCCCACCGTCTGGGGAGCGGAGACGTCGCTCGCGGCCAGCGACGTGACCAGGAAGGCATCGGTCCTCTCCGACGTCACGATGGGCCGTGCGTTCGAAGCCAGGAGGTTCGCGGGCCTGCGGCAGGGGGCGTCCCAGTCGTCGACATCGACGGTGATGACGCTGCCGTTGCTGAGGGTGACGAACGCGAACACGCCGCGAAGGCGGTCGGGGCCGAGGGCGATGTCGGCGGTGCGGTCGTTGCGGTAGGCCGCGCCCACGGTGTTGACGTTGGCCGGGTTGGGGTCGCACAAAGCGCCGGCCGCTGCGGCCGGGGTGCCGGCGTTGCGAAGCGGCAGGTCGTGGCGGGCGAAGCCCACTGCCACCACCGGCACGGCGAAGGCCAGGCGGTCGGGCGGCTGGAACGGCGTGAGCTCAGGGTTCGGACGTGCGAGCGGACCGCGTGGGCCCTTCTCGGGGTCGGTGACGTCGAAGACCGCGATGGAACCTTCGCGGCGCTCGATGGCGTAGAGAAAGCGGCGGAAATCGCGGGTGACCGGGCTCACTGCGAGGCCGGTGACGGTGGGCTTCTTGGCAGGGTCGAGCAGGCTCGAGACCTCGAGCGGAGCCACTTCCTTGGGCGCCCCCTGCTGGCTCATGTCGAGCACGTGGATGATGGGCAGCGTGTCGTCGGAGATGTACAGCCACTGGCCGTCGCGGACGATATTGGTGAGGCGCGCTGCGCCCTGAAGTCGCTCGCCGGCATCGGCGACGGCTGCATCGGAGGAGGAAGCATCGGACGCGCCCGCGTCGCCGGCGTCGACCGCCGCGTCGTTGGCGGCTGCGTCGAGGGAGCCGCCGGCATCGACCGGAGCGCCAGCATCGGGCAGCGTGCTGGTACAACCTTCGACGATGGGTGGGAGCTTGCCGGTGAGATCGATTCCGCCATCGACGTACGGAACGCCGTTGGGCCAGCTGGGCCCTACCGGCGGCTCCGCAGCGAAATCGCCGCGCACCGCGAGCTCGGACGTGATGCGGCAAGGAACCGGTTCACCGGGCGGATAGACACTGCCGTCGAAGAAGGGCTCCTTCGCCAGCGTGACCACGCGCCCGGGGGTGAGGCGCGAGCCTCCCAGCACCACCACCACCTCGTAGCTGTCGCCGTGCGCCACCGTGGTGATGGCCGAGGGCCGCTCCGGGAGCGTGCAGACGGGCCAGGTTTGCAGCGAGGGCACCTGGCCGTTGAACGCGTAGTCGCCGAGGACGCGCGTGGTCGGCAGCCCGTAAATGGCAGGGCGGTTGGGCTCGCCGGAGGCGACGTAGCTCATCTTGCCGTCCGGTGCGGCGGTGATGTCTACCGGCACCGTGCCCACCGGCACGAAGGTGACGCCAGGCGTGCCGTGATCGGTATCGACCACGGTCTGCGCGGTCATGTCGACGATGCCTATCTCGCCGCGCGCGGTTTGCGTCACCAGCGCGAAGAGGTGCTTCGAGATGGTGTTGGTGTTGACGCCGATGGGCGAGGGCGCGCAGTCGCGCTCCGGCAGGCCCACCACCGGGGCGTTGGGCGGGCGGCCGCCCAGGTTCGGCAGATCGACGCAGATGACGTCGATCCGCTGGGCGCGCTCGAAGGTGCGAATCGGTTGGTCTGGCGGCGTAGAGGAGCAGCTCGCCTGAAAGAGCCCCATGGAGAGGGCGAGACCTGCGGCGGCCACCGGAAGGAGCGTGAGCGGTCGCATCAGTTCGACCCCTTGGGCTGCGTGGGCTCGCCCAGCGACATTAAGATGCGCTCGAAGGTCGAGGTCCCGGGGCGACCGTTGTCGAGGTCGACGACCTGCACCACCGAGTTGGTGAAGTCCGCCACGTACCCGTAGCGGAAGGTGTGCTGCGTGACGCCGTCGAAGGTTCGGTCTGCCACCTTGGCGTGGAGCGCTGCGTCTTCGAGGTTGAACGGATCGAACGCCATGGCGAAGGGCCCGAGCTCGGTGCGAATGACGTTTTCGATGACCCGGAGCTCCGGGTCGTAGACGAAGATGGTCGCCGCGTCGAAGCACACGATGAACAGCCGGAGCGCGAGCGCGCCGTCGCGATCGACGATGGGCGCCAGATACAGCTTCGAGGGGCCCGCGGAGAGCGGAATGCTCTCGAAGACGCGCACCCTGTCGGCGTCGTAGTTGCCGTCGACGAAGGTCGTCTCTTCACCGACCTCGCCGATGACCAGCGAGGCGGGGCTGCGATTGGCCAAGAACAGCCGGGCCGGCGTCCGCGCGCAGAGCGCAATGTCGGTGGCCACGTCGGCCGCTGTGCGCGGGGGCTTGGCCGCCGGGTTGGCGGGCTTCACCGCGGCCTTGCACACGATGCGCGGGGTCGGGTCGATGAGCACGCCGCGAGAATCGGTGCCGTTGGCGTTGGCGTTCACCGGGAACGTCGTCTCCTTCACCAAAAAAGGCCGGAGCAGCGAGGAGGTGTCGGCGCTCACCCGCCCGTCGGGATAGTTGCGAAGCAGCGTGAGCTCCGGCGCGAGGCGACTCGACTGCAGGAACGCCGGCCGCGGAGGGGTGCCACTTCCAGGTCCGGGGAAGGCTTGCGCGTCGTGGGGAATGGCGGTGACGCCGATGCCGCCGTTGACCACGCCTTCGAGGATGAAGTCGAGGTAGGGCGCGGCGATGGGCCCTGCCGATTGACCCTTGATGAAGCCGGTCGACAGCAGGCTGGTTTGCCCCACCGTTTGGTGGGTGACCACCAGCGACTCGCCATCCTCCGAGAAGGCCATGCCGAAGGGCTCACCGGGAAGGGCAATCTTGCGGGAGTTGCCCAGCTCGTCGGGGTTGCGACCGGCCTGGTGTCCATCGTCGCAGGCGCCGCCTCGGCTGGTGATGCCGGTGACCTCGCTGGTCGAGCCGCAGCGGAGGCCGAACGTCTGCTCGGCCGGCGCGCCGGCGCGGTCGTCGGGAACATCGACCCAGGTGATCGAAGCATTGCCGCGGATGGGCATGAACAGTCGGCGGCTGGGAATGCCCTGCGCCTGGAAGCCGAACGGCGAGAGCTGCAGGTCGGTGGCGAAGGCGCCGATGGTACGCGCGTTACGCCAAAAGACCTGAGCGGGCGCGGCGCACGAAGCGCCGAAGCGAACGAAGCGCAGCGCGGTTCCGTAACGCACCGACTCGCAGGGCGCCGTGAACGTGTCGGCGACTTCCTTGGCGACGTTCCGAAGCCGACCCAAGTCGTACGCTTGCAGCGTGCCGCCGTCGTACTGGAGGTCGAAGTTGGAGTTCGCCACGTAGAGCACGCCGCCACCAGGCGACACCGCGAGCCCGGTGGGAAAGTACATCTGCTGCTCCGGCGGAGCGACGCCACCACCGGTGGAGTAGCAGCCGCTGAAGGCAGCCAACAAAAGAAGAAGGGAAGAGCGAGGAGCTCGCATGGGCGGTCCCGACTCTTAGCCGCGATGGCACCCGGAAGTCGAGGCTCCAGAAACGAAAGGGCTTTCCGGTGCCGGGGCCGTGCGGGCGGGCGCGCAACAAGGGACGATCGTTCGCAGCTCGGGGTACACCGAACGGTGGCGCAAGGCGGAGGCGCGCCCGCGAGAGAGGGTCAGATGTCGAGAATGAGGACGCCGCGGCCGGGCTCGTCCTCGTCGGGACGCACGGGAATGCGGGGCCGCGGGAGCGGCAGGTCGAGACGAGGCTGATCGTGCTCGTGTCGAGCCTTCTCCTCCTCTTCGCGCTTTCGGATTTGTTCGATGATGAATGGAGGAAGCATTGGCCTACCCTCGCGGGAACGAGACAGCTTTACTTCGATTCGAGGAGCGTAATGCCCCGATTCGGCGGGTCAAGATAGGGAACGAGCGGGACGACGCATCTTGCGCAGGGCCCGCCGGCCGGGGATGCCCGGAGAGGGGCCCAGAGAACTGCTTCAAACCAACGTATCCTCTAGTATTTTTCCGTCGGATGGCCAAGCTATCGCGGGTCATGGGGAAAATCTCCCGGGTATCTTGCGTGACGTGCGCGCCTTGCGCACACTGAAGGTGGGACCGGCGAAGCCTGGGCGCACCCAGACCAAGCATAGGTTCCGATGCCGCCGCGCACCACTCCGTACGCTTCTTTCGTCCAGCGCTGGTAGCATCGGCGAAGCGGTGCGTTTCCTTCGCGTTCTTCTGTTGATGCTCACGGTCGCGACGACGGCGTCGGCGGTCCCCTTCGACACGGCCTCCAAGGACTGGGAGGGCCTCGCCGAGTTCGTGGCGCTGGCGAAGGATACGGTGGGAGAGACGCATTTGGTGGTCCGCACCACGCTCGACTACGGCGAGCTGAAGCCTGAAGACGGCGTGATTCTCGTGCATCCGGAGAAGACCCCGGACGTCGATAGCCTGTCTCGCTTTATGCGCGCCGGTGGCCGGGTGATCTTGTTGGATGACTACGGCACGGGCGACGTGCTCTTGAAGCATTTCGGCATGGACCGCATGGCGAGCCCCGCGCGCCCGGCAGAAATGCTGCGAAAGAACCCGGAGCTTCCGCTGGCAGAGCCGGCCAGCGCGCATCCGACGGTGGCCGACGTGGGCCGCGTGGTCATGAATCATCCCACTGCGCTCAAGCATCCGGATCTCTCGCCGGTGCTGCGCATTCGCGAGCGCGGCGATCCCGCCAACGCGGGCGCCATCGTGGCGGTCGCGGGCGCCGTGCAAAAAGGCCGCCTTCTGGTGGTGGCCGACGGCTCCATCGTCATCAACCAGATGATGCACTACCCGGGCAACCGCGCCTTCGCCCGTGGGCTCTTGCAATACTCGGTAGACGACGACACCTGGGGCAAGCGCGGCGGAAAGCTGTATCTCGCGGTGGGGAACATCGAGCAGAAGGGCCACTACGGCGAAGAGGAGTCGTGGCTCTCCGATCTGCGTGACAAGGGACGCGAGCTCGAGGACTGGCTCCGGCACGTGCGCGAGAAGGGCATGTCGGGCGGCGTTTCCTACGCGCTCGCCATCTTGCTGGGCCTCGCGCTGGTCATCTGGGTGGGGCGCCGGGCCGGCAAGGTGCACCAGGCAGTGGCGCCGCGCTTCACGCGGCGGACGCCGGTGGTGGCGCATGGCGGGCTGGCCGGTCATCTGGCGGTGGTGGCGTCGCCCCACGCGTCGCGATCGCTGGCGGTGCTGGAATGGAAGGGCGCCCTCGAAGAAGAGCTGAAGCTCTTGCTCGGATTGCGCCGGCTACCGACGTCGGACGTGCTGCTGCGCGATCTCGGGGCCCGGCATTGGCTCGATGGACGGGAGCTCGCGCAGTTGCGCAGCGTGCTCCTCACCATGTCCAACGTGGAGACCCTGGTGCTCAGTCGCTCGCCCTCCGCAAAGCTCTCCGATCGCGACGTGGTCAGCCTGGGAGAAACCGTGAAAAATATCGTGAAAAGCGTGCGTGAGCGTGCGACAAAGGTTGTTCCGTGACGCAACTCTCCCAGACCGCTGCAGCCTCGGCCCGAGAGCGAATCGACGAGCTGCGGCGGGAGATCGCCCGCATCTACCTGGGCCGTCCGATCACCGTCGACGTGATGATGGTGGCGCTGCTCGCCCGCGGCCACGTGCTCCTCGAAGGCGTGCCCGGCGTGGCCAAGACCACCCTGATGAAGGCCTTCGCCACCGCCCTCGGCTGCACCTCGCGGCGCATTCAGTTCACGCCCGATCTCCTTCCCGCCGACATCACCGGGACCTACGTGCTCTCGCCGCGCGAGGGCACGTTCACCCTGCGCACCGGCCCCATCTTTGCCAACGTGGTGCTCGCCGACGAGATCAACCGCGCGCCGGCCAAGACCCAGTCGGCGCTACTCGAAGCGATGCAGGAGCGGCAGGTCACCATCGAGGGCGATCGCTACGAGCTTCCCCTGCCCTTTCTGGTGCTGGCGACGCAGAACCCGGTGGACCTCGAGGGCACGTATCCTCTGCCCGAGGCCCAGATCGACCGCTTCTTGGTGCGCATTCCCATGGGCTATCCCACCGCCGACGAAGAAGTGCGGATGCTCAAGACCCACGGGGTCGACGCCCCGGTGGTGCGCACGTTGCTGACGCCGGAGGAGCTGCGGACGCTGCAGACCACCGCCGCGCACGTGCACGTAGACGACGACCTTCATCAGTATGCGGTGGGTCTCACCAGCTTCACGCGCAAGCACACGAAAGTGGCGCTGGGGGTGAGCCCGCGCGGAACACTGGCGCTGGTGCAGGCTGCCAAAGCCTGGGCACTCGTTTCGGGTCGTACCTACACCACGCCAGACGATTTTCGCGCGGTGGCCCCCTACGTGCTGGCCCACCGGCTGGTGCTGCAGGGCGACGCCGAGGGCGAGAGCCGGGCGCGCGACGCGGTGGTGGAAGAAGCGCTCGCCAAGGTGAGCTACCGCGCGCGTCCTCGCGCCGTGTAGGTGGGTGCATCATGCAGCTTTACCCGACGCGTGCCACCTTCCACGTCGCCATCGCCGGGGCGGCCATGGTGGCGCTGGGGGTGGCGCTGCGCATCGCGCCCATGGTGGCCTTCGGCGGCGCGATGATCCTGGCGGTGGCGGTGGGGCGCGCCTTCGCGCTGGCCTCGGTCACCCGCCTTCGGGGCGCCGGTTTCGAGATGGTGTGGTCCACCAAAGGTCGCGTCTCGCGGGTGGCGCGCGGCGAAGACCTGGTGCTGCGGGCGGAGCTGCGCAACCGCGGCACCGACGACGTCCGCGGCCTCTCCATTCGACCGCTGGTCTCGAGCATGCTCGAGGCCTCGGTAGATCCACTGGAGATCGACCTCCCGGCGGGCTCGCGCGCCACCATCGACGTGCGCCTGAAGACCACCCGCGTGGGGCGCTGGGGCGTTCACGGTATGGCGCTCGAGGTGCGGGGCATCCCGGTGGGGGGCGACGCGCTCTATGAGGTGCCGCTGATGTTCGCCAATCCCCACGGCGTGGAGGTGTTGCCGCCCTCGCTGCAGACCTTCGTGAGCTCACCGCGCGGCGGGCGCGCGCGACGCACCGCCGATGCAGGCCAGCGCTCCCCGGTGCGCGGCGAGGGCGACGAGTTCCGGGAGCTTCGCGGGCTGGTGCCCGGCGACGCCTTCAAGCGCATCGCATGGAAGGCCAGCGCCCGCCGCGGCCTTTTGCTGGTGCGAGAGACCGAGCGCGAAGAGCGCGACCGCGTGGTGTGCGTGCTCGACGCCTCGGTGGAGCTCTGGGCAGGCGCGCTGGGCACCTCGCCGCTCGACGTGGCCATCGACGACGTCGCCGCGGTGCTCACCAAGCACCTCCGCCGGGGGCACTTGACGGGCTTGGTGGTACACGCTTCTCGCACCCAGGCCTACTTGCCGCCGTCCGAGGGCGCCGAGCACCTTGCCAAGATGATCGACGCCCTGGTGAGCGCGGGCGCGCCGCTGGATGCCGATCGCACCGACGCCGACGAGCGCGACGTGGCGCTCCGGGTGATGGAGCACCTGCGGCCGCTCGACCCCATGGGACTCAGCGACGTACGGCGCGACGATCTGGAAGCTCTGGCGAGCCGGGCCGATGGCCTCAAGCACCGCGCTCCCTTCGGCGCCCGAGCGCCCCTCGCTGGTTCCTTGCGCGAGCAACGGCTCCGGCATTACTTGGGCGTGTTCGGCGTGGAGCTGGCGCCGCGGGCCGAGGGCGAGCGCGTGAACGCAGAGGCCGAGATGGGGCGCGTGCTGCTCAAGCTCGCCGGCGAGAAGCATCCGCCCAACCTGGTGTACGTGTTCGGCCCGGCGCCCGACGAAGGCAGCGCAGTGGAGCACGCGCTCAAGAAGCTGCGGCAGAAGCGCACGCACGTGGTGTGGGCGCTGCCCAGCCACGAAGGCCTCGGCGCGGTGCTCGACCCGATCGTGCGCGCGCGGCCCTCTGCCATGTTGGTGCGCGAGGCGGTGGAGATGCGCGCCGCCGCCGCCGAGATCCGTCAGCGGGTCGACCTCCGCAAGCTGGGCGTGCGTATTCGTGCCAAGCGTTCGGCGTCCGACATCGCGCCCGAACCCGTTCCGGAAAAGACCCCATGACCGATCCCCGCAGCGTGCTCGCGCGTGCGCGCCTGACGCCCAAGAAGAGCTTCGGGCAGAATTTCTTGGTCGACGCCAACGTCACCCGCGCCATCGCCGAGGCGTGCATTCCCGACGCCGAGCGTGGCCGCGCCGAGGTGGTGGAGCTGGGCGCCGGCACCGGGGCACTCACCCGCGCCCTTTTGGAGCGGGCGTCGCGCGTGGTGGCCGTGGAGCGCGATCGCGATCTGTTGCCGGTCCTGGCCGAAGAGCTGGCGAGCGAGATCGCCAGCGGGCGCCTGGTGCTGGTGGAGGGCGATGCCAAGCAGGTAGACGTGCCCGCGCTCTTCTCCCGCGGCGCCGGCCCCGACGTGCCGCGGGTTCTGGCCGGCAACCTGCCGTACCAGATCACCGGGCCGCTGCTCGAGATGTCGGTGGGCATCGCCGCACACCTCACGCGGGCGGTGTTCATGATCCAGGCCGAGGTGGCCGATCGACTGGCGGCCGAGCCCTCTACCAAGACCTATGGCGCGCTCACCGTATTTGTGCGTGCACAATACATTGTTCATCGCGTGCGCTCGGTCTCGCCCGGCTGCTTCTTCCCGCCGCCCGATGTCACGAGCGCCGTCATCGAGCTCCAGCCCCACGCCATTGCCGCCGAGACCGACGCGTTCCGCGACGTGGTGCGCGCGGCGTTCGCCACCCGGCGCAAGACCCTGCGCAACTCGTGGGCCAAGCTCTTGCCGACGCGCGCTGCGCTGGAAGAGGCCGCCACCGCTGCCGGGATTTCTCTCGACGCCCGCGGCGAGACCCTAGACGTCGAGGCGTTCGCGCGCATGGCCCTCGAGACCGAACGCCGCCTGCAAGCGGCGCCCGCCGCGTAAGAGACTACGGCGCTTCGAGGGGCGCGTTCATGGCGCGCATGGCCGCGATGGCGTCCCGACGGTTGGGGTCGTTCACCGGCGCCTGGTGCAAGTAGAGGCGGTAGTGGTCCACCGACTCGGCCTTCTTCCCGGTGCGGTTTAGCGCATCGGCGGCATAGAACTCGGCGATGTACACCCAGCCGGGGCGCGTGGACTGCTTCTGGCCTTCCGTCGCCCCGTACACCAGGTGCGGCGCGGCCGCCTTCAGATCGTGCCGCTCGTAGAGCAGGCGTCCGTACTTGTAGCGCCACTCCGCATTCTTGTCGTTGATCGCCAGCGCGCGGCGCCACTCGTCGAGCGCCATGGCTTCTTGGTTCTTCACCTCGTAGCACTCGGCGAGCATTGCGTGCGCCTCGAAGCGGGTGGGCTTGAGCTCCAGCGCTCGCTTGAGATCTCGAATTCCGTCCTCGACGGCCTGCTCTCGTCGATTGGTGATGCCGCGCTGCCAGTAGGCGTCGGCCAGCAGCTTGTCGAGAGCCAGCGCTTTGTCGACGCTCTCGCGAGCCAGCGTGAGCTGCGCCGGATTGGATTCGTTCGCGGCCCATGCAACATACACGTAATATTCTGCGCGGTTGGGGTCGAGCTCCACCGCTCGCCGGAGGTAGCCCAGCGCTTTGGTCACCTGGGTTCCGCCCATTTTCAGGTAGGCGCGCCCCAGATAGTGCTGCACTTCGGCGCTCGAATTGCGCGCCTTGAGGAGCTTGTCGAGCATGGGCACCGCATCGTCCGTGCGGCCCATGGCCACGTAGGCAGCGGCCACCCGCAGCTGGAGATCGAGATCGCTCGGGGCCTTGGCGAGCGCGCCCTGGAACTCGACCAAGGCGTGCTCCTCGTCGCCGGATTGCTCGAAGAGGAGACCGCGCTCCAGGGCGAGGCCTGGGAAGTCCTTGTCCTGTGCGGCCACGCGATCGAGCTCGGTGAGCGCGTGATCGAACTTGGCCATCTTGCGATAAGTGGCCCCCAGGCGAAACCGGGTTTCGGTCTCTTCCGGCCGCTTCAGGAGCGCGCTCTGGTAGTGCCCCACGGCTTCTTCGTACTTGCCCTGGGTGGCGTCGACGTCGGCGATGGCGCGATCGAGGACCGCGCTGGGCGGCAGGAGCTTCTTTGCGTCGAGGAGCTTCTGCTCCGCTTCGCCGGCGCGCCCCTGGGCCGCCAGGAACATGGCGAACTCGACGTAGGCTTCCACTGCGTCGGTCTTGGTGGGGTCGACCAGCGCGAGCGCCGCGACGAACTCCTTCTCTGCCGCTTGCCGCTCACCGAGAGACGCCAGCACCTTGCCGTACCAGAGGGCCGCGCGCATGGCCTTGGGCTGCGCGATGCGCAAGGCGGCCAGCTGCTCGCGCGCCTCCTTGGTGCGATCGATGTGGCTTTTGGTCTTGGCCACCCCCACCACCGCGTCGACGTGCTGCGGCTCGAGCTGCGCCGCGGTCTCGAAGCGCGAGAGCGCCTCGGTGTAACGCGCGTCGGCGTAGAGCGCCTCGCCCTGGCCCACCAGGGCCATCAGGTTCTGCGGATCGAGGCGGATTGCCTCGTCGAAGGCGACGCGGGCGTCGCCAGGCTTCGCGCCGCGGAACATGGTGAAGCCGCGTACGGCGAAGGCCAAGGAGCGTTCCTTGGGGCTGGCGGTGGCCTTGCCGGGGCCGTCGATGACGGTGTCGGCGTCCTTCTGCGCTTGCTCGATCTGGCCGTCTTCGAAGTCGAGCACGCCCAGCAGTGCGAAGGCTCCGGCGTGCTGCTTGGATACGCTGAGCACGAGCTCCGCGGCCTGGCGCGCCTCGGTGGGGCTGCGGCCCGCCCACAGCGCGCGGGCGCGGCCGAAATCGGCGCGGGGCCCGGTTCCGGCGGCGCGGAAGGCGGCTTGCGCGGCCGGCCAGTTCTTTGCCCGAAGCTCGATCTCGCCGAGGAGGAGAGCCGCGTCGACGCCGCGGGTGCCGCTGCCACTGCCGAGCTGCGCCAGGTTGCGGGCGCCGGCGACGTCGCCTGCGAGCGCCGCGCGCGCCGCTTCGGCCAGCGCCTGGTACGGCAAGTTGGCCTTGGGGTTCAGCTCCTTGAGCCACGCTTGGGCGCGCGTCGAGCGACCGGCGTCGGTGCCGAAGCGCAGCTCATGCATGTATTCTACATAGGCCGCGTAGGCGGTGAACTCCCGGGCCCGAGGCTTCTGTTCGTGCTTCTGCGCGAGCTCGTCGGCGTAGGCGCGCGCGCCGAGGAAGTTGTCGTCGGCCAGCCGCAGCTTGCCGGCTTCCGCCTCGGTCGAGGCCATGTTGGCGTACTCCTTGGCACGCACCACGTCCATGATGGCAATGTGCCCGTACGCGCCGACGGGGGTGAGCTGCAGTGCGCCGCCACCGATGACGATGAGGATGCCCACCACCAAGACCAGCTTCGGAAGCATCCGCGGCTTCGGCGCCTCGTACACCCGCGGCTTGAGCTCCGCCGGCGGCTTCGAAGGCAGCGAGACTTCGACCGGGCCACCGGGCGGCACCGAGGGTCGGGCGGGGCCTACCGCGTCGAGAGAAATGCCTCCGCCGAGCGCCGAGGGCCCGTCGAAGGAGCCCAGATCGACTTCGCCGTAGCCCACGTTTCCAGGCGGTGACGACGCACCCGAAGCGGGAGGAGGATAGCTCGGCTGCGCGCCGTACGCAGGCGCCTGCGAACCCGAGGGTGGTGGCGAGGAGAGCGAGAGCCCCAGGCCGAAGTCGGCCTCGCCGCCGGAGCCGCCCGGCAAGTCGAGCTCGCCGAAGAAGTCTGGGGAGGCGCCAAACTGCGGCGCGGGTGGAGGCGGAGCGCCGCCACCGAAGAGATCGATCTCGCCGAAGTCGCCGCTGGCCTTCTGCGGGAGCAGGCGCTCGTCGGCCACCGGCGAAGGCAGGTGCGTCTGGTGCTGCGCGACCGCCGGCAACGTGTTCGCAACCGTGGGCAACGTGTTCGCAACCGTGGGCAAACCGGCCACCGGATTCATCGGGAGCCCCATGTGCTGCGCCACCGGGAGCCCCATGTGCTGCGCCACTGGGAGCCCCGCGCCGGAGACGGTGGGCAGGCCGATGCCACCATGCGAGACCGACGGAAGACCCACGCCGCCCTGGGACACCGCGGGCAGGCCCACGCCGCCGCGCGACACCGCGGGCAGGCCCACGCCGCCGCGCGACACTGCCGGAAGCCCTGCACCGCCCTGCGACACCGCGGGCAGTCCCGCGCCGCCGCCACCGGATACCGACGGGAGATCGATCTCCCCGAAGCCGCCTCCGAGACTGCCACCGAGCGTGCCACCTCCGGACGGCGGTGCGGGCCGCGGTGCCGCAGGACGCGCGGCCCGCACCGCAGGCAAGTCGGCGCCCGGCGGCGCAGCGCGTGCCGGCAGGTCGCCGTCGAGCTCGAGGGCGGGAGGCGCAGCCGGCGCAACCGCCGCTGCGCGCGGCGCCGCCGGAGCCCGAGGCGGCTCGGCCTTCTTCGTTGCAGGCAACCCGAGCACCGGGGCGATCGAGGGGAGGTCGAGGTTCTCGAGATCGTCGAATGCGGCATTGCCACGACCGGCCGCTGCGAACGACGGCGCGGCCGGCGCCGCGGGCCGCGGTGCAGCGGGAGGAGGCGGCGCGGCAGCCGGCGGAGGCGGGGCCGCTCCCGCACCGCTCTGCACCAAGAACGTGTGCCCACACTTGGGGCAACGCATCTTGAGTCCCGTCGGCGGAACGCGCTTCTCGTCGACTTGATAGGGCGCTTTACAGGACTCGCATTCGACTCTCAGCATTCGCTTCTCGCTCCGCGTTGTCGCTCTGGCTTTCCGGCGCTGCCGTCAGCTTCCGAAGCGCCGTGCCCTCTCGACCTGCGCGAGCGTCGTGAAGGCCACCGGCAGGTTCCCCCGTGCCGTCAGAACACGGCGCTCGGGAGAGCCCTTCCGATGGTATCATCATACGCTTCGTGTCTTCGCTTTTGCGAAAACCCCGCACAGAAGACCGCGGGAGGCTGGGGCAAGCGGCGGAGACCGCCCACGCCGCGCGCCCGGCCCGACCGGCTGCCACCCAGGCCTTCCTGTGGATGGCCGGCAGCGCCGTGCTGTTCGCGCTCATGAACCTGTTTGCACGGCTGGCCAGCGCTCATGCGCACTTCACAGTCGTGGGTGCGATGCGGGCCACGGTGGGCTTCCTGGTGGCCCTGGCCGTTGCCCGCGCCCGCCGCGTGCCCCTGGCGGTCAAGGATCGCCGGCGCATGGCCCTGCGGTCGGGCTTCGGAACGCTGGCCATGCTGGCGACGTTCTACACCCTGAGCCGCGCCGAGCTGCCGCTGGGCGACGCAGCGACGCTCTTCAATCTCGCACCGCTGGGGGTGGCGCTGCTGAGCCCGCTGGTCCTCGGCGAAGCCATCGGGCGCCGCGTGGCGATCTCGCTGTGCATCTCGCTCGGGGGCGTGGCCCTGGTGCTCCGGCCGTCGTTTCTCTTCGGCACCCACGCGGCCCAAACGCCCGGCGCCACCACTGCCGCGTGCTTCGCGATCCTGGCGGCAGGCTTCTCGTCGCTGGCCATGACCATGCTCCGGCGGGTGGGGCAAAGCGAGAGCGCGGAGACCATCGCGGTACACTTCTCGTGGTTCGCGGCCACGGTCTTCTGGTTTTTGGCTGTGCCCACGCTGCGGGCCGGCGGCGGCGCCGCGTTCTTCGACGCCACCACGGTCGGCGAAATGGTGGTGGCGGGACTGTGCGCGGGGTTCGCGCAGATCGCCATGACCCGGGCCTACGGGCTGGCCAGCGCCGCCCGGGTGAGCAGCATGGGGTACCTGAACGTGGTCGCCAGCGCCCTCCTCGGTGCGCTGGGAACGGGCCACATTCCCACCGTCAGTGCCATTTTCGGCATGGCGATGGTGGTGGGAGGGGGACTTTGGGTGACATTCGGAGGGGAGTTGCGGAAGATTTGATGACTTTGGACACCTCGGCCGTCTGAGAGTGACGCCCCGCGACACTTGGGGCTGGCACCACATTGTAGGATATTGTAACCCGAAGCCATGACCGTGAGCCCCCTCGAAACCCTCCTTCCCGCGGGGTCCATCCTCGACGAGAAGTACCGCACCGAGCGCGTGCTCGGCCAAGGCGGCATGGGCATCGTGGTGCTCGCACACCATCTCGGGCTCGACGAGAAGGTTGCCATCAAGCTCCTCAACCCGGGCGCCCTCAACTCGCCCGGGGCCGAGACCCGGTTTTTGCAGGAAGCGCGCATCGCCGCCAAGCTGCGGAGCCCCTACGCGGTTCGCATCCTCGACGTGGGCCGCGATCGCGAGCGCGGTCTCCCGTACATCGTCATGGAGTACCTGGAGGGGCACAACTTGGGCGAGCCGCCGGCCCCCATGCCCATCGTCGAGGCGGTAGACGCCATCGTCGAGACCTGCGCCGCGCTCGCCGAAGCGCACCGGCTCGGCATCGTCCACCGCGACATCAAGCCGCAGAACCTGTTCTGCATGCAGAACGACAGCGGCGACGCGCAGATCAAGCTCCTCGACTTCGGCATCTCGAAGTCAGAAAATTCCCTCTCGCACACGTCGACCTCGCACGTTCTCGGGACCCCGAGCTACATGTCGCCAGAGCAGCTCCGCACCACCAAGTCGGTGGACGCGCGGTCGGATATCTGGTCCATCGGAGTGACGCTCCACGCGCTTCTCGCAGGCTCGCCGCCGTGGATGGGCGAGACCTCGGCGGTGATCGCGGCCAAGATTTTGCGCGACGCGCCGCCCACGCTGCGCGACTCGCTCACCGGCGCGCCGGAGCCGCTGGAGCGAATCATTCTTCGTTGCCTCGAGAAGGATCCCGGCGCGCGCTACGACGACGTCGGCGCGCTGGCCGAGGAGCTCGCGCAGCTGGGCGGGCCGCGCAGCCAACGCGCCATCGGCATTCTCCGATCGCGGCAGTCGCTGGCCGGCGACTCTCGCAATGCCCGCAGCGTCGGCGACCGCGCGCCCTCGGGTGCCGGCGCCTTCGCCCCCACCGAGCTCAATCTGGCGACGCCCCTGCCTGCCACCGCGCAGCCGCCGGTTTCGACGCTGCCGTCGGCGGGAACCATCGTTCCGGGCAAAACGCCGCTGCCCGACGAGGCGACGCGCACCGCGAGCGCATGGGGCGAGGCCTCCAACGCGGCCGCCACCGAACCCCTGGCGTTTCGGGCCAAGTGGCCGGCGCTGGCTGCGCTGGTAGCCTTTACAGCCATCGCCCTTTACGTTTTTCTGCGGCCGCCGACGCCCGGCGTAGAGCCCAAACTGGCGCTCGCCGAAGCGGCGCCTGCTATGTCGCCGCTCTCTGCGGAAGCGCTCTCGGCCACGCCGTCGGCGGCGCCAGCGCCGAGCGCACCGTCTACCGGCGGCGGTCACGCCAAGCCGGCGCCTTCACCTGCGGCGCCGAGCAAAGCGGCGCCCGACGCCAGCGCACCCACCGCTCCCACCGCGGCGCCGAGCAGCGCACCCACCGCTCCCAGCGACAGGCGCAGCGATCCGTGGAACGAGCGGCAATGAAGCGAGCTCGCGTGGGCGCAGTGCTCCTCGCGCTCGCCATGGCAAGCGCCGCCCCGCTCGCGCAGGCCGACGATAGCTTGCAGGCGGAGCTGATGTTTCGCGAGGCCAAGCGCCTGCTCGACGCGGGCGACGTGGAGCACGCGTGCAAGGCCTTCGAAGAGAGCCTGCGCCTCGACGGCGGCACCGCCGTGGGCACCCGCTACAACCTCGCCGGGTGTTACGAAAAGCAGGGCCGAACCGCCTCGGCCTGGGCCATGTTCCTGAACGCGGCGGTGGGGGCGAGCAAGCGCGGCGAGAAAGAGCGAGAGAAGAGCGCGAACGAACGCGCCGGCGCCCTCGAGCCGCGGCTGGTGCGGCTGCGCATCGTGGTGACCGACGGCGCCAAGGTGGCGTCGCTCAAGGTATTCCGCGACGACGGTGCGGTGAGCGACGGGCAGCTGGGGCTGCCGATCCCGGTGGACCCCGGCAAGCACACGGTCCGAGCCACCGCCGATGGGGCGAAGACATTCACCACGGAGGTGAACGTAGAAGGCGACGGCACCACCGCGACCGTGAAGGTGCCGGCCCTCGAGCCGGAAGGACCCGCCGGCTCCGGCCCCAAGAGGAGCGTCGTGGTCGCTTCGCCCCCCAAGACGCCCGAAAGTAGCGCGCAAAAGCCAGTGGGCTTCGTGGCGCTCGGGCTGGGCGGCGCGCTGCTGGTGGGCGGCGGCGTGTTCCTCGCCATGCGCCAGTCTACCATCTCCGACCTCGACACGGTGTGTGGCCCCGAGCGCAAGTCGTGCCCGACCGACGCGGAGAGCACGGTCCGCAGCGGTCACACCTACACGACGCTGAGCGCGGTCGGCTTCATCGGTGGCGCTGCCCTGGTGGCCACCGGCGTGGTCTTGGTGCTCACCGCCAAGCCGAGGGCCGAAGGGGGAACGGGAAGCGCAGTTTCGGTGCAGTGGAACGGCGCCGGGGGCTCGCTGCGCGCGACGTTCTGAATCAGACGTCGACGACGATGCGGTACCGCTCGAGCTTGCGATAGAGCGTCGAGCGATCGAAGCCGAGGACGCGGGCGGCGTCGCTCTTGCTACCTCCCACCGTCTCGAGCACACGACGGATGTAGCGCGCCTCTACCTCTTCCATGGTCACCAGCTCGGAAGGATCGTCGGCCGCCACAAGCACGTGGCTGCTGCGGTAGTCGCGAACCCGCGGCGCCAGGTCTTCCACCTGCAGTTCTTCGAAGCGCGCCAGCGCCACCGCCCGCTCGATGGTGTTGGAGAGCTCGCGGACGTTGCCCGGCCAAGCGTAGGCGAGCAGCTTCTCGGCCACGGCCTTGGAGTAGGACGAGACCTTCTTTCCGTGGCGAGCAGCGAAGCGCTCGAGAAAGGCCTGGGCGAGCAGCAGCACGTCGTTGCCGCGACTGCGCAGCGGCGGGACCTCCACGTGCACGACGTTGATGCGGTAATAGAGGTCCTCGCGGAACGTCTTCTCGGCGATGCGGGTCTCGAGATCGCGGTTGGTGGCGGTGACCAGCCGCGCGTCGAAGGCGACCTCGGCCGCGGCGCCCACCGGACGAACGTGGCGGGTCTCCAGTGCGCGCAGGAGCTTGGCCTGCATGGCGAGCGGCATTTCGCCCACCTCGTCGAGAAACAGCGTGCCAGCTTCGGCCTCCACGAACAGGCCTTTGCGCGCGGTGCGCGCGTCGGTGAACGCCCCTTTGGCGTGACCGAACAGCTCGCTCTCCAAAAGATTCTCCGGCATCGCCGCACAGTTGATGGCCACCATGGGCCCCTCGGCGCGGCGACCGTGCGCGTGAATCGCGCGCGCCACCAGCTCCTTGCCTGCGCCGCTCTCGCCGGTGACCAGCACCGTGACGTCGGTTTCTGCCACACGCTCCACCAGCTCGAACACGCGCTGCATGGGGGCACTTTCGCCGATCATGCCGAAGGTAGACGTGCGCGACGACTCTCGTCGCAAGCGCTTCACCTCTTCGGTGAGAGCGCGGTGGCGGAGCGCACGGTCTACCGAGACCATGAGCGCCTCGGTATGGAACGGCTTGGTCAGAAAGTCGAAGGCCCCGGCGCGCATGGTGGCCACCGCCGTTTCCATGCTCCCGAACGCCGTCACGATGATGACCGGCAGGTCGCGCCAGTTCTGCGCCACGCGATCGCAGAGCTCGATGCCGTTCATGCCCCGCATGTTGAGATCGGTGACCACCAGGTCGAAATCGTTCTCGGTGCCTTTGAGCAGCTCGAAGGCGAGGTCGGCCGCCTGCGACGTGACCACGTGGTGGCCTCGTCGTGAAAAGAGCCGCGAGAGCTCGGCGCACATGTCGGGGTCGTCGTCGACGACAAGGAGCCGAGCCATCATTCACCTCCTACAGGTAGGTGCAGTGTAAAGGTACTTCCGCGAGAAAGCTCGCTCTCCGCCGAGATCCATCCCTCGTGCTCCTCGACGATACCGCCGGCAACAGTGAGCCCCAGACCGGTGCCGGCGCCCTTCGCCTTGGTGGTGTAGAAGGGCTCGAAAATGCGCTCGAGGATGTCGGGAGCGATGCCCACGCCTTCGTCCACCACCTCGATGCGGGCGACGCGTACATCGCGATCGGAGTGGGGCTTGCGTGCGGGTGACGGCTCCTTCACGCGAATGGTGAGCGCGCCGCCCCGGGGCATCGCATGAATGCCGTTGACCACCAGGTTGGTGACCGCCTGCTCCAGCTGCCCGGCGTCTCCGGCTACGCGCAGGGCTTCGGGGCCATCGACCGAGAGCGAGACGTTGTGCTTCTTGGCGACCATGCGCAGCAGGGTTGCCGCGCCGCGCGCCACTTCCACCAGGTCTGCGGTCCCCTTGGGGGTCTTGCGGGCCCGCGCGTAGTCGAGCAGCTGACGTACCAAGGCGCTCATCTTCTCCACCTGCCCCACGATGGTATGGCCGGCCATGGGTAGCTCGTCGGCAGTGACCTCGCCCGCAGCCATCGATTGCCCCCGGAGAAGTAGGACGTTGAGCGGGGTACCCAGCTCGTGGGCCAAGCTCGAGGCCAGCGTGCCCACCGTGCGCAGGCGATCGAGGTGACGCAGCTGCTCCAGGGTCTCCACCCGGGCCGTTGCTTCGTCGTCAACCCGTTGACGCGCCTCGATGAGGCGATCGCACATGGCGTTGAGCTCCGTCTCGAGGATGCCGATCTCGTCGACCCGGCCGCCGTGGAGACGCACCGAGAGATCGCCGCGGCCGATGCGGCGGGTCTGCTCCACCATACGGGCCAGCGGCTGGCCGATGAGCCAGGCGCCCAGGGCAACCGCGAGGACGCCGGCCAGCACAGCCATGGCCGCGGTGGCGAGGAGCTCGTCGCGGAGCTGATTCCACAGAAGGGTCTTGCTGTCGGGGATGATCTGCGCGAGCCGGAGCGTGCCAATGGGCCCTTGCGCGTCGCGGAGCGGGAGCACCGCGCGGACCCGGCGCGGCGTGGTGGTGTCGGAGTCGAGATCGGAGCGGTCCTCGGCGATCTCGGCCACGCCGTCGACGTACTCCACCTCGACGTCGTGACGATGATCGCGCAGCCGCGCAACGGTGGCCTCGGCGTAGGCGCGGTCGCGCGGCCGGTCGACGATGTCGTGGCGAAGAAGATCGCCGATCGACGAGAGGTTGAGGGCCACGTCGGACTCCACCCGTTGCGCCTCGCGGGTGGCGCGCAGGTAGGCGTAGAACGCCAAGCCGATGGCGCTAACCAGGAAGAAGAAGACGGCGAACTTGGCGACGACGCGCATGCGCTTGGGCTCACGATGTATCACGCTGACTCCGCATCCTGGGCACCGAAGCAGGACACAGGGCGGAGGGCGAGAGCCTCGGATGCACGCGACGGGCCACCCCCGGAGGCGGCCGGGCCGCGAGCGCGCGCGCGACGTTGCAAGTCGCGAATCCCCGAGATATTCGCGTCGCATTCCGCATCGTGTTGCAAACTGCAACGCGCCGCGCGAAGCGGACCACGCGGAGACGCGACGGGTCCCACATGGCATGGGAGTTGTATAGGCTGAGGCTCGACATGATCGCACCCGCCCTCGCGCCGCTCCGTAGTCCGGACGGCACCACCCTGTCCGCGCCAGCCCGCATTTTTCGCCTCCTTTCTCTCGAGAAAGGCGACGTGTGGTCCATCGTGGTGTACGCGGTGGCCATTGGGCTGTTGACGCTCGCGGTGCCGGTGGCGGTGCAGGCGCTGGTGAACACAGTGGGCTTCACTGCCCTCCTCCAGCCGATTGTGGTGCTCACCGTGATCGTCTTCCTCGGCCTCCTCGGGGCAGGCATCCTGCGGACCCTGCAATCGAGCGTGGTGGAGGTGTTGCAGCAGCGCCTCTTCGTGCGCGCGGCGCACGATCTAGCGAGCCGCCTGCCCGCGGCCACGCTGTCATCGCTCGCCGGCCGGCGCGGCCCCAACTTGGTGAACCGCTTCTTCGACGTGGCGATCGTGCAGAAGACCCTGGCTTCGCTCCTGGTGGACGCCCTCTCGGTGGTCTTGCAGGCGCTGGTCGCGATGCTGCTCCTTGCCTTCTACCACCCCATTCTTCTCGCGTTCGACGTGGTGCTGATGGTGGCCATCGCGGCCATCGTGTTCGGCGTGGGGCGCAAGGGCCCGCCGACGGCCATCTACGAGAGCAAGGCCAAGTACGAGACCGTGGCCTGGCTGGAGGAGGTGGCGGCAGCCGCGCGCACATTCAAGAGCCCGGGCAGCGAGCAATACGTTTTTCAGCGGGCCGATCAACTCGCCCGCAAGTACGTGCAAGCGCGCAAGACCCACTTCGTGATTCTCTTGCGCCAGATCGCCCTCTCCCACGGGGTTCAGGCGGTGGCGGTGGCGGGTCTTCTCGGCCTCGGCGGCGCGCTGGTCATGCGCGGGCAACTCTCGGTCGGTCAGCTGGTTGCGGCAGAGCTTGTGGTCAACGGCGTGGTCTCGGGCCTCACCAAGTTCGGCAAGCACCTGGAGAGCTACTACGACCTCGTGGCTTCGGTCGACAAGGTGGGCAATCTGGTCGACCTCCCTCAGGAGCGCACCTCGGGCATCGCGCGCCATACCTCGCCCGATGGGCCCGCGGCGCTGGAGCTCTTTGACGTGACCTTGGACCTCGACGGGCGCGGCACGCCGTTCGCGGCGCTCTCCCTCACCATTCGCCCGGGCTCCGCTGCCGCGATCTACGGGCGCAACGGCAGCGGAAAGAGCGCGCTCGCAGACCTGCTGCACGGCGTGCATCTTCCGAGCACCGGCCGCGTGGTGGTGGACGATCTCGACACCCACACGCTCTCGCTCCGCACCCTGCGGCGGGAAGTGGCGGTGGTGCGCGACCCCACGCTCTTCGACGGGACCATCCTCGACAACGTGGTGCTGGGGCGCGCGGAGGTAACCACCGAACGCGCCCTCGCAGCGCTCGACCGCGTAGGGTTGCTCGACGAAGTGGGGGCGTGGCCACTGGGCCTGGAGACCAAAGTCGGCGGCGCGAGGCAGCCCCTCAGCACGTCGCAGACCGCGCTCCTTGCGCTCGCTCGCGCACTCGCCGGTGACCCGCGGCTCCTGGTGGTCGACGAGGTGATGGACGCCCTCGACGGCCCCACCGTCGAGCGCCTGCTGCTGCGCTTGCAAGGTCCACAGACCCTGCTGGTGCTCACCGCGCACGAGCGCGTGGCCGGGTGTTTTGCCCAGCGCGTTGTGCTCGAAGGCGTCGCCCCGGTTCGCCGCGCTGCCGGGGCCGGGGACGAGGTGGCGTCGTGAGCGCGGTCGGTATCGAGCTGGCGCGCGAGACCATGGAAATGGTGCGCCCATCGAAGGCGGGCCGCGTGCTGTCGCGTTTGGTGTTCGCGTTCATGGTGGCCCTGGCCCTGCTGCTCGCGATCACGCCGTGGCAACAGAGCGCCGACGGCATGGGGCGGGTGATCGCGTACGCGCCCGACGAGCGGAAGCAGAACCTGGAAGCACCGGTAGAGGGGCGCATTCTCATCTGGCACGTGCGCGAGGGGACCCTGGTGAAGAAAGGCGATAAGATCGTCGATCTCACCGACAACGATCCAGAGATCTTGAGCCGCCTCCGCACGGAGCGTGAAGCGCTGGAAGACCGCCTGGAGGCGGCGCGCGCGCGGCTGGCCTCTCTCGACTCGCGCATCGACTCGCTCACCGACTCGCGTCGCAATGCCATTTCCGCGGCAGATTCGCGCATCACCATGGCGACGCAGCGGATGCTGGCGGCTGGGCAAGCGCTCACCTTGGCCGACGCGAGCATGGAGACCGCGCGCCTGAACGTGGAGCGGCAGCGCATTCTCGAGACCAAGGGGCTCTCGTCGAAGCGACAAGTGGAGCTGGCGGAGCTGGAGGAAACGAGATCGCGCACCGAGGTGGAGCGGGCACGCGTGACGCTGGCCTCCGCGAAGAACGAGGAGCGAGCCATCGAGGCCGACCGCAGCAAGGTGTCGAACGACGCGAGCGCGGGAATCAACGACGCGCGAGCCACCCGCGCCTCGGCAGAGTCGGAGATCGCCAACGCCAACGCCGAGATTGCCCGACTCGACGTCCGCCTGGCGCGGCAGTCTACGCTCTCCATCGCCGCGCCTCGCGATGGCGTCATCTTCCGCATCGTGGCCAATGGTCACTCCGGCAATTTCGTGAAGTCCGGCGACGTCTTGGCGGTGCTGGTGCCGGACACCGCCGACCGCGCGGTGGAAGTTTCCGTCGACGGCAACGACATGCCGCTGGTGAAGGAGGGCTCCGTGGTGCGCGTCGCCTTCGAAGGCTGGCCTGCGGTGCAGTTCAGTGGCTGGCCGTCGGTGGCCCTCGGCACATTCGAAGGCCGGGTCGCCGTCGTCGACGCGAGCGACGCGGGCGATGGCAAGTTCCGCATCCTGGTGGTGCCGGCGCCGGGCACCTCGTGGCCCGAGGGCAAGTACCTGCGGCAGGGTGTACGTGCCCACGCCTGGGTCCAGCTCGGACGCGTGCGCCTGGGCTACGAGCTGTGGCGACAGTTCAACGGCTTCGCGCCGTCGCTGCCCAAGCCGCCCGAGAAGGGAGCGGACAAGTGAAGTCGCTCCTGCGCCGCGCGGCGCTTTGCGCCCTCTGCTGGCTGGCTGCCTCGGGGTCCGCGCATGCCCAGCAGACATCCGAAGGTCCGCTGTCGCACGAGGTGCTCCTGGCCTCCGTCGAGCGCACCTTTCCACTTCTCAAGGCCGCGGAGCTGGAAGAGGCCATCGCCGGCGCCGATGCGCTGTCGGCCGAGGGTGGGTTCGACGTATCTTGGAAGACCCGCGCCACGCTGATCCCCATCGGCTACTACGACAACTACCGCGTGGAGTCGACGCTCGAGAAGCCGACCGCCATCTGGGGCGCCACCGGCTTCGTGGGCTACCGCCTGGGCTCGGGCAAGTTCCCGGTGTACTACGGCAACCAGGAGACGCTCGACTACGGAGAGCTCCGGGCAGGCGTCTCGGTGCCGCTGTGGCGCAACGGGCCCATCGACCGCCGGCGCTCGTCGCTGGAAAAGGCCGACCTCGGGCGCGGCGTTGCCAAGCTCGGGATCACCCAGCAGCGCATCGACTACCGGCGCGCCGCGAGCATCCGCTACTGGGCTTGGGTGGCGGCCGGACGACGACTGGCGGTGGCCGAGTCGCTGCTGGCCATCGCGGCAGGGCGCGACGACGGGCTCGCGGAGCGGGTGGCGCGCGGCGACCTTCCCAACATCGAACGCATCGACAACCTGCGCGCGCTCGAGCAGCGGCGGGCCCAGCTGGCCATCGCGCGGCGCGGCCTCGAGCAAGCGAGCCTGGAGCTCTCGCTCTACCTCCGTGACGACAAGGGCAATCGGATCATCCCGGATCGTCCGCAGCTACCCAAGGACTTTCCGGAGATCCCAGGTGACGCATCGACGGGACTGCCCAACGACTTCGTGGCCGCCCGCGCGAACCGCCCGGAGGTGCAGCGGCTCGCTCTCCTCACCAAGCAGAACGAGGTGGAGCTCCGCTACGCCAAGAACCAGATGGCGCTCGGGCTCGACCTCCAGCTGGTGGGCTCGCAGGATTTCGGCCCGCAAAACCCCAAGCGCCCGGACCTGAACAAGCCGGTCTTCGAGGCCTCGCTGCTGCTCGACGTTCCGCTCCAGACCCGGGCGATGCAGGGGCGGGCCGACGCAAGCGCCGCTACGATTCGGCGCCTGACGCTGCAGAAAAGTTTCTTTACCGACCGCATCGACACCGACGTGCGCGACGCGCACTCGGCGCTGCGAGCTGCGAAGGAACGCCTCGACGCCACCCGCCGCGAGGTGACGCTGGCCAAGGATTTGGAAGCGAGCGAGCGCCTGCGATTTCAGCAAGGCGACAGCCAATTGCTCATCGTGAACCTTCGGGAGCAACAAACCGCCGAAGCGCAGCTGCGCGAAGTCGACGCCGTGCTCGACTGGTATCGCGCGCAGGCAGAGCTGCGGGCCGCGCGCGGCGATCTCGGTCGCTAAACGGCGGCTACTTGCGGTGCACGCCGAACGAGGCGAGTGCCTCTGCGCGCACCAAGACCAGCTTGGGCCACATGGCGATCAGGTGGTGCGCCGAGAATCCCGCGTAACCGGCGGCGCCCTCCAGGGCGAGCGCCTCGCAGAAGGCTGGGTCCGGCTCGACGCTCTCGGCCAGCTTGTACTCGAGCTGGTCCGACATGCGCACCAGCGCCACCGAGAGACCCACGATGCCGCCTGCCGCATAGGCGCGCCCGGGCTGGTGATGCCAGGCCACCACTTGCGCGAGCTCGGTCTGCAGCTTCCAGTGCGTCAGCACCTGCGCCCCGAGCACCGCGTGGTCGTAGCCGAGCAGCGCGCGCTCGTGCACGTGGCATTCGTCGGGCTTGGTTCGGGTTTCCGGAGCCAGGGTCGCGTAGTCGAGCTCCTTCACCTGCATGGTGAGCAGTTTGCCCACGTCGTGAATCAACCCGGCCAGAAAGATTCCCTCAGCGCCCTTCGCGCCCCACTCGGTGCCGAGCACGCGCGCAAGCGCGGCCACCGCCGCGGAGTGGTTGCGAATGGAGTGGGCCAGGCCGCTGGCGTCGGCGAAGAGCCCCATGGTGGCCACCGCGGCGACGATCTCGCGCACCGTGCCCAGGCCCAGGCGAACGATTGCATCTTGCACCGATGCGATGGCGGTGGACGGCCGGTACAGCGCCGAGTTGGCGACCCGAAGCAGACCTGCGGCGAGGGCCGTGTCTTCGGCCACGACGCGCGCGATCTTGGCCGCCGGCGCTTCGATGTCGGCCAGGAGCCCGAGCGCTCGCTGGGCCACCTCGGGAAAGGGCTTGAGCCCGGCTGCTTTGGCAGCGGCTGCGGCCATCGAGCGAGAGGCCTCGAGGTCGGCGTGCTGGGGGTCGGCGTCCCCGAACCAGAGCTCCATGCGCACCGCGTCGGCAATTTCCCGCACGTGGGCCGGCAGCGGCGGCGGCGCCGCGCGAGGCCGCGAAACGTTTACGGACGGCGGCGAGGGAACACTTTGGGCCATACGCCAGCGAAGAACGGGGTCCACTCCGGAACGTTGAGCCGAAAGCTCAATTCACGGTCTTGGCGCAGCGAAATCCGGTGGTGGGATACTCGGCGTCGCTGCTGGTGCTGGTGCGATACACGCCCTTCAACGCGTCGACGTCGCTGGCGTAGGAGCCGCCCTTGCGGATCCGCGAGTAGCTGTCGTTGCCCGCATAGTCGTCGGGGGCAGGGCTCGCCGGCCCGGTAAAGTCGTCGCCGTCCCACACCCACTCGTCGAGGCTACCCGACATGTCGAGCACGCCGTCGCGCGAAGCTCCGGCGGATGCCGAGCCGCCGGCCAGAGGAAACTTGCAGCCGTTGAAGTCGGGGGAGAGGCCGAAGTTCAGCCAAACCGCCTTGTTGCAAGCGTCGGGAATGTCTTCGCCCCAGGGAAAGGTGCGCGATTGGTCGCGTCCGACCGCCACGTACTGCCACTCCGCCTCGGTGGGCAGGCGCTTCCCGCGGAACGCGCAATAGGCGACCGCCTGCGTCCAGTTCACGC
This sequence comes from Polyangiales bacterium, assembly GCA_038210445.1. Lineage (GTDB taxonomy): Bacteria > Myxococcota_A > Polyangia > Polyangiales > Polyangiaceae > JABFRG01. Next base: position 279,869 of record JBBQWQ010000002.1, read on the forward strand.
AATTCATGGGCAAGGCAGCGTTGCTGGCCTTCAGGTAGGTGGCCCCAATGGAGCCGCGGTTGCACAGCGTGGGCGACTTGAAGGCCTCCTCGTGGGCCGTGTCGAAGTACGAGGTCTTCCAGTTCATGTGCATCTCGTGCGGGCCGCCCGCCTCGAGAGTGCAGGTGGGCTTGCCCGCGCAGTCGGGCGTGGGATAGCCAGCCGAGAGCCACGCCTGGAAGTCGCCCACCGAGACCTCCCGAATGTCGATGTCGAAGTCGTGCGTGATCTTCAGCTGGGCGCCGTCGCTGGCGCTGCGGCGGAAGAAGTACGTGCCCTTCGGAATGCGCGACGTGGGCCCGCCGGAGCTCGACGCGCCGTCGGGGCTGGCGTCGCCGCCGCTCGAGCCGCTGGAGCCACTGGAGCCACTGGAGCCGCTCGAACCACTGGAACCGCTGGAACCGCTGGAGCCGCTGGAGCCCGCGTCGGAGCCGCCGCTCGACTGGAACTCGGGATAGCAGGCCATCCAGCACGCAAAGACGGGCAAACAAAGGAGGAGTCGGCGCATGGCGTAGGAGGGATCAAGCATACCCTGACGGCATTTCCACCCTTCCCTTCGGTTTTCGTGAAAATCCCTACGTTCTCCATCCCGAACGACGCGCCATCGCTTGCGACCGAGCGAGACGACAGGGGAAATCCATGGTAGCCACAGGGTTCCATGGACCGGCTCGTCGTTGTTGGGGCGCGACAGCACAACTTGAAGAACGTCACTTTGTCGCTCCCCCGCGGCAAATTGGTGGTGTTCACCGGCCCCAGCGGTTCCGGCAAGTCGTCGCTCGCTTTCGATACGATCTACGCCGAGGGGCAGCGCCGTTACGTCGAATCGCTCTCGGCGTACGCGCGGCAGTTTCTCGAGCAACTGGCGAAGCCGCTGGTGGAGAGCATCGAGGGTCTCTCACCTGCGATCGCCATCGAGCAGCGCCCGCTCTCCAAGTCTCCCCGGTCGACGGTGGGCACGGTCACCGAGATCGCCGACTACCTGCGCCTTCTGTTCGCGCGGGTGGGCGTTCCCCATTGTCCCAACTGCGGCAAGCGCATCGAGGCGCAGACCGTGCAACAGATCGTCGACCGCGTGCTGGCGCTACCCGAAGCATCGCGGCTGAGCGTGCTCGCACCCATCTGCCGGGGTCGCAAGGGCGAGCTCAAGCTGGAGCTCGAGCGACTGCGGCGCGAAGGCTTCGTGCGCGCACGCATCGACAACGCGGTGGTAGACCTGGGCGACGAGATCGAGCTCGACCGCAGCAAGGTGCACGATCTCGACGTGGTCATCGACCGCGTGGTGCTCAAAGACGGCGTGAAGGGTCGCCTCACCGACAGTGTGGAGCTTGCCCTCAAGGTGGGCGAAGGCCGGCTGCTGGTGGCGGTAGAGGGCGAAGAGCCGTTCTGGCTGTCGGAGCGATTCGCTTGCATCGACTGCGGCATCTCGCTGCCGCCCATCGAGCCGCGCATGTTCTCGTTCAATGGCCCCCACGGGGCCTGCCCGGCATGCGACGGCCTCGGCTCACGGGTGGTGGTAGACCCCGAGCGGGTGGTCGGCGAACCGGAGAAGACGCTGCGCGAAGGCGTGGTGCTGGCCTGGGGGCGCCGGGGTTCGGTGCGCCTCGCCACCGAGGTGAACGACGCGGTGAAGCTGCTGGGCGCGAGCCCCGACACGCCCTGGCAAAAGCTGCCGGAGGAGATCCGCAAGGCCATCCTGTTCGGCCCCGAGGCGGCCCCCAAGCGCGGCAAGAAAAGTGCATCATACATGGGTATCGTGCCCCGGCTGACCGCGCGGCTCGAGGGCACCTCCGAGGAGCCGGAAGGCGATTTCGAGTCGGATAGCGACGAAGACGTGAGCGCCGAGGACGACGTGGGGCGCTTCGTCGTCACCCGCACCTGCGACGCCTGCAGGGGCCGGCGCCTGCGGCCCGAGGCGCTGGCGGTGAAGCTGGGCGACGCCGACATCTCCGAGCTGGGTCACCTTCCCTTGCGCCGCCTGCGCGACTTCATCGCCAAAGAGACCGGCGTTATCCAGGTGAACTTCACGGCGCGCGAGCGGGCGGTTGCCGAACCGCTGCTCAAGGCGGTGGCGGCGCGCCTGGGGTTTCTCATCGACGTGGGGCTCGACTACCTGTCGCTCGATCGAAGCGCGCAAACGCTCTCGTCGGGCGAGGGCCAACGCATCCGGCTCGCGACGCAGATCGGCGCGGCGCTGGTGGGCGTTTTGTACGTGCTCGACGAGCCCTCGGTGGGCCTCCACGCCCGCGACAACGCGCGCCTCCTGGCGGCCCAGGTGCGCCTGCGCGACCTCGGCAACACGGTGTTCGTGGTGGAGCACGACCGCGAGGCGATGATGATCGCCGACTACATCGTCGACATGGGTCCGGGCGCCGGCGTGCACGGCGGCACCGTGGTGGCCCAGGGGACCGCGGCCGAGCTGATGGCGAACCCCGACTCCATCACCGGACCGTGGCTCTCCGGTCAGCGCCAGCTTCCCTTGCCCAAGAAGCGAAAAGCCCGGGGCAAGGCGTGCGTGCGCATCGCCAAGGCGCGGGCGCACAACCTGAAGAACGTCGACGTGGAGATCCCCACCGGTCTCATGACCGCCTTCACCGGGGTTTCCGGCAGCGGCAAGTCGAGCCTGGTGGTCGACACCTTGCTGCCCGCAGCGCGCGCAAAGCTCTACTCGGCGTCGGCGCCCATCGGCGAGTGCGACGGCGTGTTCGGCCTCGAGCACATCGACAAGGTCATCGCCATCGACCAAGCGCCGATTGGCCGGACCCCCCGCTCGAACCCTGCAACCTACACCGGTGCGTTCGCCTTGCTCCGCGACCTGTACTCCGGCCTGCCGGAGGCCCGCGCCCGCGGCTACAAACCCGGTCGCTTCTCGTTCAACGTGAAGGGCGGGCGCTGCGAGGCCTGCGCGGGCGACGGCGTGCTTCGGGTAGAAATGCACTTTTTGCCCGACGTCTTCGTCACCTGCGATACCTGCAGCGGCAAGCGGTACAACCGCGAGACCCTGGAGGTGAAGTACCGCGGCTACTCCATCGCCGACGTGCTCGACCTCACGGTGGAACAAGGCATGGCTCTCTTCGAGTCGATTCCGCGCCTCTACGACAAGCTCGAAGCGCTGGTGCGGGTGGGCCTCGGCTACCTGACGCTGGGGCAGCCCGCGACCACGCTCTCCGGCGGCGAGGCGCAGCGGGTCAAGCTCGCACGCGAGCTGTCGCGCAAGGCCACCGGCCGTACGCTCTACGTTCTCGACGAGCCCACCACCGGCCTGCACTTCACCGACATCGAAGTGCTGCTGCGGGCGCTCACTGAGTTGCGCGATCAGGGCAACACCGTGGTGGTCATCGAGCACAACCTCGACGTCGTGGCCTGCGCCGACTGGGTGGTCGACCTGGGCCCCGACGGCGGCGAAGGCGGCGGCGAGATCGTGGCCACCGGAACTCCGGAAGAGATCGCTGCCACCGCGCACTCCTACACTGGGCAGTACCTGAAAGACGTGCTCGCCCGGGGCGTGGCGCAGCGCGACGCAAGCTCCGGTGACCTCAAGGCCGCGAAAAAGAAGAAGACCCCAACCTGAAGGTCTGCTGCGCGACGCACTGACACGCGCCAGGCAAGGGGACGAAGGGCTCTTGGCCGAGACCGAGGGAGGCGCGTTCGCTGGGAGGAGCGCGCGGAACGAACTCCTGTTCGTGAGGACGGGAGGCGCCGGCATACCCGAAGGTATTGACGAAAAACACCAGTCTCCTAGCGGACCTTTACCCACTCGAAGCGCGCGGTGGCGCCACCGAAGGGCCGCACGATTACCAGCTTCTGCTTGGTGGTGAGGCGATCGACGAAGCTCGCGTAGCTCACCGCGACGTCCTGCGCCTTGGGGCAGCTGGTGCTCTCGATGGCGGGCGACTGGGTCTTGGCGGTGGGCTTGAGGTCGAAGTTGCGGAGCGTGGCGAAGCCCAGGTTGGCGCCACTAATCTTGTAAAACTCGCTGTGCTCGGCGGCGCCCACCCCAGTGGTAGCGTTCACCGCGGTGATGACCAGCCGCCCGATGTGCTCGGTGGTGCGGAAGCCCGTGCAGTTGGTCTGGTACACGGTGACCGCCGCGAGATCGTAGGTGCCAGCCACCAGCGTGCCGCCGGTGAGCACCGAGGTGATGGTGCTGCAGGTCGAGACGGCCTTGGGTGAGGTTGCGCGGCTCTGCGTGTTGCACGTGCCGCCCCCCGCGTCCTCCGGGTCGGCGCCGCCGTCGCCCAGGTCGAGCGGTCCACCATCGGACACGGCACCGCCTTCCAGCTCTTCGCCGCCGCCCGCGTCGTCCAGGCTCACGTCGAGGCCCGCATCGCCCCCACCGCCGACTCCGCCCGAAGAGCTCGATTGCGGGGGATCGCCGGAGCAAGCCGAGGCGATACCGAGGCCGAGCAGACCGATGGAAGCAAAGAAGCGGCGCATCCCCTCATGGTACGAGGGTTGCGCCGCTACACAAGCCACCCTTTCGGGCGACGCCGAGCCGGAGTTCAGCTGTAGTCCTTCTCCATCCGCTCCTGGTCTTCCTTGCAACGGATGCAGAGCGTGGTCTCCGGGCGCGCTTCGAGGCGCTTGACGGAGATCTCTTCTTCGCATTCCTCGCAGACGCCGAAGCTACCGTCTTCGATCTTGCGAAGCGCCTTCTCGATCTTGTCGAGGAAGACCTTTTCGCGGCCGCGCAGGCGGAACGTGAACGACTGGAGGTACTCGCTCGAAGCCAGGTCCATCTCGTCCGGAAGGTCGTTGGCGTCGAGAGACATGTCCTCTTCCAGCGTCTGTTTCGCCTTCTTGATGATCTCGTCGCGCTTTTCCGTGAGGAGCGTCTTGAACTTCTTGAGCTGTTGTTTGTTCACGAGGGGCTAGCTCCCGAGTGCGTGCGCGATGCGCAGGAATGAATCGTTCGAGATCGCTACGCGGGGGCCGACTTGGACCCGCGCCGTGGCGAGGCGAAAGACGTTATGTACGGAGAGCGGCCACGTCAACCGGTGCTCGGCACAATCGCCCGAACGAAGCCGCCGGGCGTTGGCACTTGACTCGGCGACCGAGGGGCGGTCGCGCAGGCCGCGCGAATTTCGAGCAAATCTGACAAGATTGCCGCGGGCATGGGTCTCGACGGCCGGGACCGAGCTCGAACGGGAATAAACGGGAATGACGCGCTGGGCGATGGGGATCGACGAAAATGGCATGGGCCCACGGCTGGGCCCCCTGGTCGTGACGTCGGTGCTGGCGCAGGTCGACGCGCGCGGCGAGCGCACGGTGCACCGGAAGCTGCGCGGAGAGATCACCGCGCGCCTGGGCGACTCCAAGGCGCTCGTGGCCTACGGCGAGGGCGCCCTCGGTGAGGCCTGGGCGCGGGCCATCGGGGAGCGCACCGGGCTCGACGCCGGCTCGCCGGCGCGCTTGCTCGGCGGACTGCTCCTCGACCCGGAAAAGGCGCTGCGGGCCCGATGCCCAGACGCCCACGCGAGCCAGTGCTGGGACGCCACCGAGGCGTTTGTGGCGCCGGAAGAAGCGGTGGCGCAGGCTCGGGCCGACCTCGAGACGCTCCTCGATCGCGGCGTTCGCATCGCCCGGGTGCGCGTGGTCAAGCTCTGCACCGACGCGCTCAACGAGGGCGCGGCGCAAGGCCGCTCGCGCTTCGCGATGGACCTCCATGCGATGGAGCGGCTCTTTCTGTCGGGCGTCGAGGCGGCGCGCGAGAGCGACCGGACCGACGTGGCCGACCTTCGCGCCACCGCGGGAAAAGTGGGTGGCTACGCGTTCTACGGCTCGGTGTTCGGTCCGCTCGCGGGGCGCCTGCACACGGCGCTCGAAGAGGGCCGCGCCCGGAGTGAGTACGTCTTTCCGAGCCTCGGTCGCATCGCCTTCGTGCGCGACGCCGACGCATCGCACGCGCTGGTGAGCCTCGCTTCGCTGGTGGGCAAGTGGGCGCGCGATCTCTTCATGCAGCGCATCGTGCGGCACCACCGGCGCTTCGGCGAGCTCCCCGACGCGAGCGGTTACCACGACCCGGTCACCGCTCGCTTCGTCGAGCGAAGCCAGCTGGCGCGAAGGGCGCGTGCGTTCCCCGACGCGTGCTTCGAGCGAACGAAGCGCGCGACGGCGACCGGCGACTGAGCGGCTACGGCTTCTTGGGTGCTGCCGAGGCCGAAGGCGCTGCGCTGCCGGCCGGCACGGCGGCCTTACCGAGAATCGCCTTGGCGCGCGCGATGGCGTCGTCTTTCGACACGCGTGCGGCCTCGGGTTTGGCGCCGGCCGCGCGGACCGAGAACTCCTCGTCGCCGATGCCGATGAGCTGGGTACCCTTTCGCACCACGAGCCACTCGGTCTTGGGGCTGTCTTTGGAGCCGCCGGTGGCGATGTGCACGGCGTCGTCGCCGCCGGCGACCGCCGGGACCGCCTGGGAGCCGGGCTTATTCTTCAGCGTCTTGAACACGTCCTTGGCCTGGTCGGCGTCGTCCTTGGCGATGGCGAAGACGCGGTAACGCTTGTCGCCCTCCTTGTAAAACCCCATGGCGAGGGGCCCGACGTTGCCGAGGCCCAGCGGGTTCTTGGGCAGATAGAGGAGGCCGTTGGGCACGAGGTTCTCGCTGGGCAGGAGCTTCACCGCCGCCAGCTTTTCGCCGGAGCCCGGGAGCTTGTCGGCGATGGCGCGGCCCATCTCCGGCAAGAGCGCGTCGGACGACTTGGTGAGCGCCTCGGGCGACTCCTGCTCGTTGTTGTACTGGAGCTCGAGGAGGTACTCGCCCTTCCACACGTAGGCGCGGCCGGTGCCGAGGGCGCCCGCACCGCCCGCCTGGAGCACGCGCGGCGTCGCCTTCTCGACCGGGTCTTGCTCGCCGAGCACGTTCTTGGTGAACATACCGAGGGCGCCGTGCGCGTCGGCGAACTGCCACAGATAGAGCTCGACGGTGGTGCCCTTGCCCGCTTCGTCGCTGTAGCGCGCAGCCACCATGCGGGTGCGACCGAAGTCCTTGTAGATCTCGCAGCCGCCGTCGAGGGCCGTGGTGCAGATCTCGGCGGCCGTGAACTTCGCCTTCTCGCCATACGTCTTGACGTCGGGGTCCACGCAGAAGCCCTTTACCTTCCGGGGAAAGTAGGCCGCTGTGGCGGGGTCCTTGACGTCGGCATCGAGGCACGCCGCAGCCACCGCCACGGTGGCCGACGGGGGCGGCCCCGCAGAGCTGCTCGACGTGCCCGGGGGCGGGGTATCCCTCTTGGGCTCTTGCTTGTCGCAGGCTGCGAGAGAGCCGAGGGTTGTCGCCAAAACAGGCACCAGAAGGAGCGGGCGCACATTCATGGGGGGGCTTTTAGCCTACACATGGACGGTTGACCAGTGCCGGTCTCCCGGCCAAAAGCGGCCTGGGGAGGGAGCGATTCCCTCGGCGTTTCGCCTACATGCGCGCAGCGAGACGCACCCAGAGGCACCTCGCATCTTTTTCATACTTCCGCAAAAGATAGCCCCAAAGGCGGCGGTTCTCGAGAGCGACGCTTTGAATTCATTGGGTTTTACTGCCTCGATGCCGGGGGCACATGCCTTGCTCAGAGCGTCCTCGATGTCTTTTGTCCGTCGCCGAGGAAACGCCGCCTTCACGCTCATGGAGCTGATGGTGGTGGTCGTCATCATCGCGGTCCTCGCGGCCATCGCCATTCCTGGCATGCTGGCCGGGCAGGACGAGCGGCGTGCGTTCCAGGCCGCGGCCGACATCTCGGCGGTGATCCGCGAGGGTCGCTCCCGCGCCATGGGTCGCGGGGTAGCTGTCATGACCACCCTGCAGACCTCCGGCACCAACGGGGACTTCGTGCTCCTCGACGATCCCGCCTCGGTGGTCGTGGACGGCGGCGCGTCGGTGGCGCAAGTGGGCGGCTGCAAGGGCATCGACTGGACCACCGGCGTGAAGAACGCAGAGGTGCACATCGGCGGCGGCATCTACACGCAGGCGATGGTGAACGTCGACATGAAGCTCAACGGCGCCGCCGTCACCAAGGCCTATCTCTGCTTCGCGCCCTCGGGCCGCGTGTACTTGAACACCGGCGGCAGCAACGCCAACGCGATTCGCACCGCCGACGGCATGACCGACCCGCTCGAGATCGTGGTGACGCGAAAGAGCGGCGCCACGCAGCTCGGCCTCACCCGCACCGTCGTCGTTGCCCCCTCGGGCGCCACCCGGATCGTATCCAAATGAGAACGTCGCGCACCCAGCGCTCGAGCCAGCTCGGGTACACCTCGGTCGAGGTGCTCATTGCCATCACCATCTTCTCCATCGGCGCCGCCGGCGTCATCGCCATGCAGCGCGCCACCGTGCAGGGCAACTACGACGCACGCGCGATGGACGTGGCCAACAACATTGCCCGCGAGTGGCAGGAGCGGCTGCAGCGAGACGCCGATACCTGGCAAGACCCGCAGACTGCGTTCGCAAGCGCGACCATCAACACGCTCTGGCTCAACGCCGCGACCACCACCCCCACCGTCAAGGTTCCGACCTACCCGACCGGCGCGGCAGCGGGTCGCAGCCCGGCGTTCGACCTCCTGGGTCGCGACCTGAGCAAGGCCGAGGGCGAGGGCACCACCGCCGAGGTTGCAACGTTCTGCACCCAGCTCTCGCTCACCGCGTTGACCAACCCCAAGGCGGGCGAGCCGACGCGCCTGGTTCGCGCCGAGATTCGCGTGTACTGGGCGCGCAATGGCGGCACCTTGAAGTGCACCGAAAGCGACGCCACCGACGTGACCGCTTCGCCCACCAACGAGCGCTATCGCTCGGTGACGACCATGGCTCTCGTGCGGGGGAACTTCAAGTGAGCAACGTGCACAAGGCGCCCCGGAAGACCTCGCCTACCTCCGGCACGATGGCGCCCGCGCGAAGGCGCGCGTTCACGCTGGTGGAGCTGCTGGTCTCGCTGGTAGCCGGCCTCCTGGTGGCGATGGCGGTCATGGGCCTCTCGCGCGTGGCCACCACAACGTTCCACGAAGAGGCACGCGCCTCCGGCACCGAGCTCGGGCTTCGGGTCGCCGCCGAGCGCCTGCGGGCAGACCTCTCGCGGGCCGCGTACATGGGCACCAGCAACATCCAGAAGGACCCGCTGGTCAGCAAACTGAAGGGCGAGACCGTCGTCGACAAGGCCAACAAGTTCCCCAATGGCCTGGCCATTCTCGCAGGCATCGCGTTCACCTCCGGCGGGTCGGCCGCCGCCGTCGCTACCGGGGAAATTGCCACCGAGAAGGCCAACTACGCCAAGGTCGCCGCCCTGTCGGCGACCAACGGCGTGGCGCCGGACTCCATCCTCCTCGGCGGCAACATGACCACCGCCGACGAATACATCGTGCAGTCGGTCATCGACAGCGGCGGCGAGGGCTGCGGCGGCCAGACGGTGACGCTCTCGCGCGACAGCGCGGCGGTGCTGCGGCTGGTGCAAAAGGTCGACGGTTCGCCCAAGACCGACGCGGAAGCGACGTCGGCGCTGAAGGACGCGTTCGTCCCGGCGACGGGCGGCCAGTTCATGGCGCGCATCGTCGACGACTCCGGTCACCAACAGTTCCTGGCGCTGTGCCCCACCAAGCCACCGCTGGTGAGTGGCACCGGTACCACCATCCAGGTGATGATCTCGCCCGACTCGCGGGTGCTCAGCGCCACCGAGACCGGCGGCAATGGCGGCATCGCGGGCTTTGCGGTGGGGCGCATCACCATCAACCCGGTGCAGTTGGTGCGCTGGTCGCTCCGGCGAATTCCCAACACGCTCCTCGACACCGGCGTGGCCGCCGTCGACGACGCCAAGTTCGACCTGGTGCGAACCTGGGTCGACGCCACCGGTGCCGAGGTGAAGTCGGAGCTCATCGCCGAGTACGCCACCGACCTGGTATTCAGCTTCGCGTACAACGACGGCACGCCGACCCCGAAGTTCTCGGATTTCGGTGCGGCGATCCCGCTCGCCGCCCCGCTCGCGGTGCCCGCCAACGTCACCTCGAAGCCCGAGCAGATTCGCTCGGTGCGCTTCCGCCTCTCGCTGCGCACGCCCATGGGCGATCGCGCGCAGCCGCTCGCGGGCCCCGACGGTGGCTTCCTCTATCGGTATCGGCTGGCCGACGCCGGAGAGAACGCCTTCGCACGCGTCCGGACCATCGTCTCCGAGGTCAACTTGCAGAACCAGTTCCGGTGAGAACGACCATGAACCAGCACATCAAATTCCGCGCGCGGCGCCGCAAACAGAGCGAAGGCGCGATCATCTTCATCGTCGCCACCACGCTGGCGCTGCTGGCTGCGATGGGCGTGTACGCGCTCACCAACACCACCTCCGAAGTTCGCACCGCCGGCTACCAGCGGCAGGCGCTGCAGGCGCACTACGTCACCAACATCGCGACGGTGTCGGCGGTGGAGGTCTTCTCGCCCGACAACGTCAGCTACATCGACAACCAGATGCGCACCGTGACGCCGTCGACCCCGTGCCTCTCGGCGCCCCCGGTGGGCATGAACGTGGGCTTCTCCACCAGCGGCGTCTCCGACATCGCCCGCCGCTGCCTCAAGCTGCCGCCCAACTACATCACGCAGATGGTAGGCAACGGCACCGCGGTCATGCCAGGCGGACGCATGAGCTCGTTCTTCGACGGCTCCTACAACACCGAGGTCACCGATCCGGTGACCAACGGGGTGCAGGCCGGATTCGATACCAACAACGGCAAATGCTTTTATCGCTACACCCTCACGTCGTACGGCCGTTTGACCGATGGAACGAAGCTTTTGGGTCAAGAGGCGTCGCGAGCTCGCGTCGTGGTCGGTCCCCTGGATTGTGGAGGCTGAATATGAAGCACTCGAAACTCCGCACCGTCGGACTCGGCATCGCCATCCTTCTTCTGGGCGCCCCTGCGGCGGCGCAAAAGTCCAAGGCGGGCACCAGCAAGAACGAGATGCCCAACGTTCTCCTGCTGGTCGACACCTCTGGATCCATGGAGAAGATGCCCGACGGGTCGGCGGCCACCTGCGGCGTCAACGTCACCCCCAATCGCTGGGGCTCGCTGGTACAGGCGCTCACCGGCAACCTGCAGCCGTACTACAGTTGCGCCTCGCAAACGCGGAGCGGCACGGCGTTCACCGGCGAGTTCGGTTCGTCGATCTACGACAACGGCTACTTCTTGCCGTTCAACCGGCCGCTTACCGGGACGTCGCTCTCGGCCATGTGCGGGCTCACCCACCAGGGCTCGAACCTCAACCAGAAGCTGGTCGACGCCACCACCTGGAGCTGGGGCGCGCCGAACAGCTGCAACTTCGACCAGGCCGACGACGGCCAGCTCGATATCGCGAAGGACCTGGTTCGCTTCGGCCTCATGACCTTCGACAACCTGCCCGACAAGTCCACGAACGCGGCGGGCATGTGGAGCTACTACGTCGGCTCCGCGAAGCAGGGACAGCTGCCGGCGTGCTCGGCGGTCGACTACGAGCTTGGCGCCCGCAACGACAACGCGCCCGACTGGGAAGGGCGCCTCGTTCGGTTCCCCAAGAAGAACGCGAAGCTCAAGGACGTTCGCAAGCAGAACGGCGAGCTCCAAGACGTGCTGCGCTCCATGCGCCCCTACGGCGGTACGCCCATCGACGCGATGATGGACGACGCCAAAGACTACCTGTGGAACGACATGGGCGATGCCGACGACGCCGCCAGTGACGGCTCCACCAAGGGCGGCACGGCGTGCCGTGAGGAGTACATCATCCTCCTCACCGACGGCGCGCCCAACCTCGACATGCGCACCGCGTGCCAGGCGGCCGGCGGCAACTGCCCCTACCCGAAGAAGGCCTACGAGACCGCCAACGACCTCAACACCGCGTACGGCGCCAAGGCGCGGGTGAAGACCTACGTCATCGGCTTCTCCGTCAACGACACCGGCCCCTCCAGCTTTCCCCTGGGCCAAGCCACCTGCCGCGGCTGGTACGATACCGTCACCGCCTCTTCTCCCCCAGCAAACAAGGCCGCCGATTTCGCCACCGCATGCACGGCGCTCGCGCCCGCCAGCGGCACTGCGGCCGCGGCGTGCTGCACGCTGAACCAGATCTCGGTGAACGGCAACGGCGGCCCGGCGTTCTTCGCCGAGAGCCAGGCCGACCTCGCCGCCGCCATGGCGAAGATCCTCGGCGGCATCGCCAAGGGCGACACCACCCGCACCATTCCCAGCTACGCCGGCGTCTCCGGAGCGAACTCCAGCTCCGCTACGTTCCTTGCCTCTTTCGACCCGCAGCCGGTAGACCCGTGGCTCGGGAACATCAGCCGCGAGCGCTTGCAGTGCGATCTGGTGAGCGGCAGCCCGACCTTCGGCAAGCGCGTCGCGGTGACGCCCACCCAGGCCGCCGGCGACGACTTCGGCTTCGTTCTCGAGAAGCAGAACCTTGCGGGCAAACGCAACGTGCTCCTGGTGAACCCTTCGGATATTGCCGCCGGCAAAGTGGACGGCGGCATCACGCTTCGTCCCAACGCGCCGACGTCGGCCGGGTCTGCGCTCGACGGCTTCGTGGCGGAGACCAGCACGCAGAAGTTCGGCAGCGCGACCATCAGCACCGCCTTCAGCACCTTCTTTGACGATCGGGTCTTCGAGACCACCAACCGCACCTGCCCTCGTTCTCGCGATCCGCTCAACGTGGCCGTCCCCGCGCTGAGCGCCCTCGAGTGCGCGAAGGTGGGGCTCGGCTTCACGTTGGCGCAGGCTTCGGGTCTCACCTTCGGCGGCTACGACTTTTCGAAGTACCGATGCCCGTGGGACACGACGAGCAGCTCGTACAAGTGCAAGCCGATGGGCGCGGTCTTCCACGCCAACCCCATCTACGTCGGCGCCCCCGCGGCGCCGCTCCGCGACGAGACCTACCAGGACTTCGCGCGCATGTACAAAACGCGCCCGGCCACGCTCTACGTCTCGAGCATCGACGGCCTGTTGCACGCATTCAAGAGCGACGAGACCGACGCCACGGCCAAGCCGAACATCGAGATGTGGTCGTTCGTTCCGCCGGCGGCCCTGAAGCGCCTCGCCACGAACATGCCGCTCGCGAACCAGATCATCCACGACGGCCAGCCGGTTGCGCGCGACGTGGTCTTCGAGCGCACCGTGTCCACCGTCACGCCGGGCAGCTACGGCACCGGCACCAACGCCGGCAAGCTGTGGCACACCGTGCTCATCGGTAGCTTCGGCGAAGGGTCGCGCGGCTACTACGCCCTCGACGTCACCAACCCGGGTCCGGGCACCTACGACGCGGGCACCGCCGGCGCGGGCTCCGACACCTGGAAGGTGGCCGCCCTCAAGTCGACCACCGAGCGTTGGCCCGACGGCGACAGCGCCCAGGGCGATCGCATTCCCGGACCGCAGTTCCTGTGGCAGATGGTCGACGTCCCCGATGCTTCGGGCGCCGGTCCCGCCGGCCCCAAGGTCGGCAAGGACAACGCCAACCGCGACCGTTACAGCATGTTCGGCAAGGTGTCGGCGACCCCCGCCATCGCCACGCTGTTCTTCGACCCGAGCACCAGCGGCACGGGCGCGGCCAAGGAAGTCGCGGTGGCCATCCTCCCCGGCGGTTACGAGGACGACGCCGCGAGCGGCAAATGCAACCGCGCGCTCTCCACGTACTCGCCCCCCAGCGGCATGGTAGCCAACCGCAGCGACAGCGCCTTCACGCCGCGAACCAAGGTTCGCAAGTGGGGCTCCAACTGCTCCGACGCAGTGCCCGGTCGCTCGCTCAGCATCGTTCGCCTCGACACCGGCGAAGTGGTTCGCGTGTTCGCCCGCAGGGAAGACCGGCCGCGCCAGCTCGAGCTCGCCTCGCGCTGGACCGACGCCCCGCTCGACTCGCCGATGAACGGCACGCCGGTTGTGTATCCGTCGGGCGTGGGCGCGGTGGGCCAGAAGGTGTTCATTGGCGACGCAGACGGCACGCTCTGGCGCTTCGACCTCTCGTCGCCCAACCCCAACAAGTGGGAGGCCTCGCTCTTCCTCGACACCCAGGCGCCGGCCGGCAGCGGCGCGGCAGAAGACAACGGCCAGGCGATTTCCGTCACGCCGGTACTCTCCACCGACGACGCAGGTCGCCTGGTGGTCTCCGTCGCCACCGGCGATCAGGAAGACCTCACCGCCCCCACCGGCGTCGACAACTTCGTCTACTCGGTAACCGAGACCTTCCAGGCCACGACCGGCGCTCAGGCCAAGGTGAATTGGTACAAGGCTCTGACCGGCGGCGAGCGCATTACCGGCCCCATGGCGGTGTTCGATGGACTGCACATTTTCGCCACCTACACGCCTCCTTCCACGTCTGCGGCCGCCTGCAGCCCGGGCCAGGCCAACGTCTACCAGTGGATGTACACCACCCCTGCCGACGGCTCGCAGATCCAAAAGGGCGGCATGCCGGTGCCTTTCCCCGCGGGATCACCCGCCGATTCGAACGCCAACAACCCGACCGCGGGCATCTACAACATGGGTACCGATCTGGTGCCTGGTGTGTCGATTCGCTCGCTCCAGGCTTGTAGCTCCGCCAACATCGACGACTACGCGCTCGGAATGCCGCCCTCGGTGGCCTCGCAGTGGGGCGGCTATGAGCTGGTCATTCCGCAGTCGAAGAATGGTAGCGTAAAGGGCACCACTTCCAAGAAGACGGTGACCATGCCTTCCCTGAAACGCCCCACGCGCATCGACTCGTGGGCGCACATCGCCGACTGATGCGATCGTTCGTCATTCTCGCCGGGGCGCTGGCCTCGTTCGGCGCTGGCGCCTGCAAGGGCCACGACGAGGCGCCCCTGCCTCCGGTGGCCTCGGCACCGGCGCGCAGCGATCACCTCGACCCCAACGAGCTTCTCGAAGGCAAAGACAACGCGTTCGCGCTCGCACTCCCGCGGGACTTGAAGGTGACCTTTCGCTTCGCCGACAGCGTGCAGGCCGACGGCATCGTCCCTATGGAGGGCGTGTCGAATTTCTTTCGGCAGCGCGTGCGCGACGGCAGCATCCAGGTGGGCGCCAGCGAGACGCGCTTCGAGAAGGTGCGGGTGCCCGGCGAACCGGGTCGGTTGCTTCGCATCCGCCTCACCGCCGAGCGGAATATCTGCCACGCTGTCATCGACGACGTGACGCCGCCGCCGGACATGACCGGTAGCCAGGAAGACCGCATGAAGCAGGTGGGGCTCACGCCCGACGGCAAGCTTCTCGACAAGAGCCACATGCAGTAGGCAGCGCCCGTGCGTTGACACCGAAGCGGAACGAGACTTCACTCTCACCGCCTATGGGCCGCCTCACTTCGCTCCTCGTCGTCTTGGGGCTCGGCGCGTGCACCGAAGCGGAGCCGGCGCCCGCATGCACGCCGCAAGAGCTGGTGGTGGTGGCGAGCGACTACGCGTCCAGCGGCGTGGGCGGCCTTGCAGGTACGCGGTGCGATCTCAAGTTCGGTGCCGATCTTGGCAAGGATCCCTTGCTGGTAAGGAGCCGCGGCCGAACGTTCTTGCTCGCCCGCGGCATCAACGATCTGGCGGTCGAGCTCGACGGCAGCTGCGGGTTTCCCATCTCCAAGCGATCCATCGCGTCCGAGGGCGCCGTGGGGAGCTCGAACCCCCAAGACCTGGCGGTCACCGAGGCAGGCGCGCTCTGGGTGCCCAAGTTCTTCCGCCCGGAGATCACCATCGTCTCACCCGACGGCCGCGCTCCCACCTCGGCCGATCGCATCGACCTCTCGTCGTACGATGCCGACGGCAACCCCAACGCCAGCGCGATTCGCATCCTCACGGTGGGCGGACGCGAGAAGGCGTTCGTCGCGCTCGAGCGCCTCGACAACCGCGACCCGGCCTTGCCCGCGACGCAGACCGCGCTTCTCCTGCGCATCGACGTGGCAACGCGAGCCACCGAGAGGGTCAGCGAGCTCGCCGGCAGAAATCCGTTCGGTCTCATGGTGGAGGCCGACGGCGCGCTGTACCTGGCGGCGCCCGGCAGTTTCAATCGCACCGGCGAGCCCGACGCCGGCATCGTGCGCTACGAGCCGGAGACCGGCACCTCGCGGCTGGTGGTGGGCGAGTCTGCGCTGGGCGGAAGCGTGGTGCAGATCGCCATCGACGGCACCTGCGGCGCCGCCATCGTCGCCGACCCGACGCCGGACGTGAATCGCACCGCCGTCGTGCTCTTCGACGCGAGCACCGGTGCCGCACTGCAAACGTACGCGGCTCCGCTCTATGGCCCCACCACCGGCTACGATCTCCAGGGTCTGGCCTTCACCGAGACGACGCTGTTCGTCGGAGATCGAAGGCGCGGCGATGGTGGCTATCCGGTGCATCGCTTTCCCCGCCTCGCGGGCTGCCGCGTAGGGTCTGAAGGCGAGCCCGCACGCATGAGCCAAAAGCCGGTGGCCTTCCTCCCCGCACAACGTTGACCCGGCGCGCGAATTCCACGACACTGCCGCGGCTTTGAGCGCCGAAGAGAAACAGCCGGAGAACGCCGCGGCGGAAGGTCAGAACGCTGGCCGCGGCGGCATCGCGATCCTCTTCGCCAAGGTGTTCTTCATCCTCACCGGGCTTGTCCAGCAAGCGCTCCTCTCCAGAGTCATCGGTCAGGACGGCTATGGCGCGCTGTCGCGAGTTCTCGCGGCGGCGAACATCCCCAACAACGTGGTGGTATCGGGCTCCATCCAGGCGATGAGCCGCACCGTGAGCCAATCGGGCAAGGACGATCAGGCGGCATTTCGCTCCGCGATGCGCCTGCACGTGCCGCTCGCGCTCTTCCTGGGTGGAGCGTTCGCCATGGCCGCGCCGTTCTACGCGAGCTTCCAGGGTACGCGAGAGATCACGCTGCCGCTGGTGGTCATGGCGGTGGTGCTCACCATCTACAGCGTGTACGCGCCCATGGTCGGGGCGATCAACGGCCGGCGAAAGTTCCTCCAGCAAGCCACCCTCGACATCACCGCAGCCACGTTGCGTACCGTGGGCCTCGCCGGCGCGGGGTACGTCTTCTTGCGGCGCGGTCTCGACGGCACCCTGGGCGCCACCTCCGGAGCGGCCGTCGCCATCAGCTGTGTGCTGCCGCTGGCGCTCCTGTTTTCCCGGGCACTCCGTCGCCCACGCGACGGCTCGAAGTATACGTTCGATGCGCGCGCGTACCTGATCGCGCTGCTCCCCCTGGCGCTCATTCAACTGGGCACCAACGTGCTGATGCAGGTCGACATCATGCTCCTGGGGAGCTTTCTGTCGAAGGCGTCGGCGACCAGCGGGCTGCCGAATCCCGGCAAATCGGCCAACGAATGGGTGGGCGTGTACCGCTCCTGCCAGCTCTTCGCCTTCCTGCCCTACCAGCTTCTGGTCAGCATCACCCAGGTGCTGTTTCCCATGGTGGCCAAGGCACACGCCAACAACGACGCCGCCGGAGTGCGCGCCTACGTGGAGCGCGGCGCCCGCATCGGGGTCATCGCGGGCGGTCTCATGGTGGGCGTCATCGTCGCCATCCCCGGACCGGTCATCGGCATTCTCTACCCGGCAGAAATGGCCGCGCGCGGCGCCGCCACGCTGCGCATCCTTGCTTGCGGGCACGGCCTCTTCGCGCTCATGGGCATCGCCATGACCGTGCTGGCCAGCCTGGGCCGCGAGCGCCTGGGCGCCTTCATCAGCGGCGGCGCCATCCTGATCTCGATGGTTGCACTCTACACCTTCGCCCGCCCCCGCGCCTTCGGCGAAGACCAGCTCATCGGCACCGCCATCGCCACCGCCATCGCCCTGGCGGTCGCCTTCGTCGCCGCCGCCTCAGCCGTACGCCGCCTCGCCGGCAGCTTCATACCCTGGCTCACCGCAGCCCGCGTCGCCTTCGCCGTCGGCCTGCTGGTCGCGGTCGGCGATCGCGTTCCCCACGGCGGCAAGCTCCTCACCATCGCCACCGCCGCCGGCCTCGGCCTCCTCTACCTCGTCGCCCTCCTGCTCACCCGAGAGCTGACCCGCGAAGACGCCAAGCTCCTCCGCTCACTGCGCAAGTAACCCCGAGCTGCGACTCTCTCGCGAGCGAGCGAGCGAGCGAGCGAAGCAAGCTGCGGCTCTCCCGCACATACCGTCGACACTTCGCAGAGAGCGCAGCGGAATTCGGGCGAGAGCGAGCGCGGCCTAGGAGGGTCGCGCGGAGCGAACTCCTGTTCGTGAGCACGCCCGACGACGGCCCCGCGAAGCTATCGCCCGAATTCCGCGCGCTCTCTAGAATTCGCCGAGGGAACCGGCGGTCCCGCCCGAATTGGGACCACCGCTGCCCTTGAGGCCGTGCTTCTGAACGAGCTTGTGGAGGTACATGCGGTCCATGGCAGCGAGGCGCGCGGCGCGGCTCATGTTGCCCTGCGCCTCGTCGAGCAGCCCTACGATGTAGGCGCGCTCGAAGGCGTCGATGGCGGTTTCCTTGGCCACGCGGAAGGGGTGGCGCTTCTCGTTCTTCGATTCCGATTCCCGCGGCGCAGGCTCGCCGATTTCGGAGAAGGCGCTCTTGAGCACCACTGCGCGCTCGACGTAGTTGCGGAGCTCGCGCACGTTGCCGGGCCAGTCGTGACGGCCCATGTCGGCGAGGATCTCTTTGGGGAAGAGGCGCTCTTCTTCGGGGACGCCGAGGGTGTTGAGGAACACGCGCACGAGCGTGAGAAGGTCTTCGAGGCGCTCGCGGAGCGCGGGCACGCGCACACTGATGACCGCCAAGCGGAAGTAAAGGTCTTCGCGGAAGCGGCCCTTGTTGACCTCGCGATCGAGCTCGCGATTGGTGGCGGAGATGACCCGCACGTCGATGCGGCGCGGGCGGGTTTCGCCGACCCGGCGCACTTCCTTGGCTTCGAGGGCACGGAGCAGCTTGGGCTGGAGCTCGAGCGGGAGCTCACCGATTTCGTCGAGGAACACCGTGCCGGTGTTGGCGGCCTCGAAGGCGCCCACGCGATCGCGGTCGGCGCCGGTGAACGAGCCGCGCACGTGCCCAAAGAGCTCGCTTTCGATGAGCTGCGGCGAGATGGCGCCGCAGTCGACGATGACGAAAGGCTTGTTGGCGCGGGGGCCGCGGCGCACGATTTCGGTGGCGACCAGCTCTTTGCCGGTACCGCTCTCGCCCTGGATGAGGACGTTGATCTCGCTCTGCGCGACGCGCTCGAGGAGCGCGAAGAGCTTGCGCATGGCCACGCTATGGCCAGCGAGTTGACCGAACGCCGGCGCCACCGGGAGCTCGACCGCACGACCGGTCTCGGCGGCGGTGACCCGAAGCGTGGAGGCGCCGAGGGTGATGATGCCGGTGGCCCCGAGCTCTGCGTCGCGAACCCGCACGCCGTCGAGGCGGGTGCCGTTGCGAGACGAGGAGTCGACCACACGCCAGACGGTACCGTCGCGGTGAATGCGGCAGTGGAAGCGAGACACCGCGCGGTCGGTCAGGACCACGTCGTTGGACGGATGCGAGCCGATGCGGCACTCGTCGCCGTCGTGAACCAAGCTCTTGCCCGAGGGCTGTCCGCCGTCGCGCTCGACCATGATCATGAGACGCGGCAAGGCCACGTGCTCTACGAGCTGCGGAATCGTCGCAGCGGCTTCGCGGAATTCGGGAAGTCGGGCGGACGGCGGCCCAAGGGCCATCGCCTGGACACCGATCTCTTCGATGAAGGCGGGCGGCGGCTCCGTCTCTGCGGAGCGCGGGGGTTGCGCGAGCCCTCCCTGCGCCGGGGGCGGAAGGGGCGCGCGCGTCGAGTCGGTCGCTCCCTCCGGCGGGCGCGGCCGGGGTGGCGCGCTCGGACGGGGGAACGCCGGAGGAGTCGGGGGGACCGGCCGTCGGGTGTTCGACACGAGTGTGCTTAGCATACGGGCTTTTGCTCCGGCCGGGCAGACCATTCGACGGAATCCGTCTACGATTTGTCGTCGCCTGCCTCCGCGAGAGCCCGCGAACTCGCGAGGATTCGCGGGGTAACGTGAAAAATCGGGCGCTCCGCATGCGGCCCACCATCACGCCGCCGCGACGTCGCCCGCGCCCGCCTCGGGCTCGGTAAACCCGACCACGAGCCATCGGCCCCCGAAGGGATCGGCCCAAGACACCCGCCTCCTACAGCGTGGTGACCCGGACGACGTGCGCGTGAACGACCCTTCGCGTATGGGCGCCGATGTCTGCGAGATCGCCCTGGAGCGTGACGCCCGGACCGAAGGGGGTGCCGCCCAAGGAGACCTTCGCGGACTTCGGGCCATCGCCCTTTTTGAGCGGGATTCCCGCGACATCAACGCCCAGGCCGGGGTCGGCTCCGCTCGGCAATGCGATGCGCGCATCGATTTCGATGCGCATCGACAGTGGCCCCTTGCGTCGAAGGGTCTTGCCCTTGAGGGCGGCGAGCGACTGCGCGCCGACCTCGCGCCATGCGTCGTGGCTCTCGGTGGCGCCCACCGCGGTGAGCGCCACGACCAAGCCGCGCGCGTCGACCGTGATGTCGAAGGTGGCGCGCCCGTTCGCGACGCTTCGGCGCGCGTGAGTTTCTAGGGCCGCGATGACCGGGCCGTCGGGGCCGAGACCGATGGCAGTGTCGTGGGCCGCCAGATCCGCGCGGAGCATGTTCTCGGTGCGCCGCGAGGCCTCGCTCTTGCCGTCGGCCGGCGCAACGCCGGCTCCGGGCGCGCCGCTTGGCGCACCGCGCCCGCCGCTGCCGGGCGCGGGCGGCAGATAGAGGGCGCCGCCGCTCGGCGAGAGACCGAGCTGGGCCAGCGAGAGGTTCGGCTGCGCAGGCAGCGCCGCGGGCGTAGGGCCGGGCTCGGGCGTCGGCGCTGCGGGGGAGACCGGCAGGACTGCCTCGGCAGCGAGGGACGCGCCCGACGTCGGGCGTGCCCCCACAGCGGCTCCGGGCGGCGCCGCGGCCGCGGGCGCGGTGACCTTCGTGGCCATGGCCTCCGGCGCCGCAACGGGCGCAGGCGCGAGCGGCTCGGTCGAGATCTCCACCAGGGGCGCTTCCTCGGCAGGCGGGGCGCCGGGCAGCGCAGGGCGAACCGCCCGCACCGCGAGCACCAGCATCACGTGCATACCGCACGCAGCTGCCACGGCCCAAAGCGAGCGTCGCGCAATCATGAAGAGGTTCGGCTCGCCACGGGAGCGATGGGTGTAGCACGGCCCGAAGAGCCGCGAGAGGCGGACCGTGCCTGCGGCGCCCAAGGCTTCGATAGTGTTGCCGTTTTGCGAAAGCGGCGCGCTTCACACTTCTTAATCGACGGCCGCGAACGGTCTTCACATTGGCCCCGCATCCTTTCCTTCGAACGACGCGGACGCCACGGAGGCGGCTGCGCTCGAGGAGGTTTTCATGATCGGTTTTCTCATCGGTTCGGCGTGTGTGTTGGGTCTGGTGGGCGCGGTGCGCCGGCACCATGGCCACGGAGGCTGCAGCGGCGGAAGGTTCGGGGGCCAAGGGCGCGGCGGCTGGGGAGGGCGAAGCTGGGGACGCGGCGGTTGGGGCGGCGGCTTTGGTCCGCGCTTCTTCCTGCGCTCGCTCTTCGAGCGGCTCGATACGACGCCCGGCCAGGAGAAGGTGGTGGTCGCCGCCGTCGACGAGCTGCGCGAGACCGGCCGCAAGGCCCGCGCCGACATGCGCGAGGCGCGGAAGGACGTGGCCACCGCGTTCCGCTCGCCGGTCTTCGACGAGAACGCGGTAGGCGCGGCCACGGCGCGCATCGAGGGCGTGGTGGACGACGCCCGCAAGGCCGGCATCGCGACGTTCGCGAAGGTGCACGAGGCGCTCGACGATCGGCAGCGGCAGATGGTCGCCGACATGCTGGAGCGCGGCGGAGAAGCCTTCTGGCACGACGACGAGGGGCGCGGTCACGGGCACCACGGTCCGCGCTCTCATCACCCCTACCGCAACAGCATCTGAAAGGACTTCCACATGCGACGATTGGGCATCTTGTTTCTGGCGTTGGGCGCGGTGGGCGGCTTCGGCTCGGAGCTGTTTCGCATGGGCCGTCATTCGGAGAGCCGGCGCGCGGCCTTCGAGCACCACGTGGCCGAAGTGTGCGTCGACGCCGCCCGCGGGGCGCGTTAGCCTCCGGCCCACGTGGCACGGGTTCTCCTCATCGACGACGACGCGCGGCTCCGCGAGCTCCTCACCGGGTACCTCGCGGAGAACGACGTCTCGGTGCGCGCGGCGGCCGACGGATTGCGAGGCCTCGAGGCCCTGCGCAGTGAGCCCTTCGATGCGGTCATCCTCGACATCATGATGCCGGGCATCGACGGCCTCGAGGTGCTCCGGCGCATTCGCAAAGACAGCCGCGTGCCGGTGCTCATGCTCACCGCCAAGGGCGACGAGATGGATCGCGTGGTCGGCCTCGAGATCGGCGCCGACGACTACATCTCGAAGCCCTTCGGTCCCCGCGAGCTCTTGGCCCGCCTGCGCGCGGTGCTGCGCCGGGTTTCGCCGGAGGAGCCGAGCCCCTCGGTGCGAGAGGGCGAGCTGGCGCTCGATCTGGCGGCGCGCCAGGCGGTCGATTCCGGCGTCGTGCTCGATCTGACCGGGCTCGAGTTCGATCTACTCTCAGCCCTGGTGCGCCGCGCCGGGCGCGTCGTCACCCGGGAGGCGCTGCTCCGAGAGACCAAGCGGGAAGACGTCTCGGACCGCGCGGTCGATGTTCACATCTCCCACTTGCGCCAGAAGCTGCAAGACGACCCACCCCGGCGCATCAAGACGGTGCGCGGCGTCGGCTACGTGTTCACGAAGGAAGCGAAGGACCCCAAGTGAGGCCGCGGCGCGCCCCCTGGAGCCGCGAGGAGCGTGATCTGCGAAGAACGCGCGGTCCTTTCGATCACGGGGTTCACCATGACCACGTGCCGCCGTGGCGCTGGCACGAGATGCCCCGCTCCTTCTGGGTGCGCATCCAGGAGCAGCGGCGCCTGCGCCGGAAGATCTTCTTCTGGTTCGGCATCACCATCTCGCTCACCTTCGGCATCGTGTACTGGTCGCACCACTACTTCTCCGAAGGCCTTCGCTGGAAGGTCTCGGCGGGGCTCGGGCTCGTGGTGCTGTGGGCGGTGTCGGGCAAGATTGCGCGGCACCTGGCCCGGCCCTTCGACGAGCTGGCGCGCGCCGCCGAGGCGCTGGGCCACGGCAACCTGGGTGCGCGGGTGGACCTTCACCAGGCGCGTCACGCCGAGGCGCGCGTCCTCGGCGAGACCTTCAACGACATGGCGGCGCGCATCGAGAAGCAGCTGCGCGATCAACGGGCGCTGCTCGCCATGGTGTCGCACGAGCTGCGCACCCCGCTCTCGCGCATTCGGCTCCTCACCGAGATGAGCCGGAGCTCTCAGGAAGACAAGCGGCAGAAGGCGCTGGCCGAGGTCGACGAGGAAGTAGGCGCCCTCGACGCACTCGTGAGCGATCTACTGGCCAGCTCGCGCATCGACTTTTCAAGCGGCGATCGCCTTGTGCTGCGCGCCGCCGAGGTGGCCACGCGGGCGGTGGAGACGGCGCGCGTCGACCCCACGGTGCTCGACGTCGAAAGCCCCGCGCTGGCCTTCGCGGGCGACGCCACCCTCGCGGTGCGCGCGCTGGTGAACCTGCTCGAGAACGCGGTACGGCACGGGGGCCAGGTGGTGGCGCTGCGGGTGTACGCCCACGACGGCGCGGTGGTCTTCGAGGTCGACGACGACGGTCCGGGCTTCGCTCCCGGCGAGGAGCAGAAGCTCTTTGATGCATTCTACAAGCGTCCCGCCACCGAGGATGCTCGCGAGCGCTCGGTGGGCCTGGGGCTCACGCTGGTGCGGCGCATCGCCGAAGCCCACGGAGGCCGAGCCTACGCCGAGGCCCGGCCCGGCGGCGGCGCCCGCTTCGGCATCACGTTTCCTGCGGCCCCGGTCGCCTGAATCTCAGCGTGTGACGACGATGCGGCCTTTGCCGGCGGCGGCCGATACCCATACGGCCTTGGCGGCGACGTCGTAGTAGGCGCCTTCGGGCGCGGCGGACCAGGCGTCGCGGGTGGGAAAGACGGTGACGATTGCGCCGTCGATGGCCACCGTGGTGGGCGCCGCCTCCGAGCGAATGCGGGCGCGGACGGCGCGACGCGACGGCGCGACGGTGAGCGTGGACTCGGCGCCGCTCGACTGGGCGGTGAGCTCCACGGCGGCGTCGTCTTCTTCGCGCAGGGTGAAGCGCGAGAGCGTGGCGCCGGGATAGGCCAGCACGGTGAGTGCACCCTTCGACCGCTCGTCGCCCAGGCCATTGGCAGCGTCGACCACGTCGAGCGGCACGATGGCGCCTTCGCGAATGAAGAGCGGAATCTTCCCGATGTCGCCGCCGTCGGTGAAGGGTACCGTGGTGCCGCCTTCGAGGGCGCGGTGGTCGTAAAAATCGTAGTAGCGGCCGGCGGGCAAGACGACGGTGCGGGCGCCCGTTCCTTCGAGGAGCGGCGCCACCAGGAACGCGCCGCCCAAGTGATAGCGATAGTCGCCGGCCCATGCGGCCTCGTCGCCCAGAGGTTCGACCATGGGCGCGCCGCCGGCCAGCGCCGCCGCCTGCGTGCTCACGAAGAACGGCACCAGGGCCTGGTGCAGCTTGGCCCAGTACTTGTAGGATACAACCACCTCGTCGGCGCGGGCGGGCACGGTCCAGGGGGCGAAGTTGCCGCGCCCGTGCAGCTGCATGAAGGGCGTCATGGCCGAGGTGGCGGTCCACTTGGCGAAGTTCACCGGATCGAACGGGATCTCCGGACCGGTGAGGTTCTTGTCGTCGTGGTCGAGGTAGCCGCCGATGTCGCTGCCCACCACCTGGTAGCCGGCCTTGGCGGAGACGAACATCTCCTGGAGCGCGTCGATGAGCCCCACCCAGTCGCGGCGGTTGTCGCCCATCCAGGCGATGGGCGCGTGCTCTTTCTTGGCGAAGAAGCGACCCTTGAAGTCGTAGCTCTCGTCCCAGCCGCGAACCATGGTGACGAAGTCCTTGCCGCGCTTGGCCTGTCCGTAGGCCAGGAAGTCTTCGTAGTACTTCTCGGAGTAGGCCTGGTGCGGCACGTCGCCTTGCGCGGTGGTGAGCACGTCCTTCTTCACGTAGCTCTCGCCGAAGTCGAGCTTCCAGCCGTCGATGCCCGCCCCCAGCACGCCATCTTGCTGACCGTGCCACCAGGTGCGGGCGCGGGCGTTGAAGAAGTCGACCGCGGCTCCCCTGCCCTTCCACCAAAAGTACTGGTCGGCGTCGTTGACGAAGTAACCGCAGCGCTCGCCCTCGGCGAAGTTGGGCGAGGCGCCCACGTAGGTGTCGCCGCCCGGCTCGAAGTCGAGTCCGGTGCTGTTGACCATGGACGTGATCCACAGCACCACGCGCACCCCGCGACCGTGCATGTCGGCCACCAGCTTCGGAAACTCTGGGTAGCGCTTGGGGTTGGCGACGAACGTGTTGTAGTGAGTCTCCCACGGGCTATCGAGCACCACCGCGCCCACCGGGATGTCGCGCTCCCGAAAGCCGTCGACGAACGCATAG
The DNA here is from genome assembly GCA_038210445.1 of Polyangiales bacterium. Taxonomy (GTDB): domain Bacteria; phylum Myxococcota_A; class Polyangia; order Polyangiales; family Polyangiaceae; genus JABFRG01. The sequence continues at coordinate 305,332 of JBBQWQ010000002.1, forward strand.
GTGTCGGCGCCGGTGGAGATGTCTTTGCTGATCCACGGCGAGAAGGCCCAGCGCGGCACCACGCGGGTGGGCGCGGCGAGCGGCGCCTCTTCCGGGTGACAAGGCGCGGCGGCGTCGACCGGCACCGGCGTGCTGCCACTGCTGCTGCAGGCACCGGCCAAGAAAAGAAGGACACAGGAAGCAGAGCCGCGAAAGCGCATGGGATTCTCCCTAACATCGTTACGCGGTCACGCAAGCAAACCCGAGTGCCGGCTCCTGCGCGACTGGAAGGGGTGCTAGGAAGCGTGTCTCGATGTCTCAAGAAGGCTGGCTGAGCGAGTACGACCGCGTCGCCCCCACCCTCGTGGCGCACGGCGAGGCCTTGCGCGGCGAGCTGGCCCACTGGCTCTCGCTGGAGCCGGCGCTGAAGGTGCACTCGGTGACCATGCGCCTCAAGGCTCGCGACAGCCTGTCGCGCAAGCTCGCGCGCCCGGACCGCACCTACGGGCGCCTTTGGGACGTGACGGACGTCATCGGGCTCCGCGTCATCACCTACTTCGAAGACGGCGTCGACCGCGTGGGCGAGCTGGTCGAAGCGCGCCTGCCGGTGGACTTCGTGCACTCCGTCGACAAACGCAGCGATCGCGTTCCCGCCTCGGGCGATCGCAGCAACTTCGGCTATCGCTCGCTCCACTACGTGTGCCGGCTCCCGGAGATTCCCGGCGACGTTCGCTGCGAAATTCAAGTGCGCACCATGCTGGAGCACGCCTGGGCGGAGATCGAGCACGACCTCGGCTACAAATCCGAGGAGGTGGTGCCGGCGGTGGTGCGGCGCCGGCTCCAGCGGCTGGCGGGTCTGCTGGAGCTGGCGGACCAGGAGTTCGGTTCCATCCGCCGCGAGCTCGAGGTGTATGCGCGCGACTTGCCTACGCGCATGGCCGAGGCGGGCGACGCGATACCCCTCGATAGGCTCTCGCTGGAAGCGCTCTTGGCGTGCGAAGAGGCGGAGACCCTGGACCGCGACGTGGCGGCGGAGCTGGGCAAGGAGCTGGGGAGCGAGCCGTTCTTTCCCGATTACTTGCTGAAAATGCTGAGCGCCGGCGGCATTCACACGGTGGCCGCCGCGCGCGAGGGCCTGGTGCGCCAGCGCGCCGTGATTCGCGGGATGGTGAAGCCCTACTTCGCGTTCGCCTCGCGCACCTGGAGCCTTTCGCCCGAGAAGATGGACCGCGTCTTCCGCGGCTACGGGCTGTTCTTTTTGGCCCACGTGGCGGTGCTGGGGGCGCCGGCGCTGGGCATTAACAAGGTGGAGCGCCTGACCCACCTGTACCGGGAGCTCGACTACCCGGACGACGCGGAGTCGGCCCAGCACGTGGCGAGCCGGCTGGTCGACGCATTTCGCGACGTCGGGTGACGCCGATCTCGGCTAACGTGCCGGCGCGATGATGGACCTCGAAGAGCGGCACAAGGTGTGTGAGTTGATCGAAACGGTGATCGGCGCCGACGGCGTCATCGCCGAGAGCGAGCGCGAGTTCTTGCGGAAGATCGTCCAGAAGTTCGGTCTGCCCGAGCGCGCCGCGACGACGGCGCACGGGGAAACGGATTTCGGGCGCGCCACCACGACGCTGCGTGCGCTTCCAGAAGACGCGCGGCCCAGGGTCATGGCGCTCCTGGTGGAGGCTGCGGTGGTCGATGGCTACGTCGACGCGCAGGAGCGTGTGCTGCTCCTGGCCTCGGCGGCGGCGCTGGGCATCGAAGCCACCGCCCTCGAGGAGCGCATCACCTGGCGCCTGAAGTCGATGGTCCCGCCTGCGCTCTGAGCGGAACCACGTGTAGAACGCACTTATCTCTCAGAACGAGAGCGCGGCGCCCAGGCGGAAGAAGGTTCCACGGAAGGCGACCTCACCCAGGTTGGCCGAGGCCACCCGGCCGGTGACCTTGTCTTGGTCGGAGGGCGTGAACTGCCAGTCGCGCGAGGTGGTCCAGCCGTAGCCCCACTCGCCGGTGGCCCAGAGGCGCGGCGGATGCCGCTCGGGGTTCGAACGCGACGTGAAGAGGAACGCGGCGCCCAGGCTGGCGTCGGCGGCGAAGACGAAACCCGAGTCGGATATTGCTTGATCGCCGGCGGAGCCGTCTTTGATAGAGGCGGTCATGAAGAGCGGGCCCGGCGCCAACTTGCCGAAGGCGTAGAGCCACGGCGTGATGTGGTAGCGGGCCTCGAGCGGCACGGTGAAGCGGTGCGCGCCGAGCGACGCCTTCTGACCGCGCGCCTCAGAGGACGACGCGCCAAGGTCGATGCCCAGGCCTACTGCGAGCGAGAAGCGGTCCTTCACCCAGAAGGTGCGCGAGCCGGCGAAGCTCCAGGCGGCCAGGTAGTCGGTTTTGGCGAAGGGATCGTACCCGGCGTTGGGAACCCACTGCGAGCGCAGCGAGAGGCTCACCTGGCTGAAACGCTGGAGCGAGCCGAGGCCGGCGGCTGCGGGCGCCTCCGGCTGGTCTTGCGTCTCTTCCTCGGCCGCGGCCGAGCCCGCCGCGAGAAAGACCGCGAGCGCGATGGCAACTGCTGAGTTCATAGACCCTCCTGGAGCAAACCGAAGAACGAGCGCGCGGTGCGAAGGTCCGGCGCCTCGGCGTCGAGCACCGTGACGCCGGTGGTACCGCGGGTGTCGAGAGCCACCAGCGCCCGACCTCCGTCGGTGCGTTTGAGATCGAAGACGTCGCGAATGGGCCGCTCGAGGGGCAAGGGCAACGGGGCCAGGTTGCTCACGGGGATCTGCGCGAGGTTGTTGGTCCCTGGCCCGAAGGCCCAAAGCCGGAGACCGTCGGCCGAGGGCACCACGCGCGCCGTCTGCAGCGTGGTGAGGGGCGAGGCGGTGCGTGACTTGAGGTTGAGGACGTAGAACCCGGTGCCCGCCGAGGAGAGCACTTTCAGGTCCTGATTCGGCGCCTGCAGGCTGCTCACCTGCGCGGCGCCGCCCGCGATGTTCACCACCTCGACGCTGCGGTAGGGCTGGCCGCTGGTGCGCCCGAGGGCCCAGAACGCCACGCTGGTGGTGCTCCCGTAGAGCAGCGCCACGTCGCCGGTGCCGCCCGGCGCCACCTGGTCGGTCACCAGCGAGACGCGCTGATAGGCGGAAGGTAGGTCGACCGCGGTGGTCACGCTGGTCGCCGGGTCTACCAGCACGGCTTTCATGGTCTGCGGTACCAGCGCCGCCAGCCGCAGGCCGCCGTCGGTGCGCAGGAACGTGATGTCGGAGGCGATGCCGCCGACGTCGGCCAGGTTCACGAGCGGGGTAAAGTCGTTGGGCGCGGTGCTCCCGGCGGGGTTCGGCGCCAGCGTCAGCAAGAAGACGTTGCTGTCGTCTGCCATGCGCACCGCGATGCGCGCGTCGTCGCTCTTGTTGGCTTCGCCGTCGTCGGCCACCACCCCCGCTGGTCTCAGGTTCCGAGTCGAGAGACCATTGGAGAGGCGAACGGTGATCTCCGGCCTTGCGGGTGTATCTTGCACGTGTTCGAGATCGAGGATCGACACGTCTTGGTCGGTCTCCACCACCAAGAGGTGGCGCTTGCCGCCGGGGAGCGTGAGCTCGGGTGTGAAGGTGAGGCGCTGCGGGCGCCCGCCGAAGCTGCGCAGGGTGCGGAAGGTGACGGCCTTCTCGGGCGCGGCGGTGAGGTCTACGAATACCAGCTGGTTGGGGTTCTCGACGAAGGCGCGACCGTCGCCGCCGGGAAAGATGACCGCCCAGCGGCCGGCCGGATCGAGCGCGAGACCGGAGAGCGGCGTAGGCAGCTCGATGCGGCGCGAGACCTGACTACCGTCGTCGACCACCGTGAGCGAGGGACCCTGATCGTCTTGCTTCTTCTTGGGCACATCGCCGGTGGAGAGCACGAAGAGGCGCTTCTGGTCGGCCGAGGCCTTCACGTTGACCACGCCCTTGCCCACGCTGACCGAGGTCCGAAGCAGCTCGAGATCGGCGGTAGGGCGCGCCAGCACCACGCGGTGTGCGCCGTCGTCGACCAGCGCCAGCGAGCCCTCGAGGCCCACCGCAGTGACCGACGTGACCGGAGCGTCCCAGGCCTCCGGGCGCTCCCCGCAGGCGGCGGCGGCGAGACAAGCGAGTACGAGAATGCGCTTCATGGTTTGCTCCCGTCGACCACGCGCGCGCCCAGCTCGAAGCCGGTGAGCGTGCGGGCGAGTCCCGTGTCGAGGTCGATGAAGGTGATTCGGCCGTCCGGATGTTCCTGGGCCACGTAGGCGCGCTTGGCGCCGGTGACGATGCCCACCGCGGTGGGCGGACTGGCCAGGGCGAAGCGGTCGACGGTGAGCTGCGGCAGGCGACCGAGGTAGGCGCCGTAACTGGCGCGCGTGGTGCCGCGTTCGGCGACGATGACGCGATCGTTGGTGTCGGCGAAGGCCACCGCGATGGGCGGCGCGAGCGTCTCGACGATCTTGGCAGGGAGCGCGTTCTGCACCGGAACGATGCTGAAGGCGCCAGGCGAGCCGGTAACCTTGTCGTGCACCACCAGCGCGTGCGAGGCGTCTTTGGAGCTGAACACGCTCAGCACCGGGGCGTACAGGCGCACCGTGCGGTACGTGGGGGCTCCCAGGAGCGACAGCACCGTGAGTCGCTCCGCGGCCACCGCGTTGGAGTAGAGGAGGCCCGTCCCGCCACCGGGCGAGAGCGCCACCGAGCCCACGGTCTCGCCGGCGATGGCGATCTGCGTGAACACGGCGGGGCTGGTGACGATGTCGGGCACCGGCAGGATGACCACCGTGGACGTGTCGCGAATGACGCCCACCGCGCGCGTGCCGTTGTCGGTGAGGTCGAGATCGGTGACGGCGCCCGGCATGGGAATGGCGGTGCGCACCGCGGTCTCCAGGTTCACCGCGGTGATCTCGGCGGAGCCATCGCGGCGGATGAGCGCGAGCTTGCCGTTGGGGGTCACTGCCACGTCACGGGTTCCGGGGTCGGTGAGCGGCGTGTCGGAGATGGCGACGTTCTTGGTGACCAGCGGCCCTGCGGCGGGCGTGAGATCGACGATGGAGATGCCGTCCTGGGTCACCGCAAAGGCTGCGCCGCCGTTCTCGGCGAAGGAGACGGACACCGGCCGGTAGCCCACGGCGAGGATGGTGGGCGGCACCTTCTCGGTGAGGTCGAGCACCGCGAGATCCTGATAGCCCTGGGTCTTGGTGGCATTGGCCACCTTGCGGTAGTCGGTCCAGGCGATAGCCCAGTGGCCGTCGGGCGAGAGGCTCCAGCCGTTGGCCTGGGCGCCCACCCGGAACGTTTTGGTGGTGATGTTCGCGCCATCGGCCTTGAGCAACGTGGCGTCGCGCGAGAGCACGTTGAGCACGATGGCGGCGTCGGCCTGCCCCGGCACGGTGGCCAGGAACGTGGGCCCATTGCCGGCCTCGAGGGTCTTCACCTCGAGCGTGGCGGCGTTCACGTACGCCACGCGTCCGCTCTTGGGGTTCGCCACCCAGACGAAGTTCTTGGTGGCCACCGGCGCTTCGTAGTCCGACTCCACCTCCCGCTCCGGCGGCGGAGGAGCGACGCCGCCATCGGCCGCCGCGCCGGCGCTGGGCGCCTGTTCGTCGTCGGGTGCAAAGCTGTCGCTCCCCAGGCTGGCGCTCGAGCCGCACCCCGGAAGCGCAACGCTCAAGGCCGTTCCGGTGAGAGCGAGCAAGCCCGCACCGAATTTTGTCGTAGGTCGCATGGACACCTCTCTCCGCGGTCTCCGTCGTCGGAGCGCTCGCGAAGGGCGCAGCTGCAGCACCCGTGCCACACAGCGAAAGAGCGCTCTTTTCCGCTAGTTCGTGCGCGGCCGAGGGTCACACCCCTGGCAGCGGTGTCACCGGTAGGGCTCGGGGATCATGCCCATGTGAGGGGGGCGCGGACGCGGGAAATAGCGAAGCACCGGACCGCGACCTGCGCGGTCCGGCGCCCCGCAAGGCTTCAGGCGTCGGCCTCTTTGCGCCGGCCGGGCTTCACGGGCCCGGTGGCGAGGATCGCCTGCTTGAGTGTATTCTGCAGCTCCGTCGACTGCCCCAGCGTGTCGCGCGAGCGCTCGCGGCCGTTGCCGAGGGTGGTGCCGGCGAACGAGAGGTGGTTGCCGCTCTTCTCCACCAGGCCCCGCGCGAGCCCGAGATCGAGCAGCTCGCCCACGGTATCGACGCCCACGCCGTAGCGAATATCGAACTCCGCCTCGGTGAAGGGCGGCGCGCATTTGTTCTTGGCGACCTTGACCCGCGTGTGGCCGCCGACGATCTCGTCGCCGGCCTTCACTTGCCCGATGCGGCGAACGTCGAGGCGCATCGACGCGTAGAACTTGAGCGCGTTGCCGCCGGTGGTGGTCTCCGGAGAGCCGAAGGTGACGCCCAGCTTCTGGCGAAGCTGGTTGATGAACAGGAGCGTGGTGCCCGAGCGGTGGGCGATGGCGGTGAGCTTGCGCAGCGCCTGGCTCATGAGGCGCGCCTGTAGCCCCATGTGCGAGTCGCCCATGTCTCCCTCGATTTCCGCCTTGGGCGTGAGCGCTGCCACCGAGTCGATGACCACCAGATCGATGGCGCCGGAGCGAACCAGCATCTCGGTGATCTCCAGCGCCTGCTCGCCGGTGTCCGGCTGCGAGATGAGCAGCTGCTCGGTCTCGACGCCGATCTGCCGGGCGTAGGCGACGTCGAGCGCGTGCTCGGCGTCGATGAAGGCGCACACGCCGCCCAGACGCTGCGCCTCGGCGATGGCGTGGAGCGCCAGCGTGGTCTTGCCGCTCGACTCGGGTCCGTAAATCTCCACCACCCGCCCGCGCGGAAGGCCCCCGACGCCGGTGGCGAGGTCGAGAGCGAACGAGCCGGTGGGAATGACGCTGACCGGCTCCACCTCCTCGTCGTCGCCTAGCTGCATGAGCGAGCCTTTGCCAAACTGACGCTCGACGGACTGAACGACGGTCTTGAGTGTGCGCAACTTTTCCGTGAGATCGAACATGTTGAATCCTCCCTGGGTCCGGCGATGAAGACGATGCCCTGCGCGCGCCGGCCCGCGCGCCGAGCTGGGCGGTGAATCAAGCGGCGTCGCGGGTCTCGCGATCGAGCGCGCGCGCGCCGATGGCCTCGGCCACGTGGGGCGAGCGAATGGCGTCGGAGCCGGCGAGATCGGCGATGGTGCGCGCGACCCGCAAGACCTTGCCGAGGCCCCGCGCCGAGAGGCCGAGACGATCGAAGGAGCGCCGCAGCAGCCGCTCGCCATCGGGGTCGAGCGCGCACACCTTCTCGACGTCGGAGGCCGAGATGGCGCTGTTGAGGCGGGCGTGGGTGAGCCCCGAGGCGAAGCGATGGTTCTGACGATCGCGGGCTGCGACCACCCGGGCCCGCACCTCCTCGGAGCGCTCACCCTGCCGCGCCCCGCGCAAGCACGAGAGCTCCACCGGCGGCAGCACCACGTGAACGTCGAGGCGGTCGAGGATGGGACCGCTGATGCGCGCGCGGTAGCGACGATGGCGGTCGCCGTTGCAGAGGCACGGATGATTGGGGTCGCCGTAGTGGCCACAGGGGCACGGGTTCATGGCCGCCACCACCAGCGGCCGCGCGGGAAAGGTTGCCTTGGCGGCCACCCGCGACACGGTCACGATGCCATCTTCCAGCGGCTGGCGGAGCGCCTCCAGGGCCGCGCGCCGGAACTCGGGCAGCTCGTCCAAAAAGAGCAGGCCGCGGTGCGCGAGGCTCACCTCGCCCGGCCGCAGCGGATCACCGCCGCCCACCAGCGCGCCCTCGCTGCACGTGTGGTGCGGCGCGCGAAAGGGCCGAACGCGCGGCAGCGAGGTGCCGCCGCGCCCGTGGGTGAGCAGCCCGGCCACGCTCTGGAGGGCCATCACCTCCAGCGCCTCCTCTTCGGAAAGATCCGGGAGCACGGTGCCCAGCCGACGTGCCAGCATGGTCTTGCCGGAGCCGGGTGGGCCGATCATGAGCACGTTGTGGCCGCCGGCCGCCGCCACTTCCAGCGCGCGCTTGGCCCCCACCTGCCCGCGCACGTCTGACAGATCCTCGTGCGAGGTCAGCGTCTCGAGCTCGATGCACGTGTTGGCCCGCGGGAGCTCGCACTCGCTCTTGAGCATCGAGAGCACCTCGCCCAGGGTGCCCGCCACCCGCACATCCATGCCGGTGACGTGCGCCGCCTCGCCCTCGTTGGCGTGGGGAACGATGGCCTTGCGCATGCCGGCGTCGCGCGCGCCCAGGAGCTGCGGCAGCACGCCGCGAAGTACGTGTATTTTACCGGAAAGCGCCAGCTCTCCCAGAAACACGATGCCCGCCAGCGAGGCCTCGGGAATCTTCCGCAGCGCCGCCAGGGTGGCGCAAGCGATGGCGAGGTCGAAGCCGCTGCCCACTTTGCGCAGGTCGGCGGGCGCCATGTTCACCACCACCCGGCACTCCGAAAGATCGACGCCTAGCTGCGCCAGCGCGCTCCGTACCCGCACCCGGCTCTCGCGCACTGCCGCCTCGGCGAGGCCCACCAGCTCGAAGCTGGGAACGTTCCGCGCGGCCTCCACCTCCACGCGAACGAGGTGCGTTTCCAGGCCCAGAAGCGTTGTACTCCATGCGGTCGCGAGCATGCCCCGGCCTTTGCGTGCTGCGTGCCAGGGGCGGCGCGTTGCGATTCTCGAGGCTTGGCGGAGCGCGCACCTGGCCCCGACGCAACGCGCCTGTCCTTGGCCACCTGCGCGCGAAATCCCTGGAGGGCGCATCCGTTTTGGCGGGCGAGCATCGAAAGCTCCGTGGGCCTCCCCCTCGACTTCGAAGCCTTCGCGCTGCTCCGGGACCGTCAGCTCGACTGGGCCCACGGGGCCGCGCTCATCGCCCGCGACGCCGACCCCACGGTAACACCCGAGCGCATCGCAGCGGCCTTCGACGCCCTGGCGGCGCCGCTCCAGGGCATGGGCCTCGAGACCTTGCCGGTGCCCGAACAGGCGGAGCGCCTGGCGGCCCACCTGGCGGAGGGCGAGCGCTTCGTGGGCAACCTCACCGGCTACGAGGCGGCCGAGAACAGCTACATTCAGCACGTCCTCGCCCGGCGCACCGGCATCCCCATCACCCTCTGTCTCGTGTACCGAGAGGTGGCCGCGCGGGTGGGCATCCAGGCGCGGGGGGTGGGTTTTCCTGGCCACTTTCTCCTGCGCATCGATGGCAGCGCCACTTGCGAAGGCGAGACGGTCATCGTCGACCCTTTCCACGAGGGGCGCATTCTCGACGGGTCCGATCTCAAGCGGCTGCTCAAGCGGGCGGTGGGCGAGCGCGAGCTCTCCGATGCCTGGCTCGCCCCCGCCAACGTCCGCATGACCCTCGCCCGCATGCTCACCAACCTCAAGCGCGTACACCTCGCGCAGGGTCGCATTCGAGAAGCCTTGGTGGCCGCCCACCGCATCGCCGAGCTCTACCCCGATGCGGCCTCGGCGCTCCGGGAGCGGGCCGAGCTGGCGCGCCGCTGCGGAGCCCACCAGATAGCCCGGCAAGACCTCACGCGGATCCTGGAGCTCGACCCCGACGCCGAAGACGCCGGCGAGCTCCGGCGCCAGCTGGCGAGCCTGCCAGCCACCCTTCTGCACTGACCCGCGAACAGTCACGAAGGAAACGTTCGTCGAGAGTGGACGAACGCGCGTGAGCCGGGCTTCGGAATTCCCCGCCAACGTCCGTCAGCGAAGTAGCAGCCGCCGCGCCCGCTTCCGCAAGCAATGGATTAAGCAGCGTATTTAATCCATGAGCAACGGGAACGATTCCTGCTTTCAGCAGATGCGGAGTTCTTTTCTGGGCGAGCGCTGATTCTCGGCGAGTTGCCTTGACAGAAGCCCAGGTTAGTTGGAAGAACCCCGACGGATTCTCAGAGGAGACAGAAACGGTGAAAACGCGCTTTATGATTCCCGCGCTGGTCGCGGCAGTTTCGACTTTCTCCGTTTCGGCGATGGCGGGTGACGAGCTTGCCTCGCCGCTCACCAAGGTGGCGCAGAACAACGCCGACAACGCCGCGGCTCGCCCGCAGGACAACGGCTCGGCGGCTCCGGCCGGCGCCACCGGCAGCGGCACCAACGCGCCCGGCGGCTCGGGCGGCGTGAACGTCACCATCGGCGGCGATGGCGCCACCGCCTCCGGCACCACCACCACGCCGGCTCCCGACCAGCCCAAGGAAGAGAAGAAGGAAGAAGCCCCGAAGTGGATCGATCGATTCGCCGGCTCCTCGATCTTCACCCAGGTGGCCGCCAACTTCGACACCTTCGCGCCGGCGTTCACGCCGGACCGCAACGGCACCATCGAGTGGTTCACGCGCTTCGCCCCGCGCTACAGCATCAACAAGAGCTTCCAGCTCCGTGGCTCCATCGGCATGAACTACGAGTTCACCGACACGGCCAACACCGGCACCACCTACAAGCGTGAGCTGACGCTCACCGACACGCTAGTGCAGCTCCACTTCCGCGGCATTCCGGCGCTCTTCGATAAGCACGTCAAGCTCCAGCCGTTCATCCAGGCAGGCCTGCCCACCTCCAAGGAGTCGCGCTCGCGCACCATGTACGTGAGCCCGGGCCTCGGCCTTCAGGCGGCGTACTCGAATGAGCACTTCCTCGGCGGCGAGTTCACCTTCATCGTATCGGGCGCCTACTCGCGCCCCATCTACCAGTCCACCACGCCCCAAGTCGTCGACGATCTCCCCTACAAACAGGCGTGTTTCGGCATCGGCGACTCGTGCAGCGGCCAGGCGCGCGGCAACTACAACGTACGCGACGCCCTCTCCTGGCTCGTTATCGCAGCCCAGGAATGGGGCAAGTGGAGCCCCGGCGTGTTCTTCCGCATGGGCCACAACTTCCAGTTCCTTCCCAAGGACGTTGGGCTGCAGGGCGTTCAGGACCGGTCGACGGTGCGCAACGACACGTACGTGGCAGCATGGCTCGACTATCACGCCACCGACTGGCTCACCCCCGAAATCGGCTACCAGATGGCGCGCCGGCTCATCGCCGACGACGGCAGGATCGGCAACCCGCTCTTCTCGCAGTACCAGGATATGCGCATCTATCTCGGCGCCAACATCCAGCTCGACTCGCTCTACAAGACCATCGCCGGCAGCAAGGGTGAGGGCGGCATCGTCCGCGCGAAGAACAAGGCCAACCCCATCATGATGTACTGAGCCCCGCGGCTCGTGCTCCAACGCCCTCGGCGCTTCGGCTCCGGGGGCGTTTCGCATTTGCGGGCGCCGTTCCGGGCAAGTACCGTGGGCGCGTGAACGCCCTCGACAAGAACGCCGTCAACGCCGACCTCCTGGCCTTCCTCAAAGACAGCCCCACGCCGTTCCACGCGGCGTTCGAGGCTGCGCGGCGGCTCGACGCAGCCGGCTTCACCAAGCTCGACGAACGCGACGCGTGGGATGCGCTGGCGCCCGGCAAGTACTACGTCTCCAACACCGGCACCAACCTGCTGGCCTTCGTGAAGCCCGCGCGGATCGCCAGCTACCGCATCGTCGGCGCCCACACCGACAGCCCCAACCTGCGGCTCAAGCCCAAGCCCGAGTACGTGAGCGAAGGCTACCGGCAGCTGGGCGTCGAGGTGTACGGCGGCGCGCTGCTCAACTCGTGGCTCGATCGCGATCTGGGCATCGCCGGCCGCTTCCTGGTGCGAGAGCCCGACGGCGCGCTCGGCCACCGCCTGGTGAACGTCACCCGGCCGCTGCTCCGCGTGGCGCAGCTGGCGGTGCACCTCGACCGCGACGTGAACGACAAGGGCCTGGTGCTCAACCGCCAGGAGCATCTCGCGCCCATCTGGGGCCTCGCCGGGGGCGCCCACGAGAGCCGCGGGCTCGTGGCCCTCCTCGCCAAGGAAGCGTCCATCGACGCCGCCACCGTGGTGGGCAGCGAGCTCATGCTGTTCGATCTCACGGCGCCCACCCTGGCGGGGCAAGACGAGGAGCTCTTGTTCTCGGCGCGCCTCGACAACCTTGCCATGTGCCACGCAGCGCTGCTGGGCCTGGTGAACGCCGGCGACGTGACGAACGGCGTGACGCCGCTCATCGCGCTCTTCGATCACGAAGAAGTGGGCAGCCAGAGCGTCGGCGGGGCCGAGTCGGCGTTCCTGCCGCGGGTCATGGAACGCCTGTGCCCCTCGCGCGAGGCGTTTCTCAGGGCCTGCGCCGGCTCCACGTGCATCTCGGCTGACATGGCGCACGCGGTGCACCCCAATTACCCGAGCCGCCACGAGCCGCGCCACAAGCCGGCGCTGAACGGCGGACCGGTCATCAAGAGCAACGCCCAGCAGCGCTACGCCACCAGCGGCGAGACCGCGGCCTTCTTCGCTCAGCTGTGCCGCGCCGAAGACGTGCCGGTGCAGCACTACGCGCACCGCACCGATCTACCCTGCGGCAGCACCATCGGGCCCATCACGTCCACGCTGCTCGGCATTCCCACCGTCGATGTGGGCAACCCCATGCTGAGCATGCACTCGGCCCGGGAAATGTGCGGGAGCGAAGATCCCGCGCGGATGACCCAAGTGCTCCGCCGATACCTCGGCGGCGGCTGAAGCCGGCTTCGGCCCCGCCGAAGGTGCGGCTTGCGCGATTTCGCTCAGGATTCAGCGACGAACAGGGCTTCGTGGCATTTCAAGAAAAAAGCACCCCCGCAGCCAATCGGCCGCCATTTCGCGAAAGACTTTACGAAGTGCCCCAGACTGGTTTCTCATGTGAGCCGCGGTACCCAAACCATGGGGCCTCAAGGAGATTCAGGATGTCGCGGTTCGTGCGTAAATCGATCGCTCTTTTGGTCGTTGGGTCGATGGTGATGCTGGGCGTGGCCTGCAAGGCCAAGCTTGGTGGCAGCTGCAAACCCGGCAAGGACACCTGCTCCGACGGCAAGACCGCCCTCCACTGCGGCAAGGACAACAAGTACGTCGAGGTGAAGTGCGCAGGCCCGCTGGGCTGCCTCAAGCTCGGCAGCCACATGAGCTGCGACGACTCGGTCGGCGACGTCGACCAGCCGTGCATGGGCGAGAGCGAGGAGGAGTACGCCTGCTCCACCAACAAGAAGAAGGCCGTCGTGTGCAAAGACGGCAAGTACAGCCTGCACCTCGAGTGCCGCGGCCCCAAGGGCTGCAGCATGATCGGCAAGATGCTGAACTGCGACAACACCGTCGCCGAGAAGGGCGATCCCTGCTCCAAGCCGGGTAACTACTCGTGCAGCGTCGACGCCAAGAACATGTTCATCTGCAAGGAAGGCAAGTGGGACGTATGGCGCTACTGCCGCGGCCGCGACGCCTGCCAGGTGAAGCTTTCCGAGGTCTCGTGCGACGTCTCCATCTCCGAGATGAACGATCCCTGCGGCGTCCCCGGCTCCCTCGCCTGCTCCACCGACGGCAAGCTGCAGCTCATCTGCCGCGGCGGCAAGTTCGTTCAGGACCGCGAGTGCAAGAAGCAGGGCTGCAACATCACGAACGCCAAGCGCATCGAGTGCCAGTGATCGCGCGCGCGTGCGCGTGAATCGGCGAGCGGTTGGCGCTTGAAACGCCCACAACGAAGAAACCCCCGGCGCCTCGGCTCCGGGGGTTTCGTCGTTTCGTAGCCGCGAGGGTCAGGCTTTGGGCGCGAAGCGGAGCGCGAGATCGCGCTGATAGACCTCGATGTCGAGCCGGCGCCGGGCGACGCCGCTCTTCATGGCCGCCGCCGCCACCTGCGCTGCGACCCACGGCACCACGCGCATGTCGATGAGCTTGGGGATGATGTACTCGGGTCCGAACGACACCTGGCGGAGGCCGTAGGCCGAGAGGACCTCGGCGGGCACCGGCTCCTTGGCCAGGCGCGCCAGCGCGTACACCGCCGCGAGCTTCATCTCCTCGTTGATGGTCGAGGCGTAGGCATCGAGGGCGCCGCGGAAGATGCCGGGAAAGCCCAGTACATTGTTCACTTGGTTGGGATGATCGCTGCGGCCAGTGGCCACGATGGCGTCGGGCCGGGCCTCGCGCGCCACTGCGTAGGGCACCTCGGGGTCGGGGTTGGCGAGGGCGCAGATGATGGGGCGCGCGGCCATGGTCTTGAGCATGTCGGCCGACACCACGTCGCCCACCGAGAGTCCACAGAACACGTCTTTGCCCGCCATGGCTTCGGCCAGCGTCCGGGCCTTGCTCTTCTGCGCGAACGCCGCCTTTTGCGGAGAGAGACCGGCGCGTTCGAGGTGCACCACACCCTTGGTGTCGAGGATCGTAATGTTCTCGCGACGCACGCCCACCGCCGTCCACAGCTCCATGCAACGAATGGCCGAAGCGCCGGCGCCGTTGCACACCACCTGCACGTCGGCCACGCGCTTGCCGCTCACCTCGCAGGCGTTGAGGAGCGCCGCAGCGGTGATGATGGCGGTGCCGTGCTGATCGTCGTGGAACACCGGGATGCCCATGCGGCGCTTGAGCTCGTCTTCGATCTCGAAGCACTCGGGCGCGCGGATGTCTTCGAGATTGATCCCGCCGAAGGTGGGCTCCAGGCGCGCCACCGTCTCGATGAACGCGCCGGGATCGGTTTCATCGATCTCGATGTCGAACACGTCGATGTCGGCGAACTTCTTGAAGAGCATCGCCTTGCCCTCCATGACCGGCTTGGCGGCGTAGGGGCCCAGGTTGCCGAGGCCCAGCACCGCGGTGCCATTGGAGATGACGCCCACCAGGTTTTGCCGCGCGGTGTAGCGCGACACGTTCTCGCGATCCTTGGCGATCTCGCGGCAGGGCTCGGCCACACCGGGCGAGTACGCCAGCGACAGATCGCGCTGGGTGCTGGTGGGCTTGGTGGGGACCACCTCGATCTTTCCGGGTCGTCCGAGCTCGTGATACGCGAGCGCTGCCTCGCGGTCGATGGGCATGTCCATGGGTGGACCTTAGCGCGCGACCTGGCGCCCGGCCGCACAAAGATTGATGCAAAGTGCACCTCGCATGCGCGGGCGCATGCGCGCGAACGCCGGGCGCAAAGCCGCCTTCGCACCTACCCGTGCGGGCGTGGCTCAGGGCTTGCACGCGTCGACGCAGCCCAGAAACGACGTGCACGCCGCGGTGGCCTTGCAGGCGTTCTCGGCCGCCGTGTCACACTGCGTCGCGTTGTCGAGGCAGGTCTCGCACGCCGTCGACGGCGCCTTGCCTGCGCAGTAGCTCGACGCGCACTGGGTGCGGCACACACCGGGCGCCTGGCATGCGCAGTCGCCGAAGGCCTGGTCGAGGATATCTGCCTGGTTGGGGTGTGCGGTATCGCAGCACGTGTAGCAAGCCTCGCCGGTCTTGGTCTCGCAGCCATCGCCGCTCGGGGTGCCTGCATCGTCACCGGGCGTCTGCACGTTGCCCGAGCTGCTGCTGCTGCTGCTGCTCGACGAGCCGCCAGAGGATGAGCTGCTGCTGGATTTGCCGCTCTGGTTCGAGTCGCTCGAGCCGGGAATCGGCGCGGGCTCGGAAGCGCTACTGCAGGCGACGGAAACGAGGATGAGCAGCGATGCCGAGCCGAGCTTGGTGATCATGAGAGCCTCCGTGGGTACCCATGGCGCTTCCGCAAGGAGCGTGCTCGCGCGCCCGTACGCGCGCGGAGCGGAGAGTTGCGCCCCGGCGAGACGCCGCGCGCACGCCGGCTGAACGAGTCCACCCGGCGTGGCACCATCGCACTACGTCCCTTGGATCGACGGCATCGCCCGCTGGATCGTCGGCGAAGCAGCGGACCGATACCCACGGTTCAGCGACGCGGATCTTTGCAGCAGCGAAAACCCGTGGAGTAGTCGTGGTAGCTCACGTCGTGGGCGTCTGTTCGGTACTTGCAGCCGTTGCCGTTCTGCCGCGTGTCGAGGTAGTAGCCGCCGCGAAAGGTACCTGCGGGATCGTCGACCCACTCGTGGAGGTTGCCGACCATGTCGTAGAGGCCGTAGCTGTTTCGGCACTTGCGAAAGCGCCCGGTGCGCGCGAGGGTGCCCGGCACCTGGTTGAGGCGCGCGTCGTTCATAGCCGACGACGACGCGTATGCCGCCTCGAGGTTGGGATAGTACGTGGCGAGCGGCGCCTTGCCGGCGTCGTTGCAGTACCCGGTCTGATGCTCGTTGCCGTAGGGAAACGCGGTGGCGGACTTACCCTGGCAGGCCTTCACCCACTCGGCCTCCCTGCAGAGACGCTTGCCGGCAGCCTTGCACGCCACCTCGGCTTCGTTCTTGGAGATGTAGGCCTGGGGCACCACGCCGCCTTTGGAGACCGCCTTCACGCGGGCGCCGTTGGGCGAGGCGTAGGGCGAGAAGGCGTGGCCGCTGCCGCGCTCCACCAGCGACGCCTCCCATTTGTCGACGCACACCGCGCCGTCGACGAGCGCCATCTCGCTGGGGCAAGCCACGCGCGCTTCCGAGGGCGCGGTCTCGAGGACTGCAGCCAGCGGAAGGAGCGCCACGACGGCGGTGACAAGGGACGAAGCTCGCACCAAGACGGCTTATACCTAGCGGACTTTGGCGAGGGCGCAACGTTGCGGTAGCATTCGCCGATGGCGCTGATTTCTCGACGAGCGGCCACCCTGGGCGCGGCGAGCTTGCTGGTGGGGGCGGTGGGCACCTCGACGCGCGTCGCGCGGGCCAAGGATGAGCTCGCGGCGCCGGCTGCCGCGCAAGCCGTGCGCGTGGTCTTTCACGTGCCGGTGGAGCCCGCCAACCTGAGGGGCGCGCTCACCACGGCCGCCACCGAGGAGAGCTTACGCATCGCCGAGAAGCTCCTGGGCGTGGGGTTTCGCCGAGGCCCCGACGCTTCGCTGGCAGACCGCTTCGCGCGCCTCGAGACGCGTGCAGACCGCAACGAGCTGTCGAGCCTGCTCACCGCGGGCAGTGTGGATGTGTTTCTGGTGAATTCGCTGCGCGACGTGGACGACACGCGGCTCCATCGGCGGGGCGTTACCTGGACCCACTATCGAGCGCCCGCCCTTGGCGGCGCCCAGGGGCCCTACATTGTGCTTGCCGACAGCGCGTCGCCCTCGACGTTGGCCCATGAGCTCGGACACTTCTTCGGGCTCGCGCACGTGCCAACGCGCAATAACCTCATGAGCTACGACCGCGAAGAGGGCGAGGAGGTGCTCGACGCGCGTCAGCTGCGCACAGTGAAGCAGGTTTCCTCGGCGCGGCTCCGGAGCAAGTGGCTCCTCGCTGCGCCCTGAGCGGCGACGACGTTGCCGCGCCGCCTGCGTTCCCTGCAAACCCGGCGGCGCCGCGTCAGTGGGGAATGAGCTTCAGGAACCAGGCGGCCGCGCCGCCGCCCACCAAGAGGAGCAGCACCAGCGCCACGATGATGCTGCTGCCGGAGCCCTTCTTCGGGTCGATCTTGCCCACCGGTTTCAAGAGCATGGGCCCGGCGGCATCGGCAGCGTGGCCGCCCGCGACCGGGCGCGGCGGCGGCGGGGTCTTGAGGGCGATGGGCGCCGGAGATGGTGGCTCCGGTGACTGTTCCTCGAGCGAAGACAGGTTCCCCTCTTCCGGAAGCTGGTGCATCGACGCGCGGATCGACGCTTCGCCCGCGCGCCGCGTCTCGGCCGGACCAGAGAGCCCAGCGCCGATTTCCTGCGCCCAGTTGGTGGGATCGATGAACGCCTGCGGGTCGAGCGGGCGCGCGCCGGGCGGCGCCACCTTGAGCTCTTCTTCGCTTTTTTCGTCCTCCTTGAGGGAGGTGAACTCGAAGAGCGCCTCTTCGATGAGCTTGTCGATAATGCTGCCCTGCGGCGCGCGCACCTTTTGCCGCTCGCGCATGGTGCCGAGCACCAACGTCGCGACGTCGAAGGTGGAGACCGGTTGCGCGAACACGAAGAGGAACCGGGAGAGGTCTTGCCCCAGCTCGCGGGCGGTCATGTATCGCGTGGCGGGGTCGCGGGCCAGCGCACGGTTGAGGATCTTCTCCAGGTCCGGCGGCACGTCGCGGTTGATGGTGGAGATGCTCGGCACCTGGGCCTGCTGCACCTTTTTCACGGTCTGAAAGTCGGTGTCGCCCAGAAAGAGACGCTGCCCCGAGAGCAGCTCCCACAGGATGATGCCCACCGCAAAGATGTCGGTGCGGGCGTCGACTTCTTGCCCCATCGCCGCCTCCGGCGAGAGGTAGCTAAACTTGCCCTTGATGATGCCGGGCTCCGACTTCTCGAGCTGCGAGCTGGCCTTGGCGAGGCCGAAGTCCACGATTTTGATCTCGCCGTACTTGGTGATGAGCACGTTGGGCGGCGACATGTCGCGGTGGACGATGTGCAAAGGAGCGCCGCTGTTGGCGTCGCGCGCTTCGTGGGCGTAGCTGAGGCCCTTGCAGATCTCGATGGCGATGAAGACCGCGATCTGGACCGGGAAGATCTTCCCCTGCTTCTTGAGGCTCTCGGCGATGCTCTTGAGGTTTCCGCCGTCGACGTACTCCATGACGATGAAGTAGGCCGAGTCGCCGACGCCGATATCGAACACCTGGACGCAGTTGGAGTGCGAGAGCTGCGCCGAGAGGCGCGCCTCGTCCAGGAACATGGAGATGAACTTCTTCTTCTCCGACAGGTGCGGAAGGACGCGCTTGATGGCGACTTGCTTACGGAACCCCTGCAGACCTTCGCTCTCGGCGCGGTACACCTCGGCCATGCCACCGGCTTCGAGCTTCTCGACGACGCGGTACCGTTGCTGACTCTCCGTCATGGTGCAGGGGGCCTTTCGTCCATGCTCCACCGCGGGCCAGAAGGGCCGTAGCCAGAGGCTACGGCCGTGTGGAACGAGGTGGGATGGCTCTTCCCCAAGGGTGACACCTTAAGGGCCGGGAAATCAAGCGCTTCAGTCGTTCGTGGGTGCTTCCCGGAAGCCACACATGTACACGAGCTCCCCGGCTTTCTGAGGAGCGGGGAATTTCCAGGTGCGCATGAGCGGCAGAACGCAGGCGTAGAGGGGCGCGCAGCCGCTGCTGCGGTTCTGCACGCCGACCACGTTGCCGTGCAGGTCGAGGTTGGCCGCGAAGGTCTCGAAATCGTAGCCAACGTCGCGGGTCTTGTCGTGGGTGAAGCACGCCAGCGCCGCGCACTGCGTGAGCGAGGGCGCCTTGCCGCGCACGAACGGCCCCACCGCGTCGGGGGACGTATAGGTGGGGTACTGGCTGAGATTGCACTCTTTGGCCCAGGGCTTCCGGAGGGCGACCGTCGAAGCGCTCGGTGTAGGTTGCACCGATGGCGCCGCGGTGGGGGAAGGGAGCGGCGCCGTGGGAAGCGGGAGAGGCGCCGCGCCGGAGCGACTGCCGCTGGGGAGCGACGGAACCACACCGGACGAGGCATGCGGCGCGACCGTTGCCGACGGCATGTCGGCGTTCGCCTTTACCGCAACGGGCCCGGCGCTCGGATCGGAGCTGGGTGAGGCGCTGGGTGAGGCGCTACGTAGGGCCACCGGGGAGTCGTCTTCGCGCAGGTAGAAGAAGGCGCCGAGGGCGACCCCGCCCAGGAGCAAGATGCCGGCGGCCACGGCGATGAAGAGGCCCGCGCCGGCGGAGCTCGAACGCGGCGGGCCCGCGGCACCGGGCGAAGCGACTGTGGTGAGCGGAGCGCCCGGCGCAAGCGTGCCGGGCGGCGAGGTGTTCGCGGGTGCGTGCGCGCCGTGCGGCAGCGCCAGGCCCGGAGGCCCGTAGCCCGATGCAGAGACCTGGTAGCCGGGGGGAGCCTGCCCGTAGCCCGGCGGCGCGCCATAGCCGGATGCACCGTTGCCGTAGCTGTCGGTTCCCGGCGCGGCGGCGAAGTTGGCGCCAAGCTGGGGCGGCGGTCCGTAGGGGCTGGGCGCGCTGGGTACGCGGGGTGAAGGCAGACCCGGCGGGGGACCCGACGGCCCCATCGACTGCCCCATCGACGCGCCCGCCAGCGCGACGTGCGGGTTGGAGAAGGAAGGTGACAGCGAGAGCGCAAAGCGCTGGAGCGCCGTGCGCATCTCGTCGGCGTTCGCGTAGCGCGTTTCGGGGTCCTTGAGGAGCGCACGGTCGAGCGCCGCGCCCAGCGCCGGGTCGACCTGCGGGCAGCGCTGCGCGAGGGGCATTGGCGCTTCGTCCTTCAGCTTGCTCAACATGCGCGGGAGCGAATCGGCTTCGAGCGGGGGCACCCCGGAGATGGCGTAGTAGAGGGTGGCACCAAGGGCGTAGAGGTCGGCGCGGCCGTCGATGGTGTCGTTGAAGGCCTGCTCCGGCGCCATGAAGAGCGGGGAGCCGATGAGGACGCCGTCGCGGGTGAGGCCGTGCGACTCGGTCACCTTCGCCACCCCGAAGTCGAGGACCTTCACCACCTCGCCGGCGCCGGGAATGACGGTAACCATGAGGTTCGCCGGTTTGATGTCGCGATGGACGATGCCTGCGCGATGGGCGACCGCCAAGGCGTCGAGCACCTGGATACCCATGGAGGCCACGCGCGAGGGCAAGAGCTTGCCAGACTCTTGCATGACTTGCTCGAGCGACTTTCCCTGCAGGTACTCCATGACGAGAAACGCAGGCTCGCCCGGCAGCGCGCGAAAGTCGGTCACCGGGACGATGTTCGGGTGCCCCAGCTGCGCGGCGGCCTGGGCTTCACGCTCGAGGCGCGCGACCGCCAGCGGCTGCGCGCTGATTTCGGGGGCGAGGACCTTGAGCGCCACGATCCGGTTTAGGGCTTCGTGGCGCGCCTCGTACACCGCGCCCATGGCGCCGCGACCGAGCAGCCGCACCACGCGATAGGTGCGGCCGAGCAGCGCGCCGACGAGGGGATCCGGGACCATGGGCGCATCTTCCGGCAGAACCGCCCGCGGCTCAAGGCGAGAAGCGTCTGTCTCGGCGTTGCCGGGCGGCGCGTTCGCGTTTGACAGACGCGGCCCCATCTTCGATGCTGCGCGCGGGTGCTCGTGCTCCTCGTCCGTCGTTCTTCTCTCGTCGTGATCGGCCTCGGGCCTCTCCTCGCGGTCACGGCGGCGTCACGTGTGGCGCGGGCCGAGCCAGAGGTCACCCTCGATACCGCCTCGCAGCTCTACGAGGTCCGCAGCCCTTCCGGGCTCACCCTGCTCACGCGGCAGCGGCTCACCTCGATGCTGGGGGTGAGCGGGTACGATCTGCTGGAGCGCCACGGCAACCCCAACGCGCCCGAGCTCTTCTTCCGCGCGCGGCTTCGCTACGACGCCGACTATGGAGCCAACGGCGCCGAGGCCGACGTGCAGAACGACGCGCGCTACGTACCGGGCTTCGAACGTGGTCCGGTCGACCTGATGTACGCCTACGTCGAGGGGCGGCGCATTCTCTCGCGCTGGCTCGGCTTTCGCGCCGGGCGCCAGTACGTGACCGACGTGCTCGGGTGGTGGTCGTTCGACGGCGCTACGGTCCGTGTAACCTCCCCGTATTACCTGGCGGCCGAAGCCTTGGCCGGGCTCGAAGTTCGCGGCGGCCTCGCGCTCTCCACCCCCCGCTACGAGCGCGATGGCGTGTGGCGCGGAAGCCGCGACCGCATGGACAACAGCCAGTGGACGTCGTTCGTCGACAACGCGGTGGCGCCGGCCTATGGCGCCGCCCTCGAAACGGTCGGCATCGGATTTCTTCAGGCGCGCGCCTCGTACCGCCACGTAGACTCCACTGGTGCGGCGCCCACCAATCCCTTCGTTCCGCTGAACCAGGCCCAGACCAGCGGCACCCGGCTGTCGCAGGAGCGCATGGGCATGTCGCTCAACATGAGCTTTGGGGAAGTGGCCGGCGCCAAGGCCGGCTTCGCCTACGATCTGTACGGCGGGCGCACCCAGTCGGTGTTCGCCTCGTTCGACGGCTACCCCTCTTCGCGGGTGTCTTTCGGGGTCGACTACGACTACACCCGCCCCATCTTCGATGCGGACTCCATCTGGAACTTCTTCGGGGCCAGGCCCACGCAACACCTGGGGGCACGCACCAACATCGACGTCACGCCCAAGCTCGCGCTGGGCCTGGGCACCTTCGCCCGCGCCTTCGGCAACCAGACCGAGGCGGCGGGCGGCGGCACCGGCAGCAGCCGCGCCTCGTTCTTTCCCCAGACCGACGCGACCTTCACGGCGGGCGGTGATCTGAGTGCACGATACACGCTATCGCGCGGTCGCTTCGGCGTGCGCAGCGACGCCAGTGGCGGCTACGGTGGGCACCGGCTGGGGGGCGACGTTTTCCTCGACTACACCGTGGAGAACCGCATCTTGCTCCACGGCCGGGTCTCGCTGTGGCGCTGGAAAGACTCGCTGCGCCAGGAGCGCAGCACCGACAGCATCGGCTACGTCGCCGGCGTCGGCTACGTGCTCGGCGCCCGCAGTCGCGCCATGGTGGAGCTCGAGCACAACGCCAACCGACTGGTGGGCGATCGCATCCGCCTCATGTTCTGGCTCACCGTGGCGGTGACGAAATGAAGGCGCTCTGGCTCTTCGCGGTCCTGGCGCTCTCGATGGCGTTCGCGCTGGCCTCGCCGGCGGCGCCGCCCAAGGCGGGTGCCGCGAGCCAAAGCGCCCGCGCGTTGCCGCCCGGCACCGACCCCGATCCGCAATTCGACCGCGGGCCCAGCGCCGTCATCTTTCCGCCCCAGAGCATTCCCATTCGCTTCGACCACAAGGCCCACCTGGGCATGGGGCTGGGACTCGGCTGCACCAGCTGCCACCCGGGCGGCAAGACCAGCAGACAGGTGCAGGATACACTTTTACCCAAGGGCACCACCTGCGACACGTGCCACGGCTCGAGCCACGCCGACACCTTCGCCGTGAAGGGCGGAGCCTCGGGTCTCTCCGCCTGCGCCACCTGCCACGACGGCTACAAGCCCGAGGACGGCAATCGCGTGGCCCGCGTGAACCTGCCGGCCGCCAACCTCACCTTTTCGCACGCCGCCCACGCCACCCGCAACATTGGCTGCCCGCAATGCCACGGCGACGTGTCGCAGGTGACCAAAGCCACCCGCGCCGAGCTCCCGCGCATGCGCGGCTGCCTCCGCTGCCACACCGAAGGCGAAGCGGGAGGCGATGCCAAGGCCGCGTGCGAGACCTGTCACCTTCGAGGCGGCGCCAAGGAAGGCGGGCGCTTGCAGGTGACGTTCGGCGGCGGAAAGCTGGTGCCCCCGCGGTGGATGCGCAACGCCGGGCACGATCTGGGCTTCATGCAGCGGCACAAGATGGTGGCCGCCAACGACTCGCAGTTCTGCGCCAACTGCCACAAGGAAGAGTTCTGCACCGATTGCCACGACGGCCGGGTGCGACCGCGGAACATCCACCCGAACGACTACATCTCGATGCACGCGGTGGAAGCCCGACAGGCGAGCCAGAAGTGCAACAGCTGTCACCGCGAGCAGTCGTTCTGTCTCCAGTGCCATCAGCGTCTGGGCGTCGCCATGAGCGGGCCCGGCGGCGTGCGGGAGCCGGGCCGCTTTCACCCCCCCAAGGCCATCTGGAGCGATCTGCCGCGGCGACCCGGCCACCACGCGCAGGAGGCCGTGCGCAACCTCGACGCGTGCGTCAGCTGCCACATCGAGCGCGACTGCGTGGCCTGCCATGGCGCGCAGGGCGTGGGCGGGCGCTTCTCGCCCCACCCGGCCGGCTTCGGCAGCCAGTGCACCAGCCTGATAGCGCGAAACCCGCGTCCCTGTCTGGTCTGCCACGAGCCGGGCAGCGCCGATCTCGCCCGCTGCCGCTGAGGCGCCGGCACGACACTTCGCCGCGAAAGTGCGGGCTAACGCCAAACAACGACTACAGAAAGCGACGTTCAGCCTTGCGCACTCGCTGCCCTCCCGACTATAGAAGGGGCGAGGAGGTCGGTCATGAAAGAGCTCGTCCGCTACTTGCTAGAAAATATGTATGTAGACTTTCAGGGTGAGATCTCCATCGACCAGGTGCGGGGTTTCCTGCGCACCGACGACAGCCGCGAGGCCCGTCAGCTCCTGCAAAAGCTCATCGAGGACAAGGGAATCGACGAGCTGCTCATCACCCTCGCCGATGTCCTCAAAGAGCACCTCCGCACCGGGATCACCGAGCAGAACGTTCGCGAGCAGCTCGTCACGTACTCCGACAGCTAGCCCCTCTAGCCCCATCGCTGGCACCCCGATGACCCGCCGCATCCTGCCCTTCTGCGCAGCGCTGGCGGGTCTCTTGCTTTTGTCGTGCGACGATGGTGCGCGCGAGGACGATCTCGACCAAAACCCGCCGCTTGCGCTGGTGGGTATCAACGTGGGCACGAACGCCCCGCTGCGTCCGGGCGCCGCCATCGAGCTCTCGTTCGATCGCCTGCTCAAGCCGAGCTCGGTGGTGCGGCAGTCGTTCGCGGTGCGCGACGCCTTCGGCGAAGCGGTAGACCCGCCGGTGGTGGCCTACGATCCGGTGACCCGGGTGGTGCGCATCGCGAGCCCCAAGCCTCCGGGCGAGGTGTGGCTCGAGCCCGACCAGCCGTACATCCTGGTGCTGGGTGTTCCGAGACCCAACGAGGAGCTGGGCGGCTTTCGGGCCATCGATGACAGCCCGATGGACGCCAGCGCCCGGCGGGTGTTCGGCTTCCAGGTGCGGGGCGCCGAGGCGCCGCCGTTTGCCCTGTCGCCGGTGGACTACTGCCGCGACATCAAGCCCCTCTTCGCCGAGAAATGCCTGGGCTGCCACGCCGGCGGCGACGCCGCTGGGCTCGACCTCGCGACCCCCGCGGGCATCGCTGCGAGCGTCGGTCGCACTGCCCGCGTGGCGAGCCGCGGCCCGTCGGCGAGCACCGGCACCGCGCCCGGCCGCCTGTTCGGGCCCGACATGCCGATTCTCGACGCGGGCAACGCTTCGAACAGCTTCCTCCTCTACAAAGTGCTCTTGAACAGGCCGAGCACCGACGAGACCAAGACCTGCGGTCCCGCCACGGTGGTGAGCGAGCCGGGCGTGCGCTACCTGCCCGACCCGGGCGACGCCGAGCGCGCGCGTCTGGGCGCACGTGTGTTCGGGCAACCGATGCCGCCACCGCCGGCGCCGGGCCTCACCGATGCGGAGCGACGGCGCCTCTCGGCGTGGATCGCCGGCGGCGCGAAGACCGATGCAACCTGCAACTGTGCGCCCTGAGTAGACCTCGCGCGTGCGCAGCCCAGCCTTTCGCGCTACCGTGAGTGAACCATGACTTCTCTCGCGCGCACCGTCACGGCGGCCCTGGTGCTGGGAACCTTGACCACCCTTGCCGCGGCGCAGCCGAAGGCGAAGGCGCCGCTCAAGGCCTGCCCCGCCGGCACCGAGGACATCGGCGGCGGAAAATGCGCGACCCCCTGCCCCGCCGGGCAAACGCGCGTCGAGCGCGGCGACGGCGTTCCCCGCTGCCAGCCGCCGCTCAAGGCCTGCCCCACCGGCACCGAGGACATCGGCGGCGGAAAATGCGCGACGCCCTGCCCCGCCGGGCAAA
>JBBQWQ010000003.1:0-260700 GCA_038210445.1 Polyangiales bacterium
CTGCCGCTGCTGGTCTTCTTTCTGGCCTTCGACTTGCCGTTCTTCGCGGCCAATGCGCTCAAGTTCTTCCAGGGCGGCTACGTGCCCATCTGCGTGGCCATCGTGTTCCTGGTGGTGATGCTGGTGTGGCGCACCGGGCGCCGCTACCTCACCGACTACATCCAGCGAACGTCGCCGCCGCTCGACGCCTTCATTGCCGCGCTCGATGAGCACGTGAGCGTGCGCCTCCCGGGCGTGGGCGTGTACATGTGCTCGCAGTCGAGCGGCGTGCCGCCGGTCCTCGCGCACCACACCGAGCGATTGGGCGTGCTGCACGAGCGGGTGTTCCTGGTGACGATTGCCTTCGACCACGTGCCGCACGTCGACCCGGAGGCGCGGGTGACCACCCAGGATCTCGGCAAGGGCTTCGAGCGGATCATAGCCCGCTACGGCTTCATGGACACCCCCGACGTCCCCGAGCTCCTCGCGCGGGCCACCGCGGACGAGGACGCATCGCCCTTCCGCGGCGAGGCGCCGGCCTCCAAGAAGGTTACGTATTTCCTCGGGCGCGAGACCTTCCTCGCCACCGAGCGGGGCCGCATGGGCCCGGTGTCCGAGAGCATCTTCGCCTTTCTCTCCCGCAACTCCCGCAGCGCCACCGCGTACTTCTCCATTCCCCCGGAGCAAGTCATCGAGGTCGGCTACCAGATCGACCTTTAGAAGAGAGAGCCATGTCGACTTTCGTGTTTGCCCACATCAACATTCGCATGCAGCCCATCGACCGCGGCGAGTCGTTCGAAGACCCGCTCCTCGAGGCCCTGGAAGAGCAAGAGCTCGGAACGGTGACCGGTGGCGGCTGCGGCCTCGGCGAGAACCACGAGATCGAGTTCTGCGGCGTCGACATCGAGCTCGAGGACCTGGAAGAGGGCATTCCCTTCCTGGTGGGGCTCCTGGAGGAGCTCGGCGCGCCGGCGGGCTCGCGGCTCGAGTACCAGGATGGCGACCGCGAGGTCGCGTTGCCCTTCGGAAAAGAGGAGGGCGTCGGCGTGTACCTCGACGGCGTGGGCCTCCCGAAGGAGGTGTACGAGACCGCCGACGTGAACGAGCTCATCGAACGCCTCGACACCGCACTCGGCGACGCAGGCGAGATGCGCTGTCACTGGCAAGGACCGGAAGAGACCGCACTCTACTTTTACGGCCCTTCTCGGGCGATCTTGCGCCAAAAGTTGGCAGGCGAGCTCGCGTCGCACCCCCTGTGCAAGGGCGCCCGCGTGGTGGACCTCGCGTAGCTACTTGAGGTCGACGCCCACGATGGTGGCGCCTTCCTCGATGGCCTCCGGCCGAAGCCACATGGCCGTCTGGTCGCCCTCGTAGATCTCCACGCCGGCCTGGAAGAAGTGGAACGAATATCGCGCGAAGATGCCCGCGCCCAGGCGGCGCACCTGCTTGGGCGTGCACTCGAGCTCCATCGGCTCACCAGGCCGCGCGATGGCCTTGAAGCGTGCGCTGTGAATCTTACCGCCGTAGCCAACCCAACCCTCGGCGTGACGCAGGCCGAGCACGTAGTACGCGTGTACGAAGCCCATGACGCCGGTCATGTGCACCATCAGCCCGCCCGATACGTGCCTTGGGTGGCGCACCGGGTGGACCTTCTGCTCGCGGGTGATCGGCAGATCGTCGTGGGTGGGCATCCGCGCGCGCACGGTGCCGGTCTCCTTGTCGACCGACAGAATCTCGTCGAGCAGCAGGCCGCCCTCGCCGTAGAAGAAGTCGCTGACGAACGCGGGCTCGAGGGGCATGGCCCTGCCATACGGCGAAGCGCACTCGGTTGCAAGATGCCGCGCCGCCCCGCCGCGACCTTGCTATGGTGCCCGGGCCGTGGCCGCGTTCTCCTCTGCCTTCCGCTTCGCCGCCGCCCACCCGGCCTTCGTGCGCTACCAGATTGGCCGATTCTTCGCGGTCACCGGGTGGAACGTGCAGAGCATGGCGGTGCAGTGGTTGGTCTTCGACCGCACCCACGATCCCTTGGCGGCGGGTCTGGTGGGCTTCGCGCAGTTCGCGCCGCTCCTCCTGATGGCGCTGGTGGGCGGTGTGGTGGCCGACCGCTTCAACCGCCGGACCATCATCGCGGTGTGCCACGCGGCATTGGTGCTCATCGGCGGGGTGTTCGTGCTGGTGACGCGGAGGCCCGAGCTGGGTATGGGGCCCGTGTATGCTGCACTCGTTTTGCTGGGCATCACCCGCGCGTTCACCGGGCCGGCCAGTCAGGCCATCTTGCCCACGCTCGTGCCGCCCGAGTCGTTCAACCGGGCCATCGCCTCCGGCTCGGTGGTGCTCAACCTGGCGACGCTGGTGGGGCCGGCGCTGGGGGGCCTGGTGTACGACTTTTTCAAGAAGCGTCATATGCCGGAGCACGCGTTCTCGGTGTGCTCGGCGGTGTTCTTCGTGGCCTTCTTGCTGCTGGTCACCATTCCCGGCGTGCCGCCTCCGCCCGAGCGAAAGAAGGAAACGGGGCTCGCCGCGGTGACCCAAGGCCTGCGCTACGTGTGGAGCAACAAGCCGGTGCTGGGCGCGGTGTCGCTCGATCTCTTCGCGGTGCTCTTCGGCGGTGCGGTGGCGCTGCTGCCGTTCTTCGCGGCCGACATCCTACACGCCGGCCCGCGCGAGGGCGGCTTGCTCCGCGGCGCGACGGCGCTGGGGGCGGTGGCCATGGCCCTGCTCCTCACGCTGGTGCCCATCCGCAAGCACGCGGGCCTGGTGATGTTCGGATCGGTCGCGGTGTTCGGCGTCGCCACCATGCTGTTCGGCGTCTCGACGCACGTGTGGCTCAGCGTCATCGCGCTCTTCGTGGTGGGCGCTTCCGACATGATAAGCGTGCAGGTGCGCCACACGCTGGTGCAGCTGCGTACGCCCAACGCCATGCGCGGCCGGGTGAGCGCGGTGAACCTGGTGTTCATCACCGCGTCCAACGAGTTCGGTGAGTTCGAGTCGGGCGTCACCGCCAAGTGGCTCGGCCCGGTGCACGCGGTGGTGCTCGGCGGCATCGGCACTTGCCTGGTGGTGGTGGTGTGGATACTGCTCTTTCCCTCGCTGCGAAAGTTCGCCAGCCTCGAAAAGGGCGTTTGAAGCAAAGACTCAGGGGCACGCGGGCGTGCGGTCGATGCCGTCGAAGAACTCGCCCACGAAGAGCCGAAACGCCAGGGCGTTCTCCGCCGGACCGCACTTGAATGCAGGCTTGGCGAGCGGCCTCTTGGCGAGCATCGCGCTCTGTTCGCGGAAGTAGCGCACCGCCAGCTCGGCGGCATACTCGCGCACGTCGTTGCCCGGCTGAAAGGCGTAGTAGGTGCCGCCGCGCACCATGGTGTCGCCGGGCGCGTAGGGGGCGAGGCACGCGGTGCGTGCGCCGCACTTGCGCCGCACCTGTTCGAATACGTCGGTGAGCTTCTTTACCGAGTAGTCGTCGTGCGCCTGATCGTTCAGGTGGAACATCTCGTGAAAGAGCGTCTCGGTGACCGCGTCTTGGCTCTTGAGGAGCGATCCCTTCACGTTGTAGCCAATGCGCCAGTCGAGGGCGTCGGCCGAGGGGGTGGTGCGGTTTTCCGATTCCATGAAGCGGAACTCGATGTGGGTGGTGCGGTAGCGAGGGAAGGGGCCATCGCGCCCGGCTGCCGCCCGCAACTCGCGGAAGAACGTCGAGAAGACGTCGAGGGTTTGGCGCACCCAAGCCAGGTGGGTACGGTTGGCGCCTTCCGGTGTTCGCGGCAGAATGTGGATCATCCCGCGGTAGCCGCCGTCCATGATGTGGTCGCCCTCGACGCCGGCCGGGCTGTCGAAGCGATCGAGCATGTCTTGGGCGATGGCCCGCGCCAGCGGATCGCGCGCGAAGCGGAGGCCGAGAAGGCAGTGGCCCGGATTGGCTTCTGCGGCGCAGGTGCGCAGGCGCTCGGCTGCGCCCGCGGGCGCATCGAGAAAGAGTGCCGCATCGAGGGAGGCCAAGGTGCGCGCTTGCGGCTCTGCGAAAGAAGGAGGAGCGCTGGCCGCATCGCCCGGGTCCACCTGCGCGCTGGCGGGGACCGCAGCGATCGAAGCGCGGGGGGCGGCTGCGATGGGCGGACGCGCGCTCGGCGTGCCGCCCGGTTCACCGCGCCCGCACCCCCCAAGCACGGCGAGCGACACGGTGAGCGATACCGTGAGCGATACCGCGATGCGTGCACCCTGCACGAAGGGGCGCCCCTCAGCGGCGCTGCTGCTGCTTCGCGGCTTCACGTCCCGCTTCCTCGTCCACGTAGTCTGCGAAGTCGGTCGCGTCGACCCGGGGTCTCCGGGCATCCTCTACCCGAGCGCGGCTGGCGGCGGCGGCGTCGCTGGCCATCACCTCGGCCTCCACCACGCGCGTTCGGTGCTCGAGATCGATGCGTGGGAAGCGGTAGATGAGCTCACCCTGATCGTCGACGTCCACCGCCATGTGGTCGGGGAGCTTCTTCGCCATGTCGGTGAGCAGGTTGTCGGCGTCCATCACCTGCATGCCCAACGAGGCCGATACGTCCATCGCCCGCAGGCGGCCGCGCCGCGTTTGGGCCAGCGCGAAGATGGCCTGCTCCTGGGTGCTGCGCTCCTCCTTCTCACCGCTCTTGGCCAGCGACTTGCCGCCCATGAACGAGAGGAGCCAGACGCAGGTGGCGATGAGCGCGATGGGTGCCGAGAGAATCCAGGTCACCGGTGCGGCGCCGAAGAGCACGAAGAAGAACGCGAACAGGAGCAGCGCGACGCCCCAGCCCACCGAAAGCACGATCCACCCGAAGACGCGCGCGACGGTTCCGCCGATCTTCGAAGGCTGACCAGCGAGGGAGACGGACTTTGCGGCGAGCGGGCCACGGGCAGCGCCGCAGGCGGTGCAGTAGCCCATCACGCCCCGGTTCACGATGGGCGCATTCTGTCGGCAATGGGGACACATGGGCTCCGTAGAAGATGCGCCCTGGATGCGGTACGTCAAGCATTCCTCTCGGGAAGCAACGCGGCTCGGCGGCGGCCGGCGAAAATTGCGCGGACCAAACTGACGCATCGGTACAAAGTCACCCGTGGCCGGCGCGGGTTTCGGCTATAGGTGCCGCATGATGGCGCTCGCGCAAGATCCGAAAGACCTCCGCATCCTGCTCCTCGAGAACATCCACGCCTCCGCGCGCGAGATGTTGGCCGCCGAGGGCTTGCGCGTCGAGACCGTGAACGGCGCGCTCCGCGGCGACGAGCTCTTGGCGCGTCTCGAGGGCGTCCACATCCTCGGCATTCGCAGCAAGACCCAGGTGCGCAAGGAAGTCCTCTCGCAGGCCAAGAGCCTCATGGCGGTCGGTGCATTCTGCATCGGCACCAACCAGATCGATCTCGCCGATGCCAACCTGGCGGGGGTGCCGGTCTTCAACGCGCCGTTCTCGAACACGCGCTCGGTGGCCGAGCTGGTCATTGCCGAGATCGTCCTCCTGGCGCGCCAGCTCGGCGACCGCAGCCGCGAGGTGCACGCCGGTACCTGGCGCAAGGTGGCCAGCGGTTGCTACGAGGTGCGCGGCAAGACGCTGGGCATCGTGGGTTACGGCCACATCGGCTCGCAGGTGGGCGTTCTCGCCGAGGCCATGGGCATGCGGGTGGTGTCGTTCGACATCCGCACCACCATGTCGATCGGCAACGCCCGGGCCCTGGATCTGCTCGACGAGCTGCTCTCGGCGTCGGACTTCGTCACCCTGCACGTGCCGGAGACTGCGCAGACCAAGAACCTCATGGGCCGCCGCGAGCTTTTGAAAATGAAGCCCGGCTCCTACCTCATCAACGCCAGCCGCGGCACGGTGGTCGACATCGAAGCGCTGGCCGACGCGGTGCGATCCGGCCACATCGCCGGGGCCGCGGTCGACGTGTACCCGGAGGAGCCGGAGACCAACTCCGACGGCTTCCTGACCGCGCTACAGGGGCTCCCCAACGTGCTCCTCACGCCGCACATCGGCGGCTCCACCGAGGAGGCGCAGGCGGCCATCGGGCGCGAGGTCGCCATCAGCTTGCTGCGCTATATCGAGCAGGGCACCACCGCCGGCGCCGTGAACTTCCCGGGCGCCGAGCTCCCGCGGGCCGAGCAGACGCACCGTCTGGTGAACGTGCACCGAAACGTTCCCGGCGTGCTCCGCGACATCAACCGCATCGTCTCCGATCGCAACGCCAATATCCGCAGTCAGCTCCTGGCCACCGACAACAACGTCGGCTACCTGATCATGGACCTCGACAGCGACGTAGTGCGCGAGGTCTCGAGCGACATCGCCGCTCTGCAGACCAGCATTCGCACCCGCGTCCTCGAATAGGGCTTCCCCCGCTACTCGGCGAAGACCTTCCCGGGGTTCAAAATGCCGCGTGGGTCGAGCACCGCTTTCATGCCGCGCATGAGGGCGATCTCTGCCGGCGAGCGTGTATAGTGCAGGTAATTCTTCTTGAGCAGGCCGATGCCGTGCTCGGCCGAAATGCTCCCGTGGTACTTCTTCACCAGCGCGAAGAGGACGTGGTCGGCCTCGTGGGTCTTCTCGAGGAAGGCCTCCTTTGAGAGCTCGTCGGGCTTCATCACGTTGATGTGCAAGTTGCCGTCGCCGATGTGCCCAAACAGGCAAATCTCCCAGCCTGGGTACTTGGCCGCGAAGACCTGTTCGAGCTCGGTGGTGAAGCCGTGCAGCTCGGAGATGGGTAGCGCCACGTCGTTCTTGTGGGGAAAGCCGGTGGCCGAGAGGCTCTCGCTGATGCCCTCGCGGAGCTCCCACAAGGCCCGGGCTTCGCCCCCGTGCTGCGCGAGCACGCCATCGCTGACGAGCTCGCCCGCGAACAGTCCCTCCACCCAGGTGTCGAGGTCCTTGCCGTCTTCCGCCTCCAGCAGCACATAGTAGGGCGAAGGCGTCTGAAAGGGCGGGCGCACCTGCCGGTGGCGCATCAGACGCGCGAGGCAAGCCTCGGTGAAGAACTCGTAGGCCGAGATTTGGAACGGACCCTTTCGCGCCGCGCGGAAGAGGGCGAGCACGCCGGCGAGGTCTCTCACTGCGAACAGGAACACCGAGAGGTGGCTGGGAGTGCGCGCCAGCTTGAGGGTGGCCTCGGTGACGACGCCCAGCGTTCCCTCGCTGCCGATGAAGAGCTGCCGCAGGTCGATGCCGGTGTTGTTCTTCTCGAGGGCGCCGCCCAGCTCGAGCACCTCGCCCGAGGCCAGGACCACCTGAAGGCCGAGCACCCACTGGCGGGTCAAGCCGTAGCGGATGACCTTCACGCCGCCGGCGTTGGTGGCGATGTTGCCACCCACCTGGCTCGTGCCCTTGGAGGCGAAGTCCACCGGCCAGGTGAGGCCATGGGGCTCCACGTGCTGGTGCACCGCCTCGGTGACGGCGCCCGCCTGAACGCGCACCGTGGCCCCCAGCTCGTCGACCGGGTCCATACGCCGCATGCGCGAGAGCGAGAGCACCGCCTCGCCGCGGCTCGCCACCGCGCCGCCCGCGAGTCCGGTGCGGCCACCGGAGGGGACGACGGCAATGTGGTGGGCGTTCGCCAGCGCGAGAAAACGGCTCACCTCGGCGGTGGTCCGAGGCAATGCCACCAGGCACGGTGCAGGGGTGAAGATCCGCGTCCAGTCGCGCCCCATGGCCTGAAGATCGCCCTCGTCGGTGGTGAAGAAGTCGGCATCG
This sequence comes from Polyangiales bacterium, assembly GCA_038210445.1. Lineage (GTDB taxonomy): Bacteria > Myxococcota_A > Polyangia > Polyangiales > Polyangiaceae > JABFRG01. The sequence goes on from JBBQWQ010000003.1 coordinate 7,674, forward strand.
AACTCGCGCGCGAGGTGCGCTTTGAGCTCGGGGAGATTGCTCGGAGCCATGGGGCTCTCTTTTACACCAGCCGGGGCCTGAGCGTGAATCCGCGGCACACGCCTTGACAGATCGCGCGCCCGGCAGCCAACCTTCTGCCCATGAAATACGCGCCCGCATTCGAGAAGCTGGTGAACGACGCGAAGGCCAGGGTGCGCGAGGTGTCCATCGACGACGTCAAGAAGCGCCTCGACGCCAAGGAGTCGTTCCTGCTGGTCGACATTCGCGAGGAGAGCGAGTGGGCCAAGGGGCACCTGCCGGCGGCCACCTACATTGGACGGGGCATCCTCGAACGCGACATCGAGGGCAAGCAGCCGGCTTTCGATGCGGAGATCGTCCTCTACTGCGGCGGTGGCGGCCGCTCTGCGCTGTCCGCCGAGAGCCTGCAAAAGATGGGGTATACACGCGTTTCTTCCATGGCCGGCGGCTTTCGCGGCTGGACCGAGCGCGGCCTGGCCACCGAAGGGGTGTAGAGCTGCGTGTACCGCGACAGCGAAGGTGCCCTGCAGATGCGGCTGCTCGATCTGGAGGCCGAGGCCAAGGCGGCCGAAGCACGGCTCGGCGCCATCTCGCGCTACGCGCTCTTCGAGGTGGCGCAGGCTCGGCCCCAGTTTGCGCGACCGGCCGGCCTCGAGGCCCACAACCGCGCTTTCCTCGCGCTCGAGTCGTACATCGCCGAGCTCGAGCGCACGACCCAAGACGCCATCGCCCGGCGCGAACGGGAGCGACGTGCCGGGCGTTCGCTGTTCCCGCACGTGCGCGTGCCGGTGGTGTTCGGGGCGCGCGACTCGCTCCTCCGCCGCGCGCAGGATCTTGGCCTCGAGCTCCGGGCCTTGCTCGACGACCACGATCCGCAGGCCAGCGTCGAGAGCTCGGGCGTCCTGTCCTACGTGGCAGAGCTGGTCCGCGACGAGACGCCCTACACCGTGGGCGCATGGATCGACGAAACGGGAGGCGCGAGCTTCTCGGTGGCCACGACCGTGGCCGACAGCGCGCCTGCGCTCCTGCTGCTTCCGGAGACGCTGGCGGAGTCGCTGCGCGTGCTCTTGCTTGGCGCGGTAGACCGGAAAGTGGGCGATCCGCGCTTCGACGAGATGTTCGTGGTGCGCGCGGGGCCGGGCGACGACGTGCACGCGCTGCTGTCGCCGGCGGTGCGGCAGGCGCTGGTGAACCTCTCTACCCGCACCGTGCCCACGCTCGTGCTCCAGCAGGGGACCGCCGAGCTGCGCCTGCCGGAGCTGATTCGCGCAAGCTCGCTCGATACATCGCTGTCGATCCTCGCAGAGGTTCGTGAGCGCGTGACCGCGGGCGCCTGACGCAAAACGGCCCGGGCGTCGTTCGAACGAGCCCGGGCCGCGACCGACGTGGGGCCAATCAGCGGGGGCGGCCGGTGCTGACGGTGACCTCACCCGGTTGCCAGGTGAAGTGGTCGAGGAGCACGCTCGAGTCGAGGTTGGCGTCCTGCGTGTCCCAGATCATGAACTCGAGGGTGATGGTCTCGCCGGGTTCGACGGGCGCCTGCGTTTGCAGCCAACCGGTGCCGCCGCCGCCGGTCGAGCTGTCCTTGCAGTAGGTCGCAATGTCCGGGTTGGTCGGGTCGGTGCCGGCGCGGCTCACACGGGCGAATCCGGTGCCCGCAAGCTCGCCAGCGCCACCCGGGCAGGTAGAGGTCTTCACGTTCGAGCTCTTGCACTGGCCCGCGTCGGCCTCAGCAGCCGTGCAGCACCCGGTCTGGACGTTCGGCGTGCAACGGTCGAAGAACCCGAGGTTGACGTTGATGGGGTTCTTCTGGCTGTCGAACGAGACGTTGTCGGTGCCCTTCTTGCTGGTGAGGTACGCGATGAACGAGTCGTTGAAGGGCGTGCAGAGGTACTTCGGCCACTCGCTGGTGAGGAAGTTGAAGTCGAAGGCGAGGCCCTTGGCGTTGTTGGGCACCTTGATCTTCAAGCGCGCGTTGATGACGTCGTAGACCGAGCCATCCGAAGGCGAACAGCCCGACGTGCTCTTTGGATAGCCGGTGGGGGCCTTGCCCGCCTTCGTCTGCATCTTCTGACCGAGCGACGGGTTGCCCAGAAAGTCGGTGGGGCCGTTGTTGAAGGACATCGTGCCGGTGTCTGCATTGTACTCCCGCGCGTATCCGGTGGAGAGCACGCCCAGTGCGCTGCCGTCGCGCGGCTTGAGCACGCTGCCGAACTTGGGGAGAATGCCGTGCTGCTTAGCGTTGGGCGCAGTGTTCACGCCTGCGCCGTTGGTGAACTCGGCCGAGACCAGGCCCCACTTGGTGCCGTCGGACTTCTGGCAGATGCCGAGCGCCTTCGCGAAGTCTTCGGCGCCGCCGGTGACCGCGAGCCCGGTGTCGCAGGCCGCGGTGTTGTCGGTCTGGCCGTCGGCGTCGTCGTCGCAGCCGTTGCCCGGAATCTCGAAGTTGCCGGGATTCGGAACGCAGGGGCCAGGGTCGCCGGAAGCGCCGCTCGAGCCACCGAAGCCGCCGTTGGAAGCGCCGCCCGACGCGCCGCCGGAGCTCTCGGCACCGAAGCCGCCGCCGCCGCCCGAAGAAGAGCAGGCGAACGCCAAGGAGCTGCTGAGTGCCAAAATGCCGAGGACCACCACGCGACAACGGTTCATGCGCAGAGAGATAGCTCGAAATCGCCGGTGCGCTGCCTTTTTTTCGCGCCAAAGCGGCACTGCTCTTTGGGAAAGCATGGCGGCGCGCTACTCTGAAAAGGCCGTCATCCGTTCGCAAGAATTAAGGGCGGTCCTTCAACATGTGTCGACTCCTGGCCATCGCGTGCACCGAAGCTACCGACTTCCGCGTCGTCCTCCGCGATAGTCCCCGCAGCTTGTCTGCCCTCTCTCGCCAGCACCCGCACGGCTGGGGGCTCGCCGTGTACGCCGACGTCACCGGGTGGCGCGTGGACAAGAACATCCTCCCGGCCAACGAAGACGCGCGCTTCCAGGAGCTGGCGCAGACGCACCGGGGCGAAACCTTGGTCGCGCACGTGCGGCAGAAGACCGTGGGGCGCACCGCCATGGAGAACACGCACCCGTTCGCCCGCGACGGATGGATCTTCGCGCACAACGGGACCATCCAGCGGCCGGAAGAGCTGCTCAAGCGAGCTTCCGAGAAGCGCCTCGCGGAGGTGGTGGGCGAGACCGATAGCGAGCGCCTCTTTGCGGTGCTCCTCACGCGCCTCGACGAGGCGGGGGTCAAGTCGTGTTGCATCGGGCCAGCGTCCAACGAGCCGGTGCGCGAGTTCGCCCGAGAGCTGCGATCCATCGAGGGCATCGGCGCCTTCAACTTCATTCTCTCGAACGGCATCGTTACGTTTGCGCATCGGTTCGGGCGCACGCTCTTTTTGCTCTCCCGCGGCTCGCACGATCCGGTGCGCAAGGTGCGTGTGGCGCATAGCGGCAGCGTGGTCGAGACTCCGTGGAGCGCGCGTCGCCGCGCGGCGTTCGTGGCCTCCGAGGCGCTCACCGACGAGCCGTGGACCGAGGTCCCCGAAGGTGCGCTCTTGCGCATCGACCGCCAAGACTTGCCCCATCCGCAGTGGATCGACGGCGCGCCTTCGGTGCCGGTTCAACACGCCGGCTGAGCCTTCGGGCCCGGTCACGAATACCTTGAGCGTTTCAGCGCCGATCCATCGTTGCGAAACCGCAGTATCCCGTCGATTTTGCGCCGCGGAGGTCGGTGCTCCTCGGCGGTATTCGTGATCGGGCCCTTAGCCATCGTCATCTTCGTCGTCACCATGCTCCTTGGCGTGCTCCAAGGCGCCGCGTAGCAGCGACATGATGTGCGCGTCTGCGAGCCGGTAGTAGATGTGCTTTCCCACCCGTCGCCGCGCGACGAGTCGCTCACTGCGCAGCAGCCGCAGCTGTTGCGAAACCGTCGACATGCCCACCTGCGCCGCCTCTGCCAGCTCGCTCACGCACCACTCTCCCTGCGAGAGCCGCTCGAGGAGGCGGAGCCGGGAGACGTCGCCGGCAGCGCGGAAGATCGCCGCCGCGCGCTCGAAGGTCGCCTCCGAAAGGGGCGTCACGGGGCGGGGAGGATGGGTGTGATCCTCTGGCGCACACGCAGATTCAGTAGAGAGATGCGAGGGAGGATGGGCCACGGTTCACCAACTATTGAAACGATGGAACGAACCGAGTATTTCGTCAATAATGTATGACATGGGGCCGACTCCCGGAGCCAAGCCGCAGAAAGAAGCGCGTACCTTGCAGGACCGCAAGACGACGCTCCGAACGTCGGGGCTCCGCAGCACCGCGCCTCGACTCGCGGTTCTTCGCGAGCTCGAAGCCGCGGCCAGCCCTCGCAGCCACGCAGAACTGGCCGACAAGCTGGTGCAGGAAGGCTTCGACCGCGCCACGGTGTATCGCAACCTCATCGACCTGACGGAGGCGGGGCTGGCGCAGCGCTTGGACCACGGCGATCACATCTGGCGCTTCGAGCTCTTGCGCGCCCGTGCAGCGGGCGACGGCCCGGCCCATTCGCATCCGCACTTCGTGTGTACCGAGTGCGGGAGCGTTTCGTGCTTGCCGGAGAATGCCATCCGTATCTCGGCCTCTCGGGGAACGCCGCGTGCACTCGAGCGCCGAGCCGTGGAGGTACAGCTCAAGGGCGCCTGCGACGTCTGCGCAGACTAGGAGACTGGTGTTTTTGGCCGATACCTTCGGGATGCCGGCGCCTCGCGTCCTCGCGAGAAGAGAGAGTGAGCGACCGGCGATCCTCCCAGCGAACGCGCCTCCCCCGGTCTCGGCCAAAACCCCTCAGTCTCCTGGTAGCGCACGAAGAACCCCGGTTACCTGGAACACGGGTCCGTTTGAATGGGTCGGATTTTCGAGACTTAACTTCGCGCGCGCGCGTTGCTCCTTCTCGCCGAGCTACGCGAGGTCTGGGCGGCTCGCGCCCATGCCGATGGCCCAGCCCATGGAGTAGCGGGCGTTGACCTCGCAGCGGGCGCAGAAGGAGCGGCCCGCGTGGGCTTCGTAGCGGAACGCGTCGATGCCGAAGGGGCCGAAGTAGCCGACCCGGTGCAGAGCTTCGGCGGTCTCGGTGCCCGCGGTGGTGAGCGCGCGGAGCTCGTCGGACGTCAGGTCGGCGGTGCGGAGCGTCGATTGCCACTGGCCCCGGGCGTCGCAGAGCTGTTCGGTGGGCGCGCCGAGCGTGACCGTGCCGTCGCGACCGAGGTAGCCGTGCAGACCAAAGTCGTGGGTGCGATTCATCCACGGCGCGATCTCGATGCCTTCGCCCGCGCGTAGCGAAGCCTGCGCCCAGCTGCGAAGCTCGGGCGCGAGCGAGGTGCCCTGCACCCGCTGCCGATGCCGTCCGGCGAAGGCGTGCTCGCGGACGAGGAGCCAGGTGCCGGTAGGAGAAGGAGAGGCGACGGCGCGAAGTAGCTCGTCTTCGGTGGCGGCGAAGGTTGCCGAGGGAAGGCCGGTCCCCAGCGCGGCCGAGAAGCGCCGTCCGTTGGCCTCGACCAGCACCGACATGGGCGGGCTCGGCACCGGCGAAAAGCCTGCGGCGGCGAGCTGCGCGCGCGCCGCATCGGTCATCATCCACGCGCGCCCACGGCCCGGAGGTCGGGCGGCGGCGTCGCCGAGCAGGTGGTGGTGCTCGCCCAGGAGCGGGCCCACGCGCTGGGTGAGCGCCGCGAACAGGGTTGCCACCGGCGCCTTGCGACGCCCCGCCTTCGACAGCTCGTCGTCGGCGTCGAAGTTCAGGAGCCAGACATCGACCATGCGGAGAGCCGGCTGAGAAAGTCGCTGCTGAAGCCCGCGCGGTCGCGGGCCGCGGCGTCGAGTGGGTTGCCCTTCATGAGCACCGGCGAGAGCGGCGGCGGCAGGTGCGCGCGCCAGGTATCGAACTCGGGCTCGCCCGCGAAGCGCCGGAACCAGTGCACGGCGAAGCGCACGTGCGGGATCTCCTCGTCGTGTACCAACCGCGTGATGCGCGCGGCCTCGGCGTCGCCGGCGCGCTCGAACTGCAGCGCGAAGCGCGCGGCGTGGTCGAGGTTGCCACCCTCGAAGCCCATCCCCATGGTGGCGCAGTAGGCCGCTGGCGTCGCGCTCGAGGGAATGCGCTCCCAGAACCAGTCACGGAGCGGGAAGGCGCCAATCTCGTATCCCAGCGTCGCGAGGTAGTCGCGGTACAGGCGCATGTGGCGGATCTCGTCGTCGAGGATGCCAAGGAGCCCCACCCGGAACGCGCGCGGCGTCTCGGGAAACGCGAGGAGCGCCCAGCCCATGAGCTCCGCGGCCTGAAGCTCGTGTCCGAAGAAGCGGTGCATGAGCTCCGCGCGCCGCCGCGCGTGGCCGAGCGCGTTGCCGGTGATGGCCTTCTTGGCGCGCGCAACCGAGGTGAGCTCCTGGGGCCTTCCCGGGGCGGCGATGCGCTCCGGTGCGGTCGGATCTTCCCACGCGGAGGGGCGCGGTGGCGGCGTGAGCTTGTGCGAGAGCTCGGTGGACGCGATGTACTCGCGGACCCATTCCTCGACGCTGACGGCGGTCATGCGACGGCGCGGGCCGTGAGCCAGTAGCGTCCTTGCACCACGCCACCTTCGCGCGGCTCGCGCTCGCACAGCTCGGGATCGAGCACCACGTCGTAGGTGCCGCCCACGGTGGAGACCACCAGATGGAAGAACACCCGTTCTGTCTCGGAGTTGGTGAGGCGCGAGATGGACTCCACGCGGCCGGTGAAGAAGGCATCGGCCGGCGCCGGCGCATCGCCATCCGCCGGAGCGGGTGTGAACGAGGGCAGAGCACGGCGGCGCGCGCCTTCCGGCGCCGCGACCTGGGCCGCCTCGTAGTCGGCAGCGGTGTCCCAGCTCTCGACCTCGTGGGCGAAGGCCGCAACCTGCAGCGTCACGCTGTCGCCGGGGGTCCACGTTCGCGTACGGAAGGTCGGCAGGTCTACCACCACGGGGTAGTCGCCCTCGCCGATGCGCGCGCCGTTGACCCACACGCGCAGCGAGGCTTCAAACGGCGTGGGCCCCGGATACACGGCTTCGATGCAGCCCTGGACGCGCGCCGACCCGGCGAAATGCGGGTTCGCGCCGACGGACGCGTCTTTCTCGTCGACGGCCACCCACACCTCGGCGCCTACCTCGTCTTCGGGCTGGAAGTGAACGTAGCTCCCGCCGTCGAAGTCCACGCTCTCGCCGAAGCGCAGGGCGCGCTCCAGCAAGATGTGAAAGCTCTTCTCGCTCGTGACGTGGAAGCCGATGCAGGAAAAGTGATTCGGCACGGGCGGAACGTAGCAGGCCAGGCGCCTTTTCGTCGTCTCGAAATCGCCTTGGGCAGGGTCAGCGCGGCCGTGCGGTGTCGTCGTCCGGCTGCACCAGATCGTCGGCGTCGCCGGCGACCCGATTGGGGCCGCGGCTGCGTACGGCGGTGTCCAGGGTCTGACACTCGATCTGGTACTCCACGCCCCAGGGGTCGGTGATGGTGCCGGAGGTGAGCCGCTGGGTCTTGAGCAGGCTCGCGGTCGGGCACTCTTCCGCCGGATGGTCCCCGCGGTAGCGGTCGGCGATGGGCTGAAGCGTGGCGAGATCGTTGCGCGCGGTCTTGATGCGAGCCTTGGCGAGCTCGGGCACCGCGACCGCGGCCACGCCGCCGGCGATCAGCGCGACGATGGCGAGCACGATGAGGATCTCGACCAGAGTGACGCCGCGCCGCGCCGCCCGCAAAAGCTTCTTCGGAACGTTGGATTGCATGCCGCGTGTCGAGCAACCGGCGTGCCAATGCGGCGGATCCGTGCGCGCGCTGCGACCGCCCCCGTGCCTTGTCAAATCGTCCGACGCGAGAGCGCGGGCTTCGCCAATTCGGCAGCGCGTTCGATGCGCGCAAGGACCTTCGCGTAGGCGTCGCGGTGATCCGGCCGCGCCCGCCCCAGTGCCTTGCGTAGCCTGGGAGATGCAGCCTCACCCAGCACCACCAGTCCCTCCTCGGCGGCCTTGCGCAGCAGCGGATGGGCGTGCCCGAGTAGGCTGGCGATGGCGTCTACGGACTCCAGGTCGCCACCATGGGCCAGCGCGCGTACCGCCGCGCGGACCGTCGCCTTGTCCGCATCGTCGAGCAGCGCACGGGTGGCCGCAAGGTAGCGTGCGCGATCGGCGTGGCTTCGCAGGAGGCGGTGCGCGTAGAGGCGGACCCGCGGTGAAGGATGTGCCATCGCTCCTTCGAGGGCGCCGAGGAGTGCGTCGCGCTCTTGCTCAGTGCCCGCGCGAGCGCTGAGGAATGCGAGAATCCGGCGGGCGCGCTCGGGTTCTCCCCGCCGCGCGTCGCGCATGGCCTGCTCGACGGCGCGGCCGAGGGCGGGGGAGAGAGAGACCTCGGCGCCGCCGACGATGGCGTCCACCAGCGCAGGGAGCGCGCCTTCGTCGCCCGGGCGTAGGGCCTTTGCCAGCACGCGTCCGCGCACCGGAGGGTCGAGGCGCTCGGTGGCCTCCACGAGCTGCCGGAGGACCGAGGCGCGCGCATCACCCGCGAGCTCGGGCTCCAGCAGCGAGAGCAAGCCGGGGACGCTCGACGGATCGTTCCAGTCCGAGAGCCGGAGGAAGAGCGCGAGGACGCGCGGGCGCCGCTCACCGCCCAGGTGATCCGCGAGCAGCGGGGCCAAGCCCGGCGCGTGGAGGAAGCCGCCGCCGGCGCAGCGTTCGAGGTATTCCACCCAGGCGTCGGTAGGTCCTTGCGCGCGGACGTATCCGGTGAGCTCCGGTGAGAGCGAACTGCCGGCGGCGAGCACGTCGAGCGCGCTGGTGGACCCTTCTTTCAGGGCCTGGCGCACCAAGGGCAGCACCGGTCCGGTTCCGAGGCTCCGCAGCGCGTCGCGGGCGCGCGCACGCGTCCGCGCATCGGGCGTGCTCCAGAGCTCGAGGAGCCGCTCGGCGGCGACCGTAGGCGCCACGCGCGCGGTCTCCTCGGCGAGGGAGATGAAGCGCAGCGCTTCGTCGCCGTCCACCGGTAGAGGAGCGAGCCGGAAGACGTCTACATCCTCCCGGCGGACCCTGGGAACGAAGGATGTGCGCAATCGGCCCGAGAGGTAGTCCCCGAGGATCCGCGGACGGTCTGCGGGGGACCCGCGTTCGAGCAGCGCCTCTGCGGCGATCTCCCGGAGCGAGGCGTGCCCTTCCTCGAGCAGTGCGCGCAACAATGGCGGCCTCGCGGTGCGCGCCAGCTGCGTTGCCGCGACCTCGCGAACCCGCAGCGATACCGCGCCTCCGAGCGCCAGCTCTTCGAGCAATTCCACGCCGGCTTCCGCTACCTGGCCGAGCTCCGCGGGTAGCAGGTCGTGCGTCTCGGGATGCTCGACCATCCAGTGCCTGGCGTGGCTCACCGCGGCGCGCGCGCCGGCGAGGCGTGCGAGCGTCCGGAACAGCATGGGGAACTGCCGATGGCGTGCGGCCCAAGCGTCGCCGCTCCCGTTGCGGCGGATGACCGCGTCGAGCCAGCGCTGCGCATCGGTCATCGGCGCCACCAGGGCCATCGATTCGTCCGACAGCAGGAGGGTTTGCCACGCGGCGTGCCGTGCGGCGCCGTTCGGGGACTCCGCGAGTGTGCGCGCGCGGTCGAGCGTGAGCGTGTCGGCCCAGACCCGGAGCAGCGAGCTGGGCTCGTGGGGCCATTCGTCGTGCTCGAGAACGCGCGCGAGGCGCAGCGCCGACGCAGGATCGAGCTCGCAGCGCTCGAGGACGCTCCGTGCTGCCGCGCGCCCCTCGGGATCGAGATGGCGATAGACCTCGATCAGGCGGCGCACTTCGGCTCGGGAGAGCGGCGCCAGGATGAACCCGCCGCGGGCATTCGCAGGGGGCAAGGCGGCGCGGATGGCGGCAGCTGTTTCCGTGCCGGTGGGCCGAGCCCGCAAGGCGTCGCGGAGCGCGATGCCTGCGCGAAGGCCGTGGACAGTCGTCCGAAGCGGCTCTTGCCCGGCCACGGGGGAGCTCGTGACCGGGGTCTCGATGCCGCGCTCGCGAAGCGCGGCGTCGAGGTCGAGCAGCGAGCCGGTCTTCGGCTTCACCGTGCCGTCGTACACCCGCAGGAGGAACACCGCGCACCATGGCGCGCGGCCGCCGTCTCCGCGCCCGCGCACGAGGGCCGCCATCTCGGCCGGCGTCCATTCCCCAGACATGGCCAGCACGCAGAGCTCTCGCTCTCGCGCGGTCTCGGCATAGACCAGCGCCTCCACCAGCACGCTCCGATGAAATGCGCCCAGGATGTGCCGGAGCGCGGCGAGCAGCGCAGCGCGAAACCCAGGGTTGTCGTGGGAAGATAGCCAGCCCATTAGGTCACCGGCGACGCTCGCGTCACCCACCACCCCGAGCGCCTCTGCGGCGGCCTTCTTCAGGTTCATGTTCGGCTGGTGGAGCCAGCGGGCCACGCGCGCAGCGACGCCGACGGCGCCGAGTGAGGAGAGCGCCAGCAGCGCTTGCCGTGCCACCGTGACGTCGTCGTCCTCGAGCGCCGGCAAGACCCACGCAATGGCACCTCCTCCGGCGGCGGCCAGACACGCGATGGCGCGCTTTCGGACCTCGGGGGCACGCCGCCGAAGGTAGGCCCGGACCACCGGGACGAACCGGGCCGGCGCTCGCCAGGCCGGCGCGACGATGCTCGCGCATGCGGCGAGCGCATCCAGCAAACGCGTAACCGAGGGGAGCGGAAGGTCGGGCTCCGCAAGGCGCGCGACCAGCGCGTGCGCGAGCACCGTCGCGCCGGGGTCCGCTGCCTCCCGCAACCCCGGCGGCCGAAGCGCTCCTTGGGCCGCAAGGCGATGCCCCAGCGTGCGGAGCGCCGCGGAGACCTCGCCGCGCACGTCCTCGTCGGGATCGTCGAGCACGCCGGCCAGCACCGACATCGCCATGGGACCGCCGGTGCGCCCGAGCGCGCGGATGGCCGGTGCGCGGAGGGCGTGGCCGGGAGCCGTCGCCAGGTGCGAGAGCGCGTCGGTGCAGGCTCCCTGCGCGGGGATGGCGTCGAGCATCGCCCGCTCGAGCGCGCCGCGGGCGACGAGCGTCTCGAAAAGCGAGGACGACGGCGCGAGCTGGAAGACCAGCACCGCTGCCGCATTGCTCCACGCCGGCGGGTCGGTGGCGTCGAGGCGTGCGCTCAAGAAGGCCACCGTTCGCGGGCCACCGAGGTATCCGAGCGCGACCAGCGCGGCGTCGGGCGCGTCGTCGAAGTGCTCGAGAATGTCTTCCTCTGCGGCGAGGTCGCCGAGCCGACCCAGCGCCTCCATGGCGTAGCGAGAACCCGAGCGCTCGCTAGGGCGGTGCAGGATCTCCCGGAGCCGAGCGATGGCTCCGCGGGTACCGAACGCTTCCAGGAGTGCCACCTTGCGTGCCGCCAACGCGTCGTCCCAGGGGACGGCGTCCCACGCGGCCACGATGCGATCCGAGCGACTGCTCAGGACCTCGGCCACCTGCTGCAGGTTCGACGCGGCGCCCGAGAGCGCGAGCGCGGCGAGAGCCAGCGCGTCGTCGTCGTCCACGCTGAGGCCGCGCCGCTTGGCGGCATGGAGCGCGCCGAATCCCGCTTCACCCAGGTCGTCGCCCTCGCTCCGTATCTCGGCGGCGATGGCCCCGACGTCGGCCGCGTCTCCGACGTTGCCGAGCGCGAGCATCACGCGCGCGACGAGCGGTGGAGAAAGATCACGGTTCGTCAGCGCCGCGCGCAGCGGCCCCGGAAGACCGCGAGCCTCCCAGAGGGCAATGCGCGCGAGGTCCAGCCGCAGATCCTCGTTGCTGAGCGGCAGCGGCGGAAGACGCATGCCATGGGACCATGGGGCGCGCAGCAGCTCCAGCGCGGCCAACGCCACCGACGCGTGCGCATCCGTGGCGAGGCGCTCCAGTATCGCGTGCGCGTCGACCGGCGCGACGAGCCCGGCCGAGACCCCCGCGCGGAGGTAGCCGACGCTCTCGATCCGGAACGTCGCATCGGCGCTGCGGGCCAGGCGCTGGAGGAGGCCTCCGGTCACCACTCGCTCGTCGGGCAAGTCGACGACCGCCGCCCAACCTAGCGGAGAATTTGACCACGCTTCGAGGTTCGCCGGCGCCGCCAGCAGGTGCGCGCGAAGCCAGGCAAGCTGCACCAGGGGGGCGAGGTGGGGAGGGGGATTCGGGGCAGGCACGGCGTACCCAGCTTCCGCGAGTCGCGCCAGAACGAGCTGGGCTTCCGGGGGAAGCGCGAACAGGTCGGCGGGGAGGAGCAACGGGACGTGCAGGTCTTCGCCGGCCCGAAGGCGACAGCCCAGCTGCAGGGCGGCGGCGAGCGCCACGCCCTCATCGTCGCCAGCGAGAGAATCCCGCAGGATCGCTGGCGCCACCGGCGCCTGCTCGAGCGCCGCGAGGCTCGCGCCACCGTAGCGACGATGGAGGTCCGATTCGAAAGAGTGCTCGCGTTCCATCGCGCGAGAGTACCCGCGGTGGGCTCGACGTTGCTATCGTGCTGGGCGTGCCGCGCAATCTTGAGGGAGTGGAGATACCGCCGCCGGTGAACCTCCGGGAGGAGACGGCGTTCTCGGTGCCCGGGCCGCCAAAGATAGGGGGTCTCGAGCGGGTGCCGAACGACGCCACCCACGCGGTCCTGTTGTGCCACCCGCACCCGCAGATGGGGGGCACCATGCACAACGCCGTGGTCGCCGCCATAGCGCGCGAGCTTGCGGGTCGTGGGGGCGTGGCCCACGCGCGCTTCGACTTCCGCGGCGTGGGCGACAGTGAAGGCGCGTACGATGCCGCCCGCGGCGAGGTGGACGACGCTTCGCGCGTGCTCGACCATCTGGCGGCCCGGGCGCCGAGCGCTCGGCTCTCCATCGTCGGATACTCGTTCGGGTCCGTCATCGCGCAGCGGCTTTCGCAGCGGGCGACCCTTGCATCGGCGGTGCTCCTCTGCCCGGTGCCCGGGCTCTTTCCCTACGACGGCGCGCTCCGGGCCGACCGACGCCTGGTGTGCATTGGCGACCGCGACGACTTCACCGGGCCGGCCGAGGCCGAGGCGCTTGCCCGCGAGCTCGATGCTTCGCTCCACGTATTCCCGGGCGAGGACCATTTCTTCCTGCGGACGCGGCGCCAGGTGGCGGCGGTGGTGGGGGCGTTTCTCGCGCCTTGTGGGGGAGGGGAAGTTCCGCCATAAAGGGCCTGTGATCGAACCCTCGATGTCCTTTTCCGCGCGCCTCTTCTTCGCGTGGGCCTGCTTTTTCCGCGTGCTCTTCGACGGCGCCTTCGCCGCCCGAGCCAACACGGTGCGCGATGTCCTGCCACCCGCACCGCCACCGGACCCCGCGCCCGTCAAGGAAGCGCTTAAGCTGGCGAAGCCGGCGCCGGCGTCGATCGACGCTGCGCTGCAGCTGCTTGCCCTGTTCCAGCGCGAAGGTCGCTTCGTCGACTTCCTCGAGCAAGACATCACCACCTTCCCCGATGCCGATGTGGGCACCGCAGCGCGCGTCGTGCACGAGGGCTGTCGCCGAGCGCTCCACGGGCACGGCAAGGTGGAGCCGATTCACGCCGAAGAAGAGGGCAAGAAAGTCGACGTGCCGAGCGGCTTCGACGGTGCGACCCTGAAGCTGGTGGGCAACGTCTCCGGCAAGGGCCCGTATCGCGGGACCTTGCAGCACCGAGGTTGGCGCGTGGTGGGGCTGTCGCTACCGGAAGGGCTGGCCGGGTTCGATGCGACCATCGTCGCGCCGGCAGAGGTGGAGCTGTGACCACCCTCGGCATCGATCTCGGAACCACCCACACCGCCGTCGCCACCGAAGCCGACGACGGTGGCGTTACGGTCGTCGACCTTCCGCAGCTGGTGGCGCGGGGCTCCGTCGAGGCGCGGCCGCTCTTGCCGTCATTCTTGTATCTTGCACACGAATCGGACGGCGCGCAGGCCTTGCCGTGGGACGAGACGCGCACCTTCGCGGTGGGCGAGGCGGCCCGGGCGCGGGGGCTCGACGCGCCGACCCGGGTCATCGCCAGCGCCAAGAGCTGGCTCTCGCACGCCGGGGTCGACCGGCGATCGCCGCTCTTGCCGCGCGACGCTCCAGACGACGTCGAGCGCCTCTCGCCGGTGGAGGTCTCCTGGCGCTACCTCGAGCACGTGACCGAGGCTCTCCAGCACGGCCACGGCATCGACGCGGCGTCCGCCCACGTGGTGCTCACGGTGCCCGCCTCGTTCGACGCCGCGGCGCGCGAGCTCACGGTAGAAGCGGCGCTCGCTGCCGGGCTCGAGAACGTTACGCTCCTCGAAGAGCCCCAGGCCGCGCTCTACGCCTGGCTCGCACGCCGTGGGGACGCGTGGCGCAAGGAGCTTCGGGTCGGCGACGTGGTGCTGGTGGTCGACGTGGGCGGGGGCACCACCGACTTTTCGGCCATCGCGGTGCGCGACGACGACGGTGCGCTGGCGCTCGAGCGCGTGGCGGTGGGGCAGCACATCTTGCTCGGCGGCGACAACATGGACCTCTTTCTCGCGCACGTGTGCGAGGAGAAGCTCGACCAGGAGCTCGGCCCCTTCGAGCGCGCTGGCCTCTTGTTCGCTTGCCGCGCCGCCAAGGAGGCGCTGCTCGCCGACGGCGGCCCCGACGCCGTACCCATCGCGGTGGCCAAACGCGGCGCCAAGCTCCTGGGCGGCACCCTGCGCACCGAGCTCACGCGCGACGAGATCGCGCGCGTCATCCTCGAAGGGTTCTTCCCCCAGGTCGAGCTCGGCGCGCAGCCCATTGCGCGGCCTCGCGCAGCGCTCCGCAGCATGGGGCTCCCCTATGCCGACGATGCGGCCATCACCCGGCATCTCTCGGGCTTTCTCACCCGTCAGGCCACCGCGTCTGGCGGCGAAGGTCCGATTCTCCGGCCCACGCGCGTGCTCTTCAACGGCGGCGTCATGAAGTCCACGCGCCTTCGGGAGCGACTCCTTGCCGCGCTCAATGGCTGGCTCATGGCCGTGGGCGCCGAGCCCGCGCAGGAGCTTGAGGGGGCCGACTACGATCTCGCGGTCGCCCGCGGCGCGCTCGCATTCGGCCTCGCGCGAAAAGGGCGCGGGGTGCGCATTCGAGGCGGCACGGCACGCGCCTACTACGTGGGTATCGAGGGCAATGCGCCCGCGATTCCGGGCGTCGAGCCCCCGCTCGATCTTCTGTGCGTCGCGCCGTTCGGCATGGAAGAAGGCGCTGCCACCGAGATGCAGAGCGCCGAGCTCGGGGTGGTCGTGGGCGAGCCGGTGCGTCTGCGCTTCTTCGGCTCCTCGGTGCGACGAGACGATGCATCGGGCGCGCGGTTTTCTCAGCGCCGCGCCCACGATGTAGACGAGCTCGCGCCCATCGAGGTGACGCTGCCCGAAGGTGATCGCACGCTCGGCGACGTGGTGCCGGTGTACCTGCGATCGGAGCTCACCGAGGTGGGCACGCTCAAGCTCTTCGCGGTGCCGCACGTCCCCAAGAAGGATGGTGAGCGCTGGGAGATCGAGCTCTCCGTGCGCGAGTGATGCGCTCGGCGTCTCCCGGCATCGTAGGTATCGACCTCGGAACCACCCACACTGTGGTCGCCCACGTCGACGCGTCGGGCGCCATCGTGGTCTTTCCGATAGCGCAGCGGGTGGGTCCGCGCGAAGAGGAGCCGCGCGCGCTCCTTCCCTCGGTGCTCTACGCGCCCGTCGAGGGAGAAGAGCTCGGCGATGCCTACGGGGCGGCGCCCTGGGTCACTGGCCTTTTCGCGCGGCTGCGCGGCCTCGAGGTACCCGGCCGCAGTGTGCTCTCGGCCAAGAGCTGGCTGGCGCACGCGGCGGTAGACCGCACGGCCGCGATTCTGCCCTGGGGCGGCGCCGACGACGCCCCGCGCATCTCGCCCCTCGACGCGAGCGCGCGGTATCTCTCGCACGTCCGCGCCGCGTGGAATCTCGCGCACCCGTCTACGCCGCTCGAGGCGCAGGAGGTGGTGCTGACGGTACCGGCGAGCTTCGACGACGCCGCGCGCGATTGGACTCGGCTCGCCGCCGAGCGCGCCGGCCTCACGGTGACCCTGCTGGAGGAGCCGTTGGCGGCCTTCTACCACTACCTGCATCATGCACGCGATGCCGAGCTTCGGGCCATCGTGCAGGCGGCCAAGGGCGACGCGCGGGTGCTGGTGGTCGACATCGGCGGCGGCACCACCGATCTGTCGCTGCTGTCAGTGCGAAACGAGGGCGCCGAATTGGTGGCCGAGCGCATCGCCACCGGCCCGCATCTTTTGCTCGGGGGCGACAACCTCGATCTCGCGCTGGCGCACCAGGTGGAGGCTGCACAAAGGCGCGAGCTGTCGCCGCGGGAGCTGGGGCAGCTGCTCCTTGCCTGTCGCGCCGCCAAGGAGACGCTCCTCGGCGAGGCCCCGCCGGACTCGGTGCCCATCGCCATCTCGGGCGCCGGCAGCAAGTTGGTGGGCGGCACCCTTCGCGCGGAGCTCACCCGCGAGCAGGTAGAGCACCTGGTGATGGATGGCTTCTTTCCGGAGGTCGGGCCCGACGATCGACCTCGTCGGGCGTCGTCGGCGCTGCTCTCCTTCGGCCTTCCGTACGAGCGCGATCCGGCCATCACCCGGCACATCGCCAAGTTCCTCGCCGACTTCGGCGACGGCCGGTTTCCCGACGCCGTGCTCCTCAACGGCGGCGCTTTCCATGCTCCCGCCATCGTCCAGCGAGTCGTCGCGCTGCTCTCCTCATGGTCGGGCGCTGCGGTGCTCGTGCTCGGCCATCGTGATCCCGATCTCGCGGTGGCCAAGGGGGCGGCAGCCTCGGCCCTGGCGCGCCGCGGTCACGGCCTGCGGGTGACGACCAAGGCGGCGCGCGGCTACTACCTCGGCCTCGATGGCCAGGGGCTGTGCGTGCTCCCGCGCGGCACCCCCGAAGACCTGCGGCTCCGCATCGAACGAACGTTCGAGCTCCGGCGCGGCGAGCCGGTGCGCTTCGAGCTGTGGGTGAGCGAGGGCGCGCGCACCGATGCGGTCTCCGCGCTTGTGAACCTGGAGGACGGCGCCTGGCTGCGCCTTCCCCCGCTCACCGTGCGTCTGCGCGGCCAGGGCACGGTGCGCGCGAACCTCGAGGCACGCCTGCTGGAGTCTGGAACCCTCGAGCTCTCGTTCGTGGACGCAGAAGGGGCCCGCCACCGCCTCGCGTTCGGCCTCGGAGCCGCCGAAGGTAGCGTCGCGCCCGCTCCGCTCCAGGCTGCCCTCTCCACGGGCCTCCCTGCCTCCGCGCGCAAGGTCGATGAGGCGCTCGGGTGCATCGCGGTCTTCGGTCGCAAAGACGCGAGCCGTCGCGAGATTGTCGACCTTCCGCGTGATCTCGAGCGCGCGCTTGGCGACCGTGGCGAATGGTCGGCGGTGGACTGTCGCGCCTTGTTCGACGCGCTCGTGGGCGAGCGCGGGGCGCGTCGTCGCAGCGCCGAGCACGAGCGCGTGTTCTGGCACCTGCTCGGATTCCTGGGGCGCCCCGGCGCTGGCTTTCCGGGCGACGACGCGCGCATCGCCACTGCCGTGCCGCTGCTGGAGCACAAGCTTGCGTTTCCGGATCGCGCGCAAGGCTGGCAGGCGTTCTTTGTCGCGCTCCGGCGCCTGGCCGCGGGGTTTACAGAAGAGGTCCAATCGAGCCTCTTCGCGACGTTCGAGCCCTTTTTCGTGGGTCCCGAACGCAAGCTCAAGAAGCCCAAGTGGACCCCCGCGGCCCCCGCAGAGATGCGGTCCATGATGGCCAGCCTGGAGCGGCTTCCGGCCGCACGCCGCGGGGCGCTTGGCACTTTTCTCATGGATCTCGTGTGGACCGACCCGACGCCGGCGCTGGTGGCCGATCTCGGGCAACTCGGCGCGCGGGTACCGGCCTACGCCAGCGCCCACCACGTGGTCGACCCGCGGATCGTCGAGGGGTGGGTCGATCAGCTTCTTCGCACCAAGTGGGAGCCCATCGCCGATGCGCCCAAGGCCTTCGTCGCGATGGCGCGGCTCACCGGTGACCGCGCCCGCGATCTCGGGAAGGCCACCCGTGAATCTCTCGAGCGGCGGCTGGCGAAAGCGAAAGTAGACCCGGGCGACCTGCGCCCCTTGCGCGAAGTGGTCGAGCTCGACGTGGCGGCACGCACCGCCTACCTCGGCGAAGGCTTGCCGCAGGGTGTGCGGCTGGTCGAGTAGGGGCGCGCAGCGCGCTTCGGACACATTGCGCGCGAGCTCGGCCGTCGCTTCTCGTACCTCGACGCACTGATTTCGATCCGTCGAAATCTCTGCGTCGAGGTAGTAGGCTCGCAGCAGCGATGACGGAGCACACCGACCACGCGAAAGCCCTTGGAGAGAGCCAGGCGCACTTTCGCGTGCTGTTCGAGCAGGCGGCGGTCGGGGTGGCGTTGCTCGACACCCTGACCGGTCGGTTCCAGCGGGTGAACCGAAAGTACGTGGAAATCGTCGGCTTCACCGCCGCCGAGATGACCCACCTCGACTTTATGTCGATCACCCATCCCGATGATCTCGCGCAGGATCTCTCGCAGATGCGTCGCCTCAAGAGCGGCGAAATTCGCGAGTTTTCCCTGGAGAAGCGGCTCCTTCGAAAGGACCGAACGGAGGTCTGGGTGGCGTTGAGCGTATCGCCCACCTGGTCGGCCGGCGAGGCTCCGTCCACGCACATCGCGGTGGTGGTCGACATCACCGAGCGCAAGCGGGCGGAAGAGAGAACGGAGCTGGCCCGCGCCGAGCTCGAGTCTACGCTCACCGCGCTCCCCGATTTGCTCTTCGACGTCGACGACGAAGGCCGCATCTACGACTACCGAGCGCGCACCGACTCGCTGCTCGCCGTTTCGCCCGAGGCGTTCCTGGGGCGAAAGTTCACCGAGGTGCTCCCGCCCGAGGCCTGCGCGGTGCTCGGGGATGCGATTCGTGAAGCTCTGGCCAAAGGGCGCTCCAGCGGGGCGCGTTATGCGCTGTCGTTGGGCGGTGTCGAACGCTGGTTCGAGACGTCGATGGCCAGAAAATCGGTCACCTCGGGGCGGCCTCGCGTCATCGCCATATCGCGCGACATCACCGAGCGCGTGGTGGCCGAGGCGCAGCGCAGCGAGCTCGAAGCGCAGCTCCGACAATCGCAGAAGATGGAGGCGGTGGGCGCCCTCGCCGGTGGCATCGCGCACGACTTCAACAACCTGCTCACCGTCATCGGCCTTGGCGCCGAGGTCGTGCAGCGTCAGCTTGCCCCGGATCACGGCGCCATGGGCTCGCTCCGGGCCATCGACGCCGCGGTGCGCCGCGCCGAGAAGCTTATTCAACAGATCCTCGCCTTCAGTCGCAAGGCCGCTGCCAACCGCGTCGTCCTGTCTCTCAACGATGCGGTGGTCGAGGCCACGAACTTTCTCCGAGCCACGCTCCCCGCCGGCATCCGCCTGGAGCTTGACCTGGCCAAAGACGCGCCGCGGTTGCGCGCAGATCCGACGCAGCTCCAGCAAGTGTTGGTGAACCTCGGCACCAACGCCTGGCAGGCCATCGAGCGCGGCATCGGCACCATCACCTTCGAGACCCGTACGCGCATCGTCGAGGCCGGCCACCCCAAGCTCGCGCCCGGAGCCTACGCCTTGGTGCGCGTCACCGACGACGGCGTGGGCATGACGCAGGAGACCCTCGAGCGCATCTTCGAACCGTTCTTCACCACCAAGGGTCCCGGCAAGGGGTCGGGCCTCGGCCTCAGCGTCGTTCACGGCATCGTGCTCGGGCACGGCGGCGCCATCGACGTGGAGAGTCGACCGGGCGAAGCGACCAGCTTCGACGTGCACCTCGCGGCGGAGACCGCACCCGTCGAATCGCTTGCCACCGAGAGCGTGACGGTGCAGGGCGAGGGCGGCCGCGTGCTCTACGTAGACGACGAAGAGATGATACTCCCGGCCGCGCTCACCATTCTCGAGAGCCTGGGCTACCGAGCCACGGCGGTCTCCGATCCGCACCAGGCGCTTGCGCGCATTCGTTCGGCACCCAACGACGTCGACCTTCTGGTGACCGACCTCGCGATGCCCGGCCTCTCCGGCATCGATCTCGCGCGCGCGGTGCGCGCCATTCGTGCAGACTTACCCATCGTCCTCGTCTCCGGCTACTCGGTGGAGTCCGATGAGGAGCTGGCGGCGGCCGGCATTTCCCACCGCCTCGCCAAGCCCTTCGACCTCGCCCAGATGAGCGAGGTGCTCAAGGCCCTGCTCGCGCACGGCCCCAAGTAGCCTCAGGCAGCCAGGCGTTTGCCGGGCTTGATGCTCTCCGGTGGCAGTCGCCCGTCTTCTTCCAGGAACTCGGCGCGAATGCGGCTACCCACGAAGAGCGCGGGGAAGGACAGGAACACCCCGGCGAAACCAAACACGTGCTCGAAGGCGATGAGGCTGGCGATGAGCACGAAGCCAGGCACGCGCACGTGGCGCGCGGTGAGCCGTGGGCTCAGGTAGTACGACTCCACCTTGTGCAGGAGGAAGGTCACCACGATGAAGATGCCGACCCCCAGCCAGCCCTTCGCTTGGTACGCCAGCAGGCAGAGCACCGAGCCCGCCACCAGGTTGCCCACCACCGGCACCAATGCCGAGACGAAGATGAGGCCCATGAGCGAAGGCACGTGAGGAATGCCCAAAAACAGGAGCACCGGCAAGGTGGTCACGGTGTTGAACACCGCCACCACCAGCTGAAGCTGCATGGTCACGCTCACCGCGTCGGCCACGTGGGTCACCCATCGGAGCAGGCGCCCCACCAGCGACTTGGGGTCGATCTTGTCCTCGAACTTGTCGAGCTCGTCGGCCTCCAGCCGATACACGATGGCGAGGATGAAGCCGATCATCGCTTGGACGAAGAAGCGCCCCACCGCCGAGGCGAAGTGCACCGCCTTACCGGCGTATTCCTTGGCGTGCTCCACCACCGCGTCGGAGTCTTCGAACTGGCTGTGCACTTTCTCGTAGAGCGGGTGCTTCTTCAGCTCACCTATCCACTCGATAGATGTATCATGCACCTTCTTCCATTCGTGGAACGCCGACACCACGCCGAAGGCCACCGCCGCTGCGAAGAGCGCTAGCAGCGCCGCCACCACGCCGGCCACGATGCGCTTTCGTGGCCACTTGGTGCGCTGGTGCACCTTGCCCTCGACGAAGCCGATGAAGCGTTCGAAGGCCACGAAGAAGATGAGCGTGGCCCACAGGTGCTGGAACACGTAGAGCAGGCCGACGAAGCAGGCGAGGGCGAAGACCCGAGAGAACGTGCGTTCACGAAAGAGCGCGCCGAGGCGATCGGTGGGCGGATCCATCGGACGATGCTATCGCGTTCCCACCCCCGGCGGTCACGTTCTCGGTGCCCGCGCCGGCTACTCTCCCAGCAGCGCAGCCAGCAGGCTCTCCGCGCCCTGCGACATCTCGATCATCGAGGCGGCCTCTTCCTTGATGGTGATCTCCTCGAGCATGTCGGTGGGAATGTCCGAGAGAAAGCGGCTCGGGGTGCGCGCCGCCGGCTTGCCGCGGAGGGCCCGGTGCTTGTTGTACGAGAGCGTGAGAACCTGCTTGGCGCGGGTGACCCCCACGTAGAAGAGGCGCCGCTCTTCCTCGATCGAGTCGACCCCCGACGACGGCGCGGCGTCGACCGCCTTGGCGTCGGTGGTGCGCGAGTGCGGCATGAGGCCTTCTTCGCAGCCGATGAAAAACACGTGGTCGAACTCCAGCCCCTTGGAGCCGTGGAGCGTCGAGAGCGTCACCACGTTGCCCGGGTCTTCTTCGGCCTCGCCGAAGTTGAGGGTCAAGGCGTGAAGGAAGGCCGACAGATCGCGCTCGCTTGCGGCGTCTTTCCCGGCACCCGCCTGCCGCGCCTCGCGCTTCTTGAAGGTGTTGAGGATGCTCTCGACGTTGCCCCAACGGCGCGCGGCGACGGCCGGGCTGCCGCTGCCGCTCAGGTCTTCCTTCAGGCGTACGGCGTCGCAGATGGAGCGCCCCACTTCGCTGGCGAGTGCGCGGTCCACCAGCATGCGCTTGCGGGCGTCGGCCACCACGCGCTCGAGCTCCTTGCAACCGGTGCGCGCGGCTGCCGGAATGTCGTCCAGGGCTTCGACCCGCTCCACCGCTTGCCACAGGCTCCAGCCTCGCGCGGTGGCGTGGGCGGAGAGGCGCTCCACGCTGGTCTCGCCGATGCCGCGCGGCGGATAGTTGATGACACGGCGGAGCGCGATCTCGTCGGCGCGGTTCAGCGCGAGCTTGAGATAGCCGAGGACATCTTTCACTTCCTTGCGCTCGAAGAACTGCTGCCCGCCCACCACGCGGTAGGCGACCTCTTGCTCCCGGAGCATCTCTTCGATGGGCTTGGCCTGGCTGTTGGAGCGATAGAGCACCGCCACTTCTCGCGGCGGCACGCGCAGCTCTTTGGTGAGCCGGCGAATTTCCCGGGCGATCCACTTGGCCTCGGCCTCCGGCGTGGGCGACGCCGCCAGCCGCACTTTGTCGCCGCCCACCTTGTCGGTGAAGAGCACCTTCTTGTGCCGCGCGTCGTCGGCGCGCTTGCCGATGACGGCGTTGGCCACGTCGAGGATGGGCTTGCGCGAGCGATAGTTCTGCTCGAGCTTGATGACCTTGGCGCCCGGGAAGTGGTCCTCGAACTGAAGAATGTTGCGCACGTCGGCGCCGCGCCACGCGTAGATCGACTGATCGTCGTCGCCCACCACGCACAGGTTGCCATGGTGCGAGGCAATCTGCCGGAGCACCTCGAGCTGCGCGCCGTTGGTGTCCTGGTACTCGTCCACCAGCACGAACGAGAATCGCTCCTGCCAGCGCTCGCGGATGTCTTGGCGTTCGGCAAAGACCCGGGCCACCTCGCACACCAGATCGTCGAAGTCGTAAGCGTGGAAATTCTTTAGGGCCGCCTGGTAGCGCGGGAAGAGCAGCTTGGTGATCTCGTCGTATTCGTCACCTTCTTTCTCGGCCAGCTCCTCCGGCTTCAAGAATGCATTCTTGGCCGACGAGATGCGCGAGCAGATGGCGCTGGCGTCGTAGGCCCGGCCGCTGGCGATCTTGGAGAGCAGGTCCTTCACCAAGGCCAGCTGATCGCCTTGATCGAAGATGGTGAAGGTGCCGCCGAGCGATTTCTTCTCGCGCGAGAGCACCTGCAGGCCGAAGGAGTGGAACGTCGATACGGTGAGGTCTTTGGCGACGTCGGCCTTGGACCCGCGCTCGCGGGTCACCGACACCACCCGCTCGGCCATCTCGGTTGCGGCCTTGTTGGTGAACGTGAGGGCGACGATGCTCCGCGCCGGGATGCCGCGTTCCATCAAGCGGGCGATGCGGGTGGTGATGACGCGCGTCTTGCCGGACCCGGCGCCAGCGAGCACCAGGAGCGGTCCCTGGAAGTGTTCGATGGCTTCCTGCTGCGCCGGATTCAGAGACATGGCCCCTGTCTAACACCCCGGGCGGGCTTTGCGCAGTGGCGCGCGCGCCCGGGCGATGCGGGGCCGCGCAAACCACAAGCGCAAGACTCGTTCCATCGGTATGCTCCCGGCCCATGCGCGTTTTCCGTCTTGCACTGGTGCTCACCCCGGTTTTTGCTCCGGTTTCCGGCTGCGCCGGAACGCCGCCCCAGGTGCCCGCTCCCGCGGTCACCGCGACGGTGGCCGCCACTGCGTCGGCGCGGCCGTTCGTCGTCGATCGTTCGCCGGTCGCCGAGCCCGCGAAGCTCGCGGGCATCGCGCGGGTGCGGAGCCCCCGAGCTTCTGCCGCCCAGCTCTCCAAGTGGATGGGCCTCCCCGAGCTCACCTCGGAGACGCTGGGCCGCATGGTGGTGGGCCACGACGTGCAAGACATTGCCGACGTCGACGCCCCGCTCGATGTGGGCCTCTACGTGGGGTCGATGCTTTCGCCTGCGGTCGTGACGTCGGTAGCGGTTCGCGATCTGCAAGGCGCGCGGCGCGTCCTCGAGAAGGACGGCAACGGCTACGAGACCGATGGCTTCTTTCGCGTGGAGCCCAACCCCGAGAACCCGAACCAGCTCTGCACGCTCTCGCCCGAGGCGACGCCCGGCCCCGGCGGCAGGCTCGTGTGCGGCCCCACCAAGGCGGTCCTCGAGCTCACGCCCTACCTCACGCGCACGCTCGCGGCCCGCGCGCCGACCTCGGAGCTGCGGGCGGAGCTCCATCTCGCCAATGTGCGCGACGAGATCGCCAAGCAACTCCGGCAGCTCCCGGCGCTCCTGTCGATCGTGGGCGAGCCCTTTGCTTCCAGTCTGGGCGGCGTTGCCGAGGCGCTGGTGCGCGAGCTCACCGACATCGCCCGCGACGTGGACGTGGTGTCGCTGGAGGGCAAGGTCACGCCGGCGGGCGTGGACGGCGCCTTCGAGCTCCACACCACCGGGCAGTCGGCGGCGCTCACCAAGTTCCTTCTGGCCGGCACCCCTGGGCCTATTCCCGAGTACGCCCAGCTGCCCGGCAGCGCTGCCACCCGCTTCTATGGCTCGCCACGCGATGCCTCGGCGCTCGATCATGGGCGCGAGCTGACGGTGAACGGCATCACCTCCGTTCTGCAAGCACTTACGTATCCGAATGCGGAAGCGGAGAAGCTCGGCCCGCTGAGCGCGCGCACCTTGCGCCTATCGGGCGTTCGCACGGTGGCGGCCTCCGGCGTAGACGACGCCGCCCTGGCCCAGGCGCTGGCCAAGGTGAGCGCGGCGAAGACCCCCCCGGCGCGCAAGGCGGCGACCAAGGCTGCCCAAGATGTAGCTGTAGGGTACAAGCTCTTCGGCGCCGCTGTACCCAAGAAGGAGCTCACCGAGATTCTCGAAGGATGGCTCGACCGCGTGGGGGGTCCGGTCACCCTGGCCTGGCTGAACAAGCTCTCGGCCAAGGGGAGCAGCGCCAAGCCGAGCGACGTGAGCGGCTACCTCCCGAAGTTTCAGAAGAGCGTGGGCCCGGCGGGCCTCAACGGAGCGACCCACTACGAGCTGTCGCTCCCCACCTTCGACTCCATCTTCGGCCGCATTCTCGGCGACGGCGCCCGTGTGCCGCCGCCGCCGCCGTCGCCGAAATCGCGCGGTGGTCGGCCCGCGCCGGCTACCCAGGCGCCGCCGCCGCCGCGTCGCACCGTGCACTTCGTCGTGGTGGAAGACGCGGGCACGTCCTGGGTCGCCTACGGCGCCGACCCCAAGCTCCTGGTCGCGCGGCTCAAAGACGTACTGGCCCACAAGGGCGGCACCACCGACGTCGCGGTGGGGCAGGGTGGAGCCTCCGTCTCGCTCCAAGCGCTGGCGCTCAACACCATCGAATCGGTTCTGCGGAGCGAGGTCGATCTTCCGAGCGTCGTCCACGCTGCGGCCGCGCCGGCATCTGCCCGGGCGGAGGTGACGTGGTCCTCGCGCTCCGACACCTTCTCGATGGGCTTTCGGGCGCCGCAGGAGATGCTTCGCTGGGGCTTCGCCGGCGACGTGCGGGGCTTTGCCGGGTTGGGGCCCCGTGTCGCGCTTCCGGACCAAAAACTTGGCCTCTGGGGACACGGTAAGTAGATGTAGGACATGCCCCGTGGCCTCGCGGCTCTCCTCGCGACTTTCCTCATCTTCCTCGCCGCTCCGGCCCGCGCCTGGGTGGAGTGGCACCACACCGGCGAAGAGGTTCGCGCGGAGCTCACCGAAGACGGCTCGGCGCGCTTCGAGCACGCGGTCCGCTATCGCGTCGTCATGGGCCCGCTCAAGTACTTCGACGTCTCCGGCATCGACGCCGAGGCCCAGCTCGAGGCCGAGGGCAACGCCAAGGCCGACGACGGCCGCACCTTCGCACTGCACGTGGAGCCACTGCCCAAGCGCGGCGACGACCGCGGCGCCGAGCGCACCCAGACGCTTCGCGTGTACGTCGACGAGCCCAAGGGTCTGAAGCGTGGAAGCTACACGTTCTGGTTCCGCTACCGCCTCGAGACCAAAAAGCTGCTCACCAAGGACGGCGCCTGGCTCCGCTTTGGCTGGACCGCGCCCCCGGCGCTCGAAGGCTTCGACAACGGCAAGCTCACGCTGGTGGTGCCCACCGCCGGCGCGGAACCCCAGCCGGCCGGCGAGGCCTCGGGGACGCAGCTCTTCACCGTGCGCCGCGGCGCCAACGTCGACGAGGTAGAGATCGTCCGCCCGCACGTCGCCAAAGCTGAGAGCTCGGTGTGGAATGCACGTATTGACCCGCACGCCTTTCCCGCGATGGTGAAGCCGGAAGAGCGCAAAGCCGGGGCCACGCCGCGGGTGGCCGAGCACCGGCTCGATCTCCTGGCGCTGGGCCTCGGTGCGCTGGGCCTCTCGGCGGCGCTCTTTTGCGCCATGCGCAAGAAGATGACCTTGGTTGCCGGAAGGCCGCTCCTCGGTCTCCCGGCCGCTGTCCGCCCGTCGCTGGTTTCGGCCTCGTTCGGTCTGGGGCTGGTGGCCCAAGGCAAGGCGCACCCGGGGCTGGGCCTGGCGGCGGTGGCGCTCGCGATTCTCCTGGCGGTGGAAAGGCCCCCCCAGGCGCGCGCCCGATCCACCCGCTGGCTCGCGCTTCGCCCGGAAGACGCATTTCGCGCGCCGCCCAGCTCGTGGTTCGACGCCACGTCGCTGCGCGGTGGGCTGCTGGTGCTGGGGTTCGTGGCGGCCTCGGCCGGCCTCGCGTGGGTCTCGGTCCGCCTCGGTCCCGACACGCCGTTCCTGGTGCTCGCCGACGCCTCCATCCTGGTGCCGCTCTTCTTCACCGGACACCACCCGCGTAGCCGCGCCGCCTTGCGTCGCCTCTTCGGCATGTTGCGCGCGCAGGCCGAGCTGCGCGTGGCGCCGGTGGGGAGCCTCGGCTCCGCCGAACGCGACGTGCGCCTGCTGGTCAAGCCCAAGGGCGCCATGCCCGGGCTTTTGGGCATCGAGGCCAGTGCTGCCTCCGGGCTCGCGGTCTGCGTGCGGGTTCGCGACGGAAGCCCGAGCGAGAGCCGTCTCCGAGCGCTGCTTCCGGAGCTCGCTGCGATGTCGGGTCGGGAGAGCGACGAGCGGGCCATGTGCTTCGCGCGCGGCACCGTGGCGGGCACCGCCGAGCTCATCGCCACCCTCGGCGAGGCCTTGGCCGAGCGACGCAACATTGCGGGCGCGTTCCGCGGACAGGACCGCCGCGCAGCATGAGCGCCGCCCCTGCGCTCGGCGCAGCGCGCCCCGGAAAAAGCATTCCATTTTTCCCCGGAATCTGGGACGAG
The DNA here is from genome assembly GCA_038210445.1 of Polyangiales bacterium. GTDB lineage: Bacteria > Myxococcota_A > Polyangia > Polyangiales > Polyangiaceae > JABFRG01. Next base: position 34,855 of record JBBQWQ010000003.1, read on the forward strand.
GAGCGACATGTGTTGGAACGGCTGGGCCAGTACGGCCATCGCGGTGACGGGTCTATCGAGCGCCTATTTCCTGAAGAAGAAGGGCGAGCCCAAGGAGATCTACCTGCCGCCCGCGTACTTCGTGCTCATGGAAGGCCTGCAGGCGGTGACCTACCTGGTGGTCGGGCAGTGCGGCAATCGCTACAACCTGTGGCTCACCTACCTGGCCATCGGTCACATCTCGTTCCAGCCGTTCTTCATCAACATGTTGGGGATGGAGTTCATCGATCGCGACGTGAAGATGCGGATTCGAAAGGTGGTGTACGGCGCCTGCGCCATCGCCGCCGTCATGTGCTTGGTGCGGCTCCTTCCGGCCTACGACGTGCTCGGGCGCTGCGCCCTCGACACACCGCTCTGTAGCCACGTGCAAACGTGCGCCTACCGCGGCCAGTGGCACATCGGGTGGAACGTTCTCTTGAACGGCTTCAACCACCGCTGGTGGGCCTACCTGGTGGTGGCGTTCGCGTTGCCCATCGCCTACGGCTCCTGGCGCTGGTCGGTGTATCACCTGTTCGTCGGTCCGTTCCTTGCCGGGCTTACCACCCCCGACCTCAACGAGCGCCCGGCGGTGTGGTGCCTCCTCAGCACCTGCATCATCGCGTTGCTGGTGAACACCCGTGTGCGCACCTACGTCTACGTGCGGAGCTGGCCCCTCTGGCGGTTCCTCCGCCAGCCCGCCCAAGCTTAGAGAACGCCGGGAAAAACCGAGGTTCTTGGCGGCCCACCGGCGGAAGTACCGGGCGCCGCCGAAATCCCGCCTTCGTTGCCGGGCCAAAAGCGTGTAGATGAACGCTATGCAGAGCCTCGGTTTGCCCTTGTTTGCGTACGCGGAAGCCCAGGTTGCGGGACGCCGGGTGGCGCTCTTCGGCCGCGGTGCGAGCGAGGCCGCGAACACGCTGGTGCGCTTCGGCGCGCGCCTGGTCCTCGCCTTCGACCCAGACGTCACCGAAGCCTACGACGCGCTCCGGCCCGCGGCCATCACGGTGAGGCCTCTCGGCGACGGCGACTTCGACGTTCGCCCGGGCGCCTTCGACCTGGCCATCGTCCTCGACGTGGGCGACGTTGCGCCGCTCCACCGATTCTTGCCCCGGCTACGGCGGGTGGTCTCCGACGATGGCGCGGTGCTGGCTCTCTCGCCGCGGAGCAGCGCCGGCCCCACGTACGAAGAGCTCTTCGATCTCTTCTCGCTGCAGTTCGAGCAAGTGCGCATGCTCGCCATGCTGCCGTTCCGCGGCGCGGCCGTGGTCGAGCTCGGCGTCGACGAGCCCGAGGTGAGCGTCGACACCCAGCTCGCGGGCGAGGCCTCGGCCCCAGACGGCTACGTGGTGTTCGCCAGCATGCAAGCGGTGGCCATCGACTCCTACATGATCGTGCAGCTGCCAGAGGTGGTATCGGCGCAGCCGTCGGTCTCCGCGGCCGAAGTGGCGAAGACCGCCGAGCTCTCGCTCCGGGCCCAGTTTCTCGAAGCGGCGCTCGACGACGCCCGGGGAAAGCTGGCCGAGGCCACCCGGGAGCGCGCGTCGTCGCCGCGCCTGAAGGACCTCGAGAGCGAGCTCTCGGAGCGCAACACGCGCCTCGATGCGAGCGAAGCCCGCGCCCGCGAATATGCGGCCTCGGCGCAGCGGATCGCGATGGAAGTGGAGCGCCTGCGAGAGCTCGCCGCGCAGCGCGACGCCGAGTGCAAGGAGCTGCGGGGCCTGGTCGAACGCGCCAAGGCGCCGGATCCGGCGCTCATCCTCGAGCTCGAGGAGCGCGCCGCCAAGGTGGCCGAGGCCGACAAGCGCCGCAAAGATGTGGAGAAGCAGCTGGCCGCGGCGGAGAAGGCCCACGCCAGCGCCGAAGACCGCCTCGCCGCCGCGCAGGTGCGCGCCCACGCCGCCGAAGCTCAGTTGAGCGAGCTCGACGGCCGAACGAAGGGCGGCGACGCACGGCTCGCCGACCTCGAGCGAAAGCTCGCCGCCGCCGATGCGGCCCGCCTCGACGCCGACAAGCGCGCGGCTGCGGCCGAGCTTCGCGCCAAGGCGGCAGAGGCTGCAGCCACCTCGGCCGCCGCCGGCTTGGCCGCGGCCGGGGCGCAGGCGCAGAAGGCCGAGCAAGCAGCCCTTGCCTTCGAGGCCAAGGTCTTCGAGGCCAAGGCCGCCCTGGCGCCGCTCGAAGCGGTCCGCGCGCGCCTCGCCGCCGACGTCGCCGAATCCGACGCTGCCCGCGCCGCCGAACTGGGCGCTCTCGAGAGCCAGCTGCGGCAGCAAGGGACGCGGGTGAAGGCTCTGGAGCACGAAGTTGCCCGCCGCGAGCGCTTGGTCCGCGAGCTCCTCCTCCGGCACGATCTGCTTCCGGTCGCCGCGCCTTCCCCGACAGTCCACGGCGGGAGCGGCGGCGGTGGTGCAGGTCCGCTTGCGCACATCGTCGCCGACGATCTTGCGCCCAAGCTCGACAAGCTCTCGCGCGATCTCGCGCTTGCCCACGGTGAGCTTCAGGCCCGCGCCTGGCGCATCCAGGAGCTCGAGCAGGCCCGCACCAAGGACCGCGTTCACGGCCTCGAAAGCGAGCTCGACGCGCTCCGCGCCGCGTTCGGTCAGGAGCATGCGCTCCGTCGTCGCCTCGAGTCTGGCGAAGAGCTAGAAGGGCTCCGCGCCACGGTGGCCGAGAAATCGGTCCTGCTTGAGCAGCTCACGCGTTCGACTTGATTCGCCTTTTGCGCTCCGCACCGTTGACACACCCACCCGCGAGATTAAGTTCGCCGTACCGCGCCACCCCCCCGTGCCGGCTGCAGCCTGCACATGCGCCCCGCTGCCATGTCTGAAAAGCGCTGCTATTACGAATCTCTGAGTGTCTCCCGCACGGTCTCGTCGGAGGAGCTCCGGAAGGCTTACAAGCGCGAGGCGCTCAAGCACCACCCGGACCGCAACCCCGGCGACGCCGACGCCGAGTCTCGTTTCAAGGAGATCAACGAGGCCTACCAGGTCCTCTCCGACGACGAGAAACGGCAGATTTACGACCAATTCGGCCACGCCGGCCTCCAGGGCGGCATGGGCGACGGCGGGGGCGCGGGTGACGTCTTCTCCCACATGCAGGACCTCTTCAACGAGATGTTCTCCGGGGGCTTCGGCTTCGGCGGTCAGCGTCAGAGCCGTGGGCAAGATCTCCGGGTGCAGGAGCGCCTCTCGCTTCGCGACGCGGCCTTCGGCGTCAAGCGCGAGGTCGCCGTGCGAGCGCCCGCCCGCTGCGAGCCCTGCGAGGGAAGCGGCGCCAAGCCCGGCAGCAAGCCCGAGACTTGCCCGCAATGTCGCGGCGCAGGCCAGGTTTCCAGCAGCCGCGGCTTCATGATGTTCACGGCTCCCTGTCCGCGCTGCCAGGGGCAGGGTGCGGTCATCAAGAACCCTTGCGATGCCTGCAAGGGCCAGGGCTTGGTCGAAAAGCTGCGCAAGGTCACCGTGAACTTCCCCGCGGGCATCGATGGCGGGCAGCGGCTCCGCGTTCCCGGCCAAGGTATGCCCGGGCCGCGCGGCGCTCCGCCCGGTGATTTGTACGTCGATGTTCACGTAGACGACGACACCCGCTTCGAGCGCGATGGCGCCGATCTCGCCACCCGGGTTCGCGTCACCTTCGCCGACGCGGCGCTCGGCGCCGACATTACGGTTCCCGCCCTCGCCGCCGACGATCCCAAAGCAACCCACACCGTGAAGATGCCGGCGGGCACGCAGCCCGGTGCGGTGCTCACGGTCAAGGGCCAGGGGGTGCCCCGCCTCGACGGTCGCGGACGCGGCATGCTCGCGGTGGTCGTCGAAGTCGACGTGCCGAGCACGCTGTCGCCGCGGGCGAAAGAGCTGCTGGCCGAGCTCGACGCCGAGCTTCGGAACAGCGCCGCCAGCTCCGTTCGCCGCGCCGCGGAGTAGCGTTGGATCTCGACGCCCTCCGCGAGAAGCTCCGGGAGGCGTCGCCGCTGCGCGCCACCGGTCGCGTGCGCGCGGTCACCGGTCTGTCGCTGCGCTTCTCGATGCCCGGGGTTCGCGTGGGCGATCTCGTGCGTGTGCTCCGCCGCGGGGCGCCGCTCCAGTGCGAAGTGGTGGGCTTCGCCGATGGCGAGGCCATTGCCATGCCGCTCGGCGCACTGGTTGGCGTCGGGCCCGACGACGAGGTCGAAGCCACCGGGGGCTCGTTTTCCGTGCGCGCCCATGGCTCGCTCCTGGGGCGCGTGGTCGACGGCCTCGGCCGCCCCATCGACGGCGGCCCGGCGATCGATCAGGGTGAGCTTGTGCCGGTGGACCGCGATCCGCCGCCTGCGCTCTCGCGTAGGCCGGTGGAGCTGGCCATGCCCACCAAGGTGCGCATCCTCGACGGGCTCCTGACCCTCGGCGAGGGGCAGCGCATCGGCCTCTTCGCCGGCTCTGGCGTGGGCAAGAGCACGCTGCTCGGCTCGGTGGCCCGCGGCGTGGTGGCCGACGTGGTGGTGGTGGCGCTGGTGGGCGAGCGCGGCCGCGAGGTGGGCGAGTTCTTGGAGCACGCGCTGGGCCCCGAGGGTCGCAAGCGCAGCGTGGTGGTGGTCGCCACCAGCGACGTGTCGCCGCTGGAGCGTCTTCGCGCCGCCGAGGTCGCGACCTCGTACGCCGAGTTCTTTCGCGACCAGGGCGCCAAGGTCATGCTGCTGGTCGACTCGGTGACGCGCTACGCCCGCGCCGCCCGCGAGGTGGGCCTCGCGGCCGGTGAGCCCCCCGCGCGCCGCGGCTACCCGCCCAGCGTGTTCGCCCTCATGCCGCGCTTGCTGGAGCGCTCGGGCCAGGGGCCCCGCGGCTCGATCACTGCAATCTACACGGTGCTGGTCGAGGGCGGCGACATGGACGAGCCCATCGCCGACGAGGTCCGCGGCATCCTCGACGGTCACGTGGTCATGGAACGCTCCATCGCTTCACGTGGCCGCTACCCGGCCATCGACGTCACGGTGTCGCTGTCGCGCGTCATGGACGGCATCGTCTCTCACGAGCACCGCGCGGCCGCCCGCAAGCTCCGCGCGCTGCTCGGCGTGTACGAGGCCAAGCGCGATCTCATCACCCTCGGCGCCTACGTGAAGGGCAGTGATCCCGAGGTCGACGAGGCGGTGGCGAAGATGCCGCGCATCGAGCAGTTCCTCCGGCAAGACCCGAAGGAACCTGTCGAGATCGCAGACACCATCGCCACGCTGCTCAAAATCGTGGGCTGAAGGCTACTTTCCGGCGTCGGGATCGGTGGCCATCGGCGTGGAGCCGGTGTTCGAGGTGGGCGGCGAAGTGGCGTCGGGAATCCGGCGCGGCGGCGGGCCGTAGCAGGCCATGAGGGTTATCGACACCGCGGCCCCGCCGAGCACCACACCGATGGGGCGAAGCCAGCTGGCGACGCCTGCGTCGGCTTGCTTGCATTGTACACATACAGCGGACGAAGGCGGCAGGAACGCGTTGCAGTGCGGACAGCTCGGGAGTTGCTTCATCTCCGCAGGTTATCTGCGGAACGTTGCCTCAGTCTTTGGGAATCGACGCCGCGCCCGCGTCCATTACCTCGACCAGGTACACCAGCGTCGTGCCTGCCGGGTGGGTGCCGTAGGGCATGCTGGTCGAGACGGTGATCTTGCGTTTCTCGCCCACCTGCATCCCCATCATGCCGTGCTCGAAGCCGAAGGGCTTGGCGACGTTCCCCAGCTCCATGGTGTACGGGAGAGGATTGCCCAGGTTGCTGGTGAACACCGTGCCGTCGAGGAACTGGCCCTCGAAGCGCACGCGGACCTGGGTGCCAGTGGGAAGCGCGCCGCCGGTCCCCGGCCGCACGGTCTTCACGGCGTCTTCGATGGGAAGGGCGCCCAGGGCAGTGGCCGGCTCGGTCCAGAAGGTCTTGGGCTGATTCGCGACGCGGGCCACAGCGAGGCCGACGCTGCCCACCACGCACAGGCCGAGGAGCGACGAAAGCACCACCGCCAGCGAGTAGCGGACGCGGCTCTTGGGCTTCGGAAGGATGCCGCGGAGCGCGAGCCGGAGTCGCTCGTTCTCTTCGTTGAGGGCGTCGACGTGAAGTTGTGCGGCGTGAAGATCGCTTCGGAACATGGTGGATCGTACGGACAACGGCGCTCGGGGATCTGCTATTCCGAAGCGTTGCCGAGGCGCGGGGGATCCTCTTTGATTTCCGGCGCGGTAGGGGCGAAGATTCGCGGAGCCCCATGGTCCTTCGGCGCCTCAACGTGCAAGAGTCCGACTACCGCCCGGTTTACGTGGTGTGGGAGCTGACGCTCGCATGCGATCAGCCCTGCACCCACTGCGGCTCCCGCGCCGGCGACGCACGGCCCGCCGAGCTCGGTCTGGCGCAGGCCCTCGAAGTGGTGAAGAGCTTGGCCGCCATGCGCGCGGAGGAGGTGGCGCTCATCGGCGGCGAGGCCTATCTGCACCCGGCATTTCTCGAGATCCTCGAAGCCATTGGCCAGGCCGGCATCCGGCCCACCATGGTTACCGGCGGCCGCGGCATGACCGCCGAGCTGGCGCGCGCCATGAAAGCGCGGGGCGTCTACAGCGTCTCGGTGTCCATCGACGGCCTGGAGCCCACCCACGACTTGATGCGTGCCGCCAAAGGGAGCTACCGCGCGGCCATGGCGGCATTGCGGTATCTGAAGGACGCCGGCATCACCATCACCGCCAACACCAACATCAACCGCCTCAACCGCGGCGATCTCGAGGCCCTGTATACCGAGCTTCGTGAACAAGGCATCGCGTCGTGGCAGGTGCAGATCACCGCGCCGCTGGGCCGCGCCGCCGACCGCGGTGATCTGATTCTGCAGCCCTACGACTACCTCGACCTCATGCCGCGCATCGCGGCGCTCAAGGCGCGCGCATACGGCGACGGGATCCTGATCATGCCCGGCAACAACATGGGCTACTTCGGTCCGGAAGAGGCGCTCCTGCGTTCTACCGCGCCCGAGGGCCACGACCACTTTCGCAGCTGCCTCGCAGGGCGCTACCTCATGGGCATCGAGTCCGACGGCGCGGTGAAAGGCTGCCCGTCGCTGCAGACCAAGCACTACGTTGGCGGCAACCTCAAGGAGCGACCGCTGCAGGAAATTTGGGACCACGCCCCGGAGCTCGGCTTCACCCGCGAGCGCGGCGTCGAGGCGCTCTGGGGCTTCTGCAAGAGCTGCGCGTACGCCGACACCTGCCTCGGCGGCTGCACGTTCACGGCCGAGGCCATCATGGGCAGGCCGGGCAACAACCCGTATTGTCACTACCGGGCGCTGGCGCAGAGGAAGGCGGGCAAGCGCGAACGCCTGGTGCCGCTCTCGGCGGCCCCCGGCGATCCCTTCGACAATGGCGTCTTCGACCTGGTGGAGGAGCCCTTCGATGCCCCGGAACCGCCGCTCGCGGCGCCGGGTCAGCTCGTGAAAATCCGCAAGGGCAGGGCGGCGCCCCCTTCGTGACGCTCTCTTCGCTGCAAGCCCCTTAGAACGCGTAGGATCCGCCGAGGCCCAGCGTGGGGCCTCCGGTATCGAAGACGCGCGCCTGGTAGCCGAGTCGCGCGCCGAGGGCGAGGCCCGCGGTGAGGCGCACGTCGACATCGCCGAGCAAGCGCACGCCGGCCTTGTCGGCATGGGGCATGTTGGTGATCTCGATGCTGGGGGTGAGCGCCACACGGGTGCCGAGCGGCAGCCGCACCTTGGTGTAGCCGCGCACGCCGAACACCTGCACGCCCTCCACGCCGAAGGCGACGTGCATCGCCAGCGGATCGCCCAGCAGCACGGCTCCGCCGCCCCCCACCGCGTAGCCGACCTCGGTGATGGACGTGAGAAACTCGGCGTCGAAGTGCAGGAAATCTGTGGCCCGAAAGCGCACCCGCGGGGAGCCGTAGTTGAGGCCGACGTCGAACTTGCCGGGGTCGACCTCGCCGGGGACGATGGACCGACCGCGCACCATGCCGAAGCGAATACCGAATTCGCTCACCACCTTGCCCAATCGATACGTGTAGGATCCCTCGAATCGGTAGTACTGATCGGCCACCTCTTCGTTGCGCTTGGGCCCATTGGCCCCGCCATCACCCACCGTGGCGGTGGTCGAACCGAAGCGCACCAGCTCGGCCTGCGCTCCGACCACGCTTCGCCGGCCCTCGATGCGCCGCAAGAACGCCGACTCGGCCAGGTCGTCGTCGTCCTTGACCAGGGTCACGTCTTGCATGCGCTCTCGCGAGGCGAAGAGCGCAGTGCGCCCGCCGGATACCCGGTCGGCTTCGATGGCGTATCCCAGCTGTGGGCCCCGGGTGTGCTCCTTGGGGATCACCACCGCGTAGGGAGCGCCGTCGGCTCCGCCCGACCTGTGGAACTCCCGCTCCTCCACGCGCCCTTCGTGCCGGTACACGACGTAGGCGTGCGCGATGAGCTCCGGATGCTCGAACCCGGCGGAGACCAGGAGCTCGTCGTTCTGCGGGGCGCTCGAGATGGGTGTATGGCGCACCGATGGGGTGGGTGGCGCCGGGGGCGGCGAAGAAGCGGGCTTGTCGTCGGCCCGCGCCGTGGAGGCGAAGGCCAAGGCCGCGCAGAGGGAGGCGGTCGCGAAGGTGGTTCGGGTTACCATTCGTAGCTCACGGCTGCGCCGGCTCCGGGGCCGGCATGGTTGATGGTGCGTCCCTGGTACGAGAGCCGTACCGACGTGGTGAGATGAAAGGGCCAGCGGTAGCCGGCCTGCACGATGGCGCGTGCGCCGATTTCGCCGCTGCGCGTGGACCGCGTCGGGTCGGGGCTGGCCGAGGAGCCGGCCGGCTGGTTGGTGACCTCGCTCCGGAGCACGATCGGCACGTTGGGAATGGTGTTCCACTCGAGCTGCACGATGCCGCGCAGACCCACCAGCCCCAGTACCTCGCCGCCCAGCGCGAGGTTGGTCTTGCGATCGCTGCCGATGCGCACGAACCCCTGGGCCCCGGGGCTCACGCCCCGATCGCCGAGGCCCACGATGGCCCGGGCGATGGCCGAGAACGACTCGGTGAACGCGTACTCGCCCTCGAGGTGGCCGTAGGTGAGGCCCACGCTGCGGCCCGCCAGCCCCTGAACGTCGAGCTCGTCGAGGCTTCCGCCCTTGCCGCGGTATACGCCGAAGCCAGTCCGAAGCGCCCGCAGGCCCTCGTCGCGAAAGCGCACACCGAAGGTGCCCTCGGTCTGGAACGTGGTGTCGTTGTTTCGCTTGAGGTTGTAGACCGCGTAGTCGGTGAGCGCCGCGGCGGAGTAGACGTTGGGGTCCCGGGCGGCATGAACGCTCATGTCGCGCACCGCAAAGGCTTTGGGCTCGGGCGCCGAGCCCACCACCGCCTCGGTGTTGCCCTTGGCGTCGACCGCTTCGATGAAGTACTCGGCGGCGCGCCCGGTGAGCTTGGGGATGCGTCCCTGAAAGTACCCCGGGCCTGCGCGGTTCATGGTGATCGACGCGTAGGTGGTGTCGCCGGCGTTCCGATGGTGAAGGATGGCGCCCTGCACCTTGGGGTCGAGGCCGATGGCGAGGTCCATCGGCGCCCCCAGCGCCCCGGCGCTCGGGCCATCGAAGAGCGGCTTGGCGGCCGCAACGGCGGGGGCGTCACCGGCGGGTTTGAGGAGCTGCCGCAGGGCCTGGGCCTCTTCCAGGAGCGGCCGCGCGTAGGGCGAGCCCGGGTGCGCGCGGGCGTAGCGCTCGTAGGCGAGGATGCGCGGGGCGACGCCGTCGCCCGAGAGGCCGCGCACGAGATCGGCGACGTCGTCGGCCTCGGTTCGTTGCGAGGGGCCTGCGGGCGCGGGCCCGGGCAGCGCAGGCGACGGCACTTCGGGCCCGCTCGGCTCCTTCGGGGTCGGCTCCTTCCGCGGCGGCTTGGTCTCCTTCAGCGTCGGTGGCGGCGGCGGCGCGACGCCCGCGCGGTCGGCATCGCCGCTCCCGTGGAGGATCACCACGTCGCCCACCATGGGCGGGTGGTCCGGCTTTCCGTCCACACGTCCCAGCGAGAGCTTCGGCCGCACCTGCGCCAGGCGGAGCGTGCCGATGCGAAAGCGATCGCTCACCACCGCGTGCGTCACCGGATGGGTCGTTCGAATGGTGCGCCACAGCTCCACCACGGCGCCGTCACTTGCGCCGCGTGCGTCGCCGATGTCGAGGTAGAGATCGGCGCCGTCGACCGCGGTCACCACGCCTTCCACGTCACTTCCCGCAAGGGCCGATGCCGATGCAAGAGAGGCTGCGAGTCCCCACGAGATGGTAGCGATTGCTTTCACGATAGCCCCTGTTGAATGGTTCAACCACTCGATGAGCAATCCGCGTACCGCTGGCAAGTACTCGATATTGCTGTCGCCAACTTGCGGATGTGACCGGTTCTTCACGCAGGTGTGGCCGTCGGTGCATGGCGGCCGGCGTGCGTTGGCGTTCCCCTTCGCTTTCGGAAACGAGCTAAGAGGAGGCGGTCATGACCATTCTTCAGGTCGCCGATCTCCGCTTCGGGTTCGCCGGCGACACCCTCTTCGAGAACGTCACCTTCAGCCTCGCGATGGGAGAGCGGGCCGCCATGGTCGCCCCCAACGGCGCCGGCAAATCCACGCTTCTGCGCATCATCGCCAAGGAGATCGACCCGGACCGGGGCATGGCGACCATTCGCCGGGGCGCCAGCGTGGGCTACTACCGGCAGTCGCACGAGCTTTCGCCGCAGGGCGACGTCATGGGCGCGTTCCTCGCAGGCTTTGGTGAGATCACCGACCTCCGCCGGCAGCTCGCTGCGGCGCAAGAGGCTGCCGCCAGCGGCGAAAAGGCCGACCTCGATCGCTTGGCCCACGTGACCGATCGCTACCACCACGCCCGGGGCGACGAGCTCGAGCACAAGGTCGCCGCCATCGCCAGCAAGCTCGGCTTCGGCGACAAGGACCTCGGCCGGCCGGTGGCGTCGCTCTCCGGCGGCGAGCGAGGTCGCCTGCAGCTGGGCGTTATTCTCTCGAAGGCGCCCGACCTACTCATGCTCGACGAGCCCACCAACCACCTCGACCTCGACACCATCGCGTGGCTCGAGAGCTGGCTCTCGGGCTACCGCGGCGCGGTGCTGGTGGTCTCCCACGACCGGGCGTTCCTCGACAACGTGACCTCGCAAACCCTGGAGCTCGGCTCCCGCGGCGTGCGCGTGTACCCGGCCAAGTACAGCGACTACGTGGTGCTGCGCGAAGAAGAGTTGACCCGGGAGCGCGCCCTCGTGGAGCGGCAGCAGTCGCTCATCGACAAGACCGAAGACTTCATTCGCAAGAACGTCGCCGGGCAGAAGACCAAGCAGGCCCAGAGCCGGCGCAAGATGCTCGACAAGCTCGAACGCTTGGAGCGGCCCGAAGATGTGTGGCAAGTGGCCGAGCGCATCGCCTTTCGTTTCTCGCCGGCGGCGCGTACCGGCGACATCGTCATCGACGCCAAGCAGCTGGCGGCGCGCCGGGGTGGGCGCGCGCTCTTTGGCGGCTTCGATCTTCTGCTCCGGCGCGGTGAGCGCATCGGCATCGTTGGACCCAACGGCGCCGGCAAGTCGACGCTGCTCAAGCTCTTGGCGGGGCGCGGGCTCGCGGAGGACGAAGGCGCCATTCGCCGCGGCACGAACCTCCAAGAAGGCTACTTCGACCAGCACCTGGGCGACGTCAACCCCGCCCTCACCGCGGTGGACGAGGTGCGCACGGTGCGCGGCGACTTCACCGTCGAGGTGGCACGGCAGTATCTTGCCCGCTTCCGCTTCTGGGGCGACGACCCCTTGCGGGTGGTGGGCGGCTTCTCCGGCGGCGAACGCTCTCGGCTTGCGCTCTCCAAGCTGCTCCTGGAGCCGCGGAATCTGCTCTTCCTCGACGAGCCCACCAACCACCTCGACATTCCCGCCGCCGAGATCCTGGAGGAGGCGCTGGTATCGTTCGAGGGCACGGTGCTCTTCGTCTCGCACGACCGCCGGTTTCTGGAGACTGTGGCCACGCGCATCGTGTCGGTGCGCGACGGCAAGGCCGAGGTGTACTCCGGCGGCTTTCGCGATTTTTCCGCCGACAGCAAGCGGCGCGACGCTGCCGACGCGGCAGCGCGGAGCGGCAAGAAGAACAGCGAGCGACCGCCGGCGCCCAAGGCCGAGGCTCCGAAGCCCGCAAAGGCGGGCGCAGCGCAGGGCCGCGCCCTCTCCTACGAGGAGCAGAAGCGGCAGGGGCGCGACAAGGACCGCGCCAAGAAGCGCACTGCGGAGCTGCTCCAGATGATCGCCCATGGTGAAGCGCAGCTTTTGGAGCTGCGCAACCGGCTCAAGGAGCCGCCCGGCGAAGGCGGCTGGGCCAAGCTCGCCACCATGGCCAAAGAGGAACAGGCGCTTTCTGTGCGGGTCGACGCTATGATGGAAGAATGGGCGCGGCTCTCCGGCAACTCGCAATCACCCTGATCCTCTTTTCGGTGCTGCTCTTCGGCTGCGGCAAGAAGAACGATGCACCACCCCCGGTGGTGAAGGACCAGACCGTGGGCATGCTCTTCACCTGGGTCGACGAGCACGGCGACTTGCACGTGGAGCAGAGCCCCAAGGACGTTCCGCTGGTGGGGCGCGACGTGGTGCGGGTGGTCGACCCTTCGCGCGAAGACGGCACCCACGACAGCCGCATCTTCCTGGTAGACCTGCGAAACCCCACCGCCGACGGCAGCTATCCGGTGAGCGTCTCCACCCGCAAGGCCTTCGACAAGATCGCCGATGCGCGCCGCGACAAGCCCACTCGCGTGGTGGACAAGGACCCGCCGGGCGACGACGATCCGTGGCACGGTGGCCGGCCGCGCAGCGGAAACCCTGGCGCGAAGATCATCATCTACGGGGCCAGCTGGTGCGGCGCCTGCCACGAGGCGGCGACCTACCTGCGGCGCAAGAACATTCCCTACGTGGAGAAGGATGTGGAGACCGAGCCGGGCGCGGCCGCCGAGATGAGCGCCAAGCTCCAGGGCGCCGGCCTTCCGCGCGGCTCCATTCCAGTGCTCGACGTTCGCGGCCGCATCCTCGTGGGCTTCAGCCCCGACGCTCTGGACCAGGCCCTTGGCAAGGGGTCCTGACCCGGCGCGCTACTTCTTGCGGCTGACGACGCGCTCGTAGACGTCGCGTTTGCTGCGGCCGCTCCAGGCGGCGAGGCGCTCGGCGATGGATTTGGCGTGGCCGCCCTTGGCGAGCTCCTCGTCGATGCGCGCGTCGAGCGCGACGTCGCCGACGGTCTCTTCGGAGCGCGCCGGTCGCTCACCCAAGACGATGACGATCTCGCCCAGCCAGGGGGCGGCCACCGCGGCAAGCTCGCGCAACGAGCCGCGCACCAGCTCCTCGTGCATCTTGGTGAGCTCCCGCGCCACGCAGGTCGGTCGCTCCGGCTCCAGGGCGGCCAGGTCGGTTAGTGTATCATGCACGCGATTGGGCGCCTCGAACAGCACCACCGGCTCCTCGGTGCCGCATGCCTTCGAGAGCGCCGCCGCGCGGGCCACGCCGTCGCGCGGCAAAAACCCCAGGAAGCGGAAGCCGGAGCCGGTGCCGAGCCCGCTCGCGGCGAGCGCCGCCAGGACCGCGCTCGCTCCGGGAATAGGCACCACGCGCATGCCTCGCTTGAGCACCTCGCGCGAGAGCGCGTCGCCGGGATCGCTCACCGCCGGCGTGCCCGCGTCGGTCACCAGCGCCACGTCGCTGCCCGCTTCCATGGCGTCGGCGATGCGCGAGACCTCGTGCTCCGAGGAGTGCCCGTGGAGCGACCGCAGGTCTTTGCCGGTGATGCCGAAGTGCGTGAGCAAGTTGCGCGACCGCCGCGTGTCCTCCGCCACCACGATGGGGCAGGCCTTGAGGGTTTCGAGGGCGCGGAGCGTGATGTCGGACAGGTTGCCGATGGGGGTCGCCACCAGGTAGAGCGAGCCGCTCAATTGACCTCGGTGGCGTCACCCATTTCGCGCTTGAGGTAGTCGCGGAGGCGCATGGTGAGGCGCTGCTCCAGCTGACGAACGCGCTCCCGCGAGATGCCGAAGCGCTCGCCGAGCTGCTGCAAGGTGAGGGGATCGTCGGCCACCAAGCGCTCGTCGAAGATGGCGACTTCCTTGTCCTTGCCTTCGATGGTCTTGCGGAAGCCCGCGAGCTTGTCTTTGAGGAGCGCCTGCAGCTCCTCGTCGGCCATGAGCGCCTCCGGCCCGTCGTGGGCGCTCGGCATCATGTCGACCTTGGCGATGGCGCGCCCGTCGGCGTCGCCCACAGGCGCGTCGATGGACTTTTCGCTGGCCGCCAGGCGCACGTCCATCTCGGCCACGTCGGACTCCGGCACGTTGAGCTGCTTGGCGATCTCCTCGTGCGTGGCGTCGATGCCCATGGACTGAAGCTCGGCGCGCTTCTTCCGCAAGTTGAAGAAGAGCTTTCGCTGGGCCTGGGTGGTGCCGAGCTTCACCAGGCGCCAGTTGTTGAGGATGAAGCGCAGAATGTAGGCGCGAATCCACCAGGCCGCGTAGGACGACAGCTTGACGCCGCGGTACGGGTCGTAGCGCTTGACCGCTTGCATGAGGCCGATGTTGCCCTCCTGCACCAGGTCCATGATGTTCTTGTACGCGCGGCGGTACTCGTAGGCGATCTTCACCACCAGGCGCAGGTTGCTGGTGACCAGCCGAGCCGCGAGCTGCGGATCTTCCGTTTCTTTGAAGCGTACCGCCAGATCTTTGGTCTCTTCCGGCGTGAGCAGCCGATGCCGCTGAATCTCGCGCAGGTACGAGGCCATGGCATCGAGGCGCGCGAGCGACACCGGCGAAGATTCGACCTCTTCGGCCTCTTCGAAGGGCTCGTTCTCCGGCTCGTCGTCCACAACCTCGGCGGTGACGCCCTCTTCGGCGTCTTCGCTGCTGGCCGGAGCTGCCTCTTCGGCATCGGAGTCCGGCGCTTCGGAAACGGGACCAGCCGACTCCGGATCTTCCGAATTCGGTGAACGGGACTCTTCCTTGATGCGCTTCTTTGCTGCCACTCGGGGTCTCCGCCGGAACTGTTTCGTAGCGACCTCGGCCATTTAGCACCCATCCAACCTTTTGCGCAGGTGTTTTAGTCCCGGCGCGAATGCGGTTGGATGCGGCGGCGACTTCGAAGGTTGCCGCGAAGCCGAGCGCGCGCCCCGCAGCCGGCGCTCCTCTCGCCGACGGAGATGGGGTACGTTGCGGAGCGTGGCAGGTATCGGACACATCGCGGTGGGCCTCGCGTGCGCCCGCGCATACAGCGAGGACCGCACGCTCCGCCTGAAGCCGGCGCTGGTCTTCTCGGCGCTCGCGCTGTGGCCCGATGCCGACGCCCTCGGCTTCCTCCTCGGCGTGGGGTACGGCGAATCGCTGGGGCACCGCGGCGCCACGCACTCGCTGGCGGTGGGGCTCTTTGTGGTGTTCGGCGCGTATCTCTTCGCCCAGCGGCGCGGCCTCCCGCCGCTTCGGACGGCGGGCTACGTGGCCATCGCGACCTTGAGCCACTGCCTCCTCGACACGGTCACCTACGGCGGCGGCTTCGGGTGCGCGCTGCTCTGGCCACTGTCGGACGCGCGGTTCTGGTCGCCGGTGCGGTTCATCCCCATCTCGCCCATCGGCGTGGCCATTCTCTCCGCGCGCGGCCTCAAGGTGATGGCGGCGGAGGTGGGGATCTTCCTGCCCCTCTGGCTGTACGCGCTGTGGCCGCGGCGCCGTCAAGCCCCGGCGGCTCGGTAGACCATGGCCTCGCTCCTGGTCCACGCCATCTTGCCGCTGGTGGTCCTGGAGGCGATTCCGCTCACCCGGGCCCGACGCCGCAAGCTGCGCTGGCTCGGCATGGCGCTCGCGTGCGCACCCGACCTCGACATGGCCACTTTCGCCTTCGAGCTGCGCGCGACGGACCTGTGGGGCCATCGCGGCGCGTTCCACTCGCTCGGCATGGCCGCCCTGATGGCGAGCGTCGTCACGTTGGCGTTCTTCCGCCTGCCGCCGCGGCGGAGCGCCCCAGGGACCCACGCGCGCAGGGCGCTCTTCTGGCGGTCCTTGGCCTTTCTCTTCGCCGCAGCCGCATCGCACGGCGTGCTCGACGCCTTCACTGCCGGTGAGGCGGGCGTCGCGCTCTTGTGGCCGATGGCAACGGCGCGCTGGCTCTCGCCGCTCAGCATCGTCGCCGCGTGCCCTGGTGGCGCTTCCGAGTACTTCAGCCATTGGGGCCTGCTCACGGTGGCCAACGAGCTGCTCTTCGTGGTCATCCCGTGCTTGCTCCTGATGGGCATCTACCGTCACGTGGCCCGCCGGTCCGGCACCGCGCCGCGGGTGCCTCTTGGTCGCACCGCCCTCCGCGTGGCAGGTTGGCTCGCCATCGCGGTGGGCGCCCGGGTAGCCATGCCGGAGACCTTTGCGCCGCACGTGGAGCGCCGCATCGAGCCCATGGGATCCGAGGTCGCGGGCGATCCCAAAGACATTCCGACCCGCGGCCTTCCGGAGGGCCATCTCGTCACATCCTTCGACGAAATTCGCAACCGCGGCCTCCTCGAACGCACCCTCGCGCCGCGCGAGGCGCCCTGGTCTTCGAGCTTCTTCCCGTCGTGGTTCGGTGGCGAAGGCGGGCGCTGGTCCGAGGGCTCCGCGCGGCTCGCGTATCGCACGCTCACCGGCTTTGCGCCTCCCACAGAGAGTGAGGCCAAGGCCTGGGTGGCGCGGGCGGCGTCGGGCGACGCCGAGGCCGCCCAGCGGCTCTTCACGCTGGCGCCGGTCGAGAAGGTCGATCTCGCGCTGGGGCGCCTGGATTTCCCGGCCACGGTGCAGGCGCAGAAGCTGAGCCACAATGGCCATCCGCGCTACTGGAGCGGCCGCTGCAACGGCGTGGCGGCCGCTTCGATGGTCGAGCCCGAGCCCTACCGCGTGGTCGACGTGACGGGCGTCGATGGCAACCACGTGCGGTTTCACCCCAACGACGTGAAGTCGCTGCTCTCGGTGGCCTACTACGAGCCGCAGGTGAAGCTCTCCATCGGCGACAACTGCACCGATGTGGCCTTCGACGCGGCGGCGCCCTGCAACATGAGCCCGGCCGTGTTCCTGCTGGCGCTGTGGAACCGTCTCGGCATCGCCGAGCGCACCTTCATCGTCGATGCGCTTCCCAACATCGCGCGCCAGTACTACGTCGTCGCCGAGGCCGCGGTGCATGTGGTGCGTGCTCCCTATCCGCCCGACGACGCGCCCATCGACCCGGCGCTCCAGCCAAAGATCCGCAGCTTGGTCGACGTCGGCATCGATCTCACGCTGAGCTCCACCACGCTCACGTACCGCGACGTCGATCACGTCGATCCGTCGGTGCCCGACGGCACTGCGTACCGGAAGGTCGGCATCGTGCCGGTGCGCATGCACTTCTCCGCGACCTTGGCGCTGGGCGACCAGACCGAGATTCTCGGCGGCAGGTGGACCGGCACCCCGGCCGACGGCATCGACGTGGTGGTGGAGGTGGATGGCCCGCCGAAGGTGCTTCCCAACGGGCGCCTGGAGACCGCGGATCAGCTGCCGTGGCCGCTCATTCGCGCCATCGCCAAGGCCAGCGTGCTCCCGCCCCCGGCGCTTCCGACGCTCGACCTCCGAACCGACTGCGAGGGGTGCCGCTGAGGCGGCTGCGCGTCAGCGTTCGCCGATGACGTTGATGGGGACGCGCGTCTTGAACGCCCAGCGGCGTGCGCCAAGGGTGCCGAGTACTTCGTCGACTTCGTCGGCGGTCATGGGATCGTCGAAGGCGGGCGCGAGCATGTCGAAGGTGTCGAGCACCGCGAAGTCGTATCGGAGCTTGTGATCCTCGTAGCTGGGATCGCCCACGTAGTTGGCCACCGGGATCGCGAAGCGGGCCACCTTGCCGATGATCGGGAGGGGAAAGAGCTTGTCGGTGAGCGGAAAGAGCACCGTCATGGCCCGCTCGATGCCTGCCAGCAGCGTGGGGCCCTCGACCCGCTTGGTCACCGGCCGAAGCAGGTACTTGCCGTAAAGTTTGGTCCAGGGGCGGCGCGCGTAGATGGTCATCGCAAAGCGACTGCCTTTCTTCACTACGCGGACCACCTGGCGGCAGCCGCCGCGGGGGTCGGGCGTGTGCTGCAGCACCCCGATGCAGTAGGCGCCGTCGAAGCTTCCATCTGCGAACGGTGGGTCGAGGAGGCTCGCCTGCACCACGTGCGCGTTGGGGAAGGGCGAGAGGGTCTGCTTGGTGGCTTCCACGGCCGTCGAAAGGTCGAGAGCGACGACGCGCGCGCCGGCGGCCGCCGCCACCTCAGCGAAGCGCCCCGACCCGCAGCCCATGTCGACGATCCACTTGTTCTCGATGTCTTTGGGCGTCCACTCGGTCTCGCCCCAGAAGCGGTTGGTGGAGAGCTGTGTACCGTTGAGGCTGTCGAGCTGCGTCTCGCGGAAGCGATTCCACTGCATGCCGAAGGAGTCGGCGTAGCCGCTCTCGGGGACGAAGCGGGGGATGCCGCGCACGATCGGATAGACCTTGTCGGTCTGCTCGGATCGCAGCGTACCTTCTTCGATCTGGTCTCCCTCGTGGCGGGTCACGGCAAGCTGCAGCTTCGCGTGGGTCGTTGGCTCGCGCAGGACTTCGAGGAGATCTTCTCGCATGGGGCTCGTGTATGCTTATGAGACCGGCGACACCGACGCAAGCCTTGCCGGCGCGAGGGCCGCGCGCGTATCCTCGATGTGCGCGGGTTTCCGCGATTTCCCATGTCGCAAGGGCCCCTTCACCTATCCGCCGAAGACTTCGATGCTCTCGAGGCGAGCCAGGAGCTGCGGGCGCGCCTCGCCTCGTTCGCCCGCGCCGCGGTGCTGCGAATCCGTAGCGAGGGGTTTGGCGCCTCGGTGGAGGTGCGCGCCTCGGGCGTTCGCTTCGTACGCGACGGCGCGGCGCCCGGCGCGCTGCAGCTGGTGCTCGAGGTCGACAGCGTGGGCATCGAGGTGTCGATGCGCGTGCCTTCGGCGCCCGCCAACGCCAAAGACTTTCGCAACCTTCGCGAGTGCGCCCGCATCCCGGAGCCGCTCTTGCAGCTCACTTCGCTCCTGGAAGCTCTGCCCGAGCCGTTCGCCATGGGCCCCTCGGGAGAGGCGACCGCCATCGCTGCGCCGGTCTCTCCCGACCCGGTGCGCACCATGCTCCTGCGCTGCGAAACCTCGGGCGTGCCGTTCTGGGTGGGCTGGTCGGTGCCCCGCGACGTGGCCGAGAAGCATGCCGACATTCTCGACGAAGAGCTCGAGGACGCGCTGCTCGCGCTGGTGCCGGTGGCGCGTTTCATCTCCTGGGATGAAGACAACGACTACCTCGCGCCGGAGCGCCCGCGCATGCGCGTGGTGGATGCCGACGGCGACGACGAGGACGACTCACCGAGGCAGCGCCAGCGCGACGATGTCGAGCTCGACGAGTTCGAGGACGAGCCGCCGGAGCCCAGCGTTCCGTTGTTTCTGCCGCACGTGCCCCACCCCAAAACGAGCCCGCCGTACGAGCTCCCGCGACGCTTCTTGCGGCGGGCAGCGCTGGTCACCGAGGTCGACCCTTCGATACCGGTGGAGAAGGGGACGCGCGTGCGCGTGCTCGCAGGTCCCTTTCTGGGCAAGGTGGGCGTGGTGCAGGCGCTCGACGGTCGCGGCCGCGCGCGGGTCATCCTCGGGCTGCTCGCCACCACGCTGGCGGTCGGCGATCTCATCGCCGCCCGCGAGGGCGATCGCAAGCCGCTCGGCTCTTCGCACCGACGCTTCAAGCGCGTCCCCTGAGGACTACTGCCGGGGCATCAGTCGCGGAGCGCGGCCTTGCCGTTGCTGGCCAGTGTGAACGCGCACAGCTTGTAGAGCAGGCGAGCGGCCACGTTGCCGTCCCACTCGTCGCCAGGGTCGGCGAGATTGGGGGCCACCTCGTTCAGGTCGAAGCCGACGATGGTCCGGCCCTGGCGCACCAGCTCGCGCAGCAGGAACACGGCCTCGGAAAAATCGAGGCCGCCCGGTACCGGTGTGCCGGTGTGCGGGCAGAAGCGCGGGTCGAGACCGTCGATGTCGAAGGAGACCCAGACGTGCTCGGGGAGCTTGGCGATGATGTCGCGGGTGACGTTGGCCCAGCTGTCGCCGCGGAACTTGCGGTTCTGCAGATCGCGATCGAAGAACACCGCCATGCGGTCGCCTTGCGCCCGGATGTAGTCCATCTCCTCTTCGCAGAAGTCGCGAATGCCCACCTGAACGAGGCGCGTCACTTGTGGAACGCGGTCGCATACGTTGCGCATGATGGAGGCGTGCGAGTACCGAAAGCCTTCGTAGGCGTCGCGGGTGTCGGAATGTGCGTCGAAATGAAGGACGCCGAGCTTGGGTGTTCGCGACGCAGCGGCTTCGATGGCGCCGAGCGGCACCGAGTGATCGCCGCCCACCACGCCCACCAACTTGCCCTGCGCGAGGAGGCGTAGGGTCTCGCCGCGCACCAAGGCGTTCATGTTCTCGCTGAGCGCTTCGACCTCGGCGAGCAGCTCCCTGGTCTCGGCTTCGGGCAGCTTGCCGTAGTTCTGGATGACGCGCTGGGCGCGCTCTTTGGCGCGGGCGTTGTCCTCGCGCAGCAGCTCGGCCTGGCCGAGCATGAAGATCCCCGCCGCGTAGGGTTTCTCGACGTCGAGGTCGAAGAGGTCGACCTGGTGGCTGGCGCGGAGAATGGCGCTCGGCCCTTCAGCGGCGCCGCCCCCGTACGAGGTGGTGGCCTCCCAGGGAACCGGTAGAAGCACGAGCGCAGCCTCGGCCTCGGTGGTGGGGAGGCCGAAGATGCCGGCGTCGTCGGGCGACGGGCCATTCGGGTCGAAAGTGCTCACGCGAGACGTTCCGATGCGATCAGAGGCTCAGGGCGTGGGCGGGTTGGGCGTGTTGAAGCACTGCTGCTTGATCGCCGTTTGCATGATGGCCTTGCTCTTCTGGCCATTGGGCGCTTCGCGGTGGCAGTACTCGTTGGTCAGGCACTGGGCGCCGCCAGAGAGCGCGCCGGCCACGCACTTGTAGGTGGAGTAGAGCTGCAGCTCGCTGCAGTAGTAGCCATCGGCCTTGAAGCGGCAGCTGTCGCCCTTGGCGCAGGTGCGCTGGGGATCGCAGAGTCGCTCGACGCGGTTGATGCAGGTTTGGTCCCACTTGTTGGTGCAGCAATAGTTGTCTTCCGCGCACACTTTCGCGGCGCAGCCGCTCTGGCACGTGGGCAACGGCGAGAGCGCAGCGCCCTCGACGCACACGTCGTGATCGCACGTGTCGACCGGCGTGCCTTCGCCCTGGGCGCAGCGGCTCAGCAGGTTGGAGCAGGGGACGCAGGCGCCGTACTCGCCCAGGACCTTGGCGCAGTACATGTGAATCTTGTGATCGTTCGGTCCGAAGATCTGGTCGAGGAGGATGCGGGCGCCGATGCTGCCGATGGGGCCGAGGATGTCGCCGGCCACCTGCTGGATGTCGATGTCCTGGCAGTCCGTGTCCTTCTTGCAGGGAACGCACACGCCGCAGCTAGCGTCGGTGCCGGTGACCTTCACCGTGGCGCAGACGTTCATGGCGTACTTGAGCGAGCCGCTCTTGATGGACTTGATGCCGGTGAGCTTGCCGAGGAGCGCCCCCACGTTGATGTCGGCGCTGACGCCGGCGCAGTCGCCGTCTTTGGAGCAGGTGTTGGTGGCGCGATCGAACGGAGCCGGGAGCTTGATGGCGCCGTTGCCGAGGTCGGAGCAGCCGGCCGCGGGCACCGCGCAGGTGCCGGTGCCGCCGACGATGGGCAGCTTGCAGGTGGTGGTACCGGCGGTGCACGCCTCGCAGTCGCTGTTCTTGCCGCACGAGCCCGGGATGTCCGGACGCTCGAGATCGCTGTCGCCGCACGACGGCAGGCACTTGCCGTGGTCGTCGCACTGGGAGCCTCCGGGGCAGCTCACCTTGTCGTTGCACTGCGTGCATTCTCCACGGAAGCAGGCATGGGCCTCAGAGCCCGCGGCGCCGCACTGGCCGCAGTCGGCGTCGACCTTGCACTCGCTCGGGCACTGCGCCTTGCAGTTGCCGTCGGCCGCGCAGAAGTCGGTCGACTGGCACATCTTCTTGTTGGCCTGCGTGCACCCGACGCACTTGCTGGTCTTGGTGTCGCACGCGCGGTGCTTGGGATCGCAGGCGGCGCAGTCGTTGTCGGAGGCGCAGCTGCCGGTCGGCGTGCCGTTGGTGTCGGCCGTGCAGGTAACGCCGTTGCCGACGCAGTCGCCGTATTGCGTGCAGTACTGGCCCGAGGGGCAGTTGCGGCCGCCGCCCTGGGGACCGCAGGCCACGCAGCGGTGCTCCTTCTGGTAGCAGACCGTCTTGCCTTCGGCGCAGTCGGCGCAGTCGCGATCGGTGTCGCAGTTGACCGCCAGGCAGATGGTGTTGTTGCCGTTGGGGTCGAGGCCGCCGTCTTTCAGGGCCGGGGGATCGTCCGACGAGCAACCTTGACCACCGAGAGCAATGCCCACCGCGGCGACGCAAAAGAGTGCGCTGAAGAGCTTCGTCATAGCCCAACTACAGTGCCTCAGAATTTCCCGCGCCGCACCCCAAACCCACACGTTCATTGCACTATTTTCTTCCCGCAGTGGATCGCGAAGGGACCAGTTGCCGGAGGCCGCTAGCGGAAGACTGCGAAAGGACTTACGAGAAAGGGGATGGCCGAAAAGAACAACGGAAGCACCCCGAGCCTCTTCGCCCGCCTGAAGCGGACCCCCAAGCTGTCGGCGCTGGGGGTCTTTCTGGTCCTCGGGGCCTTCCCGCTGCTCTACAGCAACGAGCAGCGCGCGGTCGCGGTGCACCGGGCCTTCGACGAGGGCGCCGCGAGCGTCGTGCACGTGATGAGCGACAAGGTCGACGCCGCCAACGAAGGCAAGGTGGTGCACCTCACCGGCATCGTCACCACCGACGAGACGCTACGCGACGAGCTCTTTGGCGTCTCGGCCAAGGCACTACGGCTCGAGCGTCACGTCGAGATGTACCAGTGGGACGAGGCCACGCGCGCGGTCGATGGGAAAACCGAGTTCACGTACACGAAGCGCTGGAGCCCCACGGTCATCGATGCGGGGAAGTTCCACGAGTCGGCCGACCACAAGAACCCGGCGCTCTTTCCTTACGAGGAGCGGTTCGTCACCGCGCAGGCCGCACGGGTGGGCTCGTTCTCGCTCCCCAAGGAAGGGCTCGAGAAGCTGAACGCCTTCGAGCCGCTTGTGCCCACCGCCGAGATGCTCGCCGGCGCGCCCGCCGACGCCCGCGCCAAGCTGAAGATCGCCCCTGGTGCGCTGTTCATGGGGGTTTCGCCCGACGCCCCGCAGGTGGGCGACCTCCGCATCACGTTCCAGATCGTGAAGCCGGCGCAGGCCAGCGTGGTGGGCATGCAGGCGGCCCAGGCGGTGACCCCGGCGGTGCTCTCCGCGGACCGCTCGCTGCTCCTGGTCGCGCCCGGCGAGGTCGACGAGAAGACCATGTTCGGCAAGGCGCCGGCCGAGCCGTCGCCGCTCTTTCTCTACCTGCGGATCGGCGGCGCGGTGGCGATGGCCATCGGTCTCTTCATTCTCTTCGGCGTCTTCGCGCTCGAGCGCGAGCGCAGCCGCATGGGTACGGTGAAGCTCGTCGGTCAGCGGGGCGTCGCCTCGGTGCTGTTCGCGGTGGCCCTGGGCGGCGCCGTGGTTTCCGCGCCCTGGTTCGAATACCGCACCTGGGCCGGTGTGGGCGTCGTCGCCGCAGCCATCGTGGCCTGGGCCCTCGGCATGCTGGTGCTACGGAAGAAGCCCGCTGCGGTCTGAGCGGGACCGTTCGCCGTCTACTTGAAGAGGAGCTCGTACTGCTCGCCGCGGCTGTCTTTGCAGGTGCCGTACCCGGCCGCCCATAGGTCTCGGGTGAAGTTGCATGCGACGACTGCCTGACCACACGTGAGGACCAGGAGCCCCGCCTGGGTCTCTTCCTCCAAGATCTGCTTGGCCCCGCCGTCGTAGGTCTTTTTCGCCTTGTCGGGCACGGTGTTGAATCGCCCTTCACAGCGTTCGCCGCCGGGCATGGTCGCCTGTGCGGCGCCGTTGGTGTCCCCAGCATGCTCGAATACCACCGCGCCCTTCTGCGGTGACTTGGTGTTGTAGATTGCACCCTTTCGGTTGGGGTAACAGCCGGACGTCGCGGCAGTGGCGAAGATTGCGATGGCCCACAGGAGCCGCTTGTTGAAATTCCGCATGTGCGTGCCTCCTAGAACATCATCGCGTATTCGGCCCCGTGCTGGTCCTTGCACGAGCCGAAGCTGAAGCCTTGACCTGGCCGTCGCGCCAGGACGCATTGGAGAACTTGTGCCCCGCAGTTGAGCACGACCACTCCGGCCTCGGCGCTGGCCGCCGGGTACGGAAAGGTCGCGCTCAGGCGTGTTTCGTCGGAAGCCGACGCCGAGAAATCGCCGGTGCATTGTTCGCCGCTCGGCAGCGTTCCGCGAAGCGCGCCGTGATTGTCGGTGGCGGAGTCGACGTCGAACGTGGCGGCCTTGCCACTGCTCAAGCTGTAGATGCGCGCGCTCTGTTTGTTCGCGCATCCGCCGCCGAGCAGCGCTACCGTTCCTGCCAATGCCACGACCGCCGCCACGGATGCCCAGGGGGAATGCCGTCCGCGCGCACGCGGCTTGCACACTTGAACGGCTCCGGACGGTTTGGATGAACGAAACATCATGAAAGCCAGCAACGCAATCGCCGTGCCCGGCAGCGGAGCGCTTCCCTATCCCGAGGATCCCGCCTCGGACCTTCGGGAGGAATGCGGAGAAATTCCGAAGGCGGACGGAAATCTTCCGAGTGCCCGAGGCGCATCGACCCGGGTGCGCGTCCGCATCGGCCTGGCGATGCTGTGCACGGTTGCCGCCATCGCCGCCTTTCGAGCGTGGGACGCGAGCCAGCAATCGGAAGCCGCGATCCAGGAGCTCATGGAAGAAGAGCATCTGCTCGCCAGCGTGCTGGCCAAGGATCTCGCAGGCCGAGCCGACCAAGTCGCGGACCCTTCGAAGCGCGACGGCGACCTCACCCGGGAGCTCACCGCGCTGCACGACGTGGAGCGGCAAGGCAATCGGCTCATCTTCTTGTGGCGCCGAGAGCGGGGGGGCTTCGAGGCGACGGACGGCCGAACGATCGCCAATCGCGCCATCGAGCTCGCGCTCGCGGAGGGCGCGCGAGGGGTCATATTGCCCCGCGACCAAGCTGCTTCCTTGGGCCTTCCGGGCCGGGTCGCCGTGGCGGGGGTGGCCGAGTCGGCGTCGGGGAGCGGGCGCAGCGTCGGCGTCGTGGTCATCGCGTCCGCGCAGAGGGAGCGCGACCGCAGCCGGCGCGAGGAATGGCGCGACTTCGGTAGCCTCTTTTTTGCGGTGCTCGCGGTGCTGGGCTTCGGTGGCTACGCGCTCGCGCGCGAGCGCCGAGAGCTCTCCTTGCGGCAGGCGATGGTGGTCCACCGGAGCGAGCGCGAGCGGGACGCACAGATCGCTCGCGCCGACCGCATGGCGGCCCTTGCCGCGATGTCCACCGGCATCGCGCACGAGATCGCCACGCCGCTTGGGGTCATCGGCGCCAGGGTCGAGCTGCTCGCGGCGTCACCGGGGCTCCAAGACCGTCCGGACGATGCGCGTGTGCTCGCCATCATTGCCGCGCAGGTGGAGCGCATCGATGGTGTCATGCGGGGATTCTTGGCGCTTGCTCGGGGCGACGCGCCGACGCTGGTCCCGCTTGCGGCGGGCGCGATGGCGATGCACGCCGCGAGCGTGGTCGCGCACCGCTTCGAGGCCAACGGGGTCATTCTGGAGCGCGCCGTCGATTCCGACGCCGTCATCGCAGGCGACCCCGCGTTGCTGGAGCAGGTCGTGGTGAATCTCCTCGTCAATGCCCTGGAGGCGTCCACGCCAGGTCACAAGGTAACGCTATCGGTCACGTCGGTACCTCAGGGCGTCGAGATCGTCGTGGCCGACGAGGGAGCCGGGGTCAGCCCGAGTGTCTTGGCCAAGGCCACCGACCCGTTCTTCACCACCAAGGCCTCGCGCGGCGGGTCGGGCTTGGGCCTCGCCATCTCCAAAGAAATCGTCCAGCACCACGGTGGCACCCTGCGTATCGCGCGGCGCGATGCGGAGCGCCCGGACGTGACGCTACCCGGCACGAGGGTGGTCGTGCGCCTGCCGGCCCAGCCCGAGGATAGCCCATGAAGAAGCGTGCGACGGAAGGCCCGATGAGGCTCGCGCCTCCGGAGCGACGTGGGAGAGTGCTCGTGGTGGACGACCAGGCGGCCATGGCCGAAACCATTGCCGAGGGGCTGACCGCCCGCGGGTTCGCGGTGCGGGTCTGTACCCGCGCGCAGGCGGCGGCGCAGGAGATCTCGCGACGAGAGCACGAGGCGCTGATCACCGACTTGCGCCTCCCCGATGGGGACGGGCTCGAGCTCCTGGCGCTCTCCCGCGAGGTAGCTCCGGAGAGCCCGGTGATCGTCGTCACCGCCTACAGCGGCGTCGACAGCGCGGTCGAGTCCATACGGCGCGGCGCGTACCACTATCTCACGAAGCCCTTCAAGCTCGAGGAGCTTGCGCTGTTCTTGAATCGAGCGCTCGAGGAGTCCGGCCTGCGCCGCGAGGCTCGAACCCTCCGGCGGGCGTTGCGCTCCTCCCTCGACAACATCGTGTCGCGCAGCGCGCCCATGCAAGAGGTGGTGGAGCTCGTCACCCGGGTCGCGGAGACCTCCGTGCCGGTGCTCTTGCTCGGAGAGACGGGAACCGGCAAGAGCCTCATTGCTCGTGCGGTGCACGCCGAGAGCCCGCGTAGCGGAGGCTCCTTCGTGTCGGTGAACTGCGCCTCTATCCCGGAGAACCTGCTGGAGAGCGAGCTGTTCGGTCACGTGAAGGGCGCGTTCACGGGCGCGGTGTCGGACCGCTCGGGTCTCTTCGAAGACGCCCACCGAGGTACGTTGTTCCTCGACGAGATCGGCGAGCTACCGTTGGCCTTGCAGGCCAAGCTTCTGCACGTCCTCGAGACCGGTATCGTTCGTCCGGTCGGAAGCAATCGCGAGCGAGAGGTCGACGTTCGCATCGTCGCCGCGACCAATCGAAACCTGAGACGCGCGGTTCGCGACGGGGGCTTTCGCGAAGACTTGCTCTATCGCCTCGATGTCGTGTCGGTCGAGCTTCCGCCCCTGCGAGAGCGGACCGACGACATCCCGGTGCTCGTGACCTCGTTTCTCGAGCGGGCGCACAAGACGCACCCACGTGCCGTGGTGCGCGGCGTTTCCCGCGACGCCATGGCGCTGCTCCTCGGATACGAATGGCCGGGCAACGTGCGGGAGCTGGAGCACCTCGTGGAGCGCCTCCTGATTCTCGGCCGCAGCGAAGACGTGACGCCGGACGACCTTCCGAAGCACATTCTCGCGCGGCCGGCGGTGAGCGAGACGCTCGACTTCGGCACCAGGATTCTTCCGATTCGCGAGCTGCAGCGACGTTACGCGGCGTGGGCGCTCGGGCGTCTGGGGGGAGCCAAGATGGCCACCTGCGAGGCGTTGGGCGTCGACTCGAAGACGCTCGCCAAGTGGCTCCGCGACAGCGACGCCTGACTCTAGCCCGGACCATTCACGGTTCCCTGACGAAGTCGTGCTAGAACATCACGGTGGCTCGGGGCGCGAGGGGACGCTCGAAGATGGTGTGCTCGAAGTTGCTTTGAATCCAGACCCAGCGGTTCAAGTACCCGTTGAGCCCGACCGTGAGGTCCATACTGCCTCGCGCGATGCCCGCGGGCACCACCACGTGGTAGCGCTCCTCGAACGCCCGCGGGCTCACCCAGAGGCCCGACCTGCGGAGGACGAGCTCGAGAGCCCCGGTACCGCTCCAGCCGTGGGATAGCGAGACGGGGTGCCGTGGGCGTACGAACTCTGCATACGAGGTTCGCCGCTCTCCGGTGAGCACCGCGGTGACGAGGGCGTAGTAGCCCTCGATGGGGACTTCGACGGACGGGCGCTTCGAGCTCCGTCTCTTCGGCATCGTGCAGACGGACTTTCGGGACTATGTGCGGAAGGAGGATCGAACCGACTACGAGAAGTTCCTGGTACGCCTCGCACGCACCTACCTCGAAGGGAGTTCGAGGCATGAGCGCGGCGCGCGGCGCGCGGAGCAAGGTGCGTGCCGGTACGATCCCAGAACGCGATTGCGTTCCGAGGTGCCGACGCGGGCGCGACACAGGGATTTCCTCCGAGCGCGTGTCGGAGAACTTCCGACGCGCCGGTCGCCCAGTCGAGTCCGTGCGGGAGAATCGACATGGCACGGCTCCTGCTCTGGGACGCGTCGAATGCACATCGAACGAAGCGGTCGCCGTGGGCGCGGACCGATATGGCAGTTGTGGGCGCTGACCCTCGCGGCGGTCTTCTTGGCGACACCCGCGGTTGCGCAGAACGCGGTGGCCGCCCCGCCGCCTGCAGCAACGGCCGAGGCCGGTCTCCGTCGCATGAGCCTCGGTGAGGCGCGCGCCTATGCCCGGGCCCACCAGCCGAGGCTGCTCGCGGCGCGCCAGCGTCTGGTGGCCGCCCAGAGCGACGCGCGGGTGCCCGGGGCCCAGTGGTTGCCGCGCATCGGCGCTATGGGACAGGTCGTGGGCGGAACCGCCAACAACAGCACCTCGACGTTGCTGGGGACCTCGGTCGTGGACCTTCCCCGCATCGGCGGCACCAAGGTGGAGGGGACCGCCGACGCGCGTCCCTACGCGACCACCGGCGTAGCCTTGGGGATCCGCCAGGAGATCTTCGACTTCGGCCGCATCGCCGCCGAACAGAACGCGGCCACCCTCGCTTCCGAGGTGGAGCGATTCCGCGTTCTGGGCGCGGGCTTCGACGTCGACCTGGGCGTCGAGCAAGCGTACTTCGCAGTCCGTGCGGCGCTCTCCATCGCGGAGGCCTCGCGCGGAGCCTACGACCGCGCGGTGCAGCACCGCGATCAAGCGCGGGCGAACGTGCAAAGTGGCATGAGGCCGCCCATCGAGCTCACGCGCGCGGAGGCCGACGTCGCCCGGTACGAGGCGGGCATGGTGCGCGCCAACGCATCGGTCCACATTGCGCGAAGTGTGTTTGCCGTGGCGGTGGGCGTCGACGATGTTGAGCTCGACGCCGAGGCCATGCCGGAGGAGAGCCCCGAGCTCCCGGCGCTCGAGGCGGTGCTGCGGGGGGCCGAGCGAGGACCCGCGCTGCGGGAAGCTCAGGCGCGGCTGCGGGCCCAGGCCGCCGAGACGCGTCGTCTCGAGCTCCAGACCCGGCCCAACCTATCGGCTACCGCTGCCATCTCCGCCCGCGCCGGCGGGGCCACCCCTTCCAGCGGCCCGGTCCCGTGGGGTGACGGCTGGGCTCCGGTGGTGCCCAACTACGACGTGGGCGTGGTGCTCACCTGGCCGCTCCTCGAGCCCACCTTCGACCGGCGCGCCGACGCCTCGCGGGAACGCGAACGGGCGCTCTCCTACGAGAGCTCGGCATCGCTGCGTGCGCAACGCGGCATCATCGCGGCGGCCTACTTCGACGCGGACGTGGCGCGCCAGGCGCTGGCGGCGCTCACCCGCGGGGCCGACGCAGCGCGCGCCAACTACGAGCAAGCAGAGAACCGCTTTCGCGTTGGGCT
This sequence comes from Polyangiales bacterium, assembly GCA_038210445.1. GTDB lineage: Bacteria > Myxococcota_A > Polyangia > Polyangiales > Polyangiaceae > JABFRG01. Next base: position 64,477 of record JBBQWQ010000003.1, read on the forward strand.
CGGTACCAGCACCGAGCTCGCCGACGCCCAAGCGCTACGTACCGAGGCCGACATCCAGCTGGCGATTGGCAAATTCCAGGTATCGAAAGCGCGCGCCGTCCTGCAGCGCGCCATTGCGGAGACCCCATGAGCACGTCCGAGAGTGATGGCATCGCCTCCGAGCTGCGTCCCGAAGAGCGCAAGCCGCGGTGGAGGATTCCCCTGACCATCGGGGTGCTCTGCACGCTGGTGGTGGCCGCGGGGGCGGGCCTTCTACTCCGCGCCGAGCGCGGCGTGAACAAGGTCGCGCTCGACGACAACCCCAAGAGCGTCGAGGTGGTGGCCGCCAAGAGCACCACGTTTCGGCCCACCCGCAAGTACGTGGGCACGCTGGAGCCGTGGCTACAGGCGCGCATGGGTACCCAGCTCGCCTCGGGCTTCGTCGACTCGGTGCTGGTGCGTCCGGGGGCGGTGGTGAAGCGTGGCGACGTGCTGGCGACCATCGATTGCCGCAACGCTTCGGCGGGGAATCTGGCGGTCGTCCAGCAAGCGCGAGCGCTGGCGGAGCGACAGAAGGCCGCGTCTCGCGAGGCCTCCCGCCTCACGGAGCTGCTCGACGGCGGCTTCGCCTCGGCGAACGAGGTCGAGCAGAAGCAAGCCCAGTCGGCCTCCAACGAAGCCCAGATGCAAGCGCTCCTGGCGCAGGCTTCGGGAAAGTCGCTGGAGGTGTCGGACTGCATCTTGCGCGCCCCCTTCGATGGAGAGATCGCGGTGCGCAACGTGGACCCGGGCTCGTTCGTGCGGCCCGGTGCGAGCATCGTCCAGGTTGTCGACCGGTCCACGGTTCGCCTCTCTGCGGACGTTCCCGAGGTGGACTTCGAGGGGATCCCGCCCAAGACGCCGGTGCGCGTGCACCTGCTGGCCACCGGCGCGCACATCGAGGGCGCCATCGCGCGCCGCGCTCCGGGGGCCGACTTCTCCACCCGCACCATTCACTTCGAGGTGGACTTGCCCAACGGCGATCGGACCATCCCCGTGGGGACCACCGCCCAGATCGAGGTGGACGTCGGCACCGCCGTGCCGGTCAGCGAAATCCCCCTCCTTGCCGCGAAGGTGCGCGGAAGTCGCGCGACGGTATTCGTGGCCGACGGCGGTGTGGTCCACAAGGTCATGGTCGACGTGGTCGGAGAGCGAGACGGCAGCCTGTTCGTGAAGACCGACTTGCCGGCCGGCGCCCAGGTCGTCACGCAGGGGCGCTCGCTGCTCGCCAACAACGACCGCGTGGCGGTCAAGGTCGCCGGCCCCGCGGAGGCGAAGCCGTGACCCGTCTGGCCCTCAAGAACCCCATCTTCGTGCTCATGCTGTGCATCGCCCTGGTGGTGTTCGCATCGGTGGTGACGCCGCGCATGAGCGTCGACACGTTCCCCGAGCTATCGCCGCCGGTGCTGGTCATCGGCACCAAGGCCTCGGGCATGGGACCCAAGGACGTCGAGAAAACCATCACCTGGCGCCTGGAAAAGGCGGTGAGCGCCACCCCCGGCGTGGACCACGTAGAGAGCATCTCGCGCAGCGGCCTCAGCGTCATCTTCGTGTGGCTCAAGTGGGGTACCGACCTCAACGCCGCGCAGTCCACGGTCCAGCAGCAGGTGGCCTTCGCCATGTCGTCGGTGCCCAAGACCCTCGGCATCATCCCTCCGTTCATTCTCCAGTACGATCCGTCGAACGCGCCCATCATGCAGATTGCGGTCCACGGCGGCGGGCTGTCCGAGGCGCAGATCTACGACTACGCCGCCAACAACGTGGAGCCGCTGATCGAGGGCATCCCCGGCGTCGCCAGCGCGTCGCCCAACGGGGGAAAAGCGGCAGATCAACGTCATCGTCGACCCGGCCAAGGCTGCTGCGCGGGGGCTCTCGTCGAGCGACGTCGCCCGGGCCATCGAGCGCTCCAACGCGCTCTTGCCTTCCGGGCGCTTCAACCCGCCGACCTTCTCCGCCAACGTGTACACCAATGCGGTCCCTTCGGCGGTGGCCGACATCGGTGACGCGGTCATCAAGCTCGACGACGGCAAATCGGTGTTGATTCGCGACGTGGCGCGCATCGAGGACGGCGGCTCGAAGGACGCGCAGGCGGTGACCATCAACGGCGAGGTCGGGGTGTACCTCAACGTGCTCCGGGTGCCCGGGGGCAACGTGGTGGCCATCAACGATCAGATCAAGGACATCGTCTCCAAGCTGAAGGATCTGCCTCCGGGCCTGAAGGTCGAGCCGGTGTTCGACCAGTCCACGTTCGTGCGCGGGACCATCGACGGCCTGGTGAAGGAGATCTTCCAGGCCTTGGTGCTGGTGGCCCTGGTCATCCTGCTGTTTCTCCAGAGCCCACGTTCGGTGCTCATCGCCGGTATCGCGGTGCCGGTGTCGTTCTCCATCATCCTCATCGTCCTCTACGCCACCGGGCAGAGCCTCAACGCGTTCACGTTGGGCGGCCTCACGCTCTCGATGGGGCCGCTCGTCGATATCTCGGTTGTGGTGCTGGAGTCGGTGCACCGAAACTCCCACGGACGCTCGCGGGTATCGGCAGCGCTCAATGGCGCCAACGCCGTGGCCATCGCGGCACTGGCGGCCACGCTGGCCACCATCGCCGTGCTCATGCCGGTGGTGCTCCTCGCGGGCCTTGCCAAGAAGCTCTTCGTGCCACTGGCGCTCACGGTCGCCACCGGCATGGTGGCCGGCTACCTGGTGAGCATGATCGTGACCCCGGTGGCCTGTCGGTATCTGCTTCCCAAGCTCCACCGAGAGCCGGGGCCGGTTGCGCGCAGGCTGAAGGGGGCGGTGGATCGCGTCGGCGAGGTCTACGCGCGCACGCTGCGCAGTGTGCTGGCCCACCGCCCGTGGGTCCTCGGCGGCGCCGCGGTCCTGGTGGCGGCGAGCGTGTGGGCGGCCACACGACTGCCGAGCACGTTCTTTCCCGACATCGACGAGTCCATGGAGCGCGTGTACGTGCGATTCACGCCCGGCACCTCCCTCGAAGAGGCCTCTGCCAAGACGGTGCAGATGGCCAAGACCATCCAGGAGAAATTGCCCGCGGGCAGCGTGAGCCTGGTGCTGACCAACGTCGGGTCACCGAGCAAGGCGCGCTCGGCGATGACCAGCCCCAACATGGGAACGCACCAGGGGTTCATCCGCGTGGAGCTCACGCCGCTCGGTAAGCGCACCGTGGGCCAACGCGAGCTCGCCGACCGCATGCGCGAGATCCTCGATCACGCGTATCCCGGCGTGGACTTCCTTCAGGCCCCCGGCGGCCTCGTCGCCAGCGTGTTCTCCAATGGCTACATCGCGCCGCTGGTGGTGGAAGTGCGCGGGGACGATCTCGACGCCATGCTCGACCAGTCGAAGGCCGTTGCCGAGGTGGCGCGCTCCGTCCCCGGCATTCGCGACGTCTACGTGCAGCTCGAGAACGACTACCCGGAGCTTCGCGTGAACACCGATCGTCAGACCGCCGGCCTGGTGGGAGTGACGGCGCGGGATGCCGCCCAGACCACCCTGGAGGCCACCCTCGGCAACGTGAATACGCCGGCGGTCTGGGTCGATGGTGCCAATGGCCAGTCGTACTACGTCATCACCTACTACGACGACGCGGTGGTGAAGGACACCGCGGCCATGTCGGCCGTGCCCATTCGCGTGGGCGCGAACGGTGCCGCCGTTACCCTGGGCGCCTACGGCAACATTCGCCGCGACACCGGCCCGGTCTTGGTCACCCGCAACCAGCTCACCCGCGCGGCCCACATCTTCATGCAGACCGAGGGGCGCGACATCGGCAGCGCCGCCGCCGAGCTGGAGAAGAAGTTGGGCAGCGACCCCCGGACGCGATCGGTCAAGGTGAGCTTCGTCGGTCAGGTGGAGCTCATGCGGAGCACCTTCGGCGGTCTCGGCGTCGCGCTCCTCCTCGCGGTCATGACCGTGTTCATGATCATGGCCACGCAGTTCAAGTCGCTACGGCTCCCGTTCGTCATGCTGTTCACGATTCCCGTGTCGCTGGTGGGCATCGTGGGGGCGCTGATGGCGGCAGGGCAGGGGCTTTCCATCACCGCCATCATGGGCGTCCTGATGGTCATCGGCATCGCCGTGTCCAACGGCATTCTCATGGTGGACCACGCCAACCGCGAGCTGCACGCCGGGATGACGGCCATCGCCGCCATGGTCGACGCCGCACGCGTGCGCTTTGCACCCATCGCCATGACCAGCTTGGCCACTATCTTCGGGCTGCTTCCGACGGCACTCGGCCTCGACGAAGCGTCGGCGGCCAATCGACCGCTGGCGCTGGCGGTGGTGGGAGGCCTCACCTCGTCCACCCTGCTGTCGCTCTTCCTGGTTCCCACCATGTTCACGCTCTTTGCCAAGCGACCCACGGCGGACCCCGACGAGGCCATCCTCGACGATCCGCGGGCTGGGCACCTGGAAGAGGATCCCGACGGTCACATGGTGCCCGCTGAATGAGTGGGTGTAGCCGCGGGGTAGGGTAGATGGACCTCTTCATCGACCTTCTCCGCGGCCTCGATGACGTGGCGCAGAATCCGCGCTACCATCCGGAGGGCGACGCCCTTTACCACTCGCTCCAGGTGTTCGACCTGGCGCGCGCCGAGTCGGACGATCCGGTGCTGTGGGCGGCCGCACTGTTTCACGACGTGGGAAAGGCCGAAGACAGCAAGACGCACGACGAAGTGGGAGCCGACCTTCTGGACGGGCTCCTTTGCGATCGCGCGGTGTGGCTGGTGCGCCACCACCTCGATCTTCTCCGGAAGCCGGGAACCACGCGTCGCAAGGGACGCGGCACCGCCGAGCTCCGTGATCTCGAACGCCTCCGCCGTTGGGACCTCGGCGGGCGGCGCAGAAACGCAAGTGTCCTCACCCCGGAGGAAGCCATCGACGCGCTTCTGGGGCATCCCCATGCAACGGACATCTACGGAAACGAGTGATCTCGACGAGCGCGTACGCGAGGCAGTGGCCTCGGCGCTCACCCCCAAGCAACGCGAGGCCATCGAGCTGTTCTTCTTCGAAGGGCTCTCCCAATCGGAGATAGCCCGGCGTCTGGGCGTCTCCCAGCAGGTCGTCCACAAGCGCATCCACGGAGTCGTCCGCGCCGGCGTGCCGGTGGGCGGCGCCCTGGCCAGGCTTCGGGAAGCGCTCTTGCCGCTCGCCTCTCTCGAGACCCTGTGAGCTGGGAACGGCACGGCGGGCTGCGCGCGGCCATCGCGCAGCTGGCGGCGCAGATCATGTACGGCGAGGAGGTGAAGCAGTACTTCACCGCGAAGCGTCTCGCGGCGAAGCGTCTGCTGGGGCAGGGCGGCGCCCGCGCGCTTCGGTATCGGCCCCACGACTTGCCTTCCAATGGCGAGATCAAGGCTGCGCTCCTGGAGCTGGTGGAAGACATCGAAGGCGACACGCGCTTCCGTCGCCTCTTCGCCATGCGCATCGTCGCCCTCGAGGCGATGGTGGCGCTCGAAGCGTTTCATGCGCGCCTCATCGGCTCGGTGGCCACCGGGCACGTGCGCGCGGGCAGCGACGTGGACCTCCACGTGTTCGCGGAGGACGCGGTGGACGTGGCCGCTGCGGTGGCGCGCCTGGGCTGGCCCCACGACCTGCAGCGCGTGAGCATCGTGAAGCACGGCGTGCCCATGGAGTTCACGCACGTGCACGTGGCCGATCTCTTCCCCCTGGAGCTGACGGTCTACGCGCCCCGCGAGCTCCGTCATCGCCCGCGGAGCAGCACCGACGGCAAGCCCATCGTCCGGCTCTCGGCCTTCGGCTTGCGCGCGGTCTGCGCCCGGGAGCACCCCGAGCAATGGGCGCGCTACGAACGGACCGGGGAGATGCCGCCGTTCGAAGAGATCCTGGCCGAAGATGCCGGGGGCCTCGACGAGACCGTGCCTCCGCTCACGGGCGACGATCCGGAAGATCTGGCTCCATGGTGATCCAGTTCGGGGATCCAGAAGACGCACGACATGTAGGTGCGTGTCGCAATATTCCCGCCGTATACGGTGCGTGGCGCCTTGGTACGCACGTTGCAACTCTGCAATTTCATGAAGACCTCGCTGCTCCGCGCGCTCGTCACCCTGCCTCTCCTCGGCGCCCTCGCTGCCAGCTCCGCGGCATGCAGCGGCGCCGCCTTTGAGGACACCGACGCCGACGAAGAGGATCTCACCAGCCTCACCGCGCGGTCACGGCAGCTGTCTTTCCAGGGCATCGTCTACGTGGAGCCCACGGCTTCCACCGAAAGCATCCTTTCCGCCGCGCAGCAGCAGACCCGCACGGCGTTCGGCGCCTTTCGCGAGGCCGACATCGCGGTGAACAACCGCGAGCTCAAGGCCATCGACACCGCCACCTTCAAGAAGCGCGCGGTCACCGTGGTCGACACCGCCAACCCCACCGCCGCCGGTCGCCCCATGCTCGAGGTGCGCTACACGTACAAGGACGCGGCCATCGTATCGCCGTCGTATGCCGGCCGCTCCACCGCGAGCTCGGCCCTGCTCGGACCGCGCCAGTTCGCCGAGAGCGCGCGCATCATCCGCGAGTGCACCGCGAACGACTCCGACGCGCACGAGTTTCCGCTCTGGTACGTGTTCAATCCCAACCTTCCGCAGTGCGAAACCGTCATGAAGGCGGAGGACGACCTGGTTCGCGCCGACCGCCTCAAGCTCGGCACCGGCGCCGCAGCCGCAGACAAGGTCACCAAGACCGAGGTAGACCGCCTCTACTGGCCCATCACGGTCAAGCTTGGCGCCGACAAGACCCGCAAGGGCAATACGTATCCCGAGTACGATCGCCTGTACGCCGGCGGCGTCGAGCAAAACAAGATGGTCATCTCGCTGGTGTACGGCATGATAGACCACCAGGCCCCGGCGGGCGGTCCGCAAGAAGACGCGGGCTATGGCGAGTGGGTCGACAACTTGAACGAGCTCTTCAAGGTGCGCGCCTTCGAGCTCACCAAGATCGACGGCGAGGGCATCGCTTCGGTGCGCCTCTCCACCGGCAAGACCGTCTCCGGTCTGACGTTCCCCCAGGTTCTCGCCTGGAACAACGGCGGCAGCGACGGCATGACCGGGCTCAGCAGCGCCGAGCGCGCCGAGCTGAAGAAGACCATGGGTCAGCGCTTCTACAAGCGCTGGATCACCCTAGAATCCAAGGCCAAGGTGAAGATCGGCGCCGGCCCCGAGAAGGACTTCACCTACAAGATCATCACCTACTTCGGCGTGGAGAGCGACCAGGCCCCGCACAAGCTCGCCATCAAAACGAGTGACGTCTACATCTACAACGGCCACTCGTACATCGGCTCGGGCCCCCTCGACCCCACGCGCTTCTCGGCCTCCGACTTTCCCAAGAGCTACCAGATCCTCTTCATCGACGGCTGCGTATCCTACAACTATTACCACAAGGGATACATCCCGCTGAAAGAGGGCGGCACCCAGAATCTCGACCTCATCACCAATGGCCTGGAGACGCCTTCGTGGCGCAGTGGCTACGCGACCGGGCGCCTGGTAGCGACGCTCATCGACGGCAAGGGCTCGAGCTACCAGTCGATGCTTGCCGAGGCCGAGGACACCGACCGTATGCGGGTGGTCGACGGCGAGCTCGACAACAAGTGGCGCCCCTCGAAGACGCCCATCACGGTTCGCTGAACCGCCTTGTTTCTTCGCCCCTCGAGGCGCGCCCGGTGAACGCCGGCGCGCCTCGCGGCGTTTTGTGCTTGGATGCGACGCCATGCGCCGGATCGCGGACCGCAACGTGTGGATCATCTACGGGGTCATGCTGCTGGTGGGCATCGCCTATGGCCTCTCCACGGCAGTGGTGTCGCTCCACCTCGACCACCTGCACTACGACAAGCACGAGATCGGCTGGCTGGCCACGGCGTTCGCCACCGGCATCGTGCTCGCCTCGCTGCCCTCGGGCGCGCTCGTGCGCGCGCTCTCGCCCAAGCGTGCGCTGGTGGGGGCGCTCCTGGGATACGCCCTTTGCGTCTCGCTCTTTCCGCGCTGCCAGACCACCGCCAGCATCGCGCTGGTGCGGGCCTGCGACGGCGCCTTCTCGGTGGTGGTGTGGGTGGCCGCCGAGACCGAGCTCCTGGGACGGGCGGGAAAATCGCACAAAGCGTTCGTGATGAGCCTCTACGCCACCTGCCTGGCGGTGGGCTACGTGGTGGGGCCGCTCTCGGCGCGGGTGCTCATCGGTCTTTTTCCCATGGCCCGCGTGTTCTACGTCGCCGGCGCCTTCGCGGTTGCCGCTGCGCTGGTCGCGCAGACCATGCTGGCGCCGCGCTCACAGGCCGCGGCAGACGCTGCACATGCCAAGTCGCACGCGAGCGCGCTGGACATCCTGCGGCGCATTCGCACTTCGTGCTTCGCCACGTTCGCGTATGGCTACTTCCAGATCTCGGTGGTGGCGCTGCTGCCGCTCTATCTGGTGAAGGAGAAGGGGATCGCCGAAGAACGAACCATCCTGCTCACCGCGCTCTTCGCACTGGGCATGCTTGCGTTCTCGAGCTTCGCCGGGCGCCTCGGCGATCGCTTCGGGCACCTTCGCGTCATGCGCGTGCTCGCTGCGGTGGGCCTGTGCATGGTGGCCTCGTTCGTGCTGCTCGATTCGTTCGCGCTCATGGGGGTGGCGGTGACCCTTGCCGGCGCCACGCTGGCGACCATCTCGCCGGTGAGCCTCGCGCTGCAGGGGCACGTGGTTCCGCCGGAGGAGCTCCACCGTGCCAACGCGCTCTACAACACGTTCTACGCGGCGGGCATGCTGGTGGGGCCGCCCGTCTCTGGGTATCTTTTCCGTGCCCGCGGCGGCGGCGCGATGCTGTTTCATCTGGCCGCGCTGTGGGTGCTTTTCGTCGTGTTCACCCTGGTCTTTTCCGCCGACGACCCCAGGGGCCGGCCGGCTGCGCCGGCGGCAAAACTTACGGAAGCTTGAGCTTGCGGGCGCGGCAATCTTGCCGCAAAGTCTCGGGTACATGCGGTCTTACCTGCTTCTTTTGCCCTTTCTCGTGGCCTGCGAGTCCAAGCCTGCGGAGTCTCCCAAGTCGGTCGAGATGGTCCCCATCGAGGCCGATGCCGGCGCGGCTCCGGCTCCCTCCCAGGCTTCGACGGAGACGCCGCCGGACGTGATGCCGGTCACGACCTCGACCGCGCCGGCGCCCTCTGCTTCGTCGAGCGCCTCCACCGCGGGCGGGCCGCGCATCGCGAAGAAGGAATGCGACAAGCTGGTGGACCACATGCTCGACGTGATGATCGCCGGTGATTCGCGGCTCAGCGGCGTGGTGACCCCGGAGATGATCGCCACCGCCAAAGCGCAGGTAAAGGGTCAGCAAGGTATGGGCCCCTGCGACGAGCAAGTGGTGACCAAGAAAATGTACGGCTGCGCCATGGCCTCCAAGTCGTCCGACGGCATCAAGGCCTGCCTTCAGTAGGCGGAAGCCGCGTTGCAAGTGCCGGGAGCGCGCCCAATGGAGCGTGCTATTGCAGTAGCGGGAAGCGGAGGACGAGATGCTTACTTTTCGAACGCTCGCGGTGATGGCTGGTTTCTCGGTGACCGGGGTTCTGTTGGCAGGAGCGAATGGCTGCAGCTCGACGCCCAGCAGCGGCTTTGGCGACGGCCAGAACCAGAACGGCGACGCTGGTCCGCAGAACTGCGGCGCCTTCGGCGACTGCAAACAGGAAAGCCCCGACGCGCACCAATGCGTGAACCTCGAGTGCGCGGTGCACCAGTGCAACGGCGTGAGCACCAAGGTCACCGGGAAGATCTTCGACCCCGCGGGCAAGGTGCCGCTCTACAACGTGGTCGTCTACATTCCCAACTCGCCGCCCAAGGCGGTCACCTCCGGGGCCACCTGCGACAAGTGCGGGAGCACCGCGCTGAACCCGGTGCCCAAGGCGGTGCTCACCAACGAGAAGGGTGAGTTCACCATCGACGGTGCGCCCGACGGCGAGCAGATTCCGCTCGTGTTCCAGGTGGGCAAGTGGCGGCGCCAGATGGTGGTCAAGGTCGACCCCTGCCGCGAGAACCGCTTCGACGACCCCAAGGTCATGCACCTGCCGCGGAACAAATCCGAAGGCGACATGCCGCAGATGGCCATCACCACCGGCGGCTGCGATCCGTTCGCGTGCCTCTTCAGTCGCCTGGGCATCGACAACGCGGAGTTCACCAACCCCACCGGCAACGGCCGCGTCCACGTGTACAAGGGTGTGGGCGGCGGCGACGTGCAGGGGGGCGGAGCGCCCGCGCCTCAAACCGCTCTGTGGACCGATACAGCATCGCTGAAGCGGTACGACATCGTGCTCCTGAGCTGCGAGTGCGCCGAGGAGAACAACTCGAAGTCGGCGGCGCAGAAGCAAGCCATGCGCGACTACCTGAACCTCGGCGGTCGCGTGTTCGCCACCCACTACCACTACACCTGGTTCAAGAACGGTCCGGCCGACGTCGCCGGACTGGTCAACTGGGGCGGCGGTGGCGCGTTCGTCACGACCTTCGACATCGACCAGACGTTCCCCAAGGGGAAGGCCATGGCCACCTGGCTCCAGAACATCGGGGCCACCCCGACGCTCGGTAAGATTGGGCTCACCGAGACCGCTTCCGACGTCGGCACCGTCAGGGCCGGCGCCCAGCGCTGGATCTCCAGCGGTACTGGCACCGGTAGCGAGTCGGTGAAGTACTTCACCTTCAACGCGCCGGTGGCGGCCAAGCCCGACGACCAGTGCGGCCGCGGCGTCATGAGCGACATCCACGTGTCGGGGGGCCTCTCGGCCTCCACCATTCCCACTACCTGCGGCACCAGCGATCTCACGGCGCAGGAGCGGGCCCTCGAGTTCCTCTTCTTCGACCTGTCGTCGTGCGTGCAGGACGACAAGATCCCGCCCATCGTCCCCAAGTAGCTCCCCGACGTCGTCCCGCGCTGCTCGAGGTGGGCAGGCGGGGCAACAGTGCGCCCGCATCCTACCAATTACGCGTTAGGGGAATATTCCGCTCGCGCCGCAGTCCTCCTTCCTGGATAGTACCCGCAGGACTTACGGAGGCAGACGATGCGCGTACTTCGATGGCTGACGGTGGCCGCGCTCGCAACCGTGGGCGGGCTCGGTGTTTTTGGGAGCCAGGGCTGCGGAACCGACGGGACCGAATCGGTCTTCGACGGCGGCGTCAGTAGCGGCGGCAATTCCAGCAGCGGCGCGAGCAGCGGCATTTTCCCGACCGGCGATTCGGGGGCCGGGGAGGGCAGCGCGCCATGCCGCGGGCTCGAGTGTTTGCGTGTATCCTGCACTTCTGGTCCCAAGACCAGCATCAAGGGACGCATCTTCGAGCCGGCCGGGAAGATTCCCCTCTACAACATCATCGTCTACATCCCCAATGCCCCGCTGCCAGCCGTCACCCACGGCGCCAGCTGCGACAAGTGCGGATCGCTCGCGGTGTCGCCGGTGGTCTCGACCATCACCGACGAGAAGGGGGACTTCGTCCTCGACGACGTGCCGGTCTCCGACAAGATTCCTCTCGTCATCCAGGTGGGCAAGTGGCGCCGCGCCATCGAAGTGAAGGTCGAAGCCTGCAAAGAGAATTCGTTCAACAAGAAGGACGGCGCCGGGAACGAAGACGTCATGCGCCTGCCGCGCAGCCAAGACGAAGGCGAGCTGCCGCAGATGGCGGTCTCCACCGGCAGCGCCGACCCGCTCCCCTGCCTTCTGCCTCGCATCGGCATCGCCGCCAAGGAGTTCACCAACCCCACCGGCACCGGACGCGTGCACGTGTTCCACGGCAACGGTGGCAACGTGGCAGGGGCCTCCAACAACGAATCGAACGCCGCGCTGTGGAACAGCACCGCGAACCTCTCCAAGTACGACATGGTGCTGCTCTCCTGTGAGGGCGGCGAGCACAACGAGACCAAGTCGGCGGCGCAGATGGGTTTTCTCCGTGACTACTTGAACGTGGGCGGCCGCGTGTTCGCCACCCACTACCACTACACCTGGTTCAAGAACGGCCCGGCCGACCTGCAGAGCGTGGCCACCTGGGGCTCCACCGCCGGCGCCCGCAACGGTGCGGCGACCTTCAACCTCGACACCAGCTTTCCCAAGGGGGCGTCGTTCGGAAAGTGGCTGCAGAACAACGGCTCGAGCGCCGATGGCGCCACCATGAGCATGACCGAGGTGGCGTACAGCATCACGCAGCACGCCGCGGCCAGCGCCTCGCAGTGGGTGTACACCAATGCCGAGCAGTACAAAACCAAGTACATGAGCTTCAACACGCCGGTGGGGCTCAAGCCGGAAGACCAGTGCGGCAAGGGCGTGCTGAGCGACATTCACGTGTCGGCCGGCACCGACGCCACCACCATTCCCACGAGCTGCGGCAACGCCGACCTCACGCCGCAAGAGAAGGCGCTCCTCTTCCTGCTCATGGACCTCTCGTCCTGCGTGCAGGACGATAAGGTTGCTCCCAAGCCACCCCCTCCCCGGTGACATGACGCCGGCGGGCGGCTGCACGGGGGATGGCGTCGGTCGGGCGTCCTCACGTACAGGAAGTACGCTCCGGGCGCCCTTCCTAGCCATCCCCCGTTCGCTCGCCCGGCGGCGTCATGTCATGGCTCGCGGTTGCGTTTTCGCTGCCGCTTCGCGGTTGCGCTTCCGCTTCGCGGTTGCGCTTCCGCTTCGCGGTTGCGCTTCCGCTTCGCGGTTGCGCTTCCGCTTCCGCTTCGCGGTTGCGCTTCCGCTTCGCGCTTGCGCTTCCGCTTCGCGGTTGCGCTTCCGCTTCGCGATTGCGCTTCCGCTTCGCGGTTGCTTGCGCTTCCGCTTCGCGGTTGCGCTTCCGCTTCCGCTTCGCGGTTCGCTTTTGGGGTTGGGAAGTCTACGGCGAGGGACGCAGGCATTTTGACCGTCGGGGTCGGCCAAAAACACCAGCTACGTAGGTGGCTGGTGTTTTTCGTCGGCTAAGTGGCCACTCCGGTCCGGGAGGCTGCGTGGCGGCGGAGAGCGCCAAGCAGGAGACTGAGGGTTTTTGGCCGAGACCGAGGGAGGCGCGTTCGCTGGGGGCAGCGCCCGGAGCGAACTCCTGTTCGTGAGGACGCAAGGCGCCGGCATCCCGAAGGTATCGGCCAAAAACACCAGTCTCCTAGCGGGATTCGTAGACGGTGAGGGCGGGCAGCTCCACGACGGTGAGGAAGCCGCCTTTGCCCGCGCCGGTGTCGATGGCGCAGACGTTGTCGCGCATCCACATGTCGAGGGGATCTTCGGGCGTGTATTGCGAGAGCTCGGGCGGCAGGTGATCGGTGGAGGTGTGGCCGATGACGACCCGCTTGCCGCGGTACTCCTTGAAGAACTTCATGGTGCGCACCCAGAGGAGCTGCGCCTTCTCTTTCACCATCGAGGGATGGAGCCACTCGTCTTCGGCGCCCTCCACCAGGCCGGCGTGCACGTAGATGGCGTGTTCGTCTTCGTAGAAGTAGGGGAGCTGCTCGAACCAGGCGATGACGTCGTCGGAAAAGAACGTGGCCTGCATGAGCTCGGCCAGCTCTTCTTGGGTGGGCATGTCGATGTCGGTGACGGTTTGGCCTTTGAACGAACGATAGGTCGCGAGGCAGCCGTTGCCTGGCGGCAACACGAACTCCGGCCAGCCGCCGTTGCGCACACGCAGCCATCCATCCTCGTGGTTGCCCCGGAGCGCCACCACTTTGGACGGGATCTTCTTGGGGAGCACTTCGCGGACGAGCTCCACCACTTCGCGCGATTTCGGGCCACGGTCGACGTAGTCGCCCAGGAACACCAGCGTGTCCTCGTTGCTCACCTTCGGCAGCTTGCGGAGCACGCGGCGAAGGGCGGACAGATCGCCGTGGATGTCTCCGATAGCAAAGGTGCGCCCGGCCATATCTCTGCAGTATACGGAGGTTTACCGCGCCGGTGGGGGCCCTTCCGCGGCCCCCGTCGAAATTCTATCCCCGCAGCGCTGCGGCGGCCACACCCACGAAGTGACCGAAGGTGGGCTCGTTCTCGAAGGCGAAGAGACGCTCGCCGAGCGCCCGCAGATTCTTGTGGTCGGAGAACCACGGCGGCGTGGGCCGGATGCGAAACGGGCCGCGCACGATGGTCTTCTCCGGGTGATCGAGGAGCAGCGTATTGTGGACGAAGCCGCTGCCAGAGCGGATGTCTTTCGGGGCATGACCGGGGAACGCGCCCCAGGGGGGCGAGGCGAGACCGTAGATGACCCCCGGCCACAGGTTGACGCCGATGGCGCCATAGCGGAGCGCTCGCAGGGAGCGATCGAGATCGGCCTCGAAGTCGCGCTGGGTCGCCTCGGCCACCAACAAGACCGCGGAGAGCGTGCCCCAGCAGCGATCGTTGGCGAAGCGCGTGGCCTCTTCGAGGAACGCGGCGGGGCCTTCGGCGTCGAGTGTGACCACCCCGAGGATGCCGCAGAATGCCTCATTGGTGAGGGCGTATTCGCCCTCGACGTTGGGCACGTCGGGGAGGATGGTCCAGGGGATCTCTCCGCCCTCGGCGGCCCCGACGCTCTCGGTGCGATAGCGACTGCGGAACGCGTCGTAGCGCGCCTCGGCGCCAGGGTAGTAGGCCTTGCGTGCCGGGATCTTGCCGAGCGCTTCCTTCACCTTTCGCAGGAACGCCTCGCGCTGCAGCCAATTCTTGGACACCACCAAGACCTTGGCGGCGTTGCAATTGAAGCTCGCGTTGTTGGTGACCATGGCCGCCACGTGCCGCGCCTGAAACTCGAGATCGCCGTCGGACCACGGGCCCGGAACCACCAAAACCGGCGTGACGCAGCCGAGCTCGGCCGAGAAAGGGCGGGCGTTCTTGGGCTCGCCGCGGCTCTTGCGGTCTTTCCGCTCGGCCTCGTCCTTGCCCCACACGATGGCGTCGTAGGTGCGGTCGGAGCCGGTGACGTGCAGCGTGTCGATGCTTTCGTGCTCTGCCAGGTAGGCGCCGTCCTCGGCGTCGCCGCCGGTCACCGCCAGGAAGCCGCGGTCGACCAGCGCCGCAAAGGCCGTCTCGAGCTTGCCGCCGATGTGCGCGTTCACCGGGTTGGTCTTGAGGACCACCACCTCGTTCTCGGCGAACAATTTGTAAAGTACATCCATTGGCGGGATGGATGAGACGTTGCCGCCGCCCAACACCAGGCACACCTTGCCGTCGCCTTCGGTCTTTTCTCGGTAGATGCGTCCGGTAGAGGCAGGCTTTCCCGCTTCCAGCACCACGTCGGCGGTGGCGCCCGGGAACATCAAGCGATCGAAGAGCGAGCGAGGAAAGATGCGCACCACGCGCTTGTCGTGCTCGTCCGCAGCGCTCTCCGGTAGCGTGACGCTCCCCCCGGCTTCGAGCGTTTCCCGCAGCAAGCGGATGTTGCGTAGCGTCACCACCGGCCCCGCCAGCCACTCCTCACCGGCAAGGTTGCTCTCGCGATCAATGCCCTTGAGCGCGCAGCCGTCGTCGACCCAGGCCTGGGCCACCGCCGCCACGCCCTTGCGACAGGCTTCGAGAAGGGTAATGCGCTCGGCCAGAGAGACGGCGAGCCAGGCGCTCTTTTGCGCTGCGACCTTGGCCACCATTGCGTCGAGCTCGCTCTTTCGTTCGGCGTCCATCATGCGACTCCCGCGGCGGCGCGATCGAGGAACTCGTCCACGCCGCGGAGGATCTCACGATTGCCGTCTTGCGCGTAGCTGGCCAGCGCCTTCTCGCAGTCGGGAATGCGCTCCATGAAGGCATGCACTGCGCGGGGATCGTCGAGCGTTTCAGCGTGAACGCCGTAGCCCTCTTTCTCCAGGTATTTGGCGTTGAGCACCTGCTCGAACTGCCGCCCGAGAGGGACCGAGAGCATGGGCTTATGCAAGTAGACCGCCTCGCCCATGAGGGTGAAGCCGCCGCCGGCGATGACCGCGCGGCAGCTCGCCAGATCGTCGATGAAGCCGGCCTCGCTGAAGGGCAGGTAGCGCAGGTTGCCGTCGCGCTCCTCCTCCGCGAGGTCGCGTTTCATGCCGTACACGCGGCACTCCACCCCGGTCTTCTTCAGGGTGTCGGGGAGCGATTCGTAGCCTTCGCCGGTCTGATACACGAGGAGGTGATCGCCCTGCTTGGCCGGCGCCGCCAGAATTTCTGGCCGCAGAATGGGGGGGAAGAGGCGCGTATCGGGCTTGCGGATCTCGGGGCGGAAGAACGTGGTGATGTAGTACGCGTCGCAGAACGGGAGCTTGCCCTTGATGAACGTCTTGGTGAGCTGGAACGCGGCCTGATGTCCGGAGATGATCTCCTTGGGCAGGGTGCAGCGGGCGATGATCTGCATGTTGTCGATGGAGAGGATCGGCAGCCGATGGGTCTTGGCATACAGGTACGTCCAGGACTCGAAGTCGCTGATGACCGCGTCGGGCTTGAATTCGGAGATGAGCTCGAAGTAGGCGGCGATGTTCTTCGGCACCCCGGCGGCGCCGGTGACCACGTTGGACCAAAAGGTCTTGCCGAGGCGTACGCGGTTCTCTTCGTAGATCATGTGCAGGCCGTGAATCGGGTTCACGCCCGCGAAGCGCTTCTCGAGAAAGCCTGCGGCGCGCCCGGAGGCCATGATCTCGACCGTGTGACCCTGCGCCACCAGGTGCTCGAGGACGACGCGCGAGCGCATCGCGTGCCCCATGCCTTCGCCGACGACGCCGTAGAGGATCTTCATGGCCCGGCATACTATCGAAAGATGCGACGCCGCGTGTGGTGCGAAATGCTGCCCTATACTGAGCTCCACCGCCCACGTGTGCGACGGCTTCTGCAGCGGTATCGGCTGTCGCTCACGCTCGCGGTGCGTCCGTGGGATCTGCACGAGCTCAACGCGCTGCTTCCGGTGCTGGCCGGCGATGGCATTGAGGTGGGGCTGTGGCCGATGCTGGCAGACGCCGAGGGCCGGTGGGCCAACGTTGCGTCGTGGCCGTCCTTCGCTCGCTTCGTCGATGTGCTGCTGCGGTCCATCGAGCCGGCGCTTCCCTCCGAGCTGGTGCTCGACATCGAGCCACCGATCTCGCGGCTAACGGCGTGGAAGGACGGCCGCCCGGCGCTGTTGCCGCGCACCGGCGCTTTCGCCTACCGGCGCACCGCCGCGGGTATGTCGACGCTCGTCGCGGAGCTTGGCCGACGCGGCGTCCCGGTGCGCACCGCCATCATGCCATTTCTGGTGTTCGACGGACCGCTGCGGCTCGGGCAGCGGCTGCTTGGGACCCCGGGCCTCGAGGTGCCGGTCGCCGCGCACAGTCTCATGGCCTACACGTCGCTCTTCGAAGGATGGTCGCGCCGGACCGTGAGTCGCCGAGGGGCCGAGAACCTGCTCTATGCGAGCGCGTGCGCCGCGCACCTCCGGCTCGGACCGCGGGCCTCGGTGTCGCTCGGGGTGGTGGGAACGGGCGCCTTCGGCGACGAGCCGGTGTTCCGTTCCCCCGCCGAGCTCGCCCGCGACGTGGCGCTGGTGCGCGCCGCGGGGATCACCGACGTAGCGCTCTTCGATCTGGCAGGGGTGCTTGCGCGGCCGCCGGCGGAAGCATGGCTCGACGCCTTCGAAACCGAGGCGTCGCTGCGGCCCGATTGGATTGTTTCAGCCTCACGCGCTTTTGCGCGGCTTCGGCAATTCCCGCGCCAACCAAGGGCCTGAAAGCAAGCGCGACCGTGCTCCGACGCGGCACCTTACAATGGCGCTAGGACCTTGCATCTCCAGCAAAATCGGGCAGTGTGCGAGGTGCTTCCATGAGATCCATCGTCGCCGCTTCGGTGCTCTGCGCCGCCGTCCTCGCTTGCAGTTCATCGGACCCGAACCCGGCGGCCATCGGCACCGGACGAAGTGCCATCATCAAGGGCTCGAGCTCGGACGCGTCGCAGGACGCAGCCATCCTGCTCGCGTATTACGATGCGGCGAGCGGCCAGGCGGGTGGCTGCTCCGGCACCCTGTTGTCGCCGCGAATCGTGCTCACGGCGCGGCACTGCGTCTCCCAGACCGACGAGTCGAGCGCGTGCAGCGCCGAAGGCAAGACGCTGGCGGGCGGCAGAGTGTACAGCGATCACAAGGCGACCACGCTGTTCGTGTTTACCGGGACCAGCCGACCCAACTTCTCCAACGGACAGGTCACGCCCCAGGGCATCGGCCTTAAGGTCATCACCGACGGCGCGAAGACCATGTGCAACCACGACCTTGCGCTGCTGGTGCTCAAGGAGCCCGTGGCCGGGGCGGTCATCGCGCCGGTGCGCTTTTCCGGACCTCCCGAGGTGGGAGAGAAGATCACCTCTGTGGGCTGGGGCGTCACCGAGAAAACCCAGGAGCCCACGACGCGCCAGCAGCGCGCAGACGTGCCGGTATTGGTGGTCGGCCCCGACACCAACTCGATGATCGCCAACGGTGAGTTCATCGTCGGGGAATCCATCTGCTCCGGCGACAGCGGCGGGCCCGCCTTCGCGGCGAGCGGCGCGGTGATCGGCGTCGTCTCCCGCGGCGGCAACGGCAGGGCTGGCGGCAACCCTTCGGATGCCTGCGTCGGCGCCCAGACTCGCAACATCTACTCGCACCCCGCGGCGTTCAAGGACCTCATCGAGGCCGCCTTCGCCGAGACCGGCGAGGAGCCGTGGATCGAAGGTGAGCCGGACCCGCGCCTGAAGAAGGGCAAAGAGGCCTGCGCAGAGGCTGCCGAGTGTCGCTCCGCCACGTGCCTCGGCGTCTCCGGCGGCAACCAATGTGCGCCCGTAGACTGCACCGTCGACGCGTGCCCCGACGGCTTCCAGTGCGGCGATCAGGATGGCAAGAAGGCCTGCGTGGCGCTGCCCCCGCCGACCGTCACGAAAACCGGGTGCCAGACCGGCGGCGGAAGCTCGAGCGGGAGCCTATTCGGTCTCGTGCTCGCTGCGGCCGTCGTCTTTCTGCGGCGCAAGAAGACGGCGTAGGACGAAGCTCATGGTCTCGGCCGCCTCGCGGACGATGCGGGCCAGCACCGAGACCGCGTCGCTCTTCGGTAGCGGTACGTCGTAGGTGTACGTGTCGTCGTCCTCCGCAACCATCACCGCGTTGACCTGACCGAGGAGCGCCCGCACGCCTTCGTTGTCCTTGAGCACGTACGCACGAAAGCAGTGGACGCCGCGGGCGGTGGCCAGCTCGGAGAGATGCGACAGGAGCAGCACCGCCACCCCGCGGCGCTGCCAGCCATCGACCACCGTCACCGCCGCTTCGGCCACGTGCGCGTCGTCCTTGAGCCGCACGAAGCGGGCGACGCCGATGCCGCGCTCCTCTTTGAGATCGAGCGAGGTCACGGTGGCCACGATGGCCACGTGGTCGCGAAAGTCGACCTCCGTCAGGTACGTCAGCATGGCGGCCGAGGGCTTGCCCAAAGGTGCCATGAAGCGTCGAAAGCGCGTCTCCGGCGAGGTGTCGGCGAGGGCCTTGGCGAGGGCGTCCTTGTCCTCCGGCGAAATGGCGCGCACCAGCACCGACGTGCCGTCTCGCAACGTGGCCTCTGCCCGAAACTTCCGAAGCGACTCCGGCATCCTGTCGGTTCTATCATCCCGGCGTCACGAAGCGAAGATGGCGCAACACGCCAGGCCTACGTCTGGGCATTCGATGCTCGATCGCGAGCAAGCATGTCGGCTACCATGGCCGAATGCATGTCATGCCGCGATTCGACGTGTGCGTTCTCGGTGCGGGCCCCGGAGGATATGCCGCAGCCATGCGTGCGCACGACCTGGGGAAGCGCGTGGCGCTGGTGGAGAAGGGGCGCATCGGTGGCGCGGGCGTACACGCCGGCGCCCTCTCTTCGAAGACTCTGTGGCACCTCTCCAACGACTACTGCCGCGCGCAGCGGACCGACCGCGGGTACCGTGCGCAGGGGTTCGAGGTCTCGTTCCCCGACGTGGTGAAGTGCGTGGAAGAGGCGGTGCGCGAGCGCGAGACGATTCTCTCTACCCAGCTCGATAAAATGGAGGAATCGGGAATTTCGCTCTTCCGCGGCACGGCGCGCTTCACCACCCCGCACTCGGTGGACGTGAAGTCTGCGGACGGCAAGACAGAGACGGTGGAGGCCGACAACTTCGTGATCGCCACCGGCTCGACGCCCCGGGTCCCCGACGGCATTCCCATGGACGGCGAGCGCATTCTCACCTCAGACCACATCGAGAAGCTGGCCGACTTTCCCAAGAGTCTGGTCATCGTGGGCGCCGGTGTGGTGGGTTGCGAGTACGCCACCGTCTTCGGCAACTTCGGCAAGACCAAGATCTACATCATCGATCGCCAGCCGCGCATCTTGCCCTTCGAGGACGAGGACGTCTCCGAGCACATCTCGAAGAGCTTTGAAGGATGCGGCATCACCATTCATCGCGGCTCGAAGCTGTGCTCCATGGTGAACGCTGGAACGCACGTGGAGTACGAGGTGGAAGACGCCACCGGCAAAAAGGAGCGCATCCAGGTGGAGCGGGCGCTCATCTCCACCGGGCGCGCCCCCAACACCGGCAACCTCAACCTGGAGGGCATCGGCGTGGCGCTGGAGAAGAGCGGCGCCATCGTCGTCGAAGGCACGCGTTCCACGGTGCCGCACATCTACGCCGCGGGCGACGTCACCATGGACGTAGCGCTGGTGAACATCGCGGAGCTCGAAGGGCGCTACGCCGTGGAGCGCATGTTCGGTGTCGACGCCAAGCCGGTACGCTACGAGGCGCTCTCGGCCATCATGTTTCTCAAGCCGGAGGTCGCTTCGGTGGGGCTCAACGAGCTGTCTGCCAAGGCCAAGGGCATTCCCTACCGGGTGGGTGTAGTCCACAACAAGCTCGTAGTGCGGAACCTGGCCATGCGTGCCACCGAAGGGTTCGTGAAGTTGGTGGTCGCCAAAGACCCGCCCTATCGTTTGCTGGGGTTGCGGGTGGTGGGACCGCAGGCGGCGAGCACCATCCAGGGCGTTGCCTTCCTCATCGACCGCGGCGCTACGCTCGAGGACATCGAGCACTGCGTGCATCCGCACCCGGCCATTCCCGAGGGCGTGCAGGAATGCGCGCGGCTCCTGCTCGGGAGGAGCATCCACAAAGTGGAGGTGTTCGGCCCGGAGCTGCTCTCGGTGGGCGAGGGCTGAGTCTGCCGTTGGGTTCGGAAGCGCGCGCCAGGTTGGAGGTTCGGCGTCATGACCGACGCCGGACGCGCGCCTGCGTGGCGCTCGCGGTCGGGGCCATGGCCTTTACGGGAGCGGCCGAGGCCGAGGGGCACCGCACCGCGAGCCTTCACTACGTTCGCGCGGTGGGGGCCGAGCGCTGCATGGAGCAAGAACGGTTGGAAGCCGAGATTGCCGGACGCCTCGGCTACGCGCCTTTTGCCGCCGACGCGGTCACGCGCATCGACGTGCGCGTGGAGACGATGCCGAAGGGGCTTCGTGCGGTCATACGCTTCGAGGTCGCCGGCGCGCCTGCACCGCGGGAGCGGGTGCTCGAATCGCCGGGCACCGACTGCGTGGAGCTCGGCGCTTCGCTGGCGCTGACCCTCGCGCTCGCCATCGACCCGGTGGCGGCCACGAGTACGCCTGTCCCGAGTACGCCTGTCCCGAGTACGCCTGTCCCGAATGCGCCTGTCCCGAATGCGCCTGTCCCGAGCGCTCCCACAAGCCCGCCGCCTCTGGCTTCTCCTCCGCCGGCATCGGTGGTGCGCGATGTGCCGCCGCCGCGCTCCGCGTCGTGGTCGCTCGCGTTTCTCGCGGGCGCTGCCGTTGGCACGGGTACGCTTCCGGCGCCGACGTTTGGGCCTTCGCTGGCGGTCGAGGTCGCGTTCGCTCGCTTCACGTTCGGCCTCGAGGGGCGCTTCGATGGGCCACGGACCGCGGAGGAGGAAGGGTCGCCGCGCTCGGTGCGCGCCTACGCCGGGCGGCTCACGCCGATGGCCTGCCTGCGGCTGCGTCCGCTGCTCTTCTGCGCCGTTCCCACCTTCGGGCTGGTCCACGGAGAAGGGCGCGGCGTGGACTTCCCATCGTCTGCGACCACGCTCTGGGCCGCGGTCGGCGCCCGGGTGGGGGGAGATTTCTTCCTCACCCAGCGTATTTGGCTTCGGCCCTCGGTCGAGGGTCAAGTTGTCATGACCCCCACCGAGCTTCGCCTGAACGACCGGGAAATCTGGTCCTCTCCGCCTGTTGCGCTGAGCTTCGGCCTGGCCGTGGGGATCGCCACCGGGACGCCGCCATGATGGCGCGCGCTGGCAGCGAGGCCGCCACCGCCACCGCCGTGGCTGCGGAGCCGACGCGCGCGCCCGTGCCCAAGGCGTCGCTCGCTGACTTCCGCGCGCTCTTCGAGCAGAACGCGTCGTACGTGCATCACTCGCTGCGGCGACTCGGCGTGCGCGCCGAAGACCTTGACGACGCTACCCAAGAGGTCTTCGTGGTGCTCTTTCGACGCCTCGCGGACTACGATCCGTCGCGCCCGCTGCGGCTCTGGCTCTTCGGCGTCGCGCTGCGCGTCGCCTCGCAGGCACGGAGGCGCACGCGGCCGGTCGAGTGCCTCGACGACCATGCGGTGGCCGACGCCGCGCCGTTGGCCGACGAGGGGCTCGAGAGGGGGGAGATGCGCGACCGCGTGCTGCTGGCCTTGGACGCCCTGGACGTGGACCGGAAGGCGGTCTTCGTCATGCACGACATCGACGAGTTTCCGGTGCCGGCCATCGCCGCCCAGTTGGAGATCCCCGTGAACACCGCGTACTCGCGCCTGCGCCTGGCGCGCGAGGACTTTCGGCGCGCCCTGTTGCGACTGGGGAAGGGGAGTGCGCCGTGAGCAACGAGCCGCTGCCGGACGATCTCCGCGTGATGCTCGGCGCCGAGCGGGAACGTGCCGACCTGGACGCAGCGCGCCTGGCGTCGCTCTTCGAGCGGATGACGCCGCTGCTCGGGGTACCCGACGGGCCCCCGGCTCCGGAGCCGTCCCCGCACATCGCGCAGCCGGAACCAGGTATCGCGCTTCGCCTCCTGCAGAAGTATCCCGTGGGGAGCCTGCTCGCCGCACTCGCCATCGGCGCTTCCGGCGGCGCCGCAATCACCCACCTGGCCGAAGCGCCGCCGCTGGCTCCCTCCATGCCTGCTCCGACGGTCGCCGCGCCGTCGCCGATGTCGGCCCCCGCGCTCGCGCAGAGCGCCGAGCTACCGCGCGTCGCGGCTTCGGCATCGATCACGCAGCCGGTGCCGGTGCAGATCCCGACCGTCGCTCCGCTGTCTCCTTCCGCGGCCCGGCCCGACGCTACCGGCACCCGCGACGCCGATCTCGCAGTGGAGCGGACGCTCATCGAGCGAGCGCGAAGCGCCATGATACGCGGCAATCATCAGGACGCGCTCGCCGCTACCCGCGAGCACGCGCAGCGCTTTCCGAGCGGCCGCTTCGCCGAGGAGCGCGACTTCATCACCCTCCGCGCGCTCGCCGCCAGTGGCGACAAGGCCCGCGCGCGCGCCGCGGCCGACGCCTTCCGCAAGCACCATCCGCAGAGCCTGCTGCTCCCTGGAGTAGACGAGGTCGCGCCGTGAAATACGCTACCCTGACTGCGCTGATGATTGCATCTTGCACGCAAGTGCAGGATCTCGGGTCCGATGCACTGCGCGGCCGCGACGGGGGTGTCGGAGCCGACGCCGCAGCCAGCGACGACGCGGCGCAGGTCGACAGCGGCGCCGATGCAGGGTCGCCCGGGCCGGGACTACCGGGGGCGGCGCTGGCCGCCGGGGGAGGAGCGACGTGCACCCTCAGCGGCGGAGCGGTGAAGTGCTGGGGCTCGAACGGCGGCGGCGGGCTCGCGAGTGGGACGTCGGTGGTCGACGTGCGCGGCGACGCTCCTGGCGAAATGGGTGCGGCCATTCCCGATGCGCGGTTGGGGACGGCGGGCGCCGCAGTGGCCCTCTACGGCGGCGCCACCGGCCACTGCGCGCGTTTCGCCGACAATCGTCTCAAGTGTTGGGGCAACAACAGCCAGGGGCAATTGGGGCTCGGCGACGCGCAAGATCGCGGCACCGACGTGGCGGGGCTCGGCGACTTCCTTCCGTACGTCGACCTTGGAACGGGCCGGTGGGCGACGCAGGTTGCCATCGGACGCGACCGCATGTGCGCAGCCCTCGACGACGGGCGGGCGCGCTGCTGGGGCGTGAGCCACGGCAACTTCACCACCCGCACCGTCGACGACTTTCGCGGCGACGCTCCGGGCGAGATGGGCGACGCGCTGCCCCCGGTCGATCTCGGGACCGGGCGCTTCGCGCTGGCGCTGGCGATGGGCACCAACTTTCAGTGCGCGCTCTTCCGTGGCGGCGCCGTGAAGTGCTGGGGGCAGGGTATTTACGGCGCTTTGGGTCGCAGCGTCGGCGCCCGCGCCATCGCTGACAGCATGGGCGATGGCCTGCCGCCGCTCGATCTCGGGACCGGGGCGCTCGCCGTGGCCATCACCGCCGGCGCGGAGCATGCCTGCGCGCTTCTTTCGAGCGGCCGCATCAAGTGCTGGGGGCACAACGATCGCGGGCAGCTGGGTCTCGGCGACGTGCGCAATCGCGCGGAAGAAGCGGGCGAGATGGGCGACGCGCTCCCGTTCGTTGCGGTCGGGGTCGGGCGGACCGCGACCTCGGTGGTGGCGGTCGACGATCGAACCTGCGCGGTTCTCGACGACGCAACCGTGAAGTGTTGGGGCGCCAATAGCGGCGGCGTGCTCGGCCTGGGCAACCAGAACGCCTACGGCACGCTGCCCGGCAACAGTGGCGACTTTCTGCCGCAAGTCGACGTGGGCGCCACGGTTTCTGCCCTGTCGCTCGGGAGCCTGTACAGCTGCGCGCGCCTTGTGGACGGCGGCACCAAGTGTTGGGGCGCGGCGCCGCTGCTGGGCTTGGGGCTCGGCAGCGGCTCCCTGGGCGACGCGCCCGGGGAGATGGGGAGCGCGCTCCCGCGGGTCGACGTCGCGCCCTGAACGGTTCGGGCTATTTCTCGAAGACGCGGAACTCGACCCGGCGATTCTGCGCCCTCGCGCCGTCGGTGGTTCCCTCTTCCGCGGGCTTGGCGAAGCCAAAACCGGTGAGCTCGACCCGCGATGCCGCCACGCCGTGGCGCGCGAGCCAGCCGACCACGGCGCGGGCGCGGGCCTGGCTGAGCGCGACGTTGTAGCCCTTGGGGCCCACGTCGTCGGTGTGCCCTTCGACCCGCACGCGGGCTCGGGGGTGAGCCTTCAGAGCCTGCGCCACCCGCTCCAAGGAAGGGATTTCGCTCCCTGCGACGTCGGCGTGGTTCGTTGCAAAGTGCACGCGTTCCGCGAAAACCTCGCCTGCGCCGGGGAAGTCCGGCGCTGGCGGCTGGGCCGCGGTGACGGCGACCTTGGCCGGGGGCTCCGCGGCCAGGCTCTCCGGCGCCGGTGCGACGCGGGAACCAGCCCCGTCGGTGACGCCTTCGTCGGTGGTGCCGGCGACGAGCAACGGGGCGGTGGGGGCCGGAACCATGGGCGCCTCCGGAGCCGCCTTTGCGCTCTCCTCGCGCTTGGGCGCACCTTCCGGCGACCAGGCGATGGAGAGGAGGAACCGCTGGTCCGGCGTACCGACCGCGTTCACGAAGCCGATGCCCACGCCTCCACCGACCTTGAAGCCCGCAGGAAGTGTGTAGTGTGCACCCAGGTGACCCTCGGCAGCGGACCCGTTGCCACCCCCGCTCTGCAGCGGCACGGCGGCGATGAGCTCGGGGCCGAGGAGCAGCTTGCGGTCGACCAGCCGAAGTCCGGCGGCGGCGGTGAGACGGAGCTCGTGGCCGAAGCCGACGCCCCCGACGTCGGTGTCGCCGCGAAGGACCACGCCGGCTTGCGCAGCGTACTCGAAGATGCCGACGGAGCCTGCGGCCATGGCCCGCGGTTCGATGCTCACTACGCCGTCGCCCAGGTAGTTGCGACGGCTTCCGGTGGGCAGGGCCAGCTTGGCGCCCAGCGAGACCCGCAGCGCCCCGTCGGCCTTGCCCACCATGCGCACGTCGGCCCCCAGCGTGAGGTCGGAGATGCCACCCTTGGGCGCGTCCAGGCGAACGCCATTGAAGGTTCCGCTCTCGCCGTCCTGGAACGGCGCCAGCGGAAGGGTCCCGGAGAGTCGCAGGCGATCGAAGAGCGTGAGGCTCAGGCCCGCGTGGAGAACCAGCGCGTTGCGTACGATCTCTGCGCGCTTCTCGCCGTTGGCGTCGTACGCCACGAGTGGCATGCGTGCGTAGTCGCCCACCAGCGCCACCGCGGGGGTCACCGGACCGCGGAAGCCAACGGAGTCCGAGGCGAACCACTCGCTGTCGGCGGCGGCCGCGTGGAAGCGGTCGATGGCCACGCCGGTGGTGGACTGCGCCGCCGCGCTTCCTTCCTCGCGCACCGTCCAGCCGGCGGCGATCAGGCCCGCCAGTATGCCGGTGCGCTTGGCGCGCGCCCGGGCTCGGGCAGCCCAGCGTACGACGATGGCGAGGACACCGAAGAGCGCGAAGGTCGCGCCGCCGCTGCTACCGCCGCCTCGCGTGCTGCCGATGCTGCAGCCGCGACCGCCGGAGAGGCTGCCAGAGTCCGCCGCAGCGGTGATGCCCATGGGCGCCGACTGGCTGGCTGCGAAAGGGCCGCTCGCTGCGTAGCTCACCCTGATCTCCTGCGAGCCCAGCGCGCGGAGCGTGATCTTGGCGCTGGCCTTGCCCTCGGCGAGCGGGGCCGAACCGAGCGATGTGCCGTCCATGGTCGTGACGGTCACCACACCGGTGGGTACCAGCGCGGCGCCGGTGACCACTGCCTCCACGGTGACCGGTTGGTCGACGCTCACCGAGGTGGCGAGGGCCTTGGCTTGTACCTGGGTGGGGATGGCGTCGACCGCCAGGAGCGCGGTGGCCGGGGCGCGCGCAGCCTCGACCCGCGCGGTCATGCGGAAGCTCCCGACGACGTCGTTGGCCTTGAGGGCGAAGGCGACGGCGCCGCGCGCGTCGGTCAGGGCGGAGCTGGCGGAGGGCCGCGCCGAAGGACCCTGCGCGGGGAAGGTTAGCGTGACCTGTGCACCCTGCACGGGGTTGCCCAGTGCGTCGAGGGCGCGGAACACCAGCGGCGCGCCGTAGGGCTTGGTGGCCATGGTGTGCTGCGCGCCCCCGCTCTCCAGGCTGATGGTGGCCGGCGCGGTGGCGGTATTGGTGAGGGAGAATGCGGCGGGCGTCGTCAGGCCATGCACCGATGCCGTGACGTCGTAGCTGCCGACTCGTTCGTTGGCGATGGCGAGCACGCGGCTCGCGCCCTCTCCATCGGTGGCGGTGTCGGCCGCCGAGAGCGTGGCGGTGGCGCCTGCATCGGGCGCAGCGAAGTGCACCGACTCGCCGGGCACGCGGTTGCCGAAGGCGTCGCGCACGGTCACCTGGAGCATGCGTGCGAACGCGTGCCCGACTTCGGCGCTCTGCGGCGTCGCGGTGTCTTCGGCGATCACCGCGAATGCAGCGCCGGGCTCGTTGGTGAGGGCGAACCGAATCGGAGTGGCCGCACCCTCCATGGTGGCGACGACGTCGTAGCTACCGGTGCTCGTGCCGGCGGTCACTTGGGTGCGTGCCTTCCCACTGGCGTCGGTCTTGGCGGTGGGTGTGGTGAGCGCCGCGGTGGCGGCGGAGGTCGGGGCGGCGAACACGACGGTGGCGTCGGCCACCGGGTTGCCGTAGGCGTCGTGGACCTGGGCCACCAGCGGCGCCGAGAACGATGTGCCGACCACTGCGTGTTGCGGCGAGCCGCCAGACACCGCGAGCGTAGAGGCGGGGCCGAAGAGATTGGCGAGCGCAAAGCGCGCGGTCATCGCAACGCCGGTAACCGTGGCGGTCACCTCGAAGGCGCCAGCGGTAGAGCTGGCCGTGATGCCTGTGGTCGCGCGTCCCTGGGCGTCGGTGGTCGCGCTGCTGGCGTCGAGCGTGCCGGTGGCGCCTCCGGCAGGTGCCGCATAGGCGACCGCAGCGCTGGGAACCGCGTTGCCATAGGCATCGGTGACGGTGGCCACGAGCGGTTGCACATACCGCGTGGTCACCCGTGCGCTCTGCGGCGTCGAGGCGGAGCTTGCCACGATGGCTGCCGGCGCGCCCGGGGTATTGGTGAGAGCGAACACCGCCGGCGCGGCGCCGCCACTTACGGTGGCGGTGACGTCGTAGCGACCCGTCACGGTACCCGCGGAGGCGGAGGTGCTCGCGTGCCCAGATGCGTCTGTGGTGATCACGGTCGCCGCGAGCGCCGCAGTAGGGCCCGTTGTGGGCGGCGTGAAGGTAACCGCAGCGTTGGGCACGGCGTTGCCGTCGGCGTCTTGCACCGAGACCTCGAGCGCCTGTGCGAAGGGCGTACCCACCACCGCCGACTGCGCGTCGCCCAGCGACACGGAGATCGCAGCCGGAGCGCCCGCGAGATTGGTGAGCGAGAAGACCGTCGCCGCGGCGACACCCGTCACCGTCGCCTGCGCGATGAAGGCGCCTGCGAGGGAAGATGCGGTGGCGTGGACGATGGCGCGCCCTTGCGCATCGCTCAGAACCGAAGCCGTGTCGAGGGCTGCGGTGGGACCCGCGCCGGGGGCGGCGAAGGTCACAGCCGCGCCCGGAACGACGTTGCCGAAGGCGTCGAGCACGGTGACCTGCAGCGCGTTCGCATACGGCTGAAGCACCGTGGCTGCCTGCGGCGAGCTGGCCGCGGACGCGACCATCGAAGCCGGTGCGCCCGGCAGGTTGCGTAGGGAGAATGTCGCGGTCGGGCCCGATCCCAGGCTCGCGCTCACGTCGTATGCGCCAGCGACCGTGTTGGCGACGGCGCCAACCTCGGTCTGACCTGCGGCGTCGGTGACAGCCACCTGCGCGGAGAGGCTCGCCGCGGGGGCCGACGAAGGCACCCGGGCGGCGTAGGTGACGGAAGCGCCGGGGACGACGTTGCCCACGCTGTCGTGCACGATGACGCGCAGTGGGCTCGCGAAGGTCTGGGCCACGGTCGTGGATTGGGTCCCGCCAGCGGCGACGTCGATGGTGGCGGGGGCACCGGGGGTGTTGGTGAGGGCGAACGTGGCCGGGGCAGCTGCGCCGGTGGCGCTGGCCACGACCGAATAGGCGCCCGCGACCGGGCTTGCGGTGGCCACCACGCTGGCGCGGCCGCCAACGTCGGTGGAGGCGGCCCCTCCTCCGCTGAGAGCTGCGGTCGCGCCCGCGCCGGGAGGCGCGAAGGTGACAGTGGTTCCGGGGACCGGGTTTCCGTGGGCGTCTTGCACCACCACCACGAGCGGGGCAGGGAACGCGGCGTTCACCCGCTGCGACTGCGCGTCACCGCTCGCGACCGCGATGGAGGCGACGGCGCCCGCGGTGCTGGTGAGCGCGAACGTTGCCGAGCTGCCCACGCCCGCGGCGGTCGCCGAGACAGAGAAGGCGCCTGCGAGGGAGCTCGCAGTGGCGGTGGTGCTGGCGTGGCCCGACGCATCGGTCGCCACGGCGGAGGCTCCGAGGGTGGCCGAAGGCCCAGCGCCGGGCGCGGCAAAGGTCACGGCAACGCCGGATACGGCGTTGCCGTGCGCGTCGGTCACGTGCGCGACCAGCGGGCTCGAAAACGCGCTCGTGACAGTGGTGCTCTGGCCGCTACCGCTGAGCACGGCGATGCCGGTGGGAGCGCCCGGCGTGTTGCCGAGCGAGAACGTGACGCCGGGAAGACCGGCCACCATCGCGGTGACCGCGTAGCTGCCTGCGAGGGTGTTCGCGCTGGCGGTGACGCTGGCGGTACCTGCTGCATTGCTCGTTGCGCTCGCCGAACTGAGCGTCGCCGAGGCGCCTCCGCCGGGGGCGGTGAAGCTGACGCTGACGCCGGGGACCGCGTTGCCGTAGGCGTCGCGCACGACGACCGCCAGAGGCGTGCCGAAGGCTGAACCGACGGTGGCGCTTTGGGCGCCGCCCGCGGAAACGGTGACGCTCGCAGGAGCGCTGGGCGTATTGTCGAGGGCGAAGACCGCCGGTGCGGCGATGCCCGCGACGGTCGCGGCGACCGGATACGCGCCGCTCACGAATCCTGCGGTGGCGCTGGTGCCGGCGATGCCGGCGTCGTCGGTGGTCGGGGCTGCGTTGCTCAGGCTGGCCGAGGCGCCGGTGGCGGGGACGCCGAAGCCGACGGCAACGCCGGCCACCGGATTGCCGAAGGCGTCAACGACTGCGACGACGAGCTGCGCGCCGAACGCCGTGCCCACCACCGCGGACTGCGGCGAGCCGCTTGCTACGGCGATCGACGCGGCGGCGCCGGCGACGTTGGTCTCGGTGAACGCGACCGGGGTCGCGACGCCGGCGGCCGTAGCAGTGACGGCGAAGGTGCCGGCGACGCCATTGGCGGTTGCGTTCACGGCGGCGAGCCCCGACGCGTCGCTGGTGGCGCTGGCCGCGCCAAGTGTCGCCGAGGCGCCGGCGCCAGGCGCCGCGAACGCCACGTTCACGCCGGAAACCGGATTGCCCTGCGCGTCGGCAACGCGGGCCACGAGCTGCGCGCCGAAGGCGGTGGCGACCGTCGCGCTCTGCCCGCTGCCGCTTTGCGCGGCGACGCTGGCGGCCGCGCCGGCCGCGTTGGTGAGGGCGAAGCTGGTGGGCGTGGCCACGCCGGTCACGCTCGCGGCGACCGCGAAGCTGCCCGCAATGCCGTTGGCGGTGGCGGTGACGCTAGCGATACCCGATGCGTCGGTGGTGGCGGTGGTCGACGACAGGGTCGCGCCCGGGCCGGCGCCCGGAGGCGCGAAGGTGACCGTCGCGCCGGATACCGGTTGATTGCTCGCGTCGCGAACGATGGCCCGGAGACTTGCCGCGAATGCGGTGGTGACGCTGGTGGTCTGGCCACTCCCGGCGGAGACGGCGATGGACGCGGGAACCCCGACGTTGGTGAGCGCGAAGCTCTGTGTGCCTGCGATGCCCGAGACCGTCGCCGTGACGGCGTAGGCCCCGGCGGTGGCGTTGGCAGTGGCCGTGACGCTCGCGATGCCGGAGGCGTTGGTGGTGGCAGTGGACCCGCTGAGCGTTGCCGAAGCACCGGCGCCGGGCGCCGCGAACGATACCGCGACGCCGGGCACTCCGTTGCCGCCGCTGTCGGTCACCAGGATCGACAGCGGGGAGCCGAAGGCGGCGCCGGTGGCGGTCGACTGGGTGCCGCCGCCCGCGATGGCGAAGGCGCTCGGCGCGCCCGTGAACGACGCGCTGACGCTCTGCGCGCCGGCCATGGTCACGGTACAGCTCGTCGCGGTGCCGCTACACGCGCCGCCCCAACCATTGAACGTGGCGCCTGCGATGGGCGCGGCGGTAAGCACCACCTGCGAACCGTCGAGGAAGTCGCCGCTGGCGCTGCTGCACCCGGTCCCGCAGGCGATGGACGCCGGTACCGAGGTCACCGAGCCGGCGCTGGCGGTGCCGGCCTTGGTGAGCGACAGGGTGCGAAGTGTGCCGAGGTTGTCGCTATCGAGTGCGGTGTTGTCGGTGGTGTCGGGGTCGGTGCGCCCACCTCCGACGGTTGCCGTGACGGTATTGATGACCTTGCCGCTGCCCGTGCCCGCGACGATGTTGGCGTTGACCGTGTAGGTCGCGGTGCTGCCCACCGGGAGCGACACTGTCGCGTCGTTAATGTTACCGCTGCCGGAGGCCGCGCAGCTGGCGCCGCCGGCAGTCGCGCAGGTCCAGGTCACGCCGGTGAGCTGCGCCGGCATGGTGTCGGCGACGGTGACCGTCGGAGCGGCGAGCGGGCCCGCGTTGGAGGCCACGATGGTGTAGGTGATGGCCTGGCCCCAGGCCGCGGCTGCGAGTCCGTCGGTCTTGGTGATACCGACGTTGGCGTATTGGGCGCCCGAGGTGACCGTGGTCTGGACCTTGGGGCCGACCAACGCCGACACGCCCGAGGCGTAGATGGAGTAGTTGCCGTTGGTGATGAGCGTGCCGTTGGCGGTGCCCGAGGGAACGGTCACCGTGACCGTGAATGAGCCGGTCGAGCCGTTGGCGAGCGTGCCCAGTGGGCACGATACGGTGCCGGTCGTGCCTACGGTGGGCGCGGAGCAGCTTGCGCCCAGGCTCACGGACTTGAAGACCGTGCTCGGCGGCGTCACGAAGTCGAGCTTGGAACCCGTGGTGGTGGTGGTGCCGCCGTTCTTGTAGTTCAGGGTGTAGGTGATGTCGGCGCCGGCGTTCACCAGCTGCGGCCCCGAGCCCCAGGCGTAGAGGCCAGGAATGCCCGAGCCGACCGCGTCGACGTAGACGCGACCCCAGTGCCCGCCCGCGCTGCAGCCCGCGGCCACGACGGTGAGCTCCACCTGGTCGCCCACCGCGAGCGCCGCGTTGCCGGGCGATACGTCGACAAGCTGCCAATCCGTGTATTGCGCAGCTTGTCCGCTGGTGTCGGTGAAGTCCTTCCAGGGAACGCCGGGTTGACCGCTAGCGTTGAAGTCCTGATACACCGGCGCGCCGGTGGTCAGGTTCTGCAGGCGAACGTAGTAGTACGGCTGCGAAGTGTACGAGTGGCCCGGATTCTCCAGCACCGGCGCGATGGCGAAGCGTACGTGCACCTTGTTGTCGGTGGGGTCGACGTCGCCCAGGCTCACGGTCATGGTCTGCTTGAGCGAGTTGGTGTTCCGGCCGGTGCCGGTCACGCTGGCGCTGCGGTTGATGATGGCCGCACGCTGCCCGTACTTCGGATAGCGAAACGTGCCACCGGCGCCGATGTCCGGATCGGCCTGCGTTTCGGGGGCGCCGCCCACCACCGAGCTCGCCGCCGCGCCGCCAGCGCCCAAGTTGAGGCTCGCCAGTGTTTGCACGCCGGGCCGGGTATCGGTGATGCCCGGGTTCAAGTAGGTGTTCACGGTCCAGCCGGTGGGCGGCGACGTGCCAATACCGTCGCTCTCGAAGTCGCCATTGCTCCACACCGCCTGCTGGGTGGCGCCAAGCTTGGTGCCCGCGGGTTGCGCCTTGTCGTTTGCGCAGGCCACCACCGCCCACAGCAGCAGGGTGAGGAGCACGAGGCGCACGATGGGCGCAGGTCGATACGTCGGAAGGCTCATGACGGGGCTCTCTTGGGGGGGGCGATCGAGCAGCGCTCGAACGAGGCTCTCCCTCTCCCGGATGGGGACGGCCGCTGCGGCCCCGTCTTGAGCCGGGACTTCGATTTCTGCAGCGGCGAAGTGCCCGAGAAGTGTCATGGTTTTGACGAATATATGTGGATTATACATGCAATTGGCTGCAGCGGCCCGCGGGCCGCGGTGGGCGGTGCAAATCGCGCTCCCGAGCGCCCGGTCCGCCACGGCGGGTGACGCGGCGCCTCAATTTGGCTAACGTCTTCGGCGGAGGTTCCTCATGGCCACGGCAGTCACCCTCGCGCACGACGAAGATCCCTCCTACGAGGAGATGCTGGCGACGCTAAAGAAGATGCACGCCGCGGCGCGCAAGGAGCGCGTGGCGAAGCCTCTGGCAGCTCGCGTGGCGCAGCTCGACAAGCTCGAGCAGACGCTCCTTCGCAACAAGGAGGAGATCTGCCGCGCCATCGCTGCCGACTTCGGGCATCGCTCCAAGCACGAGACGCTCCTGGCCGAGGTCTTCATTACCCTCTCGACGCTCAAGTACGCACGCGAGCACCTCGCCGAGTGGATGGCCCCGGAAGAGCGCGACGTGAACTTCACGTTCTTTCCCGCGCGTGCCGAGCTGGTGGCGCAGCCGCTCGGCGTCGTGGGCATCATCTCTCCCTGGAACTACCCGCTGCAGCTGGCGCTGGCGCCGCTGGTGGGAGCGCTCGCGGCAGGCAATCGCGCCATCATCAAGCCGAGTGAGCTCGTGCCCGAGACGGCCGCCCTGCTCAAGCGACTGGTCTCCGACACCTTCGCGCACGACGAAGTGGCGGTGGTCACCGGGGGGCCGCGCGTGGGGCAAGACTTCTCGCGGCTACCGTTCGACCACCTGATCTTCACCGGCTCCACCCAAGTGGGCAAGCTGGTCATGAAGGCGGCGGCCGAGAACCTCACGCCGGTCACGCTGGAGCTCGGCGGCAAGTCGCCGGTCATCGTGGGTCCGAACTTTCCCATCGAGGTGGCAGCGGAGCGCATCCTGCACGGCAAGCTGCTCAACGCCGGCCAAACCTGCATCGCGCCCGACTACGTGCTCTTGCCCAAGGGGAGCGCCGACAAGTTCGTAGACGCATGCCGGGCCGCCATCGCCCGCATGTACCCGAAGCTCGTCGGCAACGACGACTACACCTCGATCATCAGCGAGAGGCACCTCGCGCGGCTCAAGGCCCACCTGAAGGATGCCGAAGCGAAGGGCGGAAAGCTCGCGGAGCTGAACCCCGCGAAGGAAGACTTCGACGCCGACACGCGCAAGATGGCGCCGGTGCTCGTGCTCCACCCGAAAGACGAGATGACCGTCATGCAGGAGGAGATCTTCGGACCGGTGCTCCCGCTTCGCACCTACGACTCCCTCGACGAGGCCATCGACTACGTCAACGACCGCCCGCGCCCGCTCGCGCTCTACGTGTTCGATCACGAAGACGCCAACGTGCGCCGCATCGTCGACGAGACGGTGGCGGGCGGCGTTACGGTGAACGAGACCATGATTCACATCGCCCAGGACTCGCTGCCCTTTGGCGGCGTGGGGCCGAGCGGGCTCGGTCACTATCACGGGCACGAGGGCTTCCTCGCCCTGTCGAAGATGAAGCCGGTGGTGTACCAGAGCCGCCTCAACGCCACCGGCCTCATGCGTCCGCCCTACGGCGGCAAAATCGACTTCGTGCTCAAGATGCTCATCGGCAAGTAGCGTTCAGCGGCGTTGCGCGCGCACCGGAATGGGCGCGGCGACAGCATCGCCCTCCGCGAACGTCTCGGGCCCGCTGGCGGTGCGATACTTGCCGAGCACGCTGCCGAGAAAGGCGACGGCCATGGCGCCCACGCCCACGTCGTCGAGCCAGCCCACCACCGGCACGAAATCGGGGATCGCATCGAGGGGCATCACCACGTAGGCGACCGATAGCACCACGAAGAGCTTTCCGAAGAAGGAGGCCTCGTTGTCGCGGAAGTACCGCACGAGCGCCTGCGCGTATCCGACCGAAACTGCGCTGCGTTGTTCCATGAAGGGAATGTAGCCACCCTGGCTCCCCCCGCAATGTAGGCAATATGCCGGTTTCGGGCGCGTTTTCTGCGCGTTGCTACTCGACGACCACGAAGCGCGTGCGCCCCACGAGCTGGCCGTCGTCGGTCTCCACGTCTACCGTCCACTGGCCCACCGGGTGCTCCGGCACCTTGGAGAGGGTCGACCGGAGGCGTATGCCGTCGGCGGCGCCCGGCACCCGCGAGGTCTCCTCGACGCTGCGGAAAACGACTTCGCCGTTCTTCTTCCATACGTGCACCAGGCGATCGCCCTTGCCGCCTGGAAGCGTGATGTCCGTCACCGCCACCAGCCGCTGCAGCGCCTTCACGTCGAGGGAGCTGACCTCCATGGTCAGGTGGCCATCCTCGCGCACCGCCGGGCCCACTGCGGCGTGCGATACGTACATGGGGACCGGCGGAAGGTACGCGCGCGCTGCGTAGGCGCCGAACACCACGCCGCCCATGGCTGCCACCAGGAGCGCTACTACGGGTGGCTTCTTCAACCACTGCCAGCGCAGGTGCAGGGTGAAGAAGCTGAGCACCGAGAGGCCGGCCGCTGCGAGCACCGCCACCAACGTACGCGTGTTGGGGAAGAGCGCGGGAACCACCAGGTTGAGGCACGCGAAGAGCGTGAGCCCGTGAAAGAACGACGCCAGCGTGCGGAAGCGCATCACGAAGCGATCGAACACGATGTCGAGGGTCGAGAGGATGGCGAACGCGCCGAGCACCACCACGAAGTAGAAGTTGGGCGAGTCGTAGGTGGACGCCTTGAAGTAGAACGGCACCAGGAAGAAGAGCATCCCCTGGTACAGGTTCTTGAGCGCGTAGGTCATGGCGTAGAAGCGCAAGTTGGGCTTCTTGGCGGCGATCTCGCTGGCGTTGACCGGGCGGTCCTTGGCGAACACCCGGAAGAAGAGCACCACAAGCAGCCATGCCGCGCCCACCGAGACCGAGAGGATACGCGCCCGCTCGAAGCCGCGCTGGGCGAAGAAGACCACCGACATGCCGAGGCACAGCGCGTACACCGAGTGGAGCCACCACAGCTTCTTCTCGTGTCGCTTGAGGAAGCCCTTCCCGTGGTCGAGGATCGATCGCTTGAAGGGGACCGGCGCTACCGAGCGAACGTCGCGCGCCGGCTCGCTGAGCACGCCGCTGGCTGCGCCCAGGGAGTCGGCCCACTCGCTGCCGCCGGCAGGGCCGTCTTCCGTGGCGTACGACGGCGCCCGCGGGACGCCATCGCGGGACCCTTGCGTGTCGATGCCTTCGCGCCCCGCATCGCCGAGCGGGGCCCTGTCGTCCTTGCGCCCGGGCGGGCTCGATTGTTCCTCAGACATCACGCACTACTGTGTGTACCAGTGCAGCCGCCGCGGAGGCGAATTCTTGCGGCCGACAAAGCAGCGACACGACCACGTAGGCGCCCCGCGCGAAGCCGAAAAAAGCGCCGGGATGCACGTAGATGCCCGCGTCGAGGAAGGCGCCTGCCCACGCCTCGTCGCTGCGGGTCTCGGGCAGCCGGAGCACCACGTACCAGCCAGCCTCCACCGGCAGCGCCGAGACGGGCGTCCCGGCGCACGCCCGGACCACCGCCGCGAGGTTCTCGCGCAAACGGGCGCGGAGCGCATTGCGCGTCACCTCGGTGGCGGCGAAGAGCTCCGGAAGCGCGTGCTGCACCGGTGCCCCCACCGACAGATAGGTGTCGCCCAGGAGCTCGAGGCGCCGCATGGCCTCGGCCACCAGCGCCGCGTCGCCGCTCACGGTGGTCCAGGCCAGCTTGAGCTGGGGAAGCGCGCACTCCTTGGAGAGCCCGCGAAGCGAGAAAACGAGACCCCGGATCACCGTGTGAAGCCGCGCGGGCCGCGTCACCGGGCGAAGAGCATAGCTCTCGAACACCTCGTCGCAGATGAGCGGCAGGTCGAGCGCCAGCAGCGCTTCCAGATCCTCTTCGGTAAGTGTGTGGCCGGTGGGGTTGTTGGGGCTCACCACGAGAATCGCGCGCGTCTTCGCTGAAACCGCCGCGCGGAGGGCTGCGAAGTCGATGTGCCAGGCGCCGTCGAAAGCAAGCGGATAGCTGACCGGCACCACGTGCTCGAAGGCGGTGAGAAAGTCGAAAAGAGGGTAGCTCGGGGCGGGCACCAGCACCTCGCCACCGGGCTCCGCCAGCAGCTTGAAGAGGAACGAGTAGGCTTCGCTGGTGCTCGCGGTGAGGAGCACCTGCGCGCTCGGCACGCCCACGCGGCTCCCGATGAGGGCGCGCGCGCTCGAAAGACCCAACGGCTCCGGCGCGTAGTGCAGGGCCCGCGCATCGCCGAGCGCCCGGAGGATGCGCGCGCCGTCGTACGGGAGGCCGAGCGACGGCTCGGTGGGGTTCGCCACGGTGAGGTCCGTTACCGGCGCGCCCGCGCGGCGACGGGCCTCGAGCGCCGCATAGAGGGCGTTGGGCGCCGAGTCGTGCGCGGTGCGTGCGGAGAAAGGCGCTTCCCGTCCTGCCATTCCGTCTCTATACCGAACCCATGACGCACCTCTCGGTGGAAAAGAACGGCGCAGTGACCACCGTGCGCTTTACGCGCCCGGAGAAGAAGAACGCGCTCGACCTCGCCATGTACGACGCCTGGGCGGCGGCCTTCGAGGAGGCGGCGACCGACGACGCGGTGCGGGTGGTGGTGCTCACCGGAAGCGCGGGCATCTTCACCGCCGGCAACGACATCGGCGACTTCATGCGAAACCCGCCCACCGGCGAAACAAGCCCGGTGTTCCGGGTGCTCACGGCGGTCCGCGCCTTTCCCAAGCCCATCGTTGCCGCGGTCGACGGCCCGGCCATTGGCATCGGCACCACCATCCTCCTGCACTGCGATCTCATCGTCGCCACCGAGAGCGCGCGCTTTCAGCTGCCGTTCGTGAACCTCGCGCTCGTCCCCGAAGCGGCTTCGTCGGTGCTGCTACCGGCGGTGGTGGGCATGCACCGCGCCTCCGAATGGCTCATGCTGGGTGAGGCGTTCGATGCGCGGGCGGCGCTCTCCGCGGGTCTCGTGAACCGCGTGGTGACCGCCGATGCGCTGGAGGCGACGGCCCAGGATCTGGCGGCGCGGCTCGCGCAGAAGCCGAAGGAGGCGCTGCGCCTTACCAAGAAGCTCCTCCGCGGTCCTACATCTGCCCAGGTGGAGCAGACCATGCGCGACGAGTCGGCACTCTTTCTCGAGCGTCTCGCCTCGGCGGAGGCCATGGAGGCCTTCATGGCGTTCGCTGCGCGCAAGGCCCGGTAGCCGCACGCGCGATCCGACCGGCACAGGTTGCGCCATGCGGGAACCGCGAATCTCGCGGCAGAACGCGGGCCGCTCGCTGGCCTGCGGCTTGCTCGGCGGGCCCCATGACCCTTGCTCGTCTTCGCTTTGCGGTCGCCGCCGCTCTCGCCGCTTCCCCCGGATCGTTTGCCTGCGGCGGCGCCGTCGCGCCGGAGCCGCTGCCCAGCGCGTCCAGCGGATCTTCTTCCTCCTCGAGCTCGGGTGGGAGCAGCTCGAGCTCCTCGTCCTCCTCGTCGGGCAACCCGCCGGCCGGCTGCGTGGTCACACTGCCGCCCGACGCGCCCACTGCGCCTTGCGGATTCGACGCACAGATCTCGGGTGATCCGCGGGCCTGCGGCTTTGCCACCGATGGCTTTCAAGCCTCGTCGGTTTGCAAGGCGTACTGCGGTGGCTCCGTGGAGTGCGCTTGGTACGCCGTCTCTCCCGATCGGCTCACCTGCGGCAACGGCTGCGAGGGTCGCCGGCCGGCGGGCCTGGGCGGACGCGTGCTCCGCTATCTGGACGAGCTCGCCGAGTACTTCGCCCGGGCCGCGTACCTGGAGGCTGCGTCGGTGCCCGCCTTCGCGTTCCTTCACGAAGAGCTGGTGCTGCACGGCGCCCCGCGGGGTCTGGCGGCGCGCGCGCTCTCGGCTCGCGCCGATGAGGTTCGCCACGCGCGGCTCATGGGTTGGCTCGCGCGGCGCTTGGGCGTCACGCCGGAGGCTCCCGCGGCGCTCCGTCGCAAGCCGCGCGCGCTTCTCGACATGGCCATCGAGAACGCGGTCGAAGGCTGCGTGCGCGAGACCTGGGGCGCGCTCCTGGCGGCCTACCAAGCCCAGCGATCGACCCACGCGCCGGTCCGCCGCGTGATGGCGGTGATAGCCCGCGAGGAGCTGGAGCACGCACAACTGGGCCACGAGGTCGCCGCGTGGCTCGAGCGCAAGCTGACGCGCTCCCAGCGCCGACGGGTCCAGGTGGCGCGGCTCTTCGCCATCGTCGAGCTGCGGGAGCAGGTGGCTGTGGCCCCGTCGGCTCGCCTCCAGTCGTTCGCCGGCTTCCCCGACGCCCCGCGCGCGCTGGCCATGTTCGACGCCCTGTTCGCGGAGCTGGGGCCCAAGGCCTCGGCGTTCGCGATTCCGGGCGCCGGCGCTCGCGCGGGCAGGGCTCCGGCGCGCATTGAACGGGCCCTCCGCCGCTCGGCCTGACGCAGGCCGCCGATCGTGATAGAGCCCTGGGTCATGCGCATGCGTAGCTCGCTCGTCTTGGTCGCCTTCGTTGCCGTGGCCGCTCTCGGAGCCGCCTGCTCCAAGCCGGAGGCGACGAAGGAAACGTCGCCCACGGCGTCCGCCAGCGCGTCGCAG
Organism: Polyangiales bacterium; assembly: GCA_038210445.1. Taxonomy (GTDB): domain Bacteria; phylum Myxococcota_A; class Polyangia; order Polyangiales; family Polyangiaceae; genus JABFRG01. Next base: position 104,175 of record JBBQWQ010000003.1, read on the forward strand.
ATGACCACCGCTTTCCCGGCGATTCCCCCGGGAGCCATGCCGGGAATGGGCGCGGGCGGCGCAGATCCGCACGCCGCGGCGGGCGATCCGCACGCCGCCGGGGGCGATCCCCACGCGGGCATGGCGGCGCCCGCCGGGAGCGCGCCAGCGGCCGGGGGCCTTACCTGGACCGCCCCCTCCGGCTGGACCTCCATGCCCAACCCCAACACCATGCGCAAGGCGACCTACAAGGTGCCCCGCGGCCCGGGCGACACCGACGACGCCGAGATGGCCATCACCCAGGTGGGCGGCGACATCGACTCCAACGTTACCCGCTGGGTCGGCCAGTTCGAAGGCACCGTCACGCCGAAGCGCACGGAGCTCACGGTGGGCGCGCTCAAGGTCACCATCGTGGAGATCTCCGGCACCTTCGGCGGCGGAGGCATGGGCGGCTCCACCGGCAAGAAGGAGCACTGGACCATGCTTACCGCCATCGCGCAGACCGAGCCCGCGCACTTCTTCAAGCTCATTGGTCCCGAGAAGACCGTGAACCTCGCGCGCCGCGACTTCGACAAGTTCGTTCACTCGTTCAAGGCGCCCTGACCTTCCGCACCTTCGACCCGCGTGCAGCGGCGTCGACCACCGTGTCGAGCGGCTTCGGGCACACGCGTCGAAGCTTGCATCCCTTGCACTCCTTTCCCGAGAAGATGCGATCGAAGTGCCCCTGCGCGGCGTCGAGCCACAGCTCGTCGTCGGTCACCATCCCCATCTCGAAGTTGCGCCGGCCCTCGCCCTTGGCGCCGAGCCCGGCGCCGGTCAAGTTGGCGCTGCCCAGGTAGAGCGACTGGCCGTCCACCGCGATCATCTTCAGGTGAACCCGCGGACACTGGCGCATCCGATTCGCGCCGCGCAGCTCGGGGCTCTTGGCGAGCGCCGCACGAAAGGGGCCCGACGGCGGCGCGCCATGGAGCAGGCGCACGTCGACGCCGGCGCGCAGCAGACTCGCGAGCGTCTCCGCGATGGAGACGAACGTGCCGCGGGCCCGCGCGCGCGTGCCGACCGGCGCCTCCATGCGCAGCTCCTTCACGTTCGCCGTGGCGATCCACAGGCTGGTCTTGGCGCCGCGCACCAGTCCCATCACCAGGTCCGTGTAGTGCTCGGCGTCCACCACCAGCCGCGCGCGCAGCGCCCGGGTCGGCACCCCCAGCTTCCGAGTTTCCTTCATGGGTTCCTTGCTGGGCTTGGAAACGCCCCCGCCGGAGCGTATCCAGAATTGTCGCACATGTACTACTTTTCGGTGGCGAGTGCGTACAGGTGTGGTACGTACCTTCTTGTCCTGACCCCCCGGTCCTCGCAGTTCCCCCGACTCCCTCGGAGATTCCCCATGAAGTTCGCGAACATCCTCCTCGTTGCGGTTTCCCTCTCCCTCGCCGGCTCCGTGGTCGCGTGCGGCGGCGCCGAGCCCAGCGCCGAGGACGACGAGACGATGGACGAGCTGCAGGGCAAGACCTTCTCCCTTACCGACGCCGACAACGGCAAGACCATCACCCTCGAGACGGGCAAGACCCTCAAGGTGAAGCTCTCGGCCAACGCGACGACCGGCTACGCCTGGCGCGTGAAGAGCGTCGACCGCACGCTCGGTCAGCCGACCATCTCGTACAAGGCGAGCGGCGGCGGCGCGGTGGGGTCGGGCGGCATCACCACGCTCTCCTGGAAGCTGACCAGCCCGCTCGACCTCACGGGCACCCACAAAGTCGAGCTCGAGTACCAGCGCCCCTGGGCGGAGACGGCCCCCCCGGCCAAGACCTTCGCGTTCACCCTCAAGGTGGTGAAGCCCGGCACGCCCCTTGGTCGCGCCGAGGGCGAGATGTGCGGCGGCTTCGCCAACCTGCCCTGCGCCGACGGCCTCAAGTGCGTGTTCGGCAACCCGCCGAGCGGCGCCTCGGCCGACATGTCCGGCATCTGCCGCGCCGCCAAGACCTGCAAGATCTCCGGCTGCAGCGGCGAGATTTGCGCCGACACTTCGCGGGTCTCCACCTGCATCTATCGCCCCGAGTACGCTTGCTACAAGAAGCCCGGCGTGAAATGCGAGCAGCAGGCCGACGGCGCATGCGGCTGGTCGCTCACCGCCGACGCCAAGCAGTGCCTGATCCCCCGCTGAAGCTCCGCGCAGCCTGACGCGCACCCTGATGCGCACCCTGATGCGAGCGCCCCGGAGTCGAACTTCGGGGCGCTGGCTTTTTGTGGAGCTTGCCTCAGGCGGCCGCTGCGGTAGCGCGTTCCCAGCCGTCGAGCACCGCCAAGCAGCCGTCGAGGGAGTCGGTGATGTTCAGCTTTTGCCGCAGCTCGGAGGCCCCGCGGAGGCCGGTGAGGTACCCGGAGAGGTGACGACGCGTGCAACGTACACCGAACGGCTCGCCGCGCTGGGCCACGTTGGCCTTGAGGTGCTCACGACAGAGCGCGATGCGCTCGCTGGGCGAGGGGAGGGCGATGGCCTCGCCGCGATCGAGCAGGGCGCGGCATTCGCGGAAGATCCACGGGTGCTCGATGGCGCGGCGGCCGATCATGACGCCGGCGCAACCGGTCATCTCCAGCGCTCGGGCTGCGTCTTCGGCGCTCTTTACGTCGCCGTTGACGATGACCGGAATCTTCACCACCTCCTGGGCCTTCTGCGCCCAGGTCCAGTCGGCGGCGCCCGAGTGACCCATGTTGGCGGTGCGGCAATGGATGGTGAGCGCCGAGACGCCCGCGTCTTCCAGGCGGCGCGCGAGATCGACGATGGGCATCTCGCTCTCCGGGCCGTAGCCGATGCGGGTCTTCACGGTGACCGGCAGCGCTACGCTCTCGACCACCATCTTGGCCATGGCCACCATCGCAGTCGGGTCGCGCAGCCAGCCGGCGCCCGCGCCGCGTCCGGCGATCTTCGGCACCCAGCAGCCGCAGTTGACGTCGATAAAGAGCGGCTCGGCGGCCTCGGCGAAGCGCGCGGCCTCGGCCAGCCGCTCCGGGTCGGAGCCGTAGATCTGGATCGCCGTGAGGGTGTCGTCTGGCGCCAGGCGAATCTTGCGCTTGGCGTTGCGGCACCCGCGCAGGAGGCCTTCCACGTTCACGAACTCGGTGACCGTGACGGTGGCCCCCTGGGAGCGACAGAGGCGCCGAAATACTTCGTCGCTCACGTCCTCCAGAGGCGCGAGAATGGTGGGCTTTTCGCCATAGAGGGCGCGCAAGCGCTGGTGGGCGGGAGTCGTCACGCCCTGCCCTATAGCACTTTTTCCCCGGCGCGCCGCAAGCTGGGCGGAGAGCAAGCTGGCGCCTTGCGCCCTTCCGATCCGCGGCGTCCCTGGGGTAGAAATGGCGTTCGCCGTGAAGAAGCCCAAGGCCCCCCCGAAGAAGACCGCCTCCCGCACCGGGCGATGGGACCGCTCGCGCTCCACCAGCGAGCGTCGCGGCGATCAGCGTGCGCACATTCTGGAAGCCGCAGCCCGGGTGTTCAGCGAGCGCGGGTTCGGTCGCTCCACCGTGCAGCACGTCATCGAGCGCGCCAACATCAGTCGCCGCACCTTCTACGAGCACTTCGACGATCTGCGCGGGCTCCTGCTCGAGCTCCACAGCTTCATCGCCCAGGTCTCGTTTCAGACCGTGGAGGCGGCGACGCAGGCAGAGCCCAATCGCGGTCGCAAGCTCCGCGTCGGCGTCGAAGCGTTCTTGCGCCTGGTGGCCGACAACGGCAGCCTGGCGCGGGTGCTCTTCCGGGAGATTCGCGCCCTGGGGCCGGAGCACGAGGTGCGCCGCGAAATGGTCCTTCAGCGGTTTTCGTCGCTGCTGCTCGAGGGGTTCGCCCACGCGTACGCCGAGAAGGTGCTCAGCCGGCCGCCCGACGAGCTCACCATCTTCGCGCTGGTATCGGCCATCGAAGCGGTGGGCATGCGCTACGCCGACCGCGGCGAGGCGCATCGCGCGCCCGAGGCCGCCGCCGCCCTCGTGCACCTGTGCGAAGCCGCGTTTCGGTGAGCGCTCAGCGCTCTTGCAGCCGCGGCAGGAGCTCGGCGAAGTTGCAGGGGCGGTAGCGGCTGTCGAGCTGGAAGACCAGAATCTTGTCCCAGCCGTCGGCGCAGGCGCCGGTGGAGCCGGGTAGCGCGAAGAGATACTTGCCCTGGGCCACCCCGGCGGTGGCGCGCGACTGGATGGTCGAGGTGCCGATGTTGGCGTAGCTCAGGAAGCGAAAGAGCTCGCCGAAGCCGGGGATCATCTTCTCGCACACCTCTTCCAAGGCCTCGGGTGTGACGTCGCGCCCGGTGACGCCGGTACCGCCGGTGGTGAGGATCACGTCGACGTCGTCGCGCGCCAACGTTTTTCGCAAGACGGCGACGATGGCGGCCCGGTCGTCGCGCACGACCTCGCGAGACGCGACGGTGTGTCCGGCGTCTCGCGCTCGCTTCTCGAGGGTCGCGCCGGATCCGTCGTTCTCCAAGGTTCGCGTATCGGAGATGGTCGCGATGGCGATGCGCAGCGGGTGAAACTGCCGTGCGGGGTCGACGCCGGCCATCGCTCAGTATACGCTCACGCCGAAGATCTCGCGAAAGCGCGGATAGGGATCGTCGTTGGCTTCGAGCTTGGCGATGCCGACGCGCACGCTGACGGTCTCCTGGTCGTTCCAGGGCCACCAGAGCCCGAACACGAGCAGGTGGGCGATGGGCGCGGGGGTGGCCGCGTACGCTGCCTGGTTGGCGCGCACGCCGCCGGCGCGCTCGCCCACCTCCTGGAGATACGGGTGCGCCGTGGTGACCGTCTTCGACGTGTACTCGGCCTGGAACGCCTTCTTCAGTGCGGTGCGCGCGGGTTCCACGAACTCGCCGGCGAAGGAGCTGGTGACGCACACGAGACGCGTGTCCCAGCTCCAGCCGCGGGCAGGCCACTCTCGCTTCAGCGTGGCGAGGGCGGCAAAAATCGGTTCCCACTCGGGACTCGGACGAAGTCTCATAGCTCGATGTTACCCAATGGATCGTTGCGCCCGCAATCTTGAGCGTGACGCCTACCAGCGACAGCAGGACTCGTTACGATCGACACCGCTGCGCGCGGGGCGATAGAATGAAGTGTCGCCCTGTCGACCCGCGTTGGCGAGACAAATCGCACAACCGCAATCTCGCAACATTCATCCCACACCTTCCTTCCGCCGGGCGATGCCCCCCACCCACGCCACCCACGCCAACACCGCCACGACCCCCGCAAAACCGCATCGGCGCCTCGTGGTGCTCGTGCGGCACGGGCAATACGACACCACCGACACCACCAACGGGCGGCTGACGCGCGTGGGGCGTGAGCAGGCCAGTCGAACCGGCCATTTTTTGAGCCGAGCCTCGTTCGACGCGATGTTCATGAGCACCCTCCCGCGCGCCCTCGAGACCGCCGCCCTGGTGGGGTCTGCGGTGCGGATGGAGGGCCGTGCATCGCCGCTCCTGCGGGAGGGATTTCCCACGAGGCTGAAGGGGTACGCCGCCACCGCGGCTTCCATCGCCGACGATCGCGCGCGCTTCGACGCTGCCTTCGAGCGGTTCTTCAAGAAGCCCGGGCGCAGGTCGGCCGAGCTTGTGGTCTGCCACGGCAACATCATCCGCTACTTCGTGTGCCGGGCCCTCGGCATTGCGGTGAAGCGCTGGATACAGCTGGGCACCAACCACACCGGCATCACCCGCATCGTGGTCAAGGACAACGGCGACATGGGCGTTGCCTCCTACAACGAGACCTCGCATCTCCCGCGCAAGCTCGTCACGTAGCTACTTCAGAGCCAGCGGTACCAGCTCGTGGAAGCGGGTGTAGTCGATGCGCCGCTGGCCGCTGGGGAGCAGGGTGATGACGTCGGCGAAACGTGTATTCTGCACAATATCGTCGAGGCGGTAGAAGTAGCGGCCGTGGATGGTCTGGCCGAAGGTCTCGTCGACGCCGGTGAGAAGCGCGTACATCTCGGCGCGCCTCGCCCGCAGGCGATCCATGGCGTCCTCGCCGTAGAAGGGGCTGCTCTCGTCGATGACGTGCATGGCGGTCCAGGTGAGGATGAACGTGGGGCTGCGGTCGCGCACCAGCTTGAGCTCGATGGGGCTGCGGTGCTCCTCGCCTTCGAGGGTGTAGTCGGTGACGAGCAAGATGATGCGCAGCTGGGCTTCGGTGACGGTGTTTTGCCGGTAGTTGGCCATGCGAAAACACATCGTGGGCACGCCATTGCGCGTCCCCACTGCGATCTTCTGGGCGAAGAGCACGCGCGAAGTGGGGCGCGCGAACTTGGCGAAGGTGATGCCGGTGATGAGCGCGGTGCTGATGACGCCAGTGAGCGCCTCGAAGGAGACGAGTACGTGCGCGTATCGCGTGGCGGGCGCCATGGTGCCGTACCCGATGGTGGCCAACGTTTGAACGCTGAAGAAGAAGCAGTCCTCGAAGCTGTGCGAGGGGCTACCGGTGATGCACCCGGGCGCCGCCCAGTAGGTGCAGGCGAACAGAAGGTTCAGGACCACGAAGAGGACGACGATGAGCCCGAAGAACGTGAGCCAGGAGCGCTGGAGGAGCCAGTGGTAGAGGTCTTGCCAGGGGGCAAATTTGCGGCCCACGGCCTGGAGCACAGGAAAGGTCGAGCGTCCGTTCACCGCTTCACGATGACACAATGCCGCGGCGGCGTCAGCTACCGGTGCGCCCTTAGCGCCGTGGGGGCTTCGGCGGCGCTTGCGAGCTCAACGCCGCCGAGCGCGCGAGCCACCTGCGGAGGTCGCCGGCGGCGCGCAGGCCTTCGGGCGCGACGTACACGATGCCCTTCGACGGACGACCGGTGAAGTCGAAGACGCGGGCGTGGGGCAGGCGCACCGCGTCTGCGTGGCCCTGGGGGCCGACGCGCACGATGAGGTCGCGGCCGAGCACCCCGCAGCACATGGCGCCGCCCACCAGAAAGCAGATGCCGCCGAACATCTTGCGCTCGGTGACCTGGCGCGGCGGCGCGCGGAGCAGTTGCCTTCGCACGCGGGCGGCGAGCGCTTCGTCGTAGCTCATGGCGCGAGGTAGGCCGCGAGCCGCTCCAGGCTCGTCTCCCAGCCGAGCGCCGTGCCTTCGCAGGTTTCGCGCGAGGTGAACGTGCCGTGCCGCAACGTGAGCCGCGTTCCGTCGCCGCTCGGCTCGAGCAGGTACGTCACGGTCGTCGGCGCGCCCGGCGCCTCGAGCCGGTGCCAGGTGTGAACGATCGCGCGCGGGGCGTCCACTTCGAGAAATTCGCCTTCGATGACGTAGCGATGGCCGCCGCGACCCTCGCCGGAGGCGGACCAGCGCCCGCCCGCCCGCACGTCGCCCTGCCACGCCCGGGTATCGAAGACCCCCGGGCGCGCCCACCATCGCGTGATCTCGGCCGACGCCAGCGCGCGGAACACGCGATCCGGCGCCGCCGGGAGCACCACCGTGGCCACGATGGTGCCCGCGTGCAAATCGGCGACCGCCCTTGCCCGCCCATCGGCATCTCTCGACGGGGTCAGGAAGCGCGGCAAGGCGAACGCCGCGAAGCTGGTCTCGTCACGAAAGTGCACGATGTCGTCGATGCGGCCGCCGCGGAGCCGCAGCACGTGCACCGCGTGCAGCTCACCGCCCACGTAGAACGCCACCGCGGGCTGACCGTTGGCGCCCATGGGGACCAGCGTTCGCGTCGTGCGCATCAGCGACACGAAGGGACGGCCGCCCAGGAAAGTGCGCGCTGCGTCGATGCCGCGAAGCCAGGTGGACGATGGCGGCATCGACACCGTCACGTCGTCGGCGAGGAGCAGCACCAGCTCGTCGAGATCGAGCTGCTCCCACGCCTCGATGTACCTTCGCAACAGGGCCGGATCGACCTCCGACGTGGCATCGACGGCGGCCTGCGGATCGCCGCCGGTACGCTCCCGGAGCGCGCTTCGGGCCCGGTGGAGCGCGCTCGTCACCGCCGAGGTGCTCATGGTCAGCGACGCTGCCGTTTCCTCCGCGGTCATCCCCACGACGTCGCGCAGGAGCAGCACCGCCCGCTGCGAGGCCGAGAGGCACTGCAGCGCGGCCACGAAGGCGAGCGCCACGCTCTCTTTGAGCGCGTACATCGCACCCGGGTCGGGCCCGCCCTGTTCGAGCCATGCGTCGGGAAACGGCTCGAGCCACGCCGCCTCGGGGCCGTGCGGAACCGGCGGAGCGCTCGCGTCGGTCGCTGCCGGCACCACGTGGTAGGGGAGCGGACGGTCCTTGCGGCGGGCGAGCTCGTCGAGGCACACGTTGGTGGCGATGCGATAGAGCCAGGGCCTGGCCGCCGCCGGATCCGCCAGGCCCTCGCGCGATTTCCACGCGCGGATCATGGCTTCCTGCAGCGCGTCGTCGCAGTCGTGCGAGGAGCCGAGCATCCGGTAGCAGTGAAGGCGCAGCGCACCCTCGTGCGGCGCCACCATGCGCAGGAATGCGTCGTCGGGAAGGGCGGTCACCGGAGCATCCTACCGCGTTGCCGCCGCCGCGTCGGCCACTGCGCGCCGCACGCCTTCGCGATCCATCATGCGCGCGAGCCACGCGTGCACCCGGGGAAACGGCGCGGTCTCGAGGCCCACCGGGTCGGCGGCGCCGATGCTGAAGATGGCGGCGAGCACGAAGTCGGCGGTGGATAGGGCGCCGGTGACGTACGGCTTTTCCGCGAGCGAGGTGTCGAGCACCGTCGCGAGCCGCCGGTAGTCGGCGATTCCCTCTTCCACGACCTTCGGGTCTGCGGGGCCACGCCCGGTCAGGGGCTTGACCAGGCGCTCGAAGGCGACCTTTCGCACCACCGGGCCGAAGTGCGAGAGCTCCCAGTCGCACCAGCGCTGCACGTCGGCGCGGGCGCGAGGGTCGCGGGGGAGGAGCCGCGTTCCTTCGGCGAGGTAGCCGACGATGGCGTTGCTCTCCCACAGGACGAAGTCGTCGTCGACCAGCACCGGGACGCGCTGGTTGGGGTTGAGCGCCGCCAGCGGCGACCGATGCTGCTCGCCTTGGAACAGATGAACCGGGACGAATTCCGCGGCGAGGCCGAGCTCGTAGACGACGGCGCGCACCTTGCGGCAGTTGGGCGAGAGGGGAAAGTCGTAGATCTTCATGGGGTGCCGGTAAGACCGCCGGCCGGCCCGAAACTGTTCGCACCTCGTTTCTTTCGCTATCCGCGCAGGCCCGCGATGGCCAGCACCACGCACACCACGAGCGTGGACACCTCGAGCTTGCGTCGCCCTTCCGCGCTGAAACGCGGCCGCAGCTTGTCACCGAGCAGGTTGCCCAAGACGAGGGCCGCCAGGATGACCCCCGAGCGAGCCAGGGTCTCCCGCGTGACCATGCCCTGCACGCCGTACGCGAGGAGCCTGCCGGCGTGCATGAACGTGGCGATGGCCGAGGTGGTCCCGATGTAGATCTCCCCGCTCAGGCCCGCCGCCAGGAGCGCGGGCGACAGCAAGATGCCGGCGCCCCCGGAGGTCGCGTTCACCCAGCCCACCAGGGCTCCGTACGGCGGGTACGCGCGGCGCGGCGGCGTCCACTTGGCGACGCCGAGGCTGCGCAGCACGGCGAGGAGCGTCACGGCGGCGAGCATGCCGTCGATGAGCCACACCGGAATGCGCACCGCGACCAGGCCTCCGGCGATAGCGCCCGGCACCGCGCCGTACACCAGGGCCCGGGCCAGCGGCGCATCGACGTGGCGCCGATGGAGCCAGAAGCGATGCGCGTTGCCGAGGAGCAGCGCGGGTGCGGTGATGGCCAGCGCCGCGTGCGGGCCGAAGGTCAACGAAAGGGCGATGATCGTGAGCATTCCCCCGCCCAGCCCGGCCAGCGTCGTCAAGACACCGGCCACCAAGCCGAGCGGGAAGAGGAGGATCCACGACCACATTTCTCGCCTTGGTTATGGGGTCTCGGGGCGCTTTCGCCCACGCTTTTTCCCGCGCCATCGCCCGCGCGCGGGCCTGCCTTGTCGTGTTAAGCTTGCGGTGAGGGCAAACGCGCGTGAATCGGGAAATTCAGAAACTTGTGCTGGTTCGCCACGGCCTTTCCTCCGCCAACGTGGACCCCACCCTGTACCTGCGGGTGCCCGATCACCGCATTCCGCTGGCCGACCCCGAGGCGGACCCGGCGTGCATCGCAGCCGGCGAGCACATCCGGGCGCTGGGGCTGGGGGCCGAAGAGGTGTGCATCTGGTACTCGCCGTACGTGCGCTGCCTCCAGACCGAGCAGCTCGTGATGCGCCACGCGTTCCCGCAGGCGCATGCGGGCATGCGCCGGCGCGAGTCGTTCCTGCTCCGGGAGCAGGAGTTCGGCGACTGGGACGGCCTATCGGAGACCGAGATCGCCGCCCGCCACCCCGGCCACTTCGAGAAGCGAAAGCGCATGGCCGACGAATACGGCCGCTTCTACTTCCGCTTTCCCAACGGCGAGAGCCGCGCCGACGTGGTGGAGCGCGTTACGCTGTTTCTGGGCAAGATTCAGCGCTCCAGTTTTCCGGTGCACGTTCTTTTCCTCCACGGGGTCACGCAGCGCTCCTTTCGCATGGCCTGGCACAACTACCCGGTAGACTGGTTCGAGCACGAGACGAACCCCGCCAACGCCTCGGTGCTGCTCATCGAACGCGACCTCGTTTCCGGGCGCTGGTGCGAGCGCTACCTCTGAGGGCGGACGACGCTCGTGCCGCATCGCGCCCGCGAAAAAGGGCCTTTCGTGCTACAATGAGGGTCCATGGCTCAGGAACCCGACAGTGTGCTCCGTGCCGTCACCCACGACGGCTCCTTCCGCGTCATCGCGGCCCAAACCACGGAAACCATACGCGGCGCGTTGAAGTGCCAGAACGCCTCGCCGGAGACCGCGCGCATTTTCGCCGATATGCTCACCGGCGCGGTTTTGGTGCGCGAGAGCATGGCGCCCGATCTGCGCGTGCAGGCGGTGCTTCAAGGTGACGACAAGCGGTCGCGCATCGTGGCCGACTCGCATCCCGATGGCATGACGCGCGGGCTCGTTCAGCTCGCCACCAACGTGAAGGAGCTCAAGGTCGGCACCGAGGGCATTCTCCAGGTGCACCGCACCATGCACAACGGAGCGCTGCATCAGGGCGTGGTGGCGGTGCCCGAAGGCGGCGATGTGTCGGGGGCCTTCATGCGCTACATGCAGGATTCCGAGCAGGTGGTCACGATGATTTCGGTGGGCTGCCACATGGTGGGCACCGAGGTGGTGGCGGCCGGCGGGTACGTGGTTCAGCTCATGCCGGAGGTGGAGCGGGCGAAGCTGGCGGTGATGGCCGAACGCCTGGAAGACTTTCGCGACATCTTGCCCCTGCTGCAGCGGGGCGCGGCGTCGCCGCGGGAGCTCCTCTTCGAGACCCTGTACGGCATGCCCTATGAGCAGGTCGCCGAGCGCGCCGTCCATTTCGGCTGCAACTGCAGCGAAATGCGCCTTATGGCCAGCCTCGCTTCGCTGCCCAAGCACCAGATAGCGGAGCTCGCGAGCTCGAAAGACCTGCTGGAGATTGGCTGCGACTTTTGTGGCCGCGAGTACCGATTCTCGCCGGAGCAGCTGCGGGGCCTCCTCGACAGCAACTGACCGCCGCGCGCGGCGGTCGGGGCGCGGCCCCCTTTGTTTCTAGCCCGGGAGCTCTCGGGCAGCGTAGGATTCGAGGGCCGATGGAGAACGTCGACTTTTTTGCGCTCCCGCGCGACCTTCAAGACCGCATCGTCGGAGGTATCGAGGGGCGCTTTCCGCCGGTGCCCAGTGCATCGGTGCGGACGCGGGTCAAACCCCCGCTGCCCTGGCTCGCGGTCGCCTTCGGCTCGCTCCTGGCCTTGCTCGTGTTCCATCGCCTGGGCTATGGCAGCCTGGGCAGCGCGCTCGCGCACCACGGGGTGCCGCTTCTGCCGCTGTACATGGTGCTCGGGTTCGGGTTCTTCCTCGGCGTCGCCAAGTCGCTGGGAACCTACACCCGCGCGTCGAGGCTGCCCTACCCGCTCGGTATTTACGTGTATGGTGCACGCGTCATCGACGCGCAGTCGCACCCCATGCGGACCCACCTGCTGGCCGACGCCGAGCACATCGCGGTGGAGGGCGGCAACCTGGTCCTTCGCTTCCCCGGCGGGCAGCGCTTCTCCATTCCCGTCGAGGCGGAGCGCGCCGGCAATCTGGTGGAGGAGCTGGAGCACGACCGCACCCGCATCACCAACCTGGCCAACGCCCAAGACTCACAGGCGCTGATCGTCCTCGATCCCCTGCACCAGCCGAAATTCTCCAACCCGGTGGGCGAGAGCGAGCCGTTGCGTTTCGAGCTCCCGGCTTGGGTGCGCCTCACCTGGATCATCGCGGCCGTGCTCGGCCTGGCATTGGGCGGAACTGTCTTCGCGGCGCGCAACCTGGGGAGCGACGCCAAGCTCTTCGCGCACGCCAGCGAGGAGGGGTCCCCCGAGGCCTTCCGGCAGTACCTGGCTGGCGGAAGCCGCCACGCGACCGAGGTCCGCACGATCCTCCTGCCGCGCGCAGAGCTCGCGCTGGCCCGCAAAGATGGCTCGGTGGAGACCATGCTCGCCTTCGAGAAGAGCCACCCCGACACCGGCATCGCCAGTGAAATTCAGGCCGCCAAGCGCAAGGCCTACCAGGCCGAGCTCGAGCGCGCGAAAGACAAAAAGACCCTGCCGGCCCTGGCGGAGTTCGCCGCCAAGTATCCGGGCCACGGACTCGATGCAGAATACAAGGGAGCGGTCCACGACCTCTTTGTGGACGCGCAGAGCAAGTACGCCGGCGCCACCGGCGGAAGGTCCAAGGACGCGGCGCAATTCCTGGCGCGCGTCATCAGCAACGCCGAGAGCCACGGCCCCGCAGTCGAAGTGCGGTTTCGCCGCCGCGAGGGCGCCACCATGTCGCGGGTCGACAAGACGATGGCGAAGCTGCCCGAGTACATGGGCGAGATCTCCCGCCCCTCGCGCTACTTCGACGACGCGCACTCGGCAGCCCGCGAAAAGGTGTTGGGCGAGGCTATCGTCGAAGCGTTCGGCAAGGCGTTCCCCAAAGAGATCCTCGCCATGAAGACCGGCGAGGCCATTGCCGACCCGGGCAAGTCGCCCCTCCCTGCGGTCAAGGTGCCCACCCTCTTCATCACGCACTTCGAAGACTGGTCGGGCCACAGCTACTCGTCGAAGAAGCCGCGCGGCGTGTTCATCGGCATCTTCTTCAACTTCGACGCCGAGTTCGTCATCCCCGGCGACGCTGCGGTCTACAAGCAGAAGTTCGTCATCTTCCGCGGGCTGCCCATGGCTCTGCTGAAGGAGCTCGAGACCGCCCCGCGCACCGCGCCCCCCATCGAGGAGCGTCTCTACGAGACCATGGCCGAAGAAGCGAAGAAGCAGTTCGAGACGAAGTTCGTCAAAACGCTCGTCGGCGACGGTGGCCAAAGGTAGGAGTTATTCCGCGGTGTTTCGGCGGCGTAACGAGCGCTGAACGTCGGTCCGCGTATACTCCGGCATACATGCGTCCTCTCTTCGTCGCTCTTCCGCTCCTGGCCATAGCGTGCTCGACCGCTCCACCTTCTGGCCAAGAGGCTGGCGCGGAGGTGCTCCTCGGGGTGGGCTCCCAGCCCATCATCGGGGGCAGCTTCGATACGACGCACCAGGCTGTCGTGTATCTGGTGTCGAATCCCGACGCCCAGGGGCTCTCCGCTGCGTGCACCGGCACCCTCATCAAGACCGACGCGGCCAAGAAGGTCGGCTGGGTACTTACCGCGGCCCACTGCGTGAACCCCAAGCCGGCGGTGGCCATCATCGCCGACGACGTCGCTTCGAAGAGCGCGGTGCAGTTCATTGTGCTCGATGCGACCGCCAACCCGGCGTACACCGGCCAGACCACGCCCACCTCGCACGATGTGGCGATGGTACGCATTCTCGGCGTCGACGCCTCGACCCCGACCATCGCTCTCAGCTCCGTCACCAACGACGCCGCGGTGGGTACCTCGGTCACCAGCGTGGGCTACGGCCGCACGACGCCCTCGTCGCAACCGCCCGACAACAACAGCCGGCGCAAGCGCATCACGCGAACCCTCAATGGCGTCAACTCTGCGGCGGTCTCGTACTCGCTCTCCGGCGGCGGCATCTGTCAGGGCGACAGCGGCGGACCGGTGCTGGTGGGCAGCGGCGCCAGCGAGCGCGTGCTCGCGGTGCACTCCTACGTGTCTGGCGACTGCCTTGGCGACGGCACCAGCATTCGCGTGTCGGGCGAGATGGGCTTCATCAACGCCGAGCTCGCCAAGGCGCTTCCCTCGTCGCTAAGCAGCTGCGGAACGTGCGGCTCCACCGCCGACTCCGGCAACCAGGTATGCGCCAAGCGCCGGTTCGCCTGCGGCGCCGACGCCGACTGTAGCGCGCTCCTCGATTGTTTGAGCAAGTGCTCCGGCATCAGCTGCCAGAACGCGTGCCGCACCAAGTATCCGGCTGGCCTTGGCCCGTTCACCGCCTACCAAGACTGCTCCTGCGCCGAAGGGTGCAAAGCGGAGTGCGCAAGCGACTCCAGCTGCAGCGGCGCTCCGCAATGCGGCATCAAAAGCCTCGATGTGTGCGGCAAGTGTGGCGAGGCTAGCTGCTGCACCGAGCGGGCCGCCGCGTCGTTCGACAAGGTGGGCTTCGCGTGCGTGACCACGCCGGACGGCGAGGCGTGCGCCGGGAACGCGCCCTTCCAGGCGTATCAGGCGTGCCTGCAGAAGAGCTGCGCCGCCGATTGCGGCCTCACCGCCACAAGCTCTGGAGGCGCCAGCTCCGGGGGTGCAAGCTCCGGTGGCAACGGCGACGGAACCACCACCACGACCACCAGCGGCTGCAGCACGGCGGGTGGCGGCGTCGGAACGAACGCCGCGCTTGGCGGCCTCTTCGCCCTCGGTCTCCTGCTGAAGCGTCGTCGTCGCCATGCGTAGTGTCCGCGGCGTTGGCGCGAGCCCCGGTCGCGCCGCCGGAGTACTGGTGCACACCAAGCAGGGGCTGAAGGTCCATGCCGGGCAGCCCTTCGTCTTCGTGTGCGTCGAAGGCACGCGCGACGACGCCGACGCCATTCGTGCGTCGGTGGCCGTGGTCTCTCTTCGTGGCGGCCTCACTGGCGACGCCGCGATCCTGGCCCGCGCGCTCGGGAAGCCTTGCGTCGTCTCGTGCTCCCGCCTCGAGATCGTTTCCGGCGTCCTTCGCCTGCGCGAAGGAGAGCCGGTCGCCATACCCGAAGGCACCCAGGCTTCGATCGACGGCGCGAACGGAGAGCTAGAGCTCGCCTTCTAGGAGACTGGTGCTTTTGGCCGATACCTTCGGGATGCCGGCGCCTCCCGTCCTCACGAGAAGGGAGAGTGAGCGACCGGCGCTGCCCCCAGCGAACGCGCCTCCCTCGGTCTCGGCCAAAAACTCTCAGTCTCCTGCTTGGCGCTCTCCGCCGCCGCGGAGTCTCCCGGAGCGGAAGAATTACCTAGCTCACGAAAAACACTCAGTCTCCTTGCTTGGCGCTTGTCAGCCGCCGCGCGGTCTCCTGGACCGGAAGAGCGTCGCTGAGGGCTCGAGTGCGCGGCTGCGGCATCGGCGCTCCGCCGCAGCAGAGCCGTGGTACACTCTATTGGCGATGTCCTCCATGTCGGAGCTGCGAGAGCGCGCGCGAGTGCGCGTGGGAACGACGATCCGCGAGAAGTGGGCCGTCGACGCGCTGCTTGGCGTGGGAGGCACCGCCGCGGTGTATGCGGCCACCCATCGCAACGGGAAGCGGGCAGCGCTCAAGGTACTGCACGCCGAGCTGACGGGGTCGCGCGAGCTGGTCACGCGGTTCGTGCGCGAGGGGTACGTCGCCAATCGCCTGGAGCACCCCGGGGTGTGCGCGGTGCTCGACGACGACACCACCGAAGATGGCTCGCCGTTCCTGGTCATGGAGCTCCTGCTCGGGCACTCGCTCGAGCGCCATACACGTGCACAATACATTCTTTCAGCGCAGGAGGTGGTCGACATCGGCGAGCAGCTCCTCGACGTGCTGGCGCTGGCCCACGGTAGGGGCATCCTCCACCGAGATATCAAGCCGGCGAACCTGTTTTTGACCGACGACGGTCGTCTCAAGGTGCTCGACTTCGGCATTGCGCGCATTGCAGAGCCCCTCGACGGCGCGGTGACGCAGGCGGGAACCGCCATCGGCACCCCGGCGTACATGCCGCCCGAGCAGGCTCGCGGCCGCTGGAAGGTGGTCGACGCGAGGACCGACGTGTGGGCCGCAGGCGCCACGCTGTTCGCGCTCCTCGCCGGGCGAAAGCCACGCCGCGCCGAGACCGTGCAAGAGGAGCTGTACCTGGCCATGACCGAGCCGGTGCCGAGCCTCGTCGCCGAGGCGCCGCACGTGCCTGCTGCGCTCGTGGCGGTGGTCGACTGCGCCATGGCCTTCGAGATGGACCAGCGGTTTCCCGGGGCCGACATTATGAAGGCCGCGCTGCGACAAGCTGCGGCCGCGGCCGGGTTGCTTGTGGACCGCGGGTACGCCTCGAGCACGCGCGCGCCCAGCGCCGTCAACGCACCGCCCAGCGCCGTCAACGCACCGCCCAGCGCCCGAGCGCCGCGGCTCGCGGTAAGCTCGCCACCGGTCGACCCCGGCACCATGACGCCGTCGGTGTCTTCGGTGGCTCCGCCCTCGCTCGGGCATCCGTACCCGGTGTCGACGCCCAGCGTTCGCGCGGCCAGCGGCCAGCGCCGGAGCGGACGCACCGCGTTCTATGCCGTGGTGGCCATCCTGGTCTTGGCCTCCGTGGGCATGTTCTTCGTGGGGCGTCGCTACCTCGGTGCGCCGAGCCCCGTGGGAGCAGCCAGCGCGAGCGCGCAGGGCGGCAGTGCTCCGGCCGGCGTTGCGTCGGCCATGCCGCTGCCCGCGACCGCCGCCGCAGCTTCCAGCGCGAGCGTCGAACCCTCGGTTCCCAGTGGTACCGCGGGCCGCCGGGTGGCACCGCAGGGTGGGATGGTGTCTCCAGCGCCGCGCGCCACCGTGCCGCCCGCCGGATCCATCTACCGCGAGCGCTGAGGGGCGAGAGAACGGGGCCGGCGGCGCCGACACTGCGTGACGTGAGCGGCGGGGATTCTGCTAGACTCCAGTGAGATGGATCCGATGCAGGCGATTCGCGACCGAGCGCACGCACGCGTGGGCAGCGTCATCCGTCAGAAGTGGCAGCTCGATGGCCTGCTCGGGCTCGGCGGCACGGCCGCCGTGTTCTCGGCCACGCATCGAAATGGCGCGGTCGCTGCGGTGAAGATCCTCCGCGCCGAGCTCTGCGGGTTCCCCGACGTGGTGCAGCGCTTCGTGCGCGAGGGGTATGTCGCCAACAAGATTGGACACCCTTCGGTGGTGTCGGTGCTCGACGACGACGTCACCGACGAAGGCGCGCCGTTTCTGGTCATGGAGCTGCTGCACGGCGAGTCTCTCGAGCGCTACACCAAAGGGCCGGCGCTGCTCTTGCCCATGGCGACTTCGCTGCGGGTTGTCGACAGCCTCCTCGACGTGTTGGTGGTCGCGCACCAGAAGGGCGTCCTCCATCGCGACATCAAGCCGGCGAACCTGTTTCTCCTGCGCGACGGTCGCGTGAAGGTTCTCGACTTCGGCATCGCTCGCCTGGCCGAGGGCCACGATGGCGCGGCCACGCAGACCGGCACCACCATCGGAACGCCCGGCTATATGCCACCGGAGCAGGCGCGCGGGCGCTGGAGCCAGGTGGACGCGCGGACCGATGTCTGGGCCGCCGGCGCCACCGCGTACGCGCTCCTCTCCGGCTACCGGCCGCGGCGCGCCGAGACCGCGCAAGAGGAGCTGCTCCTGGCGATGACCGCGCCGGTGCCGCCCATTCGCACACTCCTCCCGCAGCTCGACCCGGGCATCGCAGCGGTGGTCGATTGCGCCGTGGCCTTCGAGATGGACTCGCGTTTCCCCTCTGCGCGGGCCATGCAAGACGCCCTGCGCGCCGCCATGGCTGCGCTGCCCGCCAACGCCACGTCGGGGCCGATGGTGGTCGCGGCGGCGGTGGACGCCACGATTCCCACCGGCCCCACCAGCGGCGGAAGTCGACCGAGCGGCGGGCCCAGCTGGGGCAACGACGCGGTGCATGCGGTGCGACCGCCCGCGACCTCGCCGGGGCTCTCGCAACCGCCGCCCTCGGCGCTCACCGACGTCGCGCAGGTGGTCGAGCGCACCGAGCGACCACGCTCGCGCGCGCCGTTCGCCATCGCCGCGCTGGTGCTCGCC
This sequence comes from Polyangiales bacterium, assembly GCA_038210445.1. Taxonomy (GTDB): domain Bacteria; phylum Myxococcota_A; class Polyangia; order Polyangiales; family Polyangiaceae; genus JABFRG01. Next base: position 122,397 of record JBBQWQ010000003.1, read on the forward strand.
CTGGGGTTGGTGTTGGGCATCGTCGGTTTCCGTCAGGTGCGGCTGCGCCTCTCGCGTCCCGCGAGCGTCGCCGCGGCTGCGCCCGCGCCGGCATCACCCGAACCCACGCAGCCGGCACTTTCGACCGCGGCGCCCGATGCACCCCCCGCGGCGCCGAGCGCCGAGGCTCTCGCGCCGCCATCGGCCTCGGCCGCCACCTCCGCGAGCGGGCGCCCGGAGTCGTCGAATGCGCCTTCGCCGGCTCGGTCGGGCAAGCCCGGCGCCTTCAAGAATCCCGTCCACCCGCCCCCGAGCGGGTCTGCCCCCGACCCCTTCGATCGCCGCTTCTGATGCACCTCCGCCCGCTCCTCGTCGCCGCGTTCGTTCTCGCCTCCGCCCCCGCCTTCGGCGACGACGCGGAGACCCTCTTTCGCGAAGGCCGCAAGGCGCTGGAGGCCGGCGACTACGCGGTCGCGTGCGGGAAGTTTGCGGAGAGCCAGCGGCTGGAGCCGGCGCCCGGCACGCTTCTGAATCTGGCCGGCTGCGAAGAGCGGGCCGGAAAGCTGGTCGCCTCGGCGGAGCACTACCGGCTCGCGGCGGCCGGGTTTCCCAAGCAAGACAGCCGCCGCGCCGTGGCCATCGACAAGGCCACCACGCTCGACAAGCGCTTAGGTCACCTGGTGCTCCACAAAAAGTCGCTGCCGGACGGCGCGCGGGTTCGCGACGGTGAAGCGCTCATGACCACCTTTGAGGTCCCGGTTTCCGTCGATCCCGGCACCCACGCGATCGTCGTCGAGGCAGAGGGGCGCGCGCCAAGGGCCTTCGAGACGGTGGTCGCCGAGGGCGCCACCGTGGAGGTGGAGCTGGCCGCCGGTGCGCCGAAGGTCGCGCCGCCGGACCGAAAGCCGGAGCTCGCGCTGCCCGTGCCGCCGCCGCCGTCGAAGTCCCCACGCAGCACCTCGCCGCGCCGCACCCTGGGTCTGGTAGGCGCCGGGGTCGGGGCAGCCGCGCTCATCACGGGCGGCGTCATCGGGGTGGTGGCGCTCGGGCGCGGCGGCACCTACCGCGACCATTGCGATGGCCAGAATATGTGCGATTCCGAGGGGTTCGACGCCGCGTCCGATCTTCGTTGGATGTCACCGGTCTCGACGGTCTTCGTGGTCGGCGGCGCGGCGCTCCTCGCGGGAGGACTGGTGCTCTGGCTCACCGCACCGAAGTCTGCTCCCTCCGGCGCCGCGTTCGATCCGGTGTACCGCTTCTGACCGCCGCCGCCGTCGTCGCCGGCGCGTTTGTGGTATCTTGAGAGACCATGCGGAAGCTCGCAAGTGTCGTGGTGGCGCTGCTCGCGGTCGTGTACTTCGGCTGCGGCTTTCTCATCGATGCCGACTTCGGTTCCGCCTCGCTTCGGCAAGACGCGGCGTCCGGCGCGTGCGTCGCCCGCGCCTGCGTCGCTGGCGATTGCTCGATTCACGACGACGGCTGCGGCGGCAGCGTCGACTGCGGCGCATGCACTGCCTCGGGCGCGTGCACCGCCGGGCGATGCGCGTGCGTTCCCAAGACCTGCCCGGAGCTTGAAGCCACCTGCGGCACGCACAACGACGGCTGCGGCGGCGCACAAGTGTGCGGCACGTGCGCCGGCAACCTCTCGTGCAGCGGCACCACGTGCGCGTGCAAGCCCCAGGGGTGCAGGGAGCAAGGTGCCGAGTGCGGCCAGGTGGCCGACGGCTGCGGCGGCACCACGCCTTCGTGCGGCACCTGCGCCGACCCCACCAAGCCCAACTGCGGCGGCGCGGGCGCCAACAAGTGCGGCGCCCAGGCCTGCGTGCCCAAGACCTGCGGCGAGCTGGGCAAGAACTGCGGCCAGGTGAGCAACGGCTGCGGCACGCTCATCTCTTGCGGCGCCTGCACCGATCCGCAATCGTGCGGTGGCGCCGGCATTGGCAACGTGTGCGGGTGTACGCCCAAGACCTGCGCGCAGCTCGGGAAGAACTGCGGCGACGTCCCCAACGGCTGTGGCGGCAGCGTCAACTGCGGATCGTGCACCGCGCCCCAGACCTGCGCCGGTGCCGGCGTAGCATCGGTGTGCGGATGCACGCCCAAGACCATGGCCGTCGCGTGCGGCTCCCGAGAATGTGGCCCCATCAGCGACGGGTGCGGAGGCTCCTATAGCTGTGGCAAGTGCGGGGGCAACCAACGGTGCATCGCCGGCACCTGCCAGGACCTGGGCGGCACCTCCAGCGGCGCCATTCCCTGACCCTTCCCCGAGGATACGTTCATGCAGAATGCAGGTATTCAACGATGCCAGACGTGCGGCGCCAATCTGAGCGTCCACGACCTGACCCGCGACGACTGCCCCTACTGTCGCACTGCGCTTCCCCATCGCGCCCGGGCCCAGCAGCAGGCGGCCCTGGTGCAGGAGATCATGAAAGGGCACGGCGTTCACCCGGGCGCCTACCCGGGGCCGGGCATGGTGTTTGGCGGCGGCCACCCCATGCAAGTGGGCCACGGCGTGGTGGTGGCGCAAGGGGTCGTACTCAACGTGGGTGTGCCGCAGTCGCCGCACATGGCGGCCCAAATGCAGGCCAACGCCTTCGCCCACGTGAACCAGATCCAAAGCACGGTGCACAGCGCCGTTCGCCTGTGGCTCTTCGCCGCGCTCGGCTTCACCGTGCTGATCCTGGCGCTGGTGTTCGGCCTGGTAGCGTGGTCGATGACCTGAAATTCGTGTAGCCTGCTCGGCCCATGGACCCCTACGCACCCATCGCTGGCATCTCCCTCGAACGCTACGCCGAGCTCGGCGCCGACATTACGGGCGTCTCCGACAAGGAGGAGATCGCGCGCATCGTGGAGAGCAAGGGTGTTGCCCGGGCAGACTGGGACGCGGCGGTGAGCGGCTGGACGGCGCGCATGCAAGACATGTCGCTCATGGGGCAAGTGGCCACCGCCTACATGCCGCTCTATCAGGCGGCGCTCGCGCGCAAGCAGGCCTCTTCCGGGCAAGCAAAGCCCACGGTGACGTTCGAGGAGTACGTGGGCATGGCCGGCGCGGCCGCTGCCATCGGCTACGAAGGTATGCTCGGCTACTACAAAATCGACGGCGCCACCTGGACCCTCATCGCCGGCGATTGGAATTCCAAGATTCCCACCAGCCCGCAGTACATGAGCTACGGCATGCTGGTGGAGCAGGAGTCGGCGCGGATTCGCGCCGGGGGTATGCCGCGGCCGGTGCAGATCGGCGGCGGGGCCGGAGCTCCGGCGGCGCAGCCGCACGCCCAACCTGCGCAGCCGGCCTATGGCGCTCCGCAGCAGCAGCCGCAACAGCAACAGCCGCAACAGGCGTGGGGCCAGAATCCGTACGCCCAGCCCTCACCGGACCAGGCCTTTCTCAACCAGGCGGGTCACGCCGCCAACGCGTTCGCAGGCGCTGCAGCGGCGGGCTTCGGCGCCCTCGGCCAAGCCTTCAACTCCGCGGTGATGGGGCCCGGCTCGCGGGTCATGGTCACGTGGTCCGACGGCAACCGCTATCCGGGCACCGTGGCCCAGCTCGCCAGCGGACAGGTGTACGTCACCATGTCCGATGGGCGGCAGCTCTGGGTGCCGCAGCACCTCGTCGCGGCGGTCTGACCCTCCCTACGGCGCGGTCTCGGAGAGCGGCTCGTCGCTTCCGCGTGCCAGGGCGTCCACCAGCGCATCGACGTCGTCGCTCCGGGTGCGATGGTTGGTGACGCACGCGCGAAGCACGCGGAGGCCACTCGAAAGACGCGCCAGGCTGGTCCAGGCATTGGCGCGCGAGAGCGCGGAGCGCCGCATCGCCTCCAGCCCTTGTCCACCTTTTGGGTGTGAGATACACGCAATCGGCAGCGGCGTCTGGTTCACCACCGTGAGGCCCGCGCGTGCGGCCTTTTCTCGTAGCTCCCGCCCCAGCGCGAAGAGCCTTTCGGTGATCTCCCGAAAGCCCTCCCAGCCGAAGAGCTGAAGCGGCAGGAGCACCTTGAGACCCATGCTCCGGCGCGACCACTGCAGCGAACGTGCAAACGCGTCGTCGCTCCCCCGCTTGGGCATGTAGCTGGCCGGCACCTGGAAGGCTTCCAGCAGCAGGCCGGGATGGCGCACGAAGAGCATTCCTGCGGCCATCGGGGCGTGCAGCACCTTGTGCGCGTCGCAGGTGAGCGAGTCCGCCGACTCGAGGCCGTCGAGGTGCTCCGCCGACTCGGGTGTGAGCGCGAGAATGCCTCCGTAGGCTGCGTCTACGTGGAGCCACGCGTTGCGCCGCTTCGCCATGCGGGCGAGCGTGGAGAGAGGATCGAGGGCCCCCGAGGTTGTGGTGCCGAAGGTGCCCACGATGAGCAAAGGCCGCTTGCCGGCGCGCTCGTCGCGCAGGAGCGCCGCGCTCAGGGCCTCGGGCCGCATGCGCTGGCATGCGTCGGCGGCGATGGGCCGCAGCGACGCGCCGCCCAGGCCGTGCGCTACCACGGCTTTGGCGAAGGAGTCGTGCCCCTCGGTCGAGACGTACACGCAGGGGTCGGCGTCGATGCCGCGCAGGCCCTTCTCGCGGTAGGCAGGAAAGGTCCGGGTGAGCGCGACCACCAACGCCGACGCGTTGGCCTCTGCGCCGCCGGACGTAAACGTGGCGTCGGCGCCAGGCATGCGCAGGCGCTCGGCCATGGCCTCGAGGACGGCGTTTTCGGCGGCCACCGGGTAGGGCGCGCTCTGGGTGGTGGCGAGCTGGGGGTTGTAGGCCGCCACCAGCGCGTCGGCGAGGGCGCTCGCAGCCGTGGGGGCCGGGTTGAAGAGACCGAAGTAGCGGCGGGCAGTGACATGAATCATGCCTTGGTCGAGCGCGGCCATGGTGGGGTCTACCAGATCCGCAAGCGTCTTTTCGCCGGCCCCACGGGCGCCGATGACCGGCGGCCCCTCCTCTCCCGCGGCTGCGCGCGGGTCGATGGGCAGGGCGTCGACGCGGCTGTCCAGGGTGGCCAGGCGTTCACCCAGGATGGAAAACGCCCGACGGACGTCGTCTGGGCTCAGCGTGAAGGGCATCCCGACTCCGTAGCCGCTCTTTCATGTATCTTGAAGATCTTCGACCCCTCGTTCGTCCATCTGTATCCATGCCCTCCCATCGAGCCCCCCGTAGACCCCGCGTGAAGGGGCTCAAGCGCACCGTCGCCTTTGCGCTGGTGTCGCTGGCGGGCCTGGGCATCGCCGGCAGCGCGGTGTGGCTTCACCTTCGCGAAGGGGAGGGCGACGCCATCGACCGCTTCGCCCGCACCATGCAGCTGAAGAGCGACACCAATCGCTACGCGTGGCGCAGCGTCGACAAGAAGCACTGGCAGGCGGTGGCCGCCGACCCTTCCGAAGACACCTCGGTCACCGACGATCGCGAGCGCAACCGCGGCGTCTGCGGCCCGGGCATGATCGAGGTGAAGGGCAAGCACCTCCTCGACTCCTTCGGCACCGATCGCAGCGGCGAGATCGAAGGCCTGCAGAACAAGACCTGCACCAACTGGATCAGCCGCGACTTTCCGGCGCGCTGCGCCGAGTTCGATCGCACCGCCTGGCTCGGGCTCTCGGAGAAACTGCCCACCCGCGACATGCGCTACTGCATGGACCGCTTCGAGTACCCCAACGTGATGGGGCAGAACCCCATTATCGTTGTAACCTACACCGAAGCGACGGCGCTCTGCAAAGCCTCCAGCAAACGCCTCTGCAACGAGACCGAGTGGACCTTCGCTTGCGAGGGCGAGGAGGCCATGCCGTACCCCACCGGCTACGTTCGCGACGCCGAAGCGTGCGTGGTGGACCAGCCCTGGCGGCCCTTCGCCGAGGGGGCGCTCTCGCCGCGCGACGGCGATCAGGCGCGCGCCGAGCTCGATCGACTTTGGCAGGGCCGCCCCTCCGGTTCGCACCCGAAGTGCAAGAGTCCGTTCGGCGTCTACGATCTCACCGGCAACGTCGACGAGTGGACCAAGACCGTTCGCACCGAGGGCTACGCGTCGGTGCTGAAGGGTGGCTACTGGGGGCCGGTGCGCGCCCGCTGTCGCCCTGCCACGCGGGCCCACGACGAATCGTTCGTGGCCTACCAGCAGGGCTTCCGGTGCTGCGCCGACGCACCCGCCGGAGCGTCCACGCCTGCGCCCTCGGCCCCCTCGCCCCTGCCCGAGCCGGCGGAGGCCCTCGATGGCGGCGCGAGCGATGGCGGCGCGAGCCTCTCGCCCGACGCTTCACCGCTTTCCACCGCCGCGCGCGCAGCGGAGGATGGCGGAGCCGGGGCTGGGCGCGTGGCTCCTAGCATTCCCACGACCTTTGCCGGCCTCTTTGGCGCCGGCATGGACGCCGGCGCACTCGAGCCGGAAGACTACCAAGACGAAGGCGAGACGCTGGCGAAGCGGAAGAAGGCGGTCGGCTGCGGCGGCAACGTGGCGCCCGACGCCTCGAGCGGATCGGTGCTGGCGGTAGCCATCGCGCTCCTCTGGTTTGGACGCCGCAAACGCCGCTGAGCACGTCGCTCCGCCGCGGTCAGAGCTCGTTCACGCGTGGGTCGTGCAGGTAGTGATCGGTCACTTCGTCGCCGCACTTCTGGACCACGTACGCTTCGCCCGTGGGCAGGGTGTGCTTCGCAAAGGAGCACGCTGGCCGCGCGTGGGTGACCACCGGCGCGTGCCGCACGACCGCCACGGTGCCGCACGTGATGACGATGCCCGCCACCGCCACGAAGAGGTGACCCCAAACAGCGCCCCGCAGGTGACGCCGGAAGCGCGCGACCTCGAGGGAGTCGTCGGGTAGCGGGGCAGGCGGCGCGGCGTGCCGGTAGGGCATGGAGGGGCGGACAGCCGACCCCGTAAGAAGTTCCGGGACGCAGCCGCAATCAGGCCAGGACGCGGAGCGAGCCCTTGACCACGCCGTAGCCGCCTTCGGTGCGGAGCTCGGGCAGTACGGCGATGGGCGAGCGCCTTCCGGCTACGAGATCGCGGTACAAACCCACCAGGCGACGGACGTCGTCGGGGGTCTCGCGCACGACCTCCAGGCGAAAGCGTGCGACGCCGCGGGCCACCAAGGCCGGCACCAGGGTTGCGGCAGTCTGAGCCCGGGCGTGGAACACGGTGTTGCGGCAGCCAACGTCGGCCTCTACCGGGTGGTCCATGCCTGCGCGATCGCGCAGACTCAGCTGATGCCGATCGCAGGGGCGGCCGCAGGTGCGGTGGTCCTTGCCGGTAGAGAGCAGCGCCGCGAACACGCAGTGCTCCATGTGGAAGAGCGGCATCGGGTGGTGCACCACCACCTCGGCCCGGGTCGCCAGGTCTGCGTCGTCGAGGAGGGCGAGCAGCTGCGCGCCGTCGAGATCGAAGGAGGGCGTGAACACCGAGAGGCCGCGGCCCAATACCTCGCGGGCGGCGATGCGGTTGGTGATGTTCAGGGAGAAGTCGCCGATGTTCTCGAAAGGCAGAGCTTCTGCGCCCCGGCCCGCCTCGTACAGCGCGCCCAACCCTCGCACCAGCACGGCGTCGGGCCCGAGGGCGGCGAGAAACCGGTCGATCTTCTCTTCTGCCGGCTTGCGAATGCGCGGAGGAGCCAGTGTAATGTGCACGTTTCCTGCAGCGCGCAAGGCACGCACGGCTTGGCCAGTGCCGGTGAGCTCGAGGAAGTCGAGGCCCACGCCATCGGCGCCGGCGAGGGCGGCCGCCTCGGCTTGCGCCAGGTTTCGGCACAGCACGAAGATGCCTCGGCTCTTCGAAGGCGGTGCGAGCGGCCGATCGCTCGCCAAAGTGGCGAGCGTCGCCAGCGGCCTTACCTCGTGGGCGCCGCCCACCGACTGCTCCAGCAAGGTCGCGAGTCGCCGCCGCAGATCGTTGAGCACCGTGGGCGAGATGAAGGCGCCGGGAGCCACCTTCACGGTGAGGCTCCCCAGAGTGAACGGCGTGTCGCCCAGCTTGCCGACCTTGTCGCGCAGCAGCGTTTCGTCGAGGCCGCGCTTTTGCGCCGGCTCCAGCACGGCATCGCTGCGAATCTCGGCTCGATGGCCGCGGTCGGACGTGGCGCGCAGGGTGAGCGGCCCGCCCAGCTCGCCCTCGGCGGTGACGTCGATGGTGATCTTGGCTGCCTCGAGCTGCCGCGCGGCGGCTTCGGCCTTGGGCGCGTCGGTGCGGAACACACGGCGCCCGGTCACCGCTGCCTCCAGGTTGCGATCGGGGCCGAGCCATACGAGCGCCTCGTCGCCGACCTCGGCAGCATCGGTTTCTTCGCCGCCCACCGCGATGGACCAGATGCGCCCGCCGATCTCGCCTTCGCCCGCGAAGCCGCCCTGCACCAGGAGCCCCTCGCCGCGCACGATGCGCCGCTCCAGGCTCACCTTGAGCTGGAGCTTGCCACGCTGCCGTTCGGTACCCAGCACCGCGCCCACCCGCACGCCCCGGTGATCGCAGGTGCTGCCGTCGACCAGCCGCTGATGGTCGACGCCGCCGAAGAAGCCCACGTCGGAGCCGCGGCTGAAGGTCTGGAGCGCGAGATCGCGCGCGTCCGCGAGATCGCCCGCCAGCCCTTCCATCGCCGCGTCGATGGCCTTGCGATACAGCGTGACGGTGGCGGCCACGTATTCTGGGCCCTTGAGACGCCCTTCGATCTTGAGCGAACAGACCCCGGCGGCGATGAGCGCGGGTACCATGCTCGACGCTTCAAGGTCTTCGGGCGACAACAGGTAAGCCTTGTCGCCCAGATCGCGCAGCACGCCGTCGACCACCAGCTCGTAGGGTAGGCGGCAGGCCTGGGCGCATGCGCCGCGGTTGGCGCTGCGCCCGCCGATGGCCTCGCTGGTCAGGCACTGCCCCGAGTAGGCGATGCAGAGCGCTCCGTGGACGAAGACCTCGAGCTCCATGTCGGTTCCGGCGCGGAGCGCGCGAATGTCGTCCATCGACAGCTCGCGGGCGAGGATTACCCGCTTGGCGCCCAGCTCTTTGGCCAGCTCGCAGGCGGCGGCGTCGGTGCAGGTCATTTGCGTCGAGGCGTGAATCGGCAGCGACGGGGCGATCTCGCGTGCGAGGCGCGCCACGCCCAGGTCTTGCACGATGACCGCATCGGCGCCGGCGTGGGCCACCATCTCGATGGCGCTCCGCATGCGGTCGAGCTCCTCGTCGAACACCAAGGTGTTCAGCGTCACGTAGCCGCGCACCCCGTGGGCGTGCAGGTACCCGATGGTCTCGGCCAACGTGGCTTCGTCGAAGTTCTTGGCGCGCGCGCGCGCGTTGAAGTGCGAAAGCCCGAAGTAGACGGCGTCGGCGCCCGCGCGCACCGCCGCCTCCATGCTCTTGCGATCGCCGGCGGGGGCGAGAATTTCCGGACGTTTGGCCACGCCCGTCTGTAGCCCAGTTTCGTTCTTTTCGCGAACCCGCGCCGGCGCGACGCTCAGCGGCCTGCGTCGCCCCCCGCATCGAGGGGGCCCGCATCGAGGCGAGCCGCGTCGCCGACGTCGGCATTGGCATCGGCAGCCGCGTCTGCACCGGCGTCGGCCTTCTTCTCTTCGGCGTCTTCCTTGCAGCGGTCGATGGTGGGGAAGGTGGCGTCTTGGGCCACAACATTCACGGTCAGCGCAAACGTCTGCGCGGCGTCGTCGTCGTCCTTACAGGTGAAGGAGACCTCGCCCGCGCCCACCGCTTTGCCGAGGATGAGCGCCCGCGGGTAGGCGGGGTTCGAGAGGTCCATGCTGATGACCCCCACGTTGCCGACGCCGCGAATCTCCGAGCACGACTCGATGCGATAGTTGGCGAGGCGAATCGTGAAGTCCTCCGCGATGCCTTCGCGAATGGCGACCGGTGCCTTGTACTGCCGCTCGCAGAGGGTACGGTTGTCGAGCGACCAGAGCGACACATGGGGTGGCGATTTGCTGCAGGCGACCAGCGTCGCGGCCAGGCCGAGCCCGGCCAGTGCAGCGCCGTAGCGAGCGAGAACGGTGCGCGGGCTCATCGGTTCACCTCCACCGGGATATCGCGTGCGATGGTGCCGTAGGTCAGGTGCAGCTGCGTTTTTCCGTTGATTCCGAACTCGATGACCACCACGGTGCTCGCCGGATCGGTGGTGATCTTCGCCACGGCCGGGTCATCGATGGTCCACTTGCAGGGAATGTTGCCGGCCAACGGCTCGTCCTTGTCGGTGGAGAACCACACGTGAAAGCCGAACTTTCCGGCGAGCGCCTCGATGTGGAACGTCGCGAGCTTGCCCACCCGTACATTGTAGGCGTCGGAGGGGTTCTTGCCGTCGCTACCGATGATGCCGGCCCGCCCCTCGAGCAGCGCGGTGACCCGGCCGTTGGCTTCGAGCTTGAGCCGGGCGGGCGACACCACGTCGACCACCGGTAGCTCAGTGCCGCCGAGCTTCTTGAAGAAGAAGTCGCCCTGCGACGTCACCGCCAGCGTGGGGATGCCGCCGAAACGCGAGAACAGCGCGTTGTCGCTGCAGAACGCGTCGCTCGGAGAGATGCACCGATAGGTAAACGTGCCGGTGTTGCCCACCGACGAAGCGGAGGCTTCGGTTATTTTGGGCGGCGCAGCGGCCTTGGGGTCGTCGTCACATCCGGCGACGAGAATGCACCCAGCAAGCAAGCATGTGGGGTACCGCATGGCGCCCTCCTTCCGTCCTTCTTGGACGCGCTGGGGCCCGCGGCTATTCACCGGCGGGGCCCCGAGCACTTCTTTACATCATTGATATGACAGCAAGATCACAGGGGCACGATGGCGTCCGGGCATTCGGCGACGGCTCAGGCGGCCGGCGCTTCCGGGGCCGAGGCCGGCGCCTGCGGCGCGGTTTTGCCCATGGCGTGGTAGCCGTAGTCGACGTACAGCGTGGTGCCGGTGATGGCGCCGCCGAGGGGGCTGGCCAGGAAGGCGGCCATGTTGCCTACGTCGGCCGCGGTGATGGCCTGCGGAATCGGCGAGTTCTGCTTGCAGTACTCGATCATCTCGCCGATGAAGCCGATGGCGGTGGCCGCGCGCGAGCCGAGCGGCCCTGCGGAGATGGTGTTCACGCGGTGGCCCCACTTGCGGCCGGCCTCGTAGGCAAGGAGCTTGGTGTCGCTCTCGAGGGCCGCCTTGGCGGTGCTCATGCCGCCGCCGTAGCCGGGGATTACGCGCTCCGCGGCGAGGTACGACAGCGACACGAACGATCCGCCGGGGCGCATGAGCGGCCCCAGCCGCTGCACCATCGACACCATCGAGTAGGCGCTCACGCCGATGGCCGCGAGGTAGCCCTTGCGGCTGGTCTCGAGGAGTGGGTTCTTTACTTCGGGCCCGTTGGCCAGGCTGTGCACCACGATGTCGAGGTTCGGCGCGTCGCCGAAGTCGGCCTTGAGCCGGGCCACCGCGCCGTCGACGCTCACGTCGCCGTGCTCCTTGTAGCGCTTGCTCTCGCGGACGTGCTCCGGCATGTCGGCGAAGGTGTCGTAGTCGGCATCGAACGGGTACACGCGCTCGAGCTCCATCTTGCTCCCGTCGCGCAGCACCATCGACGCGTCGAGCTTGCCCCGCCGGAGCAGCGTCTGGAAGATGTTGAACGCGGGCGGCCAGGTGCCGACGCACACCGTGGCGCCGGCCTCGGTGAGAGACTTGGCGATGGCAAAGCCGAAACCGCCGTCATCGGCGACGCCGGCCACGAAGGCGCGTTTTCCACGGAGATCGATGGGGAGCATGGCCTCTTGTCTCGCTTCCGCGCGGGGCAGCCGTCAAGGGAAACTGTCTCTGCCGCGCCGGGAAGTGCCCTGCGTACGGCGCTTCACGCAATGATGAGCACGTACGCGCGGTCGCTCCGACTGGGGCTCGGCGGGTCGGGCAGGCGCTCGAAGCCCAGGCTCTCGTAGAGCGCGATGGCCCGCCCAAAGACGCTGCGCGTGCGGAGCGATAGGCGACGGTGACCGCGGGCGCGCGCCGCCTTGATGGCGGCCTCGACGAGGGCGCCGCCGATGCCGCTGCCGCGGGAGGCCTTGGCCACGAAGAGCTTCGAGAGATACGCGCCAGGCGTATCGGGGCCGCGATCCCACAGGATGGCCATGCCGAGAACTTTGCCTTCGTCCTCGGCTACCAGCTCCAGGCTCGCGTCTGCACCGCGACTCGACGGGCTCGCGCCCGCGCCGAAGCGCACCACGTCGGCGTCCGAGCCCTGCGGATCGGGCTCGATGCCGTGCTCCCGGAGCGCTGCGAACACGAGGCTGGTGACCGCGGCCGCGTCGCCGGGAACGCCGGCGCGAAGGCGGATCATCGAGCCCTCCCGCCTTTGAGCCGTGCGGCTGCCAGCAACGGTCGCTCGCCCTTGGTGGCGCGCTCGCCCTCGCAGGCACTCGACGCGCGCGCAAGGTCGCGGCAGGTCTCCGGCCGCTCCGCGTAGATCGTGCACGCAAAGCTGGCGGCGGCGGTGGCGTCGACGCGAAGCGCCGCGCAGTGTCCCTCGTGCATGCGCATGAAGGCGCGGTTGCCGTGAAAAACCACCAGGCCCTCGGCGGATTCCCCCAAACGGGCGTAGTCGTCTCCTGAAACCCGAACATATTCGGGCAATTGCGAGAAGCAGCAAGTGCCGCACGCGAGGCACTCCGGGAGGGAATGGTTTTCTGGGCTCGACGGTTGGACCATGGGTGCTTAACCCACACACTTAATAGCATGCGAGCCCAACGACCCCTCCTCGTTCTCTTGGTCCCTCTCGTTGCGGCAGCGGCATGCAGGCCCTCCGCACCGAGCCCCGATCGCTTCACCGCGCAGGTGAACCAAGCGAGCACCCCGGCGCCCGTGGTGGCCCCGGCCGCGCCGCTCATCGCGCCCCTCTCCAGCGGCGCCCGCATCGAGGACGAGCGCAACACCATCGCCGTGTTCCGCGACGCCGCCGCCTCCACGGTGTTCGTGACGCAAACCCGGGTGGTGGTCGACTATCTGGCCGGCGTCGCCGAAGAAGTGCCTTCCGGCTCCGGCTCCGGTTTTGTGTGGGACATGGACGGGCACATCGTCACCAACTACCACGTGGTGAAGGACGCCAAATCGCTCACCGTCACGTTCCGCGACCACAAGACCTTTCAGGCCACCGTGGTGGGGGTCGAGCCCCGCAAGGACATCGCGGTCCTCAAGGTCGAGGGCGCCAAAGAGCTGCTCAAGCCGGTCACCGTGGCCCGAAGCCAGGACCTCGACGTGGGCCAGAAGACCGTCGCCATCGGCAATCCGTTCGGTCTCGACCACACGCTCACGACCGGCGTGGTGAGCGCCCTCGGGCGGCAGGTGCAGGGCATCGGCGGGGTTACCATCCGCGACATGATCCAGACCGACGCGGCCATCAACCCGGGCAACTCTGGCGGCCCGCTCCTTGACTCGGCGGGCCAGCTCATCGGCATGAACACGATGATCTTCAGCCGCAGCGGCGCCTCGGCGGGCATCGGCTTCGCGGTCCCCTCGATCACTATCGCGAGGGTGGTTACCCAGATTGTCAAGAGCGGCAAGGCCGAGCAACTGGGCCTCGGCATCAAGCTCGACCCCATGGGCCGCGTGGAGCGGCAGCTCGGCATCAAGGGCGTGGCCGTCATCTCGGTGCCCGAGGCGAGCCCGGCCGCCAAGGCAGGCCTCCAGGGCTTGAAAGATACGCCGCGCGGGCTCCTGCTGGGCGACGTCATCGTGAAGATCGGCGAGTCGAAGGTCGACAGCTACGACGACTTTTACAACGCCCTCGACCAGCGCAAGGCTGGCGAGAAGGTCGATGTCACGGTCAAGCGGGGCGAAACGACCGCCACCCTCAAGCTCGACGTACTGGTCGTCAATTGACACAATGGGGGCGTGTGTGGACGCGCCCGCCTCGCTGCCGAGCCTGAAGACATCGCCGAGCTCCTCGGCGTGGCCGTCGGTGCGTTGCCGACGATTCCCCGGAAGCAGGAGATCAACCCCGACGACGCCATGGTGGTCATGGCCGGCGGCCGGGTGAGCACCATGCGTTACGGCTTCCATGGGCGCGACGCGCTGGTGTTCAACGCGCGGTCGGAGACCGCCTTCGACCGCGTGCTCTTCCAGGAGGCCATGCACGAGCGCCGCTGCATCGTGGTCATCGACGGCTTCTTTGAGTGGGACGCCGCCCGGCGAAAACAGCTCCTGGCCACCGCCGACGCCGCGCCCTTCGCGCTCGCCGGTCTCTACGACCCGGAGCAGGAGCGTTGCGTGGTGCTTACCCAGCCGGCGCGCCCGCCGGTGAAGGCGGCGCATGGGCGCATGCCGGTGTTTCTTCCGCGAACGGCGTTCGCGGCATGGCTGGCGGGCGACGGCGGCGTGGCCCACGACGTGCTCGACGAAGCCCGTACCTACACGCCGCCGCTCGTGGTACGGGACGTGTCGAAGCAGCTATCCCTCTTCGGAACCTAGTGTCTCGATTCCGTCGAATCGTACGCCGAGTACGCGGCCTCCTCCCGCCATCGCCCCAGCTACGACTACTCATGTTTTCAACCGTGTCGAGACACCCGTGAAACCCGCAGCCTTCGGCCTCTTGCCCTCCGACTACCGCGCGTGCCCCAACGATCCGGGCTTCGTGTTCGAGCGCGTACAACGGGTGGCCGAGTGGAGCGCCGAGGGGCCGGTGCTGGGCAAGGAGGGGCGGGCCTACCTCGACGGCTTCGACCTGTCGCTCCCCGAGATCGTCTCCGCCACCACGTCGAGCGACGACGCCACCAAGTTCGTGCTCCGCTTCGCCGACGGCAAGCTCACCGAATGCGTGCATATGCCACGCGATGTGAAGAGCCCGCGGGTCACCCTGTGCATTTCCAGCCAGGTCGGGTGCGGCATGGGCTGCACCTTCTGCGCCACCGCCGGCATGGGCTTCGTGCGCCAGCTCAGCGCCAGCGAGATCGTCGCCCAGGTGCTCGGCATGCTGCGCGCCCGCGGGCCCGCCACTCTGGGCAGGGTGTCCATCGTGTTCATGGGCATGGGCGAGCCCCTGCACAATTTTGCCGAGGTGATGCGCGCGGTGAACGTGCTCGCGCACCCGCGTGGCCTGGGCATCGCGCCGAGCCGCATGACGGTGTCCACCAGTGGTCTGGTTCCGCAGATCGACGCGCTGGGAAGCGAGCCGGTGCGGCCGCAGCTGGCCATCAGCATGAACGCCACCACCGACGAGACGCGGGCGCGCCTCATGCCGGTGGGCAAGACCTGGAACCTCCAGGCGCTCCGCGAGGCCTTGGTCCGGTTTCCGTTTCGGCCGCACGAGAAGCTCACCATCGAGTACGTGCTCCTCCGCGGCGAGAACGACACGCTCGAAGACGCCGAGCGGCTGGCGACCTTCGCCCAGGGCTTTCGCCACAACGTGAACGTCATTCCCTTCAACGCCTTCGAGGGCGCACCCTACGAAGAGGCGGAGGAGGAAACGACGCGCGCGTTCGTCGATCGGCTGCACGCACTGGGCTCCTTCGTCACCGTGCGAAAGTCCCGGGGCCGCGACGTGGCCGCTGCGTGTGGTCAGCTGGTGCAGATTACACAGAAGCGCGAGAAGCGCGGCGCCCTCGCCCGTTGATCCTCCTCGACGGATCGATGGGCTCCGAGCTCACGGCCCGGGGCGTCGATACTTCGGGCCGGAGCTGGAGCGCCCGCGCCCTGGTGGATGCGCCCCGTGTGGTGCGCGCGATTCACCGCGACCACGTGCGGCTCGGCGCCCAAGTGCTCCGCACCAACACCTTTCGCACGCGCGAAGCCGACGCGGGCGACGCCTGGGCAGCCCTCGCGCGGCTCGCCGTCGTGCTGGCGCGCGAGGCGGCGCGCAACGGCGTGCGCGTGGCCGGCAGCCTCGGACCGGTGGGCGACTGCTACCAGCCCGGCGCGGCGCCGGGCGACGAAGCGGCGCGAGCTGCCCACGAGGGGCTCGCCGATGTGCTGGCCGAGGCCGGCGTGGATCTCTTCGTGTGCGAGACGTTTCCGAGCCCGCGCGAGGCCGCTATCGCGACCCGCGCCTGCGCGCGCTTCGGGCTGCCGGTATGGACGTCGCTGACGGCCGGCCCCGACGGCGAGCTCCTCACGCCGGCGGCGCTGGCAGAAGGCGCCCGCGCCGTTCACGGAGCGGGGGCGAGCGTGGTCTTGGTCAATTGCGTCGCGGCGGTCCATGTCGAGCCGTACGTGGCGGCGCTCGCGGGTCTCGGCATCGCCTTCGGCATGTACGCCAACGGCGCGCCGTGGAACGGAACGCGCATCGACGCCGCCGGCTACGGCGAAGTGGTCTCGCGTTGCATCGCGCACGGGGCCAGCGTGGTGGGCGCCTGCTGCGGCACCAGCCTCGCGCACCTTGCGGCGGCGCGAGACGCTGCGGCGACCCACAGTCTTCGGTGACCGCCACCCACCTGCGGCCCGCGGTGAGCCCGCGCGGCGCCCGGTCAGTTCTTGGCGCGCGCGCTCTTGGTCTTCGGCACCGACGACGGCGAAAGAATCGTGCCCCGGCAGCGCGCGGCCCCGCAGCGGCACACGTAGAGGTCTACGTCGGCGTCCTCGACCTCGTAGGCGTAGTCGTAGCTCAGCTCCTCGCCCGCGCGAATCGCACGCCGCGCGTGGATGAAGATGCGCGTGCCGACTTGCACCGCTTCGCAATTGGGGGCGCACGAGTGGTTGATGAACCGCGCGTCGTTGCCGGTGCGGGCAGCGTCGATGCAGGTGCGCGACGACACAGTGAAGAGGAACGTGTGGTGGCGTCGCATCGAGGCGTCGTCGTAGCGGCGCGACGCCTCGGCGTGCGTGATGCGCTCACCGATGTACTCGATGATGCGCGTGCCCTTGGGAATGCGCTGGCGGGCGAAGGCGCCGCGCCCCTGGATGGCGGAGCGCTCCACTGCGAACCATGCGTTGGGTGCGTTGGGTGGGTTGGGTGCGTTGGGTGGGGTGGATGGCTTGGGCGGCGCGGGAGCGGCTCGGGCAGACTTCGTCTTGGGGGCGGCTTTCGGTCGCTGTGCGGAGGCGGCGGGCATCGGAGCCTACAAAAAACCAGAATGCCGCAGACTGCAAGCCGCGTGTCGAGGCGATGCACGCGGAAGGCGCTGCGCGTGCGCGCCGGTTAGCGCCGCGGCGTACCGACCAGAGCGGCGGCCGCGAAGGCGCGTTCGCGTGCCCCCGGAAGGCCTGCTGCGGCTCCTGCGGCGTGTCGCAACGCCGCGACACGAAAGGGAGAAATGACGCACCAAAGGCCGCCCATCGAGCCCGCAAGGTTGTTGCGGCTCCAGGGGCGAATCGGATAGAACAACATAGGCCTAAGAAGGGGCGCTGAGCGGCTCGTGCCGTCTCCCGTGATGAGCATGGATGCCCATCACGTTCGCTCGGTGACTGCACCCGCGACCGCTTCGTGAAAACTCGGGCGCTTCGCCCTCTCACTTGAAGAAAGACCATGAAAGGCAATTACCTATTCGCCACGCTCGCATTCCTCGGCACGTCGGTGGGCGGGCTGCTCGGTAGCGCGCACGCTCAGACGGCGGCAGGCTTCGCGGTCAACAAGTTCGAGCCATCGGAGCGCGGGAGCGAATGGTTCTCGCTCGAGTCTCTCGACTTCCGCGGCAAGGTTCGCCCGACCATCGGCATCGTCGGCGACTTCCAGTACCGACCGCTGGCCATCTACAACCAGTCCGAGGCGGGCGGCGCGAGCTGCGGCAACCCGTACCCTTGCGACGGCTCGCTCCGCCATTCCATCGTGCGCAACCAGATGACCCTGAACCCGGGCTTCTCGGTGGTGCTCTTCGAGCGGCTGCGCCTCGCAGCAAGCCTGCCCGTGGTCATCTATCAGGACCAGGGAGACGTCTCGTCGCCCCTCAATGCGGGCGGCGTGCCCACCCCCAACAACGGACTGAACGGCCAGCTTTACGCAGGACCGCGAAGCGAGCAAGCCATCGGCGACCTTCGCCTGGGCTTCGACTTTCGCCTGCTCGGTGAGTACGGCGCGCCCTTCGTTCTCGCGCTCGGCGCCCAGGCGTGGATTCCCACCGGCCGCCGCGCGAACTACACCGGCGACGAAGAGTTCCGCATCGCGCCGCGCGCCTCGGTCGCGGGCGACGTGGGCGTGTTCGCCTACGCCGCGCGCCTCAGCTTCGCCTACCGCGGCCTCGAAGACTCGGGCCCCGGTGGCGGCAAGCTCGGCAGCGAGCTCGGGTTCGCCGCCTCGGCGGGTCTGCACTTGGCCGACAAACGCCTGATGATCGGCCCTGAAATCTTCGGCACCACCACCGTCACCGACGGCGCGTTCCAGAAGCTCACCACGCCGATGGAGGGGCTCTTCGGTCTGCACTACACGGTGCCCGGCGACATTCGCTTTGGCGCCGGCGTGGGCACGGGCCTCACGCGCGGCTACGGCTCGCCGGAGTTCCGTACCCTGCTCAACATCGAGTGGGCACCCAGCACCGAGAAGGTGGTGGAGGCGCCCAAGGACCAGGACCAAGACGGCATCGTCGACAGCGAGGATGCCTGCCCGACGGTGCAAGGTACACGCACCGCCGACCCCAAGACCAATGGCTGCCCTCCGGATCGCGACGGCGATGGCGTCTACGACAAGGACGACGCCTGCATCGACATCCCCGGTGACCGCACCGACGATCCCAAGACCAACGGCTGCCCGGCCGACAAGGACGGCGACGGCATCTACGACAAGGACGACGCCTGCATCGACGTGGCCGGCGTGAAGTCGGCAGACCCCAAGCTCAACGGCTGCCCCGCCGATACCGATGGCGACGGCATCCTCGACAAGGACGACGCCTGCGTCGACAAGCCCGGCGTCAAGACCAGCGATCCCAAGACCAACGGTTGCCCCGATCCGGACCGTGACAAGGACGGCATCGACAACGACAAGGACGCCTGCCCGGACGAGCCCGGCAAGGCCGACCCCGATCCGAAGAAGAACGGTTGCCCCAAGGCCTTCGTGGATCACGGCGTCATCAAGATCTTGGACCAGGTGAAGTTCAAGACCGCGAGCGCGCAGATTCTCCCCGGCAAGGACAGCGAAGACGTTCTTAACGCCGTCCTCGACGTGCTCAAGAAGCACCCGGAGATCAAGGGCATCCGCGTCGAAGGCCACACCGACAACAAGGGTGTCGCCGCGAACAACAAGAAGCTCAGCCAGGACCGCGCCGCCTCCGTGGTGAAGTGGCTCGTGGGCAAGGGCCTCGACAAGAACATGTTCAAGGCGGAGGGCATCGGTCAAGAGAAGCCCATCGACACGAACGACACCGAACCCGGTCGCCAGAACAACCGCCGCGTGGAGTTCCACATCCTGGACGCCGCTCCCGGTAACGACGCACCGACGCCGCCCGCTCCGAAGGGCGCAGCTCCGAAGGGCGCAGCTCCGAAGGGCGCAGCTCCGAAGGGCGCAGCTCCGAAGGGCGCAGCTCCGGCTCCGAAGGGCGCAGCTCCGGCTCCGAAGGGCGCAGCTCCGAAGGGCGCAGCTCCCAAGAAGTAGCGCGCACGCAGGGCCTTGGCCCTGAATCCAGAGCCCCGATCGCCAGCGCGGTCGGGGCTCTTTTCGTTTCCGTGAGCTACGTGATTCTTCCGGTCGGGCCTGCGGGTTCTGTGCCGAGACCAAAGCCGGGTGGCGCCGGCATCTACCTCAGGCGCCGACGCCGATGGGGCAGGCCACGCCGGTACCGCCGAGCCCGCAGTAGCCGTCGGGATTCTTCGCCAGGTACTGCTGGTGGTACTCCTCGGCGTAGAAGAACGGCGGCGCCTCCATGATCTCGGTGGTGATGGCGCCGTATCCCGCTTCGCGCAGGCGCCCCTGGTATCCCTCGCGCGAAGCCAGCGCCGCCGCGGCCTGGGCCGCCCCGTGGGTGTAGATGCCCGAGCGGTATTGCGTGCCCGCGTCGTTGCCCTGGCGCATGCCCTGGGTCGGGTCGTGGTTCTCCCAGAACACCTTGAGCAAATCGGTGTAGCTTACCTGCTTCGGATCGAACACCACCTGCACGGCTTCGGTGTGCCCGGTGCGGCCGCTGCAGACCTCCTTGTAGGTGGGGTTCTGGGTGACGCCGGCGATGTAACCAACCTGCGTCGACAGCACGCCCTGCGTCTTCCAGAATTTGCGTTCGGCGCCCCAGAAGCACCCGAGCGCGAAGGTGGCGAGCTCGCTGCCCGCAGGGAAGGGCGCAGACATGGGTGCACCGTTGACGAAATGCTTGGTCGGCACCGCCATGGCTTCACTGCGGCCAGGGACGGCATTTTCAGGGGTGAGCAGCTTCATGCCCCGCAATGTAGTACCGCAGACCCGGTTCACCAATGGGCGTCACCGCGCGCGTGGACGCACCCACCGAAGGCCCGGGCGGCCGTACTCACGCGTCCGCGGGCGGCGTCAGTTGGGGCGGCAGGACTTCGAGTTGCCCTTGGAGACGCCGACGCACGAGGCGTTGGTGGGGCAGTCTGTCTGCTCTTTGCAAACCTTCTGGCAGATGAGGCGGTTGTCGACGGCCTTGGTGCAGATGGCGCCGTCCACGCACACGTCCGTCGAGCCCTCGTCGTCGCAGGAGTCTCCCAGCTTCGTGCTGCACGCGAAGAGGATGGAAACCAGGAACGCCAAGGAAAGGGCTGCCTTCGTCATGCGCCCTTATAGAGCGATCTGGATTGCGATTCCAAGGCCCCATCGGTGCGGTCACGGCCATTCGTCGCCCGCTGCGGTCCACGACGCAGCGCGGCGCACCGCAGGGCTTCGCTGCCGGCGCGCCCCTCTCACTTCTCGAAAGGTTACCAAATAAGTCAACAATTAGATGTAATGAATCAAGGCCTTTGGCACCCATTACCGAGCGTCGTTGAAGGAATTGCGACGCCCATGCTAGCGTCACTTTATGAGCCGCGTTTACGAAGACAATTCTCTCTCCATCGGTCACACCCCGCTCGTGAAGCTGAACCGCGTCGGCAAGGGGCTGGGCGCCACCGTCATCGCCAAGATCGAGGGTCGCAACCCTGCCTACTCGGTGAAGTGCCGCATCGGTGCGGCCATGGTGTGGGACGCCGAGAAGAGCGGCACGCTGAAGCCCGGCAAGGCCATCGTGGAGGCCACCAGCGGCAACACGGGCATCGCCCTGGCCTTCGCCGCCGCGTCGCGCGGCTACGAGTGCGTGCTCACCATGCCCGAGACGATGAGCCTCGAGCGCCGCAAGGTTCTCATCGCGCTCGGCGCGAAGCTGGTGCTCACGCCGGGCGCGCAAGGCATGAAGGGCGCCATCGCCCGGGCCGAGGAGCTCGCTTCCAAAGACGACAAGTACGTCCTCATGCGGCAGTTCGAAAACCCCGCGAACCCGAAGATTCACGAGGAGACCACCGGCCCCGAGATCTGGGACGACACCGACGGCGCCATCGACGTGTTCGTGTCCGGCGTGGGCACCGGCGGCACCATCACCGGCGTCAGCCGCTACATCAAGAACACCAAGGGCAAGAACATCCTCAGCGTGGCGGTAGAGCCCACCCACTCGCCGGTCATCACGCAAACGCGCAACGGCGAGCCGGTGGCCCCCGCGCCGCACAAGATTCAGGGCATCGGCGCGGGCTTCGTTCCGAAGAACCTCGACCTGTCGCTGGTCGACCGCGTGGAGCAGGTCTCCAACGACGAAGCCATCGCCATGGCCCGGCGATTGGCCCGCGAAGAGGGCATTCTCTGCGGCATTTCCTGCGGCGCCGCCGCCGTAGCCGCGCTTCGGCTGGCGGCCCTTCCGGAGCTCGCGGGCAAGACCATCGTGGTGGTGCTGCCCGACGCCGGCGAGCGTTACCTCACGAGCGCGCTCTTCGACGGCATGTTCGATGAAGTGATCGCGGCCAAGGCCGAAGCGTAGCCGCTCCTTCGAGCATCTGATAAGCCCGCATCATGGCCAACGGAGACCACGGACCGGCCCTCGCCAAGCTCGTCGACGCGCTCTGCGCGAGCTATCGGTCGGATCCGCGGGCGCAGCGCATCAATCGCCACTTCTTGCCCTCGCGCGAGGCGAGCCGCGAGATATTGCGGCTCCTCCTGGGCCTGCTCTACCCCGGCTACTACGGGCGCGAAGACCTGGACGACGCCAACGTGGCCTACCACGTAGGCGTCGCGCTCTCGCAGACGCGCGAGAAGCTCGCAGCGCAGGTGGAGCGATGTCTCTGCTACGGCGACGAGGAGCGGGGCGATGCCGACGTACCCCGCTGTCGCAGTCGGGCGACGAAGCTCACCGACACGTTCCTGGCCAGCCTCCCGGAGCTGAGGCAGCGGCTGATCCTCGATGTGCAGGCGGCCTACGATGGCGATCCGGCGTCTCTCAACCTCGACGAGATCGTCCTCGCCTACCCCGGCCTCCTGGCGGTGAGCGTGTATCGCGTGGCGCACGAGCTCGACCTGCTCGGGGTCCCCATGATGCCGCGCATCATGACGGAGTGGGCGCACGCGCAGACCGGCGCCGACATTCACCCGTCGGCCCGCATCGGCAAGAGCTTTTTCCTCGATCACGCGACGGGCGCCGTCATCGGGGCCACCTCCGTCATTGGCGACGACGTAAAGCTCTATCAGGGCGTCACCTTGGGCGCGCTCTCGTTTCCCAAGGACGTCAACGGCAAGATCATCCGCGGTACGAAGCGTCATCCCACGGTGGAGGACCGCGTCACCATCTACGCCAACGCGACCGTGCTGGGGGGCCAGACGGTGGTGGGCGAGGGCAGCGTCATCGGGGGCTCGGTGTTCGTTACCAAGAGCGTGCCGCCGGGCTCTCGCGTGGCGCTCCGGGCCGAGCTCGCCGTCGATGCCATCAAGACCCAGAGCACCGACCAGCCCATCGACTTCGAGATCTGATCACGCAAACTCCGCACTTTCCCGCGGCCTTCGGCCGGAGTAGGAAGTTGTCCCGATGGTCGATCTTCCGATTCCCACCGTAGACTTGGCCGATATCGCCTCTGCCGACGCAGACCGCCGCAAGCCCGCCGAAGAAGCCCTGCGTCGCGCCTTCCGCCAGTTCGGCCTCGTGTACGTGAAGGGGCACGCCGTGGACGCGGCGGCGCTCGGACACTTCTACGACGCCTTCCGCGCCTTCGTCGCGCGACCGCCCGCCGAGAAGGCTCCGTTCGGCCGCGCCGACCTCTGGTACCAGCGCGGGTGGACTCCGCCCAATACCGAGATCGCCGTCGCCAGCGGAGGCCAGCCGGACTTCAAGGAGTGCTACTTCGCCGCGCCCTACGACGCGGACCCGGAGCTGGCCCTGCAGTACCCGGAGCTCTACCCGCCGAACGTGTGGCCCACGCCGGAGCCGCTGGGGTTCCGCGACGGTTTCTTGGGGCTCGGCCGGGCGCTGCACGAAGCCGGTCATACGCTCCTCGAAGGGTGCGCGCGCTCGCTGGGGTTGCCCGCCGATGCCTTCACGCGTCGCGGCGCCAAGGGCGCGCACGTCACGCGGGTGCTCAACTACCTGCCGCTCCGCCAGGAGCAGGTGAACACGCCCATCGTCTGGGGCGAGGAGCACACCGACTTCAACATGCTCACGCTGCTTCCGGGCGGCCGCTTTTACGATCCCGCCGGCAAGTCGGCATCGAAGCCCGACGACAAGAGCGGTCTCTTTCTTCGCACCCGCGCCGACGAAGGCGCGCCCGCGGGCACCATGGTGCGGGGCCTCGCGCCCGAGGGGTGCATCACCGTGCAGGTGGGTCAGGAGCTGGAGATTCTCACCGGTGGCGAGCTCCTGGCGACCCCGCACGTCATCACCGCGCCCGGTGTGCCGGGCTGGTCGCGCCTCTCGAGCGCGCACTTCGTTCACATGTCGTGCGACGAGGTGCTGTATCCCCTGCGCGAGTTTCTCACCGACGCCGCGCGCAAGGAGTACGGGCCGCCGGTGCTCGCCGGAACCTACTCGATGAAGACCCTGGTCGACATCGGCCTCGCCCCCAAGACCGCCATCGATAGCCTGGGCTACCGCCACTACGATCGCCTGGAAACCATGCGCGCGCGCTGAAGCTCAGATGCGGCCGAGCGCCTCGGTGCGCGCGCGGACCTGCGAGGGCGGGGGATATCCCGCGATGGAGAAGGCTCGGGCCATGGTCTGCGGCGTCCGGTACCCGACCCATCGCGACACGTCGCGCGCGCGATGGGCTCCGAGCCCGAGCATCGCCACGGCCAACATGAGTCGCCTTCGGTTGCGCGCGTCGCGCCAGGTGGTGGCGTTGTATCCGTAGACCTCGTGCAGCGCCTGCACCAGCCGCCGCAGGTGTCGGCTGGAGAGGCCGGTGAGCGCTTCGAGGTCCACCTGCATGGGCTCGCGCGCCAGGTCGGAGATCACCGTGTCGACTGCCGCGGCCACCCGCGCGTGCGTGGGCCGCGCCGCCCCGCCGAACGCCGCAACCTCGGGACCCGCGATGCCGCGCGCGCGCAGGGCTGCGTCGAGCTTGGTCCATACGGACCGAACCGTCGGGCGCTCCGCGGCTGCACCCCGGAGCCGTTCCCACAACGCCTCCATCCGTTCACCATGCGCGTCCTCCAGCGTCCAGACCTCGAGCGGTCCTCGTGGCTTCGCGGCTTCGCTGCGGTCCCACTCGGCGACGACGCTGCGATAGCGCGGGCCCTCTTGGCGCATGGAGAATGCGGCGCGGCTGTCGAGGAAGAATGCCTGGCCGGCGAAGATCTCCTGGCGCTTCTTGCCCACGCGAACCACCGCGCGTCCCTCCAGAACGAAGGCCGCCACCGGTCGCTCGAGCCGGCCGACCCTTCGGAAGGCCTCGAGATGGAGGAGATCCTCGGAGACGAGGCCCGCGAGAAGAAAGGCGTGCACGCGCGCGCGGGGCCCGAGCAGTGCGTGGGTCTCCAGGGCGCAGCGCGCCTCGGCGAGCCGCGTGGCGCGAACGGACCAAAGCATGGATGCAAGCATGCAACGCGAGCCGTCCTGTGGCAATCGCGAGGAGACTGCGTGGCCACGGCGCGTGGAGACGGCTTTTTCCGTGGGTCCTTTCGACGGACACGTTTTGACCGTCGCGACCCGCCGCTCGCACTTGGCTCAGGCCTCGCCGCTTCGGTCTCGCTGCTGCGGTGCGTATGCAACATACATGCAATTGGACGCGCACCGCTCGCAGTAGAACTACTGGCAGACCACCGAGAAGTCGCGGATCACCGGCATGTGCTGCATGTTGGGGGCCACGCTCTCGGTCCCCAGCAGCGGCGGCATGAGGTCGCCCAGCGGCGTGTACGTTCGAGTGTCGAACACCAGGCCGGTATTGAAGGTGTTGGTCTTCACCTTCACCGGCGTCTCACGGCCCTTGAGTTGGGGGTCGACGATGAGCCAATCGTAGGGGCGCGAACGCGGCGCGCTGGTGAATTCATTTCCGTTCTGGTCGGCCGGATACGGCCCCTTGGTGAAGAAGATCTCGTCGAGCGTGGTGAGGAGCGGCTCGGTGCGGTTGTCGGTGTTGAAATCGCCGCCCACCGTAACGTAGGTCCCGGCCGGCACGTTGGCCTTGATGAACCCGACCAGCGCCGCGCCCTCTGCATTGCGCGCGGTGGCGTTGGATGTGAGCAAGTGAACGCTCACGGCAAAGAGGTCGACCGGGCCCGGAACGTCGATGCGCGCCCAGGCGAAGGTGCGGTTGTTCACCTCGGGGTCGACCCAGTTGCCGGAGGCGAGGATCGGAAATCGGCTGATGACGCCGTTCGGAATCTGGTTGCTGGGGTCGCCGCGGAAGTAGGCGAAGCCCGCACCGAAATAGGTGTCGACGAAGGTCCGTACGTCGGCCGGGCTCCGCGACAGGTAGTTGAACTCCTGCAGCATCACCACGTCGGGCTGCAACGCCTGGAAGATGCGCCCGCCAGCGCCGTCGTCGTAGTTCTGGTTGTTGCCGCTGGAGATGTTGCCCGCCATGAGCCGCAGGTTGACCCGGCTGACGGAGCCGTCGCAGGGGTCGGGCGGGGCTTGGCGATCGGCGATGACGCGATCGCCGATGCCGCCATCCTTCACGTCGTCGGGCGGCGCCTCGCGATCGCCGCTCCATCCATCGGCCGCGTTGATGCTGCTGTCGGCGGGAAGGGCGCCGGGATCGTCACCGCATGCAACCGCGCCCGCCATGAGGCCGGCCGGCAAGAACATCAAAAGCCAAGCAACTCTCAAGGGAGAACTCCGTCGAACCAGGTTTGGGTGGGGCACGTCCCGACGCAGCCGGTCTGGGCGGCGCTGGACTTCGAAAGATAGGTGGGGGCTCCGCCGGTGCGTGTCACGTTGCCGAAGAGCACGCGCACGGCCACCGGGCTATCGTGCCCGCTGGCGGCGATGCCCTGGAGCGGAAGCCGGAGCGCGAAGGTGCGCTCTGCCAGCTTCGTGAACCTCTTGCCGTCGGCCGACACCTCACCGGCGACGGTGTTGCCGTTCACCGTGAGCCGAGCGGTGAACAGCGCCTCGCTGGTGAGCCCCGGCGGGGCCGTGCCCTCCACGATGGTGGTATCCCCACCGGCGGTAGCCCTGTATTGTACACGCATCGGGCGATTGTCGGCGGGTCGACAAACCGCGAAGTAGGGGCTGTCTGTTTGGGTGCTGGCGCGCGCCATGAGGCACCCTTTGGCGAACGGCTCCACATGCGAGCTCGCGGTGGACATCGAAGCGGTCCAGGTCGAGGTGGGTTCGGTGATGTCGTCGGCCAGGAACGTGAACGAGTCGGCGGCGCCGTCGATATCGCCGGAGCGCACGTCGACCCCTACCACCCGGCCCATCTCCTCGAGCGGCGCTTCGCAGGTGGAGCCTTCGCACTTGAACGGGTAGCCTTTCGGACCGTGGGTGATGGTCCATGGGTCTTGCTGGTAGTTCACGTTGTCGGTCGCCAGCAAGTGGGTGCCCGCGGCGAGGGCGGCCGCGAAGGTGGGCTGGTCGAGACCGCCGGTGAGACCTCCGTAGTACACGCGGCCCACGAGGCCTGCGTTGCGGACCGCCCGGGCGTGCTCCAGGTGGTCCTTGTCCATGTTGAAGAAGATCGAATGCCCGACGGCGGCGTAGGCGGGGAAGGGGCACGCGTCGTCGATGCCGGGGGCCACGAAGCCTTTCCGCGCGAACATCCCGCGGCCGTAGGTGTCGAGCTGCCCGCCCGGCTTGCAGGCGTTGCCGCCGGTGAGCACGAACACGAACTTTCCGCGCATCGAAGAGAGTCGCGGAAATGCGCACGACCCGGTGACCGCCTCGCGCAGCGTCTTGGCGCCCGGGCACGCCGCCGCGAGGTCTGCCGGTGTGAACACCGCGCTGCCGAGCTCGCGCGCGAACGCCGCGTCGAGAGCGTCGATGCCGTGGGCTGCATCGAAGGGAGACTTCAGGTCCACCAGCACCGTCACCACCTCGTGGTCCGGAAACGCGTCGCCGTAGGCGCGCAAGACCTGGAGGCAATCGGAGAGCTTGTCGCAGCTCGTGTTGTTCAAAGCGGGCGCGTCGATGTGGTAAACGTACCAGTCACCGGTGAGGCTCGCGCGCAGGCGCTTGGTGTTGTTGATGTCGATCTCGACGCTGTGCGCCCGATGGAACACGATCTGGTCGAAGAACGGCTCGTCGTGGTCGTAGGCGTTGTGCACCGACTTTTGCTGAACCTCGTTGTAGCGAGGCCCGGACCTGCCGGCGTCGTCGGCCACCAGCGGAACCGCGGCGTCCTCGGGGGCGGTGTTCTCGGCCTTGGCGGGCCCGGCGTCGCCCGCGCTCGGCATGCTCTCGGAGCCGCAAGCGGCCATCGCGCACACCAGGATCCAACGCCGCATCGCTTCAGCATCCCGCGGCCGACCCTCGCGGGCAACCTGGAAAAAAACAGCCCACCCCGGTTCTGCCCGGCGTTCTCGCACCGTATCGCCTGTTGGGTACCGACGTCGCGGCGCGTCGTCCGCGACGCAGGCGGACGCGCTGCTGCTTCGGAAAAGGAAGGGGAGCGGCGTCGTCGACGTCGCAGCGCTGCGGGAAATACCGCCACGCGGCGCGCTGACCAGTGCGGCACGCGCCGTGTATGATGTTCTCTCGAGGCTCCCCGTGCGCATCGCAGCAATTCCCTTTCTTCTCGCTTGCCTGGTGGCTTGTTTTCACGACTGGAACGTGGGCGGTGAGCCCGACGACGGCGGCCTCGACGACGACGCGTCGAGCGGATGCAGAACGTCGATTCCGGCGGGTGGCGTCTGTTCGTGCAGCGGCGTGTGCGCGCCGGCGTGCGGCGCCGCCGCCACCGTGACCTGCGAAAAAGGCTCCACGTGCGCCCCCACCTGCAAGGGTGCAGCCTGCACCTTTACTTGTCGCGCGGGCGCCGCCTGCAACTTCGTGTGCGACGGCGCGGCGTGCACCTTCACGTGCGAGGCTGGGTCCACGTGCAAGCTCCACTGCGGGGGCGGGGCCTGCACGCGATCGTGCGCCGTGGGCGCGGTGTGCACCGATGTTTGAACGAGGCCTTTCGCGATGGGTTTCGGCGGCCGCGCTGGTGGGCGGCGTTCTCGTGGCGCCTATCGTTTGCGCCGACGCGCGCAGCGACGCCAAGGCGGCCTACCAGCGCGGGGTCGCGGCGCACAAGCGGGGCGACGAAGCGGCCTCGGCCCACGAATTTGCTGCAGCCGACGCTGCGCTCCCCAACCGGACAGCCCTGCTCGCCGCGCTGCAGGCAGTGAACAAGACCGACGACGCGTCGCTCGCCGCAGACCTTCTGGAGCGCAGGAACCGCGAGACCGACCCCAAGGTCGCCGAGGCCGCGGCTGCGGTGGAGGCCCGCTTCCAAGACCGGCTCGGGTGGGTGCGTCTCGAATGCGGCGCCGGCGCGCCGTGCGACGCCCAGCTCGGGGAGCGGAAGCTCGAACCCGGCGCCGACGTGCGCGTGGCGGCGGGCAACCAGACCCTGCGCATCCACCGCGGCGAGACCGAAGTATCGGTGACCGTCACGGTCCAACCGGGGAGCACGTCTCGGGTGTCGGCGCCTGCGGCGACAGCCCCGTCGGCGACAGCCCCGGCGGCGACAGCCCCGACGCCGACGCCGCCACCGCTCGCATCGGCTGCGGTAGAGGTGCCGCCGGCCCGGCCGCCTTTGGTCTTTGAGCCTGGCCGCGCAAAGCCTCTGCCTCCGTTCGTGGTCTACCTGGGGGGCGCAGCTGCGGTCGCGGCCGGCATTTCCGGCATCGCGGTCATCGTGCACGCGGGCGCCAGGGCGACCGACTTCGAAGACGCCGGCTGCACCGGCTCGTCGCCGCCCGCCGCCTCCGACTGCAAGAGCCGAGCTTCCACCGGCCGAACCCTCGACGTGGTGGGCAACGCGCTGCTCCTGGGCGGCGCGGCGCTGGGGCTCGGCACCGTGCTGCTGAGCGCGTTTTTCGTGGACTGGCGCGGAAAAGGGACGGTGTCGGCGGGACCGGTGCCGGGCGGGGCCGTGGGCGCGTATCGCATCGAGTTCTGATACGCTGCCTCCACCCATGGGTACGCCGCACGCCAACCGAACGCTCGGCGGATCGCTCCGCTACGAGCCGCTCGTGCGCATCGCCTCCGGCGGCATGGCGACGGTGTTCGTGGGGCGAATGCGCGGCGCTCTCGGGTTCCGCCAGTTGGTGGCGCTCAAGCAACCCCACGCGCATCTCCTCGCGAATCCCGAGTTTCGCCGGGAGCTGGTCACCGAGGCGCGGCTCGCTTCGCTGATTCACCACGCGCACGTGGTCGACGTGCGCGACGTCGACCTCTCCGACGGCGAGCTGCTCCTCGTCATGGACTACATCGAGGGTGGCTCGGTCGGCGATCTTCTGGTTAACGCTTCCAAGGGCGGCCCCGCGGTGGGCGTCGACAGCGCGCTGCGCATTGCCCTCGACGCCCTCTCTGGGCTTCATGCGGCGCATGAGCTGGCGGACGAGGCCGGCGTTCCCATGGGGCTCGTTCACCGCGACATCTCGCCGCAGAACATCCTGGTGGGGACCGACGGCCTGGCTCGGGTCTCCGACTTCGGCGTCGCAAAGTTCGTTCACGCGAGCCGCGACGCCACCACCGGCGGCGCGCTCAAGGGCAAGCTCGCCTACATGCCGCCGGAGTACGTGCGAGGCCGTACCTTCGACCGCCGCTTCGACGTGTTCTCCATGGGCGTGGTGCTCTGGGAGATGCTCGCCGGGCGCCGCCTCTATCGCGGAATGCACGACGTCGACACCATGCGCAAGGTACTGGAAGAGGCGCCGCCATCGCTGGCCGAGCTGGTTTCCCCTGCGCTCGCGCCCTTCGATCCGCTCCTCGCGGTGGCGCTCGCGAAAGATCCGGCGGATCGCTTTCAGAGCGCCTCGGCCATGGCCACTGCGCTCGAGGGCGCGAGCGAGCGACACGTGCGGCCCGCCAGCCATCGCGAGGTCGCAGAGCTGGTGAAGGCCTCCATGGGCCCCGCGCTTTCGGCACGCCGCGATGCGGTTCGCGCGCGCATGCAGGAGCAGCCGGCCACCTCGCCCGAGCCCGCGCTCGCGCTCGCAGCGCCGACCAGCGCCGTTTCGACGCAGCCGGTACCTCCGACGGAGGTGCCCACCACGGCGCCGATGCCGGTCGAGGCCCCACGCGCCCCCGCTACGCTCGTTCCCGCGACCCAGCCCACGCAGTCTACGCTGCCGCTCGAGGGTCACCCCCGCGCGCCAGCCCCGATGCTGCAGCCTGGGGCGGTGGTCGTCTCGCGCACCTTGGCCTCGGCGCCCGCCGCCGGCGCCAGCGGCATGCTCCGCGCGCCCGTACCCGACATGCACACGCTCCACTCCGAGGGCTCGCTCTCGCCCTTCGAGAGCACGGCGCCCGCAGCGTCGGCGGTCACAAGCTCGCGGAACGGCCTTCCTTCGCGCTCCTTTCCGTGGCTGTTCGCGGGGGTGCCGGTGCTCGCGCTGGCGATTCTCGGCGGAGGCGCCTTCGTGTGGTCACGCGCGCAGGCTCCCGCCGCCACGGAAATACCCGTGGTCGCGGCGCCCCTCGGCGAGCCTTCGGCGCTCGCGTCTGCGGTCTCGACGCCCGCGGCTCCCGCGCAGCCTTCCAGCGTGCCCGCCGTGGCTGCGTCGGCCAAGGCGACGGCGAAGGCGAACCGGGCGCCTCTGGGCACCGCCCGCAGCCGCCCCAGCAGCGCCGAGCCACCCCCTGACCCCTATTGACGGCACGGCACAACCCCGAAAGACCCCATGACCGAGTTCGAGCTCGACGAAACCAAGCGCATGGACGGCGACGTCGGTCGCGCGGTGCGCCTCCTCTCCGTGCGCCTCGTGGCCGTCGATGGCCCATCGCGTGGCACGAGCGTGGTGGTCTCGCACGTCGCCCGCGTGGGCAGCGCCGAAGGCAATCATCTTCGGCTGGTGGACCCCACGGTATCGCGCGTCCACTGCGAGCTCACGGTGGGCACCACCGCGGTCACCTTGCGCGACGCCGGCAGCACCAACGGCACCTTCGCCGGCGGCCTCAGCGTCGTCGAGGCCGCGGTTCCGCTGGGAACGGTGGTGCGCATTGGCCACTCGGCGTTTCGCATCGAAGAATGCGACGAGCCCACCTACGTGGCGCTCTCCGCGGCCACTTCGTTCGGCGATCTGGTGGGGACCAGCCTGGAGATGCGCGCCGTGTACGCCGTCCTCGAGCGGATCGCTGCGTCCGACTCCACGCTCCTCATCCAGGGAGAGACCGGCACCGGCAAAGACGTGGCTGCGCGCGCCGTTCACGAAGCTTCGGCCCGGGCTCGCGGCCCCTTCGTCCCCATCGACTGCGGAGCCATTCCCGAGCACCTCTTCGAGAGCGAGCTGTTCGGGCACCTACGCGGCGCGTTCACCGGCGCCGTCTCCAATCGCAAGGGTGTGTTCGAAGAGGCCTCCGGGGGCACCATCTTCCTCGACGAGATCGGCGAGATGCCGCTGGCGCTCCAAGCGAAGCTGCTGCGCGCCATTGAGTCGCGAACCATCCGCCGGGTGGGCGCCAGCACCGCGCAGCCGGTCGACGTTCGCATCGTCGCCGCCACCAACCGAAGCCTCGCCTCCTGCGTCAACCAGGGCACCTTCCGCGAGGACCTGTACTACCGGCTCGCGGTGGTCGAGGTGACGCTTCCGCCGCTCCGCGCCCGGAAAGGCGACGTTGCGATCCTGGCGACGCGCTTCTACCAGCGCCTCGCGGGCACCGTCGACGTGCTCGACGCGGGCTTCGTGCACAAGCTCGAGAGCCGCGCCTTTCCCGGCAACGTGCGCGAGCTGAAGAACGTCATCGAGCGCGCGGTGGCGCTCGGGCAGGTGCGGCCGGGGCAGGCGGCGGCTCCGCCGGGCCCGGCGCCGGTGCTACCCCCGGGCATCGAGTCGCTGGTGCCGGTGCACTTGCCGCTCAAGGAAGCGCGCGACGCCTGGACCGCCGAGTTCGAGAGCATCTACGTCCGGGCCATGCTCAAGAAGACCCAGGGCAACATGACGCGCGCAGCAGAGCTGGCCGGCGTCAGCCGCCGATTTCTGCAGCGAACGCTGATTCGGCTGGGGCTCTCGCGAGAAGACGCGGGCGAAGACGACGAGTAGCGGACCGCTTCGTTCGGCTGCAAGAAATGCCCGTCGATTCGCATGTATGTTGCAGTCGCACTGCGGCAGCGGGGCTGTATGCTTAGCCCCGGTAAACTGGCACCGTCACTGGAAAATGTGCCGATCGCATAGACACCGTTGCGCCGTGAATAGAGATGGTCTTATCTCCGTCTAGGACAAACATGAAATCTTCCTTTTTCTCCGGTTCGCTCGTTCTCTTGGTTCTCTCCACCGCAGCTTGCGACATCCACTGGGTGCGGGAAGTGAAGCGGACGCCGTCCGGCGGCGAGGTCGCTCTTCTGGCGCAAAACGGCGATGCCCAGGCGCAGGCGCAGTCGCTCATGGCCTCGCGTTGCCCGGCGGGCTACGACATCCTCGAAGAGGGAGAAGCGGTGGTTGGCCAGGAAGTGCAGTCCAACACCACCCAGCGTCAGGGCTTCTTCGGCCCCAGCCAGAGCACGACCGCGCAGTCGCAAGACAAGCGCGAGTGGCGCATCAAGTACCAGTGCAAGGGCGCTGGTGGCGCGCCGGTGGCGCCTGTCGGCAGCGCTCCCAAGCCGGCCGCGGTGTACGAGCTCGTCATCCGCAACTACTGATCCACACTTCGATTCGCCGCTTCAGCCAGCGCGCCGCTCTCTTCCGAGACGGCGCGCTCTTTCGTGGGCGTGACAAGGGTCGCGCGCGCGCGATACAACTTGTGGGATGAAACGCACTGCGCTGCTCTCGCTGGTCTTGGTCGCTGCTTGCAGCAAGAAGCCCGCACCCGACGCCGCGGTTGCCGCCAGCGGCAAGGTCTCCATCGTCGCCGACGGCGACGGCTTTCACCCAAGCTCGCTCTCGGTCAAGAAGGGCGCTCCGCTCACCCTCGAGTTCAAGCGCACCAGCGATCAAACCTGCGCGACCGCGGTGGTCTTCCCGGACCTCAAGATCGAGAAGAACCTTCCGCTCAACGAGGCGGTGGCGGTGGACATCCCCACCGACGCTGCGCGCACCCTGACGTTCCAGTGCGGCATGGGCATGTACCAGAGCAAGATCGTCGTGCAGTAGGGGCCTGCGGCCCGAGGATGCGGATGGAAAGCAAACAGGCTTCGGGCATGTCTGCCCGAAGCCTGAACTGACTCGCTAGCCTCTGCTCAGGGCCGGAGCGCGGGGTTGTTGTGGGAGCCGCGCGGCGAGTCGTCCCACTCGCACTCGGGATCGCTGGCGTTGCTGTTGCACTTCTTCAAGTGCTCGAGCGCCTTGCCGTACTTTGAGGTGGCGAAGTTGGCTTCGTTGACGCCCTCGAGGTTCAGCGGCATCCAGTGGGATTCGTTGAACTTCTTACCGAAGTCGGTGATCTTCGAATAGTACTCGTTGCCGGTGCCGGTGCTCCAATCGGAGAAGCGGCCGATGGTCGCGCCTTGCGCCAGGGTGTGGCAATTGGTGCAGGGTGCAGCGGCTTCGCTCACCAGGATTTTGGGGAGGCGGAAGCCCAGGTGGTCGGCGGCGACCAGGTTGTACGGCGCCTCCGGGTTCGAGATGGGGAAGTCGGCGAGCTGGCCCATCATCGGGACGATGCTGCGGCCGTCGCGGCGCTTGGCGCCGTCGATCCACTTGGAGTGAATGAAGGGGCTGTTGCCGTGGCACTCGCCGCTGCAGTACGACTGCACCGAGGTCGACCACACGGTGGTGGAGCGCTCGACGTCGCCCGGGTGCGGGACGGTGCCGCCGGTGGTGCCGCTTCCGATGCTGTTCTGGAAGAAGCAGGTTCGGCCGGTGCGCGGGTTGTGGCCGAGCATCGCCATGTCGTTGAAGTGCTTCGACTTGGTCATGCCCTGACCCTCGTCGGCGATCTTGCGGCACAGGAGCACCCAGTGGGTGCCCTTGGAGTTCTTGGCGGTGAGCACCATGGGGCCAGGCTGGGTGCCGCCGGTGGCGAGGTACATACCGTGGTCGGCCTTGTCGAGGCACTCGTAGCTGCTGGAGCCGACGCCGAGCTCGCGGCCGGGCGAGCACTTGTCGACCTCGACGCCGTCGACGGTGGCGGGGATGCGCGCGCCTTCGACGCCTTCGATCTTGTGCGGGCTGCGGTCGTCGGGGCCGTTGGCCACCAGATCGCGACAGTCGAAGGTCTCGTACTTGCCCTCGGAGATCTTCGGGAAGAAGGGAATCTCGCCGAGCTCGCGCTCACAGAGCTGGCCGTACTCAATTTGGCTGGAGACGTTGTCCTCGTTGATGGGCGTGGTGGCGGGGGGCGTGGGGCCTGCGTCGGCGACGCCGGGGCCTGCGTCGCCTGCGCCGCTGTCGCCGCTGGTGAGGCCGCCGTCACCTGCCGTGAGGTGCAAGCCGAAGCCTTTGGTCTTGAGGGCCGCCGCGTCCTTCACGTTCGCGTCGTAGGCGTAGGCGAGGTTCACTTGCAGCTTGGCGCGCACGGTCGCGCCCTTCACGATGCAGGCCTCGACGATGGGATCCGGCTGCTTGGCTCGCTCCTTCTGGGCCGCGCTCACGTTGCCGGTGGCCCAGTTGGGGTCGTCGTAGAGCTTGAGGAGATCGAAGACGCTCTTGTCGACCTTGGGACCCTGGTAGACGATCTTGCCGGTGGCTTCGGGCGCGCCCGCGGCGGCGAGCTGCGGCAGCTCGTCGCAGCGAATGGCCTTCTGCGAGGTGAGGGTCATCTTGCCGGCGCGCACGCGCACGCGGAGCGACTCGCCCTCGCCCAGTGGCTTCTTCACCGTTGCCTGGAGCGTGCCCGACTTGTCGTCGTAGCGGAGGCCGAGGCCGAGGGCGTTGTTGACGCCCACCACGTCGTCTTCCGACGGGCTGCTGTCGTCTTCGCTGCTGCTGCAGTTCACGAGAACCGGGGCCAGGGCTGCAGAGGCCAGCGCAACGACGAGGCCCAAGGAATGCGCACGGAAGGGGAGGCGAGGCATAAGGGGCGAAGGTAGCATAGAGTATGCCACTGGGCGCACATCGTGCGGCCCGCGAAATGTCAGGGAATGTAGGTCTGGAAAAACCTGCGACTGGTACCAGTGGATCCCCCGCGATCCTGAGAATGGACCCAGGCGAGCGAGGCGCGGCGCACAAAACGAAACGAGGCCCGAGGAGAACCTCGAGCCTCGAACCGGCGGACAGCTTGCTGCGCCGCTACTGGACCGGCGGGTTGTTGTGCGATCCGCGGGGCGTATCGGCCCACTCGCACTCGGGGAGCGACGGCGAGTTGTTGCACTTCTTGATGTGCGCGAGGGCAGTGCCGTACTTCGAGGTGGCGAAGTTCGCCTCGGTGACGCCTTCGAGGTTCAGCGGCATCCAGTGCGACTCGTTGAACTTCTTTCCGAAGTCGGTGATCTTCGAATAGTAGTCGTTGCCGGTGCCGGTGGACCAGTCGCTGAAGTTGCCCATGGTGGAGCCCTGGGCGAGCGTGTGGCAGTTGGTGCAGGGGCCCGCGGCTTCGCTCACGATGATCTTCGGGAGCGTGAAGCCGAGGTGGCTGGCGGCCACGATGTTGTAGGGCGCGCTGGGGTTCGAGATGGGCAGATCGGGCTGCTGACCGAGCATCGGTACGATGGTCTTGCCGTTGGCGCGCTTGGCGCCTTCGATCCATCGCGAGTGCACGAAGGGGCCGTTGGCGTGGCAGCTGCCGGTGCAATACGCCTGCACCGACGACGACCACACCGTGGTGGAGCGGCTCACGTCGCCCGGGTGGGGGACGGCCGCGCCGTTGATGCCGCTGCCGATGCTGTTCTGGAAGAAGCAGGTGCGACCGGTCTGCGGGTTGTGCCCGAGCATCGCCATGTCGGTGAAGGTCTTGGTCTTGAACATGCCGTTGCCGTCGTCGGCCACCTTGCGGCAGAGCAAAACCCACTGGGTGCCCTTGGAGTTCTTGGCGGTGACGACCATGGGGCCGGGCTGGGTGCCGCCGCTGGCGAGGTACATGCCGTGGTCGGCCTTGTCGAGGCACTCGTAGCTGCTGGAGCCGACGCCGAGCTCGCGGCCGGGCGAGCACTTGTCGACCTCGACGCCGTTGACGGTGGCGGGAATGCGCGCGCCCTCCACGCCCTCGAGCTTGTGCGGGGCCTTGTCGGTCTTGCCGTTGGCGACGAGATCGCGGCAGTCGAAGGTCTCGTACTTGCCCTTCTTGATCTTGGGGAAGAAAGGAATCTCGCCGAGCTCGGTCTCGCAGAGCTGGCCGTACTCGATCTGGCTGTTGACGTTGTCTTCGGTGACCTTGCGGACGGGGGGCTTCTTGCCCGCGTCGGCCACGCCGGCGTCGCCCGCTTGGAGCTGCAGATCGCCGATGCCTTGGGTGGTGAGCGAACCTTCTTTGATGCCCGTGTCGTACGCGTACGCGAGGTTCACCTGCAGCTTCGCGCGCACGGTAGCGCCCTTGACCACGCACGCCTCGACGATGGGATCGGGCTGCTTGGCGCGTTCTTTCTGGGCCGCGGTCACGTTGCCGG
Organism: Polyangiales bacterium; assembly: GCA_038210445.1. Taxonomy (GTDB): domain Bacteria; phylum Myxococcota_A; class Polyangia; order Polyangiales; family Polyangiaceae; genus JABFRG01. The sequence goes on from JBBQWQ010000003.1 coordinate 159,212, forward strand.
TGGCCCAGTTGGGGTCGTCGTAGAGCTTGAGCAGATCGAACACGCCGCGGTCTACCGCCGGACCCTGATAGACGTACTTGCCGTCTTCCACGTTGCCGGTGGCGTTGAGCTCCGGCAGCTCGCTGCACGGCACCTCGCGCTCGGAGGTGAGGGTCATCTTGCCGGCGCGCACGCGCACCCGAAGCGACTCGCCGTCGCCGAGCGCCTTGGCCATGGTCGCCTGGAGCTTGCCGCTGTCGTCGACGCGGAGCCCGAGGCCGAGCGCGTTGTCGACGCCGACGATGTCGTCTTCCGAAGGCGTAGCCTCTTCCTCATCGCTCCCGCAGTGTACGAGCAGCGGCGCCATCGCGGCGGCCGCCAGGGTGGCGAGGAGCAGCGGGCGGGCGAAGCGAGGGGTACGTCGGCGAACCGTGCGAGCAGAAGACATAAGCCCACACGCTACGCGATGACGTGCCCGTAAGAAAGGCCGGTTCGGAAGAAAATGCGCGTTTGCTTGATTTTTCGGTGCGGGCCGAAGGGGGGCGTGTGGATCGCCGATGGTCCATACCTGGAGAGGATTCCGTCCATGCGGGAGCCCACCCTGGAAGATTGCAAATCAATAAAACCACACGAACGCACACGTGACTTCCTCGGCACGATGCGTGCTAAGCTCGCTCCCATGCGTCTTCGCTCCTTTGTTGCGTTCCCGCTCGCGGGTCTCGTCGTGCTCGCCTCTTCCTCTGCGTGTACGGAGGAGGACGTCGGCGAAACCGATGTCGGAAACCTCACCGATGCAGAGCTTGCGCGCACCGCGCTCGCCGCCATGGGCGCAAAGTTCGACGGCAAGGACCACACCGACGGCCTTTGCCAGAACTGTCACGACACGAGCAACCGCACGACCTTCACGAAGTGGGCGACCCGCTACAAGGAGACGATGGCGACGCTGAAGGACGAGAGCAAGTCGGCCGACGTTCGCGTCGCCAGCATGCTCCGCGACCCCGCCAAGACCGACTCCGGCTTCGAGTCCGGAAAGATCGGCATCCTCACCGCCGGCGCGCACCTCGGTCTCGCGCCGTACGTGAAGAAGGAGAAGCACCCGGTCACCTACGCGCAGAACGAGCTCCTCCAGAAGCTCTTCGCCGGCAAGCCGGAGCTCTTTCAGCAGTTCAAGAACGAGACGCTGATGCCGGTCGAGTATCGCTTCGACCGCTTCAGCCCGGGCCAGTACGAGGCGGTGGTCACCTGGATGACCAAGGGCATGCCCGAGCTCGACGCGCTCATTCCCGACGCCGGCCGCCCGACCACCTGCGTCGACGACTTCGCCAAACTCAAGGACCACCCGACCCGCATTCGCACCAAGGCCTGGTCGACGGTGAACGCCGAGGCCCGGCTGCCGATGTTCGCGTGCGACGCCGCCGCCACCGACCCTTCCACCTGCTTCAAGCAGACGTTCGGCGGCAAGGAAGTATTCCCCGACGCGACCGCGACTGCCTACGGCAAGACCTGGTCGGCCAACGGCGACACGCTCCGCATCGCGCAAGACATGGGCACCCAGTCGACCTACTACTGGTCGCGCACTTCGGCCGATGGTCGTTTCTTCGCCACCGGCGGCAGCGGCGGTCGCAGCGTCATCGTCGACCTCGCGGCGAACCTCGACGCAGCCGGCCCCAAGACCCGCTTCATCAGCGCCAAGGCCAACTACGACCCCGACTTCTTCCCCAGCAACAAGGCCTTCATGTTCCAGGGAACTTCGAAGGGCGGCGTGGTGTGCGCGCAGTCGCTGCTCACCAACCCGGCCACCACGCAGATCTCGTTCGAGGAGCCGCAGTGCTCCAAGCTCGACCAGATCTCGCTCTACCAGACGGTGGCGCAGGCCCAGGGCGACAACGAGTTCTCCGACATCTTCGTCATCAACAACACCTTCGCCAGCGACAACCCGTCGCTCACCTCGTCGGCCAAGGACCTGACCCTGTCGGCCGGTCCCGAGTCCACGGCGCGCATCGCCATCGGCGTCTCCACCGGCACCGAAGGCGGCTACAAGGTCGGCGAAGTGCAGACGGTGCCGCTGCCCTTCCAGGGCGACACCATGGCCAGCCGCTCGCTCGAGCTGCTCGGCAGCCGTGTGGCCGGCGAGGGCAAGATGCTCGGCTACGCCATCACCCGGCTCACCACCACCAAGACCGCGACCGGCTACAAGTTCGGCGCCACGCCGGTAGGCCGCATCTGCATGGCGGGCAACAAGGCGAACTTCTCCTTCGACGAGCGCTTCCTGGTCACGCACCACTACCTGACCCGCGAAGACTTCGCCTCGGACGCCGAGTTCGCGCCGTACAAGGACAAGGGCGCGTCGGACATCTACATGGCCGACTTCATCACCGGCAAGAAGACCCGCATCTCGCGCATGAGCGCCGGTCAGTTCGCCATCTTCCCGCACTTCCGCTCGGACGGCTGGATCATGTTCGAGGTCCGCGACGCGGTCCAGAACAAGGTGTTCGTGGTCGCTGCCGACGCCGCCATCCGCGCCGCCAAAGCCACCCCGACGCCCTGATGTCGATGTCCCTCTTTCGCTCCTCCTCCCTACCGTTCGCGTGCGTGGCCGCTCTGGGCCTCGCCGCATTCGGCGGTTGTTCCGATGCCGCCACCGAAGACGATGCGGACCTTCGGGCCGGTGAGCGAAAGATCGTCGGCGAGGCGGTGGCCTACCCGGCCGACACCACGCTTGCGCCCCGGGTCGGCGAGCTCGCCAAGTCGCAGAAGGCGCGCCGCGACGCCGCCTGGAAGGCCGTCGCCAAGATTCTGAAGCCCATCTCGGTGCGGGAAAAGACTGCCAAGAACGACGGCAAAGTCGTCAAGCTGCCGCTCTTCCGCACCTGGTACGGCAAAGACGACATGGACCGCGTGTTCGCGAAGGCCTACGGCGACCTCACGCCCGCCGATCGCAAGGCCGGAAGGCCGCTCACCGAAGCGGAGCTCAAGAAGGCGTACGCGTGGAACGTGTCGTCGTCGGCTTCGTGGTCCGACGCTGACTACATCGCCCGGGTGAAGCAGATCACCGACGCCCAGGCGGCCCAAGGCCTCGGTGGCAATACGCGTGTATCCTACAGCCCTGGCTTCGCCTCGCACCTGCTCGCCAACTACGCGCCGGTGACCCGGTGCATCCCCAAGCTCGACACCTTCGGGCTCGACGCAAGGCCGGCTTCGGCCACCAACTTCGCGCCCTGCTTCGCCAGCGAGTTTCCGGCAGATGCCGCGCTCATCAAGGCCTCGTGGTGGCGTTCGGACTTCGGCATCAAGCTCCCGCGTCACACCACCACCGCAGCTTCACTGAAGGCGCGGCTCGCGGGCACCCTCGACGAGGGCGGCTGGGGCGCTGGCGAAGGCGACGAGCTCGCGCCTGGCGCCAGCGACATCTACACCGTCACCCTGAGCGACGGCGCCAACTTCCGCATGGCGGCCCTGCACCTCGTCACCAAAGAGCTGCGCGATTGGATGTGGATTACACTCTTCTGGTCCGACGATCCGGACACCGACTTCGGCGCCGATCGGCCGGCGGCCATTAAGGCGCTGGGCGCCCCGTGGGACCACTACAAGATGGAAGTGATCGTGGCCTACGAGGAGCAGGACCCGGATCCGCGCGGCGGCTACACCGGGACGCTCGGCGATGCGCTGGCCGCGGTGCACCCCGGCGTGGGCGGGCCCAGCTGGGGCTCCAACCCTTACATCGAGCGCGGCCCCAAAAACGCCCAGACCAACTGCATTGGTTGCCACCAGCACTCGCACAACCAGACGTTCTCGAGCGAGAGCATTCTGTCCGACGAGGCGAAGTTCCCGAAGTCTGGCCGCGTGAAGCTGCGCACGGTGTTCCCGGCAGACTACTCGTGGTCGGTGTTTCACGGCCCCGAGCTGCTGGCCGGCACCATGGACGCGCGGATCCGCGCCTACCCCTGAGTCGTCGCTTCGGTGCGAGAGGGCGTGGGGAAGGTGCACGTGTTTCCGCGCGTACCACAAAAACATACAATTGACGCCCTCGGTGACTGGCACTGCGGGGCGAACGTTGTAGGGTCATCCCCTTCTCTCCGCTTCAAAGGAACTTCCCTATGCTCGTGTCGCGACGCTCGTTCCACTGGATGGCTCTCGGGGCTTCGGCCGCACTCTGGCTGCCGGGCTGTGGCAGCGATGGCGCAGAGCCCGAGGTGGACACCGACGACATCGTCAAGGGAACCACCGACAAGCTCGCGATGCCCAAGACCGTTCGCGACTACCAAGACAGCCACGGCTGGGGCCGTCACCACATCGAGTGGCACACGGTTCGGCAGTGGGACTTTCTGCAGAAGAACTACCCAGACTCCGTTCGCTGGGCAAAGTCGCAGGGCTGGGAGCGCGCGCCGATTCAAGAAGGCGCCAAGGGCAACGGGCTCGAGTTCTTGGCCATGCACCGGGCGATGCTTCGGCACCTGCTCGGCAAGTTCACCGCCGCCAGCTACAAGCCGCTCTTCGCAGGCTGGACCGCGCCGCCCACCGAGGTGACCGACAAGGACAACCCGGTGCTCGACAAGGCCGCGTTCAATCCCAACATGGCCAAGGCCATCGCGCGGGTCACGGGCGATCTCGACTTTGCCACCGACGACGATCTGGGCCTGTACCTCGAGACGCGGGCCCGGCCGGGCAGCGGCAACGGCTACTCCACCGACGTGACGGCCGGCGTGCACAACTACCTGCACAACCGGTTCTCGAACGACAAGAGCCCCACCAACCTTGGCGATCCCGAGGTGAACATGAAGAACAAGCTCTTCTGGCGTTGCCACGGCTGGATCGACGCCCGCTGGACGGCCTTCCGCGCCGCAAAGGGCCTCAAAGAGACGGACCCGGCCTACAAGGAAGCCATCGACCGCTGGACCGCGCACATGAACGCGCTGGGCGGCCTCAAGGCGGGCGCTCCGGCCTCGCGCGAGCCGCGCCCCGGCGTGTTCAACAACTTCTGGGCCAACGATCCGCAAGCCTGAGCGGGAGCCAGAACAGCGCGAGCGTGGCGCCTCCGGGCGGGCCGCGCCGGCGCCGTTGAATTGCCAGGCCTTCGGCGCATCCAAGACTTCTCAAGGCCACGTTCGTGGCCTAAACAGGTGCCGCCGGAGGGGCTCTTCCGAAGGCAGCTCGAGAAGTTCGTTTCTGCCGAGGAGGCGCCCGTGTCGATTCGTTCGTGCGTGATTGGTCTGGGGTCGATGGGGAAGAACCACGTCCGCGTTGCGTCGGAGATCCCCGGCTCGACGTTGGTGGCGGGGAGCGATCCCAGCGAGAAGAACCGCGCCGCGCTCGGCCGCTACGGCATCGAGCTCTTCGAGGACTACCGGGTGATGCTCGACAAGGTGAAGCCCGACATTGCCACCCTGGCGGTGCCGACCGAGCTGCACAAGGAAGTCGCATGCGACGTCATGGCGCGCGGCATTCACGTGATGGTCGAGAAGCCCATCGCCAAGACGCTGGCAGAAGCGGACGCCATGATCGAGACCGCCGCCCGCTACAAGGTGAAGCTCATGGTGGGGCACCTCGAGCGCTTCAATCCGGCGGTGCAGGAGATTCGCCGGCGGGTCACCAGCGGGGAGCTCGGCCGCATCTTTCAGCTCCACGCCCGGCGCCTGAGCCCGTTTCCTTCGCGCATCCAGGACGTGGGCGTCATCCTGGACCTCGCCACCCACGACATCGACGCGATGCACTTCATCACCGGCTCCAAGGTGGTGCGGGCCTTCGCCGAGGTGGCGCAGAAGGCCCACAAGAGCTGCGAAGACATGCTCTCCGGTCTGCTCCGCTTCGAGTCGGGCGAGATTGGCGTACTCGACGTGAGCTGGCTCTCGCCATGGAAGCTTCGCGAGCTCAGCGTGGTGGGCGAGGGCGGCATGTACGTGGCCGACTACCTTTCGCAAGACCTGCGCTGGTACAAGAACGGCACCGTCAACTACACCTGGGAGCCTGCCACGCACTTCTCGGGCGCGGTGGAAGGCGACATGATCAAGACGTACATCCCCAAGAAGGAGCCGCTCCGCGTGGAGCACGAAGCCTTCGTGAAGTGCGTGCTCGAGAACACCGCCGCCGCGGTGACCGGTGAAGACGGCCGCGCCGCGCTCTCGGTAGCCCTCGACCTCATGCAGGCCGGTCGCGAAAGCGCGCTCGTCACCCACTGAACCGTTCGCGTTCGCGGAAAAAGGAAACGCGCGGCGGCTCTCGAAGAGCACGGCCGCGCGTTTCGCGCTTGCGGGGGTGGCGAGCTCAGCGGCTGCCGAAGCAGCCCGGGTTCTTTCCGTAGAGCGTGGCGTTGCCAGAGGCGGTGGGGCGGCACACGGTGTTGTCGCTGCACTGCCAACCGCCGCTGATGGCCTGGCTGTCGCACAGGAAGGCGCTGTAGTCGGCGACCTGCGAGCAGTACCAGCCGTCGGCCTTGCCGGCGCAGCTGTCTTTGCCCGGAGCGCTCGCGTCGTTCTGTTCGGGGTTGGTGTTGCAGCCCTGGCCGTTGCCGTTGCCGGGGGCGCGCAGGCCGTAGGCGATGGGGCTCTTGCCGGAGCCGCGGGCGTGGGTGAAGCCCTGGTTGTCGACCGCCAGCGGCGAGGAGCCCTGCCAGCCGGCGAACATGTACACGTGGTCCGGGTGGCCGGGGCGACCCTTGCGGTCTTTGGTGATGATGACGTCGCCCGGGCGGAGGTCGGCGCGGTTGCGGATGACGGTCCAGCCACGGCTCTTGAGTGCGTCGCGGAAGCCCTCGGTGTTGGTCTCGACGGGCATGTTGCCGCCGGACTGGCGAATCGCGTGGCTGAGCCAGGTGGCGCAGCCGTTGTGGCGGGAGCCCAGGGTCCTCACGCCGGCGCGCGACACCGTGTCGTAGCCTTTGCGCGACGAGTAGTAGCTCATGAGCTTGGCGTTGAAGTTGTCGCAGCCGCCCTGCAGCTCCAGCTGCTGGCCCTTCGCCTCGAGCTGGATGATGGCGTCTTCGTCGGGCAGCGCCGTAACGAACTTGCGCTCGAAGCGCTGCGCCGTGCACGCGGCGCCGCCGCCCAGGCTCGTGCAGTCGTCGACCATCTGCTGGGTGAACGGACCGTAGACGTTGGCGCCGTCGGTGCAGACGCCGAGGTCCTTGTCGACGGTGGTGCCCGCGGGGCAGGTCTCTTGGCCGCGGAGGCTCTTGGCTTGCGCCAGGGGCCAGTTGACGGCGTCGCAGTCCTGGCCGCCGCTGCTCTTGCACGCGGCGACCATGGCCGGCGAGAAGGGACCGAGGGCGCGGCCGCCCTGGACGCAGAGGCCTGCAGTGTCGTCGAAGGACGCGCCCGCGGGACAGGCCGCGGTGTCGGCCGTCGCGAACCACATGGGCGTCGCAAGCTCGTCGGCGGTCTCGTCGACCTCGGGGCCGTTCTCGATGTCGGCGCCCTTGTCGGCGTCGAAGCTTGGGGCGTCCGAAGCCGATCCGCACGCGACCGCAACCGAAGCCACCAGACCCGTAACGAGGAGCAAGCGCCAGTGGAGCATGCAGTTCTCTGGAGCATCTCGTGTGCCATGAGACTGGAACTTCGTAAGTGCTCGAAACTACTAGACCCACCCTGCGCTTTGGGGGGCGCAGCGGTGGGTCGGTGGATGGCTTCGGATCCAGAAGGTTTTACCGTGCTTTTTTGCGCTGAGCGCGGAAAGGGCAAAAATCTTCGATTCTTACGCAGTGCATAAAAAAGCCCGCCGCACCATACACGAGGACCTACGGAGGTGCGGCGGACCCGGGAGAGCCGAAGCCCACCCGTCTTCTCGTACGCAAACCCGGCGGCGCTCTTCCTTCGAAGTGTGCCGCCGGATCGCTTTCTTCTCAGTGCGTGCCGGGCTGGACCGCGGTGCGGCGCTTGCGCGCCTGGATTTCGGGGGACTCGGCCACCGCCATGCCGACGAGCCGGGCGCCTTCGAGGAAGTGCTTCATGCCGATGCGAATGAGCTCCGGGTTGGCCTCGCCCACTTCCGGGTAGCCTCGCCCTTCGGCGTCGGGGTGCACGCGGCCCCAGTTGGCGAAGAGCTTGCCCCAGTCGCTCTCGAGGATCGGCGCGATCTTCTCCTTGGCGAAGCGGGGATACCAGAACATGTCGTGGTAGCTGACGCTGGCCACGTACGCCCAGGGGGCGAGCCAGGTTTTGAGCGACCACTCGATGGGCGCCTTGAGCGGGCCCCAGTAGATGCGGTGCTGGTTCTTGGAGGCGAAGGTCATGTTCTTGAACGGGCCTTCGAAGTTCCAGTTCTCGTTGGCGAGCTCGGGATCGCCGACGATCTCGATGTCGCGCACGTCGCCGCAACCCAGGCCCTGCTCGTGGGCCAGGCGAATGAACTTGCAGTCGGCCATGGGGTCGAAGCCCATGAGCTTGGCGGCCACCGCGTCGATGGCGACCTGGTCGCTGGAGGCGATGAGCACGTTCTTCACGTGGGGGATCATGCAGCGAGGGCCCGGGCCGTCGCCGGCGAAGGTGCCGTCCATGACCGCGAACACGCCGCGGTGGATCTTCTTCTGGATCATCAGAAGGTCGACCAGGGTCTCGTGGATTTTCGGGTGGGTCCAGTGCCGATGCTCGTTGAGCAGGCCCCCGAAGGCGTTCTTCATGGCGCCGGTGGTGGTGGTGAAGATGTGGGTCTTCACGGTCGGCAGGTGGATGATGTTCTCGCCGATGAAGCGCTTGGGGATGCTGAAGCCCTTGGGGAATACCTCGTTGAGGCAGAGGAACTTCTTGGTGAGATCACCCACCGCGTCCTTGACGTTGATCCACTCTTCGCCGCCCTCGTACAGGTGCACGTTGCGAAGCCCGTGGGCCTTCACCACGTCGATCTGCTTGTTCTCGCGCTCGCCGAGGTGCGCGTCGATGACCACGGTGCGGTTGTGACAGGCGTGAATGAGGTCGGTCTTGTAGCCGTCCTGCTTCATGGCGCGAATGACGCCTTCGAGCTGCCAGGGTACGGTGGAGGAGCCCGGGTAGAAGAAGTGCCAGGAGATATTCACCTTCAGCGCGGTGTCGGCGGACTTGTCGACCACCTCCTGGTAGCCGGCGAGGTTCATGAGCCGGTGGTAGTCCTCGAGGACGGTCTTCGGGGACGTGCGGATCAGGGCAACTTTCGATTTGGCCATGGCAGAACAAGCCTCTTATCAACGCGGGGCGAGCGGCGCAACGCCCTCGGTTCCCATGACAGTGGCGCGTGGGCGGGGAAATCGGCTCACGGCAGCCGCCAGGCTGGCCCACAGGCCTGATATCGTCAAGGCAACCCGGTGAAAGTAGCTCCCTCCGACGACCTGATGGCGCGCTACGCCCTGCTCGCGAAGGTGGGCCACGACTTCAACAACGTGTTGGCGGTGTCGCAGAGCGTGGCCGAGGGGCTGGATAGCTCGGCCGAGCTTGCCGCGTCGCTGCGTCCCGAGGTGGACGCGCTGATGGCCTCGGTGGCTTCGGCCACCGGCTGGACGCACCGGCTCGCACGCCTGCGCGTGACCGAGGGCGTTGCCCAGGATTCGCTGCTTCTGGACGACACGTTGGCGGCGCTGGTGCACGAGGCGGCCGGCGAGCGTGGCGCAGTGCAGGTGATCTTCGTCGGCGGCGCGCCGGCGCGCCCCGTACGCGCGAGCGCCGCGCTCCTGGAGCGCATCGTGAGCGAGGCCCTGCACAACGCGCAGGAGGCCGGGGCCGCGCACCTTCGTATTGCGTCAGCGGAAGACGGAAAGAACCTGCGCGTCGAGCTGGTGGACGATGGCGCAGGCATGGCGCCGGCGACGCTGGCCCAGGCCTTCGACCCTTTCTTCACCACCCGTGGCAAGAAGCGCGGCAAGGGCGTTGGTCTGTGTATTGTGCACGCAGGCGTCGCGACGCTCGGCGGTGATCTCGAGCTGGAGAGCGCCGCCGGGAAGGGGACCACGCTCCGCCTGTGGCTCCCCCGCGTGTAGGAGACTGGTGTTTTTGGCCGATACCTTCGGGGGGCCTTCGTCGGACGTCCTCACGAACAGGAGTTCGCTCCGGGCGCTCCTCCTTGGCCTCCCTCGGTCTCGGCCAAAAACCCTCAGTCTCCTGGGTTGGCGCTTTCCGCCGCCGGGCGCTTTCCGGAGCGGAAGAGCGAGGTGGTTCAGGAAAAACACCCGCACCTCGGTGGCTGGTGTTTTTTGCCGATCCTCACGAGAAGAGGGGGTGAGCGCCCGGCGCCGCACCCCGCGAGCGCGCCTCCCTCGGTCTCGGCCAAAAACCTTCAGTCTCCTGGGTTGGCGCTTTCCGCCGCCGGGCGCTTTCCGGAGCGGAAGAGCGAGGTGGTTCAGGAAAAACACCCGTCACCTCGGTCCCTCCGGTCTCGATTCGGCTCCGCTGCCGATTCTCTGCGCAGGGGGCGCGCGCGCGTCAGGGCGAGGGCTTGCGCATCCAGGGGCCAACCTTGGCGCGGAAGCTGTCGCTCCAGCGGGCGGGGCGCTTGGTCTCGCCGTCGACGCGCACCAGCACGCGGCTGCCGGTGGCAAAATCGGTGTCCTCGTCCATGGGCATCACGCAGAACGCGAAGGTGAGGCTGGTCTCGCCGATTTTCTGGATCCACACCCGGACCCGCACCTCGGTGACCCCGGTGACCGGCTTGTGGTACTCGATGTGGTTGGCGCGCACGTAGTGCATGCTGTCCGGGTTGTCGTCGAGCTCGAGCGAATGCCCCCAGCCGAGCCGCTGCCAGAACGAGCCGATGGTGCGCTCGAACAGCAGCAGATAGCGTGCATTGTGCAGGATTCGGTAGGCGTCGAGGTCGTCGAAGTAGACGCCGTGGATGTTCTCGTGGAAGCGGACGCCGGCGGAGAGGCTGTCGCGCTGGCTCACGGCAGGTGGATGCGCATGGTGCCGCCGACGCCGCTGTGGCAGCCGTTGGCGTTGCAACCGCCGCCGGTGGCGTTGCCGACCATGAGCACGGTGGTTGCGGCGTTGCGCGCGCCCGTTTGAAGCGGGAACTTCGGGGCGATGGCTTCTTGCTCGTGGAACGTGCCGGCGCTGTCGGTGCACGCCGACGAGGTGCGGCCGGCGGAGTCCCGGAGCCGGACCTCGATGCCCGCGCCCACCGGCGTCGTGCCCGCGCCATTGGTGTAGATGGTGCCGCCGAAGGCGATGAGATAGGCGCCCGCCGAGCCACCGACCTTGTGGCAATCGAGGCAATTGCGGCCCGCGGGGTTGGAGCTCCCTATCGGGCCGTTGTGCTTGTTGGTGATCGAGCTCTTGGTGGGGGTGCAGGCGGCGAACGCGCCGGCGCCAGTGAAGGCGGTGACCCCGCCGTCGGCCACCACCGTGCCGTCTTTGCCCGCGTCGAGCCCGCCGGATGCGCCGGACGAGCTACCCGAGGCGCCGGACGAGCTGCCCGACGCGCCGCTGCTGGAGCCGGATGCGCCGGACGACGAGCTCGACCCGCCGCTTGCGCTCCCGGACGCACCGCTGGACCCGCCACCGCTGCTGCTCAGCAGATCGGAGCTGCCGCTGGAGGCGCAAGCCGCAGCGGTGAGGAGCGAGAAGAAAAGAAGGGCGGGTCGTTTCATAGGGCCTCGCGAGGGAATCAGGGAATGTGGATGAAGTCGGTGCCGCCGCCGCCCTTGTGGCAGCCGTTGCAATCGCCGGCGGCGATGTCGGCCACCATGAGCGAGGTGCCGGTGGCATCGCGCACACCGGTCTTGGCCGGGAACGCGGGGTTGTTGCCGGCGTTGGGCACCGACCAGAAGTTGCCGTCGGCGTTGGTGCAGACGATCTCGCGCTTGCCGGCGCCGTCGCGCACAGCGACCTGAACGCCGGGTGCGGGCATGGTGCCCGCCTTGTCTTTGAATACCGTGCCGGCCACGTGCCAAGCGCGCCGCCCGGACGCCGAGCCGCCGTTCTTGTGGCAGGTGAGGCATGCCAGCTTCGCCGGGTTGCCGTTGCCGCCGTGGGCGTTCACCCGCGCGTTGGCGTTGTTGGTGCACGCCGCGAAGGCGCCCGCATCGGTGAAGGCGTTGGGGCCGGTCGGCCCGGTGTCGGCTGCGGCGTCGTTCGTGCCGGCGTCGTTGCCGCCGGCGTCGTTGCCGCCGGAAGAAGAACCGCCGCTCGAGGAAGCGCCGCCGCTCGACGAAGCACCGCCGCTCGACGAAGCGCCGCCGCTCGACGAAGCGCCGCCAGTCTCTTCGGGATCACTCGAGCACGCGTAAGCACCGAGCGTTGCGCCCAACACCGCAACGACAAGAAAGAGCTGACGTCCGTTCATGTTCCACGACCTCCAGACGCGAGCTTTGCACGAACGAACCACCGTTGCACGGAGCAATCGGGCGTGAGGGTGAGAGGCCGCAAGCTACGAAAACTTTTGCGAGGTCGCGTGTAGAACGCACCTTGTTCGCCAAAAAAAACGGCGAAAATTTGGCCCATTCCGCGCGGATCGGCGATGCCCGACACGTCATGCATTTCCGTTCCTCCCTCGTCGCCGTCAGCCTCGTTGCTGCCGCGTGGGGATGCAGCAAGTCCGAACTTTCTTCGGACGCGCCCTCGCTGACGCTGGCGACGCGCGCCGACGGCGGTACGGCAGAGCTTCCGGATCTGCCTTCGCAGGCCGGGTTGCCGCCAGTCGACCTCGGGGGCGCTTCGCATCCCGCTCCGCCGCCACCCACCAGCGGCCCGCGACTCGCGAGCATCGCCATGGAAACCCACGTGTACGCCAAGGCCGACACCAGCGCGCCCAAGCTCGGGCAGCTGCGTGCCGGCGCGGTCGTCGAGATGGAACCGCGTGCGGTGCAGGGCCCCGGTTGCCCCGGAAGCTTTCGCAAGATCAAACCGATGGGCTACGTGTGTCTGGGCGACCAGGCGACGCTCGACCTCGAGCACCCGATCGCGCGCGCCTCGGCCCGGCGTCCGGACCCGAGCGAACGACTTCCCTACGTGTACGGAACCGTCAAACGCGGCGGCCCGGTGTACTCGCGCATTCCCACCGACGAAGACCTGAAGCTGTACGAGCCGCACCTGGCAACGCATCTGAAGCGCTGGGTGAAGGACAAGGAGAGCGGCGCCTCCTACGGGCTCGATCTGTGGATGCGCTATCGCACCGCGGCCGGCGGCGCGCAGCCCATGATTGGCGCCGCCGACGCGCTGGCGCAGGGCCTCACCGACCAAGACATTCCCTGGTTTCTCCAGAACGGCGGCGCGGTGCCCAACCTCTCTGGCAGCGCCAAGGGCGGCGCGGTGAAGATCGGCGAGGTGGCCACCCACAACGGCATCTCGTTCGTCGACACCTTCCTGCACCACGGACGCCGCTACGGGCTCACCACCGACTTGCGCGTGCTCCCGACCGATCGCCTGCGCCCGATTCGCGGCTCCGAATACCATGGCGTGCGCCTGCCCGACGAAGCCGCCATGCCCTTCGCCATCATTCGCAAGCGCGGCCAGAAGAAGCTCCACGTCGAGGGCGGCAAGCTCAAGGTGGTGGGGCGCTTGCCCTACCGCGCGGTGGTATCGCTCACCGGCCACCAGCGCTTCATCGACGGCGTGCTCCACTACGAAACGCAAGAGGGCGATTGGATCGACGACCGCGGCACCAGCCGCGTGGAGATCCCCAAGAAGATGCCCGGCTGGGCCGTGAACGGCGAGCGGTGGATCGACATCAGCATCCACAAGCAGATGCTCATTCTCTTCGAGGGTGAGAAACCTGTGTATGTTACACTCGTTTCAACGGGCGAAGCGGGGCTCGGTGATCCCGAGAAGACCAAGTCGACCAAGCGCGGCATCTTCCGCATTCACACCAAGTACCTGGCCACCACCATGGACTCGCGGGCGGTGGGCGAAGAGTTCGAGCTGCGCGACGTGCCCTACGTGCAGTACTTTCAGGACGGCTACGCGCTCCACGCTGCCTACTGGCACGACGTGTTCGGCATGCCGAAGAGCCACGGTTGCATCAACCTCGCCCCGGAGGACGCGCGCCGCATCTTCTTCTGGACCGAGCCCAAGGTGCCGGATGGCTGGCACGGCGCCGCCAAGGCGCTCACCGGCACCGTGGTGTTCATTCACGAGTAGCGCACACCTACATCGCCTCCACCGAGGAAGCTTGCGCCGTTCCCCAGGCGTGGACGCTTCGGGTTGGTGCTACGCTTACGGGTGATGACGCTGCCGGGCGAACGCGAAACCGAGAGACCACCGCGTCTCCAGACGCCTCAGCCGAAGAAGCCGTCGGCGTCGGACCCGGTGGGGCAGACGCTCTCCGGTCGCTACGCGATCAAGAAGCTCCTGGGCGCCGGCGGAATGGGCGCCGTGTACCTGGCGGAGCACGTGCTCATGCACAAGCGGGTGGCCATCAAGGTGCTGCACGCCGACATGTCGCGCAACGCGGAGATCCTGGCGCGCTTCGAGCGCGAGGCGGTGGCCGCAGCACACATCGACCACCCCCACGTGGCCCACGCGACCGACTTTGGACGCACCGAGGACGGGTCGTTTTTCCTGGTGCTCGAGTACCTGGAGGGGCCCACCCTGCGCGACGTCATCCGCGAGGGGCCGGTCGCGCCGGCGCGGGCTCTGCACATCGCGCGGCAGATCGCCCTGGCGCTCGGGCGCGCGCACGACATGGGCATCGTTCATCGGGATATGAAGCCTGAGAACGTCATGCTGGTGAGCCGCGACGGCGACCCCGACTTCGTGAAGATTCTCGACTTCGGCATCGCCAAGGTCTCGGTGGAGGCGGTCTCCAAGAACGGGGCGGAGGCGGGCGCGGTGCTCACGCGGCTCGGCACCATCTTCGGAACGCCGGAGTACATGGCGCCGGAGCAAGCGGTGGGCGACGCCGTGGGGCCCGCGGCCGACCTCTACGCCGTGGGCATCATGCTCTACGAGATGCTCACCGGGTTTTTGCCCTTCGAGGCCGACGATCCGCAAGCGTATCTTTCGTTGCACGTGCTCACCGCGGTGCCCCCCATGCGCGAACGGGCACCCGAGGTGACGGTGCCGGGCGCGGTCGAGGCCGTGGTGCGGCGGCTGCTCGAGAAGCAAGTGCCGCATCGGCTGGCCACCGGCGCCGAGTTGGTGGCGGCCATCGATGGGTTGCTCGAGGCTCGCGCCTCGGGGGCGAGCGGAGAGGCGCTGCGCGGCCGGGTCGCTCCCGGCGCCTCGTCGTCGGGCCGTTGGTCAGCTTCCGACGCTGTGGCCCGCACCAACTATTCCCCGGGGCCCCGGGTGGCCACAGAGGCCGCACGGGAGGGAGGGCGCGCGCTGCTCTCCTTGGTGCGCCGCGTGCCCTCGCGCACGCGCCTGGTCATTGGGGCGGCGCTGGCGGTCTTGCTTCTGGTGCTGGTGGTGGCCAGCATCGTGGTGGGGACGCGCGCACCGCGGGCCACGCTGGGAACGAGCGGCTCTCCCACCGCGTCTCCCTCCACGCGCTCGCCCGACGACGATCCGCAGGTGCAGCGGGCGAAGGTGCAGACCCTGCATGCGGCCGGTGACGACGCCGAGGCCATGAAGGTGCTCGGGCGCGTGCTCGAGCTCGACCGCACCGCCGCCAGCGATTCGAGCCTCTCGGAGCTGGCGCGAAGCGTTGCGCAAGGTCCAGCGCCGGCCTCCGACGCCGCGTTCGCGCTCCTCGAGGGGCCCTTCGGTGAGGAAGGATTCGACGTGCTCCTCGACATGTCTCAAGCGTCGTCGTCTTCGCCGATCAAGACCCGTGCAGCGGGTTCGGTGCAGCGGCCCGACGTGCGCGCGCACGCCTCGAGCGCAGCCAAGGTGGTGCTCGATCTCCGTGCCGCCAGGAGCTGTCCCGCCAAGCGCGAGGTGCTGCCGCGGGCCAAGGAGTCGGGCGACGCGCGGGTGCTGGGTGCGCTGCGCGGCCTGCGGGCTCGCAGCGGTTGTGGGTTCTTGTCGCTGGGCGATTGCTACGGCTGCTTGCACCGCGATCGCGCGCTCGAAGACGCCATCTCTGCGATCGAGGCGAGGCAGAAGGCCCGCTGACCTTCAGGGCGGCGGCGCGGCGAGGGCCTTCCAGCGCTGCTCGGCGCCCGCCGGCGTGTAAACTTGCAAGGCCACGAGCGGGCTCTTGCCGCTGGGCGTCCACGCGTGGGTCGCGCCTTCGGGAATGCACGCGAGCTGGCCCTTCTCGAGGTGAATCTTTTCGAGCTTGCCGGCGGGGGCGCAAGAAAGATCGCCGTCGCCTTCGAGGATGGCAAGGCACTCCCAGGCGCCCGGATGCGCGTGGGGCTGCACGATGGCGTCCTTGCCGAAGACGATGGCATTGAGCGCGAAGGACGGCGCGGCGACGCCATCGAGACCGATGCGCCCGTGGAAGGCGCCGCCGCCCCAGCTGAGCGGGGGCTGGGTATCGAAGGCGAGCGGATGCACCGGGCTGCGGCGCACGAAGCGCTTCTGTCCGGGGTCGGCGCCGACGCGCACGCTGGTGCCGTGGGGGCTCTGGACGACGAGCAGCACGCGGGCGAACGCGCCGCTCGCGTGAAGGCCGAACCCCGCTTCCGGAACGTAGGCGCCGCGCCACACCCCGATTGTGGTCGCCGGTGCGTCCGGGTATTCAGGCCGCACCTGCCCCTCGAGGACGACGAAGGCCATCTGCACCTCGCGATCGTGTGGAAAGAACGCGCCGCCCGGGCCGAGACGAAGCTCGAAAAGGTCTATCGGGGCCGCCGAGCTCACCGCCGTGTCGAGCGGCGTGAGGCCGTCTTCTTCGCTGGCCGAGAGCCGGGGGAGCGTGGTCGGCAGCGCGCTCGGGGTGGGCGTGGCCGCCACCTCGGCCGGCGCGCGGGCATGCGCCGGGGAGGGCGCCGGCAGTAGCGCTGTTTCCCGAGCTTGCGGTGCGGACGTGGGCGCCGGGGGTGCGACGCACGCGGCGAGGAGCGCTGTCAGGGCAAGCGGTCGCATGGTGCGGCCAGCGTAGGGCAGGTTCTACTCGAAGCGTAGTGCGTCGATGGGGTCGAGCTGCGAGGCCTTGCGCGCGGGGTACAGCCCGAAGACCACGCCCACGAACGCGCTGAAGGCCACCGATACGATGATGACGTTGGGCTGGATGAGCATGGGCCACTTGAAGCGCGCCGCCAGCCAGGTGGCGGTGCCCACGCCGATCGCCACGCCGATGAGCCCACCGGCGATGGAGAGCATGAGCGCCTCGATGAGGAACTGGAGCAAGATGTTTCGGGGCTTGGCACCGAGCGCCATGCGCACGCCGATCTCGCGGGTGCGCTCGGTGACGCTCACCAGCATGATGTTCATGATGCCGATGCCGCCCACCAGCAGCGATACCGCAGCCACGCTGGCCAGCAGGGTGGTCATGGTGTCGGTGCCTTGCTGCTGGGCGCCGGCGATCTCGCTCAGGTTGCGGATGGAGAAGTCGTCGTCGGCGCCGGCGGCGATGTGGTGCCGGTCGCGGAGGAGCATCGAGATGTCGGCGAGCGCGCGCGAGGTGGTGTCGGCCGCGGTGGCCTCCACGAAGACCTGCCCGGTGATGTACTTGCTGAGGCCGCCCTGGATTTTCTGACCGAAGGTGGTCACCGGGATGAAGGCCGCGTCGTCGTAGTCTTGGCCGGAGGCCGATTGCCCCTTCTTCGCGACCACGCCGATGATCTGGAAGGGGATGTTGCGGATGCGGACGTTTTGACCCACCGGATTCGAGTTGGCCCCAAACACCTTGTCGACCACCGTTTGCCCCAGCACCACCACCTTGGTGCCGCCGTCTACGTCGGCCTGCGTGAAGGGCGCGCCGAGCGCCACCGGCCAGCTACGGACCTCGAAATACTCCGGCGTGGTGCCGGTGATGCTGGTGGTCCAGTTCAGCTCCTCGCCGATGATCGACTGGTTGGAGCGCATGGCCGGGGCCGCGCGCTTCACGGTGGGCACCTCGGTCTGGATGGCGGTGAGATCGTCCCAGGTGAGGGTGGGCATGGACCCGAAGCCGCCGGACACGCCGCCCTGGCTGGTGGAGCCGGGCAAGATGATGAGCAGGTTGGTGCCCATGGCTGCGAAGGCTGCCTCGACCTGCGACTTGGCGCCGGCCCCGATGGCCATCATGGCGATGACCGCGCCCACGCCGATGATGATGCCGAGCGTGGTGAGGAAGCTGCGCATCTTGTTGCGCCAGAGCGCACGCAGGGCAACGCGGAGAGTTTGAAGAGGGTTCATGGTGTGGCCTGGAGCGGGGGGACGACGGCGCGTACCGGCTCGCGGCGCGCGTCGTCGAGGATCTTGCCGTCCTTCACCACGATGACGCGTGACGCGTACTCGGCGATGTCGGGCTCGTGGGTGACGACGACCACGGTGATGCCGGCGCGCCCCAGCTCCTGAAAGAGCGCCATGACCTCGATGCTGGTGCGCGAATCGAGGTTGCCGGTGGGCTCGTCGGCGAGGATGACTTTGGGGTTGCTCACGAGCGCCCGCGCGATGGCGACGCGCTGCTGCTGCCCGCCGGAGAGCTGGCTCGGCGTGTGGTCGAGCCGCTTGCCGAGGCCGACTCGCTCCAGCGCCTCGGTGGCGCGGCGCTTGCGTTCCTTGCCCGAGACGCCCGCGTACACCAGCGGCAGCTCGACGTTCTCGAGGGCGCTGGTGCGCGAGAGCAAATTGAAGTTCTGGAACACGAAGCCGAGGACCTGGTTTCGCACCTCGGCGAGCTCGTTCTTGTCCATGCCCGAGACGTGCCGCCCGGCCAGGATGTACTTGCCCGAGGTGGGGCGGTCGAGGCACCCGAGGGTGTTCATCAAGGTGCTCTTGCCGGAGCCGGAGGGACCCATGATGGCGACGAACTCGCCACTCTCGATGGTGAGGCTGATGCCATCGAGGGCGCGCACTTCGACGTCGCCGGAGGTGTAGACCTTCCGGATGTCTTGCAGCTCGATGAGGGCCGGCGCGGTCATCTAGAGCCGTCGGAGCGGGCTGCCGCCACCGCCACCGCCGCCGCCGCCACCGGGCGCAGCCGAGGCCTTGGCGCCGGTCACGGTGGCGTCGAGGATGATCGGATCGCCCTCTGCGAGCTCGCCCTTCACCACCTCGGTGTTGGTGCCGTCGCTGAGGCCGAGCTGCACCTGGATGGAGACCGGTTGATCGCCGCGAAGAACCCAGACGGTACGCGTGTCGACGGCGTCGCCGAATGCCGGACGCCCGCTGCCTCCCGGCGCCGCGCTTCCGCGCGGGCGCCCGGTGCGCGCGCCACTGGCGCCGGCGGAGGCGCCGCCGGTGAGCTCCACCGGGGCCTTGAAGCGCATCGCGGCGTTGGGCACGGCGAGCACGTCGTCCTTCTCGGCGTAGGTGATGGTGGCGTTGGCGGTCATGCCCGGCCGCAGCTTGAGGTCGGCGTTGTCGACGTCGATAACCGCGTCGTACGTCACCACGTTCTGCACGGTCTGCGCCGCGTTACGAATCTGGGAAATTTTGCCGCGAAACCGCTGCCCGGGGAAGGCGTCGACGGTGAACCAGGAGTCCATGCCCGACTGCAGGCGCCCCACGTCGCCCTCGGCGATGTTGGTGTTCACCTGCATCTTCTTCAGGTCTTCGGCGATGGTGAAGAGCACCGGCGCCTGCAGCGACGACGCCACGGTCTGCCCCACGTCGACGTTCCGGGAGATGACGGTGCCGTCGATGGGCGAGACGATGGTGGTGTACGACAGATTCGTTTGCGCCTGGTTCAGCGATGCCGCCGACTGCGCCAGCGCCGCCTGGGCGACGTCGACAGAGGCCTTGGCGACGCTGGCATTGGTCTCGCCGGTCTCCAGGTCCTGCTGCGAGGCCAGGCCCTGATCCTTCAGGGTCTTGAGGCGCGCGTACTGACGGTCTGCATCGAGCGCCTGCGCTCGGGCGCGCACCAGGCTGGCCTTGGCCGAGAGGTAGTTGGCGCTCGCTTGCTGCACCGCGGCCTGAAAGAGCAGGGGATCGATCTTGGCGATGATCTGCCCCTTCTTCACCGGCGAGTTGAAGTCGACGTTGAGGCTCTGGATGCGACCCGAAACCTGGGTGCCCACCTGTACGGTGACCGTGGCGGAGAGGGTTCCCGATGCGGTGATCTTGCCCACGATGCGGCGCTTGGTGACGACGGCGGTCTTGTACTGGATGGGCGGCGTTGCCGGACCCCGTCCGTAGCGCCAGTAGGCGAGCACCCCGGCGACCACGACCACGATTCCGATGATCCAACCGAGCTTTTTCTTCACGGCGCCTCGCACGCTATCACGAAACGTGGGTCACTTTCGGTGGCTTGGCCCGGCCTTTACACGACCTTTACGCGTGCAACGACTGGGGCATTTCGCCGCGCTGCGGGCGCAGGGTTACGGAAGTGTCGGAAGGAGCCGCGGCGCAGCTCACTCGAGGCGGCGGGCGCTCGCCCACGCGAAGGGCTCCCAGAATGGTGTGGCGATGGTTGCGGCGTCGAGAGAAAACCAGGCGTCCTCGCTGTCGCCCCGAAGTACGTGAAAGTTTTGAGCAGGCATGAAGCCCTGTCCGAGGAGGGCCTTTCGCTTGCCGTCCTTGGCTTCGATCATGTCGAGGACGAGGACCGCGTGGCCCGGGGTACCGCCCTGAACGAAGAAGTCGCCCGGAGCGAGCTGATCGCGCTCCACCTTCGCGGCGTCGCGCGCCAGCGCCACCGTGTTCGCGTAGGTGAATACCGCGTCGAGATACTTGCGGAACGACTCTCGCGAGTCGCCCTCCTTGGTGTCGTGAGACCAGACGAGATCGTTTCCGGCCTCGTGGAAGCGATCGCCCTTCCGGTAGCGTGCGTAGGGCATCGCGAAGCCGGAGAACGCTTTGTAGCTCACGTCGCCCTTGCCGCTGGCGCGCCGCCACTCGGCGTGGAGGCGCACGATGGAGTCGGCGCACTGCTGCAGATCGCGGCCGCCCACGTCGATGGCAATCACGGCTGCCACGTGCGGATGTGTGCCCTCGCGCAGCACGTCGCCCCGGAACGAGAGCACCGGCGTTCCGGGGGCCGCCACCGGCAGCGTGCGCAGGTACTCGCCGAAGGAGCCGGCCGCGACCTTCACGCGCGAGAAGCCGGCGGGCGCGGCGAAGCGATCGACCAGCGATCCCTCCGCCGCCGGGTGCTTGGTGCCGTCTTCGAGCCACGGATAGCGCTTCGGATCCAAGGGCGTCTTCGTTGAAGCCGTGGCCTCGGCGAGCGGCGGTGCGGGCGCTGCTGCGGGCGACGGACCGGGCGCCGCGGCGTGGCCCGATGGAGACGCTCCCTGGGGATCGGCGCTGGCGCCGGCATGCGGAGTGGGCTTTTCGCAGGCAACGAGAACAGCAGCGCAGAGGGGGAACGCAGCGAGCGCGCGAACGAAGAGCATGCCCGAGCGTAGCGACCTGCCGGGCGTTCGCACAGGCCGCTTGCCGTGAGGTTCGGCAAATTTCCCAGCGAAAGAGCCGCCCGCTTTCGTTTACCGTGGTCCCCATGCAAGTCGCCGACGTCGCCCGGGCCATGGAAGAGATAGCTCCGCTCCGGTTCGCCGAGAGCTGGGACAACGTCGGCCTGTTGCTGGGCGATCCCGCGGCGCCCGCATCGACGGTGCTGCTCACCATCGACCTCACGCCCCAGGTGGTGGCGGAAGCGACGGCGCTCGGCGCCACCCTGGTGGTGGCGTATCACCCGCCCATCTTCAAGCCGCAGAATCGCGTGGTCGCCGGCGATCTCGCGTACACCATTCTGCGCGCCGGCCTCTCGGTGTACTCGCCGCACACCGCGCTCGACGTGGCGGCGGGCGGTACCAACGACGCGCTCGCCGATCTGGTGGGGCTCGTGGGGCGGGTGCCGCTCCGTCGCCATGCAGCCGACGCCGAGCGCGGCATCGGTCGCGTGGGCTCGGTCGACACCACGCGGGAAGCGCTCATCGCGCAGGTGCAAGTGCGTCTGGGGCTCGCGCGGCTGCTGGTTGCGGGCCCGACCCGCGGCGATGCGCGGCGGGTCGCCGTGTGCGCCGGCGCCGCGGGGTCGCTCCTGGGCGACGCCATCTCCGCCGGGGCCGACGTGGTGCTGGCCGGTGAGCTCTCGCACCACGACGCGCTGCGCGCCGATCGCGCCGGCATCACCGCCATCGTGACCCTGCACTCCAACGCCGAGCGCCTGGCACTTCCTGCGCTCGCAGCCCGCCTTCGGGCACTGCTCGGAGAGGCCACGGTGCACCTCGCCGCCGCCGACAAGGACCCCTTCTCGATCGTGGGCTGATTCGCCCGGACGCCGCAAGCGCCGCGGGATGCACCCCGGTTTTTCGTTCGGCGCGCCGACGAAAATAGCGTCGTTCGGAGGCGCCAGCGCGAGCCGGCCTTTCGGGAACCGCCCGGTTTGGAGTACGGTTCGGGTCTCCGCATGCTCGCGCTCCTCATCGGCTTCATCGCCGGCTTCATCACCGCAGTCCCCATCGCGGGCCCGGTCGCAGTGCTCGTTTTGCGCGACGCGCTCGCCGGCAAGAAAAACGAGGCCCGGCAAATTGCGCTGGGGTCCGCCATCGCCGAAGCCATCTATGCCGGTATCGCCTTCGCCGGCATCGGCGCGGCGTTCGAGCGCTTTCCCATCCTCCTGCCCATCTCGCAGACGGCCTCGGCGATCATCCTGGTGGTG
The DNA here is from genome assembly GCA_038210445.1 of Polyangiales bacterium. Classification (GTDB taxonomy): domain Bacteria; phylum Myxococcota_A; class Polyangia; order Polyangiales; family Polyangiaceae; genus JABFRG01. Next base: position 181,724 of record JBBQWQ010000003.1, read on the forward strand.
GTGGGCGTTTACCTCATTGTGCGGCACCCCAAGGAGAAGGCCGAGGGGGGCAGCAAAAAGCCGGTACCGGCGCGGGCCAAGTGGCTTGTGGGCCTTTCGATCACTGCCCTCAATCCGACGCTCATCGCCTCGTGGACCGCCATCGTGGCTGCGCTCCACGGCGCCGGCGCGGTGTCGTCGCATCCGGTCGAGGCGCTCCCCTTCGCGCTGGGAATCGGCCTCGGCAATATGTCGTGGTTCATGATGCTGCTGGCGCTGGTGGGCAAATACCGCGAAAAGCTATCGCCTGGCGTGGTGCGTCGGGGCGTGCAGATCGTGGGCGGCATCCTCGCCGCCGCAGGTGTGGTCATGGGCGTGCGCACGGCCCTGGCGTTTCTCGGCTGAGGCTGCGTGCTCGAACGAAGCGAAATCACCCTGGTGCTCGGGCCGACCAACACCGGCAAGACCCACCGCGCCATCGAGCGCATGCTCGATCACGAGAGCGGTATGATGGGCTTGCCGCTGCGGCTGCTCGCGCGCGAGGTGTACGATCGCGTGACCGCCCGAGTGGGCGAGGATCGCGTGGCGCTGATCACCGGCGAAGAGAAGCGCGTGCCGCGCCGGCCGGCGTACTGGGTGTGCACCGTCGAGGCCATGCCCATGGATCGCGAGGTGGACTTTCTCGCGGTCGACGAAGTGCAGCTGGCCGAGAGCCCCGAGCGCGGCCACGTGTTCACCGACCGCATTCTCCATGCGCGCGGGCGCAAGGAAACCTGGTTTCTCGGGTCGCACACCATGCGGCGCATCCTGGCGGAGCTGGTGCCTACCGCGAAGGTTGCCGAATTTCCCCGGCTCTCCAGCCTACGCTTTTCCGACGGCGATCGGCTTGCGCGCTTGCCCAAGCGAAGCGCTCTGGTCGCCTTCTCGATGCACGACGTGTACGAGGCGGCGGAGCGCCTCCGCGCCACCCAGGGCGGCGCTGCCGTGGTGCTGGGCGCCCTCTCGCCGCGCACGCGCAACGCGCAGGTGGCGATGTTCGAGGCGGGCGACGTCGACTACGTGGTGGCCACCGACGCGATCGGCATGGGCCTGAACCTCGACGTGCGGCACGTAGCGTTCCGGGCGCTGCGAAAGTTCGACGGCCGCCAAGAGCGGGAGCTGGAGCCGTCGGAGATTGCGCAGATCGCGGGTCGGGCCGGGCGCTACGTGCGCGACGGCACCTTTGGCACGCTCTTGCCGGCGCGCATGGCGCGGAGCGTGGCGCAAGCGGTGGAGTCTCACGTGCTCCCGGACGTTCGGCGACTCACCTATCGGAACACCGACCTGGATTTCTCGTCGCTCGCCGCTCTGCAGGCCTCGCTGCGTGCGCCGCCACCCCGTCCGTTTCTCTTGCCTCTCCGCGATGCCGAGGACGCCGCGGTGCTCGACCGGCTCGCGGCCATGCCCGAGGTGCGCGCGCGCGTGGTGGGCGAAGAGCGCCTTCGACTCTTGTGGGAGATTGCGCAGATTCCCGACTACCGGAAGCTGCTGCTCGAGTCGCACGTGGAGCTGGCGCGCCGGCTCTTCGCCGCGCTCTCCGAAGGCCCCATTCGCGACGAGGTGTTCGCCGGCTTCGTCGCACACCTCGCCGAGACCGATTTCGACGAGGAGACGCTGGTGGCGCGCATCGCCGACACCCGCACCTGGACCTACGTGGCCCACCGGACCGGATGGGTGGAGAACGCCGAGGAGTGGCGGGCCAAGACCCGCGCCATCGAGGACCGACTGAGCGACGCGCTCCACACGCGCCTGGTGAGCCGCTTCGTCGATACCTCGCGGCGCCGGGGCAAACCGCGAAACCTGGGGGGCTCGTTTCAGGCGCTGGCCAAGCTCCTGGTGGACGACGATCCGGTGCGCGCCGATCCGGTGGAGCGCATCGTCGCTGCGACCCGCAACGAGCTCTCGGTCGACGACGCGGGCTACGTGCTGCTGCAGCCCGACGGCGAGCGCATTGGCAAGCTCACCCGCGGCGCCACCGTCGACAAGCCCAACGCTCGCTACCTGGGAGACGTGACCGGCGGCGGCCGTGCGCGCATCGAGCGGCGCCTCCTGGCGTTCGCCCGCGACCTTGCGGAAGACCTCTTGGGGCCGCTCCGCATCGCCGTGCGGCGGGTGCCCGAGCTGCGCGGCATTGGATACTTCCTGGAGCAGGGCCTGGGCGTGTGCCGCACGGTAGACGTCGCGCCCGCCCTCGCTGCGCTCCCGGCCGAAGGGCGGGCGGCGCTCGCCGAGGCCGACTTCGAGTGGGGCCGGGTGGTGGCGGTGCTCCCGGAGACGCTCACGCCCGATGCCATGCAGCTGCGCCGCATTCTGGTGGAGGCATACCTGGAGCGCACGCTGCCGCCGTTCGGCCTCACCGCGTCTGCGAAGAGTGTGCAAGATGCGCGTATCGGCTGCGCCCTCGGCTACCCGCTGTTCGGGCCGCGGGCGATCCGCGCAGATATCGCCGAAGAAGCGCTGGGCCCGGCGCTCGAGGGCCACCCGGTGCCGGACGATGCGCTGGCGCTCCTGGGCGTCTCGGCGGCCGAGCTCGCGGCCATGGCCGAAGTTGCGCGCGATGGTGATCGCGATCCCGACGAGGTCTGAACGACGCCGTGCGCACCATGTGCCACCGGGGCCTTTGCGCAGTGCTCACGGCCGACGACGCCGAGGGGCCGCACCATCACGACGCGCATTCGCATCTTGCCAACAACCTGGACCGACCGGTGCCGGTGCGGGCCGCCGCCGGCAAGCCGGTTGAATACCGCGGCAGCTGCTACTGACGAACGACCATCACCGAGCCCTGCGCGCTCCGCAGGATGCGCTCGGTGACGCTGCCGAGGACCACATCGCGCACGCCGCTCTTGCCGTGCGCCCCCACCACGATGAGCTCGGCGCCCAGCTCTTCGGCGGCGCGAATGATCGCCGAGGCGGCCGAGCCCTCGAGCACGCGCGCCTCGCCGGCCATGCCGGTCTTCTCGATGACCGCTGCGAGGACACCGTGCGCGGCGGCTCGCGCTTCGCCCAGAAGCTCGCCATTGATGGGCGGCAGCACGCCCAGGAACTGGGAGAGCGCGCTGGCCGCGAAATCGCTCAGCGCGTGGTCGATGACATGGGCCACCACCAGGCTCACGCCGCGACGCTTGGCTTCCTGGGCGCCCACGGCGACGGCGGGAAGCGACGCCTCCGAGAGATCGGTGGCCACCAAGACCGGCCCGGGGCGGTGTTTGCGCGCGACCAGCACCGAGCAAGGCGCCTCGCGAACCAGACGCTCGGCGACGCTGCCCAGGAGCAGCCGGGGCAGGCCGGTTCGACCGTGGCTGCCCACCACCAGGAGGTCGGCCTTCCACTTCTTGGCTTGGTTCACCACCGCTTCGTGGTCGAGACCTTGCTCGAGGAACACCTCTACCGGCCCGCTGGTCACGCCTTTGGCGGCGCTCTCCACGGCTTCGCGCACCCGGGCCTCGATCTCGATGGCGTGGGTGACGTTGGCCTCGTTGTTCTGCGGAAAGAGCGGCCTCACGTCTACAAGGTTGGGCATGACGTGAATCACGCCCAGCACGGAATCGGTGTAGCTTGCAGCTTGACGGAGGGCATCTTCACTGGCGGCGCTGAGGTCGGTGGCGACGAGGATGCGTTTCGACATGCCCCCTCATACCACGTTTCGAGCGCCCTCTTTCGGTGTACGGCTCACCCAATAGGCGAGGCCGATGAGCACGAGCTGCAGCGGCAGCCGCAGCCACAGCGCCCACATCGGCACGGCGCCGCCCAGCTCCGGGTGCACCACCATGTTCACGTTGGCGGGGAACACCGCCACGTAGAGGAGGACCAGACCCAAGCCGCAAAGCTTGCGCGTCCGCGGTAGGAGCAGGCCCACGCCCAAGGCCACCTCGAAGACCCCGCTCAGGTAGACCAACAAGCGCGGTTGCGGAAGCCAGCTGGGCACGATGCGCGTGAAGAAGGGCTCGCGCGTGAAGTGCATAATGCCCACGCCTATCATCGCCGCCGCGAGCAGCAGCCGGAAGCCTGTCTGGAACGCCTCGCGGTTCGGGCCTTCGGAGAGCGCGCGGGGGTTATCCAAGCTGCGGCGCCGCCCAGGTGGCGAAGGCCTCTTGCGCTTCCACGTCGCCGTGGTGGAGGGCCACGCGCCGGGCGCCGGGAATGGCTTTGAGCCACCCCAGAAGCTCGCCGCGATCGGCGTGGGCGCTGAGGCCTTTCAAGGTGGCGATGCGCGCGCGGACGCGCACCTCTTCGCCGTCGAGCCACACCGAGCCGCCGCTTTTCGCCGCTTCTTGAATGCGGCGGCCGGGCGTTCCCTCGGCCTGGTAGCCGACGAACAGCACCGTCGTACGATCGCTCGGGAGGCCTTCGCGTAGGTGCCCGATGATGCGCCCGCCGGTGCACATGCCGGACCCCGCGATGATGATCATGGGCCCCGGGCGGCCTTGGAGCTTTTGCGAGTCGCGTCCGCGGCGCACCCGGAAGAGCTCCTCGAAGTCGAGGGGATCGTCGCCGCGCGCCAGGAGATCGAGCGACTCCTTGTCGAAGAGCTGCTTGAAGCGCGCGTAGGTCTCGGTGATGGCGAGGCCCATGGGGGTGTCGATGGCCACCGGGATTTCGGGAATGCGCCCTTGCTCCACCAGGTTGTTGAGGAACCAAAGAAGCGTCTGGGTGCGCCCGATGGCGAAGGCCGGTATGAGCACCTTGGCCTTGCGGGCGATGGCGTCCTTGAGAATCGCTTCCAGATCGTGCTCGATGTCGCCGTGCGAGTGCCCGTGGTCGCGCGAGCCGTAGGTCGACTCCATGACCACCACGTCGACCGGTGCGTCGGCCCGCCAGGTGAGGTTCGGGTCCTTGAGCAGCGGGCTGCCGTTGCGGCCGAGATCGCCGGAGCAGATGACGCGGCTTCGGCTGGTCGTGAGCTCGGCGCTGGCAGACCCGAGAATGTGGCCGGCCTCGTGGAAGGTGAGCGTGAGGCCACCCAGATCGTGGGCGCGCTCGTAGCCGAGCGGCCGCGCGAGGGTCTTGAAATGCTCGAGGAAGCGGCCGATCTCCCGGTAGCTCATGCGCTGCATGCCCAGGCTGTCTTCGAGCGAGATCTTGGCGATCTCTAGGGTTGCTTGGGTCGCGTAGATGGGCCCCTCGTAGCCGCGTTCGAGGAGCGTGGGGAGGTTTCCGATGTGGTCCTGGTGTCCGTGGGTGAGCACCACCGCGTCGACGTCCTGTGCGGCCTCGGGAAATGCCATGTGCTCGCGCCCCTGGGCCACCCCGCAGTCGACCAGAACTCTGCGTGCGCGCCCGCCTGCGGCGCCGGGCGTACCGCCGCCCATCTCGATGCGGGTCATGGCGCCGGTGACCTGTCGAACGGCGCCGAGCAGCCGCACCTCGCCGTCTGCGAGTGGATGAACCTCGGTGTGGGGCACAATGTCGATGGCTGCCATGACCCAGAAGTACACGAGAGGAGCCGCGTATGCGACCCGCCGCCCAGAGCGACCTGCCAGCGCAGATGTAGGCCTGTGACAAAAATGCGCGCTTCCGAATTTGCCGAGGCACAAATGAAAGGCGAGGCAGAATTGCGCGGAGGAACGCGTATACTGGAAACAATGTCGCGCACGCCCGCTGGTCTCTTTTCCGCTTTCACCCTCATTGTGGCCGTCCCGCTGGCGAGTGGCTGCTCCGACGATGCACCGCAGGCCGAGTCGTCCTCGTCCTCGTCGGGCGCCACGCTATCGAGCGGCGGCACCGACTCCACCAGCTCGTCCTCGGGTAGCACCGGCGGCACGTCGAGCGGTACCAGCGGCCAGCCCGACGCGGGGCCGCCGCCCGGAGGCCCCGGCCCTGCGCCCGCGCGAACCTGCGCGCAGGCGAAGGATGCGATGGGTTTCTTCAAGCTCACCTCGCCCAAGGGCGACTACGTGGTGCGGTTGCCCGCCGACTACGACGTGAAGGCGCCGAAGGCGTATCCCATGGTGGTGGCCATTCACGGCTGCGGCGACACCGCGCGCAGCTTCGCCGAGTGGGCCGCCACCAGCTATACCGGGCGGCCCGCGCAGAGCTACATCGCCATTTCCATTGGTGGTCGCGACGGCCAATGCTGGAACCTGCAAGCCGACGAGGCCATGGTGCTGGGCGCCATCGACGACGTGCGCCAGTGCTTCTACGCGCACGATCGCAAGATCGTCCTCGCCGGGTATTCGTCGGGCGGCCTGCTCGCGTACCAGCTGGGGCTGAAGTACGCGAAGCGCTTCGCCGGCATCCTCATCGAGCACTCGTCGATTCCGGGGCGCGCTGCGCTGGTGGCCGGCGCCAGCTGGAAGATCAACGTGGCCGCCACCGGTGGCAAGCTGGACACGGACTTTCCGCCCTCGGTGTACAACGCCGATTGGGCGGCGCTCAAGGGCGCGGGCTTCCCGCTGCAGACGCAGGAGCTCAACATCGACCACAACGGCACCGGCGACGAGTGGGAGAAGTTCCTCGTCCCGAAGATGGCCACCTGGGTAGCCCCCTGAGCCAGCCGCGAATCCGTTGACGAATTCCGGGTAGCCGCTGGCGCCGCTTTCGGGCCCAAGGCGCCAATCGCTCGCGCATTCTTCCGGGCGGCGCTTTCCGGGGAAGGCCCTCGCGCCGGCGCACGTAGACCAGGCCAACGATGTAGCTCCGTCGTTCCCCAGCCAGGTTGGTCTCGCCCATGAATGCTCACCCCGCTTCTCCCGCAGTCCACGCGCCCGCGCAGCGCAGCGCGGCCACCGGCCCCTCCGTGGCCTCCGCGGCCTCGCCGTTTTCGCTACTGGCCGACGCGACCGGGGAGTCGGCGCTGTATGTCGATGGGCGCTTTGGTTTCAGCCACGGGCTGCCCGGCTTCCCGCGTTTCGTCCCGGCCTCGGCAGACCCTTCGGCCCCGGCGTGCGATGCGGCCATCGGGCTCAGCGATCTCGACCTGGCGATTGCCTACCGCGCCTCGGCTCCGCAGGTGCGCGCGCAGGGCCCGGCAGATCTCGCGCTCAAGCAGGCGCAGCTCTACCTCGACGCACGCTTCGGCGGCCAGAGCCCGATCGCCGCGCGGCTGGTGCTTGGCCCGCAGCTGGGCGCCTTTGCGGTAGAGGCCGCGGCCTGTGCAGAATACATGCTTCCCGCGGCCGACGCGGCGGGCCACACCCACGAGGAGATGCTGCTCCTGGTGCGCGGCGGCCACACCATGCAGGTGATCTTCCGCTACGCCAAGGACGCGGTCGACGCGCTGGCCCTCGCCACCTTCTTCAGCGTGGCGAAGGCGAGCCTCTCCTGGGATCCGCGGCGACCCACCATCGCGCCGCTTCTGTGGCCCGAGTCGAGCTACCTTGCGCCCGGCCTCGGCTCCGAGCTCTTGCCGGCCCGCGCGGCGCAGGCTCCGGCGTTGGTGCGTGCGTTTGCCATGGACCCGAGCGAAGGCACCGCCGTGTCGGAGGTCCTCGAGTCGTTCGTGGGCGGCGAAGAGCCGCCGTGGTTGCCCCTGTCTCCCGCGTCGGTCGAAGCCCACGCCCAGGCGCTGGTGGCCGGCACCTCGGCGCCCGCCTTCGCCAGCATGGTGCGGTCGGTCGTCGCCGACGTGCGCACCGTGCGCGACCTTCGCGGCTTCGCCATCCTGCTGGCCAAGGCCGCCACCCTGGCGTGGACGCCGGCGCCCGATGCGCCGGTTGCGCCGCCGGTCGATGCCCGGTTCTTTCAGCCGGCGGCCGCGCTTCCGGGCTCGACGCCGCCCCCCGGTCCGACGTTCGTGTCGCAGCCTGCTCCGGCCGCGCCCAGCGGTCCGCAGTTTCTTCCGGCGGCCGTGACGCCCGCGTCGGTCGCCGCGGCGGCCTTCGCGAGCCCCCCGCACACGGTGCTGGTTCCGCAGCTCGCAGCCCGCGCGCCCGCACCGAACGCGCTGGAGCAGGCGTTTCCCAAGGCGCCGCCGGTCGCCACCTTCCCGCCGCCGGTCGCCGCGGCGGTGCCGGCGCCCATCGACTCGGTGGAGGTCCTCCTCGAGGCCGAGCCCGACGCCGACTCGGTGCGCCCCGCTCAGGTGGCGGCAACCCCTGCGTTCCGCGTTCCGCCGCCCCAGCCCCCTGCGCGGCGGTCGCCTTCGCTCTCGGCGCCGCCGCCCAAGCCCATGACCCCGATGCGCCCGAACTGAGGGGTCGCGAAGGCGCCCCTTCCCACCAGCCGCGCGGGTGATTATGAAGGCCCTCGATGACCGAACATGCATTCGTCGCCGAGGTTTCCGAGGTCTTGCGCCTCGTCATCCACTCCCTCTACAGCCACCGCGAGATCTTCCTGCGGGAGCTCGTGTCGAACGCGTCCGACGCCGTCGACAAGCTGCGCTTCCGCGCCATCACCGAGCCCGCGCTCCTGGGTGACGAGCCCACGCTCGAGATTCGCATCCGCGCCGACGCGGCGGCCGCCACCCTCACCATCGAGGACACCGGCATCGGAATGACCGAAGAGGAGCTGGTGAAAAATCTCGGCACGGTGGCCCATTCCGGCACCCGTGAGCTCCTGAAGAAACTGGGCGAGCAGAAGGGCGATCTCAGCCTCATTGGCCAGTTTGGCGTGGGCTTCTACAGCGCCTACCTGGTGGCCGATCGCGTCGACGTGGAGAGCCGCGCGGCGGGCGCCGAGGCGGCGTTCAGGTGGTCGAGCGATGGCACCTCCAAGTTCACGGTGGAGGCCATAGGCAAGAAGGACCGCGGTACCAAGGTGGTGCTCCACCTCAAGGAAGAGGCCAAGGAGTTCCTCGAGAACTGGAAGCTCACCGAGATGGTGCGCCGCTACTCCGACTACGTAGCGCACCCGATTCGCGTGGAGCGTGCGGTCGAGGGCGGTGAGCCGGTGCTGGAGCAGGCCAATCGCGGCAGCGCGCTGTGGCAGCGGCCCAAAAGCGAGATCAAAAGCGAGCAGTACGACGAGCTCTACAAGCACCTCTCCCACGACTTCGAGAGCCCGCTCGGCAAGACGCACTTCAAGATCGAAGGCTCCCTGGAGCTGTCGGGCATTCTCTTCGTGCCCTCCAAGCCACCCTTCGATCTCTTCGACCCGGGCAAGGGCCGGGGCATTCGCCTGTTCGTCAAGCGGGTGTTCATCATGGACGACTGCGAGGAGATTCTGCCGAACTGGCTGCGCTTCATGAAGGGCGTGGTCGACTCCGACGATCTGCCGCTCAACGTTTCGCGCGAGCTCCTCCAGGACTCGAGCGTGGTGCGCGGCATCAAGAAGAATGTCGTCAAAAAGTCGCTCGACCTCCTGGAAGAGATCGCCGCCGATCGCCCGGAGGATTACCAGACGTTCTTCCGTAGCTTTGGTCCGGTGCTCAAGGAGGGCCTCGCCACCGACGTCGAGTACCGCGATCGCCTGGCCAAGTTGGTGCGCTACGAGTCTACCAAGGAGCCTGGAATGGTCTCCCTCGAGAGCTACAAGGCCCGCGCCAAGGAAGGTCAGAAGGACCTCTACTACCTCTACGGCAGCTCCAAGACCGCGGTGAAGAGCTCGCCGTACCTCGAGGCGCTCGAGGCCAAGGGCTACGAGGTGCTGCTCATGACCGACCCGGTCGACGAGTGGGCCTGCGAGGCGCTGGGCGAATTTCAGGGCATGAAGCTGGTCTCGGCCATGCGCGCCGACGTCGCGGCCAGCGACTCCGACGAGGAGAGGAAGGCCCGCGAAGAAGACGAGGGCGCCGTCAAGCCGCTGCTCGAGCGCATCCAGAAGGTGCTCGGCGATCGGGTCAAGGAAGTGAAGGTCAGCGCGCGGCTCCTGGCTTCGCCGGCGTGCCTCGCGCTCGATGCCGGGCAAATTCCCGCCTACATGGAGGCGCTGCTGCGGGCCAATGGCCGACCGGTGCCGCAGACGAAGCGCATCTTCGAGGTGAACCCGAAGCACGCGCTCATCGCGAAGCTTATGGCCAAGGGCGATGCCGCGGTGGTGGACGACGCCATCGAGCTGCTCTTCGACCAAGCCAAGCTCCTCGAGGGCAGCAGCATCGACGATCCCCAGAAGTTCGGCGAGCGGCTCGCCAACGTGCTCACCGCCTCGCTCGGCTGAGGGCGGCGTACGCGAGGGCGGTCGCCGCTCGTTCTCTCGACGGGCCGTTGGTGATACAGGGTTCGAGGTGTCTCCGCGCAAGATCTTCTGGGTCGCCTCGCTCCTCCTCCTCGGCGCCTCGTTCGCGCTCGCGTTCGCGTACGCCGAGCTTTCGTGGGTGCTGGCGCTGGTGATCGTGGTCTTCCTGGTGGGGCTCTACGATCTCATCCAGACCAAGCACGCGATTCGCCGGAACTTCCCGGTGGTGGGCCGGTTTCGCTACCTCTTCGAGGCGGTGCGGCCGGAGCTCCATCAGTATTTCGTCGAGAGCAATAGCTCCGGTCGGCCGTTCAGCCGCGATCTCCGCTCGCTGGTGTACCAGCGCGCCAAGAACGTCACCGACACCATTCCCTTCGGCACCGAGAAAGACGTCTACGCGGTGGGCTACGAGTGGATGAACCACTCTCTGCAGGCCAAGCACGCGCCGGAGGAGCCGCCGCGGGTGAAGATCGGCGGCCCCGACTGCACCAAGCCGTATCTGGCGGCGGTGCTCAACGTGTCGGCCATGAGCTACGGCTCGCTGAGCCGCAACGCCATCCTCGCCCTCAATAAGGGCGCCAAGCTCGGCGGCTTCGCCCACAACACCGGAGAAGGCGGGCTCACGCCGCACCATCTCGAGGGCGGGGGAGACATCGTCTGGCAGATCGGCACCGGGTACTTTGGATGTCGCGACGAGAAGGGCGGCTTCGACCCGGCGCGCTTCGAGGAGAAGGCCGCCCACGAAGCGGTAAAGATGATCGAGATCAAGCTGAGCCAGGGCGCCAAGCCGGGCCACGGCGGCATCTTGCCCGCCCGCAAGGTGACCCTGGAGATCTCGCAGATTCGTCACGTGCCCATGAACCAAGACGTGATCAGCCCGCCCAGCCACAGCGCGTTCTCGACCCCGCGCGAGCTGTGCGAGCTCATCGCCAAGCTGCGGGAGCTTTCGCGCGGCAAGCCGGTGGGCATCAAGCTGTGCGTGGGCAAGCGCCGGGAATTCTTCGCCCTCTGCAAGGCCATGCTGGCCACCGGCATCGCCCCCGACTTCATCACCGTCGACGGCGGCGAGGGCGGAACCGGAGCCGCGCCGCTCGAGTTCTCCAACGTGATGGGCACGCCCCTCTCGGAGGGGCTGGTATTCGTGCATAATGCACTCAGAGGGTGTGGCCTGCGCAACCGCGTGCGGGTCATCGCCAGCGGCCGCGTGGTGACCGGCTTCGATATCGCCCACAAGCTGGCCATCGGCGCCGACCTCACGAACAGCGCCCGCGCCATGATGTTCGCCCTGGGCTGCATTCAAGCGCAGAAGTGCAACACCAACGACTGCCCCACCGGCATCGCCACCCAAGACGCAGACCTCGCGGCCGGACTGGTGGTGGCCGACAAATCGGTGCGCGTCTTCAACTTTCAAAGGAACACGGTGCGCGCCTTCTGCGAGCTCATCGCAGCTTCGGGGCTCTCGTCGCCGCACGAGCTGCGGCCGTGGCACATTCTCCGCCGCGTCAGTCCCACCGAGTCGCGGCACTACGGCGAGATGTTCGACTACCTCGACGAGGGCGAGCTGGTGCGAGGTCCCGTTCCCAAGGACTACGCACGCGCCTGGCGTCAGGCCCAGGAGGGCACCTTCGACCCTGCAGTGCTCGACGAGCGCATGTCGTGACGACGGTGCGCGTTCGCCCTGCTGCGCGCGGCAACACCGCTTGCTTAGCGGGGCGTTGCAGGCTACGAACAGGGGGCTCGGAACGTCCGGGCAGCCCCGGTTCGCAGCGGCGAGCCGACCGAGAGCGCACCATGCAAGAGAGCACATCATGATGAATCGGGGGCGTCGCAACACCGAAGCGACGGAGCGTCTCGCGGCCAAGCGCGCGCGCGAAGACCAAGCGCCTCGCCTCTCCGCCGAGGTGCCGAAGCTGGCCACGCTGGCGCTCGAAGTGCGAGAGTTCATGGCCGCGGTGCCGGTGGCCGAACCCGGTCACGTGCGCCGCGTGGTGGTCGAGAGCGCGCCTGCGCTCTTCGAGATGCCCTGCGGTGATCCCCGTTGCAAAGATGGCGGTCACGACGTCACCCGCGAGATCATCCGCGCCCTCGAGCGCGGCGAAGCCCGCTTCGAAGGCGACGACGCCTGCCGCGGCGGCATCGGCACCGCGAACTGTACGCGGGTCATGCACTACATCGGCACCGCGACCTTCAAGTAGCACCGCGCTCCGCCCGTTTCGCTTGTCGCCCGGCACGTGGTCTGCGAAATAGACCGCATGCCGGATTTTGCGTTTCAGGAGCTGCTGCCGCTGGGCAAGGACGAGACCCCCTACCGCTTCTTGGGCAAGGAGGGGGTCTCCACCTTCGAGGCGCAGGGCAAGACCTTCGTTTCGGTTGAAGCCTCGGCCCTCACGCGGCTCACCGCAGAGGCGATGCACGACATTGCCCACTATCTGCGGCCCGGCCACCTGGCGCAGTTGCGTTCGATCCTCGAAGACCCAGAGGCCTCGCCCAACGATCGCTTCGTGGCGCTCGATCTCTTGAAGAACGCCAACATCGCGGCGGGCGGCGTGCTGCCCATGTGCCAAGACACCGGCACCGCCATCGTCATGGCCAAGAAGGGGCAGCAGATCTTCACCGGCGGCGGTGACGAAGCCGCCATCGCGCGCGGCGTGTTCGACACCTACCTCACGTCGAATCTGCGCTACTCGCAGCTCGCGCCGCTGGACATGTACCGCGAGAGGAACACCGGCAACAACCTCCCGGCGCAGATCGAGATCTACGCCACCGACGGCGACGCCTACAAATTCCTGTTCATGGCCAAGGGCGGCGGCTCCGCCAACAAGAGCTATCTGTATCAAGAGACCAAGGCGCTGCTGAACCCGGCGAGCCTGCTGCGCTTCGTCGAGGAGAAAATGCGCGGCCTCGGCACCTCGGCCTGCCCGCCCTATCACCTGGCCATCGTCATCGGCGGCACCAGCGCCGAGACCACGCTCAAGGTCGCCAAATACGCGTCAGCGCGCTACCTCGACACGCTGCCGGAGACCGGCAACGAGCTCGGCCGGGCCTTTCGCGATCGCGAGCTCGAAAAGCAGATCCTCGAGCTCTCACGCACCATCGGCATCGGCGCGCAGTTCGGGGGCAAGTACTTCTGCCACGACGTCCGCGTGATTCGCCTGCCGCGCCACGGCGCCTCGTGCCCGGTGGGCATCGCCGTCTCCTGCTCCGCCGACCGCCAGGCGCTGGGAAAGATCACCAAGGAAGGCATCTTCCTCGAGGAGCTGGAGCGAAACCCGGCCGCGCACATGCCGGAGGTGGATGCTTCCGCCTTCGAGGGCGACGTGGTGAAGGTCGATCTGCGAAGGCCCATGGCCGAGATTCGCGCGGAGCTCTCGCGGTACCCTGTGCGCACCCGCCTCTCGCTCAGCGGTCCCTTGATCGTGGCGCGCGACATCGCCCACGCCAAAATCAAGGAAGCTCTCGACCGCGGCGAGCCCATGCCGCAGTACATGAAGGACTTCATGGTGTACTACGCCGGGCCGGCGAAGACGCCGCCGGGCATGGCCTCGGGCTCCTTCGGCCCCACCACCGCCGGGCGCATGGACTCGTACGTCGATGCGTTTCAGGCGCAAGGCGGCAGCATGATCATGCTGGCCAAAGGCAACCGGTCGCGGGCGGTGACCGAAGCGTGCAAGAAGCACGGCGGCTTCTACCTGGGGTCTATCGGCGGCCCCGCCGCACGGCTGGCCCAAGACTGTATCAAGAAGGTCGACGTGCTCGAGTTTCCGGAGCTGGGCATGGAAGCCGTATGGAAGATCGAAGTTGTGGAGTTTCCGGCGTTCATCGTGGTGGACGACAAGGGCAACGACTTCTTCGAGGCCATCACCGCCGGCCACCTGAAGGTCGTCAAGTAGCGCTCGTTTCCGGTGCGAGACCGGTGGCGGGGGTATGGCATACTCAGGCTCCATGGGCGACTCAACTGCGCGCGATACCCTGGCCGACGGCCCTCACGAAACGCTCTCCGGGGCCGACACCATGGCGCCCGACACGGAGTACGCGCCGCGCACCGGCCAGCCCGACAGCGCGCGCGACCCAGCGGCCTCCCGGCGCGGGAGCGACGGTAGCGGCGGCGGCCAGGGGGCGGTGGACGTCGCCATGGGCGAGGCCGTGCTCGAAGTCGCGAGCTTCGAGCAACGCTATCTTCCGCGAAAGACCCTGGGGGAGGGGGGCATGGGCGAGGTCAAGCTCGTGCATGATGCACGCATTGGTCGCGACATCGCGGCCAAATTCATGCGCGCGGCCCACCTAGGGCGCGCCGACCTGCGGAGTCGCTTCGAGCGCGAAGCGCGCATTCAAGGGCAGCTGGAGCACCCGGCGGTGGTGCCGGTGTACGACCTGGGCCTGAGCCCCAGCGGCGCGCCGTTCTTTACCATGAAGCGCGTGCGCGGGCGCACCATCGAGGAGATCCTCGAGGGGCTGCGCAAGGGCGACCCCGCCACCCAGACCGCCTACGGTCGCCGCAAGCTTCTGCAGGCGCTGAGCCAGGTGTGCCTGGCGGTGGAGTACGCCCACGAGCGCGGCGTTCTTCACCGGGACCTCAAGCCCGAGAACGTGATGCTCGGCGACTACGGCGAGGTCTACGTACTTGATTGGGGTATCGCCAAGATTCACGGCGACGCGGCCACCGGCGAGGAGACCGCCGCCGCAGAGGCGAGCGACGGACCGCCGAGCAGCCAGGGCGCGCTGTTGCCGACGTCGGGACCCAAGACCGCGGTGGGCGCCATCTCCGGAACCGTCGGCTACATGGCGCCGGAGCAGGTGCGCGGCGAGGCCGTCGACCGCCGCGCCGACGTCTTTGCGCTGGGGGTCATCGCCTTCGAGATGATCACCGGCATCTCGTTCGTTCCCCTGGGAACGCTCCAGGAGATGCTCGCGCGCTCCGCGGTGGGCATCGAAGGTCGTCCGTCGGTGCGTCTGGGCAGCGCCGCCGCGGTGCCGCCGGAGCTCGACAACCTGTGCGCCACCGCCACCGCCATCGATCCAGGGGCGCGCTTTCCCACGGCCCGCGCCCTGCACGAGTCGCTCGAGCGCTACCTCGACGGCGATCGCGATCTCTTGATGCGAAAGCAGCAGGCCGACGCGCACGCGCTCGCCGCGCAGGCTGCCTTCGCGCAGGCGAACCTCGACCCGGTGGCGCGGGAAGCGGCGATTCGCGAGGTGAGCCAAGCGCTCACCCTCGACCCGCTGCACCCGGAAGCCCGCGAGGTCATGGTGCGCCTGTTGCTCGAGCCGTCGGAAGACCTTCCGGAGTCCGCCGAGGAGGAGCTGCAAACGCAGTACGACGCGGTGCAAGCGCGAAGCCTTCGCATTGGCATTTTCATCTACCCGCTGTGGCTCTTGCTGGTGCCGGCCATCGTGCACGCGGGCCTTCGCGATCCGGTACCGCTCGGGGTGTTTGCGTTCTTCACCGTCGCGACCACCGCCGCGGTGTGGCACGTGTACCGGCGGCGTCGGGCTTCGCCCATGGCGGGGCTCCTCATCCTGGCCTTGAGCAGCGTCGCGCTGGGCGCGCTCACCATGCTCTTCGGCCCGCTCGCGCTGGTGCCCGGGTGGTCGGCCGCCAACGGGACCATCTACCTTTTGCATTTGAAGAAGATTCATCACCGGTTGGCGGCGGGCGCCCTGACGCTGGGCGCGGTGCTGGTGCCGTTCCTGCTCGAGCTCGCGGGGGTGCTCCCGCCGTCGTTCGTGTTCGAGGAGGGGCGCCTGGTGCTCCTGCCACGTCTCATGAACTTCGCGACCGGCCCCACCATGCTGGTGTTCCTTTCGCTGGCGCTCTTGCAGGTCATCGTCCCGGCGATGCTCGCCGCGCGCACCGGGGTCGAAGGCCGCAAAGCCGAACGCGTCGCCTTCCTGCAAACCTGGAATCTGCGGCGCTTCTTGCCAGCCTCGGCGCGCGACGTGGTGGCCACCACGCGGCCCGCGCCGCCGCACGACTGTATAGTGTTGCCCCAGCAGCGCTGAGACCCGCGTGTTGCATGGCCAACATCATCGTGGTGGAGCGCGCCGCGCAGAACGGCGTAGGCGTCTCGTTTCGCGAGCATGCGCGGGTGGGCATTCCCGTCACGCTGGTCTCGATGGCGCTGGCGGCGGCCGCGCTCGTGGCCACCGGCGATCTCGCGCTCTGAGGGGCCCGGGCATCATGCGGGGGCTGTGGGCCCGCTTTCGCGGGCGCAAAACCTGCGAATCCTCCGACAAATCAAGTTGGTCCCAACATTGCAGCCACGTAATGTTTGGAGGAACTTCCCTATGCGAACGCCTTTGGTCCTGGTTCTTGGCTCGATGATGACGCTGCTCGTGGTGGCTGCCTGCAGCAGCAGTGACGATGCGCCGATTGGCGGCAGCTCTTCGAGCTCGTCGGGTGGTGGTAGCTCTTCGAGCTCGTCGGGCGGCGCGAGCTCTTCGAGCTCATCGGGCTCCAGCGGCAACGACGCTTCCACCGACGCGACCGCAGAAGCCGCAGTCGACGCCGGACCTTCGCTGAGCTTCTTCGTGTCGAGCGGACCGGGCGGCGATGGCGGCAACCTGGGTGGGCTCGCGGGAGCCGACGCCAAGTGTCAGGCGCTCGCGACGGCCGCCGGCGCCGGTGGCAAGACTTGGCATGCGTACCTGAGCGTGGCGGGCACCAACGCCAAGGACCGCATCGGCGCCGGCCCCTGGTATAACCAGAAGCTGAAGATGATTGCCGCCAACGTGGCGGGCCTTCACACCACGAACCTCACGGCGGCCGACGTGGTGGACGAAAAGGGCACGGCGCCACCCGGTAACATGCACGACATTCTCACCGGGAGCGCTGCCGACGGGACCGCGCTCACCGACACGTGCACCAACTGGACCTCCAACGCGGGGAACGTCAACGGTATCCTCGGCCACTCCGACTCCAGTGCGTCGACGGGCCGCTGGAATAACGCGCACCCATCGCGCGGCTGCAGCGCGGCGAACCTGGTCGGCACCGGCGGCAATGGCCGCATGTACTGTTTCGCTATCAACTGACGAAGTCGAGAGTTGGGTGGTTCACGGCGAAGCCCTTCTCCGTGAGCCACGCCTTGTTGAAGAGCCGGCTCTGGTAGCGGCCTCCGCCGTCGCACAGCACCGTGACGATGGTGGCGCCCGGACCCAGCTTGCGTGCGAGCTTCACCGCGCCCACGCAGTTGAGAGCGCCGGAGCCCCCGAGAAACAGCCCTTCATGGCGTAAGAGATAGTGCGACATGGCCACCGCCTCGCGGTCGGTGCCCAGGAACGCGCCGTCGAGCTTGGCTTCGGCGAAATTCTTGGTGATGCGGCGAATGCCGATGCCCTCGAGGACGCTGGAGCCCTCGACCGCGAGGGTGCCCTCGTTCACGTAGCCCACGAGCGAGCTGCCTTCGCAATCCACTAGGTAGCATTGGGTCTTGGGGCTCTCCTCCTTGAGGCGCTTGCTGATGCCGCCGAGGGTACCGCCGGTGCCGGCCGAGGTGACGAAGCCGTCCACCCGGCCTGCATCCTCGAGGATCTCGACCGCCGTATGCGTGTAGTGTGCACGAAAGTTGGCCGGGTTCTCGAACTGGTCAGCCCAGAAGCCTCCGCGCTCTTCGCCCAGGCGCCGGGCCACGTGGTAGTAGTTCTCGGGCTTGGCGAAGGGGGCAGGAGGCACCAGCGTGAGCTCGGCGCCGAGCGCGCGCAGCACCTCGGCCTTCTCGGGCGCGACGTTGTCGGGCATGACGATGAGGCATCGGTAGCCCCTGGCGTTGGCCACGTGACAGAGCCCGATGCCGGTGTTGCCTGCGGTGCCTTCGACGATGAGGCCGCCCTTGGCCAGTGCGCCGCGCGCCTCGGCGTCGAGCACCATGCTCAGCGCCGCGCGGTCTTTCACGCTGCCGCCGGGGTTGAGCATCTCGGCCTTGCCGAGGATGGTGCACCCGGTGGCCTCGGAGAGGCTCGCGAGACGGATAAGGGGCGTGTGACCGACGGTACCGGAGAAGCCTTCGCGAACGCGCATGGTTGGGCAGCTTACCCGAGCGCGCGACCGTTGGGAGCCCTCTCGCGGGTGCGTGGGCGGCCGCAGAGCTCGTTGCGGTTTGCCTATTTCTTCGACCGCGGCGGGCCATCGGTCTTCGCTGGGCCGGGGGGATTCATGCTGTCGGGTTGACTGGCGGTGGCGCGCGGCATGGGCGCCGCATCGCTGCTCGTAGGGAATGTGGAGGGCGCGGGGAGGGGCGCTTCGCTCGCGCTGGGGGCAGGCAGCGGGGCCGAAGGGGCAGTCGACGGAGTCTTCGGCGCCTTGCGCAGCGCAGAGATCGCCTCGCGGCGCATCTGCTGGAGCTCGGGCCGCGCGTCTCCTGCGGGGTCGAGCTGCTTGGCCGCGTCGAGATCGCGAAGGCAGCCTTCGTAGTCGCGCACGATGCAGCCCTCGGTGGCCTTGCGGCGCAAGTGCTCGGCGGGGCTGCCTGCGCCCATGCGGCCAGGGCTCCCCACCGACGGATCGTTGGCCACCGGCTCCGGACGGGGCTTTCGGAGCGCCCACCCGACGCCGAGCGCAAGGATGCCGAGCGCCGCCAGGAGCGCGAGCTCCTTCTGCCAGTGCGCGCGAAAGTGGGCCCGGAGCCGGCTCACCCGCTTGCGCACCCGCGGCGCCGGCACCTGCGCCTGGGCTGCAATGCTCTCGAGATCTTCGCCTTCGCCTTCGCGCAGCAGCCACTCGAGCGTCTCCTCGTTGCCCGGCGGCGCAGCGCGGGTGGCCCAACGCAGCAGGTCTTTGGCTTCCGGGGGCTCGGCTGCTTGGGCTTCGTGGTCATCGAGCTGGGCGTCGGGGGTGGGGACGCGCCGACGCCCACGGTGGTGGTCGGCGATCTTGTGGCGCGTGACGCCCGCCACCCATCGCTGCAGATCGGGCTCCACCTGGGGCCTTCGGGCATCGGTCATGACCACGAAGAGGATGGTCTGCACCACGTCTTCTACGTCGGCGTCGGCGACCCGCCGGCGAACCACCTGGGCCAGCCGCGCACGCAGGGCAGACCAATCGTCGGAGCGCCGGGTCATCGTGGCAGTCATACCCGTCTATCGCGCGGTCGCGCCAAGGTGTGACAAGCCTCCACCCCGCGGCGCTCAACTGCTGGATTCACGTACGAAAACGGTTGCCTTCCCAGGAGAACCGGTGAGCATTTGCGAATGCTCCGCACCGAAAGCGCCGGCTCCGAACTTGCCTACGCCACCCAGGGGGGCTCGGGCCCCAAGGTGCTGCTCGTGATGGGGCTCGGCATGCGCGGGCTGGTGTGGGGCCCGCAGATCGACGATCTGTCGCGGGACCACCAGGTTGCATGGTTCGACCATCGCGGTATCGGCGACAGCGCGCCGGTGAAGGCAGCCTTTCGCATCGAAGATCTCGCGGGCGACGCGGTGGCGGTGCTCGACGCGCTGGGCTGGAGGCAGGCGCACGTGGTGGGCGTGAGCCTGGGCGGCATGGTCGCGCAGGAGATTGCGCTGGGCTTTCCTGGGCGCGTGCGCTCCTTGACCCTCATCGCCACCCACCCGGGCGGGCCATTTGGGTTGCTTCCCGAACCGCGTGGTGCGCTCCGTTTTGCCCAGAGCCTGGTGTGGCGAAAGCCCGAGGCCATGGCCGAGCTCCTCTACCCGGCGAGCTTTCTGCGGCACGTGAATCACGACGCGCTGCAGGAGCGCATGCGCGCGCAGTTCGGGCGGCGGCAGTCGCGACGCACGCTGGCGTATCAGCTGGGCGCTGTCGTGCGCCACGACACCCGCAGCCGACTGGGGCAGCTTGGCGTGCCCACAGTGGTGGTGAAGCCGGGGGCCGACATCCTGGTGCGGCCGTTCCACTCCGACGAGCTGGCGCGATTGATCCCCGGCGCGCAGCTCTTGGAGCTGGCCGAGGCGGGTCACGGCGTGACGTTCCAGTGCGCCCGCGAGGTAAACGCCGCCGTGCGCGACCTGGTGGCACGGGTGGCCTGAACATATCGGCGTGCCGCGGCGAGCGCCCGCCTACCGACCGCGCGCGTGTGGTAGTAGCTTCGCCTTCCCGTGCCCAAAAAACTTCCCCTCGTGCGTGACGTCGAGCGACTTCCGCCGCTGTACGACGGGTGGATGAAGGAGCTCTTGAGGGGCGGCATTCCGCGCGAGACCAAGGCCACCTGCGGCACCTGCCCCATGGTCGACGGCGATCGCGGCTACCGTGCCGATACCAAGTGCTGCACGTATCACCCGCGGCTACCCAACTTCTTGGTGGGGAGCGCCCTCGCCGACGCGGCCACCGAAGCGCACATGCAGCGGGCCCTGCGCGCGCAGGTTCACCTGGTGTCGCCCCTGGGTCTACTGGTGCCGCGCGACTACCTCGCGCTCTACGGCGTCTCTACCGAGGCGTTCGGGCGAGCCCGTGCGCTCCGCTGCCCGCACTACGACGAAGGCGTCTCTCCGGGCGAGGCCGGCTCTACCGGCGGGTGCTCCATTTGGCGACATCGCAACGCGGTGTGCAGCACCTATTTCTGCGCCCACGATCGCCCGCTTCCGGGCGAAGGGTTCTGGACTGCCGCGCGCGATCTGCTGGGAGCCCTTGAAGAGAGCCTCTCGGTGTGGGCCCTCCTGGAAGTGGGCTTTCCCTCGGAGAGCCTGGAGCGCGCTCTGCTCTTCGAGGCCAAGAAGAAGAACGACGTTCCGGGGGGCGCGCCGCTCCATGCGCACGATCACGATCGCACCGTCTCCGACGAGCTCACCAGCTTCTGGCGTGGCTGGGACGACGCGCCCGAGGCGCTCTACCGGGAGACGTACGCGCTGGTGTCGGGCCTCGGTCTCGACGAGGCGCTCGCGCTGCTGGGGATTCAAGGTCGCTTCCGGAGCCAGCGCCTTCAGCAGCGCTATGGCGATCTGCTCCGGCGCACGGTGCCCCCCACCTGTTCGGTGGCGGCGATGAAGTTCGAGTCTACCAGCGCCAAGACGGTCACCATCTTCGCCGAAGCGCACCCGGAGACGCTCGAGGTCCCCAATTCGGTGCTTCAGGCCCTCGCGCTCTTCCGCCAGGGAAACGTCAAGGTGGCGCTCGACGAGCTTCGCGACCGCGGCACGCCCATGGAACCCGCGCTCCTGCAGGAGCTGTTCGACTACGGTATTCTGCGAAAGAACTGAGCGCTCAGGTCCACACCGCTGCGGCGCGGGCAGCCACCACGGCGCGAGCCTCTGCGAGCCGCGCGGTCTTGCGCACCGGTTCCAGCAGCGGACAGTGATCAAGCCACAGGAGATCGATGAAGGGCAAGGCCGCCGCCGCTTCCACGTGGGCGAGCACCTCTTCGAAGCGGTCGCAGCTGGCGAAGTACTCGGCGGCGATCTCGTGCATCACGCAGCGCTGGCGCGGCGCCACCCGCATGGCGGTGAGGCTCTCGAACACGACATTGGCGCCCTCCACCACGCCGCCGGCGGCATACGACTTGAGCATCGGCAGCGCCAGGTCCCACAGGGCGCCCGTAGGGTTGCGCTCGAGCAGCGCTGCCACCGCGCCTGCGGCCTCGCGATCGCGCCACCAAAAGGGAAGGCGAATGCGCAGCACCATCATGGTGAAGGGGCCCAGGCGCTCGGCGGCCTGCGCGATGAGCGCCTCGGCCGAAGCGCGCTCGCCCACCAGCGCTTCGGTCCGCGCGCGCTCCATGTGCGCCGACGAGAGCCCAGGCGCGAGCCGCAGCGCAACGCCCACCCGGCGAAGCCCCTCCTCGGTGTGTCCCGTCTCGCAGGCGAGCTGACCGAGGTCGGCGTGGGCCACCGCCAGCGAGGGCGAGCGCCGGAGCGCCTCGTCGAGCGCGCGGCGCGCCGAGCGATAGTCGCCGCTCATGAACCGCAGGACCGAGATGGCGTGGTAGGCCTCGGCCACCGTGGGGTCGGCGTCGATGGCGCGGAGAAAGAGCTCCTCGGCCTGCACCGCTCGCGCGTCGTCGCGTGCGCCCTCCATGACCCATTCGCGCACCGATGCTTGGCCGCGCAGGGTCATGATCCACGGCGACGCCTTGTGGGCGTCGCTCAGTGCATCGAGGAGCTCGATGCAGCGCTTCACCGAAGGCAGCTCGAACCGCTCGTAGGCGGCCAGCGCTTCATCGTACAGGGCGCGGAGAGCGGGGTCGGCGGGGCCGCCTCCTCCGCTCATGTGGCGCCGCGTCGCCGTCAGCACGCGCTCCACCAGGTCGTCCTCCATGGCGAAGGGATCGCCCACCACGCCATCGATGCGATCGCTCCACACCGCGCGGCTCCCGACGCTGAGCGCCGCCCGGGTACGAATTCGCTCGCCCGCGCTCCGTATCGAGAGCTCGAGGAGCGCGTCGGCCCTGCCTTCGGCGGCCACCGAGATGCCGCGCTCCTTGTCCAAGGCGTCTTTCACTGCGCGATGCAGGTCGTGGCCGAGGCGTTCACTGTTCGGATCGGCGTCGATGGGTGCAAAATGCACGGTTCGCCCCTCGCTCATGGGTACCCACTCCAGGGTGCCGGTGCGCGGTGCGTTGGCGGCTCGCGAAGTGGGGCCTTCCACCCCCCGGACGTGCTGGATGCGTTCCAAGAATCCGTGCGCGTCCAGGCGATCTTCGCGGCGCTTGGAGAGCGCGTCGCGCAAGAGCAGCGCCACGCCTTCGGGCACGCGCGGGTCGACGCTGCGGGCGTCGGGTGCAGCGTGCAGAAGTCGCGCCGTCGCCACCACCAGGGCGGAGCTGCCCCGAAAGGGGAGCGCGCCGGTGACCAGCTCGAAGAACAATACCCCGAGCGCGAAGACGTCGCAGCGGCCGTCGAGCTCGGCGCCCTCCACCTGCTCCGGCGCCATGTAGGCGGGCGTTCCCACGATGTTGCCGGAGGTCTTCAGGGCCTCCTGCGGCTCCGTTCCGCGCGCGATTCCGAAGTCGGTAATCACCACGCGCTCGCCTGCCAGCATGACGTTGTCGGGTTTCAGATCGCGGTGCACGACGCCCACTGCGTGCGCGGCCGCGAGCCCCCGCGCCACCTCGTCGACGATGCGCAGCACCTCGGGCAGTGCCATGCGACTGCGCGCGCGATCGGCCAGGCTCTCTCCGGCGATGAGCTCCATGGTGAAAAAGCGCGTGCCCTCGTGCTCGCCCAGATCGTAGGTGCGCGCCACGTTGGGGTGGGTGACCCGGCGCGCGAGCTTGACCTCGCGGCGAAAGCGCATCGACGCGTCGCGCGAGATCTCGGTTTCGCGGTGCAGCACCTTGAGGGCGATCTGCTCGTCGAGCTCCACATCGAGGGCGCGGTAGACCGTACCCATGCCGCCGGAACCGAGGACGCCCTTGACCTCGTAGCGGCCGGCCAGACGAAAACCCACGCCCAAGGGCCCCAGAACCGCGGTCGCCGTCAGCTGAGGATCGCGCATCACGGCTCGATGCTACACGAACACCCCATGGAGATCAGGTGTGACGGCCGGGCGGCACGGTGACCGCCGAGCGCCGCTCTGGAGCGCAGCGCCGTCGAAACGCGGGTGTCGTGGCGGGCGCTTGCTGCTACCCCTAAGGTCATGCGCTCGTCTCTGGTGGCCGCCGCCCTCGTCGCCTTTCCTGTGCTGGTCATCGCTTCGCCTGCGCGTGCCGGCGGGCCGGCAGATGCGGCGCCCATGGCAACGGACGCGCCGAAGAATCGGCCGCCGCGGTGGCAGCTCACCTGGAGCGCCAGCCGCGAAGGGGTCGCTGCGGTGGTTGGGCGCGAGCTCCTGGTGGAGCTGCGGGGGCAGGACGAGGACGGCGACGAGCTCACGTTCGCGGCCTCCGCGGCGCCCAAAGGAGCGGTGCTGGAGCCGCCGCGCTTTCCCTACCCGGCGCTCTTTCGCTGGACCCCTACGGCGGACGACCTCGGCGCCCACGAAGTGGCCCTCACGGTCTCCGACGGCACGCGCACGGTGCCTGCGCTGCTGCGCGTGAAGGTGGTGGCGGCCGCTCCGATGGCGCCCTGGATTCCGCCCAAGGCTGCACCGGCTCCGACGTCGGCGCGTGATTGGACGACGTACATGATGCCCGGGCTCCTGGTGAGCACGCTGGTGCCGGCCGACACCCGCACCTGGGGCGTCTTCGGCGGCGGCGGCGTGGAGTTCCTCATCGCCGCTTGGATTCACTCCAACGAGAACCGGGGGCCGAGCCACGGGCGGGTCGTGCTGAACCTGGAGGTGCTACGGCCCACTCGCCAGAGTGGCGCCGCCCTGCAAACCTCGCTGGGCGTCGACCTTTCCATCGAGCGGAATCCCGGGCGCTCGTTCCTGGTGCCGTTCTACGGTCTCGACCTCGGCGTGCTGGTGCACCGCAGCCTCGAGTCGAGCGCAGTGGCACACGCCACGCCCCTCGTCGGCGTGCATCTCTTCTCGTCGCGCAACGTGTTCCTCACCGCTTCTGCCGGGTACATGCTGCCGCTCAGCGGTCGCTACTTCGACGAGCTCCGGGCGGTGCGGGCCGCCTTGAGCGCCGATCTGTCGCTCTGGTAGCGACAGCTACTCGACCTTGGTGACCGAGAGGGTGCGGGTGCGGCCGGCGATGACCAGCTCGCAGTCGTCGCCGTCGTGGCGCCCCAGGAGCGCGCGCCCGAGCGGAGACTTCGGCGTCACCACCTGGACGTTGCCGGCGAGCGTGATGCCGCCGCCGTGCGGGGCCACGAAAAAGGCCAGCTCGCCGTCGTGCTCTTCGGCGGTCACCAGCGCCCCGAGACCAATGGGGCGCCCCTCCACCTGCGGATTCACCGGCATACCGGCGGCTTCGACCACGCCGGTGCGCAGCTCTTCGAGGCGCACCGCTTGCCCGCGCGCCAGGTACGACTGCTCGAGGGCACGGGTGTCCTTGTCGTTCTCCGGCTTGGCCTCTTCGTGCGTCGCCGCCTCGCGCGTCGCCTTCTGCGCGCGCTCCATCACGTCCAGGTTGCCCCGGAGAATGCGCACCAGCTCCTCCTTGAGCGCGGACTTGCGACTGGTGTTGGTCATCTCCCAGAACGTAGCAGAGTGGCGGCGACGCTGGCGACGTCGAAGCCAGGGGATGCTAGCCTCGCAGACGTGCCGGCCCCCCGCGATTGCCCCTGCCATTCTGGAGAACGCTACAACGCCTGCTGCGGCCCCTACCACCGCGGCACTGCCAAACCGGAGACGCCGGAGGCGCTCATGCGCTCGCGCTATTCGGGCTTTGCGCTGGGGCTCGGCGACTACCTGACAGAGACGCTGGCGTCCGATCACCCGGACCGATCCATGTCCGCTACGGAGCTCTCGAAGGGGCTCTTTGCGTCCTGGCGGCGGCAGCGCTTTCTGGGGCTCACCATCGCCAGTACGAAGGCCGACGGCGACCAGGGCCAGGTGCTGTTCTTCGCGCGCGTCTTCGAGAAGGGGCAGGACCGTTCGTTTGCCGAGCTCTCGCAGTTCCGCAGGGAAGCGGGAGACTGGCGCTACGTGAGCGGCGTGCTGGTGCGCAAGGAAGACCTACCCACCGACATCTCCACACTGACGCCCGAGGCGTTGCTGGCGCTTGCGCGATGAGTGACGAGACCAGTGAGCGGACGCTCTCTCACTACCAGCGCAACGCCGAGCGCTTCTGGGAGGGGACGCGCGACCACGACGTCTCGCAGAACCTCGATGCGCTCCTGGGCGCCCTGCGCGACGCGCGCGAGGGTGATGCGGGGCCCTTCCGGGTGCTCGACTTCGGATGCGGCCCGGGTCGCGATCTGGCGGAGCTCGCGCGCCGAGGTCACGTGCCGACCGGGCTCGATGGTTGCGCCGCCTTCGCGGCCATGGCCCGGAGCCACGCCGGCTGCGAAGTGCTCCAGCAGGACTTCGTGAGTCTGTCGCTCCCGCTCGCGTCGTTCGACGGCATCTTCGCCAACGCGTCGCTCTTTCACGTTCCGAGTGCGTATCTGCCGCACGTCATCGGGGAGCTCTTTCGCGCGCTCGTCGCGCCGGGCATCTTGTTCTGCTCGAACCCCCGGGGCGACGACGTAGAGGGCTTCCAGGGCGAGCGCTACGGCTGCTACTTTCAGGAGCCCCGCTGGAGCCAGTACTTCAAGGACGCGGACTTCGTGCCGGTGCGTCACTACTACCGGCCGGAGGGCCTGCCGCGCGAGCAGCAGCCGTGGCTGGCCATGGTCTTTCGCCGCGACGCCTGAGCCGCGGAGGGAATGCACTGCGAGGGAGTGGCGTTCCCGGCGCGCGTCCATTCCGGCGCCCCCGGAAGCCGGCCGATCGAGTAAAGGATCCGTTCCATGACCGCCGCCACTTTCATGATCCCCATCCCCCGCGCGCGCCCCCTTCGCGTGGCGACGGCAGTGCGCTGGCTCTCGCTCGGGCTCCTCGTCTCTTGCACCTGGGGTTGCGGCGGCCCGGCGCTGGCCGCCGGTGGTCCGCCGGATGCGCCCGTTGCGGCGGGGGAGCCGCGCGATACGCTGGTGGTGGAGCTCGACCTCCCGCGCGGCGCCACCTGCGAGCAAGACTTCGATGTGGGCCTCTACGAGCAGCGCGCCATCGTCCTCGTGGAGTGGCTCGAGTCGAGCCCTCGCTGCAGCGCGCGCCACGCGCGCATTCAATACCTGCCGCGGCGGCTCTCGAAGGCGGCGCTGCTGGATCTTCTGAAGAAGCGCTCCCAGCGCGTTACCGAAACCCCTGCCGCCGGCGCTAGCCCCGCTTCCCCGAGTTGAACCGATGAAACTACGACCTTTCGTGTTCGGCGCGGCGATCGTCGCCGTTGCCCTGGTTCCCGCGGTGTTCTCCGTATCGCGCGCCCTGGCCGACGGGGGTGACGACGACGAAGCGGAGCCGGAGAAGCCGCAGAAAGGCAAGCCTGCGCTGACCCACGGACCGGAGCTGTCGGGGCCCGAGCTCGAGAAGAAGCGACGGAAGATTCTCGGCGCCATCGCCACCGACGAGAACGTGCTCATCAACGTGAGCGGCCGCGAGATGCCGGCGAGCCCGGACATCATGAACCTCGGTCGCAAGGGCACCAAGGCCCTCGCGCGATGCGTTGCCGACAACGTCGACGACGGCCTGCGGGCCATGTGCGCCAACATGCTGGGGCGCCTCGGCGACGCGGCGGCGCTCCCCGCGCTTCACGGCGCGCTCGAGGCCTGGGACCCGTCGGTGCGCCGTGCGGCCATCGATGCGCTCCGCGCCATCCCTTCGCCCACCAGCGCCGACCCACTCATCAAGCTCCTGGGCCGCGAGGACGAAGAGCCCGAGAACATCGCGGCGGCGTATCGCGCGCTGGGCGCGACCTCCACCGGCAAAGCGGTGAAGGTGCTGCGTGCCGCCCTCCGCGATTCGGAAAAGGAAGCGGGCCACCGCGACGCCGCCTTCGAAGGTCTGTGGAAGAGTCGGCACCTGGTTGCGCGCGACGCCATGGTCTCCGACGTGAGCTACGCCCTCGGCAGCAACGTGGTGTCGCTCCAGGCCAAGGCGACCAAGGTGGCGGCCGAGCTCCGCGCGCCGGCGCTGGTTGCGGCGCTGGCCTCGCTCATGGGCAACGCCGACGTGCATGTCCGCAACCGCGCGGTCTACGCGCTCGGCAAGATTGGCGACAAGGCGGCGGCATCGGCGCTCCTGGCGCAGATACCCAAGGTGCGCGAGGCGCGCATGCTTAACAACATCGCCTTCGCCCTGGAGCGGCTCGACCCTTCGGCATTCTACGGAACGGCGCAGAAGCTGGCCGACCACAAGCAGGCTTCGATTCGCATGAACACCGCGTTCGTGCTCGGCGACGTGCGCCGGGCCGAGGGGGTTCCGCTGCTGCAAAAGGCGCTGGGCGACAAGAACGACGTGGTGCGCGTCAGCGCGGTGAACGCCCTGGGCAAAATCGACAGCCCCGACACCGAGAAGCTGCTGCTGCCGCTCATCAATGATCCCAACGCAGCGCTGCGCCACGAGGCGGTGCTGGCCCTCTACCTGGCGAGCGGCAAGCGGCGCACCGACCTCATCTTCGATAAGCTGTACAGTGCAGAGGATCCGGCGCAAAAGCTGGAGGCCGCGCTGCTCCTCGCCGACGCGTCGGACCCGCGGGTCACCCAAGACATCTTGGCCTGCGTCGAGAATGGCCGCTGCCCGCTGCCGCGGGTAGAAGGTTTTCTTCTGCGCTCGAAGACGCCCGAGGTTCCCGGGCGCATCATGCTCGAGTGGACCGCCGGCCGGACGCAGCTCACGCCGCTGGTCATCGCGCTCAAGCCCGCCGGCGCGGCGCCGCTCGCCACTAGCTCCATTTCTAAGGCTTTGGCCCACGCCGATACGCGCACGCTGGCGTCGGCCACCGATCTCGCCGGCGCGCTCCGCGACAAGGAGGCGGCCGTCGCGCTGGCCCGCGTTGCTTCGCACGAGGTCGCCATGGTGCGCGTGCACGGACTGCTCGCGCAGGGGGCACTGGGCGACCTGAGCGCCGACGCCAAGCTCCTCGCCGAGATCGACAACCTGTCGGCGTCGCGGTTGGCGCGCGTTTCCGAGGTCCTCGGCAGCGTGGCGGCGCCCGATGTGCGAACCCGGCTCTTGCCCGAGATCGTCAAGCGCGAGAAGGGCAGCGATCTGCGCCTGGCCATGGCGTGCGCCGCGATTCATCTCGCCTGGGACGCCGACACCGCCATCTTTCGCTTCCTCGACGCGCTTGCCTCCGACAAGGGCCTGGAGCGCGATCTGGCGGTGGCCTACCTGCGCCGCGACGATCGCGAGCGGGTGACCTGGCTCATGCGCCGCGCGGTCGCGCGGGAGAGCCGGCCCTATGCGCGCGACGTGCTCCGCACCCTGGT
This sequence comes from Polyangiales bacterium, assembly GCA_038210445.1. Lineage (GTDB taxonomy): Bacteria > Myxococcota_A > Polyangia > Polyangiales > Polyangiaceae > JABFRG01. The sequence goes on from JBBQWQ010000003.1 coordinate 210,539, forward strand.
CGACGCGCGGGCCCGCAAGGATTCGTGATCGCGAGAGGCCTTCGCGCGGCGCATGGGCGCGCGGCGTGGAGCCTCGGCCTTGCGGTCGCCTGCGCGGGCTCGGTGCCGGCGGGGCCCACCACCTCGGCGGCGCCCCAGCGCGTTGCGGGGCTGGTCCTGGGCCTTGCGATCCTGGTCGCGCTCTCGCTGGCGTTGGGGCGAGCCAGCGGCCCGGCGCGCCTTCTTCGACTGCCCACCTTCGGGTGGCGCTCGCCGTCTGCGCTCGCTCTCGCGTGGCTCGGGTGGACCGCACTGGGCGCCTCGTGGGGCACCCATGCGGGCGTGCTCGATGTGACCACCTGGGTGGGGGCTGCGCTCTTCGCCCTGGCCAGCGGCAGGCTCGGTGTGTTCGCGGCCCGTGCGGCTGCGCGCCGCGCTGCGCTGCTCTTGGGCCTGGCGCAGTCGACCTGTGCGCTCGCGCAGTTCGCGCTGCATCGACCTGTGGTGGGGCTCTCCGGCAACCCCGACTGGCTTGGGCTCCTCCTCGGCATCTGCCTGCCGCTTACCGCCGACCTCGCTTTCGGCGGCATGCGCGGCGAGGGAGCGAGGCGCCGCGGCGTTCGCATCGCGGTTGGGCTCGCGCTTGCGCCGATGCTGCTGGCGTTCCTGTTCGCCGGATCGCGGGTGGGCATGGTGAGCCTCGGGGTCGCTCTCCTGTCCGCGCTCGCGTTTTCGTTTCGACGTCGCGCATCGGTGTGCCTTTCCGTTGCGCTTCCGTCGTCCGTGCCGTCGTCGTTTCGCGATGCCAGCGTCGGCCGCGCGCTCGCCGATCGGCTGTGGATCTGGCGGCACGCGCTGGCCGCCGTTCCGGAAGCGCCGCTCACTGGGGTGGGCACCGGCCGGTTTGCCCACGCCTACCTCGTGGCGCAGGGGCGCGCGCTGGCGAAGGAAGCGCCCGACGCGGCGGCGCGGCACTTCGTCAACGCCACGTCGGCGCATGGCAGCTTTGTGCACGCGATGGTAGAGAACGGCATTCCCGGGGTGATGCTCCTGCTCGCCGCGACGGTTCGCTTGCTGGCGGCGCTCCGCGGTCGCTCGCCGCTGTTCTTCGCGGCTGCGCTCACGCTGGCCCTCGAGATGGCGGGCGACGTTCCTCTGCATCTGCCCCCGGTGGCGTTCCTCGCTGCGCTCTTGCTCGGTTGCGGCGAGGCCCGCCGCGGGCGCCGAGGTTCGCGGCGCCGGGCGTGGGCGGTGCTCCTGGGCGCCGCGGGGGCCGCGGCGTGGTGCGCGAGCGCCGCTGCCCGCAGCTACGTCGGCGCGTGGATGCGCGAGTCGGCGCGCCTCGATGCCTCGATCGACCCTCGGGCGCACGATGCCGTGCTCCGCCGGGCGCTGCGGCTCGACCCTGCCGACGGCGAGACCCTCTTGCAAGCGGGGCTCTCGGCCCTGGAGCTGGGCGAGTCGGCGCGAGGTCGCGCCCTCTTGCTGCGTTCGTCGGCCGAGCTCGCCGATGTAGGAACGATGGTCGCGCTCGGCAACGCCGAGGCCGCGCTGGGCGATCGCGCGGCCGCCGAGGCGTGGTATCGCGGCGCCCTCGACCTTGATGCCGGGAGCCTCAAGGCCCACGTCAACCTCGCCGAGGTGTGCCGTCGTCGCCGCGACCTCGACTGCGCCACCGCGCACCTCGGCGCAGCCAAGCGTATCGCTCCGTTTCACCCCAAGGTGCGCGCGCTCCAAGATCGGCTGGAAATGGACGACGCGGACGCCGAGCCCGGCCCAGGCCCAGCGCGGTGACGGCGACGGCGACGGTGACGGTGACGGCGACGGTGACGGCGACGGCGACGGCGACCGTAAACGCACTGCGGCATGCGGCCCCGACGCGAATACCTGGAAAATGCACGCGATCCCGTGCGCGCTTTCGAACAGATGTTATTCTGACAGGTTCAACTGCATAGGAGGTTTGCGAATATGCGTACGATCCAGTGGGCGTCCGTCATGTGCTTCGCGTTTGCGGCAGGGGGATGTGTGGCAGATACCGCAGGCTCTGCCGAGCCTACGGACCTCGGCACCGATCAGGAGGCCTTGGGGGCCAACCTGGCGTTCCCGGTCGACTTCACGAACTGCACGGAGATGGCGTCGCTGGCACCGGTTCCGGTCTCGGCGGTTCGCAGCCGCGTGCCGTCCTCGTACGCGCTCGCCAACGAGGCCGCCGGCACCACGTTCATCGTCGTGCGCATTGCCAACTGTCAGAACACCTCGGTGGCGGGCCACGCCACCGGCGCCGGCACGGTGGCGCAAGTGGGCGTCAACCTCGTTTCCCCCGACGGCACGGGCGACATCAACAACTACGCACTCTGGTACTACACCACCAATGCGCGCCTGTTCGCGCGGCTCCGGGCCATCGGCGTGTCGGCGGCGCAGTTCGTTCCCGACATCTCCTATCAGTTCACCAGCACCGGGGCGGGCACCGGCAATCTCCAGATTCGCGTCCCCGGCGATCCTGCCTTCACGGTGGGCGGGCCGGTGGTGGTGCCGACCGCCGCGGCCGTGCCCTACACGGCCAACTGGTGGCAAGACTCGCGACGCGGCTCGGTGCGCATGAACACGCCCATTCCCGCCATTCAGTTCTCGAGCGCGACCATGACGCTCCGCACCGCCCGGCACTCGGAGCTGGGAAGCCTCTTCGGAGCGTCTACTGTGACCTTCCCCATCTTCGACAGCTACAACCGCTTTCCGGCGGCCCACATGAACGTGGCGTATCGCTGAAGGCGCGAGCCTATTTCTTCACGGTAGCGTCCATGCGGGCAGATACCGGCGCGATGGACTCGGCGTATTGCATCGCGTCTTCGAGCTCGGTGAAGACGCGAACCGTGTCGGCGGTCGCGTCTTGCCGCAGAAGGCGCTGGACGTGCAGCATTCCCACCGGGGTTGCCACCACCAGCGCCGCGCGCTGAAAGCCGAGGACCATGCGCCGCCGGTGAGTCGCAAACCAGGTTTCGTGGGCAGGATCGTTGCGCCCGACGGCGCGGCGTGAATCGACCACAATACGGTGCCGCGCGCGGCCGGCATTGTCGAGCAGCGCCTGTACCGGGTCGCACGCCTCGTCGACCTCAGCCTTGGTGCAGAAAGGCCTGGGCTTGCGGGTGACCACCAGAACCGAGCCCGGGCTCGACGCGGTGATCCGGTAGTACTCGGAGTCGAGCAGCGTGCGCTCTGCCCTCACGAGGGTTTCCGGTCCGCTTCGCGCCCCGTCGGCATTCGCGCAGCCTATCAGGTCCCCATGTGGTCCGCTATCTCTCGCGGCGCCGCGGTGAATGCCATAAGCTCGCGCCATGAGCATGCACGGGCGACACGTCGTCATCACCGGCGCCGCGGGCGCCCTGGGCCGAGCCGTTCTGGAGTCGGTGCGGGCGGCCGGCGCCATCTGTCACGTGCCGGTGCGCAGCGACGCCGAGGCCGCCACCGTGCGCGCGATCGCGCCGGAGGTGCACATCGCCCCTGCGGTAGACCTCACCGACGAGGCATCGGTGACGTCGTTCTACGCGAGCCTTCCCGCCTTGTGGGCGTCGGTGCACGTGGCCGGCGGCTACAAGGGCGCGGCGTTGGCAGAGACGAGTGCGGCCGACTTCCGCGCGCAACTCGAGATCAACTTGGTGTCCGCCTTTCTTTGTAGCCGCGAGGCGGTGCGGAGCATTCGCGCCGGGGTGGCCGGCGAGGGGGGGCGCATCGTCAACGTCGTATCGCGGGCTGCGCTGGTGCCGGGCGCCGGCGCCGCGGCGTATGCGGCCTCCAAGGCCGGGCTCGTCTCGCTCACGCAGTCGCTCGCCGAGGAGCTCAAGGGCGAGCGCATTCTCGTCAATGCCGTGGCCCCATCGATCATGGACACCCCGGCGAATCGCGCGGCGATGCCCGACGCCGACTTCGCGGCCTGGCCCAAGACGGCGGAAGTTGCCGCCGCCATCGCGTGGCTCGTCTCGGTGGAAGCCTCGCTCACGTCGGGCGCGGTGGTTCCGGTGTATGGGCGAAGCTAGCGCCGCGGCGCCCCCCGCGACCGCGCCGCGGAACGTCGAGGTCAACGCCTACGCCATCGCGCAGACGCTCTCTCCGAAGGATCTCGCCGCGCGGCTCGGCAGGCCGTCGGCTTTGCGCGTCAGCAAGGTGCACGCCCTGCTCTGCTATGAGCCGAGCGCCAGCTATGTGGTCATCCACGACTTCGGCGCCATCGTCTTCTTCGACGTTCCGGAGGCGGAGCGGCGCCGGGTTCTCGGTGTGCTCACCACCCACGTGAACGACGAGCCTCGCTCCCAGAGCGTGGAGGATTTCACCGTTCGCGTGGAGCCCGGCGCGGCGCCGACCGCGAAGTTCGATCGCCTCATCGTGGGCGAGCTCACGCCGGCGGTCGCCGAGGTGGTGGCGCATGTCATCGGCCAGTCGGTGGGCATGGAGTACTACGAGGCAGACGTCGACGGAATCCTGGCCAAGATCGACGCGTTCACCGCGCAGGTAGCCACCCAAGGTCGCTTCCGCGGCGCGCTCCGCGAGCTGACGCGGTTCATCGGAACGGCCATGCGGCTGCGCAACCGGGTGGTGACCACGCTCGCGCTGCTCGACGATCCGGCGGCCACTTGGGACGACGAAGCGCTGCACGGCGTGTACCGAGGACTGCGCCTCTCGTTCTCGATCGAGGACCGCTATGTAGCGCTCGACCGCAAGGTCTCGATGATTCAGGACAGCCTGGAGATGATGGTCGACCTGACCCGGCACTCGCGGAGCATGCTGCTCGAGATCGGCGTCTTCCTGCTCATCCTCTTTGAGGTGGTGCTGTTTCTCTTCAAGTAGCCGGCGGCGGCGCCTTGCGGACGTACTGATCGAATACCATCAGCGTGACCCGGCTCGCCTTCGAGAGGTCGGTGAGAATGCGTTTCACGCGGGGAAAGTCGAGCCCGCCGAGCCCGGCGCCGATGCGCGGCAAGGCGATGGTCTCGATGCCCGCGGCCTCGGCCAGCGGGAGCATCTTCTCGAGCGCAGTGACGAGCGCGGGGTACTTCGCCTTCGTCTTCCAGTGCTCCTGGATGGCCAGGTTGTACACCGTCTCTTTGCCCTCGTTCCAGACGAAGACGTCGCCCAGCTTGAAGCGGCCGTCCTGGCAGCGCACCGCGTATTCGTCGAACATCCGGGGCCAGCGCTTCTTGAACGCGACGGCCACGCCGGCGCTCATGCCGCCGGCGCAGTCGCAGCCGTGGGCGAAGGCGGAAATACCCGCCTCGTTGAAGAGATCGCCTTTCGTGAACAGGGTCGGCATGTGGCCGCACTTATACACGACTCCGGGCGAGAAACGTGGGCCGAAGCGGGAAGCGCCCGTCAGGGGCGCATGTCGTCCGGGCAATCCCAGTCGCGGAGCTGGTCATCCTCCGCTTCCGACAGCGGCAGCGACGTGGCCGCGAGCGCGTCGAGGAAGCCTTGCAGCGCCAGGGCGCCGCTTGCGAGGCGCCGCTCCCCGATGCCCAGGGCGGCGCTCGGGCGGTAGCGCGCACAGAGCGGCTCCCAGCGGCCGTCGCGCCGGGGCGCCAGGGCCGACGCCTCGGGAGCCTCGTCGAGAAGGCGGCGCAGGAGCGGCGCGGTGACGTACGGCATGTCGCAGGCGAGGGCCAGCACCGGCGCATCGGCCGCGGCGCCATCGGCGAGCAGCGCCACCAGGCCACCGAGCGGGCCCGCGCGCTCCGGCGTGGCGTCGGCCAGCGTCCGGAGCCCCAGGTGGCGATACGCCGGGTGCTCGCCCACCAGTACCACGCTGCAGCCGAGGCTCTCGAGGATCCGCGCCGCGCGCACCACCAGCGGGAGGCCGTCGGGGCCGAGCAAAAGACCCTTCGGGGCGCCGCCCATGCGCGCTCCGCCGCCGCCCACGAAGATGCCTGCGCGCGCGCCCATGCGGTAGCTTCGCACGACACGGCGCCTCCGTGCATGCCATGCTGGGAAGGTGCTGGAACCGAAGGCTGTGAAGGTGATGGCGGTAACCCAACATCGGGCCGGCGCACAGGCGCGGGTGGACGATGCCGTGGCGGTGGAGGAGCCGCTGGAGATCCGCATCTCCGGGGACACCGTGGCCGTCACCATGCGCACGCCCGGGCACGATCGGGAGCTGGCGCTGGGGTTTCTCTTCGCCGAGGGCTTCATCCGGTCGGTGGCCGACGTCTCGTCTGTGGCGCACTGTGGGCGCACCACCGACGAAGGGCGGGCCAACACACTCGAGATCACGCCCGCCCCCGGTGTTCGCATCGAGCTGGGAACCGACGGGCCTGCGCAGCGACGCGGCACGGTCACTTCGGCGTGTGGTGTGTGCGGGCGGCGGTCGATCGACGATCTGCTGGCGCGATGCGCGCCGGTGAAGAGCGACCTCACGACCATCGGGGCCGCCATCGAACGGGCGCTCCGCGGGCTCGAGGACGCGCAAACGCTGTTTCGGCGCACCGGGGGTTGTCACGGCGCGGCGCTCGCGACCGCCGACGGGGTGGTGGAGGTTGCCTTCGAGGACGTGGGGCGACACAACGCGGTCGACAAGGTCATCGGCTCGCGCATGCTCGCGTCGGCGCTGCCCCTCGCGCAGCGGATGCTCGTGGTGAGCGGTCGCACCAGCTTCGAGGTGGTGCAGAAGGCGGTGGCGGCGGGGGTGCCGGTGGTGATTGGCGTGTCGGCGCCGAGCTCGCTGGCGGTGGACATGGCCCGTCGCGCGGGGATCACCCTCATCGGGTTCGCCCGCGGTGGGGACTTCGTGGTCTACGGAGGCGAACCGCGCGTGCGCCCGGCGGCCTGCGCTTCCGCCTGATCCTGGGCGTCGAAGTACTGGAGCCAATACTCGCGATGGGGCGCCATCCAGCGCTCGAGGTCTGCCACGCCCGCCGCCGCCAGCGCATACACGCGCCGCTGCGCCTCCGCGCGCACCACCACCAGGCCCGCTGCGCGCAGGATGCCCAAGTTCCGCGAGATGGCCGGCTGGCTCAGGTGCGGGAACGCCTCGCCGATGGCCCCTGCGGAGCACTCGCCGTCGAGCAGGAAGTCGAGGATGCTGCGCCGCGTGGGGTCGCCCAAAGCTGCGAAGACATCCATTTGTTATTTGATATATACCGAAATAATAAACTACGCAACCCATGAGAAGGAAAAGGGAAGTAGTAGAGTGACTGTCGGTCATTTTTGCCTCTCCCCCAAAACACCCGGGTAATAATTGGGGTATGGATGCAGCGAAGACGTTCTCGGCGTTTGTGGGCACGCGGTGGATCGCGGGGGGGACGGCGGCGGAAGTGGTGCGCCGGGCGAAGGCGCTGTGGGCGGAGGAGCCGGGCGTGCGGGTGCTCTTCTTCGACGACGACACGGGCAACGCGGCGCACTTCGATCTCGAGGGTACGGTCGAGGAGGTCGCGGCGCGCGTGCAGGCGCCGCCGGCTCGCACCGGGCCCGGACGCCCGAAGCTCGGGGTGGTGTGTCGGGAGATCTCGCTGCTGCCGCGACACTGGGAGTGGCTCGAGCGGCAGCCGCAAGGCACGTCTGCGGCGCTGCGCCGGCTCGTCGACGAGGCACGCAAGCGCGAGCCGGCGAAGGAGCGCATGCGGCGCGCGGTGGAAGCCATCGGCAAGGTCATGTGGGCGCTCGCGTCGCATCTCGAGGGCTTCGAAGAGGCCTCGCGCGCCCTCTACGCGGGTGATTCGGCCGCGTTCGCCACGCGGGTGCACGGGTGGCCCGACGGCCTCGGCGCACACTTCGTGCTTCGTTTCGACCAAGCGCTGCGCCCCTAGCGCCGAAGCCTACCCGCGCCCGGAGGAGCTCGGAAGGGGTTGCGCGCACATCCGCTCCTGCGCGACGCCGCGGGCCTCAGTCGAAAAGGACCATCCCGTCGTAGGGGTCTTCGCGGCAGGCACGCAGGCGCGACGCGAGATCGCCCGCGTGGAGCTCGAGCTTGTGGCCGTCGTGGTCCTCGAAATAGAACGAGGCGCCCTCCGAGCGGTTCTCTTTCCACGTGCGGCAACCGATCGCCTGGAGCGCCGCGGTGAGGCCCGGAAGATCGGCCGCGTGCACAGAGAACGCCAGGTGCGAATCGTCGCGGCGGGGCGGCGTTGCGTTGGCCGACTCGAGGCACAGCCAGGTTCCTCCGAGCTCGAGATAGGCGCCGCGGGTCCAGCGGGCCCGGAGCCGCGCGCCCAGCACGCCCTGATAGAGGCCCAGCGCGCGCGGTAGGTCGACCACCGCGAGCGTGACATGGTTGAGGCCCTGTACGCGCACAGACTACACGTTACCACGGGCTGGGTAGGCGGCGCGCCGCAGCAACATTCTCCGCGTCTTGTCGCGAAACCGGCTGCTACCCTGCGCCGCCATGCAGGCAGCCTTCGCGCTCTTCGATACGCCCATCGGCCGCTGCGGCATCGCCTGGGGCAAAGAGGGGCTGCTGGCGCTCCAGCTCCCGGAGGGCGCCGAGGCCGCGACGCGGGCAAGGCTCCAAGCGCGCTTGCCCCAGGCGGAGGAGAAGGCGCTCTCGCCCGCCGCGCGGCGCAGCGTCGCGGCCATCGTGGCGCTGCTCTCGGGCAAGGGTGGCGATTTGACCGAAGTGCCGCTCGACATGAACGGCGTTCCGCCCTTCCACCGCAAGGTCTACGAGGCCTTGAGGGGCATCGCGCCCGGCGCGACGCTCTCCTACGGCGAAGTCGCGGCCCGCGTGGGCTCGCCCGGCGCGGCGCGGGCCGTGGGCCAGGCGCTGGGGAAAAACCCCTTCGCCATCGTGGTGCCCTGTCATCGGGTTCTCGCGGCCGGCGGCAGGGTCGGCGGCTTCTCTGCGAACGGCGGCATCACCACCAAGAAGCAACTCCTTCGGCTGGAGCAGCCTTCCGCGCCGGGACCGCTGTTCGACGGCGCCTTTGCCTTCGATCCGGCGTCGGCCTCGGCCCACCTGCGCGCCGCCGACCCCAAGCTCGGCCGCCTCATGGATCGCGTGGGCCCCTTTCGCATGGAGGTGAAGACCTCGAGCTCGCTCTTCGAGGTGCTGGCAGAGTCGATCGTGTACCAACAGCTCCACGGAAAGGCCGCAGCCACCATTCATGGTCGGCTCTGCGGCCTCTTTTCCGGCGGAGTGCCGACGCCCGAGGGCATTCTCGCGCGCACGGAGGAGACGCTGCGCGGCGTCGGTCTCTCGGCGGCCAAGCTGCGGGCGTTGCAAGATCTGTCGGCCAAGGCCAACGCCCTGCCCACGCTCGCGGAGGCGCGCGCGCTCAGCGACGAGGCGCTGGTCGAGCGGCTCACGGCGGTGCGCGGCATCGGCCGCTGGACGGTGGAGATGGTGCTCATGTTTCGGCTGGGTCGCCCGGACGTGTTGCCGCTGGGCGACTTCGGCGTGCGCAAGGGCTTCGGCATTGCGTTCGCCGGGGGCGCCATGCCCGAGCCGGAGGTGCTGGCCACGCGCGGCCTGCGCTGGGCGCCGTACCGAACCATGGCCAGCTGGTACCTCTGGCGGGCCGCCGACGCCGCGCCGAAGACGGCCGACGCGTGAACCGCCGCAGCCTACGTGCGCGGCGCCTGCCCCTGCGCGAGCGTGCGAGGTGCCGCATTTCTCGAGGCGCGGGCGGTAGTTGCAAATGGGTTGCAGAACCGGGTGCGCGTGCCTAGGTTACCGCCATGCGCGATCTCATCCAGCTCGTTTCAACCGCCGGTACCGGCTACGCGTACGTCACCACCAAGAACAAGCGAACCATGGCCGGGAAGCTCGAAGTGAAGAAGTTCGACCCCGTGGCCCGCAAGCACGTCGTGTTCGTGGAGAAGAAGATCTCCCGCGGCTAAGGTTACCGTTCCCGGTGGGTCAGGCGAACCACCAGGCGAAGCCCCGACCAGGTCTCGTCGATGGCACATACCTTGTTGTCGACGAGACCGGTGGGCAACGCCACCGCGCGAATTGCGTCTTCGGTGACGTCGGTCTCCACCTTGGAGGCCTTCTTGGGCCACGCGATCCACAAGCCACCGGCGGGCGTGAGGCGGGCCCGGGTGGCTTCGAGGCTACCTTCGAGCCGCGCGCGTTGCAGCACGAACCACAGAATCACGTCGAACGGCTTCTTCCCAGCCAGCGACGTCGCGAGCAGGGTCTTCGCGGGCAAGTCGCCCAGGGTCGTTGCGAAATCGCGCGGCGCGTTCACCGTGGCAACGCGCGCCCCAGGCTTGATGCCGAGCTTCGTGACGAGGGGTGTTCCAGAGTAGCCCGCCATGGGCGCAGGATACACGGACTCGCCCGGGCGCGCCGATGGTAGCCTTGGAAGATGATCGCTCCCTCGCCGCTTTCGCAGGAGCCTTCGCTAGCCCTTGCGGCGGGCGCGGGAAGCCTGCGCGTGGAGCGCGTGGCCCGGCGGACGGTGGTCCACACCGCGCGCGCGCATAGCCCGCTCAAGCTCGTGCTCCCGAAGAACCACGGCGACGGCGCCTGGTGCTTCGTCACCAGCTTCGGCGGCGGTCTCGTCGATGGCGACACGCTCGCATTGCGCACCGAGGTGGGGGCCAGCGCCAAGCTGCTCCTGGCGACGCAGGCGTCGACCAAGGTCTATCGCTCCACCGGCCGCGGCGCGGCGCAGCACTTCTCGGTCGACGTGGGCCCGGGCGGGCTGCTGGTGGTGCTCTCGGATCCGGTGGTCTGTTACGCGGATGCACAATACACGCAAGTCTGGGACGTGACCTTGGCGCCCGACGCTACGCTGGTGGCGCTCGACTGCCTGAGCGCGGGGCGGGTCGCGCGGGGCGAGCGCTGGGCCTTTGCCAGCTACGCGTCCACCTGGCGGGTGGCCCGCGCCGGGGTGCCGGTGCTCCACGATGCGCAGCGCCTCGATCGCGCCGATGGCCCGCTCGGACCGCGTCTCGACCCCTTCGATGCGCTCGCCACGGTGATGGCCACCGGGCCGCTCGCGGCGGACCTCGCGTCGCGCATCGTGGCCCTGGGCACCACGGCGCCCAGCAGCGACCGCGTGTGCTCCTGGGCGCCGTTCGCCGACGCGGAGCCCGGTGACTCGCGGCCCACCGGCGCCGTAGGCCGCATTGCCGCCCGAAGGCTGGAGGACGCGGTGGCCCTCGCGCGCGCGCTCCTGGAGCCCGTGTCGGCGGCCGCCTTGCTGGGCGACTCGCCCTTCGCCCGCAAGTGGTGATGCGTGCAGGTGGCGCCACGCGGTGGCGCCTACGGTGTGCGCCGCCCGACGCGATTGCGTGATGGATCGCCGGACGGGCCGCCAATACGAGAGACCGACGGGAGCCCATCGCCCCGCCGCCCCGCCCCGGAGCCTCCCATGTCGCCCTCGTTTCGTTCTCGATTCGCGCCCGTGTGCCTACTGGTGCTGCTCGCCGGCTGCGCGCAGCTTCAGAGCCTTACCGGAAAACCCGCCGAGAGCGCCGCGAGCAGCACCGCGAGCACCACGTCGGGAACGCGTCCGCCGGCAGAGGGAAGCGTCGGCGCCGACAGTGCCGCGGACGATCAGCCCGACCGCTACGCCAAAGAGCGCTTCGACAAGTGCGCCGCGGCGTTTGATGCGGCCTACGCCCGATGGAAGCCCACCGACGAGAAGGCCAAGAAGGCCATCGCAGCCACCGCCAGCGACTCGTTTTACCCGGGCTACGGCAAGCTGGTGGGGCAGTTCTCCGAGACGTGCAAGAACGCGCGGCTCCTCTCGCGCGACTCGCCTGAAGAAGACCATCGCGCCTTCGAGGTGTTTGCCAAGGTGGATGGACGCGGCACCGCCCTCGAGCTCGCGCTGGCAGCGGTGCGGCTGCAGATCCGGAGCAAGATGTTCCTCAGCACGCCCATCGCCGACGGCAACTACGAGCACATCTGGGAGGTCGCCAAGAAGCTGCCGTTCACCGGCGACGCTTCGTTCGACCGCAACGAATACTGCGGCGGCGGCGAGTACAACGCGCGCCTAACCTGGCTCCCCAAGCCCGAGCGCGTGGCCTTCCTCGTCAAGCGCAAGGGGCTCATCGCGCAGCAAGAGGCGCTCATGAAGCAGCTCGGCGAGGGGCTCGAGACGGTTCGCCTCAAGGCGCGCTCGGACCGCGGCCGGGTCAAGGCCGTGAAGAAGCTGCCCGGCGGCACGCTCGAGGTGTCGGTGAAGAACCTGTACGGCGGTGCGGTGTGCAACCACACCGGCAACTACACGTTCAACGGAACCTTCTGGAGCGATTGCAGCTACAGCGGCGCGGCGGAGAACGAGATCTATCCGTTCAGCGCGCGCTTCGCCGCGGGCAACCTGCCGCCCACTGGCGTCAACGTGGGCGACGTCGTTTCGCTGACCGGTCTGCGCACGCCCGGCTCGAACGAACGCGACGCGGCCGACGGCGCGCGTTACGACGAGCCGTACGTGTCGAGCGTGGAGCGCGGCGGCAAGATGGTGTGGGACGCGCCGCTCTCTCGCATGCGCTGCAACTGAGCGAATCGAGCCTGATTTCCTGGAAACCTGCGGAAACGCGTGACAGGAATGACGCGATGCGGCAAGCTTTGATGCGATGCATCTAGCCCCGCGCGAGGTCGACAAGCTTCTCCTCCACGGCGCCGGGGTCCTCGCGCAGAAGCGCCTGGCACGCGGGCTTCGGCTCAACTACCCGGAGGCGGTGGCGCTCATCGCCACCCAGCTGCTGGAGCTGATACGCGATGGCAAGCGCGTGGCGGAGCTCATGGACCTGGGCCGGCGCATTCTCGGGCGCGCCAACGTGCAGCCGGGCGTTCCCGAGCTTCTGTCCGAGGTGCAGGTCGAAGGCACGTTTCCCGACGGCACCAAGCTCGTGACGGTGCACCACCCCATTGCGCTTTCGCATGGCGATCTGACGCTGGCCCTCTACGGAAGCTTTCTGCCGGTGCCGCCGCCGTTCGCCGACACCGCCGACGAAGGGGCGGTGACGCCGGGGGAGATTCTGTACGGCGAAGGCGACATCGAGATTCATCCGGGCCGTCCGCGCAGCGATCTCTCGGTAGAAAACCGCGGCGATCGACCCATCCAGGTGGGAAGCCACTACCCGTTCGACGAGGTCAATGTCGCGCTGGTGTTCGATCGCGCGAAGGCGCGCGGCAAGCACCTGGACATTCCGGCGGGCACCGCGGTGCGCTTCGAGCCCGGCGACACCAAGACCGTGCGTCTGGTGGCGGTGAAGGGAGAGCTCCCGTGAGCCACGTCATCCGCCGCCGCCACTACGTGGACATGTACGGGCCTACCAAGGGCGATCGCGTGCGCCTCGGTGACTCTGCGCTCCTCGCCGAGGTGGAGCGCGATCTCACGGCCTATGGCGACGAGTGCAAGTTCGGCGGCGGCAAGGTGCTGCGCGACGGGCAGGGGCAGGCCGCGGGCGTTGCCGACGCCGATGCGCTCGACGTGGTGATCACCAACGCGCTCATCGTCGACTTCACCGGCATCTACAAGGCCGATATCGGCATTAAGTACGGGCGCATCGTCGGCATTGGCAAAGCCGGTAACCCGGCGGTCATGGCCGGCGTCACGCCGGGCATGGTGGTGGGGGTGGGCACCGAGGCCATTGCCGCCGAAGGGCTCATCGTCACCGCCGGCGCCATCGACACCCACGTGCACTTCATCTGCCCCCAGCAGGCCTACGAGGCCATCGCCGCCGGCATCACCACGCTGGTGGGCGGAGGCACCGGGCCCGCCACTGGCACCAACGCCACCACCTGCACGCCCGGCGCCCACCAGATGTCGCTCATGCTGCAGAGCACCGACGCGCTCCCGGTGAACATCGGGCTCACCGGCAAAGGCAACACGTCGCGCCCGGAGGGGCTCGCGGAGCAGGTCAAGGCCGGCGCCATCGGCCTCAAGCTGCACGAAGACTGGGGCACCACGCCGAAGACCATCGACTGCTGCCTCGCGTTCGCCGAAGCCGAGGACATTCAGGTGACCGTGCACACCGACACCCTCAACGAGTCGGGCTACGTCGACGACTCCATCGCCGCATTTCGCGGTCGCACGATTCACACCTACCACTCGGAAGGTGCCGGCGGGGGCCACGCGCCCGACATCTTGCGGGTGTGCGGCGAGCCCAACGTGCTGCCGAGCTCCACCAACCCCACGCGGCCTTTCACCGTGAACACCCTCGACGAGCATCTCGACATGCTCATGGTGTGTCACCACCTCGACAAGAACATGCCCGAGGACGTGGCCTTCGCCGAGAGCCGCATTCGCGGCGAGACCATCGCGGCCGAGGACATCCTTCACGACATGGGCGCCATCAGCATGATGGCCAGCGACAGCCAGGCCATGGGGCGCATCGGCGAGACCGTGACGCGCTGCTTTCAGACTGCGCACAAGATGAAGGAGCAGCGGGGGCGGCTGCCCGAGGAGCAAGGCGAGAACGACAACCTGCGCATTCGCCGCTACGTGGCCAAGCTCACCATCAACCCGGCCATCGCCCACGGCCTCTCCGGCGAGGTGGGCTCGGTCGAGGTGGGCAAGCTCGCCGATCTGGTCCTGTGGCGGCCGGCGTTCTTCGGCGCGCGTCCGGAGCTGGTGCTCAAGGGCGGCTTCATCGCCTGGGGGCAGATGGGCGATCCTAACGCGTCGATTCCCACCCCGCAGCCCAGCTACATGCGGCCGATGTTCGGCGCGCTGGGCGGCGCCATCGGTGCCACGTCGCTGGTGTTCGTCTCGGGCCGCGCGCACGCCGAGGGGCAGCTCGAGCGCTTGGGGCTCCGCAAGCGCGTCACGCCCATCTCCGGCGTGCGCCACCTCGGCAAGCGCCACATGCAGCTCAACGATGCGCTGCCCCACATCACGGTCGACGCCGAGACCTACCACGTGCACGCCGACGGTGAGCTTTTGCGCTGCGAGCCCGCCGCGACGCTGCCCCTTGCGGCGCGATTCTCGCTGTTCTGAGCCATGCAGAACCTCTCCCGTCGCTCCGGAGGCGCGAGCCTCCTCCTGCAGCTGGCCGACTCTGCGTTCCCCACCGGGGGCTTCGCCCATTCGCAAGGGCTCGAGGCCTGGTCGCAGCTCTCGGGGGCGGTTGGCCGCCCGGCGCTCGGACGCTTCCTCGACGAGGCCGTGGTGCAGGCGGCGCACGGCGGCCTTCCCTTCGTGTATGCGGCGCACGACCACCCCGGCGCGGCCGGCGTGGTGGACCGCGCGGCCGAGCTCTTTCTCCGCGCTCCGGTGGCCAATCGCGCCAGTCGCGCCCAGGGCCGCGCCTTCGTGGGCACCGCGGCCGAGGTGTTCGAGATGCCCGAGGTGCTCCGTATCGCGGCTGCGGTGCGGGCTCGGGAGACGCCGGGGCATCATGCGCCGCACTTTGGCGCGGTGTGCGCGCTGGTGGGGCTGCCGCGCGTGGACACCGGCCGGGCGTTTCTCCACCTCGCCCTCCGCGGCGTCGCGTCGGCGGCGGTTCGCCTGGGCCTGTTCGGACCTCTGGAAGCCCAGCGCGCCCAGCTCGCGCGTGGCCCGTTGGTCTCCGACCTGCTCGCCCGCTGCGACGCTCTGCGCGCGGCAGACGCCGTGCAGACGGCGCCGCTCCTGGAGATGTTCGGAGCGCACCACGATCGCCTCTACTCCCGCCTCTTTCAATCGTGAGGATTCACCATGAGCCACGACCACCCGCACGACCACCCGCACGACCACCCGCACGACCATCATGCGCACGACGAGCACCACGGGCACACGCATGTGCACGCGACGAGCCCGGGGCTCTTTCACCAGCGGGAGCTGGGTAGGCCGCGCGACTACCGCGCGCGCGCCTTCACGGTGGGCATCGGCGGCCCGGTGGGCAGTGGCAAGACCGCGCTCCTGCTCGCGCTTTGCCGCAAGCTGCGAGACCGCATCGCCCTCGGCGTGGTGACCAACGACATCTTCACCCGCGAGGACGCCGAGTTCTTGCAGCGCAACCAAGCGCTGGAGGCTCCGCGCATTCGCGCAGTGGAGACCGGAGGCTGCCCCCATGCGGCGATTCGCGAGGACATCAGCCACAACCTCCTCGCGCTCGAGGAGCTCATGGACGCGGTGGCGCCGGAGCTGCTCTTTCTCGAAAGCGGCGGCGACAACCTGGCGGCGCAGTTCAGTCGTGAGCTCGTGGACTACACCGTGTACGTGATCGACGTCGCCGGCGGCGACAAGGTTCCGCGCAAGGGCGGCCCGGGGATCACCCAGAGCGACTTGCTGGTCATCAACAAGACCGATCTGGCGCCGCACGTGGGGGCCGATCTCGCGATCATGGACCGCGACGCGCGCGCGATGCGCGGGGAGGGGCCCACGGTGTTCGCGCAGGCCACACGTGACGTGGGCGTGGACGCCATCGTGGAGCACATTCTCGCGACCCGGGCCGCCGCGGTGGAGCCCAGGGTGGGGGCAGGGTAGGGGCCCGGTCTCCAACAACTTGAGCCGTATCCCGTCGATTCCGCGCGTCCGAGGTCGCCGCGCCTCGACGGCGATCCGATCAAGTGATTCGTGACCAGGCCCGAGCCTCCGAAACCCGCTGAGGTGCCGCAAATGCGTGCAAGTTCCCGCTCGTGGCCGCACGCGCACCGAATGGCACGCAAAGTGATTCATCCGATTGAAGCCGCGGGGCTAAGCAACGTCCATCTCTTCCCATGGCACTTCTTCCTTCTTCACCCTCTCTCGGCGCTTTCGGGTGGCGCGCGCGCTTCGGCTCCCACTTCCGGAGGTGCCGATGACGAAGGAGCCGATGGCGGGCGAGGCGCTGCAGGACGGCGAGCACCTGGACGTGGATGTGAACGCTGCGACGGCGCCGGCCTTTCGCCTGAGCGACGCGCACGCCGCCATCACCGTGGCGCTGGCCGATCTCGATGCGCGTGCCGAGCCCGACGTGCTGGCCGAAGCGCTGCGACGTCTCGACCCGGTGGGCTTCGATCTCGACCTCCACGGAGAGCGGATGCTCGCGCTCCTCGAGCGCCATCGCGCGCTGCACGGCGTGACGGCGGTGCACCGGGTGGCCCACGAGATGCTGCAGGTCCACTTTCGGCAGAAGCATCAGCAGGCGCCAGACAACTGACGGTTCACGCCGCAAGCGTGGCCGGAACCGAATGCCGATTGTCCGGAACGTCTCTCGTCGGCTGGCGCCACCCGTGCCATAGATAGGGCTGGAGCCACCCGGTTGACCTACTATCGCCTTCTCCTCGTTCTGAAGCTCGCCGGTGTGCTCGTGTACGCCGGTGGCCTGACCGCATCGCTCCTCGCGACCTCACCGGAGCAGCGTCGCCGCGCGGTCCACACTGTGGCCTCGCCGGCGCTCGTCGTCATCTGGCTCGGGGGCTATCTGCTGGCCAACCACGCCGGCGTGGCACTCACCGAGCTGTGGGTCCTGGGCGGGCTCGTGCTCTCGCTCGCCTCGCAGCTGGCCCTGGTGTACCGCGCCGCACGCGCCGAAGCGGGGGCCTACAGTGCAGTGGGGAGCGTCGCGCCGGTGGGCCTGGCTCTGGTGCTCATGGTCTTCCGGCCCACCTGGAGCACGGTGCTCTGATGAACGCGCTGGTCCACCTCCGCGTCGGCGCCTTCCTCGAGGGCATTTCACTCCTGGTGCTCGTGCTCGTCGCCATGCCGCTCAAGCACTTCTTCGCCATGCCGATGGCGGTGCGGGTGGTGGGGAGCGTGCACGGGCTGCTCTTCCTCGTGTTCCTGTCGCTCCTCTTCCGCGTCGTCCTGGAGCGACGTTGGCCGCTTCGCCGGGCGCTCGGCGCGGTGGTCGCATCGCTTTTGCCGGGCGGCACTTTCGTACTCGACCGCGCGCTCCTGCGAGAGCTCGCCGCGGCGAGGAGCTCTGAACCTGCGCCGCCGTGACGCGCGTGCTATGCGCAGGCCATGCGGTCCTTCGACGTAGCCGGCCTCCGGTCCCATCTCGAGACCTTCGGGTTCGTGGTCCTGAACGGCGCGTTCACCGCCGAAGGGCTCGCGCGCGAGCTCGACGCCGCGCTCCACGATAGCGGGGCCGTCACCCGGGGCGTCGATACCGGCGGCGGGGCCGCGACGGTCCGCTACGTGCCCATGATGTGCGATCGCACGCCGCGCAGCCTCGCGCTGCTCCTCGACCTGATGCCTCTTGCCGCGTCGCTTCTCGGGCGACCCAGTCTGCCCATTCGCGCCAAGGGCATGCGGTACTCCGGTGATACGCCGTGGCACGTGGATTCCCACCGCGCGCAGGTGAGCCTCGGCTTTCTTGCCTACCTCGACCCTCTCGATGCCGCGAATGGCGCGCTGCAGGTGATGCCGGGCTCGCATCGAGGCGACTTCCGGGAGGCGGCCCTCGGATACCTGGCCGCGTTGGGCGCCGACGTTCCGGCGCGCGCGCTGCCCGGCGTGGCCGTCGCGACGCAGCCGGGAGACCTCATCGTCGTGGACGAGCGACTCCTCCATGCGAGCGCAGGCGGCCGAGAGCGTCGACAGTGGCGGGTGGACTTCGTGGCGGACCCCGCGTCGCGCGAGGAGGAAGCGGAGGTACGGGCGCTGCTCGACCAAACGCTTCCGCCGGACTGGGACGGCGGCTACGACCCCGACGCATTTCCCAGCTATGGCGAAGACTGGCGAAGGGCAGGGGGCGCGGCGGTCGCGCGCCTCGACGCGCTGGGCGCGCCGGCCCGGGCCGCCGTTCAGGAAGCGTTCATGCGCTCCCGCCGCGGCGCGTAGCCCGCAATGGGCGCCCCGGCCTCCCGCAGGGTCGATTTCGCGGCTCCGGCAGGCTAACTTTCGCGCATGTCCGCCGCCGTCGCCCAACTCGAGCAGCACCGTCCGGTGCTCACCGGCCACTGCTATCGCATGCTCGGCTCGGCCATGGACGCCGACGACGCCGTGCAAGAGACCATGGTGCGGGCGTGGAAGGGGCTGGAGCGCTTCGACGGGCGCTCGTCGCTGCGTACATGGCTATGTCGAATCGCCACGAACGTATGCCTCGATGCGCTCGCGGAGCGAACGCGGCGGGTGCGCCCGGTGGAAGACGGACCGGTGGGCGCCGTGGGTGATGCCCTCGAGACGCGCCCTCGCGCCCACTGGCTCGAGCCGATCCCCGATGCGCGGGTGCTTCCGCCGGACCTCGATCCCGCGGAGCGCGCGGCGCTCCGGCAGAGCATCCGGCTCGCGTTCGTGGCGGCGCTGCAGCTTTTACCGCCCAAGCAGCGCGCGGCCCTGCTGCTCACCGAGGTGCTGGGATGGTCGGCGGCCGAGGTGGCGGAGGGCTTGGAGTTGACGGTGCCCGCGGTGAACAGCGCACTTCAGCGGGCGCGCGCTACCCTGGCGGCACGCGAGCTGGGCGAAACCAAGCCCGTGCTCTCGACGGTCGACGCGGCGGTCGTCGAAGAGTACGTGCGCGCCTTCGAACGCTACGACGTCGACGCGCTCACCGCGCTGCTCCGCGACGACGCCACGCTCTCGATGCCGCCGTACACGCTCTGGCTAAAGGGCCCGGCGGCTATCCGCACCTGGCTCGCAGGGCCCGGCGCTGGCTGTCGCGGCTCACGCCTGGTGCCCACGGCGGCATCGGGCGCGCCGGCGTTCGCCCAGTATCGGCCGTCAAAGGAAGGCGGCCATGCGGCCTGGGCGATCATCGTGCTCGACGTTTCCGAAGGCCGCATTGCGAGCATGGTCTCGTTCCTCGACGTGGAGGCCATGTTTCCGCGCTTCGACCTGCCCCTCACGCTCGCTGAGCCCACTCCGCGCGCGTCGGTTCGATAGAAGCGGAAGGCCGCGGGGGCGTGCGGCCGCTCGCGACTATTTTCGAAGGCACCGATGAGTTTTCGGCGCCCGGCTGGTCTATGGGGAAACTCTCGAAAGGGATCTCCGATGACCGCCCCCGCCTCCGAACCCCCGCGCGCCGCTCCCGCTCACCCAACCGCACCCCCCACCCTCACGGTCACGTCGCGGGGCTCCCTCTGGACCGGCCGCGTGCTCAGCGGCCTCGTCGCGTTGTTCATGGCCTTCGATGCGGTCATGAAGGTGGCTCGCGTTCCGGCAGCCCTCGAGGGCACAGGTCAGCTCGGCTACCCACTCTCGGTGGTGCCGATCCTCGGCGTGGTGCAGCTCGTGTGTCTTGCCCTGTACCTCGTGCCCCGCACCGCCGTGCTCGGCGCCATCTTGTGGACCGGCTACCTGGGCGGCGCCATCGCGACCCACGTCCGCGTGGAGAACCCGCTCTTCAGCCACGTGCTCTTTCCCCTCTACGTCGCTGCGTTCTTCTGGGGCGGCCTGTGGCTTCGCGATCGCCGCGTCCGTGCGATGCTCGCGCGCCCCTAGGAGACTGGTGTTTTTCGTCAATACCTTCGGGTATGCCGGCGTCGGACGTGCTCACGAACAGGAGTTCGCTCCGCGCGCTCCTCCTTGGCCTCCCTCGGTCTTGACGAAAAACACTTAGTCTCCTGCTTGGCGCTCTCCGCCGCCGCGCAGCTCCCGGAGCAGAAGAATTACCTAGCTCACGAAAAACACCAACCACCTAGGAGACTGGTGTTTTTGGCCGATACCTTCGGGGGGCCGGCGCCTTGCGTCCTCACGAGAACAGAGAGTGAGCGACCGGCGCTGCCCCCAGCGAACGCGCCTCCCTCGGTCTCGGCCAAAAACTCTCGTCTCCTGCTTGGCGCTCTCCGCCGCCGCGCAGTCCTTCGCAGCGGAAGAATTGCGTAGCTCACGAACAACAACCGTCACCTAGTCCTCTGTCGTCACGCCACTTCTCACCCCACGAGTACATCATGCCGCGAAAGCTCTTCGTCAACCTTTCGGTTCGCGATCTCCCTGCTTCGAAAGCCTTCTTCACCGCGCTCGGCTTCGAGTTCAATCCCAAGTTCTCCGACCAGAACGCCGCATGCATGGTGCTGAGCAGCGAGGGGTACGTCATGCTCCTGGCGGAGCCCTACTTCAAGACCTTCACCAAGCGCGACGTTTGCAACCGCACGACCCACGCCGAGGCGCTCTTCACGCTCTCTTGCGAGAGCCGCGCCGAGGTGGACGAGCTGGTACACAAGGCATTGGCGGCCGGGGCGACCCCTGCCGAGCCCCCGCACGACCACGGGTTCATGTACGGATGGGGCTTTCACGATCTCGACGGTCACGGCTGGGGTCTCATGTGGATGGACCCCGCAGCCCAGTGAACGCAAACGCCCTCGCCCAGCTGCGCCGGTGAAACAATCGGCGCGGGCGGACCGGCGACGCGTTGCCGTTACCGATGGCTCAGAGCCCGAGCTTTTCGACGACCGCGACGAGCTTCTCGGGGTGGAAGGGCTTGACGAGCCACGCGGTTGCGCCGGCTCTCCGCGCCTCGTTGCGCATGGCCTCGCCGGTCTCGGTGGTGAGGAACAGGACGGGCGTGCGTTTGTGGTCGGGGTCGGCGCGGAACTCGTGGACGAACTCGAGGCCGGTCATGACCGGCATATTGAGGTCGGTGATGACCAATGCCAGGACCTTGCCTTTGGCCACTTCGAGGGCCTGCCGTCCGTCTGGCGCCTCGAGGACCTCGAACGACATGGCCTTGAGGGCCATCGTCACCATCTTGCGAATCACCATCGAGTCGTCGACCACCAGCGCTACTTTTGACATGACCTATCTCCCTCGAGCAGGGCTTGTGCACCTGCAGTTTCGACCGCGTGACGTGCCCCAGCCTCTCCCCGCGACGACGGTGCGGGTCTGCGCGGCCCCCGCGACCGATGCCCGCAACACCACGCAGCGCCGAAGCCCGACGCCGTTTACGAGGGGCCGCTCGCTTCGCCACAAGGCGAAGTCCGTGTCGGTCGGCAGTGCTTCGCCCAACGGCATCTCCGAAGGCGAACGGCGTACGGGGGCGCACGGTGAGCGCATCCGGCCACCGACGGAGAAGTTTGGAGGAGAGTGAGCGAGAGCGGGGGAGAGCGGGGGGAGTGTGGGCGCGGGCGCTACTGCTGCGCGATGAGGGCGCTGAGCGCCACGCGATCGGGCTCGATGAGCTGCTTGACGCGGTCCTTGCTGACGTCGGCCACGATGATCTGACCCACTTCGTCGTTCACCGCGCCGAACAGGCCGCGCGCCTTCATTCCGGCGGTCTGGCGCTGGTTGTCCTCGGTGGGGGTCAGGTAGTGCACGGAGTCGATCTTGTACCGGTGGAGCAGGAAGAGCTGCGCCAGGGTCATCAGCCGCTTGCGCCGCAGGCCGTTCTCGAAGGTGTTCTGATCGCGAATCGAGAGGATGTTGCGGCCTCGGCGGTCTTGAATCTTGTCGAAGACGACATTGGCCGCCTTCTTCCCCTCGACGTTCACGATGGCCAGCTCCAGAAGCTCCGACCCCGACGTGTGCGGCCGCAGCGCCACCTTGAGCTTGCCCTCGATGCCGTGGTGCTTGCGCCACAGTTCGAGCCAGTCTTCCAGGAGCTTGGGCGGCACTTCGGTCTGCGCCACGTGCTGAAACTGCGTCGAGCCCTTGCCCATGGCCTTGGTGGTGGCGGTGCGGCCGGCGAGGGCCATGAGGCCGGCGTCGGCGCGGGGCCCGCCCACCAGCGTCTGCGGCGTGCGGTAGGGCGACTCGAGGAGACGGAACTTTCGCTGCAAGCGCGCCAGGGCGAGCATGCCGTCTTCGCGCAGCGCGCTCGCGAACTCCTCGCCCGCGAGGCCGTCGATCTGGTGGCCGCCGTAGGTGATGAAGTTGAAGACGAAGCCCATCTTCCCCAGCTCCTCGGGAAAGCGCCGCATCTGCTCGTCGGTGAGGCCGGTGGTGTCCCAGTTGAAGGAGGGCGATAGGTTGTACGCCAACATCTGCTTCGGAAACTTGGCGTGGATGGCGTCGGCGTAAATCTTCGCGTCGTGAAGATCGGCGGTCTTGGTCTCCATCCACAAGATGTCGGCGTAGGGGGCCACCGCCAGCGACTTGGCAATGGCGTAGTCGATGCCGCCGCGCACCTGGTAGTAGCCGTCGGGGGTTTTGGCGTGCTCGCAGTCCCACACCACGTGGATGCCCAGGCTCCGGGCTCGCTCGTTGATGGTGTAGAACGAGGCGCGCGCGGCGAACGCCAGCCACTCCTCTTCGGTCATGGGGAAGACCACGCCTTCGCTCGAGAGAAAGCGCATGACCTCGGCCACCGCTTCGCCGTAGGTCTTCACGTTGGCTTCTGCCTGCCACACGTCGACCAGCTGCTCGAAGACGCGGTCGAGGGCGGCGTCGACGGCAACTTTGCCGCCGGCCTCGTAGGCGGCCACCGCCTCGTCGAGGAGCTTGCCGACGCCCATCTCGTCGAGCCAGCGATCGGCGGCCGCGTACTCGTCCTCGCTGGTGGCGTAGAGCTGGTGCCCGCTCAGCTCTTCGATGCCGCGGGCGTGGAAGCGACGGAGCACCGCCAGGAACGCCACTTTGAAGCTCGGCACTGCGAGGTTGGTGGCGCCCAGGATGAACGGCTGATCGCGCTCGTCGCTGCGGCCATCGAGGAGCGTGGCCGACTCGGCGTCGGTGCGGGCGACGATGATGCCCGGCACCTGCATGATGTCGAGCTGGAAGCGCGCAGCGCTCAGGCGCTTGATCTGCTCGTCTTCGGAAACCAGCACCTTGCCGCCCTGGTGGCCGCACTTCTTGACGCCCGGCTTCTGGTCTTCGATGTGGTAGCCGGGCACGCCGACCTCCACGAACCTTCGCACCAGGTTGCGCACGTGCGCGTCGCCGCCATGGCCGGTGTCGGCGTCGGCGATGATGAACGGGCTGAAGTCGATCTCGGCGCTGGCCTTGCGCTGCTCCTCGGTCATGCGCGAACGGGCGAAGTACTGGTTCTTGTCGGCGGTGAGCAGCGCGCGCACGATGGGCGCCGCCTCGTTGGGCACCTGGCTCAGGGGATAGCTCGCGAGATCGGGGCCCGGATCTTCTTGCATCGAGCCCTTGGCGCTGGTGGCCCAGCCGCCCAGGTAGATGGCCTCGATGCCCATGCGCTTCATGGCCACCGCCTGGCCCGGCGAATACGGACCAAACGTGGTGACGCACTTCTTCTCGGCAAAGAGCTGGCGGAGCCGTGCGTGAAAGGCGGCGGCGGCGTCGCGCGCCACTGTGTACTCCACGTGCAGCGTTCCCCGCTGCTCCACCACCTCGCGTGCCGTATGCAGGCGGGTGAGGCCCTCGAACCGCGGGCCGGCGAACCACTCACGCATCTCGCTCACGTCTTTGTCCATCGACATGGCGCCCATCCTAGCCCGGATTATTCATGGGCCGGCAGGCGAATGGCGCCAGGCGCGGGTGGCTTCGGGCGCCATCGGCAGCTTCGCCGGGGCACCCCTTGACAGGAGTGGCCCGGCGATGGGACGATCTCTGTTTCAAGCGATGGCGGTGGAGTCCGCCGAAACCGTGGCCCTCGCAAGGGTGCCGCCAATGACTCCTACGATGCCGCCCCGTCACCACGGAGTGCCGCAATCGCCCGTGTACGCTCCGCGGCGATCCCGCTCTCTGCAGGTTTTCCTCCGCGCCATGTCCAGTCCATCGGAATCGCATTCCCCCACGGCGACGCGCGCCTCCGCGCTGCTGCGTTGGGGGGCGCTGGGCGCCGTCGTCGGCGTCGCGTGTGGTCTCGCCTCGGCCCTGTTTCTCTGGCTACTCGACCAGGCCACGGCGTTTCGCGGCGGCCACCCGGCGCTGGTCTACGCGCTGCCGCTGGCGGGCCTCGCGGTGGGGTGGCTCTACGATCGCTTCGGGGCGCCCATCAAGGGTGGCAACAACCTGGTGATCGACACTCTCCACGACCAAGGTCCGGAAATTCCCCTGCGGATGGCGCCCATGGTGCTGGCGGGCACGGTGCTCACCCATCTGTTCGGCGGCAGCGCCGGTCGCGAGGGAACGGCGGTGCAGATGGGCGCGAGCCTCGCCGACTGGATCTCGCATCGGCTCGGGGCGACCAAGGCGCTGCGGCGTCAGCTGCTGGCGGCCGGCGTCGCGGGCGGCTTCGGATCGGTGTTCGGCACCCCGATGGCGGGCGCCGTCTTCGGGCTCGAGGTGGGGGTGCTGGGGCACGTGGAGTACGAGGCGCTCGTGCCCGCGCTGGTGGCCTCGGTGGTGGGCGACATGACGACCCGGGCGGTGGGCATCGAGCACGCGCACTACCCGGCTGCACCCGCGCTCGCACTCTCGCCCTTGCTCCTCGTGAAGTGGGTGGTCTTTGCCGCGGCGGTGGCGCTCACCGCGACCACGTTCATCGAGGTGACGCACTTCATCAAGCGGCGCGCCGAGGCGCGGGTGCCGCAGCTTGGGTATCGCATGCTCCTGGGCGGGCTCGCGTTGGTGGCCCTGTGGAAGCTCGTGGGCACCGCCGACTACCTCGGCCTCGGAACGCCCATGATCCTCCGCGCCTTCGAGGATCCGCAGTACCCGGCGCACGCCTTCGCGCTCAAGCTCGCGTTCACCGCCGTCACCCTCGGCGCCGGCTTTCTGGGCGGCGAGGTGACGCCGCTCTTCTTCGTGGGGGCGGCCCTGGGCAACGTGCTCGCGCGGCTCTTGGGCATTCCGCTCGAGCTCGGCGCGGCGGTGGGCATGGCGGCAGTGTTCGGCGCGGCCTCGAACACGCCCTTGGCGCTTTCCATCATGGCGGTGGAGCTGTGCGGGAGCAGCGTGCTTCCGCACGCCGCCATCGTGTGCGCGCTGGCCTACGTTATGGTGGGACACCGCAGCATTTACCCTTCGCAACGCCTGCGTGCGGAGAAAGCGGGCGCAGCGCTCGATGCCATGGTCTCGCTGCGCGACTGGGCCAAGCGCAAACCCCCGCCGAAAGAGCCCTGACGGAGATCAGGGCGCGGTGAAGGCCGCGAGATCGCCGATGCCCAGGCGCGCTTCGAGGGTGGCCACCTCGGCCACCACCTTCTCGTACCCGTGCTCACCGAATCGCGCGTGCTCCTCGTCCTCGAATTTTTCGCCCAGCTCGCGGTAGGCGGCCGAGCCCACCACGCTTCGGAACGCCGGGAAGAGCACCGTGTCTTCGCGGGCTGCGTGGGGCCGATACATGCGCGTGAACGCGCGCAAGAGCTCGGCCAGTCGCGGCGAGACCGTGCCCTGGGCCGCGCGCACGATCTCGTCTGTGAGCTCGCGTCCCCGCTGGTGCTGACGGCGCAGCACCGTCACCAAGGCCGTCTCCCGCCTCGCCGCCTCGAGCCGCGGGAACACGTGCTGCTCTTCGGTTCGCTCGTGGTAGTCCTCGACGAAGCGCCGGATGATCCCCGCTGCTGCGGCCACTGCCGAGACGTCGAGCGCTTCGTGAACGTCGATACGCCGCGCGGCCTCGTCGTACATCAGGACCACCCGCTGGAGCACGCCGTGCTCCTGCATGAGATCCTCGCCCGGCGTCACCTCGGCTCCTTCGCCGCCTTCGCCGCCTTCGCCGCCTTGGCTAGCGGCCTTGGGGTGGGCTGCGGCGCCGCCGCATGCGCCGAGCGCCAGCGCAGAGCCGAGGCCCAGGACGAACGCCCTGCGGTCCGCAGTTGCGAGGGGGGGATGGTGCTTGCTCATGGGATTCTCACGTTGCGCGCGGGCGAAAGACGCTTCCAGGTCCGGCGAAGGTGCGCCCGTTCGTCGGCCCGCGCAAGCTCGGCTTCTCGTTCGAGCGGCCACACGCAGCGCGCGACGAACAGCACTTCGAATACCCCGCCGCTCGGATCAGAACGGAAAGGGGCATCTTTAGGATGGGCGACTGCGATCACCGTCGGACGGCGGAGCAGATCTCGACGAGAAAACCATTGAGGTCGCGCACATAGGAAATCGTCTGGCCCCACGGCATGGGGACCGGCTCGGTCGCCACCGTTGCACCGCTGGATACCGCCTGATCGAAGGCCGCACGCACATCTTCGACCACGAACGCCACCTCGGCGCCGGCGGCCTTTCTGCCTCGGCGGTTCTGCTCGAACACGTCGTGGTTGGTCGTAGCCAGCTCGTCGGCGAAGGCCAAGGCGGTCGCACCGGTTTCCATTTCGGCATACGTTCCCGACTCGTGGATGAAGCGTCGCTGGAGCCCAAACGCATTCTCGTAGAAGGATACGGCGGCGGAGACGTCAGGGACGAAGATGATCACGTATCCAAGCTTCGTGGGCTGCTGCTTCGGGTTGTTCATGCGGTCTCGATCGGGGGAAAGTTGCTTCCCGCGGGATACCGGATGAGCGTGGCCAGGTCTTGAAGATTTCCGACAGGACGCAGCTCGCGAGGGGTCGCGCCGAGTAGCTCGCGAAGCTCACGGGTGAGGTGTGCCTGGTCCGCATATCCGAGGTCGGCGGCGATGGCGGCGAGCGCGGTTCCCTCGCGAATTGCGCCGCGCGCGGCCCACGCCCGCTCGATGCGAAGAAATGCCTTCGGGCTAAGACCGAGCCACATGCGGCACGCCCGCTGCAGCTCTCGTTCACGCGAAGCAGACGAAGTTCCCGTGAGCCGAATCGCGCCCGCCGAGGCGCGCGCCTCCTCAACGAAGTCGGCGACGATGTTGGGCGGACGTGCATGCTCCTCTACGGCATTCACGACGAGCGCCTCCAGCTCGTCGCTACGCTCCACCGTGAGCGCTTCCGAAGCCCTGACCAGCGCTGGACGGCCCACAAGGGCCGCGCCGAACCCGGGACGGAGGCGTACTCCGACGTACGACTCGCCCGCCTCGACAGTGACCCGATGCGCGCGGGGCACCGGCGTGTACACCGACGCGGAAACGCGCCCCTGGCTGCTCGTGCGCACGATGAGGTCGAAGCAACCGTCGGCGGACACCAGCGTGACGCCCCGAGCTGCACCCGCGCTGGTCCACACGGCCGCGACCGCCGGGTGCCGTCCGGGCCGCTCTTGATATCGAGGCTCAGTTCCGCCCATGGCGCGCACTATCCTCTGCGCCCGCTCGAAAGGCCACGATGTTCCGCCCGCTTCTGACCCTCGCGACCGCGCTGGATGCGCCAACCTTCCGCGAGCGGGCTCGGGCGAAGCGCTATCGCGATCTGTGATGTGCGGATTGGCGCTGCCTCGAGACCAGTGGTGTCGTGCAACTATTTGCATCGTGCAATGCGTCGAGCGAGCGTCGCGGCAGCCGCTTGACACATATTACAATCGTAATATGATGACTGTCATGCGAAGCCGAACCACGCGGGGGGCACCGTCATGAACGCCAAGGCCCAGCAGAAGGAGCGCACCCGGTCCGCGATCCTCGCCTCGGCGGCCAAGCTGATGCGCGAGCGCGGGATCGTCGGCGCCCGCGTCGCAGACGTCATGCAAGGCGCCGGCCTCACGGTAGGCGGCTTCTATGCGCACTTCGGCTCCAAGGAAGAGCTGGTCGACGAGACCCTGCGCCAGACCGCAGCCGAGATGCGCGAGCGCCTGTTCACGCGCCTCGACGACAAGCCCGAGGTCGAGCGCGCAGAGGTCGTGCTCAAGCGATACCTCTCGGCCGCACACCGCGACGACACCGCGCGCGGGTGTCCGCTCCCCGCCGTCATCGGAGAGGTCGGGACCACCGCGCCCGAGCACGCGACCACGCTCGCAGCGCAGGTGAAGGGCATGGCCGACGGCTTGGTCCCGCACATGCCGCAGCGGGACGGCATTTCTCCGCGCCACCTCGCGCTCGGCCTGGTCGCCGTGATGGTCGGCGGGCTCACGGTCGCGCGCGCGACGCGCGGCACCGATCTGTCGGATGAGCTGCTTCGCGCCTGTCGTGCGCTGGGAAGGCTCGTGCTGGGTCACCTCCGAGACGAGCAGGAACGAGATCCGTAGCCGAGTTTGAGTGGAGTGGAGTGGGGTGGGTGGGGTGGGTGGGTGAGTGGGGCTGGCTTCGCCGCCCGTAGCACGCGACGAACAGGTGCTTCATCGCGCCGACGTTCGAACATCAACAAGAAGGATGCCTTCCAATGAGCAACGTTGCCGACGCCAGCGCGCGAAGAATTGGATTCGCCGGTCTCATCCCGCTTGTGGTTGTAGCCATTTGGGCCACTGCGATCATTTTGCTCACACGCGAAGGCATCTTCATTGACCGAACCACGTCATTGCCGATGCGACTCATGCCTCCCTTGTTGGTTCCCTCGGGCATTTTCCTGATCGCCTACTGGCTCGTGCCACACGTTCGCGTTTGGGTTGCAGAGCTGGACCTCGCTTTGGTCGTTGGCGTCCAAACATTTCGAGTCATCGGAATCGTCTTTCTGGTTCAATGGGCACAGGGCGATCTCCCGGCAGTTTTCGCAGCTCCTGCCGGGCTCGGTGACATCGCAGTTGGCATTCTTGCGTTGAAGGTGACGTTGCGCGTCGCGCGCGACCCTCGCGGGCACGATGGCGCCATCCGCACACTGATCGTCGCGGGCTTCGTCGACTTCGCCGCGGCATTCACCTTTGCGACGCTGGCCTCGCGGGGAATGCCCCTTGCGCCCGTCCACACCTCACTGCCGCTTGCGGCGCAGACCCTGCCGACTTCGCTGATCCCAACCTTCGCAGTGCCGCTGTTCATGATCGCTCACATCGTGGCGTTGCTCAAGCTCGGTAAAGAGAGAGGCCGCTTCAGTCGCGCGGCCGCGGTGCGAGAACAACATACATGATAGTCTGACGCGCATGTCTCGCGGTAGAAGTAGAGTGGGTTATGGTGCAGCGCATGGCAGACGTTCACCGGCTCGGTCCGGGCAATGAGGCAGTGGCGCGCGAGATGTTCGCAGTGGTGGCTACGGTCTTTGCGGAGGCGGACGAGGGGGCGGGCGCCTGCGGTCCGCTACCCGAAGACTACGTGACCGAGCTGCTTCGGCGCGTGGACTTTTGGGCGCTTGCCGCGACCGAGGAGGGCGCGGTGGTGGGGGGCCTTACGGCGCATGCGCTACCGATGACTCGGAATCGCTCCACGGAGCTCTTCATTTACGATCTCGCCGTCAGGGCTGACAGGCAGCGACGGGGCATCGGTCGCGCGCTGGTCGCTGAGCTCCTCACGCTCGCCCGCAAGGCAGGAATCGACTCTGTCTTCGTTCCTGCCGAAAATGAGGACACTCATGCGCTCGAGTTCTATCGGACCATCGGCGGCGCGTCGTCTGCGGTTACGTTCTTCACGTTCTCCGCTGTGCGGTAGGCTCCGGCCAATCGGCAGGGAAGCCTCGCCAATCTCTGGTGACTGGCGCGTTCGTGGCGCTGCTCCGCCTATCCCTTCGCCGGAGCGTCCGCTAGATTTGCCCGCATGAGCACCATCGGAATCATCGGAGCAGGCCACATCGGAAGTCAGGTCGCGCGGCTGGCCGTCGCCCAGGGGCACGACGTCGTCATCGCCAACTCACGGGGACCGGAAACGCTGGCCGACCTCGTTCGCGAGCTCGGCCCCAAAGCCCGCGCGGCGACCGCGCTGGAGGTGGCGAACGCCGGCGAGATCGTGGTGGTGACGGTGCCCTTGAAGAACTACCGGAGCATTCCGGTGGAGCCCCTCGCGGGCAAGGTCGTCATCGATACCAACAACTACTATCCGCAGCGCGACGGCCACATTCCCGAGCTCGACAGCGAATCGACCACCACGGCCGAGCTGCTCCAGGCGCACCTCCCCACGTCGAAGGTGGTCAAGGCCTTCAATCACATCTACGCCGCAGAGCTCACCACCCACGGGCTGCCATCCGGCACCCCCAACCGGCGCGCGCTGGTCATCGCCGGCGAGGACGCAAGCGCCAAGGCTACCGTCACCAACCTCCTCGACGCCTTCGGCTTCGACACCGTCGACGCGGGTCCGCTCGCCGAAGGTTGGCGCATTCAGCGCGATACGCCGGGTTACGGGCCGCGGCGGAACGCCGAGGAGCTGAAGAAGGATCTGGCGACCGCGAAGCGCTATCGCGATCTGTGATTTGCGGCTTGGCGCTGCCTCGATACCAGTGGTATCGTGCAACCAGTTGCACGATGCAATGGGTCGAGGGAGCGTCATGGCAGGTCACATTGTCTATTCGTTTGCGGTTTCGGTGGACGGCTACATCGCCAGCGCAACGAGCGAGATCGGGTTGCCGGTACCGGAGGAGGCGCTGCACAGGCACTTCAACGAGGTGCAAGCGCGCACGGCGCTCAACCTCTACGGCCGGAACATGTACGAGGTGATGAAGTATTGGGACGCCCCGCCGGCGGAGAGCGCCCCATACGAACAGGAGTTTGCGCGAGCCTGGCAAGAAACCCCCAAGGTGGTCTTCTCCACCACGCTCGAGCGGGTGGGCCCCAACGCGCGGCTCGTGAAGGAGCGGGCGGAGGTGGAGCGTACCGTGCGCCAGCTCAAGGCGGAGACGCACGGCGCCATCGAAGTGAACGGCGCGGGCCTCGCCGCGAGCCTGATGCGCCTGGGCCTGGTCGATGAGCTTCGCCTCTACATGATGCCGGTGGTGCTCGGCGGCGGCAGGCCGTACTTCGAGGCCGGCCTGCGCCTCGAGCTGGAGCCGCTGGGGACCGAGAGCTTGCCGCAGCAGTGCACCTTGCTGCGCTTTCGGCCCAAGCAGGGCGGAGGAAGCCGCGGATAACCATGTAGCGCGGGAGCGCCAGCCGGGGCAGGGGGCTGCTATCGTGAGGGCGACGTCAGGTGGGGCTGCCCGGGCTCGCACCAACCTCGAGAACTTGCCGTACCTTCCTCAAGAGTGAGTTCGGAAGGATGGGCTTGGGGAGGAACGACACTCCAGGGTCCAAGACGCCGTGGTGAACGATCGTGTTCTCGGTGTAGCCGGAGACGAAGAGTACCCTCATCTCCGGCCGCAACACTGCAAGGCGATCGGCGAGCTGCTTTCCGCTCATGCGCGGCATGACAACATCTGTGAGCAGGAGGTGGATGGTCCCCCGAAATTGCTCGCAGACAAGGAGCCCCTCCCCGGCGTTCTGCGCCTCGAGGACGTGATAGCCATTCTTGCGGAGGATGCCGCCCATCACCTGCCGAACCGCGCCCTCGTCTTCCACGAGAAGAATGGTTTCGGAGCCGCGGAGAGAGACGCCCTGCCGGGGCTCCGACGCGAACGTGTCTACGACGCGCTCGGTTCGTGGAAGGTAGACCTTGAACGTCGTTCCTTGCCCGAGCTCGCTGTAGAGCCACACGTGGCCACCACTCTGCGAATGCCATGGAGCTCTGGGTATACAGCCGACCGGCGATTGAGGGGGTGCGTCCGCACGAAGTCCCCCACATCATCATTTCGATCACGAGCGGGCCACAGGACGTCGCCCGGTTCCGTGCGACGGACAGGTGCAAGGGGATCTTGCGGTTGGTATTTCTCGACGCGCTCGAGCCGTCGGATGCCCACCCCGAGGAACTACTTTTCTCGCGCGAGCAGGCTCAGCAGGTCTGGCGCTTCGTCCTGGACCACGCGGATGTCGAGCGAGTGCTTGTGCACTGCGATGCGGGAAGGTCGAGATCACCAGCGGTCGCTGCGGCGATCGCCTCAGCTTTCAACGGAGGCGGGGACGAGTATATGGGCGGCCGGTACACGCCCAACATGCGCGTCCATCGAATGCTGATGGATACGTGCCCAAGAATGTAGCCACCGGGTTGAGGGCGGGTTGAGGCAGGGTTGAGAGCGCCACCGACTTCGCAGCGAGGTACGCAGCCCACACGTCGGCACTGGTCATTTCATACCCGCTGGCTCAACGCGGCGGGTCCACCCGCAGCTTCGACGCGCGCGCGCGCACGTGCCTCGATTGGCAAGTATCGCACCTTGGCCCCATGGGCCCAACGGCGGTGGATCAGGGGCCGGCTGCCGATCTCCGCGAGGCGGGCCGCGCTTGATCTCGGGCTCGCCGCGACTTCGCCTTCCCGAGAACGGCTGCCTTGTGGCATGGAAGAGTGGCCCATGCCGCTCGTGTACCTTCCCGACGTCGAGTCCGTGTTCCTCTGGGGCACCGAGCCCGCCCCGCGCGCGCTGCCGGCGCTCGGGCAGGGAGGGGAGCCCTGGTCTGCAACCCTCGTTGCGCCCGAAGGCCTCTGCGACGCCGCGGGCTTCAAGCTCCCGCTGCTCGACACCATGGCACGGCTCGCGGTGGTGCCAGCCGCCGACCTCGAGAGCCTGCCCGGGTCGGTGGCAACGTGGGTATTGGCCAGCAAGCTCGCGATGGACCTCGTTGCCCGCGAACGCGTGGTGCCGACGATCTCGCGGCGTGGCGGACGCGTCGAGGCGCGGTGGGCTGCGGCACTCGCCGCCAGCGACGACGCGGCGAAGGTGGTGGCCATCGCCAAGAGCATGCCCCCTGCGGCGCACGCGGTGCCGGTAGCGGGCGATCGCTCGGGCGCGGTGTGGGCGCCCGACGCGCTCGTGCGCGCGTACCTCGACGCCATCGTCGACGCGCTGGTGCGCGCCGCACGCGGAGCCCCCTCGCTGCCCGCCGCACCAGCGAAGACGCCGCGAGCCGCGCCCGATGCCTGGGCTGCTCGCTGGCGCGCCTCACTCGTTGGCGCCGAGCGTGCCTTCGAGACCGACGGTTTCGCGGAACGCGCTGTGGTCGACGAGCTCGCGCGCTGGAGCGAGCCGGCCCTCGGCGCGCGCGATCGGCTTCGGGCGTGCTTTCGCCTCGAGCTGCCGGTGGCCGACGGCGAGCCGTTCGTGCTGCGCTTCCTTCTGCAGTCGCCCGACGATCCCAGCCTGCTCGTTCCTGCCGCGGAGGTGTGGAAGAGCAAGGGACGGAGCCTGGAAACGCTCGGTCGCGCCTTTCGCGATCCGCAAGAGTCGCTGCTCGAGGCGCTCGGACGTGCCTCGCGGCTCTTTCCTCCGCTCGCGCGATCGCTCGAGGAAGCGCGCCCCGAGGCGGTCGAGCTCGATCCGGCCACCGCATGGACGTTCCTCGGCGATGGCGCCGCTCTGCTCGCCGAGGCGGGCTTCGGCGTCATCGTGCCCGGCGAGCTCACGGCCGCCGGCCAGCGCCGTCTCCGCCTGCGCATGCGGGTGGGCGGGAGCGGAAAGAAGGTCGCCGGCGTCGTCACCGGAACGGCCGGGCTCGCGCTCGACGAGCTTCTTGAGGTCGACTGGGAGGCGGTCATCGGCGACGAGCCTCTCACCGCGCGAGAGCTCGCCGCGCTCGCCAAGCAGAAGGCGCCGCTCGTGCAGTTTCGCGGCGCGTGGGTCGCGATCGATCCACGCGAGCTTGGCGATATCCAGCAGCGCCTGGCGGCGGGCGCATCGAAGCTGACGACGCGTGAGGCGATTCAGGCCGTGCTCGTGGGCGAGGCGCGGCAGGGCGGTCTCTCCATCGCAGTCACCGCATCGGGCGTCGTGGCGGAGCTGGTGGAGCGTCTGCGAAACGGGGGCACCAAGGAGCTGGGCGCACCTCGCTCCCTGCAAGCGACGCTTCGTCCCTACCAAGAACGCGGGCTCAACTGGCTCGTCACCATGGGCTCGCTCGGTCTCGGTGCGTGCCTCGCCGACGACATGGGCCTGGGCAAGACGATGCAGCTCCTTGCGTTTCTTCTGCGGCGGAAGGACGAAGCCCGTGGCGACGCGCGGCCGGCCTTGCTCATCGCTCCGACCTCGGTCGTCGGCAACTGGGAGCGTGAGATCGAGCGCTTCGCGCCGTCGCTCGAGCTTGTTCGTCATTATGGCGCCACGCGCGCCAAGTCGGCGAGCGACATTCCAACCAAGCCTGGAACGCTGGTGGTGACCACCTATGGCCTCTTGCGCCGCGACGCTGCGCTCTTGTCGAGCATCGAGTGGTCGGTCGCCGCGCTCGACGAAGCGCAGAATATCAAGAACGCTTCTTCGGCGACCGCGCGCGCTGCCATGGCGCTGCGGGCGAGCCACCGCTTCGCGCTCACCGGCACGCCTGTCGAGAACCGCCTCGCCGAGCTGTGGTCGATCCTCGAGTTTGCGAACCCCGGCTTGCTCGGCCCCCTCCAGGCGTTTCGTAGAGACTTCGCCCTGCCCATCGAACGCTACGGCAACGACGCCGCGGCTTCGCGTCTCCGCCGCATCGTGGGGCCGTTCATCCTGCGCCGCCTCAAGAGTGATCCGACGATCATCCAGGATTTGCCCCCCAAGAACGAGATGAAGATCGTCTGCACGCTCACGCGCGAGCAGGCCACGCTGTACAAAGCCGTGGTCGACGAGGAGCTGCGGCGCATCGAGACTGCAGACGGCATCGCGCGGCGCGGGCGCGTGCTCGCGCTCCTCATGTTCACCAAGCAGATCTGCAACCACCCGGCGCAGTACCTTGGTGAGAGCGGTCCGCTCCCCAAGCGCTCGGGGAAGCTCGCGCGCACGACGGAGATGCTCGAGGAAGCCCTGGCCACCGGCGACAAGGCGCTGGTCTTCACCCAGTTTCGCGAGATGGGCGACAAGCTCGCCCTGCACCTCCGTGCGAAGCTCGGCTGCGAGGTCGCGTTCCTGCACGGCGGCACACCGAAGAAGGCGCGCGACGAGATGGTTCGCCGCTTTCAAGAGGAGCCGCACGGACCGCGCATCTTCGTGCTCTCCGTGAAGGCGGGCGGCACCGGCCTCAATCTCACGGCCGCGAGCCACGTGTTTCACTACGACCGCTGGTGGAACCCCGCGGTCGAAGATCAGGCCACCGACCGCGCCCATCGCATCGGCCAGAAGCGCGCGGTCCAGGTCTACAAGCTCGTTTGCGCAGGCACCGTCGAGGAGAAGATCGATCGGTTGCTCGAGCAGAAACGTGACCTCGCTTCGAAGGTCGTCGGCGCCGGCGAGCAGTGGATCACCGAGCTCGACAGCCGTGAGCTGCGCGACGTCTTCTCGCTGTCGGAGGGAGCCGTGGCCGACGGTGATGAGGACGACGCGGAGGCGTCGGCGGCGGCGGGGCCGGTGCCGGCGCCGACGCGCCGCACGAAGGCGCGCGCCTGCAGCGAGGTGCGCCCATGAGCCACGAGAGCCGCTTTGGCTGGTACAAGTCTGCGCCCAAGAAGCCACCGCCCGAGCGCGGCATCCGCATGAAGAAGGCCGGCACCACCTGGTGGGGCCAGCGCTGGATCGAGGCGCTCGAGAACGTGCTGGGCGGCGACTCCGGGCGCCTTGCACGCGGGCGAACCTACGCGCGCGCTGGCCGCACCCACGACCTCATCGTCAAGGGCGGCAAGATCACCGCCAAGGTCACCGGCTCACGGGCAACCCCGTACAAGATCACCATTGTGCTCACGGAGCTCAGCGCGCCGGCTTGGACGAAGGTCATCGACGAGCTGGCGAAGAAGGCGCAGTCTTCGGCCGAGCTCCTCGCGGGCGAGATGCCGCAATCGATCGACGCGATCTTCGTGGAGGCGGGCGTCGGTCTGTTCCCCAAACGGCGTGCCGATCTCAAGGCGAGCTGCTCCTGCCCCGACTGGGGCGATCCGTGCAAGCACGTCGCAGCCACGCACTACGTCCTCGGCGAAGCCCTCGATCGCGATCCCTTCCTGCTCTTCGAGCTGCGCGGACGCACCAAGGACCAAGTACTCGACGCGCTCCGCGCTGCCCGCGGCGGCGCCGGCGAGACGTCTGCGAAGAAGGCGCGCGGCAAGTCTGCGCCGGAGCCCGCGACCAGCGACGTGCCGACCGTGAAGCTCGGCAAGCTGAAGGCCGCTGCGTACGACAAGCCGCGTGCGCCGCTGCCCGCGTTGCACTTCACTTTCGACGAGCCGCGCACCCACGGCGGCCTGTTGCGCCAACTCGGTGCGCCGGCGACCTGGGAGGGGATTGCGAGCCCCGCCGATCTCCTCGCGCCCCTCGTGCGCGCCGCGGCCGAGTCGGCGCGCCGCATCGCGATGGCCGAGCCGGGCGACGCCGGCGAGTCGGGGCCGGCGCCGACATCGACGCGCGGTGGCGCGGGTCGAAAGAGCGCTGCCAAGAGGCCCGCCGTGGGCGCCTCCACGCGAAAATGAACCTGGCCCTCCGAAGAGCCTCGGTCTGACGCGAGCCCCGTCCGTGTCCGTTCTCCGATTGGACGCATCGCTGGTCGCGCAGACCCGTCATGGTTCGCCGTGGACGGCGCTTGGCCGTCGCCCTCGTTCGCGATCCCTCGGGTAGAAACGTATCGAACTTTGCTGGTCGCGGCGCCGACGCATGGCTGGTTGGACGTGTTCGAATTCATGCGGGCGCTCGCGGCGTGGTAGGAAGCCGACGTGGCTCTGCGCACAGTCCTCGACTTCGCTGTCCTGGGACGACAGCATGAAGAAGTTCCCGCTGCCGAATTCTTCGCTGCAGAGGCGGAACTAGGGATCCGCTTGCCAAGCTCGTATCGAGATGCAGTCGCTCGATTCGGCCGCGGTCTTTTCCTCGAAGAACGCTGGCTCCTTCCACCGTCGCGGCTCCAAACCTACGGAAGCCTGTTCAAAGAGGGAAGGGTGACGGAACCGTTCCCTTCGGCGATGACCGTTTTCGCAGCGAGCGACACCGGCGAGTACTGGGCGTGGCTCCCGTCGATGTCGGCAGACAAAGGTGGCGAGCCTGCCATATGGATCATCCCACGAGGCGCAATGGGTGGTGAGGACGCAGCGACGAGGCCACGCGTCGTAGCCGCGGACATGAATGTCCTCCTCTCTGCATGGAGAAGTGACTTCGTGGAGCGCGGCGTGGTGACACCCTACTTCGTAGCCACGGTGTCACGAATGCTCGCGAGCGACATCGCCCTCCTCGCCCCCGTCCACTTCGACGCGGTCGCCGAAGCGCACCTCACCTTCGGAGAGGCTCTTGGGGACGCCGTCCACCTCGTCCGCCGCTCCGGCGATGGCGTGTATGTTTCGCGATGGTACTTGCCGCGCGCTTGCGCGCTCGTAGCGCTTCAGACCACTTCGGAGACACACCTTGCGAAGAACGCAGGCACGAACTCGAGTCTGCGGATTCAATGGCTCGACGTGGAGAGAGTCGATCGGGTCGCGCCCGTCTTCGAGAACCTGGTCCGCCTGGGATGGGTCTTCGCGCAAAAGAAGCCACCCACATTCGTGTGGGACCCAGCGGACGACGGTGGACGCGCCGTCGCTCTCGGCGTTCTTGCCGCACACGGCATCTGCTAAGAATAGCTCCTTGGCAGCGAGCCGCTCGTTCTCGGCGACGGTCGCGTCACCCTTGCGGAGGATCAACTGCCATCGCGCCCTTGTCGCTCTCGATGCGCGACGTGACGAATGCGGGTGATGCCTCTGCGTCATGGAGCTCTCCTGGTTGGATTGCGAGCTTTCGCTCTGCCTACTTCGCCGACAACTGTTTGATCGCCGTGGCCCAATCTTCCAAGTGATGCACGCGGACGATCTTCCCGTCCTCGATCTCGTGGATGTCGGTCGTGTCGATTTTGAAGGACTTGGTGCCGTCGAGGTCCAGACCCATGAAGCTCCCCTTCGGCGAGCCGGTGGCGACGCTGCGGACGGCGACCTTGTTGCCATCGACCACGAAGTCCTTTGGCTCCCACTTCAGGTTCGGGATCAGCTTCCAGAAGAACTCGACCTGCTTCACGAGCGCCCCTTTGGCCTTCGTCTCCTGGCCGTTGATGGACTCGAAACCATCCGAGAGAAGCTCCTCGAGCACAGCGGTGCTCGTGGTCTCCGCGTTCACGGTGAGCGCGCGCGTGTAGAACGGGGTGACGGTGGCTTGGGCTTGTTCCTTGGTCATGGTGACTCCTGTTCGCCGCGGTGGTTGTTCGCGATGGCGACGGACTGAAGATGCGCTCTCCGGGGCCGTGCGGGTAGCTGTTGGAATTCACATTCACTGTGCGATACCGTCGAACAATGCTCGACCAGCTCCGCGCCATGGCGGTCTTCGCGAAGGTCGCCGACCTTGGCTCGTTCCGGGCCGCCGCGCGTGCCCTCTCGCTTGCGCCCTCGGTCGTGAGCCACCACGTAAACGAGCTCGAGGCGCATCTGTCGCTGCCGCTCCTGTACCGTTCCACGCGTCGCCTGGCGCTAACGAGCGACGGCGAGAAGCTCCTGCCTGCAGCCCGCGATATGGTGGAGGCGGCGGAGCGCGGGCTCGACGCAGCGAGCGGACGTAGCGCGACCCCGACCGGGACCTTGCGGCTCACTGCGCCCGCCTTCCTTGCCGAGACGAGCCTAACCCGCGATCTCGCCGCGTTCTCGAGCGCGCATCCGAACGTGCGACTTTCCGTCGGCTTCACCGACGCCCCCCGCGAACTTCTCCGCGACGGCCTCGATCTCGCGCTGCGCGCCGGGACGCTGACGGACAGTACGCACAAGACACGGAAGCTCGCGGACATGCGGCGCGTGCTCGTCGGGGCGCCGCGCTACGTAGGCGCGCAGAAACCTGCGCGCATCCCAAGCGATCTCTCGACCTGGGCCTTCATCCAGCTCAGCTCGCGCCCGCCGGAGCTCAGGTTGATTCCGCCCGGCAAGAAGAAGCCGGTCTCGGTCGACCTTCAGCCGAAGATCTCCGTCGACAGCGCCGCGGCCATCCGCGAGATCGTCGTCGCCGGCGCTGGCATCGCGACCCTGCCCGAGGTCACCGTACGTTCCGAGCTCGCGCGAGGCCGGCTCGTCGAGATCCTTCCCGGGTGGGAGGCGCCGACGGTCGGCGTGTTCGCGGTGTGGCCCCACAACGCGCAGCGCGCTGAACTCACGCTACGCTTCGTCGAATTCATGGCGCCACGCGTGGCAGCGCTGTTCGGGCCGGTCACGGGCTGAGGCGCGCGGTCAAGCTCAGCAAGAAGCAGCGCATCCGCGAGTCGACCAAGCGGATGATCGCCGTCCATGACGAGACCCTCAGGAAGCTTTCGAAGTGAGCTCGGACGAACCGCTGTTCCTCGACGTGGAGGACGTGGTCGAGCTGTACGCGACGCAGCTCGGCCCGCCGAAAATCGCGCGCGATCTCTCCCACGTCCCCTTTTTTCATTGGAGGTTATGCGTCGTGCAGCTCGCGGCGCAGCACCTCGGCGACGAGGTTCTTCCCGCCGCGATACCGGCATCGCTAGTAACGCGAGCTTGACTAGCGGGTACCTCTAGTAAAGACTCTGTTCCTAGCGCGCCGCCCTAGGAACGTCGGCTTTCCCAGCCTGGGGACCGGGTCAAGCGGGCGTTCCCAGCGGAGCCGACGATGCCCAAACGAGCCACCGGACGATACGAGCGGACCACCGTGGGTGGGGAGAAGATCGCTGCCTTCGTACCGCACGCGCTGCCGCCCGCGGATCCCCCGGTCGTCGTCGACGCCGCCCTGGCCGAGCGAATCCGTGCGGCGGAGCAAGCCCTGGTTCGCCTCGAGCTGGCCGGCGAGATGGTCCCGTCGCTGGATTGGTTCATCTGCGCGTTCGTCCGCAAAGAGGCCGTGCTCTCGTCGCAGATCGAGGGAACGCAGGCGACCCTCGTCGACCTTCTCACGTTCGAGGCCCAGGAGGGCGCCGAGCAGAGCGCCGCGCCCAACGCCGACGTCGAGGAGGTGTGCAACTACCTCGACGCGCTCGCCTATGCGCGCGCTCAGCTCGCCGACCCGAAGGGCCTCCCGCTCTCGATGCGCCTCTTGAACGAGACGCACGCCCGACTCATGAGCGGTGTGCGCGGCGCCGAGAAGCTGCCCGGTGAGGTGCGTGGCAGTCAGAACTGGATCGGCGGAAGCCGGCCCGGCAACGCTGCGTACGTGCCGCCGCCTCCGCACGCACTCGGCGAGGTGCTCGGCGCGTTCGAGAAGTACCTGCACGCAGACGACGCGCTGCCGCCAATGGTGCGTGCTGGGCTGTTGCACGTGCAGTTCGAGACCATCCACCCGTACCTCGACGGAAACGGCCGCATCGGGCGCTTGCTCGTGACGCTGCTGCTCGAGCACTGGAAGCTGCTGACCAAGCCGCTTCTGTATCTGAGCCTCTTCTTCAAGCGGCATCGCGAGGAATACTACCGTCGGCTCAACGCCGTCCGCATCGAAGGCGACTGGGAGAGCTGGCTCGACTTCTTCCTCGACGGGATCGCGACCATCGCCGACGAGGCGGTAGCCTCCGCGCGCGACCTGTTCGCGCTCGTCGCCGCGGATCGCGCGCACGTGCTCGCGCAGGATGGGATGTCGGTCGTTGCGCTGCGGCTCTTCGAGCGCTTGCCGCGCCACCCGGTCGTGTCCGTGGCCTCGGTGATGAAGCTCGTCGAGACCACCAAGCCCACGGCGGGACGGGCGATCGAGCTGCTGGTGGCCGCGGGCGTTCTCGTGGAGACCACCGGCAAGAAGCGCGACCGCTCCTTCGTTTACCGCAGCTACCTCGACCGACTCCGCGTCGGGACCGAGCTCGACGGCGCACGGGTCTTGAGCATGAGCCACGTAGTTTGAGGGGTCCGCGGACTCTCGGACGCCCTGCCGGCCCGCGTGAACCTTACCCTGCCTGCCGCTTGGCGGCGCCGCCGCTTTCGCGCGCCCGCCGACGTCGTGCTGCACCACGCCGACGTGCCGCCCGAAGACCGGGCTTGGTTCGGTGCGGTCCCCGCGACCCATGCGCGGCGCTCGCTGAACGACTGCGCGCGCGAGGGGCTCTCGCCCGAGCTTCTCCGTCAGGCGGCGCAGCAGGCGCTTCGCCGCGGGCTCGTCGCGAAGGGCGAGCTCGGCGACGTCGAGACGGCGCTCCAGCCCTACGGCGGCCTCGCCGCATGACGCCACGCAGGTGCTCCTCGCCCGAGGCGTTCAAGCAGGCTCTCGAGCAGCGGCTGCGGGCGTCGGCCACGAGCGGCGCGGAGCTCGCTCGCAGACGCCAGCTCCTGGTGTTCGACCGCTTCCTCGCGCGCATCGTCGCTGTGCTCGGCGACGCGGCGACCCTCAAGGGCGCTGGCCTCGGGCTGGGCATGGCGTTATGCTTTGGTTCGTACGAACGTACAACGAGGCTCCGATGATCAAGAAGCTCTCCGCAGTCGGCAACAGCCTCGCGCTCATCATCGAGCGCCCCATCCTCGACCTGCTCGACAGCACGAAGGACACCGCGCTCGAGATCAAGACCGACGGCGAGGCGCTGATCATCCGGCCGGTCAAGCTCAGCAAGAAGGAGCGTATCCGCGAGTCGCCCAAGCGGATGATCGCCGTCCATGACGAGACCTTCAGGAAGCTTTCGAAGTGAGCTCGGACGAACCGCTGTTCCTCGACGTGGAGGACGTGGTCGAGCTGCCCTTGTTGGCGACCCCGCGTAAATGCGTGAATGGCTCCCCGTTCGTTACCGCTGGGCGAACGGGTTTCTTAAGAGTGGATAGAGAGCCTCAACAAAGAAAAGCAGGGCGGATTCGGGAAGGGGACCGCGCCGCTTGCAAACCGATTGGCCCGGCTGCACGGCGTGGAGCTCGGCGAGCAGCCGCACCCCGAGTTCCACCCGGTCGTCGGTGTCGCAGAGCTCGCCCTCTCGGATCTCCTGCGGGACGGGCAGGAGTCCATCGGCATCGACGCCGTACTTCGCGACGACCCGCTCGAAGGCCGCTCCCGCCTGACGCGTGCGTGTAGCCGCGGGAGAATCCACGCGAGCGCGCCGTCATCGCGCTACGATGCCGCGATGACAGCGATCGTTCAGGGCTCCCTCGTTGACGTGAAGAGCGCGGCGGGGCGCGAGGGCATCCGGAAGGGGTACGGCTTCACCGAAGAGGACGACGTGCTCTACGCGCTCGGCTGGCCGCGGCTCGTATGGCTCGAGCCCGGCGACGCGAGCGCCAAGGAGCTCGCGGACTCGAAGCTCTTTTCGAGCCGCTATCGGTGGGATCTGCGTTCGATGCCGATCGGCGCAGCTCCGCGGTCGCTGCGCGGCCTGATGGACTGGCGGAAGCAGAACTCGGACTCGATCGACGCCCAGAACGACGCGTCGCCGATCAAGCCAAAGGAGCGCGAAGCGATGCTCGACTTCGCGTTGACCGAGATGCTTGGTTTCGGGTTCACCCTCCGGCTCGAGGCGATCTTCACGACGCCGGTCGTGCTGGACGGGCTGATGGACCGACTTCGAAAGAAGAAGGCGAAGGACTGGGTCGGTGCCTTCGGCGCGGCGGCCAACGCAGCCATCGGGGCGATGCACTGGATGCTGCTGCGCACCGAGAAGGCGCGCGCCAACCAGCTGCGTGAGGAGCTGAGCGCGATCCACAAGGCGATGTCGAAGGGCACGGAGCGCAGCCGCGCGCTCAAAGCGCTCGATCTGGCGGTGAACGGGCGAGTCGGCGTCGAGCGATCGGGCTACGTCAACGACAAGGGCATGCTCGGGAACGACGTCGAGTACGCCTTCGACGATTTCGATTTCGTGCGCGCGAAGGCGCTCGCGTTCATCCCGACGATGCGGCCTGCCGATAGGAGCTGGGTGAGCGGTCGCGTCGCCTACCTCGGCGGTCCTGACGTCCTCGAAGCGATCGCGAAGAACGTGAAGGGGGTTCACACATCGCATCGCGACGCGCTGGCGCTCGACCTCTCACGCTGCGCGCATCCGATCGTGCCGGAGATCATGGCCGGTCTCGGCACGACGACGGCGAAGCGCTGGCTCGCGGAGCACGCTTCGACACCGACGAAGAAGCCGAGCGCCAAGAAGCCGACCGCGAAGCGCACGAAGTGAGCGCCGCCTGCTAGAGCGGTCGCCGCCGCCTCACGCCTCGTCGTCTTCGCCCTTCTCCGCGCCGCGCAGGCCGAGGGCGCGCGCCTTCGTGTAGAGGTGGCTCCGCTCGAGATCGAGCGCCCGCGCGGTCGCGGCCATCTGGCCGGCGTGATGCGTGAGCGCGTCCCGGATGATCTGCCGCTCCGCCTCCTCCACCAGCACGCGCAGCGGGATGCCGGGGCGGTAGAGGCCGTGCGCCTTCGGCGCGCTGCCGCCGGGGAGCTCGCGGACGTTCCCGGGAAAGCTGTAAGATGCAAGGATCTGGATC
Organism: Polyangiales bacterium; assembly: GCA_038210445.1. Lineage (GTDB taxonomy): Bacteria > Myxococcota_A > Polyangia > Polyangiales > Polyangiaceae > JABFRG01. The sequence continues at coordinate 254,117 of JBBQWQ010000003.1, forward strand.
GCGTCGTCTTCCAGGCGGATGCCGGGGCGACCGTTGGCCTTGGCGGCGAGCTCGAGGAAGTGCTTTGCGAGCAGCGGGATGTCGTCGCGGCGCGCGCGGAGCGGCGGGATGTGGAGGGGGACGACGTTGAGGCGGTCGTAGAGATCGGGCCGGAAGACCTCGCTCTCGCACGCCTTGACGAGATCGCGGTTGGTCGCCGCCACGACGCGCGTGTCTGGCGGCGAAGGCGTTCCTGGATCCGGTGCTCGCTGCACATCTCGACGCCGGCTGGAACCCTGCGACCTGGACCTGGATCGGGCGATGAGGACACGCAGCCGGTCTTTCCGTGATGATCGCGCCGCGACCGGCGAGCAGCGCCGCAGCGCTGCCTACTGAATCACTTCCACCGAGACCACCGGCGTCCGGCCAGGTCATGGAGCCGACGGCGCGCGTGTCCGCTCACCGCGCGTGGGCCGCGCGGAGCAGTCGGAAGTCCTGGACGGCCTGCCACGCCGTCGCGAAAGAGCACGCCGCGCGACGCGCGACGTCGGCCACCGACAGGCCCGGGCTCCTCTCGAGGACCGTCCAGACGTCGGCACGAAACGAACGGGCCGGGCTGCTCTCGGCCGTGGTCTTTCTCGACGTCAACGGCATCCGCATCGACCATCCATCGGATCGCGGACGAAATCGAGATCGCGAATTGGGTCGAGAGCTGGCGGCGTATCCACGCGCGCGAGACCGAGCGGGCCGTGCGCGCTTGATCGCTCACGCTTCGGGCGCGAGGTACGTCTGGTAGTGATCCGGGTCGAGAATCGGCGCGTCTTGGTCCGATGTGACGCACGACATCCAGTACGGCCCCGCGAGCGTCATGAACGTCTCGTACGCGGCCGGAATCGGCGCGGGCTCGAAGAAGCACATCTTGTCGCGGACCATTTCTTCGATCTGACGTTTGCGATCGCTCGGGAAGCACTTCGGGTTGCCGAACATGAAGAGCTGGTCGCCGGCCGCCATCATTCGCGTCAGGAAGATCTCGCCTGGCCCGTACTCCTCGACAGATGGGAACACCGAGAGCTCGCGCCCGCTGAAGAACTCGCGAAACGTGCTGGCGGTCTTCGTACGCTTGACGTCTTGATACAGGCCGAGACGGCTCGCGCGCGCCGTCGCGATGAACGGCCCCCAACGCTCGGCGTCGTCCGTGCCGCCCAGGAACTGCTCGAAGTAGTCGAGCGCTGTCTCCTGTTTCGGGCCGAACGGGAAGTCGAGCAAGATCCAGCTCTGGACGAAGACGCCATCGTCGAACGCGGGATCATGCATGAAGAGCGAGTCGAGCTCCTTCCAGCACTGCGTGAGCGGCGGGTACTTGTTCTCGGCCACGCACGCGATGCCGAAGAACGTCAAGTAGCGGAAGGCGCGGATGGTCTCGGCGATGCGCGCGGGCCCGGGGATCTCTTCCGCCAGGAACGCGTGGGCGCCCTTCGCGGCGCGAAGCTCATCGAGGGTGAACGCGGCGGGAGACAGGCCGCCAGGCAGCATCTCGTGCCAAGCTTTCTTCGGCTTCTTCATTGGGTCCCGGCCGGCGTCTCGATCGCCTGCTTCTTCCTTGTGGCCACCGGCATCACCGCTCCGCGCTCGGGGCGTCACCTCGGCGGAGGAGGCCGAACGACCGCGGGGACTCTTCTAGCCCGATCCCAAGCCGTTGGGGAAGGTGCTGCTGGCTGAGAACGCGCCGGAGCACACCTCGAGCGCGCTCTCAGGCGCCTCGGCCTCTCACCGCGCGCCGCGAGATCGCGCATTCCCCCGAAGAAGAGCCCCCCGGTGAGCTCACCAGCGGGTCGCGCCACGATGCGCAACGGTAAAAGTGGCTCCGGACGCGGGATCGCGTGGCAAGGTTGTGGGGCTCGGTGGCGTGAGAGCGCGGGGCGGCGCGAACGGCGCAGGATTCGAGGGGCGGGGAGTTGAACGCGGGCGCGGCGGCGGGTGTTCGAGTCGGTGGTCGCGGTCTCGGCGATCGAACGGCGTCCCGAAAGCGGACGAGAGCGCGAGTGAGAGTGCTTCCGCGGCGAGGTCACGTGGTCGCCGCCGCGCCCATGGGCCGGAAGACGAGCACGGCGACGTGGTCTCGATAGTTCTCACCGCCGCGGCGGACCTCGGTCAGCAATATCGGGCCGAGCCTGCGGCCGCCGCTGGCGACCTCTACCGGGTCGCCGTCGACGCAAGGCAAGCGCCCCTCCGCGAACAGCTGCAACGCCGACGGCATCATCGCGAACACCGTCGGAGTGCCGTCCTCACCGATCACGCCGCGGTGACGTTCCACCGGAAAGCTCAGGGGCGTGTTCCCACCCTGCGCGATCCGAACCTCGTCGAGGGACTTGCCGCCGATGGCGACGCGCTTCTCGACGGGCGGCGGTATCTCGGCCCTCACGCCCTCCGGGAGGCCCATCGTGCACAGCAGTCGCGCGGCACGCCAGCGGCATCCGGTTCGTAGGTCCAGCTCTCGACGAGCCGCGGATCGAGCCAGTGCTCGCGCCAGCGCTCCGCGAGCAGGTCGAAGGTCGCGGCATCGTTGCGGGAGGCCTGTCGCCCACGCAGACGCTTCTTCAGCGCGCTCAGCTCCTTGACCCGTGGGTACGCCCAGCGCTTCGAAGCGAGCACGCACGCGTTCCAGAACGTGAACGCCAGCGCGACGGCCGCACGCGCGTCGTCGATGGCCGGCGCCAGACCGAGGCGCTCGAGCAACGGCGCGGCCAGCTCGAAGACGATGTCCGCGAGGTCACGCTCTGGCAGGCGGACGATGGTCCACGAATTCCGGTCTCGGCGCCGTGTCATCCGGCCACCTCCCCCGCGCGCTTCCACCGATCGAAGAACCCGCGGCGCCGGACCTGGCGCTTGCGAAGCGCCTCGAAGCGCTGAGCAAAGACCGGAGCCGTGCCATCGCGGGTCGCGAGATCGCTCAGGTCGAGAGCGAGCTTCACCGCCTCGTCGTAGACGCTCGCCTCCACGAGCTTCTCGAGCTTCGCCCATGCGCCATCGACGTCGTGAGCGAGCTTCGTCAGGTGCCGCTGGCGGGCCGCATCGGCGGCAGCCTTGGCCTTCTTCGCCCGTGCGGCGTCGGCCTTCTCCCGCTCCCCTCGCTGCGTCTCGGCAAGCGCCTGCAGCTCGCCGACGGTGCGCCGCGCGCCAGAGCGCTCGGCATTCGTCGTCGCTCGGAACGCGCGAAGCAACTCGCCGCCGAGCGCCAGGTCGAGCTCATCCGCCGCACGCTTCAACCATGCGTCCTTCTCCTGCACCGAGAGCGCCGCGAGCCATCGGCGAAACGGCACGCGGTCCTCCGTCGCGGCAACGCTATTGCTCGCAGCAGCGGCGACGAGGTCGACGTCGATGCGCAGAAAATCGACCATCGCCTCCTGCGCGGCCGTCAGCTCCCCGAGCCCAGCGGGCACCGGGGGCTCCTTCGCCTCGTCGTCGATGTCGTCCGCGGTGACGGCAAGCAGCCACGCCAGATAGGCGGGACGCAGATCGCCGCGCATCAGCTCGCCGCGAAGCGGAGACAGCGCCGCGAGCGAGCCCTGGCTCTGCCCGTCGTACTCGGGCTCCTCGGTGTCACTGCCGAGGTCGAGCAGTACGTGCTCGCCGACGCTCGCGAGGCGCGCCGCGTGCCCGCCCACGAAGTACGGCTTGAGCACCTTCACGTCTGCGCGCGCGTTCGGAATGCGCAGCATGAGCCGGTGCGTGCCCCAGTTCGCGAAGTACAGGTGCGCGTCGAAGTAGCGCTCCATGAGCTTCGCGGGATCGGCCTTGAGATCGCCCCACTGGTACTCGTTCCAGAATCGCGTGGGGGAGATCTCGGCGCGCGTCGAGACCGCGCGCAGTTCGGCCATCTGCTTCGCCGTGAGGGGTCGACCGAGCGCGACGAACTCGTAGCACTGGTACTCGCTCACGGCACCGTCTCCAGGTCGCGCCACGTCTTCCCTGCCTCGACCGCCGCGAGCGTCGCGCCAGCGCCGAGTGGCTCTGCCGGGTCGAGGCGAAGGAGCCTTCGCAGTGCTGCGGCCGCGTCTTCCCGCCGCTCGCAGCGCAGGAGCGCACGCGACAGACCATGCAGGCACCGCAGGAAGGGGCGATTCTCTACGAAGCCCCACGGCAGCACGCCGTCGAAGTCCGCGCCCACGGTGAGCGAGCCGATCGCCACGCCCAGCTCGAAATGATGGAGCGCCAGCGTGGGCCAGCTCGAGAGATTGCGCTCGCCGAGCATCACGTGCGCGTCGAGGTAGCGCAGGTCGAGTGCGAGCACCCTGTGGAGCAGTTCGTCGGCCTCGACGTAGTCACGCGCATCCATGCATTCCTGCGCACCGAGGAGAAGGTCTGCGCCCGCGTCGTCGCTCGCGGACGCGATCTGCCCAAGCCGGTACACGGCGCGACTGTCTCTGGATGCGTCGCGACCTGTGGCGGCATTCGGCGCGTCCTCACGCAGCAGCGCGAGCGGCACGAGTCCCAGCACGGATGCGTCGACCCGCACCGCAGACACTTCGCCGGACAGGTACGGGTGCCGCGCGTGCGTCCACTGCTTTTTCGGCGTCACGGTGATGATCGAGCCAGCGATCTCATCGCGCACCGCCGTGCGCAGCGTGACCTCGCGGGCCGAACCGAGGAGCCGGCAGCGCAGCGCGTTCGACTTGCACGCGAGCACGAGGAGGTCGACAGGCTCGCCGACGACGATGTCGTCGCGCTCGACCTTGTGCGGGCGCGTAACTTCGACACCTGGCGCGACGAACGGCGCGAGGCCGACCCACGTGCGGTAGCGCGCCACGAGGGCTGCGCCGGCGCTCGCTGCCGGAAACACCACGTCCGCGAGGCTCAGCTCGTAGGAGGTGTCGCCGCGGCGGCATGTCGCGAGGAGGCCAGCGCGCGCGACCCCTGGGTAGCGGATTTGTGTGACCGTGACGGGCTCGCCGATGACGTGGGCGTCGGCCGGGAGGACAACTTCTGCGTGGGCGGACGCCGCGAGCTCCGTGAGGATGCCTTCGTCGGCTGTCTGAGAGGGCGGCGTCATGGCTTCCTTCCCTTGCGCGGCGTGCCCTTTGCCGCGCCTTCGCCAAGGCGCTTGGTCTCGGCCACGACGCGATCGAAGTCGCTCTCGAAGAGGCGGTCCTGCACGATGCGGTACTTCTCGAACTCGCTCTCGGCGTGCGCCTTGGCGATCTCGGCGGTCACCTTGCCGCCGTCCTGCAGTACCTCGCGATCGGTCGCAGCGAGGAAGCGGTTCAACCGCGTCTCCCAGTCCTGCATGGTAAGGGGGATCTTGCGCAGTGCCATGTCCTCGGCCACGTCGAGATAGGCGTTCACCAGCCGCGAGAGCTGCGCGAGCTCCGACTCGGCCAGGTAGTTCTTCGCCACGACCACGTCGAACTTCTGGATCTTATCGTAGGGCGCGTCGGTCCAGGAGTGGAGGCCCATGTGCTCCCTGCTCGCGTCGGCGCGGTCGACGATGACCTCGGCGGCGGTCTGCCCGTGAATGGCCCAGTGCAGCTTGTTCTGCACGCTGGCGAAGAAGCGCTTGGTGGCCTGCGCCCCCACGTCGTAGTCGACCGACGTGGCGTAGATGTCGGTGATCTTCTGATAGAACTTGCGCTCCGACAGCCGAATCTCGCGAACGCGCTGTAGCTGCTCCTCGAAGTAGCGATCGCTGAGAACGGAGCCGCCTCGCTCGAGGCGCTCGTCGTCCATCGCGAAGCCCTTGATGGTGAACTCCTCGACGACGCGCGTCGCCCACTTGCGAAACTGCACCGCGCGCTCGGAGTTGACCTTGTATCCGACGGCGATGATCGCCGAGAGGTTGTAGTGCTTGGTGTCGTAGGTCTTGCCGTCGGTGGCAGTTATTCGAAAATTTCGAATAACTGAGTCCTCCTCCAGCTCGCTGTCCTCGAACACCTTCTTGAGGTGGTAGTTGATGGTCGGGACCTCCACGTCGTAGAGCTGCGCCATCATCTTCTGGCTGAGCCACACGTTCTCGTCGGCGTACACCGCCTCGACGCCGCCCGCGCCACTGGCCGCCACGAAGGTCAGGTACTCGGCCGCCGAGGAGCGCACGAGGGAGGCGGTCGGCTTCTTTTTGCGGGTCATGGGGAGGCTCCTGACGGGCTCTTGATGTCCTGCGCCACCTGGCCGAGCGACTGCCACGCGGTGTCGGCGTCGAGGCGGAACTCGACGCGCGTGCGGCCGTCCTCGGTCTGGTCGAGGAGGAACTCGCCCGTGGGCGCATCGTTGGCAGGTTTCTTCTCGGTCATGGCCAGTCCGGTGGTAGCGGCTTCCAGCCCTTCACGGGGCTGCCATTGTGGAAAGCGACGAGCTCGGCGAGCGGGATGTCGACGTGGACGATGTCGTCGACGTCGCGTTCGATAAGGCGGCAGAGATCACGCTCCCATCGCTCTTCCCGAGGGGCCCACGCTCGGCAGTCCGAGTAGTGGCCGTTGTTCGCAATAGCGATGATCGAGTGGAGCTGGAAGCCCGCGGACTGGATCAGGTGGTCATAAGAAGCCGTGTCCTTGTTCCAGGCCGGGCACAGAACGACCTCTACTCGGCCAAGAAGATCGGAGATTCGACGCGCC
>JBBQWQ010000004.1:0-220479 GCA_038210445.1 Polyangiales bacterium
CATCCAGGTGTGGCACATCGTGGTGAAGACGCGCGACGAGGCGCAGAAGATCCTCGATGCCGTGAAGAAGGATGGCACCACCAAGGAGTTCACCCGCATCGCGCGCGAGCAGAGCCTCGATAAGGTGACCAACCTGCGCTCCGGTAATCTCGGCTTCCTCTCGCCCGACGGCACCTCGAGCGAAGCCGGCATCAAGGTCGACCTGAACATCGTGCGCGCGGCGCAGCTGGTGAAGGACGGCGAGCTGGCTTCCGAGCCGGTTGCCGAGGGCGATCTGTTCTCGGTGGTGTGGCGCCGCGGCTCCACGCCGGCGCAAAAGCGCACGCTCGATGAAGCCACCGGTGAGATCCGCGAGACCCTCCACAAGCAGCGCCTCGAGGCCGCGCGCAAGAAGCTCATCGACGATCTCCGGGCCAAGTCCCTGCGCGAGGTCGACCCCAGCGCCCTCAAGGCCTTCGAGGTCGACCTCGGCGAGGGCGCCATCTTCGTCGACAAGAAGCCAAAATAGGCCTCAGGGCTCGTCGGCCTCTGGCTTCAGCTTGTTGGCGCGCCACTCGCGGTACACGTCCCAGCCCACCACCGCGAGGAACGTGACGAAGCTCAGCGTGCCGAGCACCTGGCCCACCGACAGTGCCAGGAGCACCGGCGCCGGCGACGGATCCACCAGCGACCACATCATCATGCCCAGCGCCACGATGGCCAGCACGCTGGCGGCCCGGAGGAGTCGCATCGCGCGGGCGGGGGCCATGCCGCTCACGTTGGCCACCAGCTTCTCGCGCAAGTGGTGCTTCACGGTGCGCCGCCGTCGACCAGCCCCAGCGAATGCGCGGCGCCCGCATCGATGCGCGGACGCGGTAGGAGCTGCGCCGGCGTGTGGCCGCGGTCCTTCTCGGGCACCATGTTCGGGTGCGCGAAGCCGTGGCATCCGGGGCTGGCGCAGCTCACGGTGCCGGCGCGCGTGGCCTCGAGCGAAGCGCGATGCTCCGGCTCCGCCAACCACCCCGGGTTTTCCGTGGAGTGGCATTGCATGCAGTTGGTGTTGGGGTACGGCTTCACGAGGTGAATCTTGTCCTTCGCCTCTTCGAACGGCATCGAGCGGAATTCGGTGTAGTAGAGCCACACGTGCCGCATGCCGCCCATCTTGGTGAGCACCGTACCGAACATTCCATAGTCGGCGTGGCACACGTAGCAGTTGTTCTCTCCGGTAAACGCATTCCGTGCATGCCTGGCTGCGAGACCTGCACTTTTTGCATCTTCAGAATCCCGAGCAATGGGGGTCATTACGTGGCAAGAGCCGCAAAATTGGCGTTTCTGCGTGGCCTCATATCCCTCCACATTGGTGGTGGCAGCGGCGCCAATGGGAAAAACGCCCAGGCCCAGCAGCAGGGAGATCTTCGTGTTCCGATTGAACACCGGGCGCAGGACGAGAAAGCGAACGAGGAGGACTACCGAAATAATTGCCAGCAATGCGGCAATGACGGTTAGTGGTGAGGTGTGGTGCACAAGCAATTCCTCCGCTCCGCGCGCGGGGCATTCCGAATGAGCTCGGTAGCGTGATAAGAGACCCGAACGTGCTCCGATGCAAGCAGACGTTCTCGCGCGCTCCCAGGTGGGGATTCTGCGCGCGAACGCGAAGTGCACCGTTTGCGTTTGTGGTGGCGATACTGCTTTTCCCCAGTGCCTCCCGAGCCGAGCCGCTCCGACTCCGCGGCGATGCCTTTGCGCAGACGCCCTCGCCCACCGGCCTGCTCATCCTGTCCGGCGAAGACCGCGTGAAGCCCTGGATTTCTGCCGAGGGTCTCGCCTGGCTGGGTGCCGGCGTGGGCGGCGAGACCGGCGCCGGTGACGTGCTCTCGCTCGCGGTGAAGCTCCGCGACCCTACCGGGCATGGCGAAGTGCGCATCGGACGCTTGATGGTCACCATGGGCAGCATTCGTCCGCTCCAGCTCGACGGCGCCAGCGTGCTCGGCCGCACGCCCTGGGGCTCCTCGCTCGAGGCCTTCGGCGGCGCACCCGTGGTCCCGCGCTTCGGCGAGCGCTCCTACGACTGGGCGGTGGGCGGCCGGCTCGCGCAGAGCCTGGGCGAAAAGGCCAAACTCGGGGTGGCCTACGTGCACAAGCGCGATCGCGGCGATCTCGCGGCCGAGGAAGTGGGCGCCGATCTCGCCATCGCCCCCACCCGCACCTTCGATCTGGCGGCGCGCACGGCCTACGATCTGGTGTCGTGGGGTCTGGTCGATGCGCTGCTCTCGGCTTCGGTGCGCTTCGCCAGCCTGCGACTCGAGGCATTTGCCACCCGTCGCTCGCCCTCGCGGCTCCTGCCGGCAACCTCGCTCTTCTCGGTGCTCGGCGACGCGCCGGCCACCCGCGCCGGCGCCAGCGTTCGCTGGAACGCCGCGCCGCGCCTCGACGTCTTGGGATCGGGCGCCGTGTACGTGCAAGACGATCGCGCAGGCTACGACGCCTTCGTGCGCGCCAACCTGCGCACCGACGACGAGGGCAAGGGCGTGCTCGGGCTCGAGCTCCGGCGCCAGGGCGTACCGAAGTCCGGCTGGACCGGCATTCGCGCCACCGCAGCGCTTCCGGTTCTGCCGCGCCTGCGCGCCTCCACCGAGCTCGAGCTCGCCGCCGCCGATCACGGAGGCAGCCGCGGCGCGGTTTGGCCCTGGGCTCTGGTGGCCATGACGTACCGCGCGAGCGATCGCTGGGACATGGCCCTCGCGGCCGAGGTTGCCTCGCGCCCCGCGGTTGCGCGCGAGGTGGTGGGCCTCTTTCGAGCCTCCTACGCGTGGGACCGATGATCCCCAAGAAGCACGTCGTCCTCTTTCTGTGCGTGCTGCTCGGGGCCTGCGCCGGCATTCTCGGCATCAAGCCGCGCAATGGCGAGCGCCCCTTCGAGCACCGGGCGCACGTGACGAAAGGTGTAGCTTGCACGGTATGCCACCAGGGCATCGCCAAAGAAGGCCGCACCGGGCCCTTGCACTTGCCCACCACCGCCACCTGCGTCTCGTGCCACGCCAAACCGCACACCGCGCAGAGCTGCGGCGACTGCCACGGCGAGAAGCACCAGCGGCAGGAAGTGGAGATCGCCAAACACGCGCTCCGCTTCGAGCACGACAAGCACGTGGTGGCCTCCAACGGCTCCTGCACCAAGTGCCACGCCAAGATCGGCGAAAGCCGCGACGTCTCGCTCATGCCGCCCATGGTGAGCTGCTTTGCCTGCCACCAGCACGAAAAGCAGTTCGCCGCCCGCGACTGCGACGGTTGCCACGTCGACTTGCCGGCCGAGCACGTGACCCCGCAAGACCACCTGGTGCACGACGGCGACTTCATTCGCGAGCACGGCGTCCGCGCCGCAGCCTCGCCGGATCTCTGCGCCACCTGCCACTCCGAGCGCACCTGTCTCTCGTGCCACGGCGTCGGCACCACACCGGCACTGCCCGCACGGCTCACCTTCGATCAGCCGCGCCTCTCTGGCCTGCACCGGGCCGGCTTCCTCTCGCGCCACGCCGAAGAGTCGAAGAACAACCCGGGCCTGTGCACCACCTGCCACGCCGAGAGCACGTGCCGCTCGTGCCACGAGCAGCAGAACGTTTCCGCCGGTGGGCCGATCAAGCGTAGGAGCCCGCATCCTTCCACCTGGCTCAACCCCTCGCGCGGCGGCGATCACGGGCAAGCCGCGCGGCTCGACCCGGCCGGCTGCGCGGGCTGCCACGGCGGGGCCGGTGAGCAGCTCTGCATCGGCTGCCACAAAGTGGGTGGCCCCGGCGGCAATCCCCATGGGCCCGGCTACACCAGCCGCAAAGACAAGCTGAACGACGTGCCTTGCCGCTTCTGCCATCGGATGGGCTCGTGAGTGAAACCGCGCGTCGACGCTGGCCCCTCGCGCTCCTTCTATGCGCGCTGGTGGCGGCGGCGCTCTTCGGCTTCCGCAAGCAGCTCTCTGCGGTTTTCGTCTCGCCCGCAACCGGTCCGCAGTCGTTGGTGCCGCTCACCTGGAGCGACGTGCGCGACGCCCCGGGACACCGGGCGCACGTCGGCCTGAAAGGCGTTGGCTGCGGCGACTGCCACGCCGCCGCGGCCGGCACTGCCGACGCCGGCGCGAGCTTCGCCAGCGCGACCAACACCGACAGCTGCGTGAAGTGCCACGCCAAGGAAGTGGGCAAGACCCACGGCGGTAAGCCGCCAGAGATCACCACCTGCCTCTCGTGCCACGCGTTCGCCAAGCCCGCAGCCACCTGCATTTCGTGCCACGACAAGACCGAGGGCATGCACGCGGCGATCACCACCCACAAGACCCCGGAAGCGCTCTGCGCCAGCTGCCACAATCCGCATCGCGAGCACACTGCAGTGTCCGCCGACTGCAAGAGCTGCCACGCCAAGGAATCGGGCTTCGCGCACGGCAAAATGCCGCCCATCACCGACGTTGCGCGCATCGCCGGCCCGGGCTTCGACGTTCACAAAGGCCTCCCTGCTTCGCACACCGGGCACGCCACGGGGGCCTGCACCGACTGTCACGCGCCGCACACCAAGGCCAGCGCTGCCAAGGACGCGTGCATCGGCTGCCACCAAGACAAGCCCGCCGGGCCCAAGCCCGCCGCCCACGATGCGTGCATCACCTGCCACGCGCCGCACGACTTCGAGCGCACCGCGGTGGCCACCTGCGCCTCGTGTCACAAGGACCACCAGGCAGCCACCGGCATCGGCGCCCACGCCTGCACCGGCTGCCACGCGCCGCACAATCCGGCGGCGCCCAAGGCCTGCGTCAGTTGCCACGCCAAGACCCAGGCCTTCGCGGCGCAAAGGGTTCCGGCGCACGCGAACTGCGAGTCGTGCCACGCGCCGCACAACCCGCTTGGCGCTCCGCCGGCGCAGGCCTGCGCCAAGTGCCACGGGAACGTGAAGGCCACGCACTCCGGCCACACCAGCGATCGCTGCATCGATTGCCACGTGCCGCACCCGGCCGACAAGCAAGTAGCGCTCAATTCGCCCCACGGAAGCGCGCTTTCGTGCAGCACCTGCCACACCAAGGCCACCAGCGACACGGCGTTCCACAACGCCAAGACCGCCTGCAGTAGTTGCCATACGCCGCATCAGTTTCAGCTCGCTTCCTCTGCCACCGGCGCCGTGTGCGTCCGTTGCCACGCCGGTGAGCAACATGCCGCGAGCACCAGCAAGGGACACACCGAGTGCGCCAAGTGTCACGGTACGGTGCACGCGCCGCACAAGAGCGAAGCCTGCGCCACCTGCCATGGCGCCGAGGCCAAGACCGCACCGGCAGGCCACGCCAAGTGCGCCTCGTGCCACACCCCCCACGACGGCAAGCAGAAGCCGGGGCAGACCTGCGCCAGCTGCCACGCCAAGGAGAGCTCGAGCGCCCACGCGAAGGTGGCCGGCGGATGCGCCACGTGCCATCGACCGCATGGTCCCAGCGGCGTGGCGTCGCCCCCTGCCTGCGCCACCTGCCATAAGGATCTCGGCGGCATGCATCGCATCAAGGCCAAGGCCGGGGGGCTCGCCCACGCTGCCTGCGCCACCTGCCACGCGCAGCACGAGCCGGCGAAGGCCGACCGCGCGGTCTGCGTCTCCTGCCACACAGACCGCAAAGATCACCAGCCCGCTGCCGCCAAGTGCAACGGCTGCCACGTGTTCCGCGACTGAAGCTACCTGTCGGTGAAGCCGTTCACGTGGCGCGCGCGATCGGTGATCACCGGGCCGCTGGGGCTAGGGTCGACGTCGGAAGGGTGACAGGTCCAGCAGGCGGCGGTTCCACCGTGGGGCGGCCCCGGCGGAAGACCATGGCAACTGGTGCAAGATGCACCTTTGTCGGTCCAGCGAGGCGCCGCGGCGGTGGTGCCCACCACGCCTTCGCCGTGGCAGTAGACGTTGTTGCAGGTACCGTTCGTGAAAGTGGGGTTCGCGCCGCGGCTTTTGGCGAGGCCGCCGAAGGTGAGGCTGACCGGGCCGCCCTTGGGGTGAGCGGTGCCCTTGCCGAACACCGTCGGCACCACGTGGCAGCTCTCGCAGGCGACCGGCGCGGAATTCGCCGGAAGCTTGTGCTTTGCGTGGGCGCCCGTGGTGGGCCACGGATCGCTCCCCGCGCCGTGGCACGCGCCGCAGGTGCCGCTGCCGTCGCCCAGGTCGACTGCGCCATTGACGTGCAAGTTGCCGCCGGTGAAGGCAGTGCCCTTGGCGTCGGTATCGCGATGGCACCCGCTGCACGCGCCCGCGTAGTGCTGCGGCGGAGGCGAGCCGTGGCAGTCGTTGCAGCCGAGCTTTCCCTTGTCGGTCCAGGCCGGCCGCGGCTTCTGCCCGCCAGGGCGCGCATGGCACTCGGTGGTGCACACGTGGCTGGCGGCATCGTAGCTGGCGTTGCCCGAAGCTTTGGCGTCGAACGCCAGGTTCACGGAGCCGTTGGCGTGTACGCCTTCGAACACCGCGGCGCTGGGGACCGGATGGCAAGTGGTGCAGGCGAGCGGCGAGGAGCCCGGCCCCGGCGCAACGTGGGCCAGGTGCGCGCCGGCGGTGCGCGCGTCTTCTGGGAAGAAGCACGGATCGCGCGGCGGCGCTTCGCGGGTGCCGTCGCCATGGCACGTGCCGCACGCGAGCGGCCCCGCCGGCTCCGTGTGGCAGCTGGTGCAGGAGGGCGCTCCCGGCGCGCTCGCTGTGACCTTCGGCGACCGTCCGGAGGGAACGCCCTCGTGGCATCGCCCGCAGGCCTGATCGGAGGTCGCGTCGAGCATGGGCTTCCACCCGGCGGCGCGGAGAGCACGACCGTGGCTCTTCGGCGACCGCGGGTCGACATAGCCGGCCGGGTGAGCGCCGCCGATCGTCTTTTGCGCGCCGCCCGCCACCCATGCAGATACTGCATCTCGCTCTGGGCCGGTTAATAGGCCTTTGTGGGGGTCTTGGTCGAGGGCGCGCAAAAGCGGCGCCGCGCTACCCGCCGGCAGCACCGTAGGGGCGCCGTCCTTGCCACACGCGATAGTGTCCAAATACGAGGTAAGCGCGAAGCCGCCTGCACCCTTGGTTGCGTGACAGTCTTTGCACTTGGCTGCAAGAATTGCACGTACCTGATTGTCGTACGTCGGAACCTCATCCAAATTGCGGCTATCGCGACAGCTCACGCTCCCGGCGTAAAATATGCAAGTTGCCGCCAACGGCAGCGCGAAGGCGCTTGCCATTGCACGGAGCTTCGACTTCCCTGCGAGCGGATTCCTCACTTTAACACCAGACAGGGCGCACAGCGCCACGTTGGGAGACTTGCATGCAGACGAAGAACCCTATCACCACCATCCTCGCCGCGCTGGGTGTTCTCGCACTCGGAGGCGCGACGACGCTGGCCGCGTGCACTGGCCCCACCGGACCCGAAGGCCAAACAGGTGCCACCGGGGAAGCGGGCGCGGTCGGTCCGCAAGGCCCGGGTGTTTCCGATGCCGGGCCCATCGCCCTGGTGGAGGGTGGACTTCAGGCTTCCTGTATGTCGCCCTGCCACGGATTCAACGGCATCGTCGATCAGTGGAAATCCAGTACTCACTATTTCGGTGCCATCGTGAACGTCGAGGAACAAGGCCCGTGGACCAGCCCCAACTCTGCCTGTGGCAACTGCCACGCCACCGATGGCCTTCCCTCGCGGCTCGCGGGGCAAGGTACACTGGCCTCGGGGTCTACCGTGGGCCCCACCAACTACAAGCTCGGAGAGCTGAACTACACCAAGGCCGGCGGCGGCGTCGCCGAGCTCGGCTACGGCGGCCATGCCCCGCTCGCCATCATCGGCTGCACCACCTGCCACGACACGGTAACGAGCGATCCGCACGTTACCGGCGCTCTGTATAAGAAGGGCGATTTCAAACTACGCGTTCCCTCGGGGCCGAACGATCAAGCGTACCTCGAGAAGAGCCCGACGGTAGGTACTGTCACCGGCACGCCCGCCGGCAAATGGGGCGTCAACAACACGTGTATTCAGTGTCACAAGTCGCGCAAAGACGTGACCAACTACATCACTGCTTCCAACGCGGTCACCAACGCGTATTGGGGCCCGCACGAAGGCCCGCACGCCGATGTGTTCTCGGGCGTAGGCGGGTATCACTTCGTCGGCAAAACTTACACCAGCTCGGCGCACCAGACCACGTCGGGTTGTGGTTCCTGTCACATGCCCAAGGTGGCGCTGAATGGCAACTATCCCGACCACTCGTTCCGTCCGCAGCTCTCCACCTGCACCGCCTCCGGCTGCCATGCGCCGGGAACCATCAACTCTGAGCTCAACACCAGCCGCGGCATCTTCAACGGCGCCCTCCAAGACCTGCAGCGCGTGCTCAATAACCGCGGATTCTTGACCCGCGATTCGCTTGCGACCGCGCAGCTCGGCGCGGCCGAGCTCGCCGACAAGCAGTTCGCCCTCGACAAGACCCGCAACCCCGGCGCGCCGCTCACGGCCGACGAAGCCGGTGCACTCTACGACTACCTCCTCGTGGTCCGCGGCGGCGCCCTCGGCGCGCACAACCCGCTCTACACGAAGCAGCTCATCTTCGACGCCTACGCTGCGGTGCGCGCCGGCGCCGACCCCGCAACCCCTGCGACGATTCCCGTAAGGCCCTGACCGAAGGCTCCAGGCCTCGGACCCGAGGCCTGCGCGAGAGCTCCCGCCACGAAAGTGACGGGAGCTTTCTTGCGTTCAGCGAGCCAACCGCCACCGTCGCCTCCCCTCCCGCATCTGTGCAAAGCTCGGCGGCGGTCCGAGGGCCTCACTCCTTGGCGGGCGTCTCTTCCTTCAGCGCCAGAACCAGATCGAGCTTCAACGCATCCTCCGCCGCCCGCCGCTCGGCGAGGCGCTTCGAGCGACCCTCACCGCTGCCGAGAACCCGCGTCCCCACCGCGACCTCCACCTCGAAGATGGCATCGTGATCGGGGCCCCGCGACGCCCGAACGCGGTAGCGCGGCGCCTCTTGCCCCAGTGCTTGCACCCGCTCCTGCAGCTCACTCTTGGGGTCGCGCGACGCGAGCTCCACTTCCTCGCGCATGCGTGGGGCCACCACCGCGCGCACCAGGGCGCGGGCGCCATCCAGACCATGGGCGTGGTACACGGCGGCCACCACGGCTTCAACGGCGTCGGCCAGCACGTTGGTCTGGTTGCGCTCGGCGCCGGAGCGCGCGCCGCGACCCAGCGCGATGCTGGCCCCGAGGTTCTCGGAGCGGGCCCAGCTCGCCAACGCCTCGGCGTTCACCAGGGCGCTGCGCATGCGGGTGAGCAGGCCCTCGTTGGCCTCTGGAAAATCGTTACCCAAAAGCTCGCTCACGCACAGGCTCAGCACCGAGTCGCCGAGAAACTCGAGGCGCTGGTTGTCACCCACGCCGGTCTCGTTGGCGTAGCTCGGGTGGGTCAGCGCCTCGTCGAGTCGAGGCACCTCGCCCTTCTCGGTGGCCTCGTGGCCCAGAATTCCGCGAAGTCGTTCTCGCAGCGCATCGCGCGCCGCCTGCAGCTCGTCGTCTTCCCGCATCAAGTACTCCGGATTCGATCGCTTTCCTCGGCCAGTGTCAGGTCGAGCGCGGTGATGCCACCCGCGTCGTGGGTCGTCCAGAGCACCGTGGCCTTGCCCCAGCCCATGGCGACGTCTGGGTGATGGTCGCGCTTCTCGGCCGCCATGCCCACCCGCACCACGAACGCCAGCGCACTCGCGAAGTCCGGAAAGGTGAACCGCTTCTCCAGCGCCTCGACGCCGCCTTTTTCGACCCGGGCCCACTCCGCATGGTCGTGGTGCCAGCGCGCGAACGCTTCCGTGTCGATGCGAGCAGGACGGGCCATCGGCCCAGCATATCGCACCGCGCACGATGTAGGACATTCGTCGTCGGGACCCCGGGAACTTCACCCCGGTCCGTCTGTCGGACCTTGCAACGTGCTTTCCATCGCTCCCCGACGCTATGCTCGCCCCGTGGGTCTGGTTGCCTGTCCGTTCTGCCGGGAGATGTTCGAGAAGAACGAGGCCAAGACGTGCCCGGTGTGCGGGCTCAGCCTCGCGGCCATGGAGAAGCTCCCGCTCTCCCACGATGCGGCCAGCGAGGAGCTGGTGCACACCTTGCCCGAGCAAGAGGTCCAGCCTTGGCTGTACTGGAAGCGCAACCGGGGCCCACTGGCGCTGGTGCCGCTCCTGGGTATCGCCCTCTTCTTTCTGCCGTGGATCCACATGCGAATCCCCACCGAAATGATGCTCAGCGGGTTCACCCTGGGGCGCATCGGCGTGCTGGCATGGGCCGCCTTCGCCGGTTGGATGGTGCTTTTTCCCACGGTCGTCAGCCGCCGATCCATCCTCCGCATGCGCGGCGCACGGGTGGCCGCCGCGCTGCTCTCCGCCATTCCCGGCGTCACCGTGGCGATCCTGGCCATCAACCGCCAGAAGAGCGCGCTCTACACCATCTCGTACGAGCACACCTGGGCCTTTTGGGCCACGCTGGCGCTCAGTGTCGTGGGCGTGGCGCTCTCGCTTGGCTTCGGCGGCCCGCTCGACGATATCGAGGTGCGCAAAGGCTCGAAGGCCGCACGCCGCGAGGGCGACGAGACGCTGCACTGAACGCGCGCATAAGTAGGATTGATTTTAGCGTTGGCGCGTGTCGCAATCGACGGGAATCCTTGGAAGTCTCAACGCCCAGGGAAGTGGCGTCGTGCGGGGAATGGAGCCATGATCTAGCCATGGCCGCGCCGCGTCTTCGTGACGTGCAAAATACACGTGATTCGTCACCGGAGCTCTTCGATGTTCCGGCCGCGGTGGTGTGTACCCAGTGCGGCTCGTCCGACTGTCCCGGCTGCTCGGCTTCCCCCGACATGGAGTCGGGCATCGTGCAGATCGTCCCCTGGGAGCGCACCTATGGCGGCGCGCTCACCCGGCTGTGGACCACCGCGTCGCTCACCACCTTCGACGCGTCCTCGTTCTTCGCGCGCCTCCCCGACGGACCGCTGGGTCCGGCCCTTCGGTTCGCCTTTGCGGCCGAGCTCATCGCCTCGCTGGCCATGACCGCGATGTGGATGGGCATCGCCTTCGCCGTCGCGCCCCATGCCTGCGCGCACTTCTTCTTCGGCCCGGAGACGCGCGGGTTTGCGGCTCGACTCTTGGTGGTGGGCGTTCCGGCGCTGGCCACCTTGCTGGTGGCTGCGCACGCGGCCCATGGCCTCTCCATCGATCTGGGCGCGCGCCGCTCCGGCGCCCGGCCGGCGCGCAACCGTGCGCTGCGGCTCGGCCTCTACGCCTGCGGCTGGGACGTGGTCATGGGCCCGGTGGGCGTCGTCGTCGTGGGCGTGCGCAGCGGCATCGGCAAGGCGCTCAGCGCGCTCACCGTCGGCGCCGGTCTTCCCACCCGCGCCACCGAAGCATTCCTCTCGGGCCACTACCGCCTGGTGGGCCCCCCCGCAAAGCGTGCATTGTACACGTCGTACGCGGTGGCTGCGCTCACCACCGGGGTGTTTGTGGTCCTGGTGCTCTCGGCCATCGTCGCTGCCGCCTTCTACTTCTGAGCCATCGCGAGCATCAGGGCGCCTTGACGAGCAGCCGCACCTCACCGGAGGACTCGACGAGCCACGTGGTCTCGCCACGAACGAGAAGGCGCCCGCGTGACACCGAATACGGCATCTCCGCGCCGGGAACGTCGAGCGCCACTTCCTTGCCGCCCTTGGGTGGCATCACGACCACCCCCGAGGGGCGCGTGGCACCCGGATTCCGATGCTCGAAGACAGAGAACCCCTCTCCTTCGAAGGTGGGCAGGGCCGCATAGGGAGTCGCACTCGGCGATGGGTCTTGGCCGTCTGCCGCGCATGCGATCTGGGTCTCCTTCTCGCTCCCGTCGAACAGGCGGACGTGACTCGCGTCGGTCCACTCCACGGCGCAGTCGCTGCACTTCATGGAGGTCTTGCAGCGGGTGGTCAACGTGCCGGTTGCCAGGTTCCAGAAGCGCAAGGTTCCCTTCTCGAACAGGGCAAACGTCTTGCGGTCGGGAGACAGGGCACGGGTCGACGAAGCGCGGCGTGTTCGCAACACTCGACCCGTCTCGGCGTCGACCACGTCGAGCGAGCTCCGGCCCGAGCGGAGCAAGGTCGCGTCGTTCAGGAAGGCGATTCCACCTTCGCCCAACTGCCGCAAGACGTTGCGCCCGCTGGCCACTTCGAAGACCTCGGCTTGCTCTGCTTGCACGAGCATCAAGAAACGACCCGCGGGCGAGAGATTGGGCGCGAAGGTGTACAGCGGCGAGCGCACGCTCACGATGCGGGTGAAGGCGCCCGCCGATGCCCCGGTATCCGTTCGGAGGACGCTTGCCACGAACTTTCGTCGCGCGTCGTCGTTCTTCCTCGCGAACGTCTCGCTATCGGCAGAGAAGGCCGCAACCGCGCCGTCTTCGGAGAAGGCGGCCCGCACTCGCCACTCCTCGGTGGTCTTGCCCTTGGGCCCCTGGGTCGCGACGTAGTCGGGGTCGGCGGAGGCGACGAGACGGACGCCCGCTCCGAACAGCGCCTCGGGCGTCGCGGTGATCTGCTTCGTTTTCTCCACGCCACTCGGGTCCCAGTCCCAGAGCGCACGGCGCGTCGCGAACAACAGGTGACCCGCCGGGGAGAACGCGATCGCCAGCGGCGCGTTCTCCTTCTCCAGGTCGATGTCCGGCCTATCCAAGCGCTGTGGTGCGGCCGTCGTTCCCGCGTCCGCGTCGGTCGGGAGGACCCTCGATGCGGGCGCGGCAGGCGTCGCCACATGCGCGGACCGGCCGCCCTCCCGCGAACCACCACCACAGCTCGCAAGGCAGACCACGAGAAGCGCCGCACTTCGAAGCATGAGGGTGACGCTATGGCGAGGCAGCGTTCGAGGCAACCGCCATGCCGATTCCTCACGCGCAGGCGCGCAAATTCCGCCTCATCACGTGGACGCAGACCTTCCGCTCCGCGTAGGAGTCTCAGCGAAACCGCTGGCTCTTGGCGTCCCAGGTCACCTTCTGGATGCGGTCGATGGCCTTCGACAGGGCGCCGAGGGGCTCAGACTTCGGGGCGGGGTGCGCCTTCACGCGCAGCGTCAGCGTGGGTCGATTGCCGACTGGGCCCGGGGTGACCGTGAACGTATCGACCGCGCCCGCCGGCTCGGACGCGGTCGCGCGAAACAGCTCCGTGAGCTTGCCGCCGAAGAGGCCGTACACGCCCTCTTCCATCATCGTGTCGCCGTCTGCCGAGACGTAGCTCGAGACGTGAAGGGCCGCGCCGTCGGGGAACGCTTCGATGCGTGAGAGCGTGAACCCACAGCTCACCTGGCCCACCTCGAAATCTCGAAGCGCCCGCACCTGCGCCTCGGCATCGGAGACCACGACCACCACCCGGTGCAGGCCTTGGTACACCCGAGCCGTCCAGCTCTCCGACCCAGGCGCGCCGGCAAAGGGCCCTTTCACCTGCTCGCCAGGAGCCAGGAGCTGGCAGGTGGACCAGGTGGCGTCGCCCATGACCAAGAGCGGAGCCTGACCGCGCACCTCGCTCTGCCAGGCCACCTGCGCCGGCGCCACGAACGACCACGACGCTTTCGCCTTCAGCTGGTCGGGCGAGAAGAGCGCGCGATCAATAGGGCGAAGGCCAGCCGGCGATATCGGTGTATAATACACGTCTGAAAAGCCCATCGGATCGCGAGGCTCCGCGCAGGCGCGGGCGTCGCCGCCATCGCCGCCGGTCGCCGCATCGCCGCCGGTCGCCGCATCGTGGCCGGTCGCGGCATCGTCGCCCGCGACGGGCACCGGCTCGGAACGCTCGGGCGGCGCCACCGATCGATGGCACCCGGCGACGAGCGCGACGGATACCATTGCCCATCGCAACGGGGTGGGCGCGGGCGCTCCGTAGGGCATGCTGTTGGGCTCCGCGCGTGGCGACGAATCGTCAGTGAGCGGCGTTGTCGAGGGGCTTGGCGTCGCAGGCGTCGCCGAAGGTGTCGTTGTCGGCGTCGGCCTGAACGTCGGCGTCCATGGGGCGCGCCGGGTTGAACACGTCGGGGCAGTTGTCGCTGCCGTCGGGCACGCCGTCGCCGTCGCGATCGGTGGCCGAGGTGCCGTTGGGGTAGGTGTCGCGGTAGGGCACGCAGCTGGGCTCGTCGGTGATCGCCGCGTCGCGGCAGAAGAACAGCGGATAGTTGCCGCCCTTGATCGACGCGTCGACGTCGGCCCACTTCACCTTGGTGTCGGTGAGGCACACCTGGCGATCGACGCCGCAGACGCTCGCGGCTTCGCAGCCCTGGGCAAGAGCCGAGACCAGCGGCGCGTCGCCGTAGAGGGGCTTGCCGGCGCGAACCACCAAGCGCACGTCTTCCGAGCTGGCGTCGATGACCGCGCGGAAGCCCTTGTGGGCGCGGCCGTCGAACACCGTGATGTCGCCCACGAAGCCAACCTTGAGCTGGCCGAGCTCGGTGCCGTAGCCGGAGGCGATGCCGCCATTCTTGGTGACGATGTCGAAGAGATCGCGGTCGCTGAGCACCTTGTTGAAGTATTTCTCGTTGAGCGACGCTGCGCACTGCACCTCGCGGAGCATGTTCATGGAGCCCGAGGGCAGCCAGTCGGTGCCCATGGCGATGACCAGACCGGTGCGCTTGAAGAGCGGAATCGGCGCAGTGTTGCCGTAGAGCACGATGTTGGAGCGGGGCGACCAGATGATGCGCGCGTTGGCGGTGGCCGCAGCGGCGGCGTCGGCGGCGCCCAGACCGATGGCGTGAATCATCGAGGTGCGGTTGGTGATGACGCCCACCGAGGCCTGGGTGAGGCACGCGAACTCGTTGTGCGCAGCGACCGCGATGCCCTCGGACACGTGGGGAACGTAGGCGCCGCCACGGAAGGCCGACGCGGTGTTCACTACCTTGGCGGGATCGCAGACCGGAGGCGTGATGGTGCCGCTGGTGTCGTTGAGCGGGAAGGTATCGAAGGTGGCGGTGCGCGCGGTGAGGTCGGCGGTGTCGGTGTTTTTGGGGAACGTGGCGAGGTTGCGCGCCAGGCCGTCGATGCCGCCGGACCCGACGATGGAGGTGGAGCCACCGAACACGAAACGGAGCTCGGCGATGGCCGACTCGGGATCGCCCTTGACCTTGCCCATGGTGGGCAGCTTGGTCTCGCCCAGGGCGCCGGTGCGCCAGCCGTTGCGCCAGCTCCAGCGGGTAGTGCTGAACTTGTACGGGCCCTTCACGTTGTAGTCGGTGTGGTCGTGCGCGTTCACCAGCGCCGGGGAGATGACGCCGCCGGGGCAGTCGAGCACCGTGGCGTTGGGCGCGCCGTCGGCGCACGCGGGGCCAACGCAGGTGATCTTCCCGGCGCCATCGACCGCCACTTCGCCCGCGGTGGGCTCGCCTTCGGGCAAGAGCAGCGTGCCCTTGATGACCACGCCCGCGGTGCCCTTGCGGGTGACGCTGCACACGTCGCCGGTGGGGATGGGACCACCGTCGGTGTCTCCGCCGTCTGCGCTGCCGCCGTCGGCGGTGGGATTGGGGGTGGGGGTGCCGTCGGAAGAGCTGCACGCGAGGAAGCCCGCACCGACACCCGAGAGCAAGAGCAGCGAGGCCAGGGAACGGCCAACGAAAAGCGTCATGCTCTCCGCTTTAGCCCGCCAACACCACGCCGTCGAGCCGCTGCGCTACGGAAGGCGAAACACGAAATCACGCGGTGCGTCAGCGTGACAAAGAGCGCACGATTCGATGACGCCCTCCTTCTGCAGCAGACCCTTGGAGTCGAGCACCATGTAGCGCCAGTCGCCGAACTTCGGATCGAAGCCCTTGGGCCGCTTTTCCATGAGCATGGTGGGCCCGGCGGGGCCCTCGGCGGAGCGCTCCGCGTGCTCCATGATCAGCGTGGTCCCCACCGGATAGTCTCCGGTGGCGCGATCCCACGACTCTTTCGCGAGTGCGTTGCCGAAGAGCTCGCCGTGGAAGCGCCCACCGGCGTGGCCCTGCGATACGAAACGCGCGCTGCTGAGCTTGGCGAACTGGGTGCGGTAGTCGCGGGGAAAGCTCGCCGCATCGGCGCCGGCGTCGGTGGCTTTGGGCGAAGTAGGCGGCGCCTGCCCCGGCTCCGACATACCCACGCCGTGGGGCGCGCCGCCGGCGCACGCGGCGGCGGTGGCGACCAGAAGGGCGGGAAGAAGCCAGCTGCGCATGCGCGTCACCGTAGTACGCAGCCACGGCATCTGGGAAGTGCGCAGGCGAGACCTCGACGGGCAGGTTGGGTAGAGGGCGGGGGAGCTTGCAAATTACATGCATCGCAGCCCGCGGACCTCGCAAGGCACCATGGCCAAAGCCCTCAGTCAGCCACCTAAAACACCAGTCTCCTCGTTAGGGGACCGTGCAGGTGGCGCCCGCGAAGTACGCCTGCTCCTTCTCGATGGTCTTGCAAAGGGAGACGCACTTGCTGTCGATGTCGCAGGTGTGGATCGTCGAATTCGCGACCACTGGGCAGGTGCCCGGGAGCCGCCAACAGATGCCGGCGTTGATGCCGAGGCACGCGGGTCCGTTCGCCACCTGCATCTGGCACTTGGTCTTGGACCCGCCACACGCGGTGTTGGTGTTGCACTTCTTGGTCGCCGCGGCGCTCGTGGAGCAGCTGTTCTTTGCCCCCACCGTGGTACCGAAGTTCTGGGCCACCGAAGGATTCCAATACGTGATGCCGTCGCAGCCGCACACCACGTCTTGCGCATCCACTTCGGCGCTGGGGGTCTTGCACAGGCCGGGGGTGGTGCAATTCGGCGCGTCGCAGTAGGAGCCGGCGCCGCAGGGGTTGGCCAGCGCCGGATTGCACGGCCTGCCCGCGTCTTCCACCGGCTTTCCGGTGTCGAGCCCTGCATCGCTCGCGCCGCTGCTTCCACCGCTGGAGGTTCCGCTGCTTCCACCGCTGGAGGTTCCGCTGCTTCCGCCGCTGGAGGTTCCGCTGCTTCCGCCGCTGCTCCCGCTGGAGCTACCGGGCGTTCCAAACAGATCCGAGGTGTCGGCTCCACTGCAGGCAACCACGAGCAAGCCAACGCTGGAGACGCACGCAAGGGAAGAGAGGCGCATGCTCCAATACTGTCACCCCGGCACGCAGGCCGCAACGTTACCCGTTCTTCAGCGGGGGCAGCCGATGCCCGTCGAGAAGGCCACGTGAGCCTCCATCAGCGCACATGCGGTATCGCACTTTCCGTCCCGGCAAGAACGCGCAATCTCGTCGTTTTTCGGGCACTTGGAGGGAAGCCGCCAGCAGGTGCCGGCGACCGTAGGCGTGCAGATGTTGGTCGCCGCCGCACACACAGCGCCGCCCTTGCAGGCGACCTCCTGCAGGCCCAGCGAGCAGCCCTGGGCGTCTTTCTCGCATGCGCCGTTCGCGCGCATCGAAACGGCGTTTTGCGCGGCGATGGACTCATTCCAGTAGGTGACGCCGTCGCAGCCGCACACCGGGTTCTTCACGTCGGATTCTTTGGGTACCGGCAGGCACTCGCCCGCGGTGCCGCATCCGGCGAAAAAGCAGTATTCGTTCTTGCCGCAGTCCTGCGCGCGCTCGCAGCCGACGCCGCCGGACGACGATGCGGTGCCCGACGACGATGCGCCGCCGGACGACGATGCGCCACCCGACGACGATGCGCCGCCGCTCGAGCTCCCGCTGCTCCCCTGGGGACCCAGAAGATCGTACTTGCTGGCGCCGCTGCAGGCGCCGAGCGCGGCCACGCTCGCGAAGAGGCCGAACGCGAAGATGCGCGGAGTCATGGCACTACCGTGTCACGGAACGACCGACGCGGCAATTGCGCCGCGGCGGGTGGCTACTCGGTGAAGATGCGGTCGAGCGCGCCAACACTGCGGTGGGCCTCGAAGAGGGCGATGCCGGCGGCGTTGGCGATGTTGAGCGAGCGCACGGCCCCCAGCGTGGGAATGCCCACCACGCGATCGGCGTGGGCCTCGAGGAGCGTATCGGGCAGCCCCACGCTCTCGCGCCCGAACACCAGCGCGTCGCCCGGGCGAAAGCCGGCCTGCAGGTAGCTCCGCGGCGCGATGGCGCTGAACAGGTGCAGCTGGCCTTCGGGTGACTCCTTGCGGAACGCGTGGAGGAAATGCGCGAAGTCCACGTGCTGGCGAACGTCGACCAAATGCCAGTAGTCGACGCCGGCTCTGCGCACCGAATGCTCGTCGATGCGAAACCCGAGCTTGCCCACCAGGTGGAGGGGCGAGCGCGTGGCCGCCGTGAGCCGCGCGATGTTGCCGGTGTTGGGCGGAATCTCCGGCTCCACCAGCACCACGTGGAACGGAACGGCGAGGGGTTCTGCGCGAAGGCGTCCGGGCGTCACAGCGGCACTCCTACCACTACTGCGAGACCTCGAGGAATTCCCGTCGTTCGACGGACACGTTTGCACCTTTGCGACCCGCCGCTCGCACGCACCTCCGGGCTGCGACGGCGCCGCGTCGGTACCTGCGAGTCTGCCGCGAATCTCTCTCAGCCGTGCTGCCACGCTTCGTTGCTCGCTCAGCGGTAGTCGGCGAACCTCGAGTCGGAGGGCGAGCTCTGCGAGATGCCCTTGCTCAGCGAGGCGCTCTTGCCCACCGCAGCCGAGGACACGACGGCAGATTTGACCTCGCAGCGGAGCTGGTCTTCGCCGTTGAAGCTGAGGCCGCCACACTTGAATGGTCCGACCACCAGCGCGGTTCCCTGAACGCTCCAGGAGCCCGTTACCTTGCGGCCCTGCTTGCTGTCGTAGTTGAGGGAGTGGCCGCCCCCGGTCACCTCGCCTTTGCCTTCCACGTAGAAGAGGGTGAACGAGCCGTCCTTCTGCAGAAACAGGCTGGTCAAGAACGCGTTGTTCCCGTTGCTCTGGGCGGGAATCGCCGCCGCGCCGTCCATCGAGGTCTTGATGGTTTCGAGCTGGAACTGCGCGTAGAACTCCTCGGCGGGCTTGCCGTTCACGGTGTAGTTGCCGCTCCCGGAGCTGCTGCCCGACCCGCCCGAGCTACTGCTCGCGCCGCCTGTGCCGCTGGCGCCTCCCGAGGTGCCGGTATCGGGGGTCGTCGACGAGCACGCAGCGAGCAGAACGAACGAAGCACCGAGAATAAGACGCATGTGGATGTTCTCCCAGAAAGACGAAGCTGAGACGCCCGCGCCTCGGGCGCAGGCATCTTCTCTTCGTCGTTTGGGGGCTCGCGCACAACCCGTCACCGAAATCGTCGGGGCGGCTCAGCGCGTCGCGATCACGCGGAGCGGTTCCATGTGCCCGTCTGCGACCCCCAGGCCGAGCGGCGCCAGGAAGATGCGGTCCTTGGCAACATGCCCTTGAAGCCTCAGCCGTAGGCGGCGATGCCGGTGACGTCTTGACCCAGGATGAGGGTGTGGATGTCGTGGGTGCCTTCGTAGGTGTAGACCGTCTCGAGGTTGCACAAGTGACGCATTACCGGGTACTCGAGGGTGATGCCGTTGCCGCCGAGAATGTCGCGGCAGGTGCGGGCGATCTCCAGCGCGGCGCGCACGTTGTTGCGCTTGATCATGCTCACGTGGGCGGGCCGCAGCTTCTTCTCTTCCTTGAGCCGCGCCACTTCCAGCGCCTGCAGCTGCGCGTTGGTGATCTGCGTGAGCATCTCGGCGAACTTCGCTTGCACCAGCTGGTGGCTGGCGATGGGCTTGCCGCTGAACTGCACGCGGTTCTTGGCGTAGTCGAGGGCGCTGTCGAAGCACGCGTGCATGGCGCCGATGACGCCCCAAGCGATGCCGAAGCGCGCGGACGTGAGGCAGGAGAGGGGGCCCTTCATGCCGCGCACGTCGGGCAGCACAGCGTCTTTCTTGATGCGCACCTCGTCGAGGATGAGCTCGCTGGTGACGCTGGCGCGGAGGCTCATCTTCTTGTGAATGAGCCGCGCTTCGAAGCCCTTGGTCTCGGTGGGGACGATGAAGCCCCGCACCTCGCCGTCGACCCCGCCGACCCTGGCCCACACGATGGCGATCTGGGCCAGGTTGCCGTTGGTGATCCAGCGCTTGGTGCCGGAGATGACCCACGCGTCGCCGTCGTCTTTGGCCACCGTACGCATGCCCGCAGGGTTGGAGCCGGCGTCGGGTTCGGTGAGGCCGAAGCAGCCGATGATCTCGCCCTTGGCCATCTTGGGCAGGTAGGCGTTCTTCTGCGCCTCGGACCCAAAGCTGTAGATGGGGTACATGGCCAGGCTGCCCTGCACGCTGGCGAAGCTGCGAATGCCCGAGTCGCCACGCTCCAGCTCCTGCATCGCCAGGCCGTAGCCGATCTCGGAGAGACCCGCGCAGTCGTATCCGTGCAGATTGCACCCAAGCAGCCCGAGGCTGGCGATCTCTGGAATCAGCTCGGTGGGGAAGGTGCCCTTCTCGAAGTGATCGCCCACCGTGGGCAGCACGCGTGCGTCGACGAAGGCGCGGATGGTCTTCTGGACTTCGCGCTCTTCCGGGGAGAAGTGGCGGGAGACGTCGAAAAAGTCGGGCATGGCGCCTGTACTTAGTGCCGCCACCGATAGAGTCTAGGGTTTTCGGGCTTGGCCGGCATCCGGCCCGCGACGCCCGCGCACGGGTTGGCGCACTGCGGCGGGGCCCCCGTCAACCCGGCGACGCCGAAAACGAGCGTGCCGAAAATATGTAGTTTGCAATCATCAAGACCCCTGGAAAGAAAGCGCTACGGACGTGTGACGCGCACTTGCGGTACCGCGGCGGTGAAGTCGGCACGCACGGTGACGGCGTCGCCCTCGTCGAGCATCACGCGCTCGCCGCGCGATTCGCCGGTGGGCTCGAAGGAGAAGCGCACGTCGTGCACGCCCTTGTTGATCTCGAGCCCGCGGATGGGGCACCCGCCGCGCGCGATGCCGTCGACGAAGGCGGTGGTGTTGGGGTCGCACAGGAGCGTGAGGCGCGCTTTTTTGCCGGGCGCCGCCGCGACCGTGGAGCTGGCGGAAGGCGCAGTGGCCATGGTGGGCACCGCCATGACGCGGGTGGAGCTGGCGCTCGCGGTCGGTGTGGCGACGGGCACGTGCGCGCGCGACGCGGCCACCGAAGGAAGCGACGCAACGCTGGGGGAAGGCACCACCGCGCTGGCGCTCGCCACGGCGCCGGTGCTGGGCGCGATGGGCGTGGTTGCCGGCGCGCTCGGAGGCCCGGCCACGGTCGCCGAAGCGGTGGTGGCGCTGGGCTGGACCGGCACATCGGTGCCGATGCGATTGCCGCCGAGGGCGAACTTGAGGGCAAAGCCCGCAGCCAGAATGCCCGCCACGCCTACCCACCATCGCGAGCGAGCGCCGTCGCCTGGTCGCACGCTCGAGCGCTGCACGCTGGCCGGCGTCTCCAGCGGCCGCGTGGCCAGGGTCTCGCTGCTCTCGGGCGCGCGAGGCACGCTGCGAATGCTGGCCGGGGGCGCCGAAAGCGGGCCCGCCTGCGACTCCAGCTCGTCGGGGATGCGACGGGTAGACGGCGCCTGACCTTGCTCGCCGGTGGTGATGGGGCGCGCCGCGAAGGTTCGCGTCTCGTGGTTGCGGGTGCCGCCCTCCTCGAGCTCGCGCTTGGAGGCTTCGTTGGGCCCGGGGGCGATGGAGTCGCGCTCCGCCAGCATGCGCCGCACCTTGTCGCCCAGCTCCTTGGCCAGGTCGGTGGTGTCTGCACTCTGCAAGTATTTGCGGAAGGCCCGGCCCATCTCGCCGGCGGTCTCCGGGCGCTCGAAGGCGGCAAGCGAGAGCGCGCGCCCCACGATGTAGTCGAGGGGCCCCAGCGCGGGGTCGAGCTCACTCGGCTTCGGGTGCGGCGCCTGCATGGCCTCTTCGCACTCTTCCTTGGTGGCCCGGCGAAACAGCGCCTTTCCGCTCCAGGCCTCCATGAGCAGCACCGCCACCGCGAACAGATCGGCGCGCGGGCCCAGCGGCTCGCCGCGCATCTGCTCCGGCGGCATGTGGCCGGGCGAACCGAAGATGCCCTCGCCGATGGCCTGCGCCTTGGCGGCGATGCCAAAGTCGATGACCTTCACCTGGCCTTCTTCGTCGAGCATTACGTTGCGCGGCGTGATGTCGCGGTGCACCACGCGGGCGGTGCGATGCGCATACTCGAGGGCGCGGCAGACCTCGGCGCCCAGGTACGCGCCCTCGTAGGGACCGAAGGGCATGGCGTCGCCGTGGCGCTTGCCCCGTTGAATGAGCTCCGCCACGCTCACCCCGCGCACCAGCTCCATGGTCAGAAAGTACGTGCCTTGTTCCACGCCCAGCTCGAACACCGGCACGATGTTCGGATGGTTGAGCAGCACGGCGGTCTTCGCCTCGGTGACGAAGCGCTCCACGAAGCCGGGATCGCCCGCCAGCTCGTCGCGAATCTGCTTCACCACCAGCTGCTTCTCGAAACCGTCGGTACCGCGCAGGGTCGCCAGGAGCACGCGCGCCATGCCGCCCCGGGACAGCTCTCGTTCGAGCATGTATTTTCCGAAGGGACGGGGGAACATGGATGGTAGGAATCTTAAACGCTTTTGTGGTCCGAGATCGAGCTTTGGGATGCGAAGCCCGTGAGCAATCCATCACCCACCCCCCCGTCCTGGCCCTCCCATCGGCCTTTCCTTCGTGCCGCACGGGGTAGGGGAACCACCGCGGTCGCGGCCCTGGCTGCGGCGTTTCTGCTCGGTCTTGCGGCCCCCGGGTGCACCAGCGACGCAGCGCGGCGTAGTGTGTTCGTTCACGTCCCGGCCTCCTGCGCCCCCGACACCCGCAGCGCTTATGCGGTGTTCTATGCATCGGGCGACTTCGAGCCCACCGCCGATGCACCGGCGCAAGACCGAACGCCCCTGCGCGTCAAAGTCGACCTCGACGGGCTCCCCACCGACGCGAAGATGCTGGTAGCCGATGTGTCTACCTTGGAGGACCCGCGCACCTATCGGGGTATTGCGCCGACCACCGGGGGGGGCGACGTTCACGTGCTGCTCTGGCCGAACGTCCTCGAGGACCGTCCTGCCTGCGCGCTCTCCGCCGATCTCGGCGTGCGGGTGGACGGCGGGCTGGGCATGGTCGGCGAGAACACTGTCTTGTTTGCGGGCGGTCGCAGCGCCGACGGCTCCAACGTGCCGCGCACCTACGCCGCCGACCTCACGCGTGGCCGCGCCCTCCAGTTGCCCATCGGCCTCGCGTCGCGGCGTTTGCGCCCGACGGTCACGCGGTTCGGCGCGGGTGGCTTGGTGGCCGGCGGCGCCGACCCGGAGAGCTCGATTCCCCTGGGCACCGCCGAGGTCTACGCCGATGGCGACTTTCTCGAGTCGCGCATCGAGCTGGGCGTGGAGCGTGCGGAGCATTCGGCGGTCGTCCTCGCATCCGGCGAGACGCTCCTCGTGGGTGGGCGGGGTCGCAATGGCGCCCTTCGCTCGCTCGAGGCCATCGACCCCAAGACCAAGCGCATCCGCAGCTCGGTCGGCACCATGGACTACCCGCGGCGCAACCCCGTGGCGGTGCGCCTCGTTTCCGGGCAGGTGCTGGTGATCGGCGGTCAAGACGACGCGAATCAGCCGGTGCCCGACATCGAGATTTTCGAGCGCGACGGCTCCCGGCTGCCGGGCCGGCGCCCCACGCGCTTCCTTGCCACCCGCGCCCGCAGCGTCGTGCCCATGTCCGGCGGCGGTGCGCTGGCGGTGCTCGACGCCGACGATCCCGAGCGCGTGAACGTCTGGCGCATCTCCGCCGACGGCGTGGCCGACCCTGCGGGCAAGGTTCCGATCCCCAAGGGCGAGTCGTTCTCGCTGTTCCGCGGCAACGACGATCAGGCAATCCTCTACGCGGGCGGTATCTGGTACCGCTTCGACCCGTGGGCGCCGGCGAAGGGGTTCGCGCCGTTTGCGGCTCCGCCCCGCGGCGGCCCGCAGCCCGGCTCGCTTCCGCTCGAGACGCCCGATCTGGGCCTCGTGGCCTGGGTCGACGATCAGGCGAAGCTGCGCGCGCTTCGCTTCTCCACCCGGAGCCCCTTCGAGCGCGTCCCGCGGCCGCTGCTCTCCACGGGCATCGAGGGCTTCGCGCCGGATCGCGCGCCCCAGCTCGGCAGCTTCGCGCTCGACGGTACGCGCGGCCTCGTCCTCGCCGAGGGCGAGACCGCCACCCTCACGGGCTACGACTTCAGCGACTTCACGCTCACGTTTCAGGGGTCGCCCACCGTGGTGCTCCGGGCGCCCGACGGTCGAGAAGCCCAAGTCGGCGCGAGCGAGTGTCTCTTCGCGTTCGGCGAGAGCTCGACGCTGGTTCGCCGCGGCAACGACGTGCAGGTGCAGAGTGGTGCCGGTCGAACGCAGTGCACGCTGCCCTTCGCCGCCGACACGCGGCTCACGGTAGCCTTCCGCGGCAACGGCGCGGCCCGGTCGGCTGTGACCAACGTCGTCGTCGCACGCAACTGAGGTAAGCCCGCAAGCTGCCGTAACTGCTTGCGTATCGCTGTCCGTTTGACAAATGTGTAATTTAGTAAAAACTAAATAGATGCGATTCCCCAGCCTCGGAAGTGCCTCGAAGATGGCCCGACAGCTCGCCCGGCGGGTGCCTTTCTCGGGGCTCGTGCTCTCCGAAACCGAGGCCTCGGTGCCGCCCGAGCGACCGAGCGAGGTGCGCCTCAAGCGCTCCGAAGAAAGTGTAAACTACACTGAATTCGCGAAGACCCAAGCCAAGCCGGCGCGGGTAGGTCCGCACGGCACCGACCAGCTGCCGGTGGCGCACGAGCTGGTGTACACCTGGGACTACGCGTCGCAGCGCACCGATCTCCGGGCTCTGTACGAGAAGTCGAAGGACCTCAACTGGAACGCCCGCACCGACCTTCCGTGGGACGCCAAGATCGACCCCGAGGCGCAGAACATTCCCGACACGTTCAACCCGCTGTTCGGCTCTTCGGTGTGGCGAAAGCTCGACCCCAAGACCGAGATTCCCCGGCTGCGGCAGCACATGACCAGCTACGTGCTGTCGAACTTTCTCCACGGCGAGCAAGGCGCGCTGCTCGCCACCTCGCAGCTGGTGGCGGTGGCGCCCACCCCCGACGCGAAGTTTTACGCGGCGGCGCAGGTGTTCGACGAAGCGCGACACGTGGAGGCCTACGACCGCTACCTGCGCGAGAAGATCGAGCTGGTGTACCCGGTGAGCGCGCCCTTGCGCACGCTCCTCGACACGGTGCTCACCGACTCGCGCTGGGACTTCAAGTACCTGGGCATGCAGATCATGATCGAAGGCATCGCCCTCGGCGCCTTCGGCCTCATCCACAAAACCGCCGCGGAGCCGCTCATCTGCAAGATCACCGAGATGATCCTCCAAGACGAGTCGCGCCACGTGGCCTTCGGGGTGCTCTCGCTCAAGGACGCCTTCAAGGAGATGAAAGAGAGCGAGCTGCGCGATCGCGAGGACTTCATCGTCGAGAGCTCGCGGCTCCTTCGCGAGCGCTTCGTGGGCGAAGAAGTATGGGAGCGCCTGGGTCTGCCCAAGGCGGAGTGCAACGCGCTGGCGATGGAGTCGCCGTTCATGCGCATGTTCCAGAGCCTGCTCTTCAGCAAGATCGTCCCCAACGTGCGCAAGCTCGGGCTCTTGACGCCGCGGGTGCGCAAGGGCTTCGAGGAGCTGGGCGTCATCGAGTACGAAACCTGGGAAGCCAGCGCCTGAGTACGTGGTAGGCTCGATGTCGTCTCAGGCCCTATGGACGACCCGGAAAAAGGCGAAAAACTAGCCCTCGCGCCGCGCGCCCCGCGACGAGAGCGCAACGCCGAAGAGACCAAGAAGCGCATCCTCGATGCGGCCGAGGCCGAGTTTGCGGCCAAGGGCTTCGACGGCGCGCGCCTCGCGTCCATCGCGCGGGTTGCCGGCATTCAGGCGGCGCTCATCCATCACTACTTCGAAGACAAAGATCGCCTCTACCGCGCGGTCATCGAGCGCGCGCTCTCGGTGATGGCGCAAGAGGTGTGGGCGCTCCTCTCCATCGCCTCGGCTTCCATCGAGCGGGCCCGCGGCGAACGTGCGCTCCCCAAGGAGGAGCTGCGCGGGCTCATCGAGCAGTTCGTCGACGCGCTCCTGCGGTTCTTCGCAACCCACGGCGCGCTCTTGGCCCTGGTGCGTCACGAGGGAGCCGACGGCGGCTTCCTGGTGAGCGACGTGCTGGCCAAGGCCATCCGGCCGCTCTTCGACGCCATCGTGGAGCGCATCGTGGAGCTGCAAGACAGCGGCGTCGTGCGCACAGAGCTCGACCCTCGGCACCTCTGCGTTTCGGTCATTGCGCTGGTGGCCTTCCCGTATCAAGAGGTGGCCTTTCACCGGGCGCTCTGGCCGGTGGACTGGTCGTCGGCCGAGATGGTGGCGGCCCGGCGCCACGCCATCGTGAGCATGATCGAAGCGCAAATGGCGCCGGTTTCGCCCGCCGCGGGATGACGCCGTGCGGCACAGGAGGCGCCAGAACTTCCTGCCGGAATTTCCTGGTGGCGCCACGTTCTTTCACTAGAGTCCGGCGCCGTTACCCCCGCAAGGAGACTTCCCGTGATCATCGGCGTACCCAAAGAGATCAAAGTTCGCGAGTACCGTGTTGGCATGACCCCCGCTGGCGTGAAGAGCCTCACCGCGCGCGGACACAAAGTGCTCGTCGAGAAGACCGCCGGCGAAGGCGCTGGGATCAAGGACGCCGACTACGTTGCCGCCGGCGCGACCATGGTGGGCTCGGCCGCCGAAGCGTGGGGCGCCGACATGGTGGTGAAGGTCAAGGAGCCGCTCCCCGCCGAGTACGGGTTCTTCCGCGAGAACCTCATCCTTTACACCTACCTTCACCTGGCGCCGGAGCCGGAGCTCACCAAGAAGCTCGCCGAGAAGAAGGTCGCCGCGGTGGCCTACGAGACCATCGAGTCGCCCGACGGCACTCTGCCGCTCCTTCGCCCCATGAGCGAAGTCGCCGGCCGCATGGCCGTGCAAGTCGGTGCCTCGTGCCTCGAGAAAGAGCACGGCGGCAAGGGCCTCCTGCTCGGCGGCGTGCCCGGCACCCGTCGCGGTCGCGTGGTCATCCTCGGCGGCGGCGTGGTGGGGCGCAACGCGGCCACCATCGCCATCGGCATGGGCGCCCAGGTTACCGTGCTCGACGTGAAGGCCGAGACCATGGCCTACCTCGAAGACATCTTCGGCGGCGCGGTCGAGACCCTCTACTCGAACCCCATCAACATCGAGGCCGCGGTGCGCCGCGCCGATCTGGTGGTCGGCGGCGTGCTCGTCACCGGCGCGCGGGCCCCCAAACTGGTCACCAAGGAGATGATCGCCACCATGGAGCCGGGCTCCGTGGTCGTCGACGTCGCCGTCGACCAGGGCGGCTGCATCGAGACCTGCCGCCCCACCACCCACGACAACCCCACGTACGAAGTCAGCGGCGTCGTCCACTACTGCGTCGCCAACATGCCGGGCGCCGTTCCCCAGACCAGCACCTGGGCCCTCACCAACACCACCCTCGCCTACGCCGTGAAGATCGCCGACCTCGGTCTCGTCGCCGCCGCCAAGGCCGACAAGGGCCTGCTCAAGGGCATCAACGTCTACGGCGGCCACGTCACCTGCGAGCCGGTTGCCCAGGCCCACAAGATGGAATACGTCGCCGTCGAAAAAGCCCTCGCTCTGTAGGGAAGCCGACCAACGCTCGAGGTTTGCGAACATCGACTCACCTCACCACCGGCCCCTCTCCCTGAAGGGAGAGGGGAGCCAGAGGTTTGCAGCACGCTCCTTCATGCCGTGCCGCTCGAACGGGCCGAGTCCGACGTGCGCTTTCTCAATCAGCTCCCGCGACCGTGCCGCCCCTCGCTATTTGTTCTGGTGCTCGGTGTTCATGATCCACTGCCCCGACGGCGCCTGCACGTAGGGCGCGCTTGCCGCACCCGCTCACGCCCTGGGTCGCCATCGATCCGAGCTCGGCGGTGGTGAGCTGCTCCTTCGGGCACTGCAGGTCGAAGGCTGCGCGCTCCTTGAGTCGCGGGATCTCCTGCGCTTCGAAGCGCTCGCGGAATCCGGCTCCACACGCGGTCACGGACAAAACGACCCACACACTCGACGCAAAACGACGCATAGAATTCTCGGCTCCGCCCGAAGGAGCCGGAGCCCGCGCGTCGGTCGCAAGAAAACGAGCGCCAGCCTCGAAGAGAGGTATCGGCCAAAAACACCAGCCACCTAGGTGACTGGTGTTTTTCGTCGGCTACGTGGCCATTCCGGTCCGGGAGACTGCGCGGCGGCAGAGAGCGCCAAGCAGGAGACTGAGTGTTTTTGGCCGAGACCGAGGGAGGCCAAGGAGGCTCGCCGGTCGCTCGCTCTCTCTTCTCGTGAGGACGCGAGGCGCCGGCATCCTGAAGGTATCGGCCAAAAACACCAGTCTCCTACAGCGACGACACCAGCTTGCGGGTGGCGTCGAGGCCTTCTTGAATCTGCGCCTCGGTGATGACGAGCGGCGGGGCGTAGCGGAGGACGCGCTCGCCGGCGCCGATGATGAGGTAGCCGGCGGCGAAAGCCTTGGCCGCCAGATCGCGGGCGCTCTGGCCCGGGCGCATCACGAGGCCCTGAAGGAGCCCGTCGCCGCGCGCGGTCTCGCACACCTTGGGGAACTCCGCCGCGATGGCAGCGAGCCCGGCCTGGAGCATCGCCCCCTTGGTGCGCGCGCCTTCGAGCAGCTTCTCGTCCTCGACGATGGAGATCACCTCGAGCACCGCCGCCGCCGCGAGCGGGTTGCCGCCGTACGTGGTTCCGTGGGTGCCGGGCGGGAGCGCGCCTGCCAGCGCTTCGGTGGTGAGCATGGCGCCCACCGGAAAGCCGCCGCCCAGGCCCTTCGCCAAGGCCACCGCATCGGGGCGGACGTCGGCCTTCTGGTAGGCGAACCAGGTGCCCATACGGCCGAGCCCGGTTTGCACTTCGTCGACCAGAAGCAGTGCGCCGGATTCGTTGCATAGTGCACGCAATCCCTCGAAGAAGCCTGCCGGAGCCGGCAGCACGCCGCCCTCGCCCTGGATGGGCTCGGCAATGATGGCGCACACGTCGGGCCCCATGGCCGCCTTCACCGCCGCGAGATCGCCATACGGTACATGCGTGACCTTGCCCAGCTCGCCAAAGCCCTCGCGATACTTGGGGGTGCCGGTCATGCTCAGGGCGCCCAGGGTGCGGCCGTGGAAGGCGTTGTCGAAGGCGATGACGCGCACGCGCTCTTTCTCGCCCTTGCCGTAGAAATGGTGCCGCGCAAGCTTGAGCACCGCCTCGTTGGCTTCGCACCCGGAGCTGCAAAAGAACACGCGGTCCATGCCGGCGATTTCTGCGAGCTTGGCCGCGGCCTCGATGCCGCGCGCGTTGTAAAACCAGTTCGACACGTGGGCCAGCGTGCCCGCTTGGTCGGCGATGGCCTTCACCCAGCGCGGGTGCGCATGCCCCACGCTGCACACGGCCACGCCGGCGCAGAGGTCGAGGTAGCGCTTGCCGTCGGCGTCCCAAACCTCGCAGCCTTGGCCCTTGGCGAGGGCGAACGGTGCGGGGCGATAGTTGGGGTAGAGGCGGCGCTCAGCCACCGCGAGAAGGTCTGCGTTCGACGCCATGCCCAACTCTCTAGCACCGGCCCACAGGGCAGGGGAGGGCCTCCCGGCAACTTCTCGCTAGGCCATCACCGATTGACGCGTCGCCGAGGCGCGTGCGACGCTGCTCTCCGAAGGAGCGCTCGCAGGGAGCGGCTTCAGGCGACAAGTGGGGGGCGGCATGACGATGACGGGAAGCGGTTTGGGCGCAGCGTTCAGGGGCTGCATGGGCGTGGCAGCTCTGGCGTTCGCGTTTTCGCAGGGCGTCGCCTATGCCGTCGAGCCTTCGGCCTACGAGCAACGCACCGAGAAGGAGGTCGACGCCGACGTTGCCGCGGCGGGCAGCGAAGCGCTTTCGATGTGGGGCGAGGCCGACCGCCGGTACAAGGCTGGCGATCTGGCGGGCGCCGAGGCGCAGCTCGAGCGGCTGGTGGCTGTTGCGCCCTCGCTCGACCACGGGTTTCGTTTTCTCTGCGTCACGAGCCTGTCCCTCGACCGAAAGGCAGCCGCGGCCACCGCCTGCCGCAAAGCGGTGGAGCTTCGGCCTTCGCCGCGCAACCGCACCCGGCTCGCCATGGTGCTGAGCGACAACCCCGATGCGCGAGAAGAGGCTGCGGGTCTCCTGAAGCAGGGCTTCGATCAAGAAGACCAGGTAGGGCGCGCGGTGGAGTGCCGGCTCGCACTGTACGAATCCATCAAGTACCAGGTCGACCGCGGCTTCGTCCTCTGCACCGAGCGACTGGTCGCGTCGTTCCCCGAGAGCCTCCTTGCCCGCGACCTCCGGGTGCAGGGCTATCTGGTCGCGGAAGACCTCGATGGCGCCGAGGCCGAGCTCTCTCGGGCCAAGGCCGCCGGTCTGCCGCAGGCCAACGTCGACGCCTACGCCCGCGGCATCGCCGAGCAGCGCGGCTTCGTGGTGCCAGCGCTGAAGAAATTTGGCGCCTTCGCGCTCGCATGGTTCGGCGCGTTGCTGGCGCTCTGGTTCTTCGGCGCGCTGCTCAGCTCGCGGGCGTTGCGGGCTGTCGAGGTGGCGATGCAGGGTACGCTCACGCCCATCTCGCGCGGTGAGCGCCGTCTGCGGCAGGTGTACCGTGCGGCGGTGGGCGTCACCGGCGCCTACTTCTTCGCCTCGCTGCCGGTCATCGCGGCGTTCACGCTGCTCTCTGCCGTCCTCCTGGTCGTGCTCTGCTTCTACCTGGGGCAGATTCCCATCAAGCTCGTGCTCATCGTCGGCTTCGTGGCGCTGGTGTCGGTGTGGTCTATTGGCAAGAGCTTGGTGGCGCTCTTTCGCAACAAGGAGAAAGACCCCGGCGAGGAGCTCGACCTCTCGGAAGAGCCAAAGCTCGCGAGCGTGCTTCGGGGCGTGGCGGCCGACCTCGACACGCGACCGATCGATCGCGTCTTCGTCACCCAGGGCACCGACCTGGCGGTGTACGAACGCGGTGGGCCGATCACCACCTTGCGCGGCAACGGCGAGCGCTGCCTCATCCTCGGCGTGGGGCTCCTCGACGGCTTTCAACTGCGCCCCTTCAAGAGCGTGATCGCCCACGAATATGGGCACTTCAAGAACGAGGACACGGCCGGCGGTCACCTCGCGCTGGCGGTGCGTCGCTCGATACTGCACATGGCCGACGGCATGGTCAAAGGCGGCGCCGCCACGGCCATCAACCCGGCGTGGTGGTTCATTCGCGGCTACCATCGCGTATTTCATCGCATCACCCAGGGCGCGTCGCGGCTCCAAGAGGTGCTCGCCGACCGCGCGGCGGTGCTCACCTACGGCAGCGAGGCGTTCGCGGTAGGCTTTCGCCATGTGCTCGCCCGGGAAGCCGCATTCGGCCTTCATGCCGAGGCGACGGTCGAGGAGTCGTCGAAGGCCAACGTGGCGGTGACGAACTTCTACCGCTTCGAGCCAGCGCGGCCGCCGAGCGAAGACGACGTCGCCGACAAGGTCGAGGCCTACCTGTCGGCGCCGCACTCCGACGACGATAGCCATCCGCCGCCTCAGGCCCGACTCGGTCTCGCCGCGAAGATGAACCTCGAAGGCAGCGCCGCGGCGTGCGCCGACGACGCCCACGGGGTGTGGTCGCTCTTCGTCGATCGCGAGGCGCTCGAGCTTCGCATGACCGCCCGCATACGCGCCGCCGTCCTCGAGAACCTGGGCGTCGACCTTGCTGCGCCTACGCGCGGAGCGCGGTGAGGTGGGCGGCGAGCTCGGCGAAGCCCTCGCCCATGGGCTTGTGGGTGACGTAGCGCGGCGGCACCGTGAGGTGAGGCAAGTGGTTTTTCACATTCGCCACGCCCACGGTGGTGCGAAAAGCGGCAAAACATGGGGCGTCGTTCCCGCTGTCACCCACGAACGCCAGGCGGGCCAGCGTTCGCGACGCGTCTTCGCCGAAGCGCGCATGGCAGAAGCGCACGATGCCGGAGGCCTTGTCGACGGTGTCGAACGTGGCGTGGACGTGCACGCTGGAGCGCGACCAGCGGGCGCCGCGGGCCACGATCACCGCGATCAGCGCCTGAATGCGCTCCTCCGGCAAGCGCGTGCGCTCGCCGATGTCCCAGGTGACGTCGCTGATGCGGCCGTCCATGTCGTCGGTGAGCCGCGCCTCCGGCACCACTTCGCGCGCTGCCACCACAATCTGCGAGAGGCGGATGCGTCGCGAACGCCGCTCGGCCTCTGGCTCTTGGTCGAGCCGTGACAGGTGTCCGTGCTCCCGGTACGTGTAAATTGCACCGTTCTCGGCGATGCAGCCGTCGACGGGCCATTGGCGCGCCACAAGCTCGCCCCAGGCCGAGGGGCGACCGGTCACCGCCAGGAGCCGCAATCCACTGCGCTTCAAGGCAAAGAGCGCGCGGTAGGCGTCTTCGCTGAGCTCGCCCTTGGTGAGCACGGTGTCGTCGAGATCGAACGCCAGACCGAAGAGCCCGCGTGCCTCTGCCTCGCCCAGCTGCGAAAGCGGCCTCATCGGGGGCGAATGCGGGCGATCACCGACTTGAGGTACAGCCCCTCGCCGAAGGCCGCCGGTACCGGGTGATCGGCCGCCTGGAAGTGCCGCTCCAGCACCACGGCTTCTACGTTGGCGCGCTGGGCGCCGGTGGCGAGGGCGCGGGTGAGCGCGTGCAGATCGATGGCCGAGGAGCAGGAACAGAAGACCAGGATTCCGCCCGGGCGCGCGGCGCGGCAACCGAGGGCCGCGAGCTTGGCGTAGTGCACCAGCGCGTTCTCGCGTGCGCTGCGGGTGGGCGCGAGCCGCGGTGGGTCGAGCACCACCACGTCGTACTCGGCGTGGCTGTCCTGCAGTAGGCGCCGCGCGTCGTCCTTGATGAAGCGGACGCGATCGCCCAGGCCGTTGAGGCGCGCGCACTCGGCGCCAATCTCGCCCACCAGCGGGTTCTCGTCCACCGAGGTGACGCTCTCGGCGTTGCCGCGCGCGGAGAAGAGCCCGAAGCTGCCGATGTACCCGTAGGCGTCGAGCACCTTCTTGCCGTGCGCCAGCGCTTCGACGCGACCGCGCAGCGTGCGCTGGTCGAAGTAGAAGCCGGTCTTTTGACCCAGCGCCAGCGGCACCCGAAAGCGCATGCCGCGCTCCGTAAAGTCGAGGGCCTCCACCTCTTTGCCGCGGACGAAGCCTGGGGTGTACGCGAAGTTTTCGGCCTTGGCGTACTTCTCCGGCGTGCGATCGATGATGGCCTTGGGTCGAAGATTCTCTTCGAGCGCGTCGAGGATGATGTGCTCGCGCTGCTTCATGCCGGCGGTGAGAATCTGCAGCACCAAGACGTCGCCCATGCGATCGACCACCAGCCCGGGCAGGCCGTCGCCTTCGGCGTGGATCAACCGATAGCCGGTGGTCTCGTCACCGAGCTCCAGGAGCTTTCGCTGCTCGAGGGCGCGCGCCACCCGTCCGCGAAAAAACAGCGCGTCGAGCTTCTCCGACTCGCTCCGCGACACGATGCGCACCGGGATCGCCGATCCGGGTGAGTAGAATCCGCGGCCCAGGAAGTTGCCGCGAGGGTCGAGCACGGTCACTTCGTCGCCACGTGTGGCGCCGCCTTCGACGCGCTCCACGGCCTGCGCATAAATCCAGGGGTGACCGGCCCACACCGGTTGAACGTGACCAGGCTTGAGGCGAACGGATGCGGTCATGGAACGCTCGCACGCTACCACGCCTGCCGCGTGCTCGTCCGCTGCTGGTGGAACCGGCGACACCATACCCACATTGGGGTGTGCGGCGCTGGGTCCCTGGTGGCCGTGAACGCGAAGCTACACTTCAAAAACGACGGCCATAAATTCGCATGGAAAGCAGCCTCCATGGTGGCACTTCGATTGCTACACTCCAGACCCAGGTGCTCTTAAGGAGGCACGCTCCCATGACGTATCGAGCGCTTCGCTGGTTGGCTTGTGCCGCCCCCCTTGCGGCGACTTTCGCCGTATCTCCCGCTTTCGCCCAGAACCCCAACTGCCCTCCGGGAAGCTGGTTTTGCGCAGACGCGCAAGCCGGCGGTCAGACCGGCGGCCAAACAGGCGCCGCGGGAAGTGGAAAGCTCGAGCCGCTCCCGGCGCCACAACCGGGCGCTGGCGGCAACAACACCACGGTGGTCGTGCAACAGGCTCAACCGACGGCGGCTCCGGTCGCAGCGCCGGTCGCGGCGCCGGTTGCCAAGCCTGCCGTGCCGCCCACGTACTATTACCAACCCAACAACGTGCTCCCGCAGCGCGAGTGGGGCCTCAACCTTCACCTCCAGGGCGCCCTCATGGGGCGTCGCTCGGGCGTGAGCGGAGGCGGCATGGGCGGCCTCGGCCTCGGCCTTCGCTACAAGTTCATGCCCGCGGCGGCGCTCGAAGCCAACGTCGATTTCTACGGAGGCCGTGACTACAACGGCTTCGCGCGCACTGAGTCGGCACTCTCCTTCAACGGCCTCGCGTTCCTCAACCCCAAGTCGCGAACGCAGTTCTACATCATCGCCGGCGTCGGCTGGGCTGCGGCTTCGGTCACCGACGATATCACCGTGTACCAAAACGGCCTCTCCGAACGAAAGTACAAGTACGGGTACTTCGGCGGTCAAATGGGTCTCGGCATCGAGTTCCGCCTCGGTCGCCACGTGGCTGCCAACGTCGACGCGCGCGGCTTCATTCGCGGCCGCGTCGACAACGGCACCGCGCGTCCGGAGTTCGTCTCCAGCGATGGCCGCGCCACCAACACCTCGGGCGGCGTGCTGCTCAACGCGGGTTTGACCTTCTACTTCTGAGCTCCGGCGGAAACGACGAGAGAGGCTTCGGGTTCGCCCGGAGCCTCTTCTCTTTTTGTGCGGCACCGGCTCAGCGTTGTTGGCGAAGCGCGCGAATCTCGGCTTCGGCTTCCGGGTGCCCGGGGCTGAGCCCGTAGAGCGTTCGGTAGTCGGAGAGCGCGTCTTTGACCATGCCCGCGAGCTTGTGCATGCGCGCACGGTAGAGCAGCGCAGATTCGTTCTCGCTGTTCGCCTCCAGCGCCGCGGTGGCCACCGCGATGCCGTCTTCGAGGGTCATGGGGTCGATGAGCCCCTGGATGTAGGCGCGCAGCAGCTGGTACTCTACCTGCGAGGGATCGGTGTGCGCGGCCTTGTCGGCGTGATGCAGCGCCGTCTCGAAGTCGTTGCGCTGAAGCGCGGCCTCCGCGAGCCGTTGCTCGGTCATGGCCTCGATGGCGCGCTCCACCGCCACCTCGTCGTCATCGTCGAGCGGCTGCGAGGTATCGACTTGGGTGTCGTAGGGTGCCGGCGCCAGACGCGAAGCCGGAATAGAAGGCGGCATCGACGGAGCCGAGAACGGCCCGCGCATCGAAGCCGGCCCGTCGGAGCGCAGTCGAATCTTCGGGCGCACGCTGGGCACCATGGGCCGCCGCGATACCGGCCCGCTCGACGGCATCGACGACGAAGAGGGCGGGCCCGCGTGCGAGGAGCTCGAGCTCGACGGGACCTCGGGCGCGAACACGCGAGGCGACGCGGGGCTGCTTCCGGAATCGCGCAGGTCGCTTGCCACGCGGAGGGCGCCCACCGATTGCGTCACCGAGGGAAAGCCGCCGCCGCTGGGCCCTGGCGGAAGGGGCGGCGCGGTGCGCGTGGAGCGGAAGCCCTTGGGGGCCATGGGGCCCTTCTTTTGCCCCTT
Organism: Polyangiales bacterium; assembly: GCA_038210445.1. Taxonomy (GTDB): domain Bacteria; phylum Myxococcota_A; class Polyangia; order Polyangiales; family Polyangiaceae; genus JABFRG01. Next base: position 35,628 of record JBBQWQ010000004.1, read on the forward strand.
GAAGGCGAACTGCCGCGTGATCGAGAAGGCGTACACGAGGGTCTCGATGGTGCGCTCGTCGGCGATGCCTTCGTCGATGAGCGCAGCCAGCTTGGGGGCGCCGGCTTGAATCTCGGTGAGCACCGACTCTTCGTCCGAAGTGAGCGCGAAGGCTTCGACGTCGGCCTCGGTGTGCAGCAGCAGCGTGTGCTTGGCCACCCGGGTGAGGGTGGCGGCGATGCGCGAGCGGTCATCCCAGGCGCGAACCACGGCGAGGATGACGTTGAGCGCGCTGGTGAGGATCGACTCGGCGTGGGGCTCGGCCTGCTCCGCCAGAAGGTTCACGTCCGGGAAGAACGCGTACTCGGTGCCTGGGTCCAGGTTCGCCAGCGCGGCGACGCGCTCCGTGAGCTGCGCCTCGAGGGCCCGCAACAGATCGGCGCGCCGCAGCTTGCGCTCGCCCACCAGGTACTCGCCCACCAGCACGCCGAGGCGGCTGGCCTCTTGCGCCGCCCGCTCCATGGTGCCCTGAACGATGAGGCCGAGGCGCATGAGAATGTCGCCGATGCGCGGGGTTTGCATGCCCAGGCGCGCCTGCGCGGGCACGCCGCCTTCGAAGAACACCATATGCTCGGGCCCTTGCGGATCCGTGAACAGGATGGAACCTCCGAGGGTGTGGTCGAGCATGTACACGAGCACGTGGGCCAGCGGCGTGGTGGCCAGGTTGCCGCTCGCGCTCGGCTCGCGGGTGCGAGCACGAAACTTCAGGGCTGCGTCGCTCGGCACCATCATGGTGCGCAGCTCGTCCGACACACTGTGCTTGCGCAGCTTGCTCTCGGAAAGCAGGTTCCCGAACGCCTCGGCCACTTGCGAGGGGCTGGTGCCCACCGAGGGGAACGACTCGCTCGAGGGGTACGACTGGGGGGCGACTCCCGATTGGTACGAGTGCCCGCTCTGCGCATCTTGGTCGGCCACCGGCGGCGCCGTGGCGTAGCGGCGCTCGCTCTCTGCAGGCACCGAAGGCGGCCGGTACGAGGGCGCTCGGTGCTGCTGCTGGTACGCGTCGGGCGGCGGCGCGCTCTGCCCCGGGTTGGAGTCCGGATCGTCGTCGTAGGCGTCTTCGTTGCCGCGGTTCTCTCGGCCCTTGCGCCAGCCTTCGGTGCTGATGACGCTGTCGATGCGCACCCGCATCTCGCGCGAGAGGTCGACCTCTTTGGGCGACGCGAGAAGAGCGCCCTGGGCGTCCATGGCGATGCGCACCACCGGGTATTCGGGATCGCCGCCAGCCACCACCTCGCCCACTTCGCCGGTGCTCAGGCGCACGACCGTTCCCACCGGCATGATGCGAAGCGCCGCCACCAGCAAGCGCAGGGCGGTGCGATCTTTGGGGTCTTCGAGCTCTTCGTAGAGGACGGCGACGGCGTGGTGAGCGCTGGGCGGGTCGGTGCCCGGATCGGGCGTTAGAATGTCGTTGTAGCGGCGAGCGATGCGCACCACGCGCGCGTGCAGGGTGGGCACCCGCACGCCGTTGTACATTGCACCGAGCCATTGCTGCCGCCGCAGCCAGTGCGCCTCGAATGCCACGACGGTGCGCGTGACCGAGGGCTCGTTCACGCGGCCGAGGGCGGCGAGCACGGCGGCGGTGCCGGCGGCCAGGCGATCCTCCTGATCTTCGGAGAGCTCGGAGGCGGGTGAGCCTTCGCTCCCGGCCAGCGCCAGCGCGCGCGGCCGCGCCACGTCGAAGAGCATGGCAGCCATCGCGACTTGCACCAGCACCGACCGCTGGTCGGTGAGCTGGCGCACGGTGCTCACCGAGAGGATGGCGGTGTTGACGGCGCGCCCGGCGGCGTCGTCGTTGGCGTTGCGCACCTCGGTGACGCCCAGGAACGCGGGCGTTGCTCCGGCCGAGAGATCGACCAGCGTTTGCGCCACCCGCTTGATGCGCCGGGGCAGCACGTAGTGGCTGTTCTCCAGGCTTTCGAAGAAGCGGCGCAAGATGACGATGGCCGAAGCGTAGGTGCGCACGATGCGCTGCTCTTCCGCCAGCTGCTCGAGCTCGAGGCCACGGAGGCGCGCGGCGTCGCTCACCGGCCTCAGGCGGAAGCGAGGGGTCGGCGAACGGAAGCTTCCGGCGATGCCGCGGAGCGCGTTGGCGAGCGCCTCGGTGAGCTGCATGACGTCGTCCGGGGTGATCTCGCGGGCGATGGTCACCTCGCTGCCGCCCAGGCGCTGCAGAATGTCTGCCAGCTCCACGGCGTTCTCGTACACCCCTCGCGAGCCCTTGAGCAGCTGCCCGCCCACGAAGATGGCCTTGTCGGCGAACAAGATGTTCACCCCGCCGCCCGAGCGCAGGCAGTACTCCTGAATGGTTTCGTAGGTTTGCTCGCGCTGGCGTTGCACCGCAGCGTTGGCAAGCTCGTGCATCTGCACCAGCTTTACGAGGCGGTACAGGTCGACCACCACATTGGCGCCCAGCTCGCGCGAGCGTTCGCGCCGGACGAGCTCGCCGGCGTCGTTGGTGACCACGTCGAGGCGCATCGTCATGAGCGAGCACCTCCTGCGAGCCGCGCGGTGATGTCGCGCACGGCGTTCGCGGCGGCGTCGCGGGTTTCTTGCGAGGTACCCCAGCGCGATTGCGAGACCTCATTCATGGCCATGAGCGCGGCGCGGCTCGAAGACTGCTCACCCAGCGCCACGCACGCCGAGGTGCGCGCGTTCTCGCGCTCCTCCGACTGCACGATGCCGCCCTTCTTGGCGATTTCGATGGCGATGCCCTCACCACGGTTCGGGTCGACCGCGACCAGCGCGCGCATGAGCTCGAGCTTCTCGTCGCTGCCCAGCCCGGGCGGCATCTTCTGCACCACGCGCGCGATGGTGGGCCACGCGCCCTTCAGCCGGTAGCGCAAAATGGTGCGGAGCGCAGCCAGCCGCGCGAGCGCGGACGGATGGTCGAGTAGCTGCGCCACCTCTTGCTCTGCCTGCTCGGGTGACGCCGAGAGGAGCATCTTGGCAGAGATGCGAAGGTCGACGTCTTCTGCATTCTGCAGCTCGCCGAGAATGTGGAGGGCCTCTGGGCTGCGCACCCGCGCCAGTACCGAGAGCAGCGCGTAGGCCTCGTCGGAGCCGATGCCCCGCACCGCCTGGAGAATCTCACTTTCCTGGCCCGGCACCACGCGCTCGATGTACCGCAGGATGGTGCCGCGTAGCTCCGGCGGCAACGGGGCCCGGGCCGCGGCGAGCGCCACGCGCAGCTCGTTGCGCGAGAGCACCATGAAGGCGCCCTCGACCGAGCCCGCCGTTTCCGGGCGCTTGGTCAAGAAGCGGACGAGCAGCTCGAAGGTGTCGCCGCCGAACATGGCGTTGGTGAGGGCGAAGACCAGCTTGCGCGCGTCTTCGCGGTTGGCGATGCGCGATTGAATCTGCTCGACCAGCGCCTGGTAGAGCCCGGTGACCACGTCGAGCCGCTCGGCGACCACCAGATCGGAGCAAGACTTGCGGAGCGACGCGAGCACCAGCGGGGCGTCGCGGTTCATGGCGGAGTCGATGTACCCCTCCACCAGCGCGTCGACGAAGCGCTCGCTCCATCGTTCGGTGGTGAGCGCGAGCTCGGCCATCAGCACGTTCTTGACCACCTCGTCGACCGCCAGCGGCGAGTCTTCGCGCAGCGAGGTGCGCGCCCGCGCATCGGTGGCCACTGCCATGGCGCGCGCCTCGACGCGGCTGGCGTGCCCATGCGCGGCTTCGGCAGCCACGCCTTCGATGGCGTCGGCCTCGTCGAAGAAGGCCTCGCGCTCGGCGGCCTCGCCCTCCACGAACGCATCGCAGCATTCGTACTTCACGTGGGCGAAGTTTTTCTCCCACAGCGCTGCCACCAGGTCGTCTTCCGGGGGCAGGTCGGCGGAAGGGTCGAGGAGCATGATGGCGATTGTGTCGCGCAGCTCTTCGTAGGCGATGCCTGGCAAGAACTTGAGCTCGCGAATGCCGCACGCGAAGAGATTGTAGGGGATGGAGTCGAACGGAGGGTTCGGCTCCCAGGCCGTTTGGCCGTTCGTGAGAAGCGAGTAGGGCCGCAGGGTAAAGGCGAAGATGTCCGCGTCCTTGGTGAGCGCGTCGGCGTAGGCCTGGTAGAGCGTCCGCATGGTTCGCTCGGTGGCCGGGTGGGTCCAGCCAAACTGCCGCACGCTCGGGAGCAGGCGGTCCATGTGCTTCATGAGGTCGCGGAGCGTCTGCAGGCGCGGGTCGGCGTCCTCGGCGCTCACCTGCTGAACGTAGGCCGCGCCGACGCCGGTGCTGCCCCGCTGCGGCTGCTGCATGCCGCCGGGGCCAGGGAGCGGCTGCGCGTTGCCCTGCTGTTGGGCCTGCATGCCCGTGGGTTGCGCCTGCTGCGCTTGCGAACGCACCGGCCCCCCATCGAGCTCGATGGCTTGCCACTGGTTCGACACGGCCGCCGGAGAAGGCGTTCCACTTGCGCGGCCTGCCGAGGGCGAAGACTGCGGATTGGCGCGCCCGCCGATGGACACGGAGCCGGTGCCTCGGCCGCCCGCTGCTTGCGGAGGTGGCGTTGGCTCCGGGCGAGAGCGCGCTTCCGAGGGGCGCGGGGGACGCGCGATGGGCGCGGTGACCGGACGGGCCGCCAGATCCGGCGCCCGCTGGCCCTGCGCGGCTTCCTGCGCCTGCGGCGGCTGCGGCGACATGGCGAGGGGCGACGCCGCGGCCGCCGTTCCCAGCGGTTCTCCGCCGATGCCCGCCAGTGGCGAGGCGCCCTGATTGGCCAGGGCTTCGAGCATGGCGGCCTGCATGTCGCGGGCGTCGCTGAAGCGATTGCGGCGATCGAACTGCAGCGCCTTGTCGACGATGTGGATGACCTCTACCGGCAGGTTGGGCGCGATGCGAGCGATGGACGAGACGGGCTTGGTGGCCGCCATGGCCAGCGCTTCCATCTCGGTCTTGCCGGCGTTGATGCGGTGCCCGGTGATGAGCGCGTGCATCATGGCGCCGACCGAGAAGATGTCGGCGCGTCCGTCGAGATCGTCGACGCGGCCGCGCGCTTGCTCGGGCGACATGTACGAAGGCGTCCCGAGCGCGGTGCCGGTGGCGGTGCGCTCGGTGGCGGCGCTACGCATCTGCGCGACGCCGAAGTCGAGGACCTTCACCTCGCCCTTGTTGGTGACGAAGATGTTGGCGGGCTTGAGGTCGCGGTGGATGACGCCGATGGAGTGGCAGGCGGCAAGGCAGTCGACCACGCGCTCGGAGATCTGCAACGCCTGCACGATGGGCATGGTGCGACCGGCCTTGCGCCACACGTCGCGCACGGTCTGCCCTTCCAGGAGCTCCATCACCAGGAACGGCTCGCCCTGTTCGGTCATGTCGTCGTCGAGCACCTTCACTGTCGCGGGGTGGCCGACCTTGTTCGACACGTACGCTTCTCGAAGGAAGCGATCGCAGATGGTCTTCTCCTTCGCGAACTCGATGTGCAGGATCTTCAGGGCGGCGATCTGCCCGTTGCGGTGCGATGCAGAATACACGGCGGCCATACCGCCCACGCCGAGCAGTGCATCCACGTGCCACTTGCCTCGGATCGTGAGTCCGATGCGCGTGGCATAGGCAGCTTCGTCTGCCCCTTTCGATTTTCCGGGATCCGCCACGAAACGACCTGCTAGCCCAACGAAGAGACGTCTCCGGGATAAGGATGGAGACTCCTCTAGGCTATCGGCGAAATCCACGCCGGGACAGCGGATTTCGCTTTTCCCGCAGCGCTGTCGCGGGCGCCGCGGTTGACGGCCTGCGGCATGGTGGGAGCGGGCCCCCGAGCGCCTTTCGGCTGGGCTGAACGGGCGCGCCCTTCAGGCGGACGGCGACGCGTTCGGCGCGCGCATCGCCAGGGCCGGCGCGAGCATGAGCATGCCTCCCAGGAGCGACCCCAACGGCGCGACAAAAATAGGAGCAATTCCGAAGACTACCGCCAGGGTGGTGAGGGCGCCGGGCACGGCCGCCAGGAGCACCGCGCGGCGTGCTTCTTCGTATCCGGCGCGGGCGAAGCCGAGGCCTTGCGCGGCGGCCCGGACGTCGTCGGTGACCAGGGTCACCTCGTTGTCGGCCTCGCCGAAGCGAGGGCCCCCCTTGCCGCGCGCCACCCCGACCGACGCGGCGAGGAGCATCGGACCGTCTTCGGTCGGGTGACCGAGCACCGCCACCAGGTGCCCGGCTTCCGCCAGCCGGTCGATCTCGGCGGGCCGATCCTGCGGGAGGATCTCGGCGCGAATGTGCTCGATGTCGAGGGCCATTCCGGCCGACTCGCACACCTCGCGGGTCTCGCCGGAGATGAGAATGGGCTCGATGCCCGCGTCGAGCAGGCGCTGCACGGCACCTCGCGCCAGCGCTCGCGGCGCTTCGTCGACGATGGCGATGCCGACCACGCGGCTGTCTACCGCAACGTAGATGACGCGCTGATCGCTCGCGCCGAGGGCGGCTACGCGCGCATCGGCGGTGGCGGTGCTCACGTGGTGGGTGAGCATCAAGCTGCGCCCGCCGAGGAGCAAACGCTCGCCGCTCGGCAGATCGCCTCGCACCCCCAGGCCCGGATGAAACGAGGCGTTGCGAAGCGATGACGGCGCCTCACTCCGCGTGGCCCGGGCGAGCGCGCGGGCGAGCGCGGTGTCGGGCGCCACCGCCTCGGCGCCTGCGAGGGCCGCGCGCAGGTGTGCCTCGGTGAAGCGAAGGTCGCCGTCGCTGCGCGGAAGCAGCTCGAGGGTCGTCACTTCTGGCGGCTCGCAAAGCAGTCCGCTGCGGCCCGCCAGCACCAGGACGTCGACCCGCGCCGCGCGTTCGAGCACGCTCGCGCCCGGAATCACCACGCCGTGGGTGCGTGCGGCAGTGGCCGCGCGAAAGTAACAGGCAGCGACGGTGGCCCGCAGCGCCAGGAGCGGCACACTCAGCCACGCCGCTGCCGCTGCCGCAACCACGTCGATGGCGTGACCCCCGCTGGTGGCGTACGCCGCTACCGCTGCGAAGACCACGAAGGCCAGGGTGCCTTGCAGGGCCCAAAGCCGCGCACGCCAAAAAAGCGGCGCGTCGGCTTCCAGCTCCTCGATGTCGGCGGGAAATCGCAGCCATGCTCGACGATCGCCCACCGCGGTGGCGACGATCTCGAGCTCGCCTTCGACCACGCGCGCGCCCGCGTGCACCAGGTCGCCCGGCGCCACGGTCGACGTCGTGCCGGCAGCAGGCCACGGCACGAGCGTGGCGGTTCCGGTGGCCACCGCGCCGTCGACACCCACCGTTTCGTCTTCGCGCACCAGCACGGTCTCGCCGCCCTCGACCTCGGCGGCCGCCACGATCACGAGATCGCCTCCGCGGCGCACCCGCGCATGGACCGAGAGCGCGTGTTCGAGGGCCTTTCGCTGCGCCCGTAGCCCGCGCCGCTGCCGCAGGATGAAGAGCTCGAGACCCAGGGTCACCATCGACGAAAGCGAAGCGAGGGTGGCGACCGCGTCGTAGCTTGCGGCGCCGCGCACGTAGGCGACCACCGCCGCCAGTGAGGCGCCGAGGATCGGGAGCGTCGCGCCCACGAAGAGCGCCATACGCGCCCGCGCGGCGTGGCTCGCGAGCGCGGTCCAGGCCACCACGGCGAGCGCCGAGAGGAGCACCAACGGCAGCCGCACCAGGGTGGCGGTCGAGCCCAGAAAGCCCATGCTGGTGGCGCCGATGGCGCAGGCGATGCCGAAGAGCGCAATCGCCAGCGGCGGATTGTCCTCGCGCCCGGGCGCGACGTGCCTTCGGGCTTCGGCGCTCTCCACCGCCTCGGGCTCGGGGGTGTCGTCGAGGGAGACCATCGCGCGCGTCGCGATGCGCTCTCGCGGCGGTGCGCTCGGGCGTTGGCTGCGCGACGGCGGCGCATCGGAAGGCCGAGAGCCGCGCAACGACGCGGGAGGGGGCGCGCTCCCGCGGCGGACTTCCTGCTTCGACGGTGGCGTGGTCTTGGTCCGGGGAAACGCCGGCGACGGCCGGGTGATGGCCACCTCGGGCAAGGTTCGCGGAATCTCTTCTTCCGGGGCCTCGGGCGGCGGGAAGGCGAGGTCGGCTATCGGAGGGCTCGCTTCCGCGGGCGCATCGTCGTCGTTCGCAGCGCTTTCCGCAGCGACCGGGCGCATGAGCTCGATGCGGCTCTCCACCGCATCGCCCTCGGCCACCTCGCGCTCGGGCAAAGTGGGCAACGTGGGTCGGGCCTCGCGGTAGCCCACCAGCGGCGGCGCAGCGGTTTCCTGATCGAAGCTCGGCCCTCGCAGGTGCAGCAGCTTGCACTGGAGGTCGCAGAAGTACGAGAAGGTGCCGCCCAGGATCGCGACCTGGCCCGCGCGGAGCGGGTCCACCGCTTTTCCGCACGCAGGACAGTGATGCTCTGCGCGTTCCGGGCTTGCCATCTCGCCTCGGAACTACCACGATTCTCGGCCTCCGCGATATGCCCACCCCCAAAACAGCTCCCGAGCTCCTCGACGGCGTGGAGCTGTTGTCGCTCGATGCCGGTAACACCGTTATCTTCCTGGACCACGCGCGCCTGGCGCGACTGGTGGCCGCAGCCGACTTTGCCCCCACGGCTGCGGACCTGGTGCGGGCCGAAGGACGGCAGAAGCATCGTGCCGAGCTTGGCACCCTGGTGAACGTCGACCTGGGGCCGCTGCTCGGCGAAGACCTCGCGGTGGGGCGCGCGCCCAGCGTTGGCTCGTGGGCCCGCGCCGTAGGCACCCTCCTGGTGGAGGCCGGCTGCGCCGAGGCCGCTGTGGCGCGGCGCGTGGCCGACCTATGGCCGGAGCACGTGCGGCTCAACCTGTGGTCGCTGGTGCCGGAAGGCCTTCCCGATGCTCTCCACGAGCTTCGGCGCCGAGGCGTCAAGGTGGCCATCGTGTCCAACAGCGAGGGGATGCTCGATCCGCTCTTCGCTGCGCTTGGACTGGGCGCGTGCTTCGACGTGGTGGTCGACAGCGGCAAGGTCGGCGTGGAGAAGCCCGACCCGCGCATCTTTCAGATCGCGCTCGACGCGGCCGGCGTTCGCGCCGATCGCACCCTGCACCTGGGCGACATCTTCGCCACCGACATTCTCGGCGCGCGGAGCAGCGGCATTCGCTGCGGCCTCATCGACCCCTATGCGCATTATCAAGGCCGCCACGCCGACGTCTTGCGCGTCGACAGCGCGGTGCAGGTGGCGCGCGATCTCGCGGCTCGCTGAGGCGTCTAGGTGGCTGGTGTTTTTCGTGACGCTACTTGATTCTTCGGTCCAGTCTGCACGGCGGCTGACAAGCGCCAAGCAGGAGACTGAGTGTTTTTCGTCAAGACCGAGGGAGGCCAAGGAGGAGCGCGCAGAACGAACTCCTGTACTCCTGTTCGTGAGGACGGGAGGCGCCGGCATACCCGAAGGTATTGACGAAAAACACCAGCCACCTAGTCGGGTGGTGCGGAGAGCATGAGCCGCGAAGGCGGAGCGCCGTCGATACGCGCTACCTCTACGGTCAGCGTCCACTGTGCAGTGACGGCGAACGAGAGGGGAGTGTGCTCGGCGAGCGTTTGCAGCGCCGCCGGCGGGAAGATGCCTGCCGGCAAACCGAGCTCGACCCTCGTGACCTCGGTGAAGCCAGCTGGGTACTGGAGCAACCCACGACGCTCCATGGGCCAGTCTCGTGGCGACACGGTTCCCGGGGATCCGAAGAGCATCGGTTGTGTCGGGTCGTCGCTCGAATTGGTGACCGGCAGAGATACACCGGCGGGAAGATAGGGCGGCTGGAAGGGCCAACAATCGAGTGACGACAACGTGCCTGCGGAGGCATTGCGCCACGCGATACCGAAGGGGCACGTTCCGGCCGTTCGCCAAAGCGACCGCTCATAGAGCATCGTGCGTCGAATGGGTGGGCTCCGGGCCTCGGCCTCACCATGCACCCACAAGAACTCGACGAACAGGTTCTCGAAACAGCAACAGAGGTTTTCGGTGCCCTGCCCTGCATGGCGCCGTCGATACGTTTCCGTGAGGCCGAGCTCTCGTGCACGCTGCTCGGCCTCGGCCCCGTCTGCGACCATGATGAAGAGGTGATCGAGCTCCATGCCCACGAGCCTACGCGGTTGGTCGAACGCTCGCACCTTTGGCTGAGCCGTTCCGTCGCTCTGGAGGCGCGAGCGGCTGCGTCGCTCTGGAGGCGCGAGCGGCTGCGTCGCTCTGGAGGCGCGAGCCTCAACCTCGCGTGACGGTGCAGACGTGGCTCTTGCAGGCGAGCTTCACGGCGGGATGCTGGCAGGAGCCGGGCGCCTTGCAGATGACTTTGGCGAGCGGGCAGAACTTGCGGAGGCGGTTCTCGCGCCAGGTCTTGGCGCCGGCCGCAGTGCGCACCTTGAGCATGCAGCCGGACGGCGCCGGACAGCACACGTCCTCGTCGGATATAATGCAGTCTGCATCTTTCTCGCATCGGTCGGCCGCATCGGCTGCGTCCAACGGAACCGGACCGTCGGCCTCGGTGCTGGCGCTCGGCGCCGGGCTGGTCGCTGCCGGCTCGACGGTCGCGACGGTCGCGACGGTCGCCGCGCCGGGCGACGTGCTCGCGACGGTGGCGGCTTCCGAGGGGCCGTTGCCCACGGCCGGTGCCGGCGCGTCCTTGGCGCAGGCCGCGACCATCAGCGCGCCCACCGCGACGGCAGCAACGAGCCGCATCACGGGTTCTCCGGGTTGGTGGCGGCGAGGCCGCGCGCGGTCTCGGCGTACTGGATGCCGCTCATCTCGCGCTTGGCAGAGTTGAGCTGCCAGTCGCCAGCGAAGAGCACCACCGGACGGCCGCGCACGTCGCGGGCAGGAACGCCCAGGCGCTCGCGATCGAAGCGAAGGAGGTCGACGTCTTCGCCGTCTTCGCGCGAGACCCAGCGAGCGAACTCGCACTGCATCGGCTCGATGCGGGCGTCGACGTCGTACTCCGACTTGAGGCGGAACTTCACCACCTCGAGCTGCAGCCGTCCGACGGCGCCCAGGATGGGGTCGCCGCCGCGCTCCGGCGTATAGAGCTGGATGGTGCCCTCTTGCGCCAGCTGATCGAGGCCCTTCTTCATCTGCTTGCGCCGCATCGGGTCCATCATCGATACGCGCACGAAGTGTTCCGGCGCGAAGCTGGGAATCTCGTCGTACTTGAAGGACTTGCCCGCGGTGAGGGTGTCGCCAATCTCGAAAACGCCCGGATCGTACAGGCCGATGACGTCGCCCGCGTAGCCGTCTTCCACGATGGTGCGCTCGGCGGCCAGGAAGGTGGTGGGGTTGGCGAGGCGCATGGTCTTGCCGGTGCGCACGTGGAGCACCTTCATGTTGCGATCGAACTTGCCGGAGCAAACCCGAAAGAACGCGATGCGATCGCGGTGGGCCTTGTCCATGTTCGCTTGAATCTTGAACACGAAGCCGCTGAAGGGCGCGTCGGGGGCGATGTTGCCGATGCTGGCGTGGTGCGGCGCCGGGGGCGGCATGCGGCCGCAGAAGTCTTCCAGGAAGGCCTCGACGCCGAAGTTGTTCATGGCGCTGCCGAAGAACATCGGCGAAACGTCGCCGGCCATGAACTTGTCGCGATCGAAGGCGTCGCCCGCGGCCTCGAGCAGCTCGTACTCGTCCATGAAGCGGCGATAGCCCTCTTCGTCGAGCTCGCTCTTGAGCAGCGGATCGTCGACCCCGGTGACCGCAACCGGCGCCACTTCGTGCGAGCCCGCCAGCGAGCTGGAGCGCGCAGCCTTGTCGTCGAAGAGGGTGACCTGCTTCTTCTCGCGGTGGTAGATGCCGCGAAACGTGGCGCCCCGGTAGATGGGCCAGGTAATGGGGTAGACGCCGATGCCGAGCACATTCTCGACTTCGCCGATGAGGTCGAAGGGCTCGCGCCCCGGCCGGTCCAGCTTATTGACGAAGGAGAAGATGGGCATCTTCCGCTGCTTGCACACCCGGAAGAGCTTCTTGGTCTGGGTCTCGACGCCCTTGGCGCAGTCGAGGAGCATGACCGCGCCGTCGGCGGCGTGGAGCGTGCGGTAGGTGTCTTCGCTAAAGTCGGCGTGGCCCGGCGTGTCGAGCAGGTTCATGGCCAGGCCACGAAACGGAAACTGCAGCACGCTCGATGTGATGGAGATGCCGCGTTCCTTTTCCATCTCCATCCAGTCGGAGACGGCGCTGACGCGGCCGCGCTTGGCCTTCACCGAGCCTGCGAGCTGGATGGCTCCGCCGTACAAGAGGAGCTTCTCGGTAAGGGTCGTCTTGCCCGCGTCCGGGTGCGAGATGATGGCGAACGTGCGTCGCCGCTCGATCTCTCGCAGCAGGTTGCGGTTGTCGTCGTCGGCCATGATGCCTGCCACGTAGCACAAAGCTCGGCCCCTTGCGAAGGGGCGGCCCGATGCGGCATAACCAGGGCCTTCGAGCCGTGAAGACCAACGCCGCACGCATTTTGGACGGACTCGGCGTCGCCTACGAGCTCCGCGCGTACGAGGTGGACCCGCACGATCTCTCGGCGGCCACCGTGGCCCGCGCCCGCAAGGTCGGGCTGCCGCTGGAGCAGGTGTACAAGACCCTGTGCGCCCGCGGCGACCAGCACGGCGTGGTGCTCGCCGTCATTCCCGGCGACGCCGAGCTCGACCTCAAGGCGCTGGCCCGGGCCACCGGCGATCGCGCTCTCGAGCTGGTGGCGCTCAAGGAAGTGCAGCCGCTCACGGGCTACGTGCGCGGCGGCGTCTCGGCGCTCGGATGCAAGAAAGACTACCCGGTGGTGGTGGACGAGCTCATCGAGCTCTTCGACCTGGTCAGCGTCAGCGCTGGCGTCCGCGGCACGCAGATTTTTCTCCGCCCAAAGAACTACCTGCGCGCCACGCGCGCGACCGTGCACGCCATCTCGCGGCCGCTCGCGAGCTGACGCGAACCTTCGCGAAGTGCGCCCCGAAGAAACCGTCATTTGCGCGGCAAATCGAGGCGAAAAACCGTGTCGTGTCGCGTAAGGTGAACGAGTTTTGCACGACCAAACAACCTCGCATTCGCCGGTGGCCGGCGCCGATCTCGACCTCGAAGGCTTCCTCCGCGACCTCAAGGCGCTGCGCCAGGAGATCGACGCTTCACTGGGCGAGGCCGACCTCGCGCACCTGCGCAAAGTGGAGCGCCTGGGGCGCGCCGCGACCGCGCTCGGGCTGCTCACGGCGGCGGTGCCCAACCCGCTCTCGATGGCGGCGCTCGCCTACGGCCGGTCCACCCGCTGGCTGCTCATGCACCACATCGGCCATCGCGGCTACGACAAGGTGCCGGGGGTACCTGCAAAGTACACGAGTCGCGTGTTCGCCCGGGGCACGCGGCGCTTTTTCGACTGGGCCGACTGGATGGTGCCGGAGGCGTGGATCTACGAGCACAACGTGCTCCACCACGGCCACACCGGCGAGGAGGCCGACCCAGACCTCATCGAGCGCAATGCCGAGGTGCTCCGGGAGGCGCGCATTCCCCGGGCCGCCAAGTACGCGGCCGTGGCCTTTCTGGCCATCACCTGGCGGAGCTTCTACTACGCGCCCAACACCATTAAGGCCTGGCGTGGTCGGCCCAGGCGCGCCGCTTCGGAAGAGACCCCCGAGAAGGAAGTGACCTTCGCTCGCGACCTATGGATGCGTTGCTACTTGCCCTACGGTGCGCTCCAGTTCGTGGGACTTCCACTGGTGTTCGCCCCGCTGGGCCCGCTTGCGGTGCTCTCGGCAATGGTGAACTCCCTGGGCGCGGAGGCGCTCACCAACCTGCACACGTTCCTCATGGTGGGGCCCAACCACACTGGCGACGATCTCTATCGCTTCACCGACCGACCGCGGAGCCGCGGCGAGGCCATGCTGCGGCAGGTGCTCGGCTCCGCCAACTACCCGTGCGGGAGCGACGCCGTAGACCTCGCGCACCTGTGGCTCAACTACCAGGTTGAGCACCATATTTGGCCGGATCTGCCTATGCTCCGCTACCGCGAGGTGCAGCCCAAGGTGAAGGCGCTCTGCGCCAAGTACCGTATTCCGTACATTCAGGAGAGCGTCTTTACCCGGGCCAAGAAGATGCTGCAGGTGGCGGTGGGCGCCGCCTCGATGAAGCGCGCGGCCGCCGTGTCGACCGCGTGATAAACAGCAGCCATGTCTCCTCGAGAAGCCTCGTGTAGCTGCGGTAGCGTGGTCGTTCGCTGCGAGGGCGAGCCCATTCGCATCTCCATATGCCATTGCCTCGCCTGCCAGCGTCGCACCGGAAGCGTCTTCGCCGCCCAGGCGCGCTGGCCGAGCGAGCAGGTGGCCATCGTTGGCCAAGTGAGCGAGTGGACCCGCACCGGCGACGACGGCGGCAAGATCACCCAGCGCTTCTGCCCCACCTGCGGGGCGACCGCGTACTACACCATCGACACGTACCCCGGCATTGTCGCGGTACCGCTGGGCGCCTTCGCCGACCCCTCGTTTCCCGCCCCGACGTTCTCCGTGTACGAAGCGCGCAAGCACGCGTGGGTTCGTGCGCCCGAGGCGGCTGAGCACACGGACTGACTTCGTTAGTTGACTACGGGGTTTCCATGTCCATGAGGCGCACGCCGCGGCGCTTTTTCTCGGCTTCGGTGCAGAAGCGCAGCCGCTCGTAGAGCGCCATCACGTCGGTGCGAATGCCTTCGATGCGGATCTTGGGGGTGGTCTTGTCCATGGCCTCGAGGACGATGTTGCCGGTGCCCATGATGCGCTGCCCGAAGGGTCGCTCCACCACATAGTCGACGATGCGGTAGAGGTCGATTTGCTCCATCCGCTTGCCGAAGATACCGCGCTCCACCACGATGCGTTGGGTGGTGATGCGGTACGAGGTACCCTTCGCGCGGGTCCAGGCGAAGATGGCGTAGATGCCCAGGGTAAAGATGGTGAGGAGCAGCGCGCCCAGGCTTCCGATGGCCGCCGGGCTCCCCTCGAACAGGGCCTCCTCGGCGCCAGAGGTTCCGGGCATCAACCCCTCGGGTGTTTTTGCGAGTGGCGTGCTGGTCATGTTTCGCGCGGGGCTCCTGAAGCCTTCACCGATTGCGCGGCCGCTTCGACCTCGGCCAAGATGCGCCGCGCATGCTGCAAAAATGCCCGGCCCTCGGGCGAGAGCTGCATGCGTTTGTCGCCTGCTGCTGCGCGATCGAACAGCGGTGCGCCCAGCTCGCCTTCGAGCTTGAGGAGCTGCCGGCTCAGCGGCGGCTGCGAAACGTGCAGGCGCCGAGCTGCCCGGGTAACGTTCTCTTCTTCGGCCACCGCCACGAAGTATTGGATCTGCGTCAGGCTCACCCTCCCATCGTACCACGACCACCCAGATCCAAAGGGTATTGGACCGCCCCGCGCCGTTCGGGCATGAAGAAACCATGGAGATTTACCGCCCCTCGGAGATCGCGCGGCTTCGCGTAGCGGGCAAGGTCGCGGCCTCGACGCTGCGGCTCGTGGGCGAGCGCATCGCCGCCGGCATCACCACCGCCGACATCGACGCCTGGGTCCGCGAAGACACCAAGGCCCGCGGCGGCAAGCCCAGCCAGCTCGGCTACCATGGGTTTCCTGCCACCGTGTGCACCAGCCGCAACGAGGTGGTGTGTCACGGCATTCCCAGCAAGAAGGTGCGCCTCCGAGAGGGTGACATCGTGAACGTCGACGTGACCACCGAGATCGACGGCTTTCACGGCGACACCTCGGCCACGTTCGTGGTGGGCAAGGCTTCGCTGAAGGCGCAGCACGTGGTCGACGTGGCGCGGGCGAGTCGTGACGCGGGCATCGCGGCGGTGCGCGCCGGCGCGCGACTGGGTGACGTGGGCGCGGCCATCGAAGCCTTCGCCAAGTCCAAGGGATGCAGTGTGGTGCGCGACTACGGGGGCCACGGCATCGGCCGCAAGATGCACGAGGACCCGCACGTGCCCCACGTGGGGCCGGCGGGCCAGGGAGCGCGCCTCCGGGTCGGCATGGTCATCACCATCGAGCCCATGGTGAACCTCGGGCGCGCCGACATTCGCACGCTGGGCGACGGCTGGACGGTGGTGACCGCCGACGGCGCTCTCTCGGCGCAGTTCGAGCACACCGTGGCGGTGACCGAGACCGGCTGCGAGATCATGACGCTGGGCGGGCCCTGCGACTGACGCGCCGCGTTCGCGCTTCTCCTTGAGAACCCTGCGGCATCGGGTGGTACACTCTCCGCCCCATGACGGCCCCCCAGAAGAAGCTCATCGCGCTGCTCCCCGGCGACGGTATCGGCAAAGACGTTCTTGCGGAGGGCAAGCGCCTGCTCGAGCTCTATCGCGACAAGCGGGGCATGCCGCTCGATCTGTGGGAGCTCGACCTGGGCGCGGATCGCTACCTGAAGGACGGCACCACGTTTCCCAAGGAGACCGCCGAGCGCATTCGCAGCGAGGCGAGCGCGGTGCTGCTGGGCGCCCTGGGCGATCCGCGGGTGCCCGGCCTGGAGCACGCCCGCGACATTCTCTTCGGCCTCCGCTTCGGCCTCGATCTATACGCCAACGTGCGGCCGGTGAAGGCCCTCGACGATCGCCTGGTGCCGCTCAAGGGCCGCACCGCCAAGGACGTCGATCTGGTGGTGTTTCGGGAGAACACCGAGGGCATCTACGTGGGCATGGGCGGCCAGTTCAAGCGCGGAACCCCCGACGAGATCGCCATCAACGAGGACCTGAATACCCGCAAGGGTGTGGAGCGGCTCATTCGCGCCGGCTTCGAGTACGCCAAGGCCCACGGCAAGAAGACCGTGCATATGGCCGACAAGTCCAACGCCATGAAGCACGCCCACGAGCTCTGGTACCGCTGCTTCTTCGAGGTGGCCAAGGAGTACCCGGGCATCGAGCCGAAGCACGTGTACGTCGACGCGCTCTGCTTGTACCTGGTGCAAGACCCTTCGCCCTTCGAGGTGGTTGTAACCTGCAACTTATTCGGCGACATCGTCACCGACCTCGGCGCCGCGCTCCAAGGCGGCCTGGGCATGGCCGGCAGCGCCAACGTGCACGCTGCCGACCCCGGGCGCGTGGCCATGTTCGAGCCAGTGCACGGCTCGGCGCCGCCGCTCGCCGGCAAGGATCTGGCGAACCCCATGGCCACCTTCCTCACCGTGGGCATGATGCTCTCGCACCTGGGCTTCGCCGGCGAAGAAGCGCGCATCGAGGCGGTCTGCGCGCGCGCCATCGCAGAAAAAAAGTGCACCCGCGACGTGGGCGGCGATCTCGGCACCCGCGCGGTGGCCGACCACCTGCTCGCCGAGCTGGCTCGCGCCTTCTGAGCGCTGCATGAAGTCGTGGTCGGCCCGCGCGCTCTTGCCGGCGGAGAGCTGGCACGTCCTGCGGGAGGCGCGCGCACTGCACCTCCCGGAGCTCCTGGAGCGAGGGGCGGCGCAGGCCATGGCCCAGCAGGTGATGGCGGCGCGCGAGCGATGGACGGAAGACTTCGGGGGAGCGCAGTTCTCTCTAGGGCGTGCATTTTACACGCATCTCGAGACCGGCCGCGAGCGTCACTACTTCAAAAACGCGCCCCAGGCCGACGCTCGCGTAGAGGCCGCGCTGCCGGGCATGCAAGCCGGCGTGCGCGCGCTCCTGGCGGCCTTCGTCTCCGAGCCGGCGCTCCCGCGACCCGCTTTTTGCGGGCCGGGCGTGCACGTGTTCCTGCCGGGCTGCGAGGTCGCCAAGAAGGGCGGAAGCGTGCACTTCGACCTCGAGGGCCTGCGCGACGACGCGGAGCGCAGCAGCCCCGCGCTGAGCCTGGTGATCATGCTCCAGCCGGCAGAGGTGGGCGGCCGGCTCCGCATGTTCCCGGGCCGCTTTTCCGGGAGCCTTCGCGCCGCGGCGGCGGAGTGCAAGGCGCTCTTCGAGCCGCTCGACTACGCCGCCGGCGACGCCATCGTTTTCGAGAGCCAGCGGCTGCACCAAATTGAACCCTTCGCCGGCGCCTCCCCGCGCATCTCCATCACGGCCCACGCGCTCCGAAGGCCAGCGGGGTACTGGGAAGTGTGGTTCTAGCCGTCGATGACGCGCAGGTAGTTGAACAGCGGTTCCGCGAGATCGGCCGCGGTGAGGGCGTAGGCGCTGTCGCTGGGGATCACGTAGAACACGTCGGATTCGATGCACGACGGCGCGACCATGGGCACCGCTTGAAGGAGACGCAGGAAGGTTCGCCGGTGCCAGAGCGCGCCCTGGGCGCCGCTACATGCGCGCGCGAGGACCTCGGCGCCGCCGGTGCCGCCCTGGACCAACCAGGCGAAGGTCACGTTGGCGTAGAAGGGACCGCCGGCCGAGCGCATGGGGCCCTGGCCGCTGGTCTGCGAGGGGATGGCGCGCGCGCCCTTCTTCGTCCGCAGCACCGAGCCGTAGTCGTCGAACATGGTGCGCGCCTCGGCAGCGTCGTCGGAGTAGTCCCAGATGCCGCGACGAAAGAGCGCAGCGCGGTCGATGAGGTAGCGCGCCAGGCCCCGGTAGAAGTCGGCCTTTTCGCTGCGACTGCCACCCTGGGGCATGGCGCGCGCGAAGCCGGTGAGACCTTCGAGGACGCGATCGCTGCCCGGGTGGAGCTCGAGCGAGAGCTCCATGGCGAAGAGCGTCCTCATCCGCCCGAGCTTCCGTAGGCAGCGCGCGACCAGCTCCCGCGGCGCTTGGCCAGCGCAGCACCGACGATGAGCCCACCGGCCAGCACCACCGGGATGGCGCCGATGGTGGGGCTGGGGGGCGGAGGCGGGGGTATCGTCTGCGGGTCCCAGCTGTAGGCGTCGCCATGGCGCGCTCCGGCGGCGCCGAGATAGGTGGACCGAAAAAGTGGCACGTCGTTGGCAGCGCCCCCGAAGGCCAGTGGCGGGGCCATGTCGATGCTGGCATAGCGCGGGGGCAGGGGCGTTCCCACCGCCACGTGTGGGTCGGGCTTGGGCGCCGCCGGCGTGAGCTCGCTCGCAAGGAGCATGCGCAAGGTGAGCGACGGATCAAGCGCGTACTCGAGGAGACGCGCCGCTACGTCGTCGTTCATCGTGCGTGTATCACGCACGTAATAGACGCGCTTCACCCCGGCCTTGGCCAGCTGCTCGGGCGAGGGCAGCATGGCGACGTATCGGTTGTCGAAGTCGAGAGCGGCATCTACCAGCGGCCGCAGGCGCTGGCTGTCGAGGACGAAGAGCGGGGGCGCCGGCGACTTTCGAGCCGCCTCGCGCTCCTTCAAGAGCGGATGAAAGAGCACCAGCGCCGAGAGCGTGTGATGGCTTGCCACGGTGCCCAGCGGGTGCGGCCAGTTGGGCATCATGAGCACCGGCGAGAAGACCTCGGCGGCGCCGGCGGCGAAGGCCATGGAGTCGGGGCCGGGCAGGTCGACCACCAGCGCGCTCTCCGAAGCGCCGGTCTCGCGCAGCAAGCGCGCCACCGCAGCGCCGAAGCGGAACGCCTCGGAGAGCGCAGTGGGCGACGTCGCTGCGTAGGCGTCGGGGTAGGGCTGCATGGGGGCCGGATCGGCGGAGGGCTTCTCCAGCGGCTTGGCAGTGACGACCTCGAGGAGGGCAGCGGAGTAGAACGGGCGGAGCGCCGGCTCCGGTGGCCAGAGCGACAGATCGCTACCCAGCGTGCGGCGATTGTCGTCGATGCGTGCGGGGTCGGTCTCGCGCAGGGCGATGGAAGAAGGCAGCGCCACGCCGTTGGCGCCGAAGCTCCAGCCGAAGCGCTGCTGCATGGCGATGGCGGAGCGCAGCTCCTCGTCGTCATCGTCGTCGCCCGCGCCCGATGCGCCGCTGCCCGTGCGCCCGCTGCACGCGTGGGTGGCCACGCCGAAAGCCACGGTGACCGCCGCGAGGCCGCCGCCGATGGCCAGTGCGGTGAGGGTGGAGCGGCGCGACACCGCCGCCGAGATGGAGTCTTGCCACCACTGCGCGCCGACGATGGGTGGCTCGTCGAGAAAGGCGAGACGCCGAAAGTCGCTCATGGCGCCTCCGATCGCTCGAGCGCCCGGCGAAAGTCTGCGCGGAATGGGCCGTCGACCCGGAGCGAGTAGCGAAAATGAGGCGCAGCGCGCACGCCGTGAAAGTCTGCGTCGTTGAACCAGAATGCGCGCCCGCGCACCACCGTCTCTTCGTCGCTCACTTCGTCGTACAGCACGAGCTCCTTGTTGCCGGCCGGGCAGAACATCATGAACTCCGCCGGCGGCGCGCTTCCATCGCGGGGGCCATCGTGGTGCATCGTACCGTGGTCGAACGACTTGAGCCCCATGATGTTGGCGCGTCCAATGCCATCGAGGGGCAGCGCGCGCAAGAAGGCCACCGTCTGGGGCAAGAACGTCAGCGCCTCACGGCTCCAGGGCTTGCCCAGCTCGTCTTTGTCTTCCCAGCGCTCCACCGGCATCAGCTCTAGGTAGGATTTCCAGGGAAAGTACACGGAATGTCGCGCCTCCAGCCATAGCATCTGGGCGCGCGACAGGGGGTGGGCGCGTTCCTCGCCGAAGCCCCCTCGCTTGCGCGCCGCGCGGGCGAACGCCTCGGGTTCGTCGGCCAGCGAGGACAGTCGTGCGAAGGCCGCGTCGTCGAGGGTGCCGATCACCTCGCCGTAGTCTTGCCCGACTTCGCTCGCACGTCCCGCCGGCACGATGCCCATGGAGCGGTGACTTCCGCCTGTATAGCTGGTGGGTAGCTGAGCGAAGGCCAGGCAAATTTCCTCGTGCACCGCGCCCAGCGCGCCGAGGTCGAGCACCTTTGTGAGGTCGAGGTAGGGGCGGCCGAGCACGCCGAGGAGGGCCACCTGCGCAGAATGCCGAGTCCGCTCGGGATTCGCAACCGGGACCACCACATTGGAGGCGCCGTTCCCACATGTGGTGACGGCGGAAAGTTGCCCTGACGCTGCAAACCGATGCGATACTTTCAATTCGACAGCTCCGATCGTGGAGCACCGATTGCGTGTGTCGTACACGCAACCGGGCACCGAACGGAACCGATCGCCGAGGGGTTTCAGATCATGAAACGTACAGCCACCATTCTCTTCGTCGTGTCCGCCGCTGCTGCCGCCGCGCTCTTCCCTGCCGGTTGCGGCGGCGACGAAAACTCCGTGTTCAACGGTTCCTCGTCCGGCAGCTCCGGAGCCAGCAGCGGCTCCAGCGGGTTTCCCATCGGCGACACCGACGGCGGACCCAACAACATCCAGTTCGCGTCGCTGCGCATCGACCCCGCCGACGCCGTGGTCGAGGTCGACCTGGGGCAGACGACGCCCGCCAAGGACTACAAGGTCTTCGGCAAGCGCACCGCCACCTCGGCCGAAGAAGAAGTGGGCGCGGCCACGCTCTCGTTCGATCGCATCGACGCCGCGGGCTTTACCGGCAAGAGCCTGGTGCCCACCGGCTTCATCGGGGCCAAGGGCACCGTCACCGCCAAAGCGGGCGGCGTCACCGCTACCACGTCGGCCACCTTTCGCCTGCACGCCACCGTGGGCACCGCGCCCGCCGCCGGCATCATCACCGCCATGAACGGCGCCACCGACGCCGAAGCTGCGATGAAGGTCCTTTACCCCTACGACAAGACCGTGTTCCCCCGCGGCATCCCCGGGCCGCTGGTGCAGTGGAACGGCGTTGCCGGCAACAACGTGTACCGGCTGGTGGCCAAGAGCGCGACCTTCGAGCTCACCGCCTACACCACCAGCACCGGCGCCAACGGCGAGCTGGCCTTCCCCACCGCGCCGGCCGACGTCTGGGCGCGCCTGGCCGACTCCACCTCCGGCGCCATCACGGTCGACCTGCAGCGGCACGACGGCACCAAGGCCTACAAAGCGGTGCAGCAAACGTGGACGGTGGCCGGGGCCAACCTCAAGGCAACCGTGTACTATACACGCCTATCCAACACCGATGCCTTCGTGCGGCGCATCGAGCCCGGAAAGACCGCGCAGTCGTTCATCCAGAAGCAAGGCGAGGCGTGCATCGCTTGCCACAGCGTCTCCAAGAACGGCGAGCGCATCGTGGCCAGCATCAACGGCGGCGCGAGCCCCTGGGGCGTGTGGGACGCGCGCACCGGCGTTCGCCTGTACCAGAGCACCCAGGCCTCGGGCTTTCAGGCCATCTCGCCCAATGGCGACTTCGTGCTCTGGCGCCACTGGACCGCGAATGGCTTCGGCACCGACGGCAAGCTGTACCTGAGCACCTACAACAGCGACGCCACCCTCGCCGAGCTCATCCCCCCCGCGGGTATGGGCGCACCCAGCCACCCGGTCTGGTCGCCCGACGGCAAGATGATAGCGCTCGGCATGCGCAACGGCGGCGACGGGCTCAACTACTCCGCAGCCACGCTTGCGCTGGTGGACGTCACGCTCGCCGCGACGCCCTCGTTCTCGACCTTCCGGCAAATCGTGGGCGCCAACGCCACCTATCCGGTGGCGACCTACCCGACCTTCACCGCCGACTCCAAGTGGGTGGGCTTCATGCGCGCCAACAAATCGCGCGGCAGCGACGCCGACTCGCTGGGCGAGCTGTGGATCACCGACCTCACCGGCGGCACGCAGATTCGCCTCGACCAGGCCAACGGGCTCGGCGCCCTCACCGCCACCAACAAGAGCTGGGGCCCGAGCTTCCACCCGGTGGCGGCTGGCGGCTACTTCTGGCTCGCCTTCTACTCGCAGCGGAGCTGGGGTCACCATTTCACGGGCACCAACCGCCAGCTGTGGATCGCAGCCATCGACGCCAACCCCACCGCCGGAAAAGATCCGAGCCACCCGGCCTTCTACGTGGAAGGCCAGGAGCTCGACAGCACCAACGAAAGGCCGCAGTTCGCCGTGCCGCCGTGCAAGCAGGGCGGCGAGACCTGCGAGAGCGGCTACGAGTGCTGCGACGGGCGCTTCTGCCGGAAAGACGCGGCAGGCAAGATGACCTGCCAGGAGCCGAAGGCCAACGAGTGCGCGCAGGTCGGCGACACTTGCAAGGTGAACGCCGACTGCTGCAACTCGCTCCGCTGCACCGGCGGCACCTGCCAGCCCCCGGGGCCAAACTGACTCAGCGCTTCTTGAAGTACAGCACGCGATCGCGCACCAACGTCGAGGTCAGCGGCGCCGTCTTGGAGCTGGGCTCGAGGTAGGTGCGGAAGGTAATGTTGCCGAGGGCGCCGTTCTCGATTCCGGTCGGGCAGGCGCCCTTGGGAACCACCGTGCAGAAGGGCTCGCCATCGCAGTGGCGTGCGAACTTCCAGGCGTAGAGCTTGCTCGCGTCGGGGTCGCCCGGAAGGTACCGAGCCGCGCTGGCGGGGTACTTGTCGCTGGCGACGCTCACCAGGCCCACTAGCTTCTCGAGCGCGTACACGCTGGCGTTGGCGTAGCTGGTCTTGCCGCTCACCTGGTGGTCGACGCCGAAGACCACGTAGAAGTCGTCATCGCCCGCAAAAAGGACGCGCGGCGGCGTGCCCGGGTAGTTCGTGTCGCGGTTGTCGCCGGCGCAGGTGGTGAGGTTCTGGATGCACGAGACGGGGTCGGGGGTGCCTTCGTCCACCCGCACCGCCTGCGAAGCCGAGGCGAGATGGGTACGCTTGATGGCGTCGGCAAGGCGGTCGACCGCGGGGCGGGTGGCTTGCTCGGTGGGCGAGGTGGCCTTGGTGCGCGCCGCCGGGCTTGGAAGCGGCGTTCCCGGGCCCGCGTCGGCCGCGCTCGGCGTGATGCGGAAGAGCGTGCCGCCGGGATTCGCGAGGTATGCGTCGCGCTTGGCAGCGTCTTTCACCACCGCCATGCGGAAGAGGATGCCGAAGGTGTCGGACGCTTCGTCGAGGCCGAAGTGGCCCAGCGCGGGGTCGAACGTGATGACGTTGATGGCGTGGTCTGGCACGCCGCTCGCTACCAGGGCTGCGCGAGCCCGCGCCACGGTGGTCGCGTCGGCGGCGGCCACGATGGCGGTGCGCTGCTCGAACGGCGCGCCCGTGTCGGTGCCAATGACCCGTTGATTGAGGGTCTCGGAGAGGCTGGCGAAGATGGGCTTGCGATTGCCGCGCGCGTCGGGCCGGTCGAAGAGATACGGCGTGAAGCCGAAGTAATTGGCCTCAGGCGGCGTGTTGCCCACGAACACCAGCGCCTCGTCGGCGCGCAGGTGCACCGCGCTCGACGTGCCGTCGGGCCGCGGATTCGAGTTGGGCACCGTTTGGCCCGGGGCGGGCGGCACGTAGAATGCGCCGTAGGGGCTCGAAGGGTTGTTGCCGGAGCACGAGGTCGCGCAGCAGGTGCTCATGTCGATGAACGCGAAGGCGCCGTTTTGGACCATGAAGCCTTGGGCGGTGAGCGCCTGCGCGAGGCTCTGGGTCTCGGGGCTGCGGCCATCGTTGCCGCCGGCGGCGTCGAGGCTCGCAGCGTTGATTGCGAGGTCGTCCCCGGAGTCACCTCCACCGCACGCGGCGGCGCTGGTCATGGTGGCAACAGAAGCAAAGCACAAGAGAGAGAAGGTTCGCATGCGCCGTCGCGTGCAGGGTGCATGCCGGGTCGTGGACCGCGAAATCAGGCGCTTTCACTGCCGCAAACGTGGACCGCGCGACGTCCAGGGAACGGCGGCCTGTTCGCCGGGACGGCGCGACTTGTGGAGCGCGCCCGGAAGACAGTACCGTGGTCGGCGATGCAACTCGCCATCGCCGCCGTGGTCGCCCTCTCGATGCTCCTGGCGCTTGCGCTCTTGCGCCGAACAGTGGCGCGCGACGAAGCTGCGGCGCCGCCCGAAGGGCAAGGAGCCGCCGCGGCGCTCCCTTCCGCGCCCTCGGCGAGCGACGCGCTGGTGCACGGCGGGCGGGTGCTTGGTTGCTTTCCCATCGCCGCGCAGATCGCCTCGGAGTGCGTGCGACCCGACGGTCCCAGCGTCCTCTGGACCACGCTCTTTGGCGTCTCCGCGTTCGTGGCCTATCTGGTGGCCGGCGAGCTCGGTCTGCGGACGCTCTTGCGGCGGAGCCTGGGTCGCGAGCTCTCGCGGGGCAACATCGCGGCGGCCACGGTGGCCGGCGCCTCGTTCGTGGCCACCGGCTGGGTCACCGGGCATGCCTTTGCGGGCTACGACGCGCGTGGCCTCGGTCTCTCGGTGGGGTTCTTCGTGCTCGCCCTGGTGACGCTGCACCTGGGCGTCATCATCTTTCGCGCGGTCACGGTGTACGACGACGCGAGCCAGATCGAGAGTGGCAACGTTGCCGCCGCGCTGAGCTACGTCGGCCTCAACCTGGCCATGGCCATTCTCGTGGCCTTCGCGCTCGAGGGCGACTTCGAGTCGTGGGGCGCATCGCTCTTCGGCTACGGGCGGGCGCTCGGTTTCGCGCTCCTGGTGTGGCCGGTGCGGCAGCTGCTGGTGGGCGGTCTCCTTCTGGGGCGCGTCCCGCGCTTTCGCGGCGGCCCCATCGACGAGGCGGTGGCGGGCGATCGCAACGTCGGCGTCGCGGCGCTGGAGGCGGCCAGCTACGTGGGGGCGGCGCTCCTGGCTGTGCACGCTGCATGAGCTACGAAGACTACGCCGCACGCATCGCCGCCAGCGGCGTCCTCACCGACCCGTGGCTCGATGGGCAGCCGCGCTTTCGCGAAGCGCCGCTGGTGATTTCCCGCCGTGAGGCCGCCGACCTTTCGCGGGCCGCCGAAGACCTGGCCTATGCCTACAATGAGCTGGTCTTGCGGGTGGCCGACGCGGGCGATCCGGTGCTGGAGGGGTTCTTCGGCCTTACGCCGTGGCAAAGGCGCATGTTCCACATGGGCACGCACCTGTGGCACGGCATCGCGCGCGCCGATCTCTTCTTCACCGCCGAGGGCATTGTCACCACCGAGCTCAACAGCGACACACCAACCGGCGAGGCCGAGGCCTGCGTCACCGGCGCCTTGGCCCATGCTGCGCTGCCCGCAGCGGACGCCGAGCGCCTTCGCGACCCCAACGTCCACCTGCGCGCAGCCTTTTTGGCGGTGGTCGAGGGCATGGCGAGCGCGCTCCTCGATGCGCCCTATCCCCGGACCGTGGGCTTGGTGTACCCCACCGAGTTCGTGGAAGATCTCTCGGTGGTGCGCCTTTACCGCAGCTGGTTAGAAGGTGCAGGATACACGGTTATCTTGGGCTCGCCGTTCAACCTGCGCCCGGGGCCGCACGGCACCGTGGAGCTTTTCGGGCAGCGCGTGCCGGTGGTGCTCCGCCACTACAAGACCGACTGGTGGGGCGAGCGACAGGGCGCCTTCGACGACGAGGAGCTGGAGGACACCCAAGCGCTGGAAGAGGAGCTTACCCTGCTGGCCGAGGCCGAGACCCTTCGTACGGTGGCGGTGGTCAACCCGTTCGGCGCAGTGGTGCCCCAGAACAAGCGCGCCATGGCCTTCTTCTGGGAGCAGATTCACCGGTTTTCGCCGCGCACCCAGGACATCGTTCGCCGCCTCGTTCCCCCCACGTTCCGCCTGGAGCGCCGCTCGGCCGAGGAGCTGTTGCGGGAGCGCGAGAGCTGGGTGCTCAAATCCGACTACGGCGCCGAAGGCGACGAAGTCATCATCGGGCGGCACGTCTCGGCCGAGCTCTTTCGCGCCTCTCTCGATCATGCGCGCAAGGGCCGATGGGTAGCGCAGCGGTACTTCGAGCCCAAGCTCGACGCAGAGGGGCTCACCACCAACTTCGGTGTGTTCTTGTGCGGCGGCCGAGCCTCTGGTCTGTACGCCCGCATGCACCGCGGCATGACCGACGAGCACGCGCTCAGCGTTCCGCTGCTGGTGGGCGACTGAGCACCGTCAGCGCGCGATGGTTTCGGTCAGCGGCGTCATGGTGCGCAGGATGAGCGGCGCCACGTCGCAGGCGGCGCTAGTGTCGCAGTCGAGGCCGAAGTACAGCTTCGAGCCTGCAGCGCCACCCAGCAAGCTCCAGGGGCTCGCGATGCCGGCAATGCGGACCTCGGCGGTCCAGCGCGGTTGGTCCACGCGCTCGCCCAGGCGGTACCGATAGAGCACCGCGGTGCGCCCGGAAACGTCGACCGACTCCGACGACAGGAGCGCATCCCACGGTGCGCTCTCGGTGTGCGCTTGGGGCGACGGATCGGGCGCGTACTCGCCGATCTCGAGGGCCAGCCTTCGTCCCTTGCCCTCGTAGCGCAACACGAAGGAGTCCTCGCCCTGCGCCGGAACACGGTGCAGATCGGGCGGCAGGAACATCGTGATGGCACCCGGCACGCGCTCTCGTCGCCAGTCCTCGGGAATGCCGGCGGGAGGCCGCTCGGCGCACGTTCCCTTGCGGCAGGTGGCGACCGGGGCCGGCTCGCACGCGGGCAGATCGTCGATGCAGCTCCCGGCGAGCCAGGCATCGGCGAGGCGGTCCGCGGCCTCCATCGAGGCCTGGCGACTCGAGATGCGATAGCAGCCGTCGAGGCTCGCGAACAGATTGGTGCGCGCCTCGACCAGGCAGTCACTATCGACCGTGCAGGCGCGGCGAGCCTCCACGATCTGTGCATACTGCAAGGCGAGGCGCGTGCACTCTGCAGCATTGCGCGGCGCGGGCAGCGAGGCGTCGCGCGCAGCGATCGAGTCGCGGGGCGTGCGATGGCGAAACGCCGCGTAGGCGACGGCGCACAGCGTGCCCACCGCAACGGCGGCCAACACCAGAGGCTGCATCGATTCGCGTGAAGACCGCACCCACCGTACCTATCACCCTGGCACGGCGCGACAAGCGTGGCGCTGCGCGGGTCAGCGCCGTGTTCGCACGCGGCGCTCGAGCTCTCGGAGCCATGCCGGCTCGAAGACGCCGTCTACGCGAATGGACCAGCGGAATTCCGGGGCCGCGTCGACGCCGTGGTAGTCCATGTCGTTGAACCAGAAGAGCCGGGCATCGATGGCAAGCCGCGTGGTGCCGTCTTCGCTCGCCAGCGTCAGCTTCTTGCGTGCGTCGGGGTAAATGCTGATGGACTGCGGCACCGAGAGGGTGCTGCCCGGCTCGCTGTCGCGGTGGAACGGCGCGTGGTCGTTGCTGTGAACGCCGAACAGGACCGCGCGACCGATCTCGCGGAAGGGGAGCGATCGTAAGAACGTCAGGGTCGTCGGGAACGCGGCCTCGGCCTCGGGCGCGAAGGTCTTGCCCGCGCCGGAGTGCTTGTCGTCCCAGCTATCGTTCTCCAAGAAGTGGTAGCAAGTCTTCCACGGGAAGTAGACGCCGTGGGCCATCTCGAGCCAGCGCTCTTGCTTGCGCGACAGCGGCCGCTCGGTCTCGTCGCCGAAGGTGCGCGGCGTCTTCCGCGGATCGAGCTTCCGGTCCCCGAGCGCACAGAACGTGGCGAAGTCCTCGTCGCTCATCGCCTCGAGCACGAAGTTCACGTCCTTGAAGCCGTCGCCGACGACCCAGGGCGCGCACACCCCCATCCACTTCAAGCTGCCGCCCGTGTAGCGCGCGGCAACCTCGAGGAGTCCGCGGGGAATCTCCGCGTGCACCGCCGAAAGCGCGGTGGCGTCCACCGAGCCCTCCAGGTCCACGAAGGGGAGCCCCCAGATGCCGTGAAAGGTCATGGGTACGAGCTTCTCCCACTTTTTCGAACACGCCGCCCAATCTTCTCGGGTCGCTGGGGTCGAACGCTGCGCTCCATCGGCGGGAAGAATCCTTTCCCAGCTATCTTCCGGCAGTTGCGGTGCGGTCTTCGAAATCGAAGGCGGCCCGGAACTTCGCTCGGGTCGTGCTGTCTGGGATTCATTCTGGCGCATCCATCGGCCGTGGGGCTTGCCCCACGAGGTTCGTGCGTCGCGGCCAATTGGCCCCTATGCTCGGGAGTGGCATGAGCCTCCGCCTCTGGAACATCGGGATACTCCTCGCCTTGGGACTCTTCTGGTTGGCCAGCGGCACCCAGCGAGAAAAACCCGTGCTCGCCGGTGGTCCATCGGACGCAGTGCGCAGCCTGGAGGGCGATCTGGTGAAGACGCCGGGTGACCCCGCACGCATTCGTGCGCTGTCCCAGGCCTACCTCGACGCGCGCGCCTCGGGTATGGCAGTGGCCACCCTCGAACGCGCCCCCGAAGCCGTCCGCGCGCAACCAGAAACGGTTCACATGTATGCGCGGGCGCTGCTCGATCAAGGCCGCGCCAGCGAGGCCCTCGCCTCCGAGCGCAAGGTGCTCGCGGCCTGCAACGCCGGGAGCGACGCCGCCACCCGCACCTGCTCCGGCTGGTTGCTCGCCTCGGCGACCCGGCGCGCGGTCATTCTTCAGGAGCTGGTCGACATGGGCATCGAAGATCCGAACGCCCATCCGGAGGCCTCTTCGCTCGCCTACCAACATGTGACGCGCGAGGCGCGGCTCGTTCCATGAGCGACGCGCAAAGGCCCGAGTCCAAGCGCCCTTCCATGCTCCCGCTGGCGATGGCGCTCACCGGCCTGGCCATGGGTTCCGCCGGCTGCTCCCTGGTGCAAAAGAGCGCCAAGAGCCCTTCGGTGCGACCCGCCGCCGCCGGCAACGCCGACCCCGAGGCCCGCGAGCTGCCCGCGAGCCTGCGCTTCTCGCCGCCGCTCGCCATCGCCACCCAAGACGACGCCGTCGTGCGCCTGGTCTCCGGCAACCAGACCTGCACCGGCACGCTCATCGACGAGGATCTGGTGCTCACCGCGCACCACTGCGTGGTGGAGCGCGGGCCCAAGGGCGAGTTTCTGAAGACCCATCGGGCCGCGGCCTCCATCGAGGTCGAGCTGGGCGGCGACTACATCGCCTGGGGTAGGCTCAAGGCCCGCGCCATCGTCGCTCCGCCCTGCGGCGAGCAAGGCGGCGACGGCGACATTGCAGTGTTGGTCCTCGAGCGCAAGCTGGTGGGCGTCCCCACCATGAAGGCTCGCATCGGCGCCCCCCCGCGCATCGGTGAGCCGCTCGACCCGGTGGGATTCGGTCGATGCGCTACGTCGCAGGGCATTCACCGCATCGCCCGTGGCGGCGGCCCGGTGCGCGCCATGACCGCCGAGACCATCGAGATGTTCGCGTCGGTGTGCCCCGGCGACTCTGGCGGTCCGGTGCTGGCCCGTGGCTCGAGCGAGATCGTCGGCGTGGTGAGCCTCAGCGCCATGGACGGCGACGAGAACACCAAGAGCGCCTCCATCATGGCCCGGGTCGACGCCTATCGTTCGGTGTTCGCCCACGCCCGCATGATCGGCGACGGCCTGGCGCAGAACGAGCTCCCGCCGCTCTCCTGCGCGCCCTGACTCCACGCGTCCGGTCCGCCGCTGCCGAGGTAGCGACGCCCTCGCGCCGGTAGAAGTGATGGCGCGTAGCACGGTGGGCGGCCGTTCACGATGCGACGCGCATGCCGCTCATGAGCGAGTTTCCCACCGCAATGCTCATGGCCGAGAGCGCGAAGCCCCATGGTCTCCGCGGCTTCCGCGCGTTCCGGAAACGGGACCGCTCGGTCGTCGCTTTCCCCCATGATCGACGGCGCCCCGGCGAACCACCCCTGGATCACGCGGAGCCCTGCCGCCGCGCGCCGCCGGACACAGGCCGGGTGCACGATGCCGCTGGGCGCGGATGGAGGAAACCGTGAGGTCGCATTTGTGCGCCAACTCGCGCATTTCTCGCACCTTGTCGGTCTGGCACGCCGCTCGCTCACGAAGAGCTCATCGCCGGTTTCGCCGGCCCTCGACCCAGGAGACTCCTCATGCGCCCCACCTCCGCCACGCTCGTTCGCACGCTCCTGACCCGCGGCGCCTTGGCAGCACTGCTGGTGGCCTCGGCCATCGCCTGCGCGGGCACCGATGCGAGCGACGGGGATGCCGACGACGGCGACGACGCGTACGAGTCCACCAGCGACGATCTGGTGACCGCCGGTCCGTGCTCCGGAAAGGCCATCGACCGTGCGGTGAAGTGCGCGCAGGCCAAAGGCGCGCGCGTGCTGAGCTACTATCGCAGCCCGGCCGACCAGGAGCGGGTTCGCCGCGAGAACCGCTGCACCAACCGCTGCACCGGCATGGCCGGTTGCGTGCGGCCCACCGCCGGCTGCACCTCGTCGCCCCACACCGCGTGCCGCGCGGTCGATCTGGTGGCCGACGGCTCGCCGGTGAGCCGCGCCGCGCTGCGGTCGTGTGGCCTTGCCAAGACCAGCCTGCCCCACGCCAACCACTACGATCTCGTGAACTGAACTGATTCTTCAACGGCCCCGCAAGAAATGCGAGCCGGTTTGCCTCCTTCGGGGACTCGAAGCAGCGTACCCGCGGCCATGCCGCGTGAACGATGCGGCCATGTGTCGCACCTGCTACTGTACGGCCGGCGCCTTTCGCTCCCCGTCATTCCCGAAGGATCTCGCGTATGTGTGGAATTGTTGCTTACGTTGGCCCGAAGGACTGCTCGCCGATCTTGGTGGAGGGCCTGCGGCGCCTCGAGTACCGCGGCTACGACTCTGCCGGCTTGGCGGTGCAGACCGGCCGCGGCATCGAGATCGTTCGCGCCGTGGGCAAGCTCTCGAACCTTGACGCCGCGCTGAAGAAGACCCCGCTCTCCGGGCGCGCCGGCGTCGGCCACACACGCTGGGCGACCCACGGACGGCCCAGCGAGGCCAACGCCCACCCGCACGTGTCGGGCAGCATCGCCGTCGTGCACAACGGCATCATCGAGAACCACGTGGAGCTCCGCCGAGCGCTCGAGGCGAAGGGCGTTCGCTTCGCCAGCGACACCGACACCGAGATCGTCGCGCATCTGGTGAGCGGCGCGCTCAAAGAGGGCGCGGCCGATCTGCTGACCGCGGTGCGCCTTGCGCTGCGCCAGGTGCGCGGCGCCTACGCCATCGCCGTGGTGTGCGGCGAACGGCCCGACGAAATCGTGGTGGCCAAGCAAGACTCGCCGTTGGTCATCGGCAAGGGCGACGGCGAAACGTTCGCCGCCAGCGACATCCCCGCGCTCCTCGCCCACGTGCGCGACGTCATCTTTCTGGAAGACGGGGAGATCGCCCTGCTGCGCAAGGACGGGCCGCACATCGAGAAGCTCGACGGCACCAAGGTCGAGCGCGCCACCAAGCGCATCGACTGGTCGCCCACCCAGGCCGAGAAGGGCGGCTACAAGCACTTCATGCTCAAGGAGATCTTCGAGCAACCGCGCGCCGTCGAAGACACCCTGCGCGGGCGCATCGACTTCGAGACCGCGCGCGTGGTGGCCCAGGAAATGGGCGTTACCGCCGAGGCCGCGAAGAAAATCGGCCGCGTGTACTTCGTGGCGTGCGGCACCAGCGCCCACGCCGCCATGGCCGGTCGGTACTGGGTGGAACAGCTGGCGCGGATACCCTCCACCGTCGAGATCGGTAGCGAGGTGCGCTACCGCGACCCGGTGTTCCTGGCCGACGACCTGGTGGTGGCGGTGAGCCAGAGCGGCGAGACCCTCGACACGCTCGCGGCGGTGAAGACCGCCAAGGCGGCAGGGGCGCGGGTACTTGCGGTGGCCAACGTGCTCGACAGCGCCATCCCCCGCATCGCAGATGGTGCACTCTACACCCATGCCGGCCCCGAGATTGGGGTGGCCTCTACCAAGTGCTTCACCACCCAGCTGGTGGCGCTCCTGCTTCTGGCGGTGCACCTGGGCCGCGAGCGCGGAACCCTCTCCGAGGCTGCGGGGCGGCGCATCCTCGACGGTCTGTGTCGCGTTCCGGCGCAGATGCGGCAAATTCTGGGCACCGCCGACGACATCAAGGCTGTGGCCAAGGCGCACCTGCGGGCCCGCGACATGCTCTTCCTCGGCCGCGGCCCGAACTTTCCCATCGCCCTGGAGGGCGCCCTGAAGCTGAAGGAAATCAGCTACATCCACGCCGAAGGCTACGCCGCCGGCGAGATGAAGCACGGGCCCATCGCGCTCATCGACGAGGAAATGCCGGTGGTGGTCATCGCGCCGAAGGACAACCACTACGAGAAGACGCTCTCCAACATGCAAGAGGTGAGGGCCCGCGAAGGTCAGGTCATCGCGGTGGCGAGCGAAGGCGACGATGACGTCGCCCACGTGGCGTCGAGCGTGTTCCGGGTGCCGGTGGCCGAGCCCGAGGTGCTGCCGTTGCTCACGGTGGTGCCGCTCCAGCTCCTTTCCTACTACATGGCCGATCTCAAGGGCACCGACGTGGACCAGCCGCGAAATCTGGCGAAGACCGTCACCGTCGAATAGCGCCGTAGGCGCAGCGGGGCCCATGGAGGTACGATGGGCGCGATGGTTCCCTTCGCGCAGCCCCCGCTCGGCACCGCCACCAGCGGCGTGCGCTCGCTCGGCGAAGCGAGCCAGGCGCCGCTCGCGAACATCACCCGTCAGACCACGGTGGTGCTCAACGTCTATCGGGCGCTGCGTGGTCGCTGGCAGTGGTTCACCTGGTCGCTGGTCATCCTCGGCGGCCTCATCGCTCCGGTCCCCCTGTTCTTGATGCTGGTCTTCCTGGCTGCCTTCGTCGCGCCGCAGACCTTCGGATTGGAGCGGGGCCCGGCCTCCATGGGCGCCGTGCTCCTGGCCTTTCCCGCGGCCCTCGGTGCGGCGCTCGTCTGGCTCGGCGTGCGCTGCTATCGAGACAGCGGGCGGCTCGAGAAGATGTCGTCGGCGTTCTTGCAGAACCCGACGCTGTCGGTCAACGAAGCCGGCACGCACGCGGGGCTCGACGCGGTGAGCGCCAATCGCTTCTTCCTCGACATGGTGACGCGCGGCGTCTTCTACACCTCGCAGGTGGTGGCAGCCTCGGGCGTGCGGCCCTTGCCGCAGGGAGCCGCGGAGATCGGCATCTACACCCCCAACCCGGTGCAGGCGGCGGCGCAGATCGCCGCCGCCTATGCGCCCACCGTGACCCCTTCGCCAGACGCCACCGGCGATGCGACCGGTTGGGCCGAAGCGGCCAGGGAGATCGCGCCCGACACCACGCGCACTTCGAGCGCCAACGAGCGCCCTGAAGATCTCATCCCGGTGGGGTCGGTGTTGGGGGGCCGCTACGAGCTCGAACGGCTCATCGGCGAAGGCGGCATGGGGCGGGTGTTCGTGGCCAAGCAGCTTCGCACCGGCCGCCGCTACGCGCTCAAAGTGCTCTTGCCCCACGTGGCCATCACGCCCGACGCGTATCGGCGTTTCGAGCGCGAGGCCACGCTTGCCAGCTCCCTCGGGCACCCGGGCATCATCCAGGTGCACGACTACGACCAGACCGAGAACGGCCTCCACTACATCGTCATGGATCTGCTCGAAGGTGAGACCGTCGAGCAACGCATCGCCCGTGGCAACCTGAGCTTCGACGAGGCGCGGCACTGGATCCTCGCGGCGGCGGCGGCGCTGGCCAGCGCCCACGACAAGGGCCTGGTGCATCGCGACGTGAAGCCCGCCAACCTGTTCATCGCCAAGAACGGCGACGGCACCCATCGGCTGGTGGTGCTCGACTTCGGCGTGGTCAAGCCCATGGACGGCTCGCCCGAGTCGCACAAGGTCACGCGCACCGGCGCCGCGGTGGGGACGCCACTCTACATGTCACCGGAGCAGGCCATCGGGCGACCGGTCGACGGCCGCTCCGATCTGTACTCGCTGGGCATCGTGTTCTTCGAGATGCTCGCCGGCTCGCCGCCCTTCGCAGACGCCAGCGGCGGGCAGATCTTCGTGAACATTCTCACGGTCGCTCCGGTGCCCATCAGCACCGTGACCCGCACCGCGATTCCGCCCACCTTCGAGCAGCTCCTGCAGCAGGTGCTCGCCAAGGACCCTTCGCACCGCTTCGCAAACATTCGCGCGTTTGCCCGCGCGCTCGAAGCCATCCGCTAGGCCCGGTCACGAACAACTCGAGGCGCTGAAACGGTCAAGGTACTCCCTTAGCGCAGGCTGCCAAGCAGCGCACGGAGCCGGGGGAGGCCGGCTGCGCTCCGGGCGCCGTACCAGCACAGGTCCTTGCCGTCGGTGAAGACGATGCGGTTCTTGGCGGGCGTATCGAGGGCGCGGAAGACCTCGGCGTCGGCCTCGGTGAACGGGTGCGGCTCGTTGGGCAGCAGGATGACGTCGGGCTTGCGCTCCACCACCTCGTCCAGGGTGATGCGCGGATAGCGGACGTCGAGCCCGATGACGGTCTCCCCGGTGAGCGCCACCCGGCGCCCCAGATCGGCCGCCAGTGGATAGCGGCGCTCGCGGTCGGCGAACACGTTCACCCCGCCCGCGGCGAGGAGCATGTCGGAGATGAACGTGCTCTCGTGGATGGTCATCAGCGGGTCCATCCAGATGGGGCAGAAGACGCGGAGCGGCGGCTGGATAGGTGTAACCTGCATCGCGGCATACGCTTCCTTGAAGAGCGCGCGCGCCTCGGGCTTGGTGGTGGCGTGGAGAATCTTGGCGAGCTTCGCCAGGTGCGCGAAGCCGTCTTCGACGCGCTTGGGAAAGCACAGGTACACGCGGAGCCCGGCGGCGATGAGCTTTTCGAGATCGCCGCGGGTGTTCTCTTCCTGGTTGGCGAGCACCAGGTCTGGCTGCATGGCGATGATGTCATCCACGCGGGGGTTCTTGGTGCCGCCCACCGAGGGGATGCCCTTCACCAGATCGGCCGGCAGCTCGCAGTAGTCGGTGCGGCCGGCGAGCGCGGCGCCGGCGCCCAGCGCTGCCACGTTGTAGGTGTCGCTCGGAACCAGGGAGACGATGCGCTTCGGCGCGGCGAAGAACGTGTGCTCGCGCTTGCGATCGTCGAAGACGGTGACGGCCATGGGGTGACTCTACTCCGAGTCTTCGTCGGGCGGGGGCGGCGCCGGTGGTCCGCCGTCGGCATGAACGCCCACGCTGGCTGCGCACTCGGCCCACACCGCGTCGCCGCAGCCGCGCGCTCTGCGCTTGTCGACGCAGGCCACCACCTGGTCGGTCTCGCGCTCGATGACGCGATCGATGACGAAGGTGCAGCCGCGCGCGCACTGGTCTTCTTCGCAGGCCTTGGCGCTGCGGATGCAGCTCCGCTTGCACACCTCTTCCGGGGCGTTCGAGGGCTCGACCGCACGGCATGCGCACAGAAGTACGAGAAGAAAGGCGAGGTAGCGCACGAGGTCCGCTGGTTTTCCCTCAGCCGCGCACAGGTGTCAACCGGTGCGGCGCGCTACCCTACTTGTCGAACGCGCGGCCCAGCGAAGCGCGCACCTCTTCCGGCTTCATGAGCCCGAAGAGCTGCTCGGGGCCAATGTAGATCATCGGCAATCCGTGCCCATTGCAGGCGTCGTAGTCGGCCCGGTCGGCTTTGATGCGCGCCTCGGTCTCCTGGGACTTCATGCAGGCGGCGAAGGCTGCGTCGTCGCGGATGCCCACCTGCCGCGCCAGCTTCTGTAGGCCGAAGTCGATCATGTCGTCTTCCGGCATCTCGATGAGCAGCTCGGCGTACACGTCGCCCTTGCCCATGTTCTCGGCGCAAATAGCGGCCTTGGCCGCGGGCATCGCGTGGGGGTGCCGGGCCAGCGGCACCTGCTTGCGGACGAGCCTGTACTTGCCGGCGTGCTCGTCGAGCAGCGGCTTGAGCTGGGCGTGCATCTGCCGGCAGAACGGGCACTCGAAGTCGACAAAGTCGACCACCGTCACCTGGCCGGCCGGCGTGGCGCCGATCTCCTTGGCGATGGGCGCCGGCATCGACTTGGGCATCGCGCGGCCGATGGGGATGAGAAGGCCTGCCATGCCCAGCAACACTGCGCCGCGGATGATCCGCGCGCGCTCCGGCGCCGGGTCGTCCCAACCCTTGATGAACCGGTGATAGGCGATGGCTCCGATGAGGAGCGACGAGACGTCGACCAGCACGCAGAACTTGCAGAACTGCCCCATGTTCCGCTGCATCAGCAGAAAGAACGCGCCGGCCGCCACGCCCACCGTGGCGAGCCCCACGAACACATTGCGGGCCATGGGGCCGCGCCGAAGCGCGAACACCAGCAGCAGCGCGAAGCCGCCCAGACCGATGAACGGCGTGGGAATGCCGCCGAACGAAGCGTAGCTCGAGCGCCGCACGGCGCCGCAGCCGGTGCTCACCTCGTCGCAAAACACCGGGGTGGCCTGGGTGTAGTCTACAGCGAGAAGGGCGGAGGCCACGAGCCCCACGAAGAGGGCGCCGTACAGGATGGTGCGCAGGATGGGCGGCGCGGGTTTTAGCGCGTCGTCGGCCGTCTGCGCGGCCTTTGCGGGCGCGCTCGGGGGCGCGTCGTCGTCGCCGTCATGGTCGCTGGGCGCGCCCTTGGCAGGCTTCGCATCTTCGGTCTCGGTCGGTCCGTCCGTCGGCATGGTAGGCGCCATTTCTACAGGCGAAAGGGCTGGGGCATTCCTTTTTTGTGCGGGAGAGCGGCCCATTTGGGCGTAAAAGGTCGTATGTCTCGTTACCCGTCCCGCAAGGAGATTCTTGCGGCCGTAGCCTCGGAACCACGTGGTGTGCCGGCGCAGGAGCTCATGGAACGGTTCGCCGTCGAAGCTTTGCTCCGCCCCGGTTTCCTCAGGCTCCTCGATAGTCTTGCCTTCGAAGGCATTCTCGTCGCCAAGTCCGGCGATCGCTTCTCCATGCGCGGCGGAGCCCGCGAAGCCGAAGAAACCCCTACCGCCGCCCGCAAGGCCGGCAAGCCCAGCAAAGTCGACCGCGCCGAGAAAGCCGAGCCCGCGGCGCCTCGCGCAAAGAGCGTGAAGCCGGTCAAGGAGCCTTTCCGCGAAGAGGCGGCGCCGATGCCGCAGTTCTCGGTGGCCGGCCCCGCCAAGCCCATGCAGAAGCGCAGCGGCGTCGAAGCCGAAGGCACCCTCACTGCCAACGCCCGCGGCTTCGGCTTCGTGGCGGTGCTCGGCGAAGACGACGTGTTCATTCCCGAAGAGAGCCTGGGCGGCGCCATGCACGGCGATCGCGTGCGCATTCTGGTCACCGGTCGCAATTCGCGTGGCGCCGAGGGCATCGTCACCGGCATCGCAGCCCGCGGTCGCATTCGCGTGAGCGGCATCCTCCGGCGCCGGGGCAAGAGCGCCTGGATCGAACCGGACGACACGCGCATTCGCGGCCCCATCGTCCTCGCCACCAAGATGGACGCCGAAGGCCCGGAGGGCAACAGCGGCAGCGACGGCGACGTGTGTATCGTACAGATAACGCGTCACCCCGAGCTGCAGAACGAGAACCCGGAGGGAAAGATCCTCCAGGTGCTCGGTCGCCCCGGCGTGCTCTCGGTCGAAGTGCAGAAGATCATCGGCGTGGCGGGCCTCGAGGAGGTTCACTCCGACGAAGCGGTGGCCGAGGCCGAGGCCTATGGGCTCGAGGTGCCGCAGGCGATGCTCGCCGGCCGCGAAGACCTCACGCACATTCCGCTCCCCACCATCGACCCCGAAGACGCGCGCGATCACGACGACGCGGTGTGGGTCGAGCGCACGCCGGGCGGCGGATACCTGGCCTACATTGCCATCGCCGACGTGAGCTCGTACGTCACGCCCGGCTCGAAGATCGACGAAGAATCGAAGATGCGCGGGTGCAGCGTGTACCTGCCCGATCGCGCCATTCCCATGCTGCCGCGGGCTCTCTCTTCGAACCTTTGCTCGCTGCTGCCCGACGTGGTCCGCCTCTGCCTGTGCGTCGTGGTGGAGCTCAACGCCCAAGGCGAGATCGTGAAGACCCGCATCACCCGCGGCTTCATGAAGAGCCAGGCCAAGCTCACCTACGGCGGCGTGGCGCGGGCGCTCGGCTTCACCGAAGAGCCGCCGCGTGACCCCAAGGCCGAGGCCATGGTCGATGGCCTCAAGGTGGCGAACGAGCTCTCGCGCATGCTGCGCGGTCGTCGGATGAAGCGCGGCGCCCTCGACTTCGACCTCCCCGAGGCCAAGATCCTCTGGAACGAGGACAAAGAGCCGGTGCACGTGGTCAAGCGCTCGCAAGACCCGGGCATGAAGAAGGCCTACCAGCTCATCGAGGAGCTCATGCTCCTGGGCAACGAGGTGGTGGCCACCTGGCTGGTCGAGAAGAACATCCCCAGCATCTTCCGCGTCCACTTGCCGCCCGACGAGACCAAGCTCGCGCGGCTCGCGGCCATGTGCAAGATCCTCGGCGTCGAGTTCGACCTCGAAGACACCAAGGAGCCGCGCAAGCTCGCGGCGCTGGTAAAGCGCTTTGGCGAGCACGAGAACGCCACCGTCCTGCACATGCTGCTTTTGCGCAGCATGAAGCAGGCAACCTACGAGGCGGAGAACCGCGGTCACTTCGGTCTGGCCTCCACCGCGTATCTGCACTTCACCTCGCCGATTCGCCGCTACCCCGACCTGGTCGTGCACCGGGCGGTGCACAAGGTGGTTCTCGGGCAGCGCCCGAGCACCAGCGAAGAAGCGCTGGAAGAGCTGCGGGAGTCGGCGCTGCTTGCTTCGCAAGCCGAGCGCAAGGCCATGGAGGTCGAACGCGACATCATGGACCTGTACCGCTGCGTGATCATGAAGGAGCACCTGGGCGAGACCTTTACCGGCCTCATCACCGCGCTGGTGGGAAGCGGGGCCTTCGTCGCCATCGACGAGCCGTTCGTCGACGTTCTGGTGCGCTTCGACGCCATGGGGCAGGAGCCGTTCGAGCTCTCCGACGACGGCCTTCGGGCCACTGCGCCTCGCTCGGGCGACTCCATCGCCATCGGCGACGCCATGATGGTGCAAATCATGGATGCACCGCTCGAGCGCCGTCAGGTGCTGGCGCGACGCCTCTCGGCGGGCGGAGACGGCGAGGCGCGACCCGCACGCAGCGATGTGCGGGGCGGCCGCGGGGCCGGTGGTGGCCGAAGCGACAAGGGGCGCCCCACCTCGCGCAGCGACAGCAAGTCGGGCCGCGGCGCGCGCGATGGCAGCGCCGGCGACAGTCGCAAGGGTGGCAAGCCCAGCAAGGGCAAAAGCAGCGGCGGCGGCGGCGGCAGCAGCGGCGGGGGTAGCAGCGGTGGCGGCGGCGGCTCGAAGAGCAAGAAGCCCAGCACCAAGGGCGGCTTCCCCAAGGCCAGCCGCAAGTTCACCAAGGCCAAAAAGAAGCGCTGAGCACGGAGGGGGCCACGCGCGTCCATGTGGGTGCGCGTAGGTTTCCCCGCCGACCAAAACTTTCCGGGGGGTCAGCCGTCGAAGGCGGATGCCCTACCGGAACGAGAAAGAGGCGCTGTCGGCCCGCGCCGCGGAGCTCGCGAAGTCGCTCGAAGCTCTGCGCTCGTCGCGCGAGACGCTGGCCGACGAGCAGCGCAAGGTGGAGGACGAGACCGCCAAGGTGGCCCAGCGCATCGCCGACCTCGAAGCCGAGCCAGCAACGGGCTTGCTCGACCGGGTGCGCGTGGCGAGCCCCTGTTCTGCCAAGTGGGACGACATGGTGGGCGACGAGCGCGAACGCTTTTGCCTTTCGTGCGACAAGCAGGTGTTCAACATCTCGGCCATGGCCCGCGCCGAGGCCGAGGCGTTTCTCGCGGCCCGGGTGGGAAGCAAGACCTGCGTTCGTTTCTTCCGGCGCGCCGACGGCACCATCCTCACCGATGACTGCCCCACCGGCGTGCGGCGTAAGCGGCTGCGCGTTCTCGGCGCGGTGGCCTTGGGCGGGGGCGCGATGTTGGCGGGGGCCGCGGCGCTGCTTGGCGCGCAGCCTTCGGCGAAGGTCACGGTGACAGCGTCGACGCCCAACCCCCGTGCCTCCAGCTCGGCGCCCATGCCCGGGTGGACGGAGCAGGCCGGTTCCCAGGGGAGCGGCGCCTGCATGGGCGACTGCGCGTTCGACCCGACGCCGACGGTGCAGGAGCATCGCATCCCCAATCCGCCGCCGGAGGAAGGGAAGTAGCCATGCCGTATCGCAACGAGAAGGAGGCCCTCTCGGAACGCGCGCGTGAGCTGGCGGCGGCGCGGACCCATCTGTCGGCATCGCAGACCGCGCTCGACGACCAGGCCGCCAAGCTGGAGCGCGAGGCCGACGAGGTCGCGCGGCGTCTCTCGGCATTCGCGGAGAGCGACGGGGCGGGCATTCTCGGGCGCATCGGCGTGGCGAGCCCGTGCTCCGCGAACTGGGGCGAGATGGTGGGCGACGAGCGCGAGCGCTTCTGCCTTTCGTGCGACAAGCAGGTGTTCAACATCTCGGCCATGGCGCGCGCCGAAGCCGAGTCCTTCCTCGCTTCGCGTACCGCGGGCGATCCCGCGTGCATTCGCTTTTACCGCCGCACCGACGGCACCATCCTCACCGGCGACTGCCCCACCGGCGTGCGCCGCAAGCGGCTCCGGGTGCTGGGCGCGGTGGCGTTGGGGGGTGGCGCGCTCCTGGGCGCGGGTGCGGCGCTCCTGGGCTCGCGCACCGACTGCACGATCCGCAAGCCAACCGCGGCGGCGCAGCAGCCGGAGACCTCGGCGTCGAGCTACGTCGAAGAGGTCGGCGACCACGCGCAACGCTGGACCAAGGGCCGCATGCAGGTGCGTCCGCTCACCAAGCCCACGCCGGGCAACCCGCTCGAGTAAGCACTCTACTCCTCGGGGTCGATCTCGCTGATGCTGGGCGCGACCACCAGCTTGCCGTCCACCACCTGTCCGCGAAGCTCGAACGTGGAGTAGATGCCGTTGCCGTTGAGATCGCCGTGGGCGCGAGCGACGAACGACGTCGAGGTGGCTTCGTACTCGTACTGAAAGTACTGGGGCATGCTCATCTCGAACTTCAGGCACGCGAACCCGGCGTTCTTTCCGGCGTCGGTGGTCCACTCGCTGGGGCTCGACTGGTATTTCTTCCCGCTCACCATGGCCTTCGACGCAGGCACTGGTGCCGAGGCCGAGGGGCACAGGCGATGCGCCACCTTGACGTCGTCGGGGACCGCATCTTCGTCTTCGTACGCAGACGCTGCGGAGCGCGCGATCATACCGAGCGTGTTGCGTGCCTCGGCGGTCTTGGCGTTGGCGATGTATTTTCGCGTGCCGTATATACCCAACACCGCGAGCACACCCACGATGGCGACGAGCACGAGCAGCACCGCCCCACCGATAATGAGCCACAAGGGTACACTGCTGGACTTGGGCGGCGGTTGCGGGGGATAGCTCGCTTGCATGGGCGACAACCTAGCGCGGATTGGTCGCGCACAGCCAGCGAAGGCCGCCTGGCGCTACCAAGCCACACGGGTTGGGGAGTAGCGCGGCTCCTTGGTGCCGTCGCCCAGCTGACCCGAGGTGTTGGTTCCCCAGCAGTATACGTCGTTGGCAGCGGTGCGCGCGCAGCCGTGGATGGAGGCCAGGCACACCTCTGCCACGTTGGAGAGCCCCGAGAGCTTGGTGGGCCGCTCGTCGCCCGAGGCTCTTCCGATGCCGAGCTCGCCCTCGGAGTTGTTGCCCCAGCAGGTGACCCAGCCGCCCGCGTCGAGGGCGCACGTTTGCGTCTCGCCGGCGGAGAGCTTCGTGACGCTCGCGAGGCCGGGCACGTCGGCGGCGGTCGCGTGGGAGTCCATGTCGGGCGCGCGGCCCAGCTGGCCCACCTCGTTGCGGCCCCAGCAGGAGACCTTGCCGCCCTTGCCGAGCGCGCACGCGAAGGCGTCGCCGGTCACCAGCTGCTCGGCGCCGGTCACGCCCGGGCTGGCGAAGCCGTCGGGCCCCCCCTTGGCCCACAGCGTGTCGCCGGTGCACGACACGACGCCGGCGGCGGTGCGCGTGCACACGTGGGTCGATGCCACCACGACCTCGGCGGCGTTGGCGCCGTCGACCCGTAGCGGCTTCTCGGTGCCCCAGCAGGTGACGCTGCCCTTGGTGCTCCGCGCGCACACGAGCACGCCGCTCACCGAGATGTCTGCCACGTCGTCGACGTTGGGAACGAGCGTGGGCTTCAGTTTTTCGTAGCGCTTTCCGTCGCCCAGAATGCGCCCGGTGCCCCAGCAGGTGACGTGCTTGTCGCCGGTGACCGCGCACGAGAACCCTGCGCCGAGGCCGACCTGCGTGATGCCTTGCACGCCGGCCACCGGCACCGGCTTCAGTTGTTCGGCGCCGCCGCCGTCGCCCAGCTCGCCCGCGGCGTCGCGGCCCCAACAGCGAACGCTGCCGTCACCCATCCGTGCGCAGGAGTGAAAATCGCCGCACTCGATCTGCGTGGGGGTACGCGCGTCGCCGCTCGCCGCGACGCCACCGGAAGCGCTCGCGCCGCCGCTCGAGCTCGCCGGGTCGGGGGTCTTGGTGCCTCCGCCGCCCGCCGCCGCCCCACCGCCACACGCGAGGATGAAGACCGTCAACCACTTCGCAGATCGCACGATGGACGTAGCCTAACACCAGACCCCACAGGAAATATCGCGCCGGAAACGTCGCGCAAAAAATCCCACGAAATTGCCGGCGCGCCGCGTGCGGAATGCCTCAGAGCCGGAGCTCGGAGCGCACGTCGGCCTCTTCGAAGGCCTTGAGCTTTTCCATGAGCGCCGTGAGCTCGGGGTCGTCGGCCTTGGGAACCTTCACTTCGAAGTGTACGTACAGATCGCCCGGCTCTTTGCCTTGGCGCTGCACGCCCTTTCCGCGAAGCCGAAGCACCGCGCCGCTCTGGGTGCGCTCCGGCACCTTGAGCGAGACCGCCGCGTCGATGGTGGGCACCTTGACCTTGGCGCCGAAGAAGGCCTCGGTGACGCTGATCGGGAGGTTGACCCGCAGGTCGTCGCCTTCGCGTCGGTAGAACGCGTGGGGGTCGACGTGCACCAGGATGATGAGGTCGCCCGCCGGGCCGCCGCTGTTCGACGGCGCGCCGTAGCCGGTGAGGCGCAGACGGCTGCCGTCCTCGGCGCCCGGCGGAATGCGCACGCTGACCGCCTGGCCATTGGGCCGCAGCGCAATGGTAGTGCCACGGACCGCCGCCGCAAAATCGATGCGCAGCTCGGTCTCGAGATCGGGACCCGGGCGAGGCCCGCGCCGGCCCGCGGAACGGCCGAAGATGTCGCCGAACACGCTGTCGACGCCGGGCCCGCCGCCACCGCCGCCACCACCGCCACCACCACCGCCACCGAAGAGGTCCTCGAGGTTGACCCGCTGCCCGCGCCCGCCGCCGTTGCCACCACCACCTTGCCAGGCCCGGTACTGCCGCACGCGGTCGGCGTCGAAGCCGTCGCGCAGCCCCTCTTCGCCGAACTCGTCGTAGAGCTTTCGTTTGTCGGGGTTCGAGAGGACCTCGAAGGCGTGGTTCACTTCCTTGAAGCGCGCCTCGGCCTTGGCATTCCCGGGGTTCTTGTCGGGGTGCAGATCCTTGGCGAGCTTGCGGTACGCCTTCTTGATCGCAGCGCCATCCGCGCTCTTCGCGACGCCCAGCGTTGTGTAGAGATCCTCCGCCATAGCCTCGGCAACCTAAGTCGCATCCACCTCGAGTGCAATGGGTGTGCCCGCGCACGCGGTCTTCTCGAGGCGCGCAGCTTTTGCCTAGAGGAGAGGGGCGCTGCCCGGATCGCCCGGGAACCACGTGCGGGTGCGCGGCCGCATCGCGCGTTCACGCAGGCGGTGGAACTTCATGCTGGGCGGACGCGATTCCGCTCCACCTACGGCTTCGCGGCTCCGACTGGATCGTGCATAGGTTTCCATGGGTTGGCCCGCTCCGTGCGATGGCGAAGGACATGGTCGAACTCTCCCTCTCCGCTCGCCTCGCCTCCATCCTCGGATTCGTTTGCTTCGCCGCGCTCGGTCCGCTCGGGTGCGCCTCGGCTGCGCAAGGCGAGGACGAGACGGCGACGACCGGCGACGACGGCGACACCGGATCGTCGGCCGACGAGCTAACGCTGGCGTGCAACCTCTCGCGCAGCACCATCTTGAACAGCGTCTCCGGTGGCCGCCGCACCGCCATTGC
The DNA here is from genome assembly GCA_038210445.1 of Polyangiales bacterium. Classification (GTDB taxonomy): domain Bacteria; phylum Myxococcota_A; class Polyangia; order Polyangiales; family Polyangiaceae; genus JABFRG01. Next base: position 80,234 of record JBBQWQ010000004.1, read on the forward strand.
GCGGGGCTTCGCTTGGTTCGATGCCAACGTCCCGTACAGCCAGTCGCGCTCGTACCAGGGCTACCGCACAGATTGCTCGGGCTTCGTCTCCATGTGCTGGGAGCTCGGCCGCTCCTACACCACCCTGGACTTCATCGGTGGTGGCGGCGAGTCGGGCAAGCTCGCCTCCTATGGCAGCATGGTTCCTGGCGACGCGCTCGTCCGCCGCAGCAATGGCGCGGGCCACATCGTCATGTTCCTGGGCTGGAACGACCGCGCGCACTCGTCGGCCTGCGTCCTGGAGCAGTCGAGCACCGCCCTCGACATGGAGTTCGGGGCGCGCACCGTGAGCTCGCTCCAGGGCTCCGGCTACAAAGCGATCCGCGCCGACAAGTTCTGAGTCACGCCTCGGCTCGGGGTGCACAGCGTTCACCGCGTGATACCGTGAACGTCTCGTGTCCACCTCGGTAGACCATGAGCGATCCCGACGTGCGGAGATCGCGCGCGCACGGGCCCTTGCGGCCTCGCCCTTGAAGGTGGGGCGGGTGCTCGGGGGCGTCGTTCGCGTCGAGCGCCTGGTGGGCGTAGGCGGCATGGCCTACGTGTACGAGGCGCGGCGCACCGGCGACGGAGCCCGCGTGGCGGTGAAGTGCATGCTGCCGGCACTCGCCAGCGACGCCGTGAACGTTACGCGCTTCTTGCGCGAGGCCGACGCCACCTCGCGGGTTCGCTCGCCCAACGTGGTGCGCATCTTCGAGACCAGCAGCGGCGCTGCCGAGGGGGTTCCGCCCTACTTTGTCATGGAGTATCTGGAGGGGGAGGACCTGGCGCTCGCGCTCGAGGTGGGCGGTGCGCTGCCGGTGGCGATGGCGGTCGATGCGGTGCTCCAAGCCTGCGCCGGGGTCGCCGAGGCCCACGCCCTCGGCATCGTGCATCGAGACCTCAAGCCATCCAACCTCATTCGCTGTGGCCGCATCATCAAGGTGGTGGACTTCGGCATCGCCAAGAGCCTAGAGGCGGGCGCCGGAACCCTCACCGAGACCTCCGACACCTTTGGCTCGCCCAGCTACATGTCGCCAGAGCAGGTGCGTTCCACCAAGCGCGTCGACGCGCGCTCCGACGTGTGGTCCATGGGCGTGGTTCTGTACGAGCTCCTGAGCGGCACGGTTCCGTTCGGCGGCGACACCGCCGGCGCGGTCTTGGCCGCCATCGTCGCCGACGATCCGCCTTCGCTTCGCCAGCCGGCGCCGCACGTGCCGCCGGCGCTCGAGGCCATCGTGCTCCGCTGCTTGGTGAAGGACCGCGAGCGCAGGGTGCAGAGCATGCACGAGCTGGTCGGGCTCCTGCGCTCCTTCGCCGCGGGAGATGTGCCCAAGGGCCGCAGCGACGCCCCGCGCGGCGTCGGACGCGCCCTCGCGCTCGGGCTTCCATTGGCGCTCGCCACGGGGGTCGGCGGGTACTTCGCTGTGCTCCGTTTCGCTTCCGGTCCGCCCCACGCCACGGTCGTCGCGCCCAGCGCAGAGCCGAGCGCGCCGGCGAGCACGGTGAGGAACGTAGGACCGTCCGATGTGACGGTCCCGGAGGTCACGCTCGCGCGCCCTGACGGGGGGCCCCCAGGCCCTTCGAGGCGCGGGGCCGCGCCGGCGAGCGCCTCGGCGCCTCGCTTCAAACCCTGCACCCGCAACGATGAGTGCGGCCCGTTCGAGAAGTGCTACCCGGGAGGGTGCTCGTGCAAAAGCGGCACGATGCGCTGCGGCGAGGTGTGTCGACCCGGCGGGGTCACGCGCGACGATTGCGGATGTGGCCAGGCTTGTGCGGCCGACGAAGTGTGCACCGACCATTCCTCCGCCCCCCGGTGCGAAAAGTGTGCTCCCGGACGCGCGCCGTGCGGCGGCAACGGGTGCCTCGACCTGCGCTATGAATCGACCGACTGCGGGGCATGCGGCGTCGCCTGCTCCGCGGGCACGCACTGCTATGGCGCGAAGTGCGTCGCCACGGTCCCCCTTGGCGGACGGTGCGCGGGTCCCGCCGATTGCGCCCCCAATATGCACTGCTCGAATGGCCTGTGCGACTGCCTTCCGGAGCTCCATCGCTGCAGCGGCAGATGCACGGTCGCCTCCTGCGCCGGTCGTTGAAGCGCGTTGAAGCGCGCTGAAGCGCGTTGAAGCGCGCCGGAGCCCGCCGCCAGAGTAGACAGAGTAACCGGGGGCGGGCTCGCAGCGACGTCGAAGGGCTACTTGCCCTTCTTCGCGCCGCCGGCTGCGCCCGTGTTCACCTTGGAAGCCGCCTTGGCGTCGGCCGAAGCTTTCTTCTGGGTTTTGCCGGCTTGGTCTTGCTTCTTGGACTTGTTGATGGCTTTCGGTGACTTGTCGCCCATGTGGGACCGCCTGAGGTTCGGATTGTCGTGCGTGCGTGGGGTGAGCTTTGAAGGTACGCACTTTCTTCTGCGTGCACCGCGCTCATTTCGTCACGAACAGCGCACGGAGCCGGGTGCGCGTGCCGACGTTGCTGGCCGCGCCGCCTGAAACCGCGGCGATGTGCGTCGCATGTTGCAGGGTCGCCAGACGCTCCTCGATGGGCCCGAGGGTCCAACAATCGTCCTCCGCGAGGGTCTCCACCGGCGCTCCCTCCTCGTTGAGGGGGCAAATATCGCGGAGCTCCACCAGGTGGCCGTCTTGCTCGTCGAGCCACCGCAGCGGCAGCCCCTGGGTCCGGCACACGTAGGGCCGGTGCGCGTAGATGCGGCAGGCACCGGCGTCGTCGAGGAAGGCGCAGCCACCTTCGGCATGGGGAGTACCGGTCGCGAGGAGCGCCGCGTGGTGCGCGCGAATGGGGGCAGCCTCCACCTCGAAGACCGACAGCTCATCGGCGCAGCATCCGCTGCACCCTTCGGCGCAGTGCAGCCGCTCGGCGTGGAGGACGTGCAGGTGCCGGGCGCGCGTCTCCACCTCGGCATGCAGGGCGTCGATGGTCTCGGGGGCGCCAGGCGTCACGGCAGGCGTCGCGCGCTCAAAGGGAGCCGCCGGTGCCGGGCCGGCGGTTGAGGGGAGTCACGTCGGGGAGCTCAAGGTCTACGCGCCAGGCCAGCGCCGCCGTGGGCTTTCCGTTGGCATCGGCCACCGGTTCCTTGGAGCAGAACACCGTGGCCTGCGCCGCAGGCTCGTCGCCCCGAACGTCGACCGAGGCGCGGTCGCCGGTGATGGTCGCGCTCATGTGCTTCGGACGAAAGCGGAGCCCGAAGCGGCCCTCGGCGAGCATCTCGTAGGGCTGGATGCGGCGCCCCTGGCGCGGGCCGTCGCGATCGGCGCGCGCCTTCAGGTTCTTGCGCGCGCCTGCAGAGAGGAGCGCATAGGCCTCTTTGCCCGCCGCCGGATCGGCCAGGCTGTCTTCCATCTTCTCGAGCCACACGCGCACCGCGCCCTCGGGCGTGGCGTCGGGCGCCGCGCGCGAGCACCCGGGCAGCGCCGCGAGCATGAGCAAGACGCCCGAAAGGCCGAGGAGCCGCAGGGTGCTCACGGGGCGGCCAAGCTCCCCAGCCCCATGGCGCTGCGCACCTGCTTCATGGTGGCCTCGGCCACCGTGCGAGCCTTCTCGGCGCCGTCGCCCAGCATCTGCCGCACGTCTTCGATCTTCAGGGCCTCGCGCTTGGTGCGCAGGGGGACGATCTCTTTTTCGAAGTTCTCGTGAAGGAGCTTCTTGCAGTCGTAGCAGCCCCAGCCGGCGGTGGTGCAGTTCTCGCGCACCATGGCTTGCTCGCCCTCGGTGCTGATCTCTTTGTGCATCGTGTAAATGTTGCACACCTCGGGGCGACCAGGATCCTCACGGGTGACGCGCTGGGGGTCGGTGTACGATCCCTGCAATTTCTTCCAGAAATCCTTGTGGGATTCGAAGAGATTGATGGTGTTGCCCTTGGACTTGCTCATCTTGGTGAGGCCGTCGGTGCCCATGATGCGGGGCGCCGACGAGAGGAGCGGCTGCGGCTCCCGGAAGGTCTTGCCGAAGCGGTGGTTGAAGCGCCGGGCGGTTTCCCGCGCCAGCTCCAGGTGCTGGAGCTGATCGTCGCCCACCGGCACCACGTTGGCGCGGTACAAGAGGATGTCGGCGCTCATGAGCACCGGGTAGGTGAAGAGCGCAGCAGACACGAACTCTTGCCCGTCGCTCTTGTCCTTGAACTGCGTCATACGCTGGAGATCGCCCATGGGCGTCACCGAGGCCAGGTACCAGGCGAGCTCGGTGTGCTGGCGCACGTCGCTCTGCACGAAAAGGGTGCAGCGACTGGGGTCCATGCCGCAGGCGATGAGGTCGATGGCGAAGGCGTCGATGCGCGCGCGCATCTCCTTGGCCTTGTAGGGCACGGTGATGCCGTGGGCGTCGACGATGCAGAAGTACAGGTTGTCTTGCTCGCCCTGGGTCTGCACTTGCTTGGCCCAGTTGCGGACCGCCCCCAGGTAGTTGCCGATGTGGAGCTCACCGGTGGGTTGAATCCCGGAGAACACCGTTTTCTTGACGATCGGAGGCGCAGCAGTTTCGGCGGCAGTCATGGTCGGCGCTTTCGCAGCAAATTGGGGGTTATCGCGCCCAGCACACTACCATTTCGTGCGGTGAAGCGGTCCGTCCTCCTGAGTTGGAACAATCGCCCCTCTTTCCCCGTCTCGGGCGAAGGAACCGGGCCGGACCCGGCCGTGCCGGGACCCTCGGCTGGTCCGGTGCTGCGGCACTGTGGTGGCGATCGGGGCCACCTGCTCCAGGGCGACAACGCGGCGGCGCTGTCGTTGCTGCGGGAGACCCACCGAGACGCGGTGTCGCTGGTGTACCTCGACCCGCCGTTCTTGACCCAGCGCGTGCACGAGAAGAAGAACCGCGTCACCCGCACCTCGGCGGCGGCCTTCGACGATCGCTGGGACGATCGCGCAGCCTACTTGGAGGCGCTGGGCGACCGGCTTTCGCGGGCGCGGGAGCTGCTGGCGCCGCACGGAAGCGTCATCGTCCACGTGGACCCCAAGACCAGCCACTACGTGAAGGTCTTGTGCGACGAGATCTTCGGCGAAGATGCGTTCGCCAGTGAGATCGTGTGGCGCTACCGGCGCTGGCCCTCGCGCACGCCCAATTTTCAGCGGGTGCACGACGTGCTTCTCCGCTACCGCAAAGACCCCCGCGTGCCGCCGCGCTGGAACCCGCTCTACGAGCCCTTGGCGGCCTCGACCCTGGCCACCTGGGGCACGCGCAAGCAGCGTGCGGTGTTCGACGGCACCGGCCACCGGGCGCGCTCGTCGAAGACCGAAGAAGAGACCCGCGGCGTGCCCATGGGCGACGTGTGGGACATCGGCGTCATCGCGCCCATGGCCCGCGAGCGCACTGGCTACCCGTCGCAGAAACCGGAGGCGCTGCTCGAACGCATCATCTCATCGCTGACCAACGAGGGCGACTGGGTCCTCGACCCCTACGCAGGCAGCGGCACCACGCTGGCGGTGGCCGCGCGGCTGGGGCGGCGCTTTTTGGGCATCGATGCTTCGCCGGTATCGGTGGCCACGGTGCGCGAGCGGCTCGCCGCCATGGGGCTCCCGCTGGCGGAGCCGCGACCGCACAGCCAGGATTCGGAAGTTCCCACCGACCGGCCTTCTCGCACCCGGCGCAAGAGCGCAGCCGGCGGTCCGGCCTCGCAAAAACGCCTGCGCGCCGCCCGCGCATGCTGACCGCTGCCACTTTGCCATCCCCAAAGCCGCAATTGCACGATAGCTTCAGCCTTCCGAGATTCCGGTGAACGAAACGCGCACCCGCCAGATCATTGCCATCGTCGTCCTCGGCGCCCTGTTGCTCGTCAACACGCGCGTGCCGGCCGAGTGGAGCTCGACGGTCCTGCTCGCCTCGTTGGTGATCGTGGCGGTCTTCGTCCTCTGGTTCACGGCAGCCCCGGCGCTGGGGGCTGGCGCGCTCTCCGAAGCGGTGCGCCGCGCGGTGGTTGGCGAGCGCCCCACGCCGCCCGACGGCGCATCGCCCGACGTCCTCCGCGTTTACGACGAGCTCGGCCGCCTGGCCGACGCCCAGAAGGAAAAAGACTCCCTCGGGGTCCGCACCCAGAAGGAAGTGCAGGAGTCCGAGCGCACCCTCGACGAAGTGGCGCGCAAGCTCGGCGAAGTGGTCACCGCCCAGGTCACCATCGTGAACGAGACCACCGGCCTCATCCAGGACATGAGCCAGTCGGTGCGCAAGGTTGCGGAGCACGTCGAGGCGCTCTCGCAGAGCGCCGAGGAATCCGGCTCGTCGATTCTGGAAATGACCGCCACCAACGACGAGGTCGCCGAGAACGTGGGCGAGCTCGCCGGCAGCGTGCGCGAGACCGTGAGCTCCATCGAGGAAATGGCCTATTCCATCAAGGAAGTGGCGCGAAACGTCGACGCCCTCTCGCTCACCGCCGAGGAGACCAGCTCCAGCATGAACGAGATGGACGTGTCCATCGACCAGGTGCAGTCGAACGCCAACGAGACGGCGCGACTCTCGGAAGAAGTCGCGCTCGACGCCGAGAAGGGCGCCGATGCCATTCTCAAGACCATCGGCGAGATCAACCGCATCAAGGAGAGCTCGCAGGAAGCGGTCTCCGTCATCTCCAACCTCGGATCGCGCATCGAGGCCATTGGCCAGATCGTCAACGTCATCGACGACGTGGCGGAGCAGACCAACCTGCTCGCCCTCAACGCCGCCATCATCGCCGCCCAGGCCGGCGAGCAGGGCAAGGGCTTCGCGGTGGTGGCCGACGAGATCAAAGACCTGGCCGAGCGCGCAGGCACCAGCACCCGCGAGATCACCGACCTCATCAAGACCATCCAGATGGAGTCGAAGAACGCCATCAACGCGGTGGAGCGCGGCGCCCACAACGTCGACCGCGGCGTGCAGGTCTCCAACGAGGCCGAGCGCGCCCTCAAAAAGATTCTCGAGTCGTCGCAGAAGTCTACCAACATGGTGCGCGCCATCGCCCGCGCCACGGTGGAGCAGGCCAAGGGCAGCAAGCAGGTCACCGACGCCATCGGCCGCATCGCCGAGACGGTGCAGCAGATCGCCGCCGCTACCGCGCAGCAGGCGCGCGGCTCCGAGCTCATCATGAAGAGCGCCGAGAAGATGCGCCTCATCACCCAGCACGTGGAGAAGAGCTCGCAGGAGCAGGCTCGCGGCGGGCGCCAGATCACCAGCGCCATCGACAATATTTCGTCGATGGTCAACCAGCTCTCGGGCGGCCAGCGATCGCAGATGCGCGGCGCCGAGAAACTGGTGAGCGCCTCGGTGCGCATCGACGAGTGCTCCAAGTCGCAGGAGACCGAGCTCGCGCGCCTCAACGAGTCTCTCGAGCGTCTGCGCCGCGCCACCCAGCGCTGAGCGCGCCTGTGTCTCGGCTTCGGGCGACGTTCGAGGTCCTGGCCATGCTGGGGCTCACGTTCGTGTTCGTCACGCTGGGGCGACCGTTGGAGCGTGCGCTGGCCATTCCGCCCTGGGCGCAGCCCATCGTGCATACGGCGCTGCTGGGCTCCACGCTGGTGGCGTTCGTGGTGTTCTGCGCCACGCGTGACGCCGATGCCCGCGCCACGCTGGGCCTCCGTCCGCGGAGCTGGCTTCTCGAGGTGGGCCTCGGGCTCCTGGGCTTCTTCGCAGTGTACGCGGCGGCGCTGCTGGCGGTGGGGGTGCTCGCCGTGATCGTGCCCAAGGCGCAGATCGCCGCGGCCATTCGCGACAAGGAAGCGGCCATGACGCAGCTGCGCAGGGTGCCGCTGGTGCCGGCGCTCTTCGTGGCGCTCTTCGCCGGCGTGTACGAGGAGCTCGCATTTCGCGGCTTCTTGCTCACCCGCGTGCGCACCCTGCTCGGCGCCGAAGAGGGAGTGCGCGGCGGTGGCCGCGAGGTGGCCGCGGTGATCCTCTCGGCCGTCTTCTTCGGCCTGGGGCACCTGTACCAGGGGCCGCTGGGGGTGGCGCAGACCCTGGTGGCGGGGCTGGTGCTGGGCGCGATTGCCGCCTACCGCCGCTCTATCGTCGCCAGCATGGTGGCGCACGTGGCGGTCGACGTGCTCGGCTTCGTGGCGTTGCACGCTGGCACCCGCTGAGGCGAGACGCTCATTGCTGGGCAACGTATGGCGCGTATACTTGGGGTATGTGAGAGTTTTCGCGCGTGCTGGGCCTGGCGGTCGAGGTTTGGTAGCGGCCGCTTCACGAGACGCGCCTTGAACTTCCCCTCCGAGGCTGTGTTCGTGCCACCGCCGGTCAGCGCTTGTAGGCGGGCGGCGGCAGCGGTACCGGCGTAGGGTTCGACGATACCCACTTCACCGAGAGCTGCGCCAGGCGGGCGGTGCCCTCGCCTTTTTCGGTGCTGATGCGGCTGCGCTGCCGGGCGAGCGCGGCGCACTCGGCGAGCTCGTCGGGCGATAGCGCAGCGTGTGACCCGAGGTGCTTGCAGAACGCCTGAAGCATCGCGTCGTAGTCGGCATTCCAGTTTACGCCGCCGTTGCGGTGCAGCTCGTCGCTCACCCGGCCGGCGATGCGAACCACCTCGCCTTGCACGGTCTTGCATGCGCCGCTCGAAGGCACGAGCAGCTCCCAGAGCTCCACATGCTGCTTTTGCCAGGTCGCCGCGGTTGCCACGATGGGCGATGCTCCGTCGTGCATCTTGCGCGGCGCGGGTGGCGCGACGCCGAACATCTCGCACAGCGTGCGCGCGGCTGCGGAGGCTTCATCCACCGCGTCTTTGGCGAACCCAGCCCGGTGAAACTCGAACGTATCGGCCGCGCGCTTCACGAAGTCGGGCGCGCGCTCCACGCGGGCACCGGCCGCGAGCAATGCCTTGGCCACCGGTACCATGTCGACCAAGTCGATGTTCGACATGCGCTGCAGACCGAATTCCAGGGGCGTGAGGCCGTTGGCGTCGAGCACATCGACCGCGGCGCCGCGCGCCAGGAGGATCTCCACCGAGGCTAGGTTCTTGCCGTCGGCGGCGAAGTGCAGCGGCGTCGCGCCGTACTTGTCGCGATGGTGAATGTCGGCGCCCAGCTCGATGAGGACCGCCGGGCCCAGGCGGTGGTGGAACCGCGCGCGCGCGCTTTCGTGAAGGGCAGTGCGACCGTACGCGTCGGCGGCGTCGACGTTGGTGCCTCGCGCAACCACCCAGCGCGCCAACTCCGGGGTGCATTCCCTCATCGTGAGCACGGTGACCTTGGAGTGGCCGCCGCGCGCCTCGAGCGCGCTCGCCTCCAAGATGGCATGCACTGGCGCGTATTCGCCGGATGCGGCAGCTCGCTCGAGCGTTTGCTCGAAGTCTTTCGGAAGCGTCTTTCGCAGAGCGGGTTTGCGCGCCATGGGCAACGGTACAAGCCCGACGCGGCACGCGCAATCGCAGCCCCGCCTCGGGCGCACGCCATCGTGCGACGGCGCGCGCTCAGCGGCTGGGGATGGGCTGGTCGGCCTGGCGATCGGTAGAGAGCAAGCTCCAGATCGCGTGGTCGAGCCAACGGCCGGCGCAGAACTCGGCCTGGCGCGCGATGCCCTCGAAGTGAAAGCCGAGGCGGCGGATGACCGCCAGCGAAGCGTGGTTTCCGGTGGCCGCCGCCACCCGAATGCGGTGGGCGCCGAGGCGCGTGAATACCCACTCGATGAGCAGGGAGCTGGCCTCGGTCATGTAGCCGGCGCGGGCTACCTCTTTGCGGAGCCAATAGCCGAGCTCGCAGCTTCGATGCGGATGCTGCACCGACTCGAGGCTCACCACGCCCAAGAAGGAGCGACTCGTGTTGTCGCGAATCGAGAAGCGGCAGGCGCGCCCCTGCTCCCAGTCTGCGGCGCTGGCGTCGGCGAAGCGATAGGTGGAGTCGTAGTCGACCACGAAGGGCACCCACGGTAGCCACGGATACAGATGCGCGCGCGAGCCATCGACGGCGGCCCACATGTCCCGCGCGTCTGCGCCCTCGAGGGGCGAGAGGAAGACGCGCTTGCCCACCACCGGGCGGGTGCGAATCTCGCTGCGGGCCGGGATCGTCAGCATGGCGTCACGCGAACAAGTCGTCTTCGCCGGGCATTGATTCCCCGAGCGCGCCCCATACGTCGTCGTTGTCGTCGTCGGCGTCACTGCCCGGGTACGCGCGTACCAGGTCTTTGGCCGGCCGCTCCACGCGCTCGAGCGGACTGGTGACGAGATCGCGCCCGCCGGTGGCGAAGAACAGCGCTTCACCCGCTTCCGGCTCCCCCGGGTTGGGCACCATGGCGCCGTTCATGTAGAAGCGCAGACCACCATGAATGCGGCGGCGCAGCGCCAGATGGCCCTGCAAAAACTCGCCGGTTCGACGGTTGCGCACCGCGACGCAGAAGCCGTCGCGGAAGTGATACTCGGTGTTTTTGGTCACGTAGACGCGGTGGCGCCTCCGCTCCTGCTGCCCTGTCGACGGGCTCGCGCTGGCTTTGGCTTTGGCTTCGCTCTGCGACATGCGGTCACCATGGCGAACCTGCTTGGCCTGGGCCAAGAAATTGGATCCCGACGAGATTGACGCGCTCGCCCGAGCATGGTGCGCTCCCGCCGATGCTCTCCGTTCTCTTCGAAAAAGCCTCGGAAAAAGCCCTCTCCGCCCGGGAGATCAAGCGACGCATGCGGGTGATGATGCGTCAGCATCAAATCGAAAAGCGAGAGCTTTCAATCGTCATTACGGATGATAAATCTATCCATAAGTTAAACAAAGAATACCGACACAAGGACAAGCCCACAGACGTTCTTTCCTTCTCGCTTCAAGAAGGCGAGTTTACGGAACACGCGCACGGAGCTCTCGGCGACATCGTCGTGAGCCTGGAGACCGCGGCTCGGCAAGCCCGGGAGAATCAAAGAACTCTCCTGGACGAGGTCACGTTCCTGCTTGCCCATGGGCTGCTCCACCTCCTCGGCTACGACCACCAAACCGACAAAGAAGAGCGGACGATGACCCGGGAGACGCACGCGCTCCTGGTGCCATTCTCGACGCCGCCGAACACCTCGCCGGCGAGGGCGCCCAAAAAGGCCGCGACTTCCCCCTCGAAACCAAAGAAGCGCGCGGCTCCCGCCGCAAAGAAGAAGCCGCCGGTTCAAAGCAGAAAGCCACGTCAGAAGTAATCGTTCATTTCCTCCGGCGCGGGTCGCGATCGTGACGTCGTGCGTCGCGGAGAGGCCGGCAAAACCAGGGGTCTCCAAGCGTCGCCTTCACGGCGGCCGGGAAAAAAGCACGTTTCGGAGACGATTTTCTCTTGCGGCCCACAAAATCCGAGTGTAGCCATGGTGAACAGATGAACGGGGGTCACCCACGATGGGCTGGCTCCTATCCACGAAACAGCGTCTCTCCGCCCCTCTCCGCCGCAACCGCGACCGAGCTCTTCGAACGTAAAGCTCGGTCGAAAGCAGAGAACAAAGAGAGCGTTGGATCATTAGAAGATCGAAAGATCCCAGGAGGATGCACCATGGCGGACAAGAAGCGTTTGACGAAGGCTCAAGTGGTCGCCGAGATTGCGGAAGCCACCGAGCTCGACAAGAAGAGCGTGGGTAAGGTGTTTGACGGCCTCGCGGACCTCATCCGCAAGGAGCTCGGCAAGCGCGGTCCCCGCGAGTTCGTGATCCCCGGCCTCCTCAAGCTCAAGGCGAAGGAAGTCAAGGCCCAGAAGGGTGGCGAGAAGAAGCCGAACCCCTTCAAGCCGGGCGAGTTCATCGTGACCAAGCCGAAGCCGGCTTCCGTCAAGGTTCGCGCCTCCATCCTCAAGGCTCTCAAGGACGGCATCTCCTGAGTCCGAGCCCGACGCTCCTCGTGAGCGTTGGGCCCCGCTCGAGATGGCTAGTTTGCGCTGCGGGCGCTGAACGAAAGTTCGGCGCCCTCGGCGTTTAAGCGCTCAGAACGTGCCGGCCTGCGGCCCGCATGACAACTCGATCGCGAAAGGCCATCGACCCCCCTCAGCGGGAGAGGCGGGCGAGGCGGGCGCGAACCAGCGCGATCCCGAGCAAGAGGCCCGCGAGGACCAGCAGCGGGACGTCGCCGTGCGCCGCATACAACGTGGGCGGCAACGTGAGCAGTCGCGGGCGAACCAGCAGGGTGCCAGGCTCCGTAAGGTGCGCGCGCGCCTCGATGACGCCGGTGGCCGCCACCAGCGAGAGCGGACCCTGGTTCACCGCCCGCACCAGATCGCGCCGCAGCTCGACGGCGCGGAGCACCGCAAGGTGCTCGTGGAGCTCGCTCTCGGCGCTCCCGTGGAACCACGCGTCGTTGGTGATGTTCACGAGGAGATTGGCGGTCCCGCGCTCGTCGCGGAAGGCGTCGCGGCTGGCGCCGGTGAGCGTGTCCTCGAAGCAGTTGAGGACGCCCATGGCCAGCGCGCCGTGTCGCAGGATCACATTCTGCTTGCCCGGCGAGAGCCCGGTGCCGCGGGCGAAGGTCTTCTTGAGCCACGGCACTTCTTCGGCGAAGGGCACGTGCTCCCCGAAGGCCAGGAGGCGGATCTTGTCCTGCGAACGCGAGATGGACCCGTCGCCGCCGGCGAGCACCGCCGAGTTGTACGACGCGTCGGGACCGCGGAGGATGATGCCGGCCAGGATGGGGCCGCGCAGGCCGTAGCCGACGATGCCCGCGCCGTAGTCGTCGCGCCGCGCCTCGTGCGAGAGCGTGTACGGGTAGGCTGCCTCGGGCCACACCGTGAGCTCGGCGCCGTCGAGCTCGCTCACCTTGGTGAGCGCGTGCAGCCGCTTGACGATGACCTCGGCGCGGCCCTTTTCCCAGCGCTCCCGGGCCTCGGTGCCCGGCTGGACCAGGCCGATGCGGACCTGCGGCGCCTCTTGCCGGGCGGCCTCGATGGCGCGGGGCACCACAAGCCCGTGCCGCAGCATCACGCAGCTCATGGCCAGCGCGAACACCAGCGAAGGCGGGTGGCGATAGCGGAGGGCGGCCACCACGCCCGCGCACACGAAGGCCCAGCAGAATGTGACCCCGCGCTCTCCCACGATGTCTGCAATCTGCACGAGAATGGGCCACTGGGTGAGCCCACCGGCGGCGGTCCAGGGAAACACCGCAGGCCCGTAGGTGCCGGCGAACATGGCCATGGCGAAGGCCAGCGAGGGCGGCACCTGGCGCGCCGAGAGCCAGCGCGTGACCGCGCCCACCATGGCCCAGGGCAAGGCCTGCGCGCAAGATAGCACCAGCAGCGCAAGATAGCCCACCACCGCGGGCAAGGGCGTGAAGCGGACGATGACCCCCGGCACGAAACGGAGCGCCACCAGGTTCGCCGCGGTGCCGAACAAAAGCCCGCGCAGCGCCCCTGCGAGCCGCGACGCGCGCGAAGTCTCCAGCGTGAGCGACAGGTAGAAGAGGCACAGGCCGAGCAAGGTGGCCCACGGCAGGTTGGTGGGCGGCGCGGTGAGCGCGAACACGAGCCCGGCGAGGGCGGAGAGCGCCTGCGGAGCATGCTTGTGTCGGAGCAGCAGCACCGGGGGGCTCACTTCGCGATGGTGAGGGGCATCGTTCGATACTTCTTCACGATGATCTCGCGCAGCGTTCCCACCGAGTGCGAAAACTCACCGAGCTTGGCGGTGTGCCCACGAAAGCGCGCCGCCTCGCGCGCGAAGTCCGATTGCGCGCGCCACTCCGGGCTGTCGGGCAGGTTCAGCGCCTTGCGCACGGTCTCGCCGAGCTCCACCGCGGTTCCCAAACGGTGCGCCGGGTCCTTGGACAGCGTGCGGGCGATGATCATGTCGAGCGCCGGCGGCGCCTGGGGCAGGAGCGCGCGCAAGGGCAGGGGCTGGGCCTCGACGTGGTCCAGTCGGATCATCCACTCGGTCTTCCCCTCGACCTCGAAGGGGGTGCGACCGGTGAGCATCTCGTACAGGACGATGGCTGCAGAATACAAGTCGCTGCGGCCGTCGAGGGGCGCGCCCGTGACCTGCTCCGGCGACATGTATGGCCCGGTGCCGGGTACCAGCTCGGTGCCCGGCTGCGGCGGACCGATGTACTTGGTGCGCCGGGAAAGATGGGCGATGCCGTAGTCGGTGAGCTTGACGATGCCGTCCTTGCGCACGAGCACGTTGGAGGGCTTCACGTCGCGGTGGACGATGCCCAGCGCATGGGTGGCCGCCAGCGCGCCCAAGAGCTGCTCGAAGTAGTACCAAGCTCGCTGAAAGGGCACGCCCGGGAGCGCCATGGGGCCGGCGAGCTTGGCCCGCGCCTGGTGCCGCGCGAGGATCTGCTCGAAGGTGTCGCCATCCACGTACTCCATGGCGAGGCAGAGCGTGCCGCGGTCCTCGAACAGATCGATGAAACGAACCACGTTGGGGTGGTCGACCCGGCGCATCGCCTCGGCCTCGTTGCGGAAGAAGGTGCGGAGGCTGTCGGTCTGGCCTGGCGTGCTGCCGAGGCCGCGCTCTCGAAGGAATTTCAGCGCCACCAGCTCGGGGGCGTCGGCGCCGCGAACGCTGGTGGGGTCGTGAAACATCCAGGCCCGCCACACCACGCCCATGGCGCCCTCACCCAGGAGGCGGTCGAGCACGTAGCGCGCCTCGGGCCTTTGCACCGCCATGCCGCGCTCGAACACCACCGCGGACGCAAGCAGAGGCTGCGGCGCCCGGCACTGCGGGCAGATCGCGAAGTGGTCCTCGAGGGGAAGCGAGCAGCGCACGCAGGCACGCAAAACGAAGAGTCTCTCCAATCGGACCCGTCAGCCGGGGCCCATCGCATCGTAGCACCACTCGCCGTTCGCTACCGCGCTTGGACCCTTGAAAAAGTCATGTAGACTCTTTATATGGCAGTCTCGCTCACCTCGTTGCGTACGCGCTTTCCTGGCGCCCGCCGGGTGGTGGTGCTCACCGGAGCCGGAATCTCCGTGGCTTCGGGGCTTCGTACCTACCGCGGGCCTCGCGGGCTCTGGACCGAGGACCCGGCGCTCGCGCAGCAGCTGGTGGCCGGCGTCGACGTGCAGGCGCTGTGGGGCGTGGCGCGCGCGTGGCGGAGCGAGGTCGCTCGCGCCCACCCCAGCGCTGCGCACCGAGCGCTCGCCGCCTACGAAGGGGCTTTGGTGCGCGGCGGCGGCATCTGCACCGTCGTCACCCAGAACGTCGACGGCCTTCACGAGCGCGCCGGCAGCCGCGGCGTCATCGCGCTGCATGGCTCGCTCTCCAAGAATCGCTGCAGTCGGCCAGGATGCGCGAGCGAGGCGGTCGCCGCGGTGGGTGACGTGGCGGCGCCGCCGGCCTGCAATACCTGCGGCGCGCCCCTGCGACCGGACATCGTGCTCTTCGAAGAGCCGCTGGGGGCACTCGAGGAGTGGTCGGCCAAGAAGGCGCTCCGGGACGTGGAGCTGTTCGTGGCCATCGGCACCAGCGGCACCGTGTCGCCTGCGTCCAACTTCGTCCGCGCCGCCACGTACGCGGGCGCGCACACGGTGCTGGTCAACCTCGACGCCCAGGGTGGGAGCGCGTTCGCCGAAGTGGCGCTGGGCGACGCCGAGCTCGTCGTGCCCCAGCTCTTTGCATGAGGCACAAAACGAAGACGGCGCAGACCCGAGGGTCCACGCCGCCTTTCCCGCACACGTTCTCAGTGGGGCGCGTCGGCGCTGCGGTAGTTCTTGCCGCGCACCGTCGTGGTGTCGTCACACCAAGCCACGTTCACGCCGACGACGCGCTTGGCGCCCACCAGGCAGTCGTTCTCCTTGGTGTTGGTGAGCGTGAGCGGCGTGTTGAGCTGGATGACCTCGCCCTCGGTGCAGCTCGTGAACTTCCACTGGTAGTACTCGTCCTTGAGCTGCGTGCGGCTCGAGAGGTTGATGCCGAAGCGTTGCTTGTCGTACATCAGCCACTCCTTCTCGACGAACAGCGCGAAGAGCTCGCCACACTTGAGCGGGCCGCTGCCCTTGTGCTTGATCGCCATCGCGCTGTTGGCGGAGGAGGTCCAGCCGAGGTTGAGGCCGGCGCGATCCTGCATCTTGGCGTAGCCCTTCTGATCCAGGTTGAAGAGGCTGTACTTCTGGCCGTCGACGATACCCGTGCCGGTGCCTTCGACGCGCCACCCCGCAAGCTCCCGCTCCTTGGCGTCGGCATCATTCACGCCGAGCGCGCCCGCAACACCCAGCGCGAGACCGAAACCCAAGAGTTGCTTCTTCATCGTCATATCTCCATCAAGGCCGACGAGAGTGCCGGCGTGACCTCTCATGAAGCAGCCGGCGTGCCGGCGGCGAATCATGAGAAATCCAGCACTTGCGCCCACATTTTCCCGCTTTTCGAAGGGCGCGCCCGGCGCGCGCCCTCGGCGCCTCCAGGGCTCCAAGCCTTCTGGCGCCGAGCCGACTTCGGTGTAGTGTTGTGCCATGGAGGGCGTGCTTCCGCCGCTACCCGATTTTCGCTACGTCGGCCTCGATCCGTATCGGCCGCGTGGAATCCTCGTGGCCGGGGCGCTGGCCACCGGCGCCGGCGCGTTCGTGTTTGCCTCCTCGCTCATCGGTCCGGGGCGGGCCATTCTCACCGCCGTGGGCGTCGCCGGGGCTGCGCTCTTCTCCCAGCGCCTGCGCCGCAACGTCCACTCCCTCTCGAAGAACGCCGCCCCCACCTCCATGGCCATCGTCCCCTGGGGCGTCATCATCGCCGACGAAGCGGCGCCCCGGGTCCTGCGCTGGGCCTCGGCCAAGCATGTGGAATTCGACACCGTCCACGGCCGCGAAGACGGAGCGCCCACGGCGCTCTACAGTGTGGTGCGGCTCCGCACCGACCGCGAGCAGCTCTGCGGCATGACCGCGGGCGCCGCGCCCCTCGAGCGCCTCGTTGCCTACCTGCACGACTACGACGACGAGCAGCACCACATTCTGGCGACCGATCTGGACGGCGAGGCGGCCGCCGACCCGCTGGAGCCCCAGGTGGCCTTTCTGCTGGAGAGCGCGCGCGGGCACCTCGCCACCGCGCCTTCGACGCTGGGCCTGGCCGAGGGGGGCTACCGGCTGCGCTACGCCCGCATGGGCACCCCCATCACCGTAGACCGGTTGCGCGCCATCTTGCGTGATCGCACCGCCCGTTCTCCGGACCCCCGGGCTTTCGCAGCGATTCTCGCGGCGGAGCTGGGCCTGCGCGAGCTCACACCGGAGCTCCTTCCGCTCGTGCAATCGCCGCATCCGGTGCTGGCCGCGGTGGCCAAACGCGCGGCGCTCCTGCTCGGCGCCCCCACCACCAAGGCGGGTTCCCTCGACGAAGTGGCGCCGTTTCTCGGAGAAGCCGACCTCGCGGCCCTTTCCGGCTGGCGGCCCGCCGTCGCCCCCTGCGATGTGCTAGACAGCTCGCTCTAGGCCGAAGCTCGCGTCGAGCCCGCGCCTCACAGAAGCGCCGCCGGATCACCGAAAGCGCTTCGCAGCCCGAGGATGGATCGCGTGAGAGAAGTCATAGTTCCCGAAGGTCTCGATGGCGCCCGACTCGACAAGGCGCTCGTGGAGCTCGTGCCCGGGGCCTCTCGCGCCAAGGTTCGCAAGGCCATCGAGGCAGGCGGCGTTCGCGTCGGAGGCCGCATTCGCGCCAAGGGCGAGATTGTCCGCGCCGGCGACAGCCTGTCTTTCGAAGACGTCGACCTGGTCTCGCAAGAGGTGCCGCCGCTGCCGGAGCCGGAGGCAAAGCTCGACGTGCTCTTCGAGTCGAAGGACGTTCTCGTGGTCAACAAGCCCGCCGGCCAGCCCTGTGCGCCGCTTCGGGCCAGCGAGACCGGCACCCTCGCCAACGCTCTCATCGGCCACTATCCGGAGCTGGCGGGCGTGGGCTATGGCCCGCGTGAGCCGGGCCTCGTGCACCGGCTCGACACCGACACCAGCGGCCTGGTGGTGGTGGCGCGCAATCACGACTCCTTCTCCACCCTGAAAGAAGCGCTGTTCGCCGAGCGCATTCACAAGACCTACCTGCTCGTGTGCGAGGGCGAAGGACTGGCCGACACTGGCGAGGTGTCGTTCCCCATCGCCAACCACCCGAAGGACAGCCGCCGGGTGCTGGCATGCGTGCACCCGCGCGACGTCATGCGAAATGCGCCGCGTCCGGCCCACACCCGCTGGATGGTCGAGGCCCGCAACGGCCGCTGGGCGCTCGTTCGCGCCCGGGCCCCGCGCGCCCTGCGGCACCAGATTCGCGTGCACTTTGCAGCTTTGGAGCACCCGCTGGCAGGTGACACGCTCTACGGCGGGCCGGCCGAGCTGCCGCGCCAGGCGCTGCACGCCGCTTCGGTGGCACTTCCTGGGTCCTTCGAGGTCGCCTCGGCGCTCCCGGAAGACATGCAAGCGCTCTTCGACCGCGGCACCTGACCCTTTTCCGCCGCCTCCGAAGTTGCGGGGGCGAGAGACCTGCTGCTAGTACGGACCGTACATGGCCGCGCCCCGCGCCCTGAAAGTGCGCCTCTTCGCCTTCGTGGCTTGCATCGCTGCGGGCGTGGCTGCGTTGCGCCCGTCGCCGCTGCCGTACGACGTGTCGGCGTTGGCCGGCGCGCTGGGCACCGAGTCGGGCACCACGGTGGAGCCGCGCGATATTCGCTGGGAGCCTTCGCGGGGCGCTCTGGTGGACGCGCTCTTCGGGCGCCGCGTGGTGTTCCTGGGCATGCTGCCCAAAGACAAAACGCGCGATCTCTTCCGAGCCTCGGTGCGGATCACCCCCGAAGGCACGCCGCTCGGCGTCTCGTCGATCACCAACCTCACGAACACGGCGCTCGGCGACGACCATGCGCTGGTGCTCCTCGGCGACAGGGTGGCCTACGCCACGTTCGCATTCGGGCTCGAGCAGAGCGTCACGTTCCTCGACCTCGCTGGCGAAGGCTCGCAGAACACCACCGAGAAGCTCCCCGACCGCGCCATGGCCTACGTCACCAACCTGCAACAGACGGGGACCGGCGCCGGCATCGCCCGGGTCGACGTGACCTTCGACGAGCCCACCGAGCAAGTGGGCCTCTCGCTCGACGAAAAGACCCTGCGCATCGAAGCGCGCGGCCCCAGCGGCTCGGTGCACGCCCAGCTCGACGCCGCTACCCGCGAGCTGCAGGGTGAGAAAGCCCACGCCGAAAGCGCCCGGCATCTCCCCAAGCGGCTGGTTTTCTGGGCTGTCGACACGGTGCGCGCGGTCCCGTGGATCGGCCCCGCGCCGATTGCCTGGCTCGAGGAGCGGACCTTCGCGGCGCGCGACGCCATGCGCCAGGCCAGCTTCAAGGCCAGCGGCGGCGGCGACGAGGTGGTGCGCCCGGTAGAAGCGCCGCGGCTCGAGCTGAACCAGGCTGCGCTCGACGCCGACCCCTGGCCGCCCCAGGCCATGCGCTCCATCTGGAAGACGCCGGAGCCTCACGAAGGCGAGTGGACGGTGCCAGAGGTGCCCTACCTCAAGGGCCTCGGGGGCGATGCGCCGCCGGCCTTCATGCGCGCGTTCGTGCGACCCGACGAGGAGCGCGCCTACGCCAAGGTGCTCCTGGTGGCCATGGACATGCGCCAGCTCGACCTCGACATGGAAGCCGGCGTCGAGGACCCCAAGCCCCTCACCGGCCCTCCGGGCAGCGGCCGCATTCCCCGCGATCCCAAGATCTTCAAGCGCGTGGCGGCGGCCTTCAACGGCGGCTTCAAGACCGAGCACGGCAGCTACGGCATGATGGTGAAGAAGCGCGTGCTGCTTCCGCCGGTGGCCGGCGCCGCCAGCCTCATCCTGCTGAAGGACGGCCGCGTGGGCATGGGCTCCTGGGGCAACACCACCAAGGTCTCGGGCATCAAGAACATTGCCGACGACAGCATTGTCTCGTTCCGCCAGAACCTCGATCCGCTGCTCGCCAACGACACCGTGAACCCGAGCGGTCGCGGCCTGTGGGGCTTCACGCTGCCGGGAACGAGCATGCAGACCGAGCGCTCCGGCGTGTGCGTCACCACCCAGGGGCACCTCATCTACGCCTGGGGCGACGACGTGAGCGCCACCACCCTGGGCAAGGCCATGAAGATGGCCGGCTGCGCCTACGGCATGCACCTCGACATGAACCCACACCACACCGGGCTCATCTTCACCAACATCACCGACGTGAAGGGCAAGAACTGGAAGAGCGAGCTCCTCACGAACAAGATGGAGATCTCGCCGGATCGCTACATCGAGTACGCGCCCAAGGACTTTTTCTACATGATGGTGAAGGAGGTCGAGCCGCCTTCCACCCCCGGCATGGCCTGGCTCGTCGACTCCGCTGCCCAGCCGCCCCCCAAGTGGATGCCGGCGTTCTATCGCGCCAAAGTGGGCGACGTGGAGCTCCTCTCGCTGGAGCGCGGTCGCGCCGGTTTTCGCGTGCGCGCCGGCGAGGGCGAGCCCACCAAGGCGGCCCTGCCGCAGGAGCTGGAGGCCGAGGACAAGAAGCGCGTTCTTCTGGCCATGACCATGGGCGCCCCCAGCGACAAGCGGCCCCGCGGCCTCTCGGTCGATGGCAAGGTGGCGATGCTGGTCTCGCGCGAAGAAGGCCTTGCGGTGCTCGCGGTCGACAAGGAAGGCCACCTGACCCTCTCCGACAAACCGGAAGAGGGCGCGGTCGACGTGGTGGAGCTGCCCTTGCTTTTGAAGGACGGTGAGGCCGTCGCCTCCGGCGCTGCGCACGGCAACGTCCACGGTGCGGTTGGGCTCACCGCCAATGGGCGCACCGTGTTCGCCACCTCGCAAGGGGGCAGCGCCAAGGCCGTCGTAGACGCCCTAAAGAGTGCAGGGTGCACCCATGCCGTGGCCCTCGATCGCGGTCAAGGCAAGGGCGGCGCGCTCTTCCGCACCGGCACCGCCGACGCGCCGCGGGTGCGCTACGCGGAGACTTCGCTCTCGGTGCTGGCGCGCCCGATGCGCGCGCCGGCCTTCGTGTTCGACGCCGAGACCCCGGTCGAGCCGCCCAAGAAGAAGAAGTAGCTCACTCTGTGCGGCGAGGAGCCTTGCACGACGCTGCCTTGTCTATGTGCTCGATGAGGACATCGACGTCGTGGGTCCAGCGCGCGGGGTCGGCGTAGGTGATGCGCGCCTTCGACGCGTACGCGAGCTCGTACCGGTGGTCGATGCGCTGCGCGACGGCCTCGGCGTAGCTGGGCGTTCTCGGCGACGTCGTGAGCGTGGCCTCGCTGCGCAGGCGCGCGTGCCACCCGGTCGCTTCGGCCGCCGGAATGCGCCCCACGCAGGCCGTCACCGTCGAGGTGCGGTCGCCGTTGGACATGACGCGCTCCATGGTGAAGACGCCGTCGAGCTGCAGCTCCACCGTTTGGTACGAGGCCTCGTCGGCGGTGGCGTCGTCGCGTCGAATACGAACCGTGTCGTTCGCGGAATTCGGCGCTGCGGTCGCGACGGTCGGCGCAGCAGGCGAAGGGGCGCCCCCGCAACCCAGGCTCGATGCGGCCAGCTTGAAGGCTACCGTTGCGGAGAAGACAGCCCGCACGTCAGGGAGCCGGTGACTCGGTGCCGGGCTTGGGAATCTCGATTTTGGGCGCCGTCGGCGGAGCCGGCGCGTCGGGAGCTTTGGGCGGCGTGGGACCGCTGGGGGCGGTCGCGCCGTCGGCGGGCGGCGTCTTCGCGTCGTCGGTCTTCGGCGCGTCGCCGTCGCCGCTGGCGCTGCCGTGCACGTCGCTGGTGCTCTCGTCGGCGTCGCTGTTCGGTGTGTGGTAGCGCGGCGGCTCGCCGGGGCGCGAGTAGTCGATCCAGAAGGCCGAGGCGTCGCGCGTATCCATGTGCACGAACACGCTGTTGGGGTAGTACCCGCAGCCGGTGTTGCGGAGCGTGCGGCAGAAGTCGCGCACGGCTTCGTTGGGCACGCCGATGACCCGGAAATCTACGGCCTTTCCGTGGTTGTGCCGGGAGTCCTTGGTGTACTGCTTCGGGGTGTACGGGCGGAAGCCGCTGATGACCTCGACCTTGCGGCCCGCGAAGTGATCGGAGACCACCCCCAGCAGCGCCACCAGTCGCGCGTCGATGTTGTGAATGGCGCCGTTGGTGAAGCGCATCATGTAAGAGAACTTCTTCAGCGCCTCGGGGCCGCTCTTGCCGCGGGTCGAAACGCGAATCGTGTAGTCCTCGTTGGTGGCGAGCCGGTGCACCTTGATGGTGCCGGGGTTCGGCGACTTGCCCACGTAGGCGCGCTTGCCGTCTTTCGCGTCCTTGGCGTGCTTTTCGCCGGTCTTGTCCTTCTTCTCGGCGACCTTGGGGTCGTGTTTGGCGCCCGCCACGTCGACCTTGGCGCCCGCCGCTGGGTCGGCCTTGCCGTCTTTCTTGCCCGCCGCTGCCCCGCCCGCGACCGGGATCATGAGCACGTCGCCCGGCTGGAGCGCCTTCTTCGAGAGGTGGTTGCGCTCCATGATGGAGTCGACGCTCACATGATAGCGGTTGGCGATGGCCTGCAGCGTGTGCCCTTTGGCCACCACGTGCTCGACCTCGGCGCCGGACGAGCCGACGGAGAGCGTGAGCGCGGCGGCCAGGCCAAGACCAACCAGGGACGAGAATCGTGCGAACATCGTGGCCGGTTGAACCACGAAATCGGCCTCCAGGCCAGGCCGAGTGTGGCGGAAAGGTAGGACCTGTAAGGCTTCCTACTGAACGATTGCCCCGTTCCGAGCCTCGGACGCGGAACATTGCGCGTGGTTTTTTGACGGGAGGGGCAGGGGGGTGCCACACTTTGTCGGAAGCCTTTCCCCTCCGCCGAGCCCGACGCCGTTTCGGGCAGGAGATACGATGTTCGAGTCCTTGTTCGATGGAAAAAACCTGGTCGGAGTCGACATCGGTTCGAGCTCCGTCAAGGTCGTTCAGCTCAAGGAAGCGAAGAACCGCTACCAGGTGGTGCGCTGGGGCTACGCGCCGCTTCCCCCGCAGACCATCATCGATGGCCACATCATGAACCCGGGCGCCGTCACCGAGGCGTTGGCGCGGGTGTTCCACGACAGCAAGATCACCAAGCGCGACGTCGCGGTGGGGGTCTACGGCCAGTCGGTCATCGTGCGCAAGATCACCGTGCCCATGATGACGGCGCAGGAGCTCGAGCAGCAGATCGGCTGGGAGGCCGAGCAGCACATTCCCTTCGACATCAAGGTCATGTCCATCGACTACGAGGTCCTGCGAAAGCGCCAAGAGGCCGGGCAGATGGATCTACTTTTGGTGGCCGCCAAGAAGGACGAGATCAACGACTACGCCAGCATTCTCAAGGAAGCGAAGTTGAAGCCGCTGGTGGTCGACATCAATGCCTTCACCATCCAGAACATCTTCGAGCACCAGAATGGACTCAACCCCGAGGGCTCGCTGGCACTCATCAACGTGGGCGCCGCGGTCACCTCGCTCAACATCATCTCCCAGGGCGTGAGCGCGTTCACCCGCGAGATCACCAACGCCGGCAACACCATCACCGAAGAGATCCAGAAGCAGTGCAACGTGCCGTACGAGCAGGCCGAGGCCTACAAGTGCGGCGGCGGCGCCACCGACATCGTGCCGCAGGAAGTGCACAACACCATCGCCGGCGCCTGCGACGGCCTGGCCGGTGAGATCCAACGCTCCCTCGACTTTTACCTGGCCACCAGCGGCGAGGGCGAGATCAACCGCATCTTCGTGTGCGGCGGCAGCGCCTACCTGGCGCCGCTCATCAAGGCCGTGGAGAAGCGCGCACGCGTGCCGGTGACGCTCTTCGACCCCACCGCCCATCTCACTGTCGACAACAAGTTCGTGGACGAGGCGGCCTTCCGATCCCGGGCGGCCCAGTTCGTCGTCGCGCTGGGCCTCGGCCTTCGCGCGGAAAAGGAGCGGCGCGCCGCATGATTCGCGTAAATCTACTCCCCGGAAAGCGGGAAAACCGCCGGGCCGCACAGGCCGGAGGTGGCAGCAGCGCCATCACCGCGTCCGACGGCAGCTCCACCTGGCTGCTCTTCGTCCTCGGCGCGCTTCTGGCCACGGTGCTGGTGTGCGTGTTCTTGTGGACCGCCAAGCTCCGCGACCTCGGCAAGGTCGAGAACAAGAACAAGGAGCTCCAGGCCAGCATCGACGGCATCAAGGCGCAGATTTCCGACCACCCGCGCATCAAGGGGCGGCTCAAGGAGCTGAAGGACCGCGAAGACGCGATCGATAAGCTGCAGAGTGCACGCACCGGCCCCACCTCGGCGATGATGGAGCTCTCGCACATTCTCTCGCCCGGCCGCGGTCCCTCCATGGACAACGCCCGGGTGGAGCAGCTTCGCCGGGAGAACCCCTCGTCGCTGCCCAACCCCAACTGGGACACCCGTCGCCTCTGGCTCAGCCAGTACGCCGAGCAAAACCGCGAAGTGCGCATCGCCGGGCTCGCGCGCGACGGCGAAGACGTGTCCGAGTTTTTGCGCCGGATGACCATGAGCGAGTACTTTTACGACGTGAAGCTCCTGCCAGCGTCGAAGAGCATGGACGCGGTGACCAAGATCGAGGTCGTGAAGTTCCAGCTCAGCGCGAAGGCGAGATACTAATATGGCGCAGTCATCGCTCAGCAAATTGCCGCTCCCCGGCAAGTTCGCCTTCGGCTTCCTGGTGTGCCTTCTGGCCGGGGTCGCCTTCTACTTTATCGTGTACTCCGACGCCTCCGACAAGGTCGACAAGGCGCGTCGCCGCACCACCGAGCTTGAAGGCGAGGAGCGCGAACAGAAGCAAGCGCAGTCGAGCTACTTCACCGACCGCGACGAGCTCGCAGTGCGCGAGACCAAGCAGCGCGAGTTCAATAAGGTACTTCCGGTAGAGACCGAGGCGGCGAGCTTTCTCTCCACCATCCAGCAGGTCTCCAACGTCGCCGGCATCGACCTCAAGGCCTGGCAGCCGCAAGAAGAGCAGGCGCAGTCGTTCTTCGCCAAGGTGCCCATGCGCCTGGAGATCACCGGCAAGTTCCACCAGCTCGCCAAGTTCATCTACGAGATTGGTCGCACCGACCGCATCATCAACGTCGAGAACATCGAGTTCTTCGACCCGCTCACCAACGGTGAAGAAGTGACTCTCAAGGCGCGCTGTCTGGCCACCACGTTTCACCTGATTCAGCAGCCGGCCGCGCTGCCTGGCGCTCCGCCCGCTGCGCCCGGAGGCCCGAAATGAGCAATCTCATCACCTGGAGCTTCGTTGCGTGCCTGGTCTCCGCGGGCGTCGCCTGCGGTACCGACATCGCCAAGCCCGTCCCCCAACCCGCCGCGCCGGCCGCCCAGCAGCCAGTGGCGCCGGCGGCACCCCTGCCCACCAGCAAGGTCACCAAGCTGGAGTTTTCCGAGAACGACTTCGTAGAGAACGACAAGAGCCGCGATCCGTTCCGCTCCTTCACCATTGGCGTCACCTCGGCGACCACCACCCGCGGCGGTCCCCAGACCCGCGTCATCCTGCCGGAGTACTCCATCGACGAGCTCAAGCTCGCGGCCATCGTCATGAGCGGCGACTACCCGCGCGCCATGGTCATCGACCCCGCCGGCAAGGGCTGGGTCCTTCGCCGCGGCGAGTACGTGGGCCGCGCCGAGATGGTGCACGTGGGCGGCAGCACCGGCTCCGACTATCAGCTGCACTGGCGTGTCGATCGCGTGCGCGCGCAAGACGTCGTGTTGCTCCGCGACGACCCCGCGCAACCGGGAATTCCGCCGGCTACCAAGGTCATTCCTCTGCATCCGGAAGGCGACGATCGGGAAGACAAGCTCGGTCGAAACTGACCGCCTTGGCGGCTCGCGCCTCGCGCCTCGCGTTCGCTTGGTTCGGCGCGCTCGCTTTCGTGGGCGCTGCCATCGCATGTGGACGAACCCAGGCGCCCGGTGGCGCGCCTCCGGGGCCGCCCGCGGTTGACGCCGCTGCGCGCGCAGCGATCGCCGGTGACGCGGCCGGTGACGCGGCAGGTGACGCGGCCGGTGACGCGACGGTGCTCGCCTTGCCTGAGGAGCCCTGGTACCACGACAAGCCGGAGCGCACGGAAGACTGCGTCGCGGCGCTGGCGGCGCCGCCTCGGCCGCACTTCCCGGCGCCCTTCGAAGCGTGCGATCCGCGCGCAGAGTCGTACGCGTCACCACCCGGCGGCGGCGAGCTGCACTTTCACTATCGCTTCTTCTCGGCGGCGGCCACCGCCGCACGCCGCGCGCAGCACCCGAAGACGTGCTGCTACCTGGTGTGGGAGTTTCCGCGGCGACACGCGCCCGGCTGAGGTGGGCGGCCACGGAATGCGGTCGGCGGCTCTGGCGTTCCCGGCCGCACTCGCCATGACCACGCCGAACTCCCCACCCTCATCGCGTCGCCGCGCCGCCGCCACTGCCGCCGTGCTGGCGCTGACTGCGGCAACGTTCGGAGGGCTATTCGTGGTCAGCCGGCGCGGTCTCCGAGACGAAGGCGCGACCGCCCTCGGCCTGGTTCGCTTTCGCCTCGACCATGAATTCGAGAGCGGCGCCGCCCCCACCGCCTTTCCTCCGGCCGGCGACGCATCGCTCCCGCGCGGAGCCATGGGGCCACTGGTTGCGCCGCGGCGCGAGGCAGCGGAGGACGGCGATCCTTTCGCGGTGGCCGGTCACGCGCTCGCCGAGGCCCCGGTAGCGGGCGAGCCCAAGGTGGTGGCGCTGGGCCCTTCGAATACCGATGCACTCTCCACGCAACCGACGCTGGAGGTGCTCTTCGACCAGGCGGTGGACCTTACCCAGGCGCAGCGGCTCATCGAGCTGAGCCACCCGGGCGAGCTCATTCCGGTCACGCTCTCGCATCCGGCCAAAGGCAGCTTCGAGGACCACGCGGTAGACGCGCGGTGGGTGGTGCAGGTGCGGCCGCAGCGGCCACTGGTGGGAAAGACCGGCTACAAGCTCATGGCCAAGGACGCCAAGCCCAAGACCAGCGGCGAGGCGGAGCAGCAGCTCACCTTCGACGTGGCCGGTCCGCTCGAGCTCCGGGCCATCGAGTGCGGCAAGGACTGCCTCCTCGCGCCTTCGCGCGTTCTTCTCTCGTCGAGCGCGCTGGTGCTGGCCTTCAGCCATCGGGTGGCGGCTTCGCCGCTGCCCCAGGTGGTGGTGACTCCGAAGGTGAAAGACCTTCAGGTGAGCGTGAACGGCCGCCGCGTCACGGTGACCGGAAGCTTCGCGCCCTCGTCGAGCCATCGGCTGGAGGTGGTAGGTCTGCGCGACACGCTCGGACAGTCGCTTGCGGCGCCGGTGCGCCTCACGCTTCAGCGTGGCCCGCTCGACGCCAGCATCGCGCAGCCGGAAGGGCTCTTGACGCTGGGCCAGGGTGAGCTCGCGCGCCTGGCGCTCCCCACGAGAAACGTGGCCGAGGTGCTGGTTTCTGCCTATCCAGTCGATGTGCGCGACCCCGCCAAGCTGCGCGCAGCCATGGACGCGGTGCGGAGCCGCACGCTCCCCGAGGGCGAGCCAGCCGTCGCGAAAGTGCTCACCGTGCCGGCGCGCCGCGACGCGTCGGTGGAGCTTCCGCTGGGACTCGACCGCTTGCTCGGGAGCACGGCCCACCTGGTGACGACGCGCATCACCAAGGCGGCGTTCGGGGCCACGTCGCCCACCGATGCCGGTGAGGAAGACGCGAGCGAGCTTCTGCGGCCGACGCTGGCGCTGGTGATTCCAGCCTCCGCGAACGCGCTGGCGGCCCACGTGCATCGCATGAACGACCGCACGCTGGTGCACGTGGCCCGGCTCGATAGCGGAGAGGTGGTCTCCGGCGCTGCGGTCTCGGTGTCGGCGCGCGAAGCCGTTTCCGGCCGCACCGATGCCCGCGGCGTGGCGGTGCTCACCGGCGACGTGCTCGACGACGACGTCATTCAGGTGATGCACGAAGGTCGCACCCTGTTGGTACCGGCGCACGAGACCAGCACCGCCGAAGGGCTCTTTCCCCACCTCTCCATCAAGCTCGCCGAGGCGCCGCTCGAGGGCCGGCGTGCGTACCTGTTCACCGAGCGGGGCGTGTACCGGCCCGGCGATCCCGTGCACGTGAAGGGCACCGTGCGCCTGCCCCAGGGCGGCCGCCTTGCGCCGATCGCGGGGGCTCACCTGGCGGCGGTGTTGCTCGACGCCTCGCACAAGGAGATGGCGCGCGAGCTCCTGACCACCACGGCCACCGGCGGCTTCGACCTCGCGTTTGGCCTCGACCAGCGGATAGGGCACCGGACGCTCGAGCTTCGTGACGGCGATGCGGTGCTGGCCACGAGCGACTTTTTGGTTGCCGAGACCGAGACCCCGCGGTTTCTGGTCGACGTGGAGGCAGCGCACATGGAAGGCGATACCTTCGTGGCCGAGGTGCGCGCGCGCTATCCCTTCGGCGCGCCGCTCTCCGAGGGCGCCGTCCACTTCTCGCTTCGGCGGACCCTGCCCGGTAGCTACTTCGATGAAAGTGCAAGTTACACGTTTTCGTCGAAGCTCGACGAGCGCGCGCACCGCCAGGAGATCGCCTTCACCCAGGCAGGCGACGGCAAGCTGGGCGAAGGGGGCGCCTTCGCGGTGCGGGTGAAGGTGCCCAAGGCCGCGATCACCACAGCGCTCGAGCTCGAGGTAGACGTCGCCGACCCCTCGGAGCGCCACGTGGCGGCGAACGGCAAGGCACTCTCGCACGTGGCCAACGACTACGCCGGCCTCGAGCTCGTAAGCCCCTGGGGGACCGTGGGTCAGCCCTTCGCGGTGCGCGGCTTGGTGGCCGACCGGGCGGGTAAGACGCTGGCCGATCAGGACGCCATGCTCCGCCTCGTGCGTCTGCGCTATCACGTGAGCACACACCGCGCAGGGCAAGGGATCCGCACCGAGTGGTCGGCCGAGCGCGTTGCCGAGCCGGGTCCGCACGCCCGCTGCGCCGCCCGCGCCGGCGCGCCTTGCACCTTGATCGCCAGCAAGCCGGGGGAGTACCTGGTGGTGGCGTCGCACGGAGGCCGCGACGCGGGCGAAGTACGCGTGTACTTTGCACCCAAAGCGGGTGATGGCGCTCCGCTCGACGCTTCCGCCACCAGGCCGGTGGAGGGGCGCGTCATCGACCTCGTCGCCGACAAGCCCTCGTACCGCGCCGGTGAGGTGGCCCACGTGGCGATTCGCGCGCCCTTCTCCCAGGGGCACGCGCTGGTGACCCTGGATCACGGCGCGTACGTATCTCACCGCACGGTCCAGCTCTCGGGGCCGCTCACGGTGCTCGACGTGCCGGTCGACGGTACGCTCGCGCCCTGGGCCAACCTCACGGTCACCGCGTTTGGACCGGGCGCCGACTATCGTATCGGCGCCGCGCGGCTCCGGGTTCGTGCCGACGACGCCGAGCTTTCGGTGGCCATCGTTGCCTCCGGCGATCACCCGGCGCCGGGGTCTCGCGTTCCGGTGCGCATCGAGGTGCGTCGCTCGCAGGCGCCGGTGAAGCATGCCGAGGTGACGGTGGCGGTGGTAGACGAAGCCGTACACCGGCTCGGTGGCGACCAGGACCCCGCGCCTGCCAGCTGGCTGCACCCGGGGGCTCCGCTCGCCTTCGCGGCTGCCGATTCTCGCGATGGCTTGGGAGCCTGGCTCGCGCAGAGCCATGTGGCCGGCGACGGCAGCGAAGGCGGCGACGCGCCGGCAAGCCTCACCCCGCCCTGGCAGCGGAAGAAGAAGAACGCCACGGTGCTCTACCTGCCCACGCTCTTCACCGGCGACGACGGCAGCCTGGCGTTCGACTTTCCTG
The DNA here is from genome assembly GCA_038210445.1 of Polyangiales bacterium. Lineage (GTDB taxonomy): Bacteria > Myxococcota_A > Polyangia > Polyangiales > Polyangiaceae > JABFRG01. The sequence goes on from JBBQWQ010000004.1 coordinate 109,800, forward strand.
CGCCCGAGCAGCTCTCTGAGTATCGCATCACCGCCACCGTCATCGATGTCGACGGCCGCGCCGGTTCTGCGCGCCGGGCGGTGGTGGTCGACAAGCCCATCAAGATGGTCCCGGTGGTTCCGCGTTTTCTCGCGCTGGGCGACCACGCAGAGGTGGCCACCACCGTGCACAACGATTCGGATCGCGACGTGGCGGTGCACGTGAAGCTGGGCGACGCCTTGGTGGCGCGCACCGTGCCCAAGCACGGTCAGGACCTGGTGCGGTTCCCGGTATCGCCTTCCGCCACGGGACCGATGACCCTGCGCTTCGCCCTCGATACGCCGGACGGGAGATCGCTCGACCGGGCCGACGCCACGGTGCCGGTGCGTTTGCCGGCCGCGCTGGAACGACCGGAGGTGAGTGGGACCTTTCAGCGGAGCCACACCGTGCGCCTCGACGTACCGGCATACGCAGCGGCCGACGCGGAAGGCGAGCTGACGGTGCAGATCGGCGAGAACCTCTGGCCCGAGCTGGGGAGTGCGGTGGACGCCCTGCTCGACTATCCGCACGGCTGCCTGGAGCAGACCACCTCGAGCACGCTGCCACTCCTGGCGGCGCAGATCATCCTGCCCCGCACCGGCACGCGGCACGTAGACGCGGCGGAGCTCGCCAAGATGGTGGAGGCCGGCGTCGCGCGTCTGTGGCTCATGCGCACCAGCGACGGCGGTCTCGGCTACTGGCCGGGCGACGCGTCGGCACATGTGTATGGTACATCGTATGCGTTCTTGGCGCTCGACCGCGCTGCCAAGGCCAAGGTGCCCAAGGCCGAGGCGCTGCGCGACGGCGTGGCGGCCTTCCTCAAGGCGCGCCTGGAACGCAGCGCCGACCCTCCGGACACGCTCGCGTTCATGGCGGCGTCGCTCTCGTCGGCCGGCAAGCTCGACCCGGCACGCTTGCCCGCGCTGTGGGATTCCCGAGCGGCGATGACCTCGTTTGGTCGGGCGCACCTTGCGCTCGCGGCGCTGGGCGATCGTCGCGATCAGGCGGAGACGCTGGCCGACGAGCTCGAAGCAGAGGTGCTACGCGGCGCCGATCTTGCGGGCGGCGGCGAGCGCGTGCAGTGGGAGACCTTCGCTTCGCCTTCGCGCGACGCGGCCGCGGTGCTGCGCGTTCTCGCGCGGCTGAAGCCTTCGAGCGAGGCCAATCGGGTTCCCGGCGCGCGTGTGCTGCGATCGCTCGAAGGCGGCACCACCCAGGAGGCGGCATTCGGCCTGCTCGCGCTTTCGGAGATCGTCGTGGCCGCCCACGCCGCTACCGGTGACGCGCGGGTGTTCGTGGGAGGCGAAGAGATCGCGCGCTCGCGCGGTCTCGGTGCGGGCATCGCCGAGTTCAAGCTTCCGCTGCGGCGACTCGCTGGGCAACCGACCCTGCTGCGCCTGGAGAGCTCGGGGCTCTCGCCCACCGCCTTCGCGCTTCGAGGAAGCTATCGCCGGCCGGTGAACGTCGGGGCCGCTCCCACCGCGAGTGCCGCCGCGAGCGCCGACACCGGGGCGGCCTGGCGCCTGGCTCGCGGGCCAAACGTGTTCCGCACCTACACCGACGCCCACGGCAAGCCGGTCGACCTCGCGGCGGTGCCGGTGGGATCGCTGGTGCGGGTCGCCGTGCTCGCAGAGTTCTCCGGCGACGGCCCCGATGCGCTGCCGGAGCACCGCCTGCGGTATCTGGCGATGACCGATCGCCTACCCGCCGGGTTCGAGCCGGTGGACCCGGACCTGCGCACCGTCGCCTCGGTGCCCACCCTCGCCAACGAGCACCCGTTCGCCGCCATCCTCAAAGGGGGAGGCGCAGCGAGCCACGTTTCGCTGCACGACGACCGCGTGCAAATGTACTTCGACGACCAGGGCCAGCGCGTCTCGGCCGCGACCTACGTGATGCGCGCCACCACCCGCGGAACCTTCGTGGCGCCCCCCGCCGAGGCGGAGCTCATGTACGAGCCCCACAGCCTGGGGCGCAGCGAGGCGGTAACCGTGACCGTGCAATAGTGCGTTCGATATTGGTGTGCTGTGCACGTATTGCGCGCCGCTTTCCGCGCGCAGGGGCGGTAGCCTCACTGCTCCTCGCTGCGTTCGCGGGTTGGCGCGGGTTTCGCGCATGGGTGGGGGCGCCGGTGCTCGATGGCACCTCGGGCTACTCGACGCCGGTCTACGACCGCGCCGGCGCTCGTCTGCGCGACCTTCCCTCCGCGGCCGGAACGCGCGGGCAGCCGGTTGCCCTCGGCCAGGTGTCGCCTCGGTTCCTGCTGGCCATCCAGGTGTCGGAAGACCGCCACTTCCGGGCCCATGATGGCGTCGACCGCGGCGCGCTCCTGCGCGCTCTGGCGCAAAACGTGCTGCACGGGCGCCGGGTCTCGGGCGCAAGCACCCTCACCCAGCAGCTGGTGAAGAACCTCGACGGCGCCGCGCAGCGACGTACGTTCGGGCAAAAGCTCTGGGAGATGGCCGCGGCGCAAAACCTGGAGGCCGCGCACTCGAAAGACGAGATCCTCGAGGCGTACGTCGACCGACTTGGCTTCGGCCATGGGCTGCTCGGCGTCGACGCCGCCGCCCGCGGTTACTTCGGCGTGCCGCCTTCGGCACTCTCCTGGGGCGAAGCCGCATTCCTCGCGGTGCTCCCGCGGGCGCCGTCGCGGCTCGACCCCTATCGGTATCTGGAGCGAGGGCGCCGGCGCCAGCGCGTGCTCCTGCAGCAGCTTCGCGACGAAGGCCTGCTGGGCGCAACGGAGCTGCAAGCGGCGCTGACCGAGCCCTTGGCACTTCGCCCGCTCCCGCCCGCACCTCGCCGCGGTCGCTTGGTCGAGGCCGCTCTCCGTGGTCGCGGCGCAGTGGACCCGGTGCCTGTGTATCTTGCACTCGATTCGTCGCTGCAGGCCGACGCGCAGGCGGAACTCATGGAGATGCTCACCGCGCTGCGGCCCGCCCGCGCCCGCGGCTTGGCCGCGGTGGCGCTCGACAACACCTCGAGCGAGGTGCTGGCCTGGGTGAGCGCCAGCGACGATGCGGGCTCGGCGCACGTCGATCTGGTGCTCGCTCGGCACTCGCCCGGCTCGCTCTTGAAGCCGTTCGTGTACGGCTTGGCGTTTCAGCAAGGCCTACCGCCGGATGCCCTGCTGGCCGACGCCCCGGTGGCCATCGGCGGCCGAGGCGGCACCTATGCGCCGCAGAACTTCGACGGCACCTGGCGCGGGCTCGTGCCCGCGCGCGCGGCGCTGGCCGAGAGCCTCAATCTCCCGGTATTGCGACTGGCGCAGACGCTCACGCTGGGCCGCGTGGCCTGGTTCTTGGAGCGACTCGGGCTTCCCGCCATGGTGCCTGCGCGAGAAGGCCTTCCGCTGGTGCTCGGATCGGCGTCGGTCTCGCTCGCCGAGCTCGCGGGGGCCTACGCCACGCTGGCCCGTGGCGGCGTGCATGCGCCGCTGCGTTTCGAGCGAGGGGCTCCCCGCGGCTGGGAGCGACGCATGTCGCCGCACGCGGCCGCTCAGGTAACCGATGTGCTGGCCGATCCGCGCCTGCGGTTGCCGCTCTTGCATGGATCGCTCGACGTGCCTTTTCCGGTGGCGCTCAAGACCGGCACCAGTGCGGGCTTTCACGACGCCTGGGCCGTCGTCTACACCGCGCAGCGCACGGTGGCGGTGTGGGTGGGAAACCCGGACGGCGCACCCATGGCGGCCGGATCCACTGGCGCCCGGCTGGCAGTGCCGCTTGCGACGCGCCTGCTCCTGCGCGCTACGAAGCGCCTTCCCGCCGCGAGCACTGCGGCACCGCTAGACCTCACGTCGCGCGCTTCCGTCGCCCTCGCCGCACCGGCGGTGCGTGTGGTGGAGCCCGCCATGGGCGCCGTGGTGTCGCGGCCCTCGCTGGGCGCGGAGCGCGGCGTGCATGTGCGCCTCGCTCTTCCGCCCGGCGTCTCGGGTGCGGTGGTGGTGCTCGACGGCCGCACGCGATACCCGGTGGGCCCGAGCGGCCGCGCCTTTCTCCCGGCAGAGCTCGGCGATCACGAGCTGGTGGCCTACGTGCCCGAGGCCAGCGCGCCGGCCTCGGTTCGTTTCGCGCTCCGTTGATCCATGCGGAGCGAGCTCGCGCTCTCGATTTCGATCATGACGACGAAGCGTCGACGCTCGACGACCCTTCGGCGCCCGCATCTTCGGCTTTTTGCGCGCCGGACCCCTGGCATTGTCGTTGCTCAACGGGGTGGCATGAACAAACCCCTCCTCGGTACCCTGTTCCTTGCTCTCTCTGCGGCTGCCTGCGCCTCTGGGCCGGAGGCCACCGCGGAAGCGCCCAACGCCGACGCAGTGGTCGGCGCCGACCTCGCCGGCGAGCTCGCCTTTGGCATCAATACCGAGCAGCAACAGGAGTACAGGAGCTCGTTCCGCGCGCTGCCCCCAGCGAACGCGCCTCCCTCGGTCTTGACGAAGAACACTCAGTCTCCTGCCTGGCGCTTGTCAGCCGCCGCGCAGACTGGACCGAAGAATCAAGTAGCGTCACGAAAAAAACCAGCCACCTAGGGGCGCGAGTGAGCTATCGCGCGACGCGCAGGAAGGCGGCGCCGGCGGCGGTCTCGATGCGCAGCAGCGGCGACCCCCAGAGCTGGTAGCTCTCTTCGCTTGGCCCGGTGGTGGCCACGGTGACCCGCACGTCCTTGCCCGGATCGATGGTGACGGTTCCCTGGACGAACCCCTGCGCGCCGCGCGCCGCCACCAAGCAGGCCGGATATACTTCGCCGGTCGAACGCACGAAGGAGACGCGGGTCAGCGGACCGAGCTCCCGACAGCTGCCACCACCCGGCGCGTCCTTGCTCAAGGCCCACGGACGCGGCGCGCTGCCGTCGTTGCGCACGTCCATCACGACCCCGCACCCGTTGGCCACACTCCGGTTCACCGGGCCCGTGTCCTCGCCCGGGAGCACGGCGGGACAGCGCACGCCCACGATGCGACCCGAGAGGCCGTCGCCCAGGGGAATCCACTGTTCCGGGTCGGGCAACGTCTTCTGGGTCTGTTCGATCCACTTCTGCGCCTCGACGTAGAAGACGCGCTGGAGCTCGTGCACCTTCGCGCGCCGCTCTTCCACCGCCCGATGGTGTGCGCCGAGCAGGGCCTCGGGTTCGTAGAACCCGCTCCGCACCACCGACAGCGCGGCGTCCGTGGGGTACCCGAAGTCGGCCTTCTTCGGGTCGAAGACGAAGGCCTTGGCCAGCGCTTCGATGCGTTTGTCGAGGACCGCCATGGCGGGCTTGGCGATGGTCGATGCGTCGCCGGCGCGGCACTCGACCTTCAGGTACGAAGCCTTCAGATAGAACGGGAACGAGCCCTGAAACGTGTCGCCGGCGGTCCCGATGGACTCGTCGGTGGTGACGTCGCGGTCCCAGGCCGAGACGGAGACGTGGTCGCCCACCCCGAAGGCGCTCTCGACGGCGAACAGGTCGGTGTAGGAGTTCTCGTCGCCCCGATGGGTCTCCGGGCCGGCCTTGCCCACCGTGATCTCGGTCTTGAGATCCGGCGCGTCGACCATGTCCCAGCGATTCTCCCACAGCAGGCTCGCGCCGCGGTTCCACACCGTGATCTTGCAGGCCACCAGCGGGTCGACCAGCGCATTGATTCGTGTGGCATGCATCGAATTGTAGGCCGACACCAGCGCGCTCGAGCTCCGCAGCCCACCTGCCACCAGCGAGATGTCCGGAACGGTGAGATCGGGGGGCGTCCTGGCCATCGCGGGGAGGACGCTCCCGGGCTTCAAATGTCGCACCGCGGTGGATTCGTCGCTGGGTCGCCGTGCGTGCTCCTCGAGCGGCACGCCGCGCTTCGAGTGCGAGCAGCCGCTCAGGAGCACCGCAGCGAACACCGCCGTTCGCACCGACCTTCGCCCCGCACCGTGACCGAGATGTTCCGTCATTCGCTCCCGGAGGAGAGCATCCCACGTGCCAGCCCGACTCACCGCAGGAAGTTCGCGCATCCCCGGTCCAGACGGGAACTTGCGACTTGCGGGGCGGCGCGAGTATCGAAGGGGGGTGTGCGCCGTCGACGACGTCGCGACATCGGTGTCCTGCGAAGTGGCGAACGCACCGCTTCCGTAAGTGCGGGCCGACGGCGCTCTCCGAGAAAACAAATGCGCTACAAATTGGTCCGCTTTTGCCTTCGCGTTCTACCGTTGGGTTTGCGGGAGTTTACAGCCCGCAAAAACCCCTATCGGCGAGGAGCGCCAGGCATGTCGAAACTGGCAAGAACGCGAAACAAGAGGATGCTGGGAGCCCTGACCGCACAGGCGCTCATCCTCTCGGCCACGTTGAGCTGGGCGCAAGGCGCCGGAAACCACGTCCGCGACGTGGTGGTTCACGAAGGCGCGGGCGCAGCCGGCACCACCGAGATCGAGGTCGTGGGAACCAGCGCGCCCGTTTACAACGTGCGGGTCGAGTCTGGCGGCACGCGCCTGGTGATCGACATCTCCAACGCGGATCTGCTCAAGCCCACCGAATCGATGATCAAGCAGGTGGGGGTGGTCGGCGGTCTCATGACGCAGTCGTTCGTCACCGACGCGGGCACCATGACGCGCCTCACCGTGAGCCTGGCCAAGCCGGCTGCCTATCGCCTCAAAGCCGAGGGCAATCGCCTGCGCATCCTGCTCACGCCGAGCGACTCGACCAAGGCCGATCTCGCGTTCAACAAGCCCTTGCCCGAAGCGAAGGACGCCAAGAGGTCCGAGTCACTGGTGTCGGCTGCTCCTGCTGCCGGTGAGCCCGCCGTCTCCGACGTGCGCTTCGAGCGCGCCAAGAGCGAGCGCGCCAAGGACCGCGTGCTGGTCGACCTGAGCGCGGTGCCCGCGTACTCCATGTCCACCATGCCCTCCGGCCGTCTCCGGCTGGAGCTGAAGAAGACCAAGCTCCCCGAGTCGCTCGCCCGCACCCTCGACGTGAGCGGTTTTCACGGCGCGCTCAAGAGCGTCTCGTCCTTCTACGACGCCGCCAGCGGCTCCACCATCGTGGAGATCGACCGCGCCAGCGACACCCAGGGGTCGGTCGCGGTGGAAGACAACCGCGTGGTGTGGTCCTTCGATTCGCCGGCCAGCCAGAAGTCTGCGGTGGTCGCCGCGGCTCCCGTTGGCAACGCGCGTACCCGCACCACAACCGTGGCCCGCGAGCGTGACACCAGCGACGTGCCGCGCGTGCAAACGTCGATCCTCGACGTGGACGCCAAGAAGGGCGGCGACGTCGCCGTCGAATCGGTGGGCGGCTCCGAGGCCGGTTTCACCAACCAGGTCTCGGCCCAGGTTCGCGCCGGTCGCTACAACGGTCGCCGCATCGACCTCGACCTCAAGGACGCCGACATCCACAACGTTCTGCGCCTCCTGGCCGACGTCGGCCGGGTGAACATCGTCACCGCCGACGACGTCTCCGGCAGCATCACCATCCGCATGCGCAACGTCCCGTGGGACCAAGCGCTCGACGTGGTGCTCCAGGCCAAGGGCCTCGGCATGGTCCGCGGCGGCAACCTCATCCGGGTCGCGCCCCTGGCGCAGTTGCAGCGGGAGCGCGAGCTCCGGCTCGCCGCAGCCAAGCAGGAATACGAGCTCACGCCCCTCGAAACGCGGCTCATCCCCGTGAGCTACGCCCAGGCCGATGCGCTCCAGGCCCGCGCACGCGATCTGCTCTCGCCGCGCGGATCGGTGGCTGTCGACGAGCGCACCAACGTGCTCATCGCCCGCGACATCACCGCCAACCTCAACTTCATCGAAGAGCTGGTTCGCTCCCTCGATACCCAGACCCCGCAGGTGCTCATCGAGGCACGGGTGGTCGAAGCCTCGAGCACCTACCTCCGCGACATCGGCATCCAGTGGGGCGGCGACGCCACATTCTCCGAAGCCACCGGCAACCCCACCGGCGCCGCGTTTCCCTCGCGCGCCAGCATCGCCGGCGGCGCCTCCGACGGCAACACCCCCACCGCGGGTCTCTCGCCGTTCTCGCGAACCGTCGCCAACCCCAACTTCGCCGTCAACCTTCCGGCCGCCGTCGGTACCGGGCAGGGCGGTGCGCTCGGCATCGCGCTGGGCTCCCTCGACAACAACTTCAACATCGGGCTCCGCCTCTCGGCGGCCGAGGCGAGCGGCATGATCCGCATCGTGTCGAGCCCGCGCATTCTCACCCTCGACAACACCGAAGCGCGCATCAGCTCCGGTACCCTCATCCCCTTCTCGCAGGTGAGCGCCCAGGGCGTTCAGACCACCTTCCAGGAAGCCAAGCTGCAGCTCCTGGTTCGTCCGCACGTTACCGCCGACGGCTCGGTCTCGATGCACGTGAAGATCAACCGAGACGAGCCCGACTTCAACCGGACCTCGGCCCGTGGCGACCCCACCATCCTCAAGCGCGAAGCGGAGACCGATCTGCTGGTGATGGACGGGCACACCGCGGTGATCGGCGGCATCTACCGCCGCAACACCGGTCGCAACACCGACCAGATTCCCTTGCTCGGCGACATTCCCATTCTCGGCATCCTGTTCCAGCATCGCCGAGCCACCGATCAGCGCGAAGAACTGGTGATCTTCATCACTCCGCGCATCGTCAACCGCGCCGAAGCACTCGGGCGATAGTCGGGAGTCTTATGCGAGAACGAGTCCACGCCCGCTGCGGGTGCGGCTTCTCTCAGGAGCGCGAAACGGCCGTGTCCGCTGCCTCGAGCGCTTCGAGTGGCGCTCGGCCGTTTGCTCTTTCCACGAGTCGCCGCCACTACGAACGCGATCGCCCCTTCGAGGTCGTCCACCTGGGCCTCGACTGGGTGCTCGACATCGACCAAAAGTCGCTCTCCGGCAGCGCCGAGCTCACCCTCGAACGCCGCGATCCGGAAGCGCGCTTCATCGAGCTCGACGCCATCGCCTTCGAGCTGGGCAAAGTTCAGGTCGACGGCAAGACGGTACGCCCGGAGTACGACGGTCACGTCTTGCGCGTGCCCATCGCCGAGAAGCTCGCGCACGCCAAGGTCACTGTAAACTACACGGTTCGCCCGCGCCGGGGCATGTACTTTCTGGGGCCCGACGAGCACTACCCGCAAAGGCCGCGGCAGGTGTGGACGCAGTGTCAGGAAGAGGACGCCCGCCACTTCATTCCGTGCCACGACAAGCCGCACGTGAAGATGAAGAGCTCGGTGCGCGTCGTGGTACCCAAGGGGTATCGCGCGCTTTCCAACGGCGTTCTCGCCAAGGAAGACAAGGTCGAAGGCAACCCGCGCTTTGCCTGGGAGATGCGCGAGCCCCACGCGAGCTACCTGCTCACGTTGGTGGTGGGCGAGTTCGCCGAGATCGAAGAGAAGGCCGGCAACGTGCCGCTCTCGTATCTGGTGCCCAAGAACCGCGAGGCCGACGCGCTCCCCACCTTCGGGCGCACCCCGAAAATGATCGAGACCTTCGCCAGCCTGATAGGCGTTCCTTACCCCTGGAACAAGTACGCCCAGGTGGTGGTCTCGGACTTCATCTTCGGCGGCATGGAGAACACCACCGCCACCACCATGTACGAGCACGTTCTGCTCGACGAGACGGCGCGCCTCGATATCACTTCCGACGACCTTATTGCCCACGAGCTGGCGCATCAGTGGTTCGGCGACTACGTCACCTGCCGCGATTGGTCGGAAGGCTGGCTCAACGAGGGCTTCGCCACCTACTTCGAGCACGTGTGGCAAGAGGCGCAAGACGGCGTCGACGAGTACGAGTACGGCCTCTTGACCGATCTCGGCTCGTATCTCTCGGAGGCGCGAGGTCGCTACCGGCGCCCGGTGGTGTGCTCCGACTACGACGCCCCGCTCGATCTCTTCGACCGCCACCTCTACGAGAAGGGTGGTCTGTTCCTCCACACGCTCCGCGCCCTGGTGGGGAAGGACCGCTTCTTCGAGGTGATTCGTCGCTACCTCACCCGGCACGCCAAGGGCATCGTCGAAACCCGCGATCTGCAGCGCGTCTTCGAGGAGGTCACCGGCAAGGGCTTCGGGCGCGTCTTCGACGAGGGGCTCTACAAGCCCGGGCACCCCGAGATCGAGATCGACATCTCGTTCGGCGGAGGCCTGCTGCGCGTGGCCGCCAAGCAGACCCAGGCCGCCGAAGGGGGCGTGCCCGCGGTGTTCCACGTTGCGATCCCCCTCGACATCGTCGACGACGAAGGCGTTCGCCGCGAGACCTTCTCCTTCGAGCGGCGCGCCGAAACCTTCGTGCTCCCGCTGCCATCGCGACCTTCGTTCGTGGTGGTCGACCCGAGCATGCGCATTCTCGGCGACGTCACCGTGCGGGCGCCGAGCGACATGCTCCGCGCGCAGCTCGAGGGCGGAAAGAGCGCGCGGGCCCGCTGGCTCGCGGCGCAAAGCCTGGGCCACCAAGACGACACCGTCACCATCAAGGCCCTCGCGCGGCGCCTCGGCGACGAATCCGAGTTCTGGGGTGTGCGCGCCGAGTGCGCGGCCTCGCTGGGCCGCATTCGGGGCGAAGAGGCGGAGCGCATCCTGCTCGCGCACGTCGAGACCCGCCACCCCAAGGCTCGCCGCGCGGTGGTGCAGGCGCTCGGGAGCTTTCGCAGCGGCGACGTGGCCAAGGCCCTGGTCACGCGCGCCACCTCCGACGCCAGCTATCTGGTCTCCGCCGACGCGGCGCGCGCCCTGGGCAAGACCAAGCACCCTTCCGGCTTCGCAACGCTGGTAGAAGTGCAGCGGCGCGCCTCCTGGGCCGACGTCATCGAGGCGGCGGCCATCGATGGCCTCGCCGCGCTCCGCGACGAACGCGCGGTGGCTCCCCTCGAAGAAGCCACCCGCTACGGGCGGCCCACCCGGGTTCGCCGGGCGGCCATCATGGCCATTCCCAAGGTCCGCTTCGACCGCCGGGCGCGCGAGCTTCTGGAGTCGCTCCTCGACGACGCCGATCCCCACCTGCGCATCGACGTGGCCCGGGCGCTCCTCGACCTCGGCGACTCCGGCGCCCGCGGCAAGCTCCACCAACGGCTCGAGCGCGATCTCGATCCGCGGGTGCGCCGACGCATTCGCGAGGTGCTTCGCGACCTGGGCGGTGACGGCAAGAAGAGCCAGAGCGAGCTCAAGGACGAGCTCGAGAAGCTCCGCACCGACATCGCCAAGCTCACGCAGAAGGTCACCGAGCTCGAGGTGCGCGTGCGGCCTTCGAAGCTCGACAAGCCGGAGAAGGCCAAGGTCGAGAAGAAGAAGCCCGAGAAGGCGCCGAAAAAGGCGCCGAAGAGCGCGGCCCGTAAGCCCAAGAAGTAGCGGAAGACGCACTGGAGCGCGTCACGCGTGCGCCATCGCCCATCTATGGGTTGGCGCGCCGGGGGCGTGTGGCTCTACAGTGGAGCATGGGTTTTTCGCGGCGCGGTCTCCGGAGCGGTTGTTCGGTGGTGTCGTTCGGCGCGCTTCTCGCGTGCAGCAGCTCGTCTGGCGAGCCGAACGCCGCGAACGATGGGGGAGGCGCCGACGGCGGGGGCGTGGGCTCGTCCACGGAAACCAAGCAAACGGGGCGCGCGGCGGTGGTGCAGACCGCCACGCCCATTGCCGGCGCGATGGTGAGCGTGGGCGGCGCGCAGGCCACTGCCGATGCCGACGGCAACTACGCCCTCACGGTGCCGCGCGGAAAGCCCATCACCCTCAAGCTCTCGGCGCCCGACCACCTGCAGCTCATCGAGCAGGAGTACATCGTCGACACCCCTACGTACGCCCGCGGCGACTCGCTGCTCATCAAGACCGCGACGGCGCGTCTCCTCGCGGCATTCCTTCCAGGCTATGACGAAGCCAAGGGGCTGCTCGCGGTGAAGGTCGTTGCCATGGCCGGCTGCGCCACCGAAGGGGGCACCACGCTCACCCTCGAGCCGCCCGGCGCCCAGCTCAAGTACACCAAGGGCGGCCTGCCCGACAGCAGCACCTCTGTCCTTGCTGGCGAGAACAACGGCGCGCTCTTCTACAACGTGACGCCGCGGCTCCCGGTAAAAGTCACCGCTGCACACCCCACCTGCAAGCAGCTCCCGTTTCCGGTGGAGTACCAGGGCGTGAAGTACACCGGCGCGCAGACCACCGAGGCCGGCGAGTCGTTCTCCTTCGTGCGCGTGTTCCTCGGTCCTGGTACCTGAAGCCGCCAACGCCGTTGCGGCGCGCGCGTTCCCCCGGTAGAAAAGCGCATGGCCGACGAAGCGTTTCCCATCGAAGTCTCCCAGCGCGGCAACGTGGCCATCTGGACCATCGATCGTCCGGACCGCATGAACAGCCTGTCGCGCGCTACGCTCCTGGCGCTGGGCAAGCTGACCCGCGAGGCGATCTCGAACCCCTCGGTGCGGGCCATCGTGCTCACCGCCTCGGGCGAGAAGGCCTTCTGCGCGGGCGCCGACCTCAAAGAGCGTCAGGGCATGAGCGAGAACGACGTGCGCGTTCAGGTGGAGCTCTATCGCTCCGAGCTTGGGCCCCTCGATCGCTCGCCCAAGCCGGTCATCGCGGCGATCAACGGCGTGGCTCTCGGCGGCGGCCTCGAGCTCGCGCTGGTGTGCGATCTGCGCGTGGCCGCGGCGCATGCCATGCTGGCGTTGCCAGAGACGACGCTCGGCATCATTCCCGGCGCCGGCGGCACCCAGCGTCTCCCGCGGGTGGTGGGCGAAGCGCGCGCCAAGGAGATGATCCTCCTCGGCCGTCGCCTCACCGCCCAAGAAGCGCTCGCCTGGGGGCTCGTCAACCGCGTCACGCCGGCTGGCAGCAGTCTGCTCGACGACACGCTGGCCTTCATCGATCCCATCGCCAACGGCGCGCCGCGGGCGCAGGCCGCGGCCCTGGAGGCCATCGACCGCGCCGCCGACACCAGCCTCGAGCTCGGACTCGAGCTCGAGAAGGTGAGCTACGACAAGGTGCTGGTGAGCGAAGACCGCCGCGAGGCCCTGGCCGCCTTCGCCGAGAAGCGAAAGCCCGCCTTCAACGGCCGCTAGAACAACTCTCTTCTCCCCTCTTCCCTTCAGGGAGAGGGGGCGGGGGGTGAGGTTTCAAGGGGCACTTCGCGTCAGCAGCCTTCGCGCAACCCCGCGCAAGGGCGTACTCCCAACGGAGATGCGTGCAAGCTCCACGCGATCCGCATCCCTCACCACCGGCCTTGCGTTCCCGCACGAGCCGGCCAGCACCAAGCGCTCGGCGCGCGAGAGCGCCACCCCCGGGTGACCGAAGAGGCGCCCGTAGTCGAAGGCCGTGCTGGGGCCTGCGAACGCCGTCGCCGTACCCGTGGTGAAGGCGCGGAAGATGGGCGAGCCGTGGATGACGCGGCGCTGGCTGGCCGAGGTCACCACCGGCGGTTGCGCAGCTCCCGAAGGGAACATGATGTTGGTGAAGTCTGGGCAGGCCTCGAGGTTGCCGTCGTCGATGGTGGTGCAGCGCGGGGTGTCGGGCAGCGGGTCGGCCACGCCGCCCTGGAACTCGGTGGTGTGATTGAGCCCGAGAAAATGCCCGGCCTCGTGGGCCAGCACGTAGCCCTCCATTTCCGGCGGCGCCTGCGGAATCGAGGCCAGCGCCAGCCCCGATTGATCGTTGCCCGGGGTGTTGGCCGCTCCGGGAATGCCGGCTGCGACGCCCCACCAGGCCGACTGGTCGTCGACCTCGCTGAGGAAGATGTTGAGCGCCTGGCCCTGCGGCGCCACCTTGGTCTCCTTGAAGAGCGTGCCCAGCTCCTGATCGCTCACCGACAGATACTTGGCGGGTACGTCGAAGAAGCGCACGGTGCCGTTGCGCAGGCCGTAGAGCTGATAGACGGCCGCGAAGAACCCGGTGATTCGATTCTTCACCTCCGGCCGCGACCATGCGGCGGCGGCGGCGATGGTCTTGCCCGAACCCAAGGTGAGCCCGCCCGGCAGGTACACGTTCAGGTTCAGAATGCCGCCGTGAAATGCGCCATCGGGTGTAGTCTGCAACTGAATCTTGCCACGCATGCCGGTGCCGCCGGTGAAGACCACCTTCCAGGTGCCAGCCTCCACGGTTTCGCCCGTGAAGGCGCCCTGCGGCACCTGGGCGGCGGCGGTGGTGCCGATGATCGTCTCGCTGGTGGGGTGATCGCCGCCGGTGGGCGTGGCGTCCTGGAAGAAGAAGGCGCCGCTCGGCGCCTGCACCGAGCGAACCGCCAGCGACTCCGAAGCCGACGTCGACGTCACCATCACGTGAAAGCCCAAGGTGCCCGCCGGTACCTCGAAGGAGACCGGCGCATTCGCGGCCACCGCGCCCAGGTCGACCACCCCCATTGGCGCCAACGGACCGCCGTCGAACGGCGCCGGCCCCTCATAAGGCACCTCGGCATCGACCCCCGCGTCCTTCTCTTCCTCGATGGGGGAGGGCGCGTCGAGGCCGGCGTCGGTGGCCGCCGGCCCGGGCGTCACCGTGACCTTGGCGCCGTCGCTACAGCCGAAGAATGCAGACAGACACAGGCCCGCGCCCGCCACGAAGAGCGGACGGTCCAGAAGCAAAGTTCGTTTCATGGCTACTCCAGATGCGGCGCGCCCCGTGCGCGTTCACCAGCACTTGGGAGGTGCCTGCGCAACTCGTCACGCAAATCGCGCCCGCCCTACGTTTTGTCGAGCTTCAGGCCTCGCGCTTGGGCGGCTGGAACATGTCGTTGACGAAGGCCGTGAGGATCGTCTCCTTGGTCTTCGAGGGCAGGCCGTTCAGGAGCGCGTTCACGTCGCCCATGCGATCGGGCATGTGCGAGCCCTCGATGCCGAAGGCTGCCATCAGCGGGCCCATGGAGGCCTCGAGGTTTCCGTTGAGCCCTTTGGCCATCTCGGTCATCTGTCCGATGATCGCCGGGTGCTCCTTTCCGCGGGCCGCCGCCACCGCTTCGCCCAGCGCCTTCACGAAACCGGCCACGTGGGGCAAGCTCCCGGCGGTGATGCTGAGGTGGATGTTCTCCTTCGAGCTGCTCCCCGCCAACTGCGGCTGCACGTAGTAGCCGCGCGCAATCATCTCGTCGGCCACGATGAAGGGCGACATCTCGTCGGAGGTGAAGCACACCAGGCTCATCTCGGGGTTGCCCATCACGCGCAGCCCCGGCGTGGCGCGAATGCCCGCGAGCACGCCGTCGGTGGCTTCCAGTGTCTGTCGCGCGGCTTCCAAGTAGCCTTCATCGCCAAAGGCGTGGAGCGTGGCCCAGGCCGCGGCAATGGGGCCGCCCGATTTCGTGGACTGAAAGGTCGGGTTCACGATGGTGTACCCGGTCCAGGAAGAGCACGCGAAGATCTGATGCTTCCGCAGCTCCTTGTTCTTGTAGAGCACCACGCTCGCGCCCTTGGGGCAGTAGGCGTACTTGTGCAGATCCATCGACATGCTGGTGACGCCCGGCACCGTGAAATCGAAGGCCGGCACCGCGCGCCCGAGACGGCGAAAGTACGGCAGCAGAAAGCCGCCGATGCAGCCATCGACGTGGCAGAGAATGCCCGCCGCCTGGGCCAGTGCAGCCACCTCGGTCACCGGATCGATGACCCCGTGCGCGTAGGAAGGCGCCGAAACCACCAGCAGCGCCGTGTTCTCGTTCATGGCCGCGCGCATGGCTTCGGGCGACGCGCGAAACGTAACGGGGTCGACGTCGACGACGACCGCTTTCACGTCGAAGTAGTGCGCGGCCTTGAAGAACGCCGCGTGGGCGGTCACCGGGAGCACGATCTCCGGCTCCGCGATCTTCTTCTCCTTGCGCGCCCAGTCGCGCGCGGTCTTCACCGCCATCATGCAGCTCTCGGTACCGCCGGTGGTGAGGTTGCCCACCACGTGCTCGTCTCCGCCCAGGTGCGACGCGCACAGGCCCACCACCTCGTTCTCCATGCGCAGGAGGCTGGGAAAAGCCGTGGGGTCGAGGGCGTTTTCGGTGAGAAATTCGGTGAAGGCCCACTTCTGGATGGCGGTCACGTCATCCGGTGCAGGATACACGTATGCCCACACCTTGCCGTCGCGCCAGGGTAGGTCGCCCGACCGGTACGCGGCGAGCCGCTCCTGAATTTCCTGGGCGCCGAGCTTTTTGGCAGGGAGTGTCAACATGCACTCAGGGTAGCAGATTCGGCACGATGTCCAAGGGTACATTGGGTTTCGAAAATGCGACAACCACCGCATTGCGCCGGGGGCGCCCGGGATTAACTTGCCCAGCGATCGAATGAACCAACCCTACGGATACGGCAATCCTCAGCAATTTCCCGCGCCCGACCAGAGCGGCAACCTCCGCGGCCTCGGCATCGCCCACTACGTGCTGGGTGGCCTCACCGCGCTCATGTCGCTGTTCTTCTTACTCTACGCGTTCATCGGCGGCGCCATCCTCGCCTCGCCCAACGCCGGGCGGGGTGGCAACGACGCCGCCATGGTGAGCGGCATCTTCATCGTCATCGGCATCGTCGGCGCGCTCGCGTGCGTAGCCTGGGGCGGCCTCAAGGTCTACGCCGGCTACTGCTTCAACGCGCGCAAGAACTACACGTTCTGCTTCGTCATGGCCTGCCTCGACTGCCTCAACATGCCCATCGGCACCATCCTCGGCGTCCTCTCCATCGTCGTCCTCATGAAGCCCGAGACCAAAGCCCTCTTCCAGCGCTGAGGTCCTACGGAAGCTTGCGCCGTTTCCCGCCGAACCCGCGCTCCAAGTGCCCCAACGCTTCTTCGCCCATCTCGAGCAGGTCCGGCTTGCACTTCTTGTCGAACCAGTCGCGCAGTGTCACGCGAATCGTCCCGATGGTGCACGCGGCGATCACCCGGGCTTTGCGCTCCTCGGCGGGATCTTTCGAGTCACCCAGTAGCGATGTGACGATGATCTTCTCCAGCTCGATGTCGGCGTTCTGCTCGTAGGCTGCCAGCACCGGCGACGAGTCCACCAGCTTCTGCCGCGCTGCGCGCTCCACCTTCTCGGCCATGTACTCGCGGGCGATGGCGAAGGCGGCTTCCTTCACCGCAGGAAAGCCCTCAGCGCGCGCGTTCTGCGATTCGAGCAGCGCGGCGAAGCGACGTAGTCGCTCTTCCTGCAGCGGAAAGGCGGCGGCTTCCTTGCTGGGAAAGTAACGAAAGAACGACCGACGCGACACGCCGGCGCGTTCGGCGATGGCATCCACCGTGGTGTGCTCGAAGCCCTGCTCGCTGAAAAGCGAGAGTGCAGACGTGGCCAGCGCTTCTCGCGCTCGAAGCTTCTTCTGTTCGCGAAGACCCATGGGGCGGGAACGTACCTCAGGCCAGCGCCGATGGGAAATGTCACAAATTGCGCCAACAGTGCCTTTTTGCCCTGAGGCACGCGCCACCGGAGCGACGGCAAGGCCCGGATTGTTCATGGGCCCCCCTTGCTTCCCCGGGTGAACGCCCAGTAAGAACCGGATCATGTCCCTCGAAGAGAAGCTCTCGCAGACGCTCGACCGAGTCCAGAAGGGCGGCGGCCCCAAGTACCACCAGAAGAACGGTGAGGCCGGCAAGCTCTTCGCCCGCGAGCGCATCGCGCGGCTCTTCGACGCAGATACCTTCATCGAAGACGCGGCCCTCGCCAACAACCTCGACCCGGAGCTCGCCGCCGACGGCGTCATCACCGGCAGCGGTCAAGTGGGCGGGCAAACCGTATGCGTCATGGCCAACGACAGCACCATCAAGGCCGGCTCCTGGGGCAAGCGCACGGTCGAGAAGATCCTCCGCATCCAGGAGACGGCCATCAAGCTGCGGGTCCCCATGCTCTATCTGGTCGACTCCGCCGGCGCGCGCATCACCGACCAGATCGAGATGTTCCCCGGGCGCCGCGGCGCGGGCCGCATCTTCTATCACCAGGTGAAGATGAGCGGCCAGGTGCCGCAGATCTGCCTGCTCTTCGGACCGAGCGCCGCCGGCGGCGCCTACATTCCCGCGTTCTGCGACGTGGTGGTGATGGTCGACGGCAACGCCAGCATGTACCTGGGCTCGCCGCGCATGGCCGAGATGGTCATCGGCGAGAAGGTCACCCTCGAAGAGATGGGCGGCGCCAAGATGCACTGCTCGGTCTCCGGCTGCGGCGACGTGCTGGTGAAGAGCGAAGACGAAGCCATCGCCTTCGCCAAGCGCTACCTCTCGTACTTTCCCGCGAGCTCGAGCGATCCGGCGCCCATGGCCGAGGCCCGCGCGCCCAAGCTCTCGGGCAAGCGCTGGGACGAGATCATCCCCGCCGACGAGAACAAAGCCTTCGACATGAAGCACATCATCGAGGAGCTCATCGACGAAGGCAGCTTCTGCGAGATCAAAGCGCTCTTCGCCCGCGAGATGATCACCGGCCTGGCGCGCATCGACGGCATGGCGGTGGGCATCATCGCCAACCAACCCAAGTGGCTGGGCGGCGTGCTGTTCGTAGATTCCGCCGACAAGGCCGCGCGCTTCATCTGGCTGTGCGACGCTTTCAACATTCCGCTCCTCTATCTGGCCGACGTCCCCGGCTTCATGATCGGCACCAAGGTGGAGCGCCAGGGCATCATTCGCGCGGGCGCCAAGATGATCGCCGCGGTGAGCGAGGCCACCGTGCCCAAGATCTCGGTCATCATCCGCAAGGCCTACGGGGCCGGCCTGTACGCCATGTGCGGCCCGGCCTTCGAGCCCGATGCCTGCCTGGCGCTCCCGGCGGCTTCCATCGCGGTCATGGGGCCGCAGGCCGCGGTGAATGCTGTATACTACAATAAAATTCAGGAAGTGCCGGCCGGCCCCGAGCGCGACGCCTACGTGCAAAAGCTCCGCGAGGAATACAAGGCCGACGTCGACCTCATGAAGCTCGCCAGCGAGATGGTCATCGACGCGGTGGTGCCCGGCCACGCCCTTCGCGCCGAGCTCACGCGGCGCTTCGCCGTTTACGCCGACAAGGTAGAAGAGCCGGTCGACCGCAAGCACATCGTGCCGCCCGTGTAAGGGGCAGCGTGACGCTGGCTCAGGCCTCGTCGTCCTCGCGCAGGTAGGCGCTCCAGGCCGCGTCGCGGCGCTTCTGCCGCAGGCTGGCCGCCACCTGTAGAATCGGGCGATCGCGGTCCCAGCGAATCTGCGTGTCGGGGTCGGCGCTCCGCAGGTTCGCTTCGTTCACCAGGCGCTCCAGCGTCGCCTGCACGCCGGCCAGAACCAGGTGCGTGCTCGGCGCGCGCGGATCGTGGCTCGCCACTCCCCGTAGGGCCAGGAGCGTCGCCAGCGCCTCTTCGCGCTGCGCGCGGGGAAAGCGCAACAGACCGCCGAGCCGCACCAGGTGCCCCAGCGTCGCGGCCATCACGCCCGTGTCCTCGTAGGTGCGGAAGGGCTTGAGCACGTCGGCATAGCCGTCGCCCAAGAGCACCTCTTCCGGGGCCACCGCCACGTTTTCGAGCTCTATCTCGGCGTGCGAAACCTCGGGCGCGAACGCCAGCGGCGTCTTGTCGCGCACCACGATGCCGGCGCGGTCGCGAGGAATGGCGGTAACCTGCAGGCGATTGCGGCCGTCTTCGCCGGCGCCGGTGCTCGCCACCACCAGGAGCGTGGTCGCCTCCCGCGCCAGCGTGGCGAAGGTCTTTTTGCCGTGCAGCGTGAAGCCGCGGGCGTCGGGCGCCTCGGTGAGCGTGGTGCGGATGAACCGCGGATGCCCCCCGCCGGTCTCGGTGGCGCACAAGCTCCCGCGCGAGAGCTCCGGCACCAGGCGCACCAGCGCCGCGCGGTACCCGGCCACGAAGGCGTAGCCCAAGCGGTCGGCCAGGAAGCCCCCGATGGCGGCCCGCTCCACGCTCCCCTCGGGCGCGTCGCGGTCGGCGGCCTCGAGACGCGTGTAAAATGCACTTACGCTGGTGCAGGGATCGGCCTCGAACGGCCCGCGGAGCAGCCGGTCGAACCAGGCGCCGTCGTCGGTGGGAGCCGGCGGTGGCGGCAGCGAGAAGCGACTGATGGAAGCCGGTGCTTCGTCCTTGGGGTCGGTCATGGCGGAGGCGCGATGCTACCATCTCGAGCCACCTCGGGCGGCCGCGAGTGGTCGCCGGTGGGCGCCCCGAGGACCGCTTGGACGGCCGCCGCGAGCTCCGGCGGGAGCGGACCCATGACGGCGGCGCTGCCCGGCGCCAGCAGCGTGCGGGTGGAGGTGAAGGCGAGCCACTGCGGCTCCGGGCTCGCCCAGTAGAAGGGCGCTGCGCCGCACGCCGAGCCCATAAGGAACTGGCGCTCCTGCATGACCTTCAGGTCGGCGTCGTAGCGCAGCTCCACCTGGTAGTAGCCGCGCCCTTGCTTGCCGTCGCATGGCACCTCTTCTTCCAGATGCACCACTCGATAGCTGCCCTCGTAGCGAAAGTGCAGCGAGCGCGCGCGCGTCTCCTCGGCCAGCACCGCCTGGCGCAACGCCGGCAAAAGGCGCTCGCGATCGTGCGGCACCTCGTCGCGTTGCATGAGCGTGGCCGGGTAGCCGCAGCCCCGGAGCCGCACGCCGCCCGCGATAGGCGCCGAGACATGGCAATACGCGCCCTCGGCGTCGAGGAAGGTGGCGAAGTAGTGGTCCTCGAAGTCCTCCACCCGCACGACCGCGTAGTAGTGGAGACGTCCGTCGAGGGCCTGGTAGCTGGGCGACGCCGGTCGCGGCGCCTCTCTCGGCCGAGGCGGGGGAGTCGCTGAACGAGGGGGCGTTGCGCCGCAGGCCGCGGCGAGGAGCAAGGCGAAGCAAAGAGGCACTGGGGAGCGCATTCTCGATAGACGGAGGACCATGCTGCGCTGCGCAAAGAAAAAGCGACCGCCGCCGACTTTTTTTCGCACTTTATGGGGAAGCCATCCGTCTACCTCTGCGTACTCTACCCAGACGACCCCCCCCGACGTTGAGGTGACGCGATGCAAGCCAGGCAGAAAATCGAAGGTCTTACGAACAGTTGATACGGATTCGCGGTGTTCTCCGCGCTGTTCTCGCTGTTCCTCAACGGCGTCGGTTTATTCTCCTTGGCCACGGCCATCGTTTCGACGCTCTTCAGCTTCACCCTCACGTTCTTCATCGGGCGCGCACTTCTCAACAAGTCGTCATTCGTGCGCTACGTCCTCATCGTCGTGACCGGCATCGGCTCCGCGTTCGGCCTCTACGCCACCGCGAAGATGGGCCTGGCGTTCATGTCGAACTTCTCGCTTCAGGGCCTGCTGTTCATCGTGTTCTCGGTCATCTCGGTATCGATGCAGGTTCGGTCGCTCCGCACGCTGCTCGACAAGTCGGTCTCCACCTACTTCGGCTGAGGCTCTCGGGGTCGACGACGCCCGGCGCACCCGCGACCGGGCGTTTCGCTTTTTGTGCGCACGATTGACAGGGGCGCCGAGAGCCGCGACACATGGCGTGGCCGGTCGTGTCGAACATTGCGCTCATCTTGCTGTGCATGCTCGCGGGCGTCTTGCTCCGCCGGAGCGGCCGATTGCCGCGCGACGCACCCAAGGCGCTGAACGCGGTGGTCACCTTCGTGTCGCTGCCGGCGTTGGTGCTGCTCAAGGTGCCGCCCGCGCTGGCCGCCGCTTCGCTCGACCGCAATGTGCTCGCGCCCATCTCCATGGCGTGGCTCTCGTTCGCGCTGGCCTTCGTGGTGCTTCGCTGGCTGGGGGCGCGCCTCGGGTGGAGCCGGGCAACCACCGGCGCCCTGGTGCTCACGGTGGGCCTCGGCAACACCTCGTTCGTGGGCTACCCGCTCCTCACCTGGCTGGTGGGCCCCGAGGCGCTTCCGGTGGGGATTCTCGCGGACCAACCGGGGAGCTTTCTGGTGCTCTCGACGGTCGCCGTCGCGGCGGCGGCGTCGTTCGGTGGCAAGCGCGTGCAGTTTGCATCGATTGCGCGGCAAGTAGTGGGGTTCCCACCGTTTTTGGCCCTGCTGGCGGCGTTCGGGTGGGCCGTGAGCGGAGCGCGGCAGCCGCAGGTGGTGGTCGAGCTGCTCGAGAAGCTGGCTTCCACCCTGGTGCCGCTGGCCCTGGTGTCGGTGGGCGCCTCGCTCTCGATCCAGCGCAAGGTCGTAGGCCGTCGCCTGGCGCTGGTGGGGCTAGGGCTCGCCGTGAAGCTCGTGGTGATGCCGGCTTTGTTCCTCGGCTTCTATGGCTACGCGCTCGGCATGCGCGGCCTCGCCGGCCGCGTCACCATTCTCGAGTCGGCCATGGCGCCGATGATCACCAGCGCGGTGCTGGTGGCAGACTTCGGCCTCGACGAAGAGCTTGCCGGGCTGCTCATCGGCATCGGCGTTCCCCTCTCGATCGTCACCGTCGCCGCCTGGAACGCCGCGCTCGGCTGGCTTTTGTAGAAGCAAAGATTCCGCTTCACATCACACCCACCCACCGTTGCGACCGCGCAATCTACTCGAACCACAGCTCCTCGACCCACACCCCCAGGTTCCGGTCGTCGCCGTTGATACCCAGGGCGCGCGGGGTGCGCACGTCGCGAGGGCGAAGCGTCAGGAGAAACGTCTGCCCCGTACTATCCATGGGCACGGCAATCGGTATCCGTCGTACCTGCGCGTCGTCGTTGCTTTGCTCGTCGAAGTGGAGCGTCCCCGCCGGCTGCCCATTGAACGTGAGCTGTACGTCTTGCGAGGTCTTGTCAGCTCCGAGGGGGGCGTGTCCGCGAAGGTTCAGGGTGAGCCCGCTTCTCGGCGCGCCGCGCAAATGCGCGAGGATGCTGGCGTGCTCCTTCCACGTGAAGCGTCCGGTGGGATCTTCCCAAGACCAACCGTCGCGGAGGTAAGGGCCCGCGTTTCCTCCGACCCCGAAGCGAACACGCTGGTTGACTTCGAGCAAGGGAGGCACTGGCGCAGGGCCAAGAATTCCAGCCCGCTTTGCGTGGTCGATGGCTTCGTGGTCGAGAGAGCAGGCAGTTCCACGGGCAAACGACCCGCACGCCGCTCCCAGCGGCTCGAAGCGATCGGCATGGCGGGCCGACATGGGAAAAAACACGTAGAGTATGCCAGCTTGGGGCGTCGTCTGCTCCACGCGCGAGGCGTCGGCAGCGCAGTCTCGCGTCGGCCGAGCGCTATAGATGCCGTTCATGTCGAGTGAACGTTCGGAGGCGATGTATTGCATCTCGACTGCCAGCTTGTCGAGATTGGGAGTGCCATCAAGCATGCACTCGTAGGTGGGCTCGAACTCGATGCCTTTGTGGGCGTACATCATCGCTCGCCAAGGCGGATGGCTCAAATACATCTCGTACGGAGCTCGGGTGAGTTGCCGTTTGGCGAGCCAGTCGCCCATTCCCCCATCGACAACCTGAAGCGCGATTGCGAGAGGGGTAAGTGCGGCGCCCCAGCCTCTGCGAGTACGCAGAAGTATCGCGCTCCCGAGGTAGCTGAGCCCCACGTAGGTAGGGAGCCATACGAACCGGGCTGGAGAGCGATACTGCTCGGCCAGCCAGTGCGCCCACCTCGGGAACTCGTAGGTCAAAACACGCTGACCGCCGAAGTAAACATGATTGGATAGAGAGTAGAGCCATGCGCCCAGGCAAACGACGAAAAGAAGGCGATGGCGCGATAGGGTGCGAAGAAGGTCTCGGCGCCGTACGACGAGAGCGACGAACACCAAGAGGAACACGCCCATCCCCAAATAGTCGTATCCCTCACTCTGGTACTGCGTGGCCTCTACATTGGCCCACCGTCGACCGTCGCCGAGCAGCAGGCTGCGCACAGGGATGATCTGCGATAGAAGATTGGACGATGCCTCGTCGAACCCGGGCATGGCGACGTGCACCTCGCGCGAGACGAAGCCGGCCGAGACCAACGTCACCCCCACCGCGCTCAGACATGCGGGAAACCACAGCGCGATGTGGCGAATGTTTCCAGCGCGGAGGCCGGCGGCACCGAAGAGTGCCAGAGACATCGCGAGATGATACGGGTTGACCAACGAGCAAACCAAGAGCTGGGTAAGCCACCACGCGTACCAACCCAAGCTCGAGCGCTTCGACGTTCGCAAGTACAGCGCAATGGCCCAAAGCAACAGAAACTGCGCCGAAAGGGAGGCATGCTCATAGCGAAAGATGAACGCCGGCACCGCCAGGAAAAAGAGAGACCCTACGACGGTGGAGGCCAGCGTACTTCGACCAAGGCTCCGCAACACAGCAACGCCGACGCAGGCCTGCAAGGTATGGCAGATGGCATGCCACATCCCGAGGTAGGCTCGCGCCGAGAATTCCTTCCACGGCGGCACCACCGTTGCGATGGCCTTGTTGACCAGGGCGAAGAGCGGAATCGAGTCGGTAAAGAAGATGTTCTTTGCGTAGGGCTGGTTCGGCCCATGGACTTCGAACAAGGGCCAATGCCATGGTTCGGAGAGAAAGTACCGATACCCCGCTAGGTAGGTGCGCGAGTCGGTCGCGGGAAGCTCCCAGTAGGGGCTGGTCCCCATAAAGTGACCAAGGCCGAACACCAGCAGGTAGACGCCGAAGCCTATGGCTGCAGCCAGAGGATACGCTGCCCAACGGGGCATTGGGGGGCGCCCAAGCGCCGCTCGGCGCGCGCTCAATCGGCGCCCACGTTCGTCCGCTGAAACACCGAAAGAATGAGGCTGCCCACCGGCACGCGCCAAAGTCGAGGCGGCACCATTCGCGAAAGCGCACGTGCGCCGCGAAACGACACGGCAGCCATGAAAGGCGAGATCAGGTGGGTGGTCGTCTTGCGCTGCAGCGCAAATCGTTGCAGAAATCCCGAAGATATCGACTCAATCTTGGACTCCATGTTGGCGTAATAGAACTTCGTGATGTGCTGCTCGCGATAGCTCAGATCGGAGAACGCGTTGATGAATAGTTCGATAATCGGCCAAGCACTGGAATAGTTGGGCGTGGTGATCACCAGTCGCCCGCCCGGTTTCACTAGACGGGCCGCATGCGCGAGCACGACGCCGATCTCGATGGGGTCGAGGTGCTCGATGACCTCGATGAGTGTGACACAGGAGAACGTGCCTTCCACTCGCCCCAGCTCGTTCAGCGATGCAATGTGCTTGAAGCGACGAAACTCGCGACCGTGGACGCGATTCGCGTAGTCGATCTGGGCGGGGAGAATGTCGACGCCCACCTGCCTCGTGAACACGTCGCCGTCGAGCATCGAGAGGAAGGTGCCCGCGAAGCAACCGATGTCGAGAAGAGACTGCCCAGGAGTTTCTGGCAGTGCGTCGATGACGCGCTCGAACTTGGAAAGGTGCCAGAGTCGTCGAACCGGATTCCCCTCGCGCGCGATCGCGTCGTAGTAACCTTCTGGGATCGCGCTGTAGTCGAAGGCGGGACGAGCAGGCGCGGGGCCCTCTTCTTGGCGGGACGACATCGGCCGGCAGGCTAGCACTACTGCGGGACCTCGAGGAATTCCCGTCCTTTCGACGGACACGTTCTGAACTTCGTGACCCGCCGCTCGCGCTTACCTCCGGGCCATCAGGCGACACGGCAATGTCTTGGCCTTCCACGAATTCCGGTGGTCTCGCCGCTTGGGCCCCGCCGCCGCGCTCGGCTGGTTTTTGTAGGCTGCCTCACGGCAGCCACTCGAAGTCTGGCAGCGCCGCCCGCAGAGGACCTTCGAGCTTCGCGCGATCGCCGACAATCACCACCTGGGCGCGCTCTCGGCGCAGGTAGCGGCCGGCTATCGACACTACCTGCGCGCCTCGCAGGGCGAGAATCTCCGCGCCCCACTTGCGGGGTGCATCGTAGGGAACGCCCAGGCCGCGAATCCAGGCGAGGGTGCTCAGGGCCTCCCAGTTGGTCGATGGTGTGGCCATCACTTCGCGGTACGCCGAGAGCTTGGCGGCCTCCAGCATCTCGTCGTCGGCCAGGCCGCCCATGCCTTGCTCCACCAGCGAGAGTGCCTGCTTCGCCGCCTCGGGTGCGTCCGACTCCTTGACGCCGAACATCAGGCGCACGAGCCCGGCCGCGCGCAGAAAGCTCGCGTCACCGTAGACGCCGTAGGTCTTGCCCTGTTGCTCCCGCAGCGCGCTGCTCACGAGGCCGCGAATGCTTCGCGTGAGGCGCGCCGTCGCGGTACGGAGCGCCGCGGCGTCGGGAGCGATGGCGGCCACGCCCGGGTAGCCAATGCCCACCACGGCCTGGCCCGAGCCCGGGCGGTCGACAATGTAGAGGCGAGCCTTCTGCTGCCGCGGAGCTGGCACCGGGGGTCGCGGCGCGCTGGGTCGGGGCTTCATGGTGCCCAGTCGTTGCTCCACGAAGCGAAATACCCGCTCGGGATCCATCTGACCTGCCACCAGCACTGCAATGCGATCGGGCGCGATGTGTCGGTCGCGGAACGCGCGGAGCCGACCCGTGGTCTCGTCGTCGATGAAGGGCAGGGCGGCGTACGGGTGGTCGCTGCCGAGGACCATACCGGTGAGTGTTTCGCGAAGCGCTTCGAAGGGCTCGCTCGTCCGCGCTGCGCGCCGCCCGAGGTAGCCGTCTTTGGCCTCGATCATCTCGTCGCTGTTGAGCGATGGCTCGGTGACCCCATAGAGCGCGTTGTCGAACAGCTGAAAGAAGAGCGAGCGCTCGGTTCGGTACGAGACACCAACCCAGTCGCTGGTGGAGCGTCCGCCCAGCCACGTTCCGATGGCGCGCGCGTCTGCCGAAGTCTGGTCCGCGGTGTAGTGGTCGCTGGAATAAAGCATGGCGCGCGCCATGAGCGGCGCCACGCTGCCACCTTCGTCCGCGACGCCGCGATCGAGCATGACGAGCGCCTCTACGAACGGGAGATGCCCCCGCTGGGCCACGAGCACTTCGATGCCGTTGGGGAGCACCCTTCCGACGACGTCGACCGACGGAGCTCCACGCTCCGGATGCGCGGCGGGCGGTTCGTCCAGCGCGGAGAAATCGCCGGCCACGGCTCTTGCCGGCGGAGGCTTTAGCCGCCGCGACCACGGATCGGCGGCCCCCTCGGGCGGCGTCTCCTCGAAGCACGCCAGGAGCCCGAGCGCGAGAACCAGGTATGTGCGCTTCACGGAACGATCTCGCCGGCGCGCGGAGCCCCGAGTGTGGGCACCATGTGAACGGCAACGTAGGTCTGCTGCAGCGTCGCCACGAGCGTCGCGAGCTTGTCGGCGGTCACGTCTTGGAGGGCGCGCAGCTCCCGCTGCGTGAGGTCGGGCTCGGAGG
Source organism: Polyangiales bacterium (assembly GCA_038210445.1). Taxonomy (GTDB): domain Bacteria; phylum Myxococcota_A; class Polyangia; order Polyangiales; family Polyangiaceae; genus JABFRG01. The sequence continues at coordinate 136,838 of JBBQWQ010000004.1, forward strand.
CGTCGTGCATGTGCCTGGCGATGCGCGCCCCTCGCTCGTCGAGACGCTCGATGAGCAACGCGTGTTGCATCAGCAGCGCCGACCGCGCGCTGGCGAGCCACTTCGGATTGGTCTCTGCCGAGCGGGCGACCTCGGCCATCGCGTCCAGAATGCGGCGGTCGATGGCGGCGACGTCTTCGCCAGGCGCTGCGACGACGTGCACGAAGAGCACCGATGCGTCGTGCATCGGCCAGAGCTCGCTGTCGTAGCGCATCTTCTTTTTCCCGAAGTCGTGGATGACGGCGCCCCCGAGGAGGTATTCGAGCATCGCCATGGAAGCCCACCCATCGTCCCAGATCGGCGGGCCGGGGAACGCCAGAAAGGTTGCCGCCTGCGCTTCTCCGGTCGCCATCTTCACCAGCCGCCCGCCAGGGACCACCGGCGACGGAGTGCGTCGCCGGGTCGCGTGGCTGGCCTGCAGTGGTCCGAAGTATCGGTCGATGTCGCGCACCACCACGTCGGTGACGAAGTTTCCCGACACCACCAGAATGGCGTTGTCGGGGCCGTAGTAGCGCGTCGTGAACGCGCGAACGTCGGCCAGCGTCTCGCGCTGTAGGTGCTCCGGGTACCCGATGGTGGGGTGACGATCGGGGTGGCCCTCGGGAAAGAGCGCTCCGAGCGCCGCGAAGTACGCAAAGCCGTAAGGACGGTTGTCGTAGCGCTCCGCCAGCTCCTGCAGCACCACCGACCGCTCGGCCTGGAACGCCGCCTCGGTGACGCCCTCGAGGGGAAACGCCATGCGTCGCGCTTCGGCCCACAAGAAGCGCCCGAGCTGAGAGGGGAGCATGGTGCCGTGGTAGCTGGTGCGGCGGGGACCGGTTTCGCCGTTCATTTCCCCGCCGGTTATGTCTTGCTCGAACGCGTGGATGGTCGTCGAACCCGCGCGCGCGCGATAGGTGAGGTGCTCCGCGAGGTGCGCGAGGCCGGTCTTGTCGAGGTCCTCTTCGCCGCCACCGGCTTCGTAGGTCACCCGCGCGTGCACGAACGGCGTATCGGCATCGTGCTGGAGCACCACGCGCATGCCATTCGAGAGCGTGTAGGTGCCCGCTTCGAGGTCGACCTGAAGCGTGACCGGTTTGAGATATCCAGGACCCCCGCACGCGCCGCAGACCAGGGCCACCGCCGCGCACACCCAAGCCCCGAACCCCCGAACGCCCATTCCCACCCTCATATGCGTGCGAAACCTAGCACTAGACTTCGAGAGCGTGTCGTCGATTCCGCGTGATTCCGACCCTGCTCAGTGCGGGTCAGGGTCTTCCGCACATCGCGCCGTTTCCTCCCACACGTCGCGCCGCTTGCCCGATGTTGCGTCGGAGGGGCGGGCGGCCTCGCCGATGCACGACCCCAGCTCGGCGTCGATGCGCCGGAGATCGGCGCCGAAGGTCGAGGTCTTCGCGCCCCCGGTGAGCCGCTCGAGGGCGCGCCGTTTGTCCTCCGCGCAGTTGAGGCGAACCACGTCGCGCTGCTGCCGCGCAAGATCCATGGCGGCTCGTACCCGGCACTCCACGCGCTCCTCCAGCGCGAGCGGCGCGCACAGGTCGGCCACCGCCGGGAGCACCGCGTAGGGCGCGTCTACCAACATGCCCTCGGCCCGCAGCGCGACCCCCAAACGCTCCTGCGGTGGGCTCACCAGATCGCGAGAGAACAGGGTCAGTGTGAGGGTCGCAGACCTTCGGTCCACGCGCACCGATCGCGCCATGTGGAGCGTGTAGGCGCCGTGCGGCTCTCGGGAAAAACCGCAGCGCAAGCGAACCGTGACCTTGGCAGAGACCGTGTGCAGACCCGGCTCCACCAGGCGGCGCACCGGCAGCATCGCGTGCCCACGGCTCCACCGGTACGCAAGGTCGCCATCGAGACCGATGAGCAGCTCTTCGAGCTCGTAGGGCGCGCCGCTCTTGTCTTCCACGGTAATGACGGTCTCGCTGGACTCGCTGGACGGGTGGACCAAGCTGCCGGAGCCGGCGACGCGCGGCGACGTCTGGCACGCGGCCATCAACCCGAAAGCGACGAAGGGCAAAGGCCAGCGCACGCGTTATTGTGGGCCGGACGCTGCGCGGGGTCCACTTCTCCGATTTGCCGGTCAAGATCCCTGCGTCCAGACCGTCCTCCGTGGTCATGCGCGTTGCCATCGGTGTGTCTCGCGCCCTCTTCACGGGCGTTTTCGTCGCGACCTCGATGGCCGCGGTGGGCGCGTGCTCCAGCGGCATCGCCAAGGTCGGTGGCGGGAGTGCGCCCGACGCCGGCGCCGGCGCAGCTCACCGCGATGCTGCGTCCGCGCCTGCGAGCTCTGCAGTGCCCGAGGCGGGCCCCGGTGCGCCGGCGGAGTGCGCCTTCGCTGCCGGCGCGACCGCACAGGGCTGCACCACCACCTGCGACGCGGTGCCCGACTGCGAGCCCAGCTGCGCGGCCGCCACCCAGGACGCCTGCACCCTCTCCTGCGTCGGTGCAGATTGCACATGGAAGTGCGCGCCCACCTGCAGCTGCGCGCCCCGCACCGCCGCCTGCCACACCTCGTGCAGCGAGTGCCGAACCGTTTGCGACCCGCCGCTGTGCGACTTGAAGTGCCGCGATACCTGCGCCGGCTCCGCGTGCCCGGTCTGCGAGCCGGTCTGCGAGCCGCCCCGCTGTCACACCGAGTGCGGCCCCCCCGAGTGCGCCTCGCTCCCGTTCGACGGGAAGCCCTCGTGCGAGCTCAAGTGCGCCGAGCACGTGGCATGCGGCTGGAAGGAAGTGGTGCCTTCGCCCTCGTGGCCCGGCGGCGGAGACGCCGGCTCCGCGTGTGGCCCTCCCGCCTCGTACCTGGTGCTCGCCGACACCGAGCTGCCCGCCTGCGATGACGGCGCGCGGCGCCTCGCCATGGCCTGCGAGAACACGTCGGCCTCTACGCCGTCGGGCGAGACCGTGGCCCGCTACAACCCCGGTTGCGCCATCCAGTGCGCAGCGCCGCCCAGCCCGCAGACCGCGGCGCTGCCTTCGTGCCCAGCCAAGTGCGACGCGCCGGAGTGCACGACCCGCTGCGATACGCCGCTGTGCACGCTGGTCGACGGCAAGCCGCGCTGCGAAGCGCCGACGAACTGCGCCACCTCGTGCGCGCCCGCCAAGTGCCACGTCGACGCCTGCACCCTCACGCCCTGAGCGCTACTTGGTCTTGGTCTTCGGCGGGTCGGCGGCGAGCCGCGACCCCTCGTGCACCGGCGATGCGGCCTTGCTCCAGCTGCGCAGCAGCTCGAGGTTGGCACACACCTCCGGGGCGTTGCCTTCGACCTTCTTCGGGCAGTCCTTCTCGATCTTGCTCAGTCCTTCGGCCATCGCCTTTTCGGGTGTATTCCACACGCGATTGCAGGCCACCGCCAGCGCATAGTCGGTGAGCGAGTGGTGCTTGGGATCGTTGATGTCCTTCTGGTTGGGGCCGCAGTTGCTCTTGGAGGGGAGCCCGTCGTCGCCCAGCGAGAAGGTGCCGTCGGGGCGCGTGCGGATGCCGAAGACCGGCCCGACGATGGGAAACACACCGTCGCCACCCGGGTGGTGACCGAGGCCCAGGAAGGGGCCGGCGGTGGCGAAGTCGGGGCGGCCGTCGCCGTCGGCGTCGCCGATGTTGCCAAGGAGCACGCGATCTTTGGCCGGGCCGTAGAGCTCCACCGCGCCGTTCTTGAATGCGAACACGAAGGCGCGCGCCGACTTGCCGAAGTTGTCGGCGTAGGTCTCGGTGGAGATGGCCAGCTCCGGCGTGCCATCGCCGTCGAAGTCGTAGGGGAGCGTGGTGCGCACGCCGAACTGCGTGCCTGCCGGTGCGCGGGCTTCGTCGCCGCGCACGAGAGCGCCGTCCTTGGGGTCGGCGAGGGGCTTGGGGAAGGGGAGGGGAATGCGCGTCTCGGCGCCCGCCTGGTCGAAGCGCACGAGCTCTGCTGCGAACACGAAGTCGGTCTTGTCCTTGCGGCCCTTGGCCAGTGATACCGCCCATGCGCCGCGCTTGTCTTCTTGGCAGTAGTCGAGGCGCCCGGCGGCTCCGCCGGCGGAGATGCCCAGCTCGGCGAAGGCGCGCTCGTTCTCAGCGTGAATCTTCGCGCAGGGCGTGGCCGGCGGCTTGGCTGCACCCGCGCCGAGCACCAGCGGCATCACCGGCGCGGTGGGCGCGGCCTTCGGCACCTCTGCGGGCGGCTTCGCAGATCCGCACGCTGCGTTCCCCGCGAGCAGCAGCCACATCACGCCAGTGCCGCGCACGAACATGCCTTGCTTCATGGGACCTGATGCTAGCAGACATCACCCCACATTTTCCTGACGCGCCGCGACGTCCATCGGGTACTTTTCAGCCAGCCTATGAAGATCGCAGTCCTCCGCGAGAGTGTGGCGACGGAAAAACGCGTCTGCATCGTCCCCGACTCTCTGAAGCGGCTGGCGCAGAAGAACATCGAGGTGGTGGCAGAGGCCGGCATCGGTCTCGGCGCTTCCTTCGCCGACGCCGACTACGTCGCGGGTGGAGCCACCGTAGAGCCCACCGCCGAGGCCGCCATCGCCGGCGCCGATCTGGTGATGCGCATTCGCGTTCCCACCGTGGATGAGGTGCAGAAGCTCAAGCCTGGCTCGAGCCTGGTGGCGCCCATTTACCCGCTGGTGAACCACGAACTGGTGAAAGCCCTGGCGGCGCAGAAGATCACCACCTTTGCGGTAGATGCCATTCCCCGCACCACCCTCGCGCAGATGATGGACGTGCTCTCTTCGCAGGCCAGCGTTGCCGGCTACTGCGCCGTGCTGGTATCGGCCAACCTGCTGCCGCGCTTCTTTCCCATGCTCATGACGGCGGCCGGCACCATCGCGCCGGCCACTGCGCTGATCCTCGGCGCTGGCGTGGCGGGCCTTCAGGCCATCGGCGTGGCCCGCCGTCTGGGCGCGCGGGTCGAGGCCTTCGACGTGCGCAAGGTGGTCAAGGAGCAGGTCGAGAGCCTGGGCGCCAAGTTCGTGGAGGTCGACTCCGACGAAGACGCGCAGACCAAGAGCGGCTACGCCAAGGAAGTCTCGGAGGAGTACAAGAAGAAGCAGGCCGAGGCGCTGGCGCGCCATGTGGCCAAGGCCGACGTGATCATCTGCACTGCGCTCATCCCTGGCCGCCGCGCGCCGGTGCTCGTCACCGAAGAGATGGTCAAGGCCATGAAGCCTGGCTCGGTCATCGTCGATCTCGCAGCCGAGGCGTCGGGCAACTGCGAGCTCACCGAGCCGGGGCAAACCGTGGTGAAGCACGGCGTCACCCTGGTGGGCGAGCTCGACTTTCCCAGCCGCCTGCCGGTGCACGCCAGCCAAATGTACTCCCGCAACATGGAGAAGCTCCTGTTTCACCTGACGAAAGAGGGTGCCCTGGCGATGGACCAGAGCGAAGAAATCACCAAGGGGTGCCTGATTACCCACGACGGCGAAGTGGTGCACGAGCGAACCCGCGAAGCCATGGGCGATTCCCGTCGCTCTGGAGGCGCGAGCCTCGAGGCAGCGAAGAAGGAAGGTGTCGCGTGATTGCTCAGCTCATCTTCGGCCTCTACGTGTTCAGTCTCGCCACGTTCGTGGGCTACCAGGTCATCTCGCGGGTTCCGCCCCTGTTGCATACGCCGCTCATGTCGGGCACCAACGCCATCAGCGGCATCTCGCTGGTGGGCTCGCTGGTGGCTGCCGGCTCCGACCACAACCAGGTGTCTACCATCCTGGGCTTCGTGGCGGTGGCCTGCGCCTCGCTCAACGTCGTGGGCGGTTTCCTCATCACCGATCGCATGCTCCGGATGTTCAAGCGCGGTCCGAGTGGCAAGAAGACGGAAAAGGCGGAAAAGACGGGAGCGAGCAAGTGAGAGAGTCACTCCTCAGCCTCTGCTATCTCGTAGCTTCCATCCTCTTCATCCTCTGCCTCCGCGGGCTCTCGTCGCCGGAGCAAGGGCGCCGCGGCATTCTCTACGGCGAAGTGGGCATGGCCATCGCGGTGGTGGCCACGCTGCTCGACAAGAACATCCTCTCCTACCAGTGGATCGTCGCCGGGCTCTTGCTCGGCTCCACCATCGGCGTGGCCATCTCGCTGCGCATCCCCATGACGAAGATGCCCGAGCGTATCGCGCTCTCGCACGCCTTCGGTGGCCTCGCCACGGCGCTCGTGGGAATAAGTGAATACTACAAGCACTTCGGCGGCGTGGGGGCAGCCCACGAGGCCATGCACCCGTTCACGCTGGGCGCGCTCGGTTTCGAGGTGTTCCTGGGCTCGCTCACCTTCACGGGCAGCCTCATGGCGTTCGGAAAGCTCCAAGGGCTCATCTCCGGTGCGCCCATCACCTTCAAGGGGCAGAACTACGTCAACCTGTCGCTCTTCGCGGCGGCTGGCGGCGTGCTCGCCTACAAGGTGGCGTTCCCCACCGAGAACGTGCCGCTGTTCTACGTAGTGGGCGCCATCGGCTTCACCCTCGGCGTGGCCGGCGTGCTTCCCATCGGCGGCGCCGACATGCCGGTGGTGGTCTCGCTCATGAACTCCTACGCAGGCCTGGCAGCCGCGGCCACCGGGTTCGCGCTCAACCAGCCTATTCTCATCATCTCCGGCGCCCTCGACGGCTCCAGCGGCCTCCTGCTCTCGCTCCTCATGAGCAAGGCCATGAACCGCTCCTTCTCCAACGTGCTCTTCGGGGCTTTCGGAACCGACGGCGGCGCGGCGCCCACCGCTGCCGGCGGCGTAGCGCGCCCCTACAACGAAGCCACGGTGGAGGACGCCGCCGCGGTGCTCAAGGCCTGCGAGAGCGTCATCATCATCCCCGGCTACGGCATGGCGGTTTCGCAGGCCCAGCACGCGGTGCGCGATCTCGCCGCTGCCCTCGAGAAGCGCGGCACCGAGGTTCGCTACGCCATCCACCCGGTGGCCGGCCGCATGCCCGGTCACATGAACGTGCTCCTGGCCGAGGCCAACGTCCCCTACGACGCGCTGTTCGATCTCGACATGATCAACGACGACTTCTCGCGCACCGACGCCGTCCTGGTGGTGGGCGCCAATGACGTCGTCAATCCGGCGGCCAAAACCGACAAGACAAGCCCCATTTACGGCATGCCGGTCTTCAACGTGGAGCAGTCGAAGAGCGTCATCGTGCTCAAGCGCAGCATGAACACTGGCTTTTCCGGCGTCGACAACGATCTCTTCTACGAGCCCAACACCATGATGGTCCTGGGCGACGCCAAGAAGACCATTCTCTCGCTGGTATCCGAGGTCAAAGAGAGCCACGGTCACTGACGCGCTCTCCGTGCGGAACGACAGGCGCACCCTCGCCCGGGTGCGCTTCCGGGTCGAGAAGTGATGAGCGGCTCGGTTTGCCGCCGAAATTGGCATAGTCTGGGGCTTCCCATGCAGAAGCCTTCGGCGCTCCTCCTCGTCCTCGCGGCCACTTCGTTCTTTGCGCGCCCGGCCCTCGCCGAACCCCCGCGCGCTTCGTCCGACGGGCTCGCCATGCTCCGCCTGCTCCGCGGCGACGCAGACCGCGCCTTCGCGCCCACCAGCGGGCACATCGGCGCGCTGTTCGAGCTGCCCCCCGGCGTGCGCGGGAGCGACCTTGGAGTCGACGAGGTGTCGCCGGGCATCGGGCGCATTCGCGGGACGAGCGCGCAGCTGCAAGGCTTCGCGCAAACGCACCCGGGCCTGCGCTTGGAGGTCGCGCCGCCGCTTCGCTTGCTCAACGATCGCGTGGGGCGCTTCACGCGATCGGCCATCGCGCGGGTCGACGGCGTCGATGGCACCGGCGTCTACACCGGCATCGCCGACACCGGCCTCGACGCCAAGCACCCAGACTTTCTCGACGAGAATGGCAAGAGCCGCGTGGCCTGGCTGCTCGACCTCTCGCAGAAGCCCCGGGGCGTTTATCCAGACGTGGAAAAGGCCTTTCAAATCACCCTCTCCACCGGCGAGGTGCGCGGCGCCGTGTTCACCGGCGCCGACATCGACGCCATCATCGCCGACCCCACCAAGGGGCCGCTTCCGCAAGACCTGAACGGCCACGGCACCCACGTGGCGTCTATCGCTGCCGGCAACGGCGGCCTCGGCGTCAACAAGACCGGCTACGTGGGCATGGCGCCCAAGTCGAAGTTGGTGGTCGTGCGCCTCACCCGCGGCACGTACTCGGGTATCGAGACCGACGATCTGGTCACCGCCGCACGCTTCATCTTCGACCGCGCCGATGCCGACAAGAAGGCGGCGGTGGTGAACATGTCGCTCGGCACCGACTTCGGCCCCCACGACGGGTCGCTGCTGTGGGAGCGCACGCTGGCCGCCAACGTGGGGCCCGACAAGCCCGGGCACGTCATCGTCGCCGCCGCCGGCAACAGCGGGTCTATCGACGACCCCATTCACCAGAGCGTATACGTATCGCCCGGCACCAAGATGCGCGTGCCGGTGTTCGCGCCCGACGCCGCCGAGAACGGCCGGGTGCAAATTTGGATCACCAAGCGCAGGGGCGCGAACCTCGACGTTGGCCTAGAGGGCCCCGACGGCGAGTGGATAGCGCCCATCGGCCCCAACAGCGAGCAGGGGAAGAACACCGACGGCTACAACGCCGGCATCTTTCAGGGCGCCACCGATCGGTCGCCCATTCCCGAAGGCAGCAATGGTGCGGTGGTGGTGTGGTCTGGCGCCTGGCCCGCCGGCACCTACAACGTCACGCTCGAAGGCAACGGCGTGGCCGAGCTCTACATGCAAACCTACGGCGACGCCGACGGCCGCGGCCGCGGGCCGGTGCGCTTCGTGGCCGGCGTGCGCGAGGGCACCATCAACCTCCCGGCCTCGCACCCGTCCATCATCGGTGTAGGATGCACCATCAATCGCGTTCGCTGGCACTCGGTCACCGGCGCCGACATCGGGCCGGTGGTGCCCGGCATCGACGCGGTGGGGGGCCTTCCCACGAACCAGACGCGCGATCCCGCCGAGGGCGAGATCTGCTGGTTTTCCAGCGCCGGGCCCAACGCTCTTGGTACCCCCAAGCCGGAGATCGCGGCGCCCGGCGGCGCGGTGGTGGCGGCCATGAGCGGGCAGGCCAAGCCCGGTGATCCCCAGAGCATCTTTACCAACCCGGGCTGCCCGCTCACCAAGACCGGCGCCTCCGATCTGCGTTGCCTCCAGGTGGACGATCGCCATGCCGTCTCTTCCGGTACGTCGATGTCGTCGCCGGTGGTGGCGGGCGCGGTGGCGCTGCTGTTGCAGAAAGACCCCACGCTCACCCAAGACAAGGTCGTTGCGCTGCTCCAGGCCGGCGCCCATGCCTTTCGCGGCGCGGCCCCCTTCCAAGGGCAGTCGGGGCCCGGCGAGGTCGACGCACTCGGGTCGCTCGATGCGCTCGCGCGCATGAACACGCCGGTGCTGGCGCTTCCGGCGCGCGATCGCAGCTGGATCTCCCTGAGCGTGGACCACGTGGCGGCCGACGGGTCGACGCCGGTGGTCGCCTACGTCGAGCTTCGCACCGCCGACGGCGCGCACGGCGCAGATCTCTTCGAGTCGAACCGCCTGCAACCGGTGGTGCTGGTCGACAACGTTCCGGTGACCACGCCGGTGGGCATCGCGCGCAAAGCGCCCGGCCTCTTTACGTTCACGTACACGGCGCCGCCCGGCCTCGGTGGTCGCACCATGACCTTCGGCGCGCGCTTCGACAACGCGGAGATCGTCGCGCCTCGATCCATTCCGGTGGCCGCCGACGGCTGGCGCGCTTCTTACGGCAGCAGCGCGAAGGGCTCCTGCGGCGTGGGTGTCGGTGTCGGTGGCGGTGGCGCGGGCAGCAGCGCGCCGGGTGGCTGGTGCGCCGGCCTCGGCCTCGGTCTCGTCGGCTGCGCGCTTGCTCGGCGTCGCCGCGCCAAGCGCTGACCCGGCGCCGACATCGACGGCGCAGCTTCCGGCAGGGCCTGGCGCAGTTTGGTGGTTCGGCATGCAATGCCGAGCCGCTCACGCGCGAGTACGCACGGAAAATTGCGCCGTTCCGGTTGCGTCGTCGCAGCAATCTTCTGCCAGCGCCTCGCAGGCGCCACGGCGCAGTGCGTGTATTGGGCATCGAATGTCGATTCGCGCGCTCGCCGGCGCACCGATTGCAGCCTACGAATCATGGCACTTTCGCGAGGCGCGTCGCGGACCGATTGGTAGCCTGCCACCTCCACCTCGAACTTCGTGAGAGTGTATTGTGCACATGAGCTCCGCCTCTCTCTCTTCTCCCCGGGTCTCCGCTGTCGTCACCGAAGGCGCTTCTGCCCGCCTGCGCATCGTCGGCTGCCCCGACGTGGCCGACGTCTCGTGCGCCATCGCTTTCCTCGAAGAAATCGTGGGGCGGAGCGGTCCGTACTGCATCTTTCTCGACCTGGGCTCGCTCGACTACCTGAGCTCCGAGCTGCTGGTGCGGCTGGCGTCGGCGCTCTATTCGCGTCGCAAAGAGCTGCTTCAGCGCGTGGCCGGCATCACCGTCGTGTTGCCGGCGGCGCGCTTCTGGCACTCACCTTTGGGGCAGCCGGTGCACCTCGACGCGCTCGGGGTGCCGGTGTGCCGCTTCTCCGACGTGGCAACGGCCGCGGCGGCCTTCGACGTGGCGACCGGAACGCTGGCGGCTTCCCACGAGCGCTCCGCGCCGCCGAGCTCGTCCTCGCCGGTGCAGCAGCTTCGGAGCTATCTCCTCGCGCACGTGGCCGAGGCGTCGGTGGATGGTGCAGCGACGGCTCTTCGTACGTCGCGCCGAACCCTGCAGCGCGTGCTCAAGCAGGAGCAGACCACGTTTCGGCAGGTGCTCCTGTGGGCGCGTATCGAGCGCGCCAAGGCGCTCCTCGCCGAGACCAACCTGCGCATGGGCGACATCTCGCTTCGGGTCGGCCTGCGAAAATCGGAGCGGCTCAGCCAGCTCTTCCGCCAAGAGCTCTCCATGACGCCGCGCCAGTGGCGCAGCGCTGCGGGGCCCCGCGATCGCATTCCCACCTCGGGTGGTCTCGAGAACTGATCCGGCGTCAGCCGCCGAGGAGCTGCGGCAACAGCTCGCCGCTCGCGCCGGTGACCACGTGGTCGAAGGCGGCCACGTTGTCGGGCGCTTCCAGGTTCACCAGCCAGGTCTCGGCACCGTTGGCCTTGGCGTGGAGCACCAGGTCCGAAGCCGGCGACACCCGTCCCGAGGTGCCGGCCGCGAGGAACACGAAGCGGCGCCCCCGCGCGGCGGTGGCGAACGCCGCGATGCGGTCCAGATCGCCCGAGCGCAGGCGCTCTCCGAACCACACGATGTCCGGTCGAAGAAGCGCGAATTCTCCCTTGGCGTCGCACTGCCCGCACGCTGGCAGGCTCTGCGCGTCGTAGCTTCGGTCGTCGTCTATCGGCGCGCGCGCGCAGCGCGAGCAACGCGTCTTCCACAGACTGCCGTGCATCTCCACCATGCGCTCACTGCCCGCGCGGCGGTGCAGCCCGTCGACGTTCTGCGTCGCCAGCAAGAAGCGATCACCGAGCCGCGCTTCGAGCGCCGCCAACGCCTCGTGACCCGCATTGGGACGCACCGCCTTGGCCGCTTCGCGCCGCTGCGAGTAGAAGCGCCAGACCAGCGCCGGGTCTTCTACGAAGCCCTCTGGCGACGCAACCTTCTCCACCGGGTGCGACTCCCACAGCCCGGAGGTGCCACGAAACGTGGGAATGCCGCTCTCTTGCGACACGCCGGCTCCGGTGAGCACCAGCACGCGCGTATCCTCGTCGATGGCGATGGCCTTCATGCGAGGGATAATAAAGTCATAATGACTCTTAGTCAAGGCTCTGCCCCATTACGAGGCGGGCGAACGTTCGTGGTAGAGTCGCTCCGTGGAAAGCGTATCCCTTCTGATCGTCGGCGCAGGAATCAGCGGTCTCGCCACCGCCGCGTTTTCGAAGGACCCAGACTACCTGGTGCTGGAGAGAGACACCGAGATCGGCGGCTACTGCAAGACCGTGAAGCAAGATGGCTTCGTCTGGGACTACTCCGGGCACTTCTTCCACTTCAAACACCCGGATATCGAAGCGTGGCTCCGCGAGCGCATGGTGGGGCAGGAGATTCGCACCATCGAGAAGAAGAGCTTCATCCACTTCCGCGGCACCCAGATCGACTTCCCCTTCCAGAAGAACATTCACCAGCTGCCGAAGGAAGACTTCATCGAGTGCCTGGTCGACCTGTACTTCGCGCGCTCCAGCGACGTACCGCGGCCCACAGACGGCGCGCCGCCCAAGGCCGACGAGAGCTTCCGCGACATGCTGCTCTCGCGCTTCGGCGCGGGCATCTGCGAGAAGTTTCTCATCCCTTACAACGAGAAGCTCTACGCGTGCGATCTCGCTTCGCTCGACAACGACGCCATGGGGCGCTTCTTTCCCCACGCCGACCTCACCGACATCATTCGCAACATGCGCGAGCGCGACAACGCGAGCTACAACGCCCACTTCACGTATCCGCAGGGCGGCGCCATCGAGTACGTGAACGCCATCATGAGCCGGGTCCGGCCGGGCGGCGTCGCCACCGGCGAATCTCTGGTGTCCATCGACACCGAGAAGCGCGTGGTTCGCACCAGCAAGCGGCAAATTCGCTACCAGCAGCTGGTGTCGTCTATGCCCTTCAACCAGCTCTTGCGCACGACCGGCATGACCCACGAGCCGTCGGTGTACTCGTGGAACAAGGTGCTGGTGTTCAACCTGGGCTTCGATCGCAAGGGCCCGAAGGATGTGCACTGGCTCTACTTTCCCGAGCGCGAAACCTCGTTTTACCGCGTGGGCTTCTACGACAACATCTTCGAAAGCGACCGCATGAGCCTCTACGTGGAGCTTGGCTACGCCAAGGACGCCGAGGTCGACGCTGCCGCCATGCTCCCTCGCGTGCTGGCCGATCTGGAGAAGGCCGGTATCGTTCAGGGTCACCAGCTGGTGTCGCACCACTCGGTGGTCATGGACCCTGCATACGTGCATATTACACGAAAATCGATCCGAGAGCGTGCGCGCCTGGGCGAGATCCTCGCCGCCCAGGATGTGCACAGCATCGGCCGCTACGGCGGCTGGACGTACTGTTCCATCGAGGACAACATCGTCGAGGCCAGGGCCCTCGCTACCCAGCTCGCCGCGCGATAGGGGAAGGCCAGTCGCGCCAGTCGCGCCGGCCGCCGAATCCGCCCGAGTACGGGCACGCGGTTGTGGCTCATGGAGTCGAGGGCGCGCTGCATGAGGGCGCGCACTTGGGCGTCGACGCGGGCGACGGTCTCGGCTTCCGTTTCTCCCGGCAGCGCATGGGTGGGCACCGGCGGTAGGGCGCGAATGGTTATCTGCGTGGGCAGCGGCAGATAGAACGGTGGCGGCCCCCAGAACACCATCCAGGGCAGGCAAAGCATGAACGGAAACACCTGCAAGCGAAGGCGCCGCGGTAGCCCCAGCGCCCGAGCCAACCGCTGACCATCGCTGAGAATGAGCAGGCCTTCATGGGCGCCGACGCTCACCACCGGACAGATGGGAACGCCCGCGCGCACCGCCACCCGCGCGTAGCCGGTGCGCCCCGCAAACTCTACCCGGTGGCGTTTGTGGAAAGGCTTCTCGGCGTCGAAGTCGCCGCCCGGGTACACCATCACGCGGGCCCCCGCGGCGAGCAGACGCTCGGCGGCGCTCGGCTCTGCCCGCACGGCGCCCAGGCGGGCTGCAGCTCGTGCCAGCGCGCCGCCCTTGGCCAGAAGGTCGTGGGCCAGCACGTACAGCGGCGCGTGCGGATGCTCGAGATAGTAGTGGGCGAACCACAGAAACATGTCGGGCATCATCACGCTGCCGTTGTGGGTGCCGACCCCCAGAAAGCCGCCCGCCGGCAGATGATGCAAGCCCTCCACCTGGGCGCGAAAGTACAGGCGCCCGATGCGCCGCAGCACGCCGGCCACCCGGTGCACGAGCGCGGGGTCGTAGGTCGCTTCCGGCGCGCTCATTCCGCCTGGAGCGAGAGGAGCCATGCGTGTGGCTCGGCAACGACCTCGTCGGGATCGTAAGGAAACTTCGGATCGCCCAGGTTCACGCCCACCAGGAGAATCTGCGCCGCGTCGTCCAGGTTGGCCAGCGACATCTGCACCTCGGTGGCGCGTTCCGGCGTTCCCACCGTGATGCGGGCCTTTTCCCTGAAGTTTTCGTCCAGCTTCACGCACACCCAGCGAATCCGCGCCTCGTACTCCCACGCGGCTTCCAGGCGAAGGCGCGAGCCCTTGGGCGCACCGCGGTGATCGACCAGCACGTAGCTCACGCCGTGCTGGGCAATGGGCCGGGCCGAGAGCAAGCGCCGCGCCTTCTCGGGCCAGGGAATCGACCAGTCGATGGTGGGCGCCGGCGCCTCGGTGTCGACGAAGCGCGGATCACCGCGCCCCATGAAGGCCCGATCCACCGCGTAGTCGACCAGCACGTCTTCCAGCTTCGAGCCGGTGAAGCGCACGTCTTTGAGGCTCTCTCCGAGAACATCGAACGCGTCGGGCTCGTCGACCCACCGCAGCGAGTCTGCGGGGGTCTGGGTGGGCGCGAAGGCCCACACCATGCGCAAAAGGCGCCCGGGCGCCGCGCCGCAGTGGCGGTCGAGCCACTGAAAAAAGCCGGTGGAGGCATGGTTGTATACTGCACTGGAGGGGCTGCCTCCGGAGGCGAAGCCGGTCATCCACGACACCTCGGGATGGCTGGCAAATACCTGCGCCTCGGCCAGGCGGCGGCCGTCGGCGCACCCGGCTGCGAGATGGGCCAGCGTTCGCGCCATGCCCTCGCGGGTCGCGTCGTCCAGGGCCGGTGCGCTGCGTCGGGCGGCGGCCAGCGCGAGCCCCTCGGCCATCGCGGTGTCGAGGGTGCAGCCCCGGGAAAGACCTCGCGGAACCCGTACGAAGGCGCTGCTGCGATCGACGTCGCTCCAGAAGGCGCGCGTTCCCATCGGCGCGTCGGCCACCTCGGTGGCCGCGAGATACACTTGCAGGGTTCCGGTGGCGAGGTCCGGATCCGGCGCTGGCACTTCGAGCGCGAGGGTCAGTGTCTCGTACATGCGCTCGGCCGCGTCGAGGCCATCGAGCACCTCGCGGGCACCGTCGCCGTGTACGCAAACCGGGACTCGATAACTACATGCACGGCGGTGAAGTACGGGCCGCTCGACGCCGCGGTCGATGCGCGGCCCTTCAGCCCCCGATCGCCGGTGCGGCGGCTCTTCGGCCCTTCCCAAGGCGCTCCCCAGGGCGATCGCCACGAAAAGCGCGAGCGCTGCCGTAGGCCGCAAAGGAGCCGCCCGCCTCGCCCGCCTCGAAGGGGCACCGAACCGCCGAGCCGAAGCTCCTGGAGAGTGAAGCGTATTTGACACCTTCGAACTCACCCACATATAACCGAAGCGTCCGGTTTTTTTGGCCGAGACTTCTCCCGAGGACCTCCATGGCAGTTGCCAAATTCGACCCCCGCGGCGCCGTGACCTTCGACGTACAGCGTGGGGCAGTCAACGCGGCGCCGGAAGAGCGAGTGCTCCTCGTCGGTGGAGACGCGCTCGACGAAGCCTGCGGACGCCTCGGCGCCGAAGGAACCCGCGCCCTCGGGCTCGCCATGGGCCGCGCCGCCGGTGCTCGCATCGCGTCGTCGCTGGGTGGCGTCGGCAAGGTGCGCGAAGCATCGCTCGACGTGGTCGTCACCTACCTCGCCGGTGAGCTATCGGTGCGCGGCGTCGGCCTCGTCACCATCGAGCGCTGGGGCCGGGCCATGGTGGTCGCCGTGGAGAACCCGGCGTGCACCAACGCCGAGCTCCTTGCTGCCATCATCGAGGGCGCCTTCGGTGAGAGCACCGGGCGCGAGCTCGGAACCGCCACCGTCGGCGTGGGCAACCCGGTTCGCGTGCTTCTCGCCAGCCCAGCGTCGGCCGCCCGTGCGCGCGCCTTGCACGAGGCAGGAAACGACTTCGCCACGGTGCTCACCAAGCTTCAGGAAGGTGCATGATGGGAGCTCCCGAGACCGTCGCCCGACTCGAATCACTCCTGGCGCGCGTGCAAAAGCGCGCGGCTGAACCGCGACTGCAGGCTGCTGCCGCGGCGGTGGCGGTGGCGCCGCAGCCGAAGCCCGCCAAGCCGCAGGCTGAAATGATGCGGCCCACGCCCATCGCCGTCCCCGCCGCGCGCGATCTCCAGAAGGCCGACGAGTCGCAGGTCGACCTTCACGCCGAGGTGCCTCCCCACCCGGAATCGTCGTCGCGCATGGCGGTGCCGCTCCAGGTGCGAAAGCCCCCCGAGTCGGGCAAGCAAGTGGCCCGGGCCCCGGCGATACCGGAGAGCAGCCCCGAAATCCCCGTGTCCGAGGCGGCGCTGGAAACAGTCGCTGCTGCCTCGGAGGTCACGCGACCGCAGATCATCGACGCGCCGGTGGCTGCCTTCGTGAACGAAGCGGCGGCTGCACCCGAGCGCAACTTCGGCAACGTCCTCGACGACGCGCTCGAGTTCTAGCCTACACGTAGCGAACGGGCTCGTGGTTGAGCCAGGTGCGCTGGCGGCGCGCGAATATGCGTGTAGATTGCACAATTTTGGCGCGTAGCTCCTCCAGAGGCAGCCGGCCCTCCACGTGCTCCAGCACCTCGTGGTACCCCACCGAGCCCATGGCGCGCACGCTGCCCAGGCCAGCTCCGCGGAGCGTCGCCACCTCGCCCACCCAGCCCTGGCCGAGCCAGGCGTCGACCCGGGCCTCGATGCGTTGGGTCAGCACTTCCTTGTCGACGTCGAGGGCAAAGAGCGCAGACGGGTAGCGCTCCTCGGCGAACGCGTGCTCCCTCTGCCAGTCGCTCAGCGGCCGACCCGAGAGCTCGTACACCTCCAGCGCGCGGCTCACCCGCACGAAGTCGTTGGGGTGCAGGCGCAGCGCCGAGGCCGGGTCGATCTCGGCCAGTCGCGCATGAAGCGCCGGGCGACCGTCGCGCGCGGCCTCTGCCTCGAGCCGCGCGCGCACCTCGGCCGAGCCTTTGGGGGCCGAGGCCAGACCGCGCAGGAGCGCCTTGGCCCACAGGTAGGTGCCGCCGCAGAGCACCACGCGCTTGCCGCGACCGCGAATGTCGCCGATGGCCTGGTCGGCCAGCTCCACGAAGGTGGCCGCGTCGAGTGCAGCGTCCGGCGCGACCACGCTCACCAGGTGGTGCCGCGCGCGTCGCAGCTCGCCCTCACTGGGCTTGCCGGAGCCAATGTCGAAGCGCTGGTAGATCTGCACGCTGTCGATGCTGACAATCTCGGCGTCCAGGCGCTCGGCCAGCTCCACGGCGAGCTCGGTCTTGCCGCTGGCGGTGGGACCGACGATGCCCACCAGCGTCGCCGCATCCTCCGGCAACGCCGCGAGCACCCGATCTGCGCGCTCAGCGACCGACTTTGCGCTCGAGCTCATCGAAACCAATCCGGGTGATCACGGGGCGGCCGTGGGGGCAGTAGCCGGCGAAGTCGACCTCGTCGAGGGCTGCCAGAAGCGCCGCCACTTCGGCGGCTTCTACAGCGTCGCCGGCACGCACCGAGCCGTGGCAGGCCATGGTCGCCAGCACGCGGTCCACGGCCGCGGAAAACGGGCGATCGCCCTCGCGCGACACCTCGGCGAGCAAGTCGCGGAGGAGCCGCGCCGGGTCGCTTTTGCGAAGGAGCGCCGGCACCGCCGCCACCGCGATGGCGCCCTTGCCGATGCGCCGCACGTCGAGGCCCATCCGCTCGATGGTTTCGCGATCGTCGTCTACCCGCGCCGCGTCGACCTCCGAGAGCTCCACCACTTCCGGCGTGAGCAGCCGTTGCAGCGCCACCTCGCGCTTGCCGTAGGCCTTCTTCAAACGATCGAAGGTGACCCGCTCGTGCGAGGCATGCTGGTCGAGCACGTAGAGGCCATCGCCGCCCTCGCACAGCAGGAACATGCTCTTGATCTGCCCCACGTAGCGCAGCGTCCCGTAGAAACGAACCGAACGAAAGAGGCTCGGCTCGTCGGCCAGCGCGCTCGCTCCGCTGGGGAGCGCCGCGGTCGCCGCCGTGTACGCGCCGGCCTGCGCGAAGGCGCCCTGGGGAGCAGCCGGCCCTTGCGCCGTGACGGGCGCGCCGCCCAGGCCACTGCCGCCGTGGCTACCGCTGCTGTTCCGCCGGAAAAAGCTCTCGCCACCGCCGCTCGGTCCGATGGCGCCAGGCACCGAGAATACCCGGGTGAGCTCCGGCCCTAACCCGCGCGCCACGGCTTCGAAGAGCGCCCGTGCATCCTGAAAGCGCACCTCGGCCTTTTGCGGGTGCACGTTCACGTCGACGAGCTCGGGCGGCAATTCCAGGTAGAGTACACCAATAGGATACCGGCCGCCCTCCAGGATGGAACCGTAGGCATGGGCCACCGCCCGGGCCAGCGAACGATCGCGAATTGGGCGCCCGTTGACCAGCAGATGCAGCGCCATGGCCCCGGCGCGCGCTCGCTCCGGCGGTCCCAACAGGGCTTCGCCGCGCAATGGGCCCCGCTCGAACGCCACCCGGGTAAGCTCTTCACCGCCCAGCACGTCGCGCACGCGCGCCTCGCGCGAAGGCGCACGCAGGTACTCGCGGACCCGTCGGCCCTCGCGGGTTAGGGTGAACGTTACGTCGGGCCGGGACAGCGCCGCGTAGAACACCGCGTCGGTCACCTGCGCACTTTCTGTGGCAGTCGACTTCAGGAATTTCCGCCGAGCTGGCACGTTGAAGAACAGATCGCGCACCTCGACCCGCGTGCCTACGGTGGCAGCGCAGGGGCGCGGCTCGTGGCGACGCTCGCCTTCGATAACAATCTCGACCCCGGCATTGGCGGTGGCCTCGCGGGTAACCAGGCGCAGCCGGGACACCGACGCGATGCTGGGCAATGCCTCGCCGCGAAAACCGAAGGTACGAAGCTGCGCCAGGTCGGCCACCGCTGCGATTTTGCTGGTGGCGTGACGCTCTACCGCCAGCCAGGCGTCTTCTTCGCTCATGCCCACGCCGTCGTCGGTCACCGAGAGCAGCGTGACGCCGCCGTCGTTGGCCTCCACGTCGACCCGCGCCGCCTCGGCGTCGAGGGCGTTCTCGATGAGCTCCTTGGCGACGCTACCCGGCCTTTCGACCACTTCGCCGGCGGCGATCTGGTCGACAAGGTGGCTATCCAGTCGACGAACCCGACCCATGGTCAGCGCTCGGAAATGGGCGCTCGTGCGTCGTCGTAGTACTCGCGGGTGCGGCGCCGCGTGAGTGCCAGCACCACCAAGCCAGCGAGCGCGGTACGGAGCACCAGCACGCCCACCAGAACGGTGGGAAGCGCCTTCACCAGGAGCTGGTCGGCCTCCACCACCTGTCGCCGCTCTTCGTCGGTCTTGGCGGTAGCCTCGGTGCGCGCGAGCTGCTGTGCCCGCACCAGGTCGCGCTCCGCCCACCGAACCTCGGGTTGCGCGAAGAACGTGACCACCGCGAGCACCATCTGCGCGAACACCATCTGCGCCAGCAGCCGTGGCGAGCCGGTGCGCCGCATGAACGCCGAGACGGTCAGGGTCATCATGGCGAAGCCCAGCAAGAAGCCGGCGATGGTCAGCGGCAGCCCGCTGCGCTTGTGCGCGTCCATGACGGTGATCAGGTGCGCGAGCGCCTGCTCGACCGCCGCGCGTCGCGCGTCGGAGGCACCATCGAGGGCGCCCGGAATCAACACCGGGTCCAGGCGATAGGCGCCGATGCCCTGGTAGCCCTGCGAGCACCCGGCGGCGCCCATGAGGAAAGACACGACCAGCGCAGCGACCAGGTAGAGGGGTCGCCGTTTGGCAGGAGCAGCGCTCTCCGGGGGAATCGAATCCAAGGTACCCTGCGCTTAGCACGCGGTGCCGAGGCCGACCATCGGTTCCCCGCGGAAAATGTGGTACCTGTCGTGGGAATGGGTCGTTTCCTCCGTGTCCTCGCGTGGGTCGTGGTGACCGAAAGCCTCGCGCGGGCCGCAGATTCCTCCGTCGCGGCGCCGGGGGGCCAGCGCAAGCCCTTCACAGCCGACCAAAGGAGCGCCCTCAGGCGCCGCCTCGAGACCGGCGACGAAGGCGCGGTGCGCGCGGCGCTCCACGAGATCGTGGGCAACGAGGCCTCACGGAGGGAGTTCGGTCCCACCTTGGCTGCGCTCCTCGACGCCGGCGTGCCTGCGTCGCTCGCTCCGAGCCTGCTCTCGGCGCTCGGCACCGTCGACGGCGCGCTCGGGGCCTCCCGCTTCATCGCCTACGCCGATCACCGCGACGTCATCGTGCGACGGGCCGCCGCCACCGAGCTGTCGAAGCTGCATACGGTTCCCGCCCGCGCTGCGCTGGCGGTCCTGCTACGCGACTTCGACGGCGACGTTCGACGCCTTTCTGCTGCCGGCCTCGGCGATGCCGCGGCCAGCGAGGCGGCACCGGACCTGGCGCGCCTGTGGGAGCGAGGCGAGCGGTACGCCCTGGTGCCGTTGGCGCAGGTGTGTGTGGGGGCGCCCTGCGCGTCGCTCACCAAGGCCGCGGGCGCAGCGCCGCTGGCCGATACCTCGGCCGCCGTCCAGGTGTTCTTTTCCCGCACCGATCGCGGCGCGCCCGACTCCGTGAAAGTCGATGTGCTGGCCGCCCTCGGGGCCTCCAAGGCGCCCGCAGTTCGTGCCTTTTTGACCGACCTCTCGGAGCGCGCTCCCAAGGCCTCGTCGGCCGCGGTACGCGCCGCCCTCGAAGGCGCCGTCCGCGCGACCAAGGGTGCCCCGCCGTGAGGCGCCCGGCCTTCGCGGCACTCGTCCTCGCTGCGTGCTTCGGTTGCGGCGGCCCCGCCTTCGAGACCGGTGCCCGTGCCTTCTCCCCTTCGTTCCCGGTCGACAACGGCGCCTCCATCGCGCGCGTGCGCGCCCGCGTCGCCAAGACGCCGATTCCCCGCGGCCCCGACGTCGCGGTGGGCATCGCCCAAGACCGCAACAGCGTGAGCGCCGTGCTCCTCGACGGCACCCAGCATGCCTGGGCGTACGCCCATCGCGTCGACCAGCTCTTGATCACCGGCGACGTGGTGGTGGCCAGCGGCGACGGCGAGGCCGTGGTGGTCGACCTCCGCACCGGGCGCCCGCTCTCGCGAAGAAAGATCGGCCCGGTGCGCCTGGTGGGGGCTTCCGACGACGGCACCATGACCGTGCTCACGCTCCGCCGCGGGGGTATCGGCGGCTCCTCGGTCGTGGTGTTCGACCGCAGCGGCAACGTGCTCCGGCGCATCGAGAGCGACGAGAGCCTGGGCGCGCCCGCGCTGGTGGGCGGCGTGGTGTTCGTCCCCTGGAAGACGCAAAGTGTGAGCGCCATCGAGGTGACCACCGGCGAGGAGCTGGGGCGCTTCACCTCGCCGGTCGTCACCGAGTCGGCCTTCACCAGCAACGGGTCCATCTTCTTCGGCGATCAGGAGCTGGTGCGCTTCGACGACGCGATCTCCGCAGCGAGGCCCACCCGGTTCGCGTTGCCGCCCCACGCTTTTCTCGGCGAGACCCGGCGTGCGGTCCCCGAGAGCGCGGTGCCACTCGAGGTCTCCGACGCCAATCGACCGTCGCGTCTGCTGGTGAAGGCCGCGCCCGACCCCGGCCTGGGGTTCGAAGATAACGTGTATTATACCATCAACTACGGCGCGCTCACGGCGGTAGACGTCGGCTCCGGGCACCCGCTCTGGTCGGTTCTGCCCGGTGCCGATGCGGCCGGCGGCGGCTCGTACCACGGCGGCGCCTACCTTTGCGACGTCGAGGGCCGCATCTTTCGGGTGGCGCTCGACGGCGCGGTTTCGCCGACCGGGCGATTCAACCGGCCGCTCCGCAGCTGCCTCGTGCGCAGCGACGCCGTCGTCACGGTGCCGCCGCATCGTCCCGACCCGACCACCAAGAACTTCTCGTCGGTGCTCCTCTCGTCGCGCCCCGAGCTCTTGCCGCTCCAGCTCTCGCTCCTCGACGCGCTCGGCAAGTTCGGCACCGACGAGGCCGCGCAGGTGCTCCTCGACATCGCCGAGGCTCCCAAGACGATGAAGGACGTGAGCGATCGGGCGCGCACGGTCATCGCCTCGTTGCGCACCGGCCGCGCAGCCATGGTCACCCGTTTGGGCAACCACGCAGACTTCTTGGCGGAGCATCCTGCGCCGGCGGTGGGCCCCATGGCCGAAGCGCTCGCCACCATGGGCGCCCGCGAAGCCGCACCGGAGCTGGCGCGTCACCTGCTCGACCCGGCCACTGCAGAGGCAGACCTCCCGGCCATCGCACGGGCCCTGCGAGCACTTGCCGGCGCCAATGAGCTCGCCAAGCTGCGCCAGTTCTTCGCCCTGTATCGCGTGGCCGCGCGCGGGCCGCACCAGGAGGCGGCGTGCGCCGTGGCGGGCGAAGCGTTGGCAACGCAAGGTTCGCCCGAAGACGTCGCGCGCGTCGACAAGGCGCAAAACGACGTAAGCACCAACGCCGAGGTACGCCGCCTCCTCGCCGAGGCTCTGGCCAAGGCGCCTCGCAACGTACCGAACCCCTCCCGCACGCCTCCCTGAGAACCATGACCACGACCGTCAACCGCCCCATCGTCCGCTCGTTCCTCGCTCGCTTTCACAAGGAGTGTGCGGCCCACGTCCGCGCCGGGGGCCATGGCGTGTACTGGGAAGAGCCGAAGCGCGCGCGCATCGTGCTTCCGGTTCCAGACGACGACAACCCGTCGGACCTGGCGCTCTTCTCGCTGCTCGATATCGGCAAGCAGCGCTGGAAGGTGGAAGAGAAAGGGCCTTTCGCCGGCCTCGCCACCGTGCTCGTCCCCCGCTCCGAAAACTGGATCGTCCTTCGCCGGGCGGCGCGCGACTCGGTGCACCCGGGGCCTACCCGCAAGGTGCGCTTCGACTGCCTGGCGTGCGGCGCCTGCTGCAAAGACAACGAGGTCATCCTCTTTCCGGTAGACGTCGAGCGCTTCCGCGAGGCCGGCCGCACCGACCTCATGAAGCCGCCGCTCGCGCGCCGGGTGAACGGCAAGCTGGTGCTCACCCTGCTGCCCGAGTCCAAACGCTGCCGGCATCTCGCCAAGGACAACAAGTGCGGCATCTACACGGTGCGGCCCGACGCATGCAGCTCCTTTCCGGTGGCCAGCGAGTGCTGTCTCTTTGCACGCGAAACGGAGCTCGGCATCTACGACGGCTTGCGTCCCGAGGCATGAGCGCGCGGTGGTCGGCCCGCGCGGCGATGGCAGCCCTGGTCGCAGGGTGCCACGGCGACGTATCGCGCGTGGGCGCTCCGTCGGCCGCGCGCACCGATCTCGCGCCGTCCTCACTGCCGCGCGGCGCCGTCACCCGCGAAGAGCGCGACGTGGGCAGTGGTACGGGGCGGGAGCGCTGGCGCCTGGCCTGGACCGAGCCGCCCATGCCGCATTGCCGCGACCTGGGAGAGCTGCCGTTTCCCTGTGGTTGCCAGGAGCTGGAAGGAGGCGACATCGGGCACCTCGTGCTCGAGCGTCGGCGAGCGGGCGCGCGTCCCGAGCTCCTCGATCTCGGCGGCCTCTTCGCCGACGAGCCGCGCGAGTCGCTCACCGGGTTCGCGTCGCTGCCCGCTCCGAACGTGCGCGTGCTCGAGCTCGGCGACTACGATCGCGACGGCCACGCCCTCGAGTTTCCCTTGCGCACCGGCACCGAAGATTGCGGCCATGGTCGCCATGTTCTGGTGGGCGTGCTCGCCGGGCACACCGAGCTTGGCGCGGCCACCACCGCGGAGCACCCGGAGCGGCCGCTGGTGCTGGACGCCGCCGCCGATTTCCGCACGCTGGCCAAGACCGGGCGCCTCTCCCGGGTGTACTGGAACTGCTTGGACCACAGCAGCCAGGTGGAGCGTGCCTACGAGGGCACCGTCGAGGCTGGCGTGTTCCACGTGCGCGTCGTGGTGCGCGAGTGCTCGTCTCGCAACATCGTCGAAACAGAGGCCCTGTGAAAGCCATCCGAATTCGTGAGCCTGGTGGTCCCGAGGTGCTCGAGCTGGTGCAGGTGGAGACGCCGTCGCCGCGCGCCGGCGAGGTGCGCATTCGCGTGGCCGCGGCCGCGGTGAACCGCGCCGACCTGCTGCAGCGCCTGGGCGCGTACCCGGCCCCCAAAGACGCCCCCCAAGACATTCCGGGGCTCGAGATCGCCGGCGTGGTCGACGCGCTCGGCGAAGGCGTCTCCTCCCCCGCGGTGGGCGCGCGCGTGTACGCCATTGTGGGGGGCGGCGGCTACGCCGAGTACGTCACCGTGCATGCGCGGGCGCTGGCGCCCATTCCCGAAGGGCTGGGCGACGTCGAGGCGGCCGCCGTGCCCGAAGCGTTCGTCACCGCCTACGACGCCATGGTGCTCCAGGGCGGGCTCCAAGCGGGCGAGAACGTTCTCATCCACGCTGTTGGCAGTGGCGTGGGAACCGCCGCTACCCAGATCGCCGTGGCCATCGGCGCGCGCCCCATCGGCACCGCGCGCACTGCAGACAAGCTGGAGCGCGCCAAGGAGCTGGGCCTGGCGCATGGAATTCATGTGCAGAATGCACATTTCGCGGACGCCGTTCGCGCCGCCACCGGCGGCGAGGGAGCCGCGGTGATCCTCGACCTGGTGGGCGGTAGCTACGGCCCCGAGAACCTGCGCGCAGCGGCCCATCGCGGGCGCATCGTGGTGGTGGGGTTGGTGGCGGGGCGGTCGATGGAGCTCGACCTTGGTCTGCTCCTGCAGAAGCGCTTGCTCCTCCAGGGCACCGTGCTGCGCGCGCGCCCGCTGGAAGAGCGCATCGCGGCGCATCGGGTACTGGCCCGCAACCTCGGGCCGCTGTTGACCGCCCGCAAGCTCCGTCCGGTGGTCGACCGCGTGCTTCCGCTGGAACAGGCCGCCGAAGCGCACCGCGTCATGGCCGAGAGCGAGAGCTTCGGCAAGCTGGTGCTCACTCTGGGCTGAAGGTCAGTGGTTGCGGGCGTGCTCGAGGCACAGGTTGCGGGGCTTGCCCCCGCACTTTTCGCAGGTGCACACGCGAATGTCGGCGTCGTCTGCGTCGCTCTTGCCGCAGATGGCGCAGACCCGCGCGCTCTTCGCGACCCGTTCAGCGGCCGGCGGCGGCGTCAGCGACGTGCGGCGGGCGGTCTGCCGAACCACCAGGTTGCGCCGCTTGAGAAGGTCGACAAAGTGGCCGGTGAAGAAGACCAGGTAGTTGCCGACGCCGGCCAAAATGGCGCCACGCGTCGACCAGCTGCCGAGCGCGAAGCCCACGATGAGCCCAGCGCCGATGAGCATGCCCACCCACTTCACGCGAACGGGAATGACCCACATGATGTAGATCTGAAAATCGGGAAATAGCGTGGCGAACGCCAGGTACATCGAGAGGTTCAGCCAGGTGTTGCCGGAGGGCCCGGCAAAGGCCGCCACCACTACGGTGAAGAGCGCCCCCAGCAAGTAGTAGAGGTTCAGCTTGAACGCGCCCCACTCGCCCTCCAGGTTCGCGCCGATCATCCAGGTCCAGTACAGCATCAGGATGATGAAGATCGGCGAGGTCTCGGGCGGGATGAACATGAAGGTCACCAGGCGCCACACCTGCCCGTGACGGATGGCATCGAGATCGAGACGCAAGGCGTCGATGAAGCCCGGGCGTGCCATGCCCAGCACCCAGACGATGGCCATGCCCCCGACGATGAAATACATCAAGTTCGGAATCGCGAAGCGACCCAGCCGACGTTCGAGGCGCGCGAGAAGGCGATCCATGTCTCTCGCGGCTAGCATGGGGCGCCGTTACCTACAAGGCGGGGCGCCCGTCACTCGCGACATGTTCAAGGCGGCGGCGCGCCGCACTCGAGCCAGCTACCGATGGTGCGCAGGCCTTCGGCACCGATCGGCGGACCGCCCAGCGGCATTGGCTTGCCGCAGCTCGGGTCGCCCCGCAGGTTGCACAGCATCGTGCTCTCTGCGCCCGGGGAGCAACCGACGAGGTACGGCCGGCCGGAAATCTGTGCGGTGAGAAGGCTCTGGTAGAACGCGCTCGCGCTGCGATCATCGAGCCGCGGCTGCGCGTCGCCTGCACCATGACAGCCGCGCGACGCGCACTTGGCGGCCACCAGCACCGGCATCACGTCCTTCTCGAAGGTCACCGTACACGCGAGCCCACAGCCGCTGTCGCGCGCGAGCTGCGCGTCGCTCGGGGCGTCGGCTCGGGCATCTGCCGCTCCATCAACGTCGCTTGCGCCGCCACTGCTGCTGGGGGCCAGGTTGTCGACCTTGGAGCCGCTGCATGCGACGAGCGCGGCCATCGCCACTGCGCTCACGCTGCCCGCGCGTCGAAGGTGAGCTCGGTAGCCCATGCTCAGTTGTTGGGTGCGCCGCACGCCAACCACGCCTGAATCTTGTCGAGGCTCGGCTGGGTGAGCGCCGGAAGGCCGAGAGGCATCGGCTTTCCGCAGGTCGGGTCCTTCTTCAAGTTGCAGAGCATGTACCCGGTGTTGGGGTCGGTGGTGCACGGGTCGAGGTAGTGCCGCGTGGTGCCTGGCTGCGTCTTGCCTGCCAGCGAGTTCCACATCTGGTTCGGGTCGTTGTCGAGCATCGGCGGGTCGGTGGCCGACTTGGGGTCGTGGCAGCCGCTCTTGGCGCAGGCGCCTTCGCCGGCAGCGTTGAAGAGAGGCACGATGTCGGTCTTGAAGCTGGCGTCGCAAGCGCCCGCGTCGATGGGACCCTTGCCGCTGCAGACCACGCCTCCGCCGCCGTCGCCTCCACCGGAGGTGGGCTCCGGAACCTTCTCGTTCTTGAGCGCGTTGTAGTCGCCGATCTTCGACTGATCGACGGCGCTACACGCCCACGTGGCGAACGCCCCTGCGAGCAAGAAAGAAACAACAGCTGCGACGGGGGGCGATTTCATCCTTCACCTATTCTGGCCAGTCACCGAGGTCCCACGCAAGCGGAACGATGTCTTCCGCCCGCACGCGGGGAGTGTGAACGATTGTGAACTGCACGTGGTGCGCCACGCGGCGAGCGGCGTTGTCCGCGCTGCCGCGAAAGAACTGCGCCCCGCGCGCCTCGCCCATCACCCGCGCAAACCCGCGGTTCGCTTGGCACCCACATCGTCACCGGGGTGCATCGACCGCGGAACGTTCCGCTCGGGGTGGCTCTCACGGGAACCACTGAAGTGCCCTCACCCGATGGCCCTGGCCCTCAGTGGGGGCGAAGGGCCGCGATGCAAAGCCGCGTTTTTTCATGGTTCGAAACTGGCACCAATCGTGCGATGCTCAATTAACTGTCGTGCGACCGCGTCATGGGACCCGGGCACGCTGCACACGCATCAAATGCCCCATCGGATCGTGCCGCGGCTTCGCGGCGACCCTAAGGGGAGTCGACGCGCAGGAGGAACGAAGATGGCTCAGGTTCGAACGATCGTCTTCAAAGCAGCTCTGGTCATCATCGCCCTCGCCGTGACCAGCGGGTGCGTCAAAGTCATGCCCTACGAGCGCGGCACCCTCGCGCTACCGTCGATGACGACGGAAGACATCGCCATTGGCATCGACGGCCACGTGCGAGGCGTCTCCGAAGGCGCCGCAGGCGGGCTGAGCGGTGGTGGCGGCGGCTGCGGTTGCAACTGAAGCTGTTGAAATCCTTTCTCTGGAGTCCCGTGAAACTTCTGAGGGCGTTCCTCACTCTCTTCTTCGTCGTGCTGTTGGTGGTTCCGACGCGCCGCGCCTTCGCCGCCGGCGAGGACTCCGCGGTCTCCAACATCGTCGACAGCGTCCTCTCGGAAGAGTACGCGGCTGGCAACTTCGTGCCCGCGCAGGCGAAGCTCAACGACGCGCTCTCCCGCTGCATTCGCAAGGGATGCGGCGGCGCCACCAAGGCGCAGGTCTACGTGGCCCTCGGCATGGTCGCATCGCAGCTGGGCAAGGCCGACGAAGCCAAGACCAACTTCACCAACGCCGTTCAAAACGACGCCAACGCCAAGCTGCCGGAAAAGGGCGCCACGCCCAACATCAAGCAGCAGTGGGACGCCGCCAAAGGTGGCGGAGCCGCCGCGCCGGAAGAGACGCCCGGAGTCGCTCCCGTCGGTTGGAATAGCAAAGAGGCCTACGACCTCGCCATTGCCGCCACCAAGGCCCAGGAAGGGCAGCGCTACGGCGAGTGCATCGAGAAGGACAAGGCGTCGCTCGCACTCGACGAGCAGCCGCGCACCCGCCTCCACCTGGCCTCGTGCGAGTACCGCTCCAACAAGCTCATCGACGCCCTCCGCGACTCGCAGAAGGCCCTCGAAGTGGGCATTCAGAAGCGCGACGCCGCCGTCATGAAGGTGGCCCGCGAGCGCGTCAAACAGCTCATCGATCGCATCCCCAAGATCACGTTCAAGCCGCCGCCCGGCAACGTCACTGACCTCACCGTGACCTTCGACGGGCGCCCGGTGCCCGGCGACTCGCTCACCAAGAAGTTCTCAATTGATCCGGGCAAGCACACGGTCGCCGCCGAAGGAAAAATCAACGGCTATACGGCGCAAAAGTTCGAGAAGGAAGTGGAGGTCGCGGAGGCCGCCACGGTGGTCGTCGACATCGTCCTCCAGCCCCAAGACGGTGCGCTCACGCCGCAGCAGATCAAGTGCCTCGAAGAGATCGCGAAGACGCTGCCGCTCGACGAGATCCAGAAGCGCATCACGGAGTGCATCGGCGAGAAGAAGAACAACATCGTCGTCAAGCTCGGCGCCGATCTCAACGCCTACACCGACACCACGTCGGTGCAGGTGGTAAGCCCCGGTGTGAACGGCTCGGTCTCTTCGCCCACCTCCGGCTGGAACGTCGGCGCATCGTACCTTCTCGATGTCGTGAGCGCGGCGTCACCCGACATCGTCAGCTACGCCTCGCCGCCCTTCCGCGAGGTCCGCCACGCCGCGTCCGTCAACGGCGGGTACAAGCCGAAGCTGTACGGCGTGCAAGCCAACGGCAACATCTCGGTGGAGCCCGACTACCTCTCGCTCTCCATCGGCGCCGCCGCCACCGCTGATCTGAACGACAAGCTCACGACGCCGCGCTTCGGTATCAACTATTCGCACGACACCATCGGCAAGGGCTCGACGCCGTTCAGCGTCTACTCCAAGGAATTCTACTCCACCACGTTCGACCTCGGCCTCACCCAGGTGCTCAGCCCCACCACGGTGGTCCAGGTCGCGGCCACCGCGCAGTTCGAGCGCGGCGATCAGTCGAAGCCCTACCGACACGTACCCATGTTCTCGCCCGACGTGGCCAAGGCAGTGAAGGCCGGCGCGACCATTCGCCTCTCCGACACCAACCGCCTGCAGTTCCGCCCGCTCGAGCAGCTGCCCACCGAGCGCGATCGCTACGCCCTTGCGGTGCGCCTGATTCAGCGCCTCGGCAAGTCCACCCTGCGCGCCGAAGAGCGGTTCTACGTCGACACCTGGGGCATTATTGCCTCCACCACCGACGTCCGCTTTCTGGTCGACATCAGCAAGCGCATTCGGGTGTGGCCTCACCTGCGCCTCAACGGCCAGAGTGGCGCCGATTTCCACAAGCGCGCCTACACCGCCACCACCCTTCGCAACGGCGTCGTCGTTCTTCCTCTGTACCGCACCGGCGACCGAGAAAACGCTCCCATGGGGACCGTTACCGGCGGCGGTGGTGCGCGGTACGGCATCGGAAACCTGGAAGCCGAGAGCAAGGCGGGTATCACCGTCGCGCTCGACATCATGTACAGCCGGTTCTTCGACTCGCTGTACATCCTGCAGCGAACCGCCGCGTACGCTACAGTTGCATTCGACGTGGAGTTTTAGGCCATGGTGCGAAAGTATCTCCTTCATATCGCTCTCTGCATCGGGGCCGCGGCCTCGTCCTTCGGAACCAGCTCGTGCATCAACGATCCGGTCCACACCTCGGCGGTCAACGCCCTGGGCGACGAGACCCCGGGCTACCCCGAAGAGAGCCAGTACCATCGGCCCGGGCAACCGTGCACCACGTGCCACTGGTCGCAGGGGCCCGGCAGCAACAAGTTCGTGCTCGCCGGTACGGTGTTCTGGGGGCAGTGCAACATTTCCGACCAAGAAGCGTTGAACCCGGCCACGGTCAAGGCCAAGTGCGACCGGCAGCCGGTCGACCGCGCAGAGGTTCGCGTGCAGGCTTCTAAAGGCGGCGCCAAGTGCTTCTACACCAACTGCGCGGGCAACTTCTTCGTCCGCGAAGATGAGTGGAACGGCCTCACGTATCCGCTCCTGGTGAGCGTCAGCAAGAAGCTTTCAACCGGTCAATACAAGGTGGCGAAGATGAGCGGCCACATCGGTCGCGAGCCCGCCTGCTCCAACTGCCACGACAACCCCGCGCGCTCCGTGTCGCCGGGCCAGGTGTACCTCTTCGAGTACAACGAGCAAGGCGTCCTCGCGCTTCCGGCCGAAGCAAAGGCGCTCAAGTGCCCGCCCGAGGCGCCCAACACCGACCCGCCGAAGGAGTGTGACCTGTGAAGCGCCCGCGCGTTCCCGTCCGTCTCATCGGCACCATCATCGGTGCCATGGCCACCTTCGTCGCGATCATGAGCGCCATCGGCACGCAGGCTTCCTGCGCGTCGTCGTACGACCCCAACAAGACCACGGCCATCGTCGCGCCCGACTACGAGATCTACAAGAACTACCTCGACGACTTCCTCGACCGGCGCTGCGGCACCCTCGACTGCCACGGGGCCCCCGGTCGCGCCTATCGCATGTTCGGCTCCAAGGGCCTTCGCCTGCCGACCGGAACACTGTTCGACGTCGCGCTCGTGTCCGGCGTGCAGCCCACCACCGAGGCCGAGAAGCGCGCGAACTACGAGGGCATCATCGCCCTCGAGCCGGAAGAGATGAGCCGCGTTGTGGCCCGCAACGGAGAGAACCCGCTCACCCTCCTCTTCTTGCGCAAACCCTTGGGCACCGAGACCGGCCAAGCGCCACAGGGCGCTCGCGCCATCGGTGAGCGCCACAAGGGCGGCCAGGTGCTCGACGAGTCCGACCCGGGCTATCGCTGCATCGTCGCTTGGCTGCAATATCCGGTGAAGCTCCTCCCGCTCGACGGCGCCATCCCCCGCGACACTGGCACGCCCGACACCGGTGCGGCCCCCTCCGACGCCGCCGTTACGGGTGACGGATCGGTCACCCTCGGCTCGCCCGATCTCGACAAATACTGCACGCAGCTCCCCGCCTACCGCTGAGCGGCTGAAGCTCAGCCTCGGACGACCCGCAGCATCTCGGCGGTGGCCCACGGCTTGCGCACGAAGGTAGCGCGGGTGAGATTCTTGGCGCGCTGGGCGCCTTCCGACTCGGTGTCGGCGCTCACGAAGACCAGGCGCATGTCTGGCTGCCGTTGCCGCAGCTCAAGGGCCAGGGCGTCGCCGTCCATCTCCGGCATCGAGATGTCGAGCACCGCCACGTCGAAGCTCGTCTCGGCGGCCCGAGCGATGGCGCGGTATCCGCTCGAAAACTCCTCGATGACTCCACCGCTCCGTCGCAGCGTCCGCATCAACGCGGCGCGAACGTGGTCGTCGTCGTCTACCAGCAAGATCCGGAGGTTCTCTGAAGCCTCATCCATGCGTCCCTCCTCGGGCAAAAGCCTCGGCGAAGATTTGGCAACTTCGGCCGAGTGCGCGATGCTCCACCCATGTGCTCATGAAACAGCTCTGTGCCTTGGCGGTTGTGGTGGTTTTTGCAGCAGGAGGAAGCGCTCCGCTCGCGTGCACGTCGAAGAGCAAGGCTCCCCCTGCATCCTCGTCCAGTAGATTGGACGATGCCTCGTTCGTCAAGCAAGTCGATCCGGCCGGCACCGACGCCGCCGCGCAGCCTCCTTTCGCCGTGCCCGATGCCGGCTGGCTGCCTCCCGGTACCGATGGTGGTGGAGGTGCGACCCGCGCGGCACCCGCCGACATGCTGCTCGTTCCCGGCGGCTCGTTCACCATGGGGTCTGACGCCGGCGGCCAGGAAGACGAGCGTCCGGCGCACGCGGTGGCCCTTTTGCCGTTCTTCCTCGACAAGACCGAGGTCACCCACGAAGCCTACGGCGAGTGCGTGACGCAGCGGGTCTGCCGCGCGCCCGACATCAAGGTCATCTCCCGCTTCGGCGGCGTGTTCATTCGCCCCAAAAAGCCGGTCACCGGCATCTCCTGGAACGACGCCAAGGCCTACTGCGCGTTTCGCGGCAAGCGACTGCCGCGGGAAGCGGAGTACGAGCGGGCCGTGCGCGGCGACGACGGGCGAAGGTACCCCTGGGGAGCCGCTGCGCCCACGCCCGAGCTCACGGTGTTCCACACGTCGACCACCGACGAGGTGGGCGCGCACCCAAGCGGTCGCGGACCCTTCGGCCACGACGATCTCGCCGGCAACGTGTGGGAGTGGATGGAAGACGAGTACGATCCTCTCGCGTATCGCCGACCCAACGCCGCCCGTGGAGAGCCCGGCTCGTGCGCCGAGATCAAAGAGGCCCTCGACAAGCTTCACCGCGAAGGCCGTCAGGGCTTCACGGGCTCCAACCCGCTGCCCACCGAGTGCGAGCGGTCCATCCGCGGCGGCGCCTACAACTACGACGCGTACGGCCTACGCAGCACCAACCGCGTGCATCACCCAGGCAACTATCGACTCCTCATGACGGGGGTGCGCTGCGCCAAAGACGCGCCCTGAAGCGCGCGCCCAAGGCGAGTCGCCACGCTCAGCGAGGTACGACCGGCACCACCACGGCGTTGATGGGCGCCACGTTGCCGCCTGCCGGGTAGCCATACGAAGCGTAGTTGGCGGTGCCCCACACCACGACGCCGAAGGGGCCCGCGCTCTCGGCCACCTGTGAGCCGTTCTTGCACGTGCCGAGGCCGGTGCCGTTGCGCACCAGGTCTACCGTTGCGACCTCGAAGTCCTGGCTGCCGCCCACCGGCTTCCAGCCGGTCACGGTGCCCAGGCACTTCACGGTGACGTCCTGAAATGCGCCGCCGATCTTCACGCGGGTGATCGCGAGGTTGGTGGTGCCGTAGCTGGGGTCGGTGAAGAATACATACTTGTTGAGGAACTGCGCGGGGGGCACCATGTTCACGTACTCCTCGTCGCCGAGGCCACTGGTGCGGGCGTTGCTCACTTCGCAGCCGGCCATCATTTGGCCGACGTAGAACGGGTGCGCGTTGTCTTGGCTCTTCACCCGGAAGGGCACCGCCGACTCGAAGTTCACCACCTGCCCGGAGGCCAGCGTGGTGGGGGCCCCGGTGACCGGAGGATCGTACGTTAGGGTGGTGCCGGCCACCGCGCCCATGATGCGGTACGCGATCGACTCCGGCATGTTGCCGCTGCGCCGCGTCTCGAAGGGCGCCGCGACGTAGTCGAAGCCCATGGCCGAGACCGGCGGAATTTGCTGGTGCGCCGAGTCGCAACCGCCGCCGGTAGAGGTCTGCGATTTGTAGCAGATGTAGCCATTGCCGCCGGTGAAGGCCACCGGCTTGGTGCTGGAGATGACGCTACCAGACATGTCGCCCCCGCCCTGAAACTGGATGTATTCTCCAGCATTCAGCGTGTACTTGGCGACGACGTTGCGTGGCGCCGCGGCGACGCCGGTGCCGCCCGGTAGGTCTACGTTGGGCAGGACGTCGACAGAGGTGCCGTCTTCGGCCGCCACGATCTGGCCCCAGAAGGGCCCATTTTCACGGTAGCCCGCCGGCGGGAGCACGCCGAGGTAGTTCTTGCCCCAGGCGGTGGTGGGGTAGAGCAGCTCGGCGCTGGGCAGGTACGAAGACGCGCCGCCGTAGGGAAGAACGTCGTAGGCCGTGACCGGCACGCTGGTGGCGATGGTCCACGCGGTGCCCTTGCCGGTTCCGGTCACCGCGGTGCCGACGGCCACCGCCGAAGGCACCGGGCAGCGAAGCGGCGTCGTGTTTTGCGAGCTTGGGTCGCCGGAGATGAAGAGAACGGCAACCTCGCCCGGCGGCAACCCGGCGCTGGTGAGTTGAGGCCACGCGGTCTCGGGCTGACCCTGCACCGGAATGCGGGCAAACTTGGTGGCGTCGTAGCTCTGGCCCCCGCGCGTGACCGTGATGGTCGCGGCCTTGCCCCAGCCATTGGCCATGAACACGGCGAAGCACGGCGGCAGAATGCCCGAGTAGAACGAGGGCGTCGCCACCACGTAGTTGCAGCCGAGCGAACCCTTGCTGGCCACCGCCGCATCGCAGGCGGCGGCGCATTTTCCCGCGGCGCAGCCCTGATCGGGCGCGCATTTCTCGACCACCCGGCCGTTCTCGTCGAGCACGCTCTGCAGATCGCCGCTGCACTGCCGGGCCACGCCGCCACCATCGCCGCCGCCCGAGCTCCCCAGGAGGCCGCTGCTGCCGCCGGAGCTGGAGCTCGAGGAGCCCTCACCGCCGAAGCCGCTGCTATCGGAGCTGCTGCAGTGGAGCCCTGCGCCGAGGACTCCGAGACCGACCAGACAGAAGGCAATTCGGGCGTACGTCATGGGCGCAGTTTAGCACCGTCGTTGCGGGTCGCCCGAAAAGGAAATGCGCGTCGCTACGGCCGCCGCGCTCTCACGAGCGCACGCGCCAGTTCGCCATGAAGCCCTTGCCGATTTCGTCGCAGGTCGGGTCGGTAACCACCAGCTCCGGACGAGAATTCCGACACACCACCACCGTGTTCTGGCGGAAGACGCGACCGAAGGCTACCGCCTCTTCGCGGTCCATTCCGTGCACCAGCCACGCGGGCTCGCGCCACACGCCGTCGGGCTCTTCCTCGAAGCCGACGCACTGTTCCACGCGATAGCAGCCGAGCACCAACAGATCGCGCATGACCGCGTGGCGCCCGTCGTTCACTTTGCGCGGCAGCAGCATGGAGCGCGGGTTGTAGGCGGTGACCAGCGCAAACGGCTGGTTCAGCAGCTCGGGAAGGCCGGCCGGGCTGGGCTCCAGATCGGCGTCGAGCGACACCCGCAGCGGGCCGGAAGGCGTGGGCAGCTCGTAGACGGTGGCGAGGTAGTTGCGGAGGAGCGTCTGGTCCATGATTGTTCCGTACGTCAGGCGTCGAAGCGGTAGCCCACGCCGCGAACCGTGTGAAAGTGGCGGGGCTCTGCGGGGTTGGGCTCGAGCTTGGAGCGCAGCTGCTGAAGGAAGTTGTCGACGGTGCGGGTGGTGCCGTGGTGGTGCTGGCCCCACACCTTGCGGAAGATGGCCTCGCGCGACAGCGCCTTGCCGCGGGAGTCGACCAGGCACATGAGCACGTCGAACTCGGTCTGCGTGAAGTCGACCACCTGGTCGCCCCGCCGTACTTCGCGCGCGTCGATGTCGATGCGCACCTCGCCGAACACGATGTGCCGCGGCGCCTTGGCCGTGGCGATGGTGGCGCGTCGCAGCGCAGCGCGCACCCGGGCCAGCAGCTCGGCCAGACTGAAGGGCTTCGCCACGTAGTCCTCGGCGCCCAGCTCGAGCCCCGCGACTTTGTCCATCTCCGACGTCTTGGCGGAGAGGACGATGATGGGCATGGTGTAGCCGCGCGAACGGAGCTCATTCAGGATCTCGAAGCCGTTCTTGCGCGGCAGCATGACGTCGAGGATCACCAGATCGGGCGAGCCGGTGATGGCAGCCTCGAGGCCGTCCTCGCCGTCGCTTGCCTGCATCACCTCGTATCCTTCCTTCTCCAGGTTGATACGCAGACCCATGGCGATGCTCATGTCGTCCTCGATGACGAGCAGGCGGGCAGGACGCTCGGTGTTCGGGGCCACCATCGGAGCCCCGGGTACTAGCACTCCTGGCCCGGAACTGCACTCTCAGGCAGAGGCGGGCAGAACCGCCGGCGCCACAGCCGGGAGCACGATGGAGAACGTGCTGCCCTTTTGCACCTCGCTCTCGAGCTCGATGCGCCCGCCGTGGGCCCGGACGATGTGCTTCACGATGGCGAGGCCAAGGCCGCTGCCTTCGCGCATACGCGCCAGGCGATCGTCGATCCGGTAGAACTTGTCGAAAATGCGATTCTGCTCGCGCCGAGGAATTCCGTCGCCGTTGTCGCGCACGTCGATTCGCACTGCTTCCGGGGCGCCCCGCCGTGCTCGCAAGGTCACCGACGGCGGTATTCCCCCGTACTTGCGCGCGTTGGAGAGCAGGTTGCCGATGGCGTCCACCAACGCTGCGCGGTCGGCCGAGACCAAGGGCAGGTTGTCTTCCACCTCCACCGTGAACTCGAGGTCCCGGTAACGGTCCGGCCCGAAGGCGGCCACCGCTTCCTCGATGATGCCGCTCACCGACTCTTCGTGGAGGTCGTACATCTTGCGCCCGGCCTCCATTCTGCCCCAGTCGAGCAAACGCTCGATGAGCCGCGAGAGGCGCTCCGACTCCTTGCTCAGCTGCTCGATGCACTTTTCCTGGGTGGCGCGGTCGTCCTTGGCCAGCTCCAGCGTCTCGACGAAGAGGCGAATGCCCGTGAGGGGCGTGCGCAGCTCGTGGCTCACCTTGGAGACGAAATCCGCCTGCAGCTCGCTGAGGTTGGCCGCACGCCGAATGAACACCAGCACCAGCACCACGCCAGTGACCACCACCGCCACGAACGCAACCGTGAGGATGCCGAAGAGCAGGTTGGCCTGCGCCTCGCCAATGGTCATCAGCAGGATCCCCAGCGAGAGCAGGAGCACCGTGGGCACGATGACCAGAAACACCAGGAGCGAAACGATGCGCCGATAGCCGAAGCCGAGTCGCGGGGATGCCACGGGTCACCCTTACGCCTTTCGCCGCACCGCGAAAAGGTCCGCGCGTACGCGGCCTGCGCGGCTCGACAGGCGCGGCCCGTGCTGATACTCGAAAGGGATGAGCGAGCAGAAGGACCTTGAGCAACTTGCCTCTCTCCAGAAGGTGCGCAAGGTCGTGGTGTACTTGGCGCTCGGGCTCCTGCTCGTGTCGTTCTTCAAGCCCAACGGCGTGCTGAACATCGTCCGCTCTCTTCTCTGGTGCGGCGCCGGCGTGGTGAGCTTCATGGAAGCCCAGAGCCTCAAGAAGGTGGGCGCCAAGGCGAACAACGCCTACCTGAACGCAGCCATCTACATCGGCCTCGCGGTCATCGTCTTCTTCATGGCGCGCTGATCCGTCGCGGCGACGGCCCGATGCTTGCTCCTGAGAGCGATGCAGGAGGCTTCGATGCGCCGTTCGTCGTTCGTGGGTTTCGTTTTGCTCGCCACCCTGGCCGCCTGTGGGCCCTCGGGTCCCAACAACTACTTCTCTGAACCGTCACAAACCGAGGGCGCAAACGGGAGCGTCACCACCGGCGGAGGCTCCCTCTTCGAAGGCGACACCGGCGGTCCGCTCGACGCGCGCACCCAGTGCGGCGTCATCCGCTCGACGGCGTTCCGAACGCACGTGAACATGGTGGTCGTCTACGACCGCTCCGGGAGCATGGGCGATACCGCCGAAAGTGCCTCCTACGACCCGAAAAAGCGATGGATTCCGGTGGGCGATGCCATGAAGGCGTTCTTCGCCGACGCCGGCTCCCGAGGAATGCGTGCATCGCTCACGTACTTTCCCAACGCCGCGAATGCCTGCAGCAGCAGCGCCTACCAGAACGCCGACGTGCCGCTCACCGAGCTGCCGTCGCCGGACCTCGGGGCCTCCATCAATGCGACGGCGCCCCGCGGCGACACCCCGACCCGAGCCGCGCTCGCCGGGGCCATCACCCAGGCCGAGCGGATTGCCCAGGGCCATCCCGCTGACAGGACCGTCATCGTCTTGGCGACCGACGGCGAGCCTTGGTCGTGCGGTGTGAGCAGCTGGGATACGCGGGTGGCCGAGGTCAACGCCATTGCCCTCGACGTGGGCCGGGTGCACGACCGCATTCCCACCTACGTCATTGGCGTCGGGCCCAGCGTCGACCTCCTCCACCAGGTGGCGGCCGCCGGCGGCACCGAGCATGCACTGCTGGTGCAGGTTGGCGACGCCGCGCGCACCAAGTCCGAGCTCACCACTGCGCTCACGGCCATTCGCAAGCAGGTATCCACCTGCGAGTTCGCCATCCCGACCCCCGCCGACGGCCGCACCATCGACGTCAACAAGGTAGCGGTGGACCTCGAGCGGCCCAACCAGAGCATCGAGTCGCTCACCTACAGCGCCGACTGCGGCGCCGGCGGGGGCTGGCACTTCGACGCAGCCGACGCGCCGACCCGGGTGGTGCTCTGCCCGAGCACCTGCGACGCCGCAGCCGCAAGCGGCGGCACCACCCAAGTTTCCTTCCATTGCACCGACCAACAGAAAGTGAAGTGAGCCATGCCCCGACGAGCCGCAAAGAACATCGACATCACCGAGGTCATCGACGCCATGGAGCTGGCGGTCGACGATCGCTTCCGCACCTTCGTGCCGCCGCCCATCAGCGGCATCCACGAGAGCGGCCACTTCGACCCGGCGCTCGCGCTCCCGGTGGTTCGACCCACCGGCACCTCTGCCGAAATCCTCCTCGACGAGATCGAAGCCTGGTTCGCCAGCGCGCAGTGACCACGAAGCTGAGGTCTCGCGAATGACGAGGCGGCATTCGACGGCGCACCACTGCGCGCGCAACTCGACCGCAACTCAACCGTCTCGTCGTCGCGGGGGGGGCACTTTGACCTGCCAACACGCATGCGAAGTTGACGCGGAGCTCTCGCCGCAGACTTAGTCGATGAGCGCAGAGAGCATGGCGTTGTACGGCGCGCTGCGTCCCAGCCACAGCTCGAATGCCAAGGCGCCCTGCCGAGCCAGCATGCCGAGCCCGTTCGATGCGCGAATTCCCGCTTCCTCGGCCGCCGTGAGAAACGGTGTCCGTGGCGGATTGTAAACAACGTCGAAGGCCACCGCCGACACCGGTACGTCGTTCCAGGCGACCGCCGCGGCAATCTTCTGGCCGTCGTCGGCGCCCTGCATGCCCGCGCTCGTTGCTTGTATAATGCACGTTGCTCGCGCGTCGTCCGCTCCGGGCGCGAGCGGCCGGCAAACAATCTCTGTGTGCAGGCCAAACTTGCCGAGACGCTCCCCGAGGTCGGCGGTCAAGCGCTCGCCGGCGAGCGCGTCGTCCTCGAAGGCCCGGGCGCGGATCTCGATGCGCTGGGCCGAAAGGTCGCGCGCCAGCGCCACCACCGCAGAGCGCGCCGCGCCCCCGGAGCCGAGGATGATGGCGACCCCGCCCGCGAAGCTCGCCTCGGGCGCCAGGTTGCGCAGCTCCTCGGCGACCGCCGCCACGTCGGTGTTGTACGCCTTGAGCCGACCGCGCGAGCTCCGGGTGATGGTGTTGGCGGCGCCCACCATGGCCGCGCCTTCGTCGACCTCGTCGACCAGCGCGAGGACCGCTTGCTTGTGGGGGATGGTGACGTTGTACCCGTCGAAGAGGCCGCGCCGCAGCTGTTCGATGGCCGCCGGCAGTTCCTTTGCCTCGACCCGCCGCGCTTCGTACTGGTGGGGCATGCCCAGCGCCGCGAAGCCGGCCGCGTGCATGCGTGGCGATTTGGAGTGGCCGATGGGGTCGCCGAGAACGGCAAAGCGAAGGGCGCTCACGGATCACCGACCTTCGGCGGAGTGGCCGTGCTCTCCACGGTGGCACGCAGCTCGCCCTCTTCGAGCACGATGCGCAGAGGGTCCCCGACCTTCACGTCGGCGGCGCGTCGCAGCGCATGGCCCTGGCGATCCAGCGTGATGGAGTAGCCGCGTGCGAGCACCTTGAGGGGGCTCAGCGCGTCCAGCTGCGCAGACGTGCGGCCCAGCCGCGCATGGGCCCGCGAAAGCGAATGCCGCTGGGCTGCCTGCAAGCGCAGGAGCGCGCCGTCTACGAACGACCGCTGCTGCGCCAGCACGCGCCCCGGGTGGCGGGCGAGCAGGCGCGCTCGCAGGGCCTGGGTGGTGCGGCCGCGACGCGTCATCGACCGGCCGAGGGCGCTCTCCAGGCGCCCGCGCAGCTCGTCGACCCGTTGCTGGTGCGCCGCGAGCCCGAGCCGCGGATCACCCAACTTGCGCTCGATGCGCCCGAGCAAAAGCCGCCGCCGCGCCACCTGCTGATGCATGGCCCGCTCGAGGCGACCATGGCGCTCACGAAAGAGGGCGCCCACCGCTGCGCGGTCGGGCACTACCAGCTCGGCCGCCTGCGAAGGCGTAGCGGCGCGCGCGTCGGCGGCGAAATCCGTGAGGGTTACATCTACTTCGTGGCCCACCGCGCTCACCACGGGCACCGCGCATCCGGCCACCGCGCGCACCAATGCTTCGTCATTGAATGCCATGAGATCGTCGCTCGATCCTCCGCCGCGGCCCACGATGATGACGTCGACGCCCTTCACCGTGCAGAGGGCGGCCAGTGCGCGGCGCACCGACTCCGCCGCGGTAGGCCCTTGTACCGTGGCCGGCGCCAAAAGGATGTGCGCGCCGCCCCGACGAAACGCCACGTTGCGAATGTCGTGGATGACGGCGCCGGTTCGGCTCGTCACCACGCCCACGATGCGCGGCGATCGGGGTAGGGGCTTCTTGCGCGCGGGGTCGAAGAGCCCCTCTGCCTGGAGCTTCTCCTTGAGGCGGGCCAGCGCCTCCAGCAGAGCCCCTGCGCCCTGGGGCTCCACCCGGTCGGCGACGAACTGCGTGCGCCCGCGCGGCGCCCAGTAGGTCATCCGTCCCCGCAGCTTCACGCGCGCGCCGTCCTTGACCCGGTCGCGCATGCGCGGCGTCAGGCCGGTCTTGTAGATCACCACGTCTACGGTGGCCTCTTCCTCTTCGTCTTTCAGTGTAAAGTACAGGTGACCGCGGGGCGCCGGGCGCGCATTGGTGATTTCACCATGCGCCCACAGCGGCCGCAGAAAGCGATCGTCGAGGGCGCGCTTGGTCATGCGCCCGAGGGCGCCCACGCTGATGGCTTCCTCCGCATCGGCCGCCCCGGTGGCAGACGCCGTGCGGCTCGGCGCAGGAGGCGGCGGTGGCGGGGCCGATGGCGGCGCGCGCGGGCGGGGAGGACGCTGTAGCTCCTCGGGGCCTTCGTCCATGAAAAAGGGAAGCTCCTCGAGTATCGCCGCCAACGACGGCTCGATCTCGTCCGGCATCCGGCGCTCCGGAGCGGGCATCGAATCGAGGGCGCGCGTGCTCGGTGGCGTCGACGCCGTCGGCGCCTTTTGAAAATCCAGCGGCAGCGTGCGCTTGTCTCCCTTCACCCTCCCTTGTTCTTAGGGGAATCGCTGGCAAAAGTCCGCCTTTTCTGTCGGCTTCGCGGGTGGTAGTCGTCGCTCATGGCGAAAAAATTCCGGAAAGTTCTCGTGGCCAATCGCGGAGAGATCGCCGTGCGCGTCACCCGCACCCTCCACGAGATGGGCATCGCCTCGGTGGCCATCTATTCCGACGCCGATCGCGCCGCGCTCCACGTGCGCGTGGCCGACGAAGCCTACAATGTGGGGCCCGCTGCAGCCTCCGAGAGCTACCTGCGCATCGATCGCGTGCTCGACGCCGCCAAGAAGGCCGGCTGCGACGCGGTGCACCCAGGCTACGGCTTCCTCAGCGAGAACCCAGACTTCGCCGA
Source organism: Polyangiales bacterium (assembly GCA_038210445.1). Taxonomy (GTDB): domain Bacteria; phylum Myxococcota_A; class Polyangia; order Polyangiales; family Polyangiaceae; genus JABFRG01. Next base: position 178,266 of record JBBQWQ010000004.1, read on the forward strand.
CGCCTGCGAGGCCAAAGGCATCACCTTCATCGGGCCGCCCGGCAGCGCCATGCGGCAGCTCGGCTCCAAGACGGCGGCGCGCAAGAAAATGGGCGACGCCGGTGTGCCCATCGTCCCCGGCGCCACCTGCGAGACCACCGACGAGGCCACCGCGGCCGCCATCAAGATCGGCTTCCCGGTGATGCTCAAGGCCTCGGCCGGCGGCGGTGGCAAGGGCATGCGCTTGGTGAACGATGCCAGCGAGATGGCCAGCGCCTGGGAGCGCGCCCGCAGCGAGGCCAAGAAGTTCTTCGGCGACGACACCGTCTACCTCGAGAAGGCCCTCATCAAGCCTCGGCACGTCGAGATCCAGGTCCTCGGCGATCGCGACGGCAACACCGTGCACGTGTTCGAGCGCGACTGCTCCATCCAGCGGCGCAACCAAAAGGTGGTCGAGGAGACGCCCTCGCCCGCGGCATCGCGCGATCTCGTTGCCAAGATGGGCGCCATCGCGGTGCAAGGCTCCAAAGCAGTGGGCTACTTCTCCGCCGGCACCTTCGAGTTCCTCCTGGCCCCCGACGGCGCCTTCTACTTCCTCGAGATGAACACGAGGCTCCAGGTGGAGCACCCGGTCACGGAGCTGGTCACCGGCCTCGATCTGGTGCGCGAGATGGTGCTCATCGCCCAGGGCGAGAAGCTGGGCTTCGCGCAGGAAGACCTTCACTCACGCGGCGCGGCCATCGAGTGCCGCATCTACGCCGAAGACCCGGCCAGCGGCTTTCTTCCTTCGCCCGGCAAGATCGAGAACCTGGTCACCCCCTCGGGCCCCGGTGTTCGCGACGACGGCGGCGCCTACCCGGGCTGCACCATCTCGAGCTTCTACGACCCGCTCATCTCCAAGCTCAGCGTCTGGGCCCCCGACCGCGAGCGCGCCGTCGCCCGCATGCGCCGCGCCCTGGGCGAGTACATCGTCACCGGCATCCGCACCAACCTCGCCTTCCACGAGAAGCTCTTCACTCACCCCGACTTCATCGCCGGCAACTACGACACCGGCTTCCTCGAGCGCAACACCGCCGACCTCCTCGGCTACCCCAAGGTCGCCGCCGAGCAGCGCGAAGCGGTCGCCGTCGCCGTCGCCATCGCCGCCGCCCGCCTCGAGCGAGCCACCGGCGCCCAGCAGGCCCAGGCCGGCCAATCCGGCTCGCAGGTCTCGCCTTGGGTACAATCCCACCGCCTTCGGGGAAGGTGACCGAATTTGGGCGATACCTTCGCGCCAGCGTCGTCGGGCGTGCTCATGAACAGGAGTTCATTCCGCGCGACCCTCCTAGCTGGACGCTCGGTCTCCCCCAAATTCGATTCACCTTCGTCGCCACTTCGCCCGCGCGAAGGCGACCAACGCTGACCGCACTTGCTCGCGCGAAGGTGACGCGCGACTTACGCCCACCAGGCCCGCAAGGTGACCACCGCTGACCGCACTTGCTCGCGCGAAGGTGACGCGCGAACTACGCCCACCAGGCCCGCAAGGCGACCACCGCGGACCGCCCCTGCCTGCGCGAAGCTGACCACCGCGGACCGACGCAACGAAGCGCCCCGCGCACCATTATGTGCAAATTGCACAAAAATAAGCGCCGCAAATAAGCGCAAATCGCGTGAACGGCGCGAAGACGCGAGCGAGCGGGCGGCGGCTAGGGAGGGCTGCGCGGAGCGACCTCCTGGTCGTGAGCACACCCGACCGACGCCCCCGCCCGCGCAGCCGCGTCTTCGCCCGTTCACTCAGGGGCCGGCGTCGAGGCCCGGCGGAATGCACTCGGTGGGGCAGCGCTGACCGGCGCAGAGCGCGATGCTCTGGCCCAGCGCCTGGGTGTCGGCGGAGACGCCGCTGAAGGCGGTGATGCCGCACACCAGGGCGTCGTTTTGACCCTTGGCGGTGGGCAGGCAGTTGAGGAACTTCACCACAGCGTCGCGGCACTCGCAGTCGTCGTTGCAGGCCGAGAGGTCGGTGCCGCACTTGACCTTGAGGCACGAGACGCAGCCGCTCGTCGATTGACCGGAGTCGCCGAACGAAGCATCGACGATGGGGAGCTCGGTGATGCTCGCGTCTGGGCAGGCGACGACCTTCACGTCCTTGCTCGCATCCTTGGCGCCGGTTTCGACCGGGGCGTCGAGGGTCGCATCGGCGGCGCTGCCCGCATCGATGGGCGTCGAGGCGGTGCTGCCGCACCCTTGCACCGCGAAGGCGCCCAGCGCCAGTGAGGACGAAATCACGACCATCCAGTTTCGCATGCGCATGGGCCACTCCTCCGCAATCGCCAAGTTACCGAGTCACAGTTATACGCGGCATTGGCCGCCACGCGAGGGATTTCGGCTACAGTACCCGTGCCCATGCGCTCCCCTTTCGCACCCTCCGCCGTCCGCTTCTGGCGCCGCTTTGCGCCACTCGCCTTCGTCGCCCTTCCGGTGGTTGCGTCGTGCGACTCCGCGGAGCCCTTTCCTCCGGTGGAGCTGGGGCCCACCGCGCGCCTCTCGCTCATCTCTGACGTCCCCGATTTCATGGACGTTCCGTTCCCTTCGGACGTCTATCGAAGCAGCGCCGGAAAGGTCGGCTCGATTCCCGGCATGGACCGAGTGTTCGCCAAGAACGCCGCGATTTTCCAGCAAGAGCTGGCGACCATGAACGGCTACTCCCGGATCGCGCCCGCCATGTTCTTCGTCGACGACTCGTCGCAGCCGAAGACCGACGACGAGCCGGTGGCGGCCGTGCTCGACCCCGCGGTTCTGCCCAAGGACGAGGAGGCGTGCCAGAAGGAGACGTCCTCCGTGTACTTCCTCGACCTCGAGGCGCAGGACAGCAAGCTGGCGCGGCTTCCGTGCCGCGCGTCGATCCGCGACGACCGCCAGAAGAGCTCCACCACCCGCCCGGTGCTCGCGGTAGGGCCGGCCCGAGGCTTCGTCCTCGCCGAGGGCCATCGCTACGCTGCAGTGCTCACCAGCCGCTTGCGCGACGAAGGCGGCAGGCGCGTGATCCGCGGCCTCACGCTGCAACGCGTGGCGCGCGGCGTTCGCAACACGCCTTCGATGACGCTCTACGGCACCGCGCTCGAACGCGTGAACGCCCTCCTCGCCGACGTCCTCGGCACCGACGAGGTGGTGGCCATCGCGCCGTACACCACGCAGGCCACGACCCCCGAGCTCTTTCAGCTGCGCGACAAGCTTGTCGGCACCTCGCTCTCGCTGGCGTGGGACGCAGCGACGGTGCAGCCCATGGGGAACGCGCGCTTCGCTCCGAAGACCGGGGGCGTCCTGCCGTCCGGCTTCACGGCCTCGCTCGACGAGTGGCTGGGCGTCGCCGACAAGAAGCTCCCGGACGGCACCGACGATCCCGACGCCAACGTTGCGGTTCGCGCGCACGACCAGATCGCCGCCTTCGGCACCGCGGTGTTTCAGCCCCCGAACTACCTGACCCGCGCCGACGGCGGCTACGACAACCTCGCGCATGCCCACTTCGCGCGCGACGCCGCCGGCGCCGCCGTTCCCGACGCCGCACGCCCCACCAACAAGGTCTGGGTCTCCATCGCCGTCCCCAAGAAGCCCATGCCCGCCGCCGGCTATCCGGTGGTCATCGTGCAGCATGGTCTCGGGTCCGGGCGGCACTACCTCTTGTCGCTCGCCAACACCTTCGCCAAGCAGGGCTTCGTGTCGGTGGCCATCGACAGCGTCACCTTCGGCGCGCGCGCCGCCGACCCCAAATTCCAGGTCGATCAGGGCACCGACTTCGGCAACGCCACCTACCAGGGGCCCGACGGCATCGCCGACGGCCTGAATGGTGAGCGCAACGGCCCCGTGGATCTCTTCGGCTCCCTGAAGAACATCGGCGCCCTGCGCGACCAGATGCGGCAGGCGGCGCTCGACACGGCGGCGGTGGTGCAGTTGCTCTCGTCGGACCCCGACCTCTCGCCGCTCGCCACCGGCGCCGGAACGCCGCGCATCGATCAGGGGCGCATCGCCTACATCGGCGATTCTCTCGGCGGCATCCAGGGCGCGCTCGCCGCCGCCATCGAGCCTCGGGTCAAGGCCTGGTTCCTGAACGTGGCCGGCGGCGGCATCTTCACCGAGATTGGCTCTCACGGCCCGGCCATCAACGCGCAGCTTCTCGTCGGCGCCATCGCCAACTTCGGCTTCCGCGGCGGCCGCTTCGACGAAGCGCATCCCTTCACGGTGATCGGTCAAACCGTGGCCGAGGCCGGCGATCCGCTGGCATATGCACACTACATGCAACGAGCTGCGCCACCGAACGGCGCACCGCTGGTGCGTCGAAACGTGATCATCACCGAGGTCATCTACGACGAGCTGGTGGCCAACGAAGGCGGCGAGGCCCTCGCGCGCGCCATCGGCGCCGGCCTCGCCAAGCCCAACGTCGGCTCCAATGCCGATATCATCGACGCAAAGAACCCCAAGCTCGGTGCGGGCAAGGTGCCGCTCACCGAGGCCGACCCCGGTCCCGACGGCATTCGCGACTTCCCCTTCAAGGGCTCTACCGCGGTGCTGGTGCAAGTGGCGCCCGGTCAGCACGGGTCCGACCTCACGCAGAGCAGTGCCAAGCGAAACTTCGGCATCCCGTACTTCGCGAGCGGCGCCGATTTCTCGCTCAACAACCTCTCGGTGCCGTGTCCCTATCGCGAAATGCAGGCCATGGCCCTACAGTTCATGCAAGACGCCTTCGACGGCGTCTCGCCGCGCGTATCCGGCTTTCCTGCGCCGGTTCGCGACTTCGACAACGATGGCACGCCCGATGCCACCGACCCGAAGGTCAACGATCAAAACGTGAGGTGAGCGGGTGGCCGCTCCTGGGTGCGCTCGCTACACTCGAGGAGTTGGTCGCCGTCTCGTTTCCCCTCTCCTTCGAACAGGCACGCGCGTCCACCCGCTCGTCGACCTTGGCGCGACGTCGCGCGTGGCTCCTGGTGGGCGCGGCCGCGCTCCTCGCGCTCGTCTTCGATGGCGTCCCCTTCGTGCTCGGCGCCTCGGTCGCGATACGGCTGGGAGCGGCGCTGGCGAGTGTGGCGGCGCTGAGCGTCCTGGTGGGCTTCGCGCTCTCGCTCCGGGCGCGCGAGCGAGGCCTTCTCACCGTCGACGACCGCGGCGTGTCGCGTGCCGACCCGGGCGGCGCGTCGCGGCGTATCCTCTCCTTCGACGAGCCGTTCGGCGTCGCGGTCATGCTCGGCGAGAGCGGCACCGCCGCATGGCTCGGCCTCAGCACCGGCGACCGTACCAGTCTCCTCAAGGTGGGCCTCTCCACCAAGAAGCACGGCGTGGCGGCGGGCGGCACGCTCTCCATCGTCTCCCGCGCCATCTGCACCGTGCCCGACTCCTTCGACGGCGCAGCGCCGCTCCTCGACGAAGCCTCTGCCGCGCGCTTCCTCGCGCTGCTCGAGGAACGCTCCACGACCGCCTTCGGCCGCCTGCTCCTCACCGGCACCGCGGGTGAGCGCATCGTGCTCGACGGCGACACGCTACATGTGCAAGATGCACGCATTCGCCTGGACGGTCCCTTCGAGTGCACCACCTTTGCGTTCTACGAGCGCATCGGTCGCGTCGACGGCATCTACGAGGCCACCTGGATCAAGCAGGGCAGCCAGGAGGTGGTGCTGGTGTCGTCGGTGGGCGGCGAAGGGGGCAGCCCCATCAAGAGCCCGCCACCGGTCGCGCTTCGCCACGCCGTCGACCGCGCCTTCTTTCCGCCCCTTCGCTCCGTGCTCGACGCCCGGCAAACACCGCGCGCGGCCACCCGTCCTTCGTGAAGCACAGTTGACGCCGCTCGGCGCGGCCTTCGGCGTTCGCCGCCGCGGAAAGAACGTGGTAGACCCGCCGCCATGTCGCTCCCGAAGCGCCCGTTCTATGTAACGACCCCCATCTACTACGTGAACGACGTGCCCCACCTGGGCCACGCGTACACCTCCACGGTGGCCGACGCCCTGCGGCGCTTTCACCTGCTGCGCGGCCGCGACGCGCGCATGCTCACCGGCACCGACGAGCACGGCCTCAAGATCGACCGCGCCGCCAAGGAGCAAGGCACCACCCCGCAGGCGTTCACCGACGCCGTGAGCCAGCGCTTCCGCGACGCATGGCCCAAGCTCAACATCCAGGCCGACGACTTCATTCGTACCACCGAGCCCCGTCACATCGAGTTCGTGCAGTCGTTGTGGAAGGTCATCGCCGACAAGGGCTTCCTTTACAAGGGCGCCTACGAGGCCTGGTACTGCGTGGGCTGCGAGACCTTCAAGACCGAGAAGGATCTGCTCCCCGGCAACCTCTGCGAGATCCACAAGAAGCCGGTGGAGCGCGTAAAGGAGGAGACCTACTTCTTCAAGCTCTCGGCCTTCCAGGACCGCCTGCTCGCCTTCTACGAGGCGCACCCGGGCTTCATTCGCCCGGAGACGCGGAAGAACGAGGTGGTCAGCTTCGTCAAATCCGGTCTCGATGACCTGAGCGTCTCGCGTACCAGCTTCTCCTGGGGCATTCCCGTCCCCGGCGACGACAAGCACGTCATGTTCGTGTGGTTCGACGCCCTCGCCAACTATCGCTCGGCTCTCGAGGGAAACGACGCCCACGGCAAGCCACTGCGCCGCTACTGGGGGCCAGAGGGCGAGGTCATTCATCTGGTGGGCAAGGACATCTTGCGCTTCCACGCGGTGTACTGGCCGGCCTTCCTGATGGCTGCAGGATACACCGACGCCGAGCTCCCCGAAGCGGTACACGCCCACGGGTTTCTCACCATCGACGGCGAGAAGATGTCGAAGACCACCGGCAATGTGGTCGACCCCTTGCGCGTGGCCGAGGAGTTCGGCGCCGACGTGCTCCGCTACTACCTCTTGCGCGCCGTCTCCTTCGGCCAAGATGGCGACTTCGACCACGCTGGCTTCATCGAGCGCTACAACGCCGACCTGGGCAAGAACCTGGGCAACCTGGTGCAGCGCACCGTCGGCATGTGTGCAAAATACACGAACCTCACCGTGCCCGACGCCGGAGTGTACACCGCGCTCGAGACCGACTTGGTGGCTGGCGTGCAGCGGGAGCTGCAAAAGGCCGCCGACGCCTGGACCGCCATCGAACCCCACGCCGCCCTCGAGGCGACCATGGCCGCCTCCAGCCTGGCCAACACCTACGTCGACCGCGCGGCGCCCTGGGGCGCCTTCAAAGAAGGTGATCTGGCCCGGGTGGGGACGATTCTCCACGCACTTCTCGACGTCGTGGCCCGGCTCTCCATCGCCATCTACCCGGCCATGCCCGACAAGAGCGATCGCGTGCGCGCGCAGCTCGGCCTTTCGCCCATCGCGGCGCTGCTCGACCACGACGCCTGGCCGCTTGGCGCCACCGAGCTCACTGTCGGCGCGGCGCTGCCGCCCGGCACGCCCCTCTTTCCCATGTACGACAAAGAACAGACAGAGCTGCTCCTCGCCAAGCTCCGTCCCGCGAAAGTCCCCGCCATGACCGATACGCCCGCCGTTCCCGCCGCAGCGCCCGCCGTTCCCGCCGCAGCGCCCGCCGTTCCTGCCGCAGCGCCCGAAGCGCCGCCCGCGCCGATCACCTACGAGCAGTTCTCCGCGGTCGACCTGCGCGTCGGCCTGGTGATCACGTGCGAGAAGGTCCCGAAGAAGGACAGGCTCCTCAAGCTCCAGGTAGACCTGGGCGAGCCAGAGCCGCGCACCATCATCGCCGGCCTCGCCCAAACCTTCACGCCAGAAACCCTGGTGGGCCGCCGCGTGGTGGTCGTGGCCAACCTCGCCCCGCGCGACTTCGGCAAGGGCCTCGTCTCGCACGGCATGCTCCTCGCGTCCGGTCCTTCGGAGGCGCTCCACCTCGCCTCCATCGACGAGGTCGTCGCCCCCGGCTCCAAGCTCAAGTAGCTCAGCCGCGGATGGTCTCGATCACCAGCGACGCTTCGGCGGGCGCCGCTGCGCCCACCGTGAAGGCTCCTGCGATCCGCGCCGAGATCTGCGCGGCGTCGTGCTCGTCGCGCAGGAACACTGTCGCCAGCACGTCGCCCGTTTGCACCGCCGCGCCCGGCTTCCTCCGCAGATCGATCCCCACGCCGTGATCCACCGGCTGGTCGGCCCGGGTGCGCCCGGCGCCGATGGCCACGCCCGTGAGCCCCAGCTCCAGCGCATCGATGGCGGTCACGAAGCCGTCTTGCGTGGATAGTACATCTACCGACCGCGGCGCGATGGCGAGCAGCTCCGGCTTGGCCACCACCTTGGGGTCACCACCGTGGGCTGCGACCATCTTCTCCATGAGCGCCACGCCGCGTCCGCTGGTGATGGCTTCCGTGAGCTGTTTGCGCGCCTCGGCCTCGGTCTTGGCCGCGCCGCCCAGCACCAGCATCTCGGCCCCCAGCACCATGGTGCATTCGACCACGTCGGCTGGTCCCTTGCCGTGCAGTACCTCGAGCGCCTCCCGCGTCTCGTTGGCGTTGCCGATGGTGAGCCCGAGCGGTGTGTCCATGCGGGTCAGCACCGCGGTCACGCGCTTGCCGCCCTTGGTTCCCACCCGCACCAGCGCCGTCGCCAGCTCCCGCGCACGCTCGAGGTTCTTCATGAAGGCGCCGCGGCCCACCTTCACGTCGAGCACCAGGCCGTCGATGCCCTCGGCCAGCTTCTTCGAGAGAATCGAGGCCACGATGAGCGGCACGCACTCGACCGTGGCGGTTACGTCGCGGAGCGCGTAGATGCGCTTGTCGGCCGGCGCGATATCCTTGGTCTGGCCGATCATGCAGGTGCCGATGTCCTTCACCACCCGGGCGAAGGTCTCGGTGGAGAGGTCGGTGCGAAAGCCGGGAATGGCCTCCAGCTTGTCGAGGGTTCCGCCGGTGTGGCCCAGGCCGCGCCCGCTCACCATGGGCACCGGCACGCCGCAGGCTGCCACCAGCGGCGCCAGGCAGATGGAGATCTTGTCGCCCACGCCGCCGGTCGAGTGCTTGTCGACCTTCACGCCGGGCACCGAAGAGAGGTCGAGCACCTTGCCTGAGTGCAGCATCGCCTCGGTGAGCGCCACCGTCTCGTCGTCGTTCATGCCCCGGAAGAACACCGCCATGAGCAGCGCCGACATCTGGTAGTCCGCCAGCTCGCCGCTGCTGAAGCCCTCGATGAGGCGGGCAATCTCTCGGGTCTCGAGGGCGAAGCCATCGCGCTTGCGCGCGAGCAATTCGACGAAGGTGCGTTCCATAGCCGGGGAACCCTACCAAACGCCCGCCGCGCTGGCGATTTTACGGCGATTTCTCGGGTCCATGGCTCTACACTGGCGGCGTGCGTCTGGCGGCCCTCCTCATTCTCGTTGGCTTCTCCTTTCCGTTGGGGTGCGACAAACCAGGCGGCGGCGACCCTCCCTTACCCTCGTCTACCGCCGCGCCCGTTTCCACGCCCGCGGCCACGGCCACGGCCTCTGCGCTCCCGTCGGCCACGGCCACCGCCACCGCCAGCGCCAGCGCCACCGCCAGCGCGAGGGCGTCCGCTTCGCCGGTCCAGCGCGACGCCGGCGCCGCTGTCGCTCCCATGCCCACTGGCGACGGCGGGGCAGGGGTGCGTCCGCTGCAAACGTGGATGAAAGCGAACATGACCCCCGCGTTTGCCGCCAAAGATCTCGCTACCGTCGCCGATCTCCTCGACAAGGTGGCCGCGGCCCCGCCCCCCAAATACACGCGCTGGGCGAGCATCGCCAAAGACGGCGCCACTGCGGCCCGCGCCGGCGACTACAACGCCACCAAGGCCACCTGCCGTGGCTGTCACGACCAGTACAAGGTGAAGTACGTCGCCGAGAACCGCGCGCGCCCCTTTCCCTGATCCATGGCAGCGTCCAAGTCTCGGGCCACGGCTGGGCGTCCCACCGGCCGCTTCACGCAACACCGCAAGCTCGATCGCTTGCGCGAGGTTTTGGGATCGCGCGCGACCGGGCTCACCCTCCAGGAGCTCGCCACGTTGGTGAACGTGTCCGAGCGCAGCGTGCGCCGCTACCTGCACGAGCTGACCCGTAGCATCGAGGTGGAGTCTCTCGAGGTGGTCCCCGGCGGCGCCCATGTCTGGCGCATTAAGCCCAGCGAGCGCGGTCGTGCGGTCAACCTGCGTCGCACCCAAGCCTACGGGCTCCTGGCCACGCGCCGGGTGCTCGAGTTGCTCCGGGGCTCGGCCCTCTTCGACGAGCTCGAGGTCGCGCTCCGTGAGATTCACAAGCTCGCCGAGCGGCCGGTGCGTCAGGGCAGCAAAGGCGAGGTGTCGGCCGACGCGCGCCTCGAGGGCCGTTTCGCCTACGCCCCTGGCCCGCTCCGCACCTATACCGGGCGCGGCGAGGACATCGACGGGGCATTTCTCGCGGTCGCCGAGGGCCGAGTGCTCCGCATCGCGCGCACCCACGGCGGCGTTCGCGAGCTGCTCACGCTCCACCCTTACGGCCTCCTCCTGGCAGAGGGCGCCCTCCACGTAGTGGGTCACCACGTCGAAGGGCAGGTGCTCGAGGCGCTCCCTCTTGAGGAGATAGAGTCGCTCGAGGTGCTTGCCAAGCCCTGCGCGGTCCCCGAGTCCTTCGACGTGACCAGCGTCATGGAGGGGCGCTTTGGCGTGCGCCGGGGCACCGACGGCGCAGCTTCGCGCGTGCTCGTGGAGTTCGACCCGGCGGCCGCCGACGAAGTGCGCGCGATCAAAGTGCACCCTACACAGAAAACCGCGGTAGCCGCCGATGGCCGCGTCCGCGTGACCTTCACCACCGCGCGCCTGGGTCGGGTCCGCGACTGGGTGCTCGGTTTCGGGCCGCGGGCTCGCGTCATCGAGCCGCCCGAGCTGGTCGACGCCGTGGTGGCCACCCTCGACGCAGCGCGCAAACGCTACGACCCGCGCTGATCGCCCGCTGATCGCCGACGCGATCCCGTGGTCGGGCTGCTATATAGGCAGCATGAGCGCAGTCACCTCGCCCGCGTCGCTGCTGAAGGTCATCGGCAACGAGCCCATCGTTCACAAGAAGCCCCCGGTCGACCCGGCGACGCTCGAGTATCGAAACCTTCGCGCCGGCGAGTTCTGGCGAATAATCCCGGCCTATGCCGAGGTGGGCGAGGCGCAGTTCCTCGACCACGCGTGGCAGGCCAAGCACTCCATCACCCGCGTCGACAAGTTGCTCGCGGCACTTCAGGGGCTGGTCACGCCAGAATTCGTGAAGGATGCAGAAGAAGGCTTCAAACGCGCGCCGATGAGCGTCCGCGTGAGCCCCTACATGCTCTCGCTCATCGACTGGTCCGACCCCTACCGCGACCCGCTGCGCATCCAGTTCGTGCCGGTCGCCTCGCGGCTCCTGGCGGATCACCCAAAGCTCGACCTCGACTCGCTCCACGAGCAGGCCGACGCGCCGGTGCCGGGCCTCACCCATCGCTACCCCGACAAAGCGCTGTTTCTTCCGCTCGACACCTGCCCGGTGTACTGCCGCTTCTGCACCCGCAGCTACGCGGTCGGCGTCGACACCGAAGAGGTCGAGAAGGTGCAGCTCAAGGTGAGCGACGAGCGCTGGAAGCGCGCCTACGAGTACATCGCCTCGCGCCCCGAGCTCGAGGACATCGTCATCTCCGGCGGCGACGTCTACCAGCTACGAGCCACCCAGATCGCAGAGATCGGCAACGCGCTCCTCGACATGCCCAACGTGCGCCGCATGCGCTTCGCCACCAAGGGCCCGGCGGTCATGCCGCAGAAGATCCTCACCGACGACGCCTGGACCGACGCCCTCACCCGCGTGGTGGAGCGCGGGCGCAAGCTCCACAAGGAAGTGGTCCTGCACACCCATTTCAACCACCCCAACGAGATCACCGAGATCACCCAGCGGGCCATGAACAAGCTCATGGAACGCGGGCTCTTCGTGCGCAACCAGAGCGTTCTCCAGCGCGACGTGAACGACTCTCCAGAGACCATGACGCGCCTGGTGAAGCGCCTGGGGCATGTGAACGTGCACCCGTACTACGTGTACGTTCACGACCTGGTGCGCGGCGTCGAAGACCTGCGCACCTCGGTCGATACCGCTCTGCACATCGAAAAAAACGTGCGCGGCTCCACCGCCGGCTTCAACACCCCCACCTTCGTGGTCGACGCCCCGGGCGGCGGCGGCAAGCGCGACGCACACTCCTACGAGTACTACGACCGGGAGACCGGCATCAGCGTGTATACTGCACCGAGCGTGAAGCCCGGGCAGCACTTCATGTACTTCGACCCGCTCCACCAGCTGAGCACCGCGGCGCAGCGTCGCTGGGCCGACCCGGCGGAGCAGGAAGTCATGATGCAGATGGCCCTCGGCAAGGCGCGCGAACGCGTCCGCTGAGCCGCTTGACAGGTCGCCGCGCTACCGTACCCTCGTAGGATGCGCCGACTCCTGTGTGTGGCTCTCCTCGGCACGGTTTTTGGCTGCAAAGAGCAGCCGATCACGCCCTTCAAGCTCATCGTCCACGTCGATAGCGATCCCGGGCAGTCGCTCGCCGACCTGTCGATCATGTTCAACGACACCGAGGTGAAGAAGACCGACGCCAAGGGCGACGCTCTCATCGAGACCCGGCGCCCAGACGGTGAGGTCGTGACGCTGGTGGTCAAATGCCCCGCCGACTCCGCCCCTGCGGAGCCGGTACGGGTCACGGTACGCCGCACCGAAGGCCAGGCCATCACCAAGTTCGAGCGCGCCTGCCGGCCCCTCATGCGGAGCATCGCGGTGGTGGTACGGGCCGACAACGGACCCAACCTTCCGATCATGTATCTCAACAACGAGGTAGCCCGGACCGACGCCTCGGGCGCCGCCCACTACGCGGTGCGCCTGCGGGTCAACGAGCCGTTCACCATCACGCTCAACACCAAGGGCGACGAGAAGCTCCGGCCGCCGAACCCGTCGGTACCGCTCATCGTGGGCGAATCCGACGAGGTGAAGCTCATCAACATCAAGTTCGAACGCGAAAAGCCGAAGATCATCAACATTCCCACGCGCCCTCACAGCAACATCCCGCGGCAGGTGCCCTGAGTAGGCTGGTACCGTTCGCTCTGCGCGCCACGCCCCCATCCGTCGCACCGCAAAAACTTCGAGGCTCCCCAGGTAAACCCGCGTCCCCACGCGGGTTTGCTGCGTTAAGGCCCTCAGTGTCCTACCTTGTCGATGGACTTCGAATTGCCCAGCTGGTGCGGGTTGGATCCATCGGCTCTTCGGCAGACCCCGATCCGCCTACATATCGTTACATGTTGAAATCGTTTAGGTATTTTCGCCGTTACAGCCGAGGCGTACGAAGTCGTCCGTGGCACGCAAAGTGTATTGTCTTCCTAACACACAACGACGGCGTCTGAGACGCCGACCCAGGCAGCCAAAGGAAATTTGGCACCTCGGCCAATCAGATCGCGTACCCTTTCAGCCAACCAACAGGAGTCACACCATGGACATGCAAATCGTTTTGGACCTCGCCCGCGGCCAGTTTCGCAAGATCGCTCGCAAGCTTGTCAAAGACGAGCGCGGCGCCGGCCTCCTCGAGTACGTGTTCCTCATCGTCGCCGTCCTCCTTCTCGCTGCCGCCGCCTTCAAGGCTCTCGGCCCGAAGATCGGCGCCGCCGCACAAAAGGGCGCAGCGCAGATCTGAGGCCTAGCGCGTGCATGGTTTCCTCATAGCCGCTGTGTTGGTGGCCGGGGTCAGCGCGGTTCTCGATTGGAGAACCGGGCTGATCCCAAACTGGATCACCTTGCCCGCGCTCCTCGGGGGGCCGCTCGCGCACGTCATCTACGGCCTGCGCGTACAGGGCCTCGCAGCCAACGATGCACTTCAAGAGGGTGGCGTTTCCCTCGGAGGCGCCATCCTGTGCTCATTTGCTCCACTGATTCTGTATCGACAAAACGCCATCGGCGGCGGCGACATCAAGCTCCTCGCCGCCCTCGGAGCCATCGGCCAGGTCACCATCGGCATCGAGATGGAGCTCTACGCCTTCCTCGCTGCGGCCATCATCGCTCCCGCACGGCTCGCCTACGACGGCAAGCTTCTCAAGACTCTCAAGAACACCGGGTTGCTCTTTCGCAACACGGTGATGCCGAAAGACAAGCGAACCCCCATCGACGCAGAGGCGATGAGCTGGTTCCGATTCGGCCCCGCAATTTTCGTCGGCACGGTGGTCAGCGCCGTCCTTCGCTGGAATCAGCAGCAACCGTAGTTCACACAGGAGTAGCGACGATGTCCGATGGCACGACGAGCAGCACCCGATCGAAGCTGCGTCGCTCTCGCAGCCGCGGCGCGATCCTCCTCGAATACGCATTTCTGCTCACTGCAGTCGGCATTCCGACGGCACTCGGCATCTTTGCCGCGGGCATGCAGATGTTCAAGAACTACCACGACGCTCGCGACACCGTCCTGGACTCGTCCGCTCCGTGAGGCCGACCATGAAGAAGCGTTCTCTTCACAAGGATCAACGCGGCGCGGTCCTCGCCGAGTTCGTGGTGGCGCTCGTTCCGCTCCTCACTACGTTCTTCTGCCTCGTGCAGCTGGGCAAGCTCTACACCGCCAACCTTGCGCTCAAGCACGCGGCCATGTGTGCGGCGCGGGCCGCGGTGGTCATCGAGAAGCCCTCGAACATGAACCCCGGCGCCACCGGCGACCGCAACGAGATCGAGCTGGCGGCCTACGCGGGGCTCGGCGACTTCTACACCAACGGCGGCTTCAGCAGCGTCAGTGTGAAGGTGACGCCGCCCTCGGGTGACCCCCACGGTCTGGTCACGGTGGACGTGACCGCGACCTACGACTGCGACGTTCCCCTCGGAGGCCGCATCGCGTGCCTCGCTGGTGGCGGAACCAAGACCAAGACGGAGAGCGCAAGCCTCCCGCTTCAAGGCGCCCTGTACAAGGAAGAGAAGTGATGAGCACCACGGCCCTCAGCCCATTCGCCTTTGCTCGACTCTTCATGCCCGCACCGCAAGAGCGGGCTTCCCGCGCTTCCGAAACGGGTCTCGCCAACGACTCTCGTGGCGCTGTCATGTTCATGGGCGTCTTCATGGCGCTCTTCCTCATTGGCGCGCTGTGGTTTCTCATCGGCATCGGCGACGCCATCGTGTACCGCCAAGCCGCCCAGGAAGCGTCCGACTCCGCAGTGTTCTCGTCGGCAGCCATCCACGCGAAGGGGATGAACATCATCTCCTTCCTCAACTGCCTCATGCTGGCGATCGTCTTCATCTACCTGCTCTTGGCGGTAATCGTCGACGTCATCCTGTTCATCACCGGCCTCGCCATCGCGGGCATCTTGACCATCTGGGCCGTTCCCGAGCTGGTCGCCGCAGCCAAGCAGGTCGACAACGTCGCCAAGATTTACAAGAAGGGCATGGCGGTCACGTTGCCGCTCTTCGCCGGCATTCAGACCGCGGTCGCCTACCTGGCCCCCTGGGGCGGCACCCTCGCCGCTGGGTCCATCTCCAAGAAATACGGATTCTTCACCATCGCGGTGGGCCCGTCGAACATTCCGGGTAGCGACGCCTCAGTGATGAAGCTCATCAACAAGGTGAGCGGCGGAGCGGCCGACAAGGTCCTCCCCAAGGACAGCGGGAAGCTGGCGGCCTTCGACGCCGCCTCGAAGAAGCTCGGACTTCCGGTCAAGACCAAGAAGATGAACTTCCTCTGCGAAGTCGCGGTCGGCTTCATCATGGACAAGCTCTACGACCTCATCAAGAATATCCCCCTGGTGGGCTGGTTTTTTGGGCAGATTCGCAAGTTCATCTCCGGCATCCTGAGCACCGCCATCACCGAGGTGCACTGCCGCGAGTCTGGTTCGAACACCACCCTCGACTCCAAGGACCTGTACGACAAGAAGCCGCCCGGTGGCTTCTTCTCCAAGGCCATCAAGAAGCTCATCGGCGCCGCGACCTCTGCGGTGGGCTCCCTCGCCGGCTTCCTCTTCACCGTGTACGAAGCGGAGAAGTGGTGGGGCGACGAGTATGGCGGACCCAAGGCTCTCTACTCTAGCGCCGTCGTGAACGGCTCCGAGTGGAACCAGATCTGGGGCTGGACCCCGGCCAACTACTCCGACGCGCAAGACAGCAAGGTCCGCGTGGCCACCTACCACGCGGGTAGCTTCAAGGGCAGCACCAAGTCTGCCGGACTCTTGGGCAGCGGCTACTACATGTACACTGCACAGTCTGAGTTCTACTTCGACTGCAAAGATGCCTGGAAGACCTCGGCCTGCAACGGCGACAAGGACTCGCTCTACGACTACACCATGTACAGCATGCGCTGGCGCGCTCGCATCGTCCGCTACCGCGGCTTCGGTCTCAGCACGTTCGGCTCGCTCTTCGGCGACTTCCTCGGCGAGTTCCTCACCACGAACAAGATGTCCAACTGGTTCAAGGACAAGCTCGGCCTCACCAAGTTCGCCGGAGACCTCTTCCCCGGCGGCGGCCCGCTCAAGGACATCCTGATCAACAAGGGCAAGAACAATCAGGAAGACCTGTTCACCAAGGGTTTGAAGAAGATCGTCAGCGCAGGCAAGGGAGCCATCAAACCCGCCCGCGCTGGCACCCAGGCTCTGCACTGAAGGACACACGACCATGAGCTCCTCCACACGCAATCGCAGCCGGGCCATCTTCAAGCGCCGCCGTTCCCGCGGGGCGGCGCTTATCGAGGCAGCGCTCCTCATCCCCATCCTCGTCCTGTTCTTCGGCTTCTTTCTCTTCGTGAAGAAGGCCTACGACTCCCGGATGGGCATGCAGGCCACGTCGCACAAGAACGTGGCCTACCACGCTGCCCACAGCTGCAAGGGCAGCGGTCCCCCCGCCACGGGTTCGGGCAGTGTCTCCGGCGTCGGGGGTTGCAGCGGTTCCGGCGGCGGAACGCAGGCCACCTCCAGCACCGGCCTCCTCACCACCAGCGAAACCCTCAAGTCCACGGTGGCCGCCGCCGGCCTCAGTCGCGAAGTGAAGGCTGGCTCGTGGATGATGTGCGACGAAGCCCCGCAAGACGGCGGCCTCGTCGGCTGGATCAAGTATGCTGGTGGAATGATCTCGAGCCCCTTCAGCGCTGGCAAGCCCTGGGACTCCAACGGGTGCACGCAATGATCACCGCAATCGCTCTCCTCGGGTGGCTCAAGACGAAGCGTGAGGGATACAACTCTCCCGCCGCCAATCGCATTCGCGGCGCGGCGCGCCTCTCGGCCTACTGCCTCTGCGTCAGCGCGGTGTTCGGCGGCATCAGCCTCCACTCCGCAAAGGCCCAGGCCGGCGAGCAGCTGCAGGCATTCGGCCGCGAAATGGACCGCATCTCCGACATCTTCGGAGAGAACACCCACATGCGCATCAACGGCCAGGACCTGTACCTGGCCAACGGCTCCAGCAAGGAGTCGATGGAGGCGACGCTCGATCGCTTCGAGAAATACTGCAAAGCGAGCGACAGCGTCTTCAAAGACCTGCCGAAGCAGCTCAATGTTCCGGAAGACGCCAAGGAAGAGCGCGCCCGCTTCGCCGACATCGACCTCAGCACGCACCGCAAGGTCAACGGCGACCTGGGCTCGGTCATGTGCATCGTTCGCGGCACCAACACCGGCAACGGGCTCCTCGACTCGCTCAAGAAGTTCGGCACCACCCAAGACCTGGGAGCCCTCGGGAAGATGCGCTACGCGCAGGCTCGGAAGCAGCCCGACGGCTCTCTCCACGTCATGATGCTGTGGACCGAGGACTCGCTCAACCTCGGCGAGCTCATGCCGCCCGACGGCGTCGAGAGCAAGGGCCACGATGGCAGCCTGGCGCCGCGTCCCCCCGCATCGCGCCGCATCATGTCGGTCGACGTCGTCGACTCCTCGCACGCCGCGTACGTGTACGAGTCTACGAACAACCCCAACGATACCATTCGGTTCTACGACCAGCGCATGGCTGCCGACCACTACAACGTGGTCGACGACCCTTCGGCTGCGAGCCGCCCCAAGACCGAGCTCTCCGGCGAGTACCGCATGTACGAGCGCGACGGCGTCACCGTGTTCGTGGTGGCCCAGAGCAATGAGAACCACAAGACTTCGGTTGGCGTGGTCGAGTCCGGCATCTCCGAGAGCTTCGCGGCCAACAATCGCGTGAACCGGAGTAAGTGATGCGTGGGATGCAACTCGGAGCTTCGGCAGCTTTCGCCCTGTTCGTAGGCGCAGTCGCCGCGAGCTCCGTGGCCGCCCCGGCGCGCACCGAGCACGCTGCCGCCGTGAACGACGTCTCGGGCGTTGCCGGCAAGGGCGACGACGAGATGCCCCAGTGCGCGAAAGACTGGGACAAGTGCATGCGCCCCTGCTTCGACCGTATGAGCGTCTGCTACGGACAGTGCATCAAGGCTGGGCATGGCAGGAGCGCCATCCACGAGTGCATCGTCCGCTGCGACAAGTCCAAAGACAAGTGCGAAAAGGACCAGCGCTGCGTTCCATGTTGATGGCCCGCGCGCGCGCCTGAACGCCATGTCGAACGCCACGCGGATACCCGCGGAAACCTGCTTCCAACGAAGCGGGGGACGCGATAGCATCGGGGAAGCATCATGAATCGCCGCGCCCTCGGCATCGCCATCGTCGTCGCCATACTCGGCATGTTCCTCATGCTTTTGTACCAACAAAGGTTCGAGGAAGAGGCCTCTGGTGGCGAGCGCGTGACGGTCCTCCAAGTCATCAAGCAGGTCGACCGGGGAACTCCCATCACCGACGAGGTCCTGGCTCCGCGCAAGATTCCCATCGCGTACCTGGAAGAGCGCGCCGTCAAGGAAACCGAGAAGAACAAGGTGCTCGGCCTGACCGTCGGCAACACCGTGCGCGCCCAGCAAACACTGCTGTGGACCGATCTTGTGAGCGGCGCGGAAGAGCGCAAAGACCTCAGCCAGCTCGTCATTCCCGGCTACCGCGGCGTCACCATCAAGATTCAGCGCGACGACCCCAGCGTGAGCTTGGTCCAGCCCGGCGACTACGTGGACGTCATCGCGATTCTCGCGGCCACCACCCAGGCCGAAGACAAGACTGCGACCGTGCTCATGCAGAAGATCCTGGTCCTCGCCAACGGCGAAAGCACCTCGGTGCTGCACCGCGAAGACGGCAAGAAGGACCAGAACCTGGTCGAGTCCATCACCCTCAGCCTCACGGTGCCCGAGGCGCAAGTGCTCGCTCTCGCCAGCGAAAAGGGGCGTCTCACCGTCGTGGTTCGTCCCCCTGGCGACTCGCAAATCATCGCTTTCCCCGAGAAGAGGTCCAAAGACTTCTTTGCGCCGGGCTTCGTCCCCAGCCGCGGCACCGGGCCTACGGGCCCCGTCAACATCTCGCCCGAGAACAAATGAAAACGCTTCGCCGCTTCGTCGTGGTGTGCGCGCTTGCCGCACCCGCGTTTCTCGCCGCTTCCCCCCTGCTCGAAGGCTCGGCGCACGCCCAGGGAAAGTCTCTCGAGTTCAACGTCTCGGCCAACGAGACCAAGACGCTCGCCTTTCCCGGCGTCGACCGGTTCTCCAACGCCGACGCCAGCGTGGCCGACATCAAGCCGGACCCGGCGAACGGCGCGAACTTCCTGGTGACCGGCAAGAAGCAGGGGACGACCACCCTGCTGCTCATCAAGAAGGATGGCAGCCAGCAGTCCTACGAGGTGGTGGTGTCGCTGCGACCGGTGGCGGTGGTCGAGAAGGAGCTCTCGGGCCTCCTCGACGGCACGCCCGGCGTGAAGATTCGCCGCGTCGGTCCCCGCTTCTTCATCGAAGGCGGCGTCTCCACCGATGCCGACCTCAAGCGCATTCAGCAGGTCGCGACCATCTACGGTGAGCAGGTGGTTTCGCTGGTGGTGGTGGGCGGCGGCGCCGCCGAGCGCAAGCTCCTCATGCGCCTCGACTTCTTCTTCGTGCAGTACGAGAAGTCTTCGAGCTACACGGTCGGCATCGGGTGGCCGACCAGCATCGGCGGCATCGAGAACGGGCAGCCCACCATCCAAAGCAACCTTTCCTTCGACTTCCTCGGGCGCACCACCACCGCGGCCCAGGCGTCGATCGTGAACCAGCCGCTGCCGCGCCTCGACATCGGCGCGCGCAATGGTTGGGCCAAGGTGCTCAAGCAGTCCACGGTCATCACCGGCAACGGCTCCGAGGCCAAGTTCAGCAGCGGCGGCGAGCAGAACTTCATTCAGAACGCGGGCTTCACAGTCGGCCTGGTGTCGGTCAAGTTCGGCACCGACGTGGTGGTCCTTCCGCGCTACGATTCGAATTCTCGCGACGTCGAGCTCAAGCTCGTCTCCGAGGTGAACGATCTCACGCCCCCCGCCTCGGGCACCGTTCCCGGCCGCAACACCACCAAGCTCGAGACCCTCGTGACCTTGAAGCTCGGGCAGGCGCTGGTGCTCTCGGGCATCAAGACGCAGACCCGTCGTCAAGATATCGCTGGCCTTCCTTTCCTGAGCGAAATCCCGGTGGTAGGCCTGCTCTTCGGGTCGCACAGCAAGAGCGAGGCCGAGGTCGAAGGCGCCATCTTCATCATCCCCAGCGTGGTCGATTCCGTTCCCAAGTCGTCCCTCGACGTCATCAAGAACGCCTTCTCCACCTACAAGGACTACGCCGGCGACATGAAGGGCCTCGACACGTACCAACTGCAGCCGCCCAACGCCAAGTGAGGCGGGTTTACGCTGCACGTTCACACAGGTGCTAGGCTCGCAGGGCAATGATGCACGTTCAAGTGGTGATCAACGCAGAGAGCGGCGCGAGTCGGACGGAGATGCTTCCGACCTCGGGGCCCATCTCCATCGGTCGCCACCCGCAGTGCACCCTGCGCCTCGATAGCGATCTCGTCTCGCGCCAGCACGTGGTGGTCGAGGTGGGAACGCACGGCGTTCGCGTGGAAGACGTCTCCACCAACGGCACCATCGCGGGCGACGTGCTCCTTCGTCGCGAGGCGCGCGACATCGGGTTCGGCATCCCCATCGTCATCGGCGACTTCACCGTCGCGTTCTACCCGCAACAGCAGCAGGGCGTGCCGCCCGATCGCGCATCGGCTCCGGCGCGCCCGCCGCCGCGCATGCCGAATGGCCAGAATGCGCAGAATGGGCAGAATGCGCAGAACGGCCATGCCATGAACGGCATGAACGGTCAGAGCGGGCCCACCGGCCACGTGCAGCACATGGGGCATGGCGGCCACCCGGGCCACGCGCAAATGCCGCCCACCATGGCACCGGGCATGCACATGCAGCAGCAGTCCGGCGGCTATCCGCAGCCGCAGGTCTCGGGCCACATGCAGGTTCCGCAGCAGCAGCTCCCGGTCGAAGCGGCGCAGCGAATGCCGCTCAAGCCCCTCGATGACAGCGCGAAAAAAGACGTCGAGATGCGACGCAAGATTCACAAGATGCTCCTCGAGTATCTCGATCTCGCGACCATCGACGCAAAGAAGCTCGACGATCCGTCGATGCGACCCAAGGTGCTCACCGCGCTCGGCACCATCGTGGCCAAGCTCGACGCGGAGATTCCGCAGCACGTGGAGCGCAAGGGGCTCATCGGCGAGCTCGCCGACGAGGCGCTCGGCCTCGGTCCGCTGGAGCGATTCCTGGCCGACCCCAGCATCTCCGAAATCATGGTGGTGGACCCGAACACCATCTACGTCGAGCAAGGGGGCAAGCTCACGCTTTCGCCCTACCGCTTCACCGACGACGAGCGCGTGCGCGCCGTCATCGAGCGCATCGTCACTCCGCTCGGCCGCCGCATCGACGAGTCTTCTCCGCTGGTCGACGCGCGTCTCAAAGACGGCTCCCGCGTGAACGCCATCATCAAGCCCATCGCGCTCCGCGGCTCGTGCATCACGATCCGCAAGTTCGCCAAGGTGCCGCTCACGATGGACAACCTCGTGAAGTTCGGCACCATCACCCAGCAAATGGCGCTGTTTCTCATGCGCTCGGTGCACGCCAAGCGCAACATCGTCATCTCCGGCGGTACCGGCAGCGGCAAGACCACGCTGCTCAACGTGCTTTCGGCGAACATCCCGGAAGAAGAGCGCATCGTCACCATCGAAGACGCCGCGGAGCTCCAGCTCAAGCAGCCCCACGTGGTCTCGCTCGAAACGCGCCCCCCCAACCTCGAAGGCCGCGGCGAGTACACCATTCGCGATCTCGTGAAGAACGCCCTGCGTATGCGACCCGATCGCATTGTGGTCGGTGAGTGCCGTGGCGGCGAAGCCCTCGACATGCTCCAGGCCATGAACACCGGTCACGATGGCTCGCTCACCACCACCCACGCCAACTCGCCCATCGAGGCTTTGAGCCGTCTCGAGACGCTGGTCCTCATGGCCGGCCTCGAGCTCCCGGTGCGCGCCATCCGCGAGCAGATCGCCAACAGCGTGCACCTCATCGTGCAGCAAAGCCGCCTGTCCGACGGCAGCCGCAAAGTCACTGCCATCTCCGAGGTCACCGGCATCGATCGCGAGACCAACGAGATCGAGACTCGGCCCATCTTCGAGTTCATTCGCACCGGCACCGGCGAGAAGAACAAGGTGCTCGGTGAGTTCCGAGCCACCGGCTATTTGCCCACCTACCTCAACGACTTCATCGTGATGGGGCTCGTGAAGAAGGGAGAGCCCTACCTGTGAGCGTGCCGCACGTCGCTCTCTCGTTCTCTGCGACGACCGCCATGAGGTGGGGGTCGGTCTTCGTCGTGGGATTCGCCCTCTTTTTGGGCACCTGGGGTGCTATCTCCGACGCCGGAGGCCCTGCCAGCCGCTCGGTCCTTCGCTACATTTCGTACCTCGATCGCCGGCTGCGCCTGATGTTCATCTTCAAGCCCACCGGCAAAGTGATCGTCTCGGTGCAGGCCACGGTGCTCTTCCTCTACATCGCCACTTCGGTGCTCTTCGGCATTCCGTACTGGCCGCTGGGTGTGGTCGTGATCCTGGTCTTACCCGTTGCTTACGTGGAGCAAGAGCGCCGCAAGCGTCTCGCCGCCATCGAGTTCCAGGTCGACAACTTCGTGCTCGCCCTGGCCAACGCGCTGAAGACCACGCCGAGCATCGGCGGCGCCCTCAACTCGGTGGTCGCCGTGGTGGCCGAGCCCATTCGCTCCGAGGTCGAAATGGTGACCAAGGAGATGAAGGTGGGCAGCACCCTCGATCAGGCGCTGCTGCACATGGCGGCCCGCATCGGCAGCCGCTCCGTCGACACCGCGCTCTCGGCGGTGCTCATCGGGCGAACGGTCGGCGGCAATTTGCCGCGCGTGCTGGAGACCACCGCCGGGTCGCTGCGCGAAATGCAGCGCCTCGAAGGCGTCATCCGCTCGAAGACCGCAGACGGCCGCATGCAGCTCTGGGTCATCGGCGCCATGCCGGCCGTGCTCGTGGTGCTCATGAACGTGGTGTGGCCCGGCTACTTCGCTCCTCTGACCGACAACTTCTTCGGCTACGTCATCGTGGTCGGTGTGGTTGTCATGTGGGCCAGCGCCATCGTGGTCGCGCGCAAGGTTCTGGCGGTAGACATATGAGCCCGCTCCTTCTGGTTCTGCGCTGGTCTACCGTGGTGGTCATCGCTTTTGCGCTGGCGTGTGTGGTCTACGCCGTAAGCAGCGCGCCGAGCCGCCAGGCGACGCGCTTCGGGTTGCGCGGCCTCAAGCGCCAGACCTCGATTCGCAAGAGCGAGACCTGGGCGCAGTTCGAACCGCTGGTGCGTTGGCTCGGGGTGCGGGTGAGCCGGCTCGTCACCGACGACCTGCGCGTCAAGCTCGACGAGCAGATCTCGAATGCTGGCGACTACCTCGGCCTCACCGCCGAAGAATACGTGGCCCTCTGTATGCTCAGCTCCCTGGGAGCGGCAGTGGTCGGCGCCATCGCCGGCTTCCCGCTCCAGCTGGGCGGCGGCCTCACGGTGTTCTTCGCCGCGGTGTTCGGCGCAGTGCTCCCGTACATGCAGATCTCCGGGCAAGCCACCGAGCGACTGAAGTCCATCGCGCGCGGCCTGCCCTACACCATCGACCTCATGTCGCTCTCCATGGGCGCTGGCCTCGACTTTCCCGGCGCCGTGCGCCAGGTGGTCGAAAAGTCGAGCAACCCCGACGACCCCATCGTCGAGGAGTTCACGCTGCTTCTGCAGGGGCTGAACCTGGGCCGCACCCGCAAGGACGCGCTCATCGAGTTTTCCAAGCGGGCGCCGGTCGACGCGGTGCGCGAGTTCGTCAACGCGCTGGTGCAAGCCGAAGAACGCGGCAACCCGGTGGCCGAGGTGCTCGCCATCCAGGCCGGGGTTTCTCGGCAACGGCGCAGCACCCGCGCCGAGGAGGCCGCCGCCAAGGCCGGCGTGCAGATGATTATGCCGCTCGCGCTCGTGTTCTTTGCTATTTTGGGCCTCGTTCTCGGCCCTGCACTCATGACCATCAGCCGTGGGCTCAACTGATGCGAATCCTCCGATTCCAGATCCGCTACCTCACCGGGCAAACCGAGGTCATCAACGTCGAGGCAGAGCGCGTCCTCATCGGCGCCGGCGCCCACTGCGAGATTCGCCTCCCCATCGATCAGGCTCGCGTCGAGCACCTGCGCATCGATCTGGGCCCGGCCGGCGCGTTCGCCACCGCCCTGGCGTTCGATCCGCCGCCCACGCTCAACGGCGTGCCCTTCACGCAGAGCCCGCTTCCGCCCGACGGCGTGGTGGGCATCAACCAGACGCAGATTCAGATCCAGGTGGTCGACGTCGGCGGTCAAGGCGGCGGCACGCAAAAGGAGAAGAAGTCGAGCCCGGTCACGCTCATCGCCATGGCGGTGGTGCTCATCGGCGCGGCCTTCTTCCTCTTCACCGACGACGCGGCACCCGAGACCGGGCTCTCGGCGCCCAAGCAAGCCGCACTGTGGCCCGAAGCTCCCTCGCCGGCATGTCCGCAGGCAGGAACCGAAGCACGCGCCCTCGCCTGGCAGCGTCTCGGTATCGCCAACGCCAAGCGCGAGCGCCGTCCCTTCTACGTACAGGAGGGGGTCGCTGCGGTGCCGCTCTTCGAGCTCGCCGCCTCGTGCTTCAAGGCTGGCGCCGATGCGGGCAACGCGCGCGCCGCCGAGGCCACCGCCAACTACCTGCGCGCCGACCTGAACCAAGACTACCGAAAGCAGCACGTTCGCCTGGAGTACCACGCGCGCATCGAAGACTGGACGGCGGCCCGTAACGACGTTCGTATTTTGCTGTATTATACAGAGGGGCAAGAGAGCGAATATCGAACCTGGCTGCGCGAGGCCGATCGCAAGCTCCAGCTCAAGGCGCCGCGCGCGCCGCAATGATGGCCCGCGCCCGGTCGGCCGTCGCACCCGCGCTGGCGCTCGTCGCTGCGCTCACCATGGGCTGCGCCCGCGGCAGCGGCGAGCGAACCGCCGCCAACATCCAAACCTTCAAAAGCGAGCAGTCGCCCGACAAGCTCTACGAGCGCGGTCGGGCCTTCGCGGCGGTGGGCGACCTCACGCGCGCGGAGGAGTACTTCGGCGCCGCCCTCGAGCAAGGGGCCGACCCCCGCAAGGTGATGCCGCTGCTCCTGATGGTGTGCATCCAGGACAGCCGCTTTCGCCTCGCAGCGCAGTACGCCGAAGACTACCTGCACCGTCACCCCAACGATCCGCGCACGCGGCTGGTGCTCGGTACCATCTACGCAGGGCTCGGCGACAACCACGACGCGGAACGCGAGTTTCGGCGCGTCATCCGCGAGCGCCCGAGCGAGGCCCAGGCCCACTACGCGCTGGGTGTTCTGCTGCGCGACACCAAAGGCGACACCGTCGGCGCCGACGAGCAATTCCGAGAGTACCTCAAGCTAGACCCAACCGGTCCCTACGCCGAAGAAGCGCGCACCGGGCTCCTCCAGAGTGTCCCATGATCCCCCGCGAAATCTTCGAAGAGACGCTGCTGCAGTTCTTGGCGCCGATTCGTCCGTATCTCGACGACCCGGGCGTCAGCGACATCATGATCAACGGGCCCGACCAGATCTTCGTGGAGAAGAAGGGCAAGCTCCAGCTGGTGCCGGCCAAGTTCGCCAGCCGCGAGGCGCTCACCGCGGCGCTGCGCAACGCGGCGCAGTTCGTGGGCAAGACCATCAACGAAGAGAAGCCCATCCTCGAAGGGCGGTTGCCCGATGGCTCGCGTATCGAGGCGGTCCTTCCGCCCGCAGCGCCCGACGGCCCCTGCGTTTCCATCCGTCGCTTCTTCAAGGAGACGCTCACCGTCCAGCGGCTCATCAACTTCGGCGCGCTCACGCCCGACGTTGCCGCCACTTTGAAGGCGCTGGTTGCGTCCAAGCTCAACGTGCTCATCGCCGGTGGCACCGGCAGCGGCAAAACGTCCATGCTGAACGCCCTCTCTTCGTTCATTCCCGAAGACGAGCGGGTGGTGATCATCGAAGACTCCCGCGAGCTCCAGCTGCAGCGCGTGCACGTTTGCCAGCTCGAAGCCCGGCCGCCCGACCCCAAGGGCAAGGGCGAGGTGACCATTCGCGATCTCTTCCGCGCGACGCTCCGCCTTCGACCCGATCGCATCGTGGTCGGCGAGATCCGCGGCGGCGAGGCGCTCGACCTCATCCAGGCCATGACCAGCGGTCACGGCGGCTGCCTCTCGACGCTGCACGCCACCTACCCGAAGGACACCATCTCGCGCCTGGAAACCATGGCGATGATGAGCGACATCGGAATGCCCCTGCAGGCGCTCCGCATTCAGCTGGCCTCGGCGGTCAACATCATCTGCCAGGTCTCGCGTCTCCAAGACGGCAGTCGTAAGATCACCCACATCAGCGAGGTGCTGGGATACGACGTACCCTCGTCGACCTACCAGATGCAGGACATCTTCGTCCGCACATACCAGGGCTTCGGGCCCAATGGCGAGATTCTCAGCGACATCGTTCCCACCGGCATCATGCCCCGCTGCACGGAACAGCTGCGGGAGCACGGGATGGACTTCCCGCCGTGCGTCTACGACGCCGCTCGCGAAGGGCCGCGACATTTCGGCGGCGCGTCGCACTGAACCGCGAGCAGAGGCGGCGATTGCCGAAGCGTTGCCCCAGGCGAGCGCCGGGGCGTATCCTTCGGCTGACGCAATTGCGCGATCCGTCTATACTCGTACTCCAGTGACTCTCCGTCTACGCGCGTTGTCCCGGATCATTCGATGGGCGCCTTCTTAGAGCTACGTCGCGGCATCGGTGAGCCGTCCTTCATTCCGCTCTCGGCGGGGAAGGAGCTCACCATCGGCCGCCGCGGCATGTGGCGCGTCGAGGCCGCCGGCGTGCTCGACGTGCACGCCTACGTCTATTTCGACGGCGCATCGCTCTTCGTACAGAGCCACGACGCCAGCTCGCCGGTTCGGGTCAACGGGCAAGACGTGGGCACCGACTGGCTCCCGCTCGATCGCTCGTGCGACATCGAGATTGCCGGAGCGGTGGTCGGCTACGCTGCCGAGCAAGCGCCGGCCGATGCCGAGGAAGCGACGATCATCTACGACAACGCGCCGATGCCCGCGCCGCCTCCGATGGCGCCCCCGCTCCCGCCGGAGCAGCAGACGGTGGCCATCGCACAGCCCGCGCCGGTTCCGCCGGTCAATATGCGCTCGACGATGGCGATGGACGACACGCTTCGACCGGGCGGGCCTTCGCCCTCGGGTCGGCCGCCGCCGCGCAACCCCACCGCGCCGCCAGCTCCGCCTCCGCCGCCTGGGCCCGGCGCCTTCGCGAACCGGCCCTTTCCCCAACCCCCCGGCGCGAACCGGCCCGCGGAAGACTCCGGAGCCACGCGGCTTCAGCCTTTGCCCGTGCCTGCGCCGTCGTCTCCGGCGGTGCGGCCCGCCGCCGGCGCGCCGCTGCCGCGCATGGCCACCGGCCAAAGCCCCGCCGTGCAGATCGCCGACGATCCCATGCGCTCGACGCACTTTCAGCCCGCGGTCGCACCCCAGAACCCCGGAATGATGCACATGCAGCCGGGCATGATGCAGCCGGGGATGATGCAGCAGCCGGGCATGATGCAGCAGCCGGGCATGATGCAGCCGGGCATGATGCAGCCGGGCATGATGCAGCCGGGCATGATGCAACAGCCGGGCATGATGCAGCAGGGGATGGACCCCGGCATGATGCAGCAGGGGATGATGCAGCCGGGCATGATGCAGCCGGGCATGATGCAGCCGGGCATGATGCAGCCGGGCATGATGCAGCCGGGGATGGACCCCGGCATGATGCAGCAGCCGGGCATGGGGATGCCTCCCGGCATGATGCAGCCGGGGATGCCGGGCACGCAGCTCCCGCCAGGGGCGCCCGGCGCGAAGCCGAGCTACGCGGAGCAGTGGAAGGCGCTGAGCATTCCCCGCAAGATCTCCATTCTGCTCTCGCCCTTCGTGCTGATCGCCTGCATCGATATCTTCTTCTTCGACGAAGAGGACCCTGCACCCACCGTTGCGCTCGACGCGGGTGCAAAGCCCGGCGCAGATGCCGGGAGCTCGACCGTGAGCACCGCGACCACCTCGCCGACGATCGTCGCGCCCCCACTGGTACCCGATGCCGGCTTCGTGGAGCCCCCGCCGGTCCAAGACGCTGCGGTCGCCAATCCCCCTCCCACCGGCCCCACCGCCAATCCCGGCAAGCCCGACGCCGGCGCCAGTGTCGTCGTCAAGCCCACCGCCGACACCACCCCCAAGCCCATGCCCACCGTGCGAACCCTCGAGCGACAGGCTGCCGATGCCTACGCCGCGGGTCGCTACGAGGAGGCGGCGCTCCTCTACGATCAGCTGGCGTCGCAGTTCCCGAACGACCCTACCTACAAAGAGATCGCGCGCATCATCCGCCGTCGCATGAGCGCTCCGCCGCAACCCAAATGAATTCCTTGGCGATTTTCTCCCATCGGAATTTGTGGGGGTTCACACCGATGGCGCCCGCCATCAGCCACGCGGGGAAAGCCCCCGGGTCGGCGAAATGCCCCCCTCGCGGTTCGTTCACACACGCAACGTGTCGGAATCATTGAGAAACACTGTTTCGTCCTCGGCGGATTCCGCTGACGCTGTGAGAAGTAGCCGCCTGGTACGATCGAACCTGATCCAGCGGCCCTCACCTCCGACATGTAAGTATGCGGAAACTCCAGAGGATTTTGAGAATCATCAGGTTGGCCTAACGGGTGCATAGAAGGAGAACGAGCATGATGACATCAGGTCAAAAGTTCGCGGTGGTAGCGCTCCTCGCCGGATTCGGTGGGGTGTCCGCCGTGTCATCGACGGCGTGCTCGCAGCAGGAAGACATTGGCCCGGGCGTGAAGCCGGTCGCCACAGACCCGCTCCAAGGCTCCGAAGAGGAGCTCAAGGCCCAGGCCAAGGAGCTCTTCAACCAGCTCAAGCCGGACCTCGTAAAGAACTGCGGTCAGGGCTGCCACAACACGGGCGTCGCCTTCAAGTCGGCCCCGCTGTTCCTTGCCCCCCCCGACGAGTACGTCTCCATCAAGGCCGGCAACGGCATGGTCACCGAAGACGCGACCGCCAGCCCGCTCCTCAACAAGGGCGAGCACGAAGGCCCCGCCCTCGCCAGCTTCTCCGACCTCGCTACCAAGGTGTTCACCTGGCTGCGCTTTGAAGCCGCCGCCAAGGACAAGAAGATCCTCCCGTCGAGCGCCTTCACCGCCATCGTCATCGGCCCCAACGAAATCGACATGAGCCCGGCCGGCCTTGCTGGCGTGAAGGTTCGCTTCGAAGCGGCGATGCCCAGCGGCATTCTCAGCATCACGAAGCTTCGCGTGTTCGTGCCCGACCTCGGTGCCAAGAAGGGCGCGCACATCGCGCGTCCGCTCTTCTACCGCCTCCGTAAGGACAACAAGCTCTACGTCGATCCGGTCGACTCGTTCTCGTACGTCGACGCGGTGTTTCCCGGCGGCGTCGAGACTCCGCTCCCCCCCGGCTCGGCCATCTTCGCGGTTCCCGATTCCTGGACTCCGTTCCAGGCCAGCGAGAAGATCCGCATCCAGGTCGACAAGTTCGAGATCGGCGATGTCGTCGAGCCCCCCAAGCTTCCCAGCTGCAAGAACGCGGCGATGTTCAACACCGTCCTCATGCCGAGCCTCACGGGCGCGGGCGTGGGAGCGGGCGTCAACTGCTCCGGTTGCCACAACACCGGTCGCGGCCTGAACCCCATCGTTCTCCAGGCCGACGCCAACGCGACCTGCATCAACTTCACCGGCTTCGTCAACAAGACGACGCCGGGCCAGAGCCGGATGATTCTCAAGGCAGCCGATGGCGCCACGACCCACGCAGGCGGAAAAGTAACGGACGCAAACGGCTTCACCACCACGTGGACCGGCGCCATCACTGGCGGACAGATTTTCGAGTGAAGTTTTCCGCGAACACTCCGGTGCGCGCGGTGGAGATTTGAAAAAAATGGACAGCAAACACGAAAGGAAGGGCACGATGCGACGTGGCACACTTTGCTCACTGGCCGCGCTCGGGATCGCCGTATCGCTCACGGCGTGCAGCACCGAAGACAGCTCGGGTAACCCCGACGAGCTGACCAACCCCGACAAGCCCGCCGTTGGTTCTGGCGGCACCGGACCTGGCGGCAACGCCAACGGCAACGAGTACCTCGACGCTCGTACCCCCGACTACCCGGCCGCATTCCGCATCGCTGCCCACAAGCTCGCCGATCGCTTCCCCACCATGGAAGAGATTAAGGCGCTCGACGCGGCCACCGACAAGAAGGCCAAGTACGACTCCATGATCGACGTCCTGTTGGCCGACAACAAGACCCTCGGTACCGTCATGGTCAAGTACTTCCGTGACACGTTCAAGACCGGCAGCGTCAACGCCATGGGCGTTCCGCAACCGCCGCAGATGAACAACGGCGTCCTCGGACCGAACCTCGAAGCGGCAGCGTACTTCGCGGCCTCCCTCGTTGTGTCGGACCGCCCGTACACCGACCTCTTCACCGCCACCAGCGGCACCTGCCCCACCTGGGACATGACCACCGGCGCCTTCACTCCCGCCAACTGCACCGGCACGCAGGCCACCGTCGGCGTCCTTTCCGACCCCGGCCTCATGTCGCAGTACTTCGCGAACATGGCATTCCGCCGCGTGCGTTTCATCCAGGAAACGTTCATCTGCTCCAAGTTCCCGGCGACCATCTCGCCCAAGGCGACCCCCATGGGCGCTGGCGCGTACACGGGTACCTGGGACATCAAGAGCATCACCGGTAAGCTCACGGTCCCCACCGCGAAGATCGACTTCCACGACGCTGCGTCCGTGGTCTGCGCGAACTGCCACACCGACCTCAACCACCAGGCCCCGCTGTTCCTCGACTTCAACCAGGCCGGTGTCTACACCGCTGGTCAGAGCCAGGTCATGGTGCCGATTCCCGGTAACCCGCGCGCCGCCCGCGCCGACTACCTCCCCGATAGCGAAGGCACTGCCTGGCGCGTCGGCAAGCCCGCCGCCGACCTCACGGCCTACGGCGCCGCCATCGCAGCGGACCCGGACGCAGCTCGCTGCGCGGTCACCCGCATCTGGAACTTCGCCGAGTCCCGCGGCAACGTGGTCGACGACATCTCGCCGGTTGCGGTCACGGTGTCCGATCCGTTCCTCGAGAACTTCAAGAAGGACTTCAAGATCAAACCGCTCTTGAAAGCTGTCTTCACCGCCGACGATTTCGTGAAATTCTGATCAGGAGAAGGGAGAAAAGAACATGAAACGAATTACTCTCGCCCTGTTCAGCGTCCTCGCTATCGCTGCCGCCGGGTGTTCCAACGAAGGTTCTGACGAGCTCGGTGGTAGCGATCCTGCGAAGGATCCCAACAACCGGGAAACTGCCCGCAATCCGGAGAACACCGGTACCGGCCCCGACCACATGAACGATCCGTCGGCGGACCCCAACAACGCCAACGGCGACAACACCCCGCAGAAGGTGGAGAACGACAACAAGGTCGGCGGCGCCGACGTTGCTTCTCGCCTCCACGCTTGCGGCAAGATCTCCTACACCGCCCTCGGCGCGTACCTCCGCGCCCACGGCGTTACCGGTGGCGCGGCCATGACCGCGTACACGCAGGGCGCGCAGTCGCTCGGCATTCCCAACTACGGCGCTCGTTCTCCGGAAGCTCCGTTCCCGTCTGCCGCGGCTTTTGCCAAGCAGTTCGACATCCTCACGCTCGCGGCCACCGACATCATCGCCAACCTCAAGACCTCTACGGCTTGCCCGGGCGTCGATATCCTCTCCGCGGACGCGAAGACCTTCAACAAGGATGGCATCACCTGTGTCATCGGTGTTCCGGCGTCCGACGCGCACGTTGCGGTCGCGAACCAGGCCATCGTTGAGAACCCCCAGGACGGCGCGAAGATCGCTATCGCCGCGCTCCTCCTTTCAGCAACTTCGTGCCAATAAGGAGCCCAGCTATGGATCTCAAAGACCTTCGCGGAATCGAGCGACGAGAATTCATCCGGTGGTCGGCTCTTGCGGCCACCCTCCTCGGCGTCGAGCGCGCCCGGCACCTGGAAGTCCTCACCCAAGTTGGTGGCGTTGCGATGGCCGACACGGCCGGCGCTGCTGCCAAGATCTCCCCGTCGATCCACATCGTGGACGGCAACGGCGGGTTGGCGAACTGGACGTTGGTATTCCCCAACTCGGTAGTAGCCACCACCGCCACGGCGACCCTGTCGTCCCATGAGCCCGGCAAGGGCGTCAAGGGCAGCAAGCTCGACCGTCCCGGCTACTACTGCACCGAAGCAGCAGCCGTGTTCGAGGCGCTCCCCGCCTCGTTCCAGGTGACGCAGTTCACCGCCGGTACCTCCAACGCCCACAGCGCCACGCCCCCGCAGATCATCGGCGGCGGCGCCTCCATGGTCGCGGCCATCGCGTCCATCCAGACCGCCTCGTCGACCCTCGTTCCCTCGATGGTCATCAACGCCGGTCTGTACGGCGCTGCGGCTGGCGCGCCCGCTCCCGCGGTCGTTCCCAACGCGGCCGGTCTCATCGGTATCTTCAATAGCCAGGCTGCCGCCACGCTGTTGAAGCCCGCCGGCAACCCCGAGATGCTCCAGAAGTATCACGCCACCTTCCTGGCGCTCAATGCTGCCTCGAAGAGCCCGACCTCCAAGCGTCACTTCGACGCGAGCAAGGTCGCCGTCAACCTCCTCGGCAAGCAGCTCGGCGACGCGCTGACCCCGACCACCGCCGACCTGGCCATGTACGGCATCGACGGCACCACGCCGCCGGCCGTGCAGAACATGTCCCGCGCCATCATCACCACCCTCAAGGCGATGAGCATGGGCCTCACCAACCAGGTGGCGCTTCCGGGCTTCAACAACGACCCGCACGGCATGTTCGCCAATGGCAAGACCATGGCAGCGACCGTCGCTGGCGCCATCGCGAAGATGCTCAAGGGTGTCTACACGCACGCCGATTCGCTCAAGCTTCCGGCCTCCGGCAAGAAGATCTCCGAGCGTCTCCTCCTCACGGTGCACGGCGACACCATGAAGAACCCGATGAACGAGAACGGCTGGGGCGACGGCTCTCCCCAGAACTACCTCTACGTCATCGGCAGCGGCGGTGGTCGTCTCAAGTCCGGCGCCTTCGGCGGCTGGTCGGCGCCCAACGCGACCACCGACTGGATCCCCGAGACCGGCGAGACCGTGGCACGCGGCGGCGCGGGCACGGTGACCGGTGCTGCGTCCTTCGCTTCCGCCTCGGCGGCGGTGGCCTACGCGGTCTGCGGC
The DNA here is from genome assembly GCA_038210445.1 of Polyangiales bacterium. GTDB lineage: Bacteria > Myxococcota_A > Polyangia > Polyangiales > Polyangiaceae > JABFRG01. The sequence continues at coordinate 211,893 of JBBQWQ010000004.1, forward strand.
GATATGCGACGCGTCGGTGACTTCTACCGCGGTCCGGACCTGGCCGGCGTCACGAACGTTTCGCTCGTCTGAGCCAGTAAACGGTCGACCCCCCGCCCTCGCGCTCCCTTCGCTGGAAACAGCGGCGGTGAGCTCGGGGGCGTCGGCTTTTTGTGGGGTGGTGAGGGCTTGTGGGAATCCGCCGAGGGGGCTATCTCGGTGCGATGATCGACGTGGCCGGCTTGACGAAGCGATATGGCGGGCACACCGCCGTGCGCGACCTCTCGTTCCGCGTCGGCAAGGGGCAGATCGTCGGGTTTCTGGGCCCCAACGGCGCAGGCAAGAGCACCACCATGCGGGTCCTCGCGGGCTTTCTCGGCATGACCGCGGGCACCGTGAAGATCGCCGGCTTCGACGTGGCCGACGAGAGCGACGAGGCACGCCGCCGGGTGGGGTACATGCCGGAGGCGGTGCCCCTCTACCCGGAGATGCGGGTGCTCGAGTACCTGAAGTTCCGCGCCGAGCTCAAGCAGGTCGGGCGCCGAGACCGCCCGCGGTTCGTCGACGAGGCGATGGAAAAGGCGCGCGTTACCGACGTGGCCAACGTGACCATTGGCAACCTCTCCAAGGGCTATCGGCAGCGGGTGGGTCTGGCCGACGCGCTGGTGGCCAAGCCGCCGCTGCTCATCCTCGACGAACCCACTGCGGGCCTCGATCCGAACCAGATTCGCGAGGTGCGCGAGGTGCTTCGCGACCTCGGCGAGGAGCACACCGTGCTGCTCTCCACCCACATTCTCAGCGAGGTCGAGGCTAGCTGCTCGCGCGCCATCGTCATCGATCGCGGCCGGCTCATCGCCCAGGGCACCCTGGAGGAGATTCGCGCCAAGGGTACGCCCTCCATGCTTTTGGTGACCGTGCGTGGTGACGCTGCCGCTGCCCGGCGCGCCCTCGAGGCACTCTCCTTCGTCTCCAAGGTCACGGCGCGCAGCGCGCAGCCGGCCACGACGGAGGCCCACGTGCAGACCTACGAGGTGAAGTGGAAGGGTGCCACCGCCACCGAGCTGGCCGAGCACATCGCGCGCGCCGTGGTGGGCGCCGAAGGGCTGGGCCTGGTGGAGCTACGGCCGGCAGCCACTTCGCTCGAAGAGGTATTTGCCCGCCTCACCGGCGAAGCCGAGGCAGCGGCTGCCGAAGGGGACACGCCATGAGGGGCTTCTGGCCCATCTTCAAACGGGAGCTCTTCGGGTTCTTCGTCACGCCCTTGGCCTGGGTGCTCATCGTGGTGTTCCTGCTGGTGCAGGGCATGCACTTCTTCTTGCTGGTCGATCACTTCTCGAGCCAGACCGAGATCGTCAGCGACCAGACCCCGCTCTCGGCCTTCTTCGGCAACACGGTGCTGCTCTACGTGGTGCTGTTTCTGCTGGTCCCGCCGCTCACCATGCGGCTCTTCGCCGAGGAGCGCCGCTCTGGCACCATCGAGACCTTGCTCACGGTGCCGGTTTCGCCCGCTGCGGTGGTACTGGCGAAATATGCCGCGGCGCTCACCACCTATGCGGCCATGTGGCTCCCCACCACCTACTACCTGGTGGTGCTCGATCGTACCGGCAAGATCGACGTGCCGGTGGCCGCGGCAAGCTACCTCGGCGTGTTTTTGGTGGGCGCGGCGTTTCTCTCCATCGGGCTGTGGATGAGCGCCCTCACCAAGAGTCAGTTCCTCGCGCTGGTGCTGACGGCGCTGATCATTTTGGTGCTCTTCATCATCGGTGTGGCCGAGTTCGTCACCAAAGACGGCACCTGGATGAACGCCGTCGCCTCTCACGTTTCCATCTGGGCGCAGATGAACGAATTCTCCAGCGGGCTCATCGATAGCCGCCGCCTCTGTTTCGACTTCGCGCTCATCTTGGTGCCGCTCTATCTCACCGTGCGCACCGTCGACTCGTGGCGAGGAGCGGGCTCGTGAAGGCGCGTCTCGCACGGCTCTCGGGGCGCTCCCTGCTGCTCGGCTCCACCGCCGCGGCCATTGTCATCGCGGTAGTGCTCAACGTGCTGGGAGCGCGCCACTACAAGCGTTGGGACCTCACCAGCGATCGCCGCTACTCGCTCTCGCCCGCCACCGTGGAGACGCTGCGCTCGCTCCCGGAGACCGTGCACGTGTGGGTGCTCTTCTCGGGGGGCGATCCGCTGAAGGAGAGCGTCAAGCAGATGCTCGTGGCCTACCAGGCGGAGACCACAAAAATAGAGGTACACTACATCGATCCCGACAAGAACCCGGCTGGTTTCGCCGACGTCAAAAAGCGCTTCAAAATGGACGCTGGGCGCACCATCGGCAGCTCGGTGGTGTCGGACGCAGTGATCGTGGTCTCGCGCGACGATCGCCACTGGTTCATCAGCCCCTCGGACCTGGTCGAGGTCGAGAACGCCGACGATCCCCGGGCCAAGCCGCGCGAAGAGCGAGCACTCACCGGCGCCCTGCGCAACGTGCTCGGCGGCGACAAGCCCAAGCTCTGCTTCGTCACCGGCCACGGCGAGCGCGACTTGAAAGACGGCAGCGCCGATGGCATCGGCTTTCTTCAGGATCTCCTGGAGAAAGACAACTACGAGGTCGTCTCGGTCGACACCACCGCGCCCGGCGCCCACGAGCCGTTCAAGGGTTGCCAGGTGGCGATTGTGCCCGGCCCCCAGGGGGCCTTCACCAAGGAAGAGGAGACGCGCCTCCGCACCTACTTGCTCTCCGGCGGCAACGCGCTCTTCGCGGTGGGCCCCCTGAACGCCGACACCGACACCGGCCTCATGCGCTCGGGCCTGGGTGAGGCGCTGGCGCCCTTCGGCATTGGTCTCGAAGAGGATCTGGTGTTCGAGACCGCGGAGCGTGCATTCTACCCGGAGTCGGCGGGCATCCGCTTCGATGCCGTGGCGCGCCCGCACGCGGTGACGCAGCCCCTGGTGGTCGAGGCCGGCCGCGCCCGCCTGGCGCCAAAGACCATCGTGCACTTCGCGCGCTCGCTTCACCGGGTGCCCGGCGAGGGGAACGCAGTCCCGGTAGACTTGCTCGCCACCAGCGCCGAGGCCTACGGCGTGGTGAACGTGGTGGGCGCCGCCGAGTGGACTTCCGCGCCCGCGAAGAAGAGCGGCGACATCCCCGGACCGCTGGTGCTCGCCATGGCCAGCGAGCGACCCAAGCTCGCGCCTTCTGCTGCCCACGGGCCGCGGGTGGTGGTCATCGGCACCCGCAGCGCGCTCTTGCCCACCCATTGGCGGGTCGACGGCGACGGCCGCGGAATGGCCATGTTGGTCGAGAACGCCATCGCTTGGCTCTCGGCCAAGCCGCAGGTGCTCGACGTACCCGACCACCAAAAAGTGGCCGCCGGCATTCGCATCACCGAGGGCTCGCGCGGAGAGATCCAACGGTTTGTCCTCGCGTACATTCCCTTGGCTGCGGTCCTTTTGGGTCTGGTGGTGTTCTTCCTGCGCCGGAGCGGCGAGCGCGCTGCCTATGTTTCGAAAGGCGCAAAGGCGCCGGCGCGGGTGGCGAAAGAGGCTGAAGAAGACGACTCGCCCCCGGCGCCGAGCAAGCCCAAGGCGAAGGGCGAAAAGAAGCGCAAATGAAGGCCCGTCGCTTCGCGGTGCCGGCTTTGCTCGTGGTGCTCGCGGTGGCTCTCTCTCTCTACGCCTGGTTCGTGGACCGTGGCTCCGTTTCCGACGTGGAGAAGAACGCGCGCTCGCTGCACCTTTTCCCGGTGTGGCGGCGGGCGGAGATCTCGCGCATTGAGCTGCGCCAGAACGGCACCACGCTGGTGCTGGTGCGCGACGCGGGGGCCGAGGCCGGCGAGCTCGACTTTCGCGTCACCTCGCCGGTGAACGCCGATATCGACGCGGCCGCCCTCGATCAGCTGCTCTCCGTGCTCGAGCACTCGAACCCGGTGCGCAGGCTGGAGAGCGAGCCCAGCGACTTCGGTGCGGAGCGCCTGGTGGGCGAGGTGACCATGGGCAAGGTCACCACGCGCTTCGTGCTTGGGGGCCCGGCGCCCACGCCGGAAGGCGCCGCGTACTTTCGCATCGATGGCAAGCCGGTGGTGGTGGCGCGCGACTTCGTCACCGACGTCACGCGGAGCGCCGACGTGTACCGGGAGAAGACGCTGGTGCCGTACCTTTCGGTGGCGCTCGACGCGCTGACCATCCAGAACGGGCCGCGCACGCTCTCGCTCAAGCGCATCGACGATCTGTCGTTTCGCATCGAAGGACCGAACCTCCGTGCGTCGCGCACCACCATCGACCGCCTGTGGCTGGCGCTGGCCGATCTGCGCGCGGAGTCGTTCCTCACGGTGGACGAGGCCACCGCACTCACCCGCGACCCCTCGTACCTGGTGCACATGACGCCCATCGCTCCTGCGCAGCCGCCCGCAGAGCTGCTCATCGGCGGGCCGTGCCCGGGGCATCCGGAGCAGGTGGTGTTCTTCCGCAAGACGCCGCTCCCGGTGGGCGCCTGCGTGCCCCGCGTGGCCCTGGAGAATCTGGGCATCGAGGGCGACACCCTGGCCGACCGCGGGCTCTTCGGCATGCGCCCGGATGAGCTCGAAGACTTCGCCAGCGCCGCGCCGGGCAAGCGCCTTGATCTGGCGCGTAAGGGCACGGGCTACCGGCTGCGCGCGCCGGAAGACCGAGACCTGTCGCCCGGCGAGGCCGAAACCTTCTCGCGTCTCTTGCTCGAGCTCTTCAAGGTGCAAGGTACACGCATGTCGCCGGCGCCCACGCTGGGCGCGCCGCTCTTTTCGCTGGACCTCCACCGCGGAGAAGGCAAGCGAACCGAGCACCTCGACGTGTACGCCGAGGGCGCGCAGGTGTACGCCAAGCGCGCGGCCGACGGTGCAGTGCTCGCGGTGGCGCCCACCCTGGTGTCGCTGGCGTTCCCGGGCCCTGAGGCGTATCGGCCGAGCGCAGTGTGGGATCTGGGCGCTGGGCCCACCGGCATCACCCTCGACTGCGGCACGCCGCAGGAGCTCACGCTCGCGCACGGCACCTGGGTCGGAACCGGCAAGACCACGTTCGTGGTCGACAACGCGCGGGTGCTCGAGCTGCTCGATACGCTTCGCCGCTTGCGCGCCGATCTGTGGTTTCACGGGGCCATCCCGCTGTCGGCGGAAAATCGATGTTCGGTGACGCTTGGGTTTGCCGGCAGGCCGGCGGCGCGCCTGGCGGTGGGCCCTGCGCTCCTGCCTGGCTACGTGGCCGCGCAGGTAGACGGCGGGACATTCTTCGCGGCGCCGGAAGACGTGGGGCGCGCCCTCCGACGCATCTACCTCGACCGGGTGCTCATCCCCGATGACGCGGGCATCGTCTCGGCCACGCGCCGCAAAGACGGCGTGCGCACCGAGCTCTTCGAGGACGCCGGCGTCTCTACCGCGCAGGCCTGGGTGGCGCTCCGTACTTTCCGCGCCGACGACGTGGTTCATCTGGGCCCCGCGCGCCCCGGCGAGGGCTTCGACAAGCCGGTGGAGTGGACCGTCGAGCTCGCCCGCGATCGCGTACCCGCCCCAGGCGTTGGCGGACCCCGGCAGGTGAAGCTCTCCGTCGGCGCCCGCAAAGATAATATGTATTATGCACGATACGGCCACGCAGATGCCACATTCCAGGTGGATGCCAGTCGCCTGGCGGCTCTGCTCGGCGAGCCCCTCGACGCAGGCGCCCCCGAGCAGGGCCGGGACGGCGCCATGCCGACCGATTCGGCGCCGGGTCCCGGACGATGAAACCGCGGTTTTTCGTGCCGCTCTGTTGCCCACGGCCGCGGCTTTCGGCTACCACGAGGCCTAGGTGATTCGGCCAGTCGTCAAATGGGCGGGCGGCAAGGGCAAGCTCCGCAGCGAGCTGCTCTCGCACGTGCCAGCGTCTATCGGGACCTACATCGAGCCGTTCTGCGGCGGCGCGGCGGTGTTCTTCGCCCTCGCCGGCCACACGCCGCGGCCTTTCGAGCGCGCCATCCTGTGCGACCAGAACGAAGACCTCATGGCCTGCTACCGGGCCCTGCGCGACGATTTGCCCGGGCTGGTGCGCGCCTTGCAGAAGTATCGCTACGATCGCGACCTCTTCTACGAGACCCGAGCCCAGGATCCTTCGAACCTCAAAGACGCCGCCCGCGGCGCGCGGCTCCTGTTCCTCAACAAGACCTGCTTCAACGGCCTGTGGCGGGTGAACTCCAAGGGGCAGTTCAACGTGCCCTTCGGCACCTACAAGAACCCCAAGATCGTCGACGAAGAGGGGCTGGAAGCTGCTTCACGCGCGCTGGCGGGGGTGGAGCTGGTCACCGGCGACTACCGCACCGTCACCAAGCGCGCCAAGCGCGGCGACTTCGTGTACCTCGACCCGCCCTACGTGCCGCTCTCGCGCACCGCGCAGTTCACCGCATACTCCATGGCCGGCTTCGGCCCCAAAGACCAGGTAAAGCTCTCGAGCGAGCTGGCACGCCTGGCCAAGAAGGGTGTAAAAGCCATGCTTTCCAACCACGACACCAAAGAGACGGAAGAGCTCTACAAGAGCTTCTGGAGGCGGGTGGTGAACGTGCGACGCTCCATCAACTCCGACATCACCAAACGCGGCGACACCCGCGAGCTCATCGTCACCAACTGGGACGCCTCGGTGGAAGGCGAAGCCGTAGTGCACGCCGCCGCGGGCCAGGGCCGATGAACAGCCTGCTCCCCGACGATGCCATCCTCCGCAAGGTGAAGGCCGAGCTTCGCAAGCGCATCCGCGGCCTGCGCAACACCGCGCCGGCGGAGGCTTGCGCCGCGCGTTCGCGGAAGATTTGCGAGCGGCTCGCGGCGCACGCCGCCCTCGAAGGCAAGCGCCGGGTGGCCCTCTTTTGGCCCATCGAGGCGCGGCACGAGGTCGACCTGCGCGGCTTCGATGCGGTGCTGCGCGAGCGCGGCGCCAAGGTGGCCTATCCGGTCATCGACCCGGAGACGCGGGAGATGAGCTTTCGCTACGTGCCCGACCTGAGCGCGCTCGAGGAGCGGGGCTTCGGATTCGCCGAGCCACCGCCAGAGGCCGAGCTCGCCACCGACCTCGACGCCATCGTGGTGCCGGCGCTCGGCGTCGACGTCCGCGGCTTTCGCCTGGGCTACGGCGGCGGATTCTACGATCGCACGTTGCCGCTGCATGCGCAGGCGGTCACGGTGGCCGTGGTGTACGATTATCAGCTCCTGGCCGAGGTGCCGGCCGCCGCCTACGATGTAGCAGTGGCCCACATCGTGACCGACAGCCGCGAGCTGGTCGCGGAGGCATCGTGAAAGTGCATCACTTCAACGCCGGCACCATGTGTCCGGTGGGTCGGCGCTTGCTCAACGGCGATGGGAGCTACTTCGAACGCGGGCGCCTGGTGTGCCATTGCCTTCTCATCGAGACCGCCGCACACGGCTTGGTGCTGGTCGACACTGGCATGGGCCTGGCCGATTGCCAGGATGGCGCAGATCGTCTGGGCCTCGAGTTCGTTACCTTCGTTTCCCCCAAGCTCGACGCGAGCGAATGCGCGGTGCGCTTCGTGGCGTCGAAGGGTTTTCGCGCAGAAGACGTGCGGCACATCATCCTCACCCACATGGACGTGGACCACGCGGGTGGCCTGCCGGATTTTCCCGAGGCCAAGGTGCATGTGCTGGCGGGCGAGCACGCCGCCGCCATGGCGCGGAAGACTTTCGCCGAACGCAACCGCTACCGGCCCTGCCAGTGGGCGCACGGGCCCGATTTTGCGCTCTACGAGCCCAAGGGCGAGCCCTGGCGAGGCTTCTCGTGCGTGCGCGAGCTCCAGGGTTTGCCGCCGGAGTTTTTGCTCCTTCCGCTCTCGGGGCATACGCGGGGCCATGCATGCGTGGCCATCGACGCGCCCGATGGCGCCTACGTGCACGCCGGTGATGCCTACTTTCATCGGAGCTCGGTGGAGCGCGAGGCCGACGATGGCCGCCCGTCGCTCCTCGGCTTCTTCGAGGACACCATGGCCATCGACCGCACGAAGATCCGAGGCAACCATCAACGCCTCCACGAGCTCAAGAAGGGCGGCAACGTGAAGCTCTTCTGCGCCCACGATCCGGTGGAGCTCGATGCCCTCGACGCTGTCGACGACGACGACTGACCTGGGTTTGCGGGTAGCCGAGCGGGGCGCGGGGGGGGGGACCTAGGTATCCGGTGTGGCCGATCGCCGTGCGGCGAGGTGGGGCGCCGCGCGGCCCTACAGCGGGCTACGCGAGCCGCCTTTGATGGGGGTAGGTAGCGGCGTCCAATGCTTGGAGGAGAGTTTCGAGGCGGGAGCGTTTGGACGACTGCATCAAGCGCCGCATTGAGGTGGGCGGTATGGAAGGCGGCGTCCACGTACGCCCGCCCCCGCTGCGACGCCCCACCCTGCCGCCCGTCTCTGTCCGGGGTCCCCTCCCGCGGAGCGCGCGGAGCGGGGGGGCCGGGGGGGGGACATGGGTATCCGGTGTGGCCGATCGCCGTGCGGCGAGGTGGGGCGCCGCGCGGAGAGCGGGCTACGCGAGCCGCCTGTGGTGCGGGTAGGTAGCGGCGTCCAATGCTTGGAGGAGAGTTTCGAGGCGGGAGCGTTTGGACGACTGCATCAAGCGCCGCA